>DERO01000036.1:27505-269553 GCA_002360945.1 Leclercia adecarboxylata | reverse complement strand
GTTGCGAGGTCCCGAATAATACGGTTGCCTCTTTCAGAGTCAAGCGCTAATTTCACGCTGTGCCCGGCGGACCGGGCGGCTTGCTGGCCGTTGTTCCGTGGCAGTGGAGGCGCATTATAGGGAGTTCTTCGGCAGTGACAAGAGTAAATTTAAAAAAAATAATCAACCGTGCTTTTTTTCACCAAAAGACCCGTCTTTTAGCCAGAAATTGCGCTAATTGTCGTTTTACCAACCACAACTATCCTGCAGATGGCATACTTACTAGCATTAAGAATCAAGGAATATGCGTTATGCCTTTGAGCGCGCAACAGCTGGCAGCACAAAAAAACCTCTCCTATGTGCTGGCAGAAAAACTGGCACAGCGGATCCTGGCGGGTGAATATCTGCCAGGTAGCATTCTGCCGGGCGAACTGGAACTGGGTGAGCAGTTTGGCGTGAGCCGAACCGCCGTGCGCGAAGCCGTGAAAACCTTAACCGCGAAAGGGATGGTGCTTCCCCGCCCGCGTATCGGTACGCGCGTGATGCCTCAGAGCAACTGGAACTTCCTCGATCAGGAGTTGCTCTCATGGTGGATGACGGAAGATAACTTCCATCAGGTCATCGATCATTTCCTGGTCATGCGCAGCAGTCTGGAGCCGCAGGCCTGCCTGCTGGCCGCCACGATCGGCACGGCAGAGCAAAAAGCGCGGTTAAATACCCTGATGGATGAGATGGTGCATCTGAAAAAGCACTTTAACCGGGAACGCTGGATAGAAGTGGATATGGCCTGGCATGAGCATATCTATGAGATGAGCGGTAATCCCTTCCTGACCTCTTTTGCCTCGCTCTT
This sequence comes from Leclercia adecarboxylata, assembly GCA_002360945.1. Lineage (GTDB taxonomy): Bacteria > Pseudomonadota > Gammaproteobacteria > Enterobacterales > Enterobacteriaceae > Enterobacter > Enterobacter adecarboxylatus_B. The sequence continues at coordinate 268,724 of DERO01000036.1, read as the reverse complement.
TCACTCTGTTTATCACACCTACTTTACGTCTATTACTCAGGACGAGGTGGTGAAGCTGGATTTACACCAGGCTATCGTTGATGCCATTCAGGATAGCGATGGGCTTCGCGCCATGACGGCCAGCCAGACACTGCTTGCCACACCAGCACGGTAGCAACAAACAACAGGAATTCGAATGACAGTAAAAAAAGCACGCAGCATGGCGGGTTTGCCATGGATCGCGGCAATGGCTTTCTTTATGCAGGCGCTGGACGCCACCATCCTCAACACCGCGCTTCCGGCGATTGCCGAAAGCCTGAATCGTTCCCCGCTGGCCATGCAGTCAGCCATCATCAGTTATACCCTGACCGTTGCGATGCTGATCCCGGTGAGCGGCTGGCTGGCCGATCGCTTCGGCACCCGGCGTGTCTTTATGCTGGCGGTGACTTTGTTTACGCTGGGTTCACTGGCCTGCGCACTCTCCAGTTCACTGGGTGAGCTGGTTATATTCCGGGTGATTCAGGGCATTGGCGGCGCGATGATGATGCCGGTCGCGCGCCTGGCGCTGCTAAGGGCCTATCCGCGCAGCGAGCTGTTGCCGGTGCTTAACTTTGTCACCATGCCGGGCCTGGTCGGGCCGATCCTTGGGCCAGTACTGGGGGGCGTACTGGTCACCTGGGCCAGCTGGCACTGGATATTCCTTATTAATATTCCGATTGGTATCGCCGGTATTTTCTATGCCCGCAAATTTATGCCCAACTTCACTACCCCGCGGCGCAAATTCGATATGGGCGGGTTCTTCCTGTTTGGCCTGAGCCTGGTGCTGTTTTCCAGCGGCATGGAGTTGTTCGGCGAGAAAGTGGTGGCGACCTGGCTGGCCGTATCTATCATCTTCAGCGGCATTCTTCTTTTCCTTCTTTATATACGTCATGCGCGTCGCCATCCTACACCTCTGATTTCACTCTCGCTGTTTAACACGCGCACCTTCTCGGTGGGCATTGCCGGAAACATCGCCTCACGGCTGGGCACCGGCTGTATTCCCTTCCTGATGCCGCTGATGCTGCAGGTCGGGTTTGGTTATCCGGCGCTGATTGCGGGCTGCATGATGGCGCCCACGGCGGTGGGATCGATTCTGGCTAAATCCGGCGTGACCCAGCTGTTACGCCGACTGGGATACCGCCGGACGCTGGTCGGGGTGACGGTGTTTATCGGCGTGATGATTGCGCAATTTTCACTGCAGTCGGCAGAGTTACCGGTGTGGATGCTGATCCTGCCGCTATTTATACTGGGGATGGCGATGTCCATCCAGTTCACCTCGATGAACACCATTACCCTTGCCGATCTCAGCGATGAGAACGCCAGCGGCGGCAACAGCATGCTGGCGGTCACGCAGCAGCTGTCGATCAGTCTGGGGGTTGCGGTCAGTGCGGCAGTGCTGCGTTTTTACGAAGGGTTCGACAGCAACAACACTGTCGAACAGTTCCACTCCACCTTTATCACCATGGGCGTGCTGACGGTGATCTCTGCCCTGGTCTTTATGCTGCTAAAACCGAAAGACGGTCGTAACCTGATTAAAGAACGGCACAAACCTAAACCGACCCGCGTTCCATCAGAACAGGAGTAAGCTGCAGCTTCTGCGGTTGCAGCCCGGGCTGGGCGATACGATGAATTAGCACGTCAATCGCCAGCTCGCCCAGTTCATCCTTTGGCTGATGAATGGTGGTGAGCGGCGGCGTCATATACTGCGCCAGTTCGATATCGTCATACCCCACCACGGCGATATCGTCCGGGACACGGAGTCCCGCCTGATAGAGTGCCTGATAAGCCCCCACGGCCATCGCATCATTACCAATAAAGACCGCCTGCGGGCGATCTTTCTGCGCCAGCAAAGACTGCATCGCCTCAAACCCGCCGCTGAATTCAAAGTCGCCGGTAATTTGATACCCGTCCGGCACCGGCAGACCGGCACGATCCATGGCGACCAGAAAACCCTCCAGCCGCAGGCGGGCAGGGGTTTTATCCAGCGGTCCGGTAATGCAGGCGATGCGGGTATGGCCTTTATCAATCAGATGCTGAGTCGCCATGTCCCCGCCCAGTAGCGAGTTATCCTGAATCAGGTCACTGGTACCGTCGAACGGCGCCCAGTCCATCATGACCGTGGGAACGGAAGGGTAGCGCTGCATAATCTCGGGGGAGGGTTGATGCGTTTCGGTACAGAGCAGTAGTAACCCGTCGACGCGCTTTTGCATCAGCGTCTCCAGATTACGGTTCATGCGCTGCTCGTCGCCTTCGGTATTGCAGAGCACCAGGCTGTAGCCGCGCTCAAAGCAGCTACGCTCCACGCCGCGCACCAGCTCAGAGTAAAAAGGGTTGGTACTGGCGGTGATCAGCATGCCGATGGTGCGGGTCTGGTTGAGCTTCAGACTGCGCGCCAGAGCGGAAGGCGCATAATTGAGGGATTTAACTGCGGCTTCGACCTTCTCCCGGATCGCTTCGCTGACGAAGCGATCGTTATTAATGACATGGGAGACCGTCGACGTAGAGACGCCCGCCACGCGAGCGACATCTTTCATTGTGGCCAAACGCTACCTCTGCTGACTTAAAAATTCATCGATCTCATTGCGCCATGGTACAGAAGGCTGTGCACCCGCACGCGTTACCGCAATGGCCGCCGCCGCATGGGCAAAACGGATCGCGGTATCCAGCGGCTCACCTTCCAGCAGCGCCGTGACCAGCGCACCATTAAAGGTATCACCCGCCGCGATGGTATCCACCGCTTTCACCTTAAAGCCGGGAACGCGACGACCTTCTCCCTCGACGCTGGCCCATACGCCACGGCTGCCAAGGGTAATGATGACCGTACTGATGCCTTTCTGGTGCAGGGCTTGCGCCGCCCGCGCCGCATCGTCATCGTTTTCAACGCGAATACCCGTTAGCTTTTCGGCTTCGGTTTCGTTAGGGGTGATGATATCCACCAGCGCCAGCAACTCGTCTGATAATACACGGGCAGGCGCGGGATTAAGTACGACAGTGGTATGATTTTCATGAGCAATTTGCGCCGCTGCCAGCACGCTTTCAACCGGCGATTCCAGCTGCATCAGCAGAGCGTCTGCATCAGCGATACGCGCCTGTTGCGCCGCCACGCGTTCTGTCGTCAGCGCTGCATTCGCACCCGCATGAATACCGATGACATTCTCACCTTCCGCGTTGACAAAAATCAGCGCCACGCCGGTTGATTCGCCTTCCACCACGCTGACCGGCGTAATATCGATGTTGTCGCTTGCCAGCTGTGTGCGCACGCGCTCACCGGTATCGTCATCGCCGGTACAGGCGATAAAGGCGATGTTCGCCCCACTGCGTCCGGCAGCGACCGCCTGGTTTGCGCCCTTGCCGCCAAAGGCGACCTGATAGCGATTGCCCGTTACGGTCTCGCCCGGCGTCGGGAAAGCGTCAAGGTTGAGAATGTGATCGGCATTAATACTGCCAAGGACGACGAGCTTACCTGCGGTTTTCATCATTGAGGTGTCCATCTGAGATCGCCACCGGTATTACCCGGTGGCGTATGCCACGCTTTTCTTTATATGTTGTCCCTCAGGCTGCAGGGAGCTGCCTGAATCGCATATTACTGCTTGATGACCAGTTTCAGGTCAACAGGGTATTTAGCCTGAACTTTCTCGCCCTTCAGCACTTTGTCAGCAGTCTGCACGCCGGTCGCGCCGATCTGCTCCGGAAGCTGAGCAATGGTCGCAGCCAGTTTGCCATCGTTTACCGCTTTTTCACCATCCGGCGTGCCGTCAAATCCGACAACCATCACATCCGTTTTGCCTGCGGTCTGCAGGGCACGCAGCGCGCCCAGCGCCATTTCGTCGTTTTGTGCGAATACGGCTTTAACGTCCGGGTGAGCGGTCAGCAGGTTCTGCATAACGTTCAGACCTTTAGTACGGTCGAAGTCGGCCGGCTGGCTGGCCAGCACGTTGAATTTGTGGGCTGCAACGGCCTGCTGGAAGCCTTCGCCACGCTCACGCGCTGCGGAAGTCCCGGCGATGCCCTGCAGTTCGATAACTTTGGCGCCTTCACCCGCTTTCTTCGCAATGTAGTCACCGGCGATTTTGCCGCCCAGCACGTTATCAGAGGCAATGTGGCTGACCACTTCACCTTTAGACGCCTGACGGTCCAGGGTGATCACCGGGATGTTAGCCTGGTTAGCCATCTTCACGGCGTTACCTACTGCATCGGAATCGGTCGGGTTGATCAGCAGGATTTTGGTGCCGCGAACGGTTAAGTCCTGCACGTTAGCCAGCTCTTTCGCCGGGTTGTTCTGGGAGTCCAGAATCACCAGGTTGTAGCCCAGTTTGTCGGCTTCTTTCTGCGCGCCATCCTTCAGGGAGACGAAGAACGGGTTGTTCAGAGTAGAAACCACCAGCGCGATGGTATCTTTCGCCATGGCGTTTGCACTGACAGTTGCGCTCAGCGCGACAGCAGAAACCAGGGTAGCCAGTTTTTTCATGTTCATATCAAAGATGTCCTGTAGTGTCGTCAGTTACTGTTTTTTGTTGTCTACCAGTACCGCCAGCAAAATCACTACCGCTTTGACGATCATCTGGTAATAGGAAGAAACACCTAACAAATTCAAACCATTGTTCAGGAAGCCGAGGATCAGCGCACCGATCAGCGTCCCCACGATACGACCTTTACCCCCTGCCAGGCTGGTGCCGCCGAGCACCACCGCAGCGATGGCATCCAGCTCATAACCGGTACCCGCCGTTGGCTGGGCAGAGGAGAGACGTGCCACCTCGATAATGCCCGCCAGAGAAGCCAGCAGACCGCACAGGGAGTAGACGATAATTTTGACTTTATTGACGCTGATGCCGGACAGACGCGTTGCCGCTTCGTTACCGCCCAAAGCATAGATATAGCGACCCAGACGGGTGTGATGCAGCATGTACCACGCCGCGAGAAACACCAGGCCCATGATCCAGACCGGCGTCGGGATACCCAGCGGGCGGCCGATACCGAACCAGCCAAACAGATCGGCGTTATCGGTGAAGCCGGTATTAACCGGGCTGCCGTTGGTGTAGACCATGGTCACACCGCGCAGCAGCAGCATCATCACCAGGGTGGCGATAAACGCCTGCACCCGACCTTTCGCCACAATCATCCCGGTGACAGCCCCGATCGCAGCGCCCAGCGCCAGCGCCGCTGCCACGGCCACCAGCGCGTTGACTTCAATCCCTACAATCGAAGCAGCAACCGCGCCGGTGAGCGCCAGCAGGGAACCGACGGACAGGTCGATACCCGACGTCAAAATCACCAGCGTCATCCCCACCGCCATAATGGCGTTGACGGACGTCTGCTGAAGAATGTTGAACAGGTTATTAACGGTAAAAAAGTTCGGGCTCATGGTGGAGACAATCGCGATCAGCACCAGCAGGGCAATCAGCGATTTTTGTTCCAGCAGCCATGCCTTCGTGAAATAACGGCGTCCAGAAACAGCCTGGGTAGTCATCTTCTTACTCCTGATCCACGCGATTAAGCTTGCCCACAGCGGCAGCCATCAGAATTTCCTGGGTGGCCTGCTCGCGACTGAATTCACCGCCGAGATGCCCTTCATGCATGACGATAATACGATCGCTCATGCCTAATACTTCTGGCATCTCGGAAGAGACCAGAATGATGCTCAGCCCGTCAGCCTTGAACTGGTTGATGAGCTGATAAATCTCTTTCTTCGCGCCAACGTCCACGCCGCGGGTGGGCTCATCGAGGATCAGCACCTTCGGACGGGTCATCAGGCCGCGGGCAATCGCCACTTTCTGCTGGTTACCGCCGGAGAGCAGACCGATGGCCTGTTCCATCGACGGGGTTTTGACGTTAAAGAGGCGGATAAAATCGCTGACCGCTTGCTGTTCATCTTTATGCTTCAGCGTACCGCCGCCATGGCTGAAATAGCGCAGCGCGGTAAGCGACATGTTCTCTTTTACCGACATGCCCAGCACCAGGCCATCGCGTTTACGGTCTTCGGAGATATAGACGATACCGTTCGCCAGGCCATCCTGCGGTGTACGGGTGACAACCTCATGACCATCAAGGGTGACGTATCCGCTGGTGCGTGGAGCGGCGCCATACAGCACCTTCATCAACTCGGTGCGTCCGGCGCCCATCAGCCCGGCCACGCCGAGGATCTCTCCCTGGCGCAGGGTAAAGCTGACGTCATGCACCCCAGGGCCGCACAAATTATCGACTTTCAGACGGATAGCGCCCGGGGCCTTATCGATACGCGGATACTGGTCTTCAAGCTTGCGTCCCACCATCATCTCAATCAGCGTGTCTTCGGTGAGGGTCGCCACTTCACGCTCGGCAATAAACTGCCCGTCGCGGAAGACGGTGACGTCATCGCAGATCTCGAAGATCTCTTTCATGCGGTGGGAGATATAGACGATGCCGCGCCCCTGCGCTTTCAGCTCGCGGATCACGCGGAACAGGGAGTCGGTTTCGGTATCGGTGAGGGCGTCGGTTGGCTCATCCATCACGATAACCCGCGATTCGAAGCTCAGAACCTTCGCGATCTCCACCATCTGCTGATCGCCGATGGAGAGTTCGCCCACCAGACGATCGCTTTTGAAGCGCAGATTCAGCTTCGCCAGCAGCTTGTCGGCTTCGGCATACATCTGCTTCCAGTCGATTTTGCCAAAGCGGTTAACGAACTCACGCCCCAGGAAGATGTTCTCCGCGATGGAGAGTTGCGGGATCAGGTTCAGCTCCTGGTGAATAATGCCGATGCCCGCTTCCTGAGAGGATTTAGGGCCATTGAAGGTGGTCTCTTTCCCCAGCCAGACGAGTGAACCGGCATCGCGTTGATAGATACCTGTCAGCACTTTCATCATGGTGGATTTGCCGGCACCGTTTTCACCCACCAGCGCCATCACGCGCCCGGCATAAACATTCAGTGCGGCACTGGAGAGGGCTTTGACGCCCGGGAACGACTTATCGATCCCTTTCAGTTGCAGGAGTGCGTCCATGATGGCCTCAGAAGGTGACGCCAGCACAGAGAATGATATTCGCATACGGGGAACACTCCCCGCTGCGGATAACCGCCTGGCTGTCAGCGGTGTTTTTCTTGAACTGCTCGTGCGTTATGTAGCTTATTTTTATGGTGTTTCCCTGGTGTTGTTGCAGTTGCTTGATATGGCCAAGCAACGTTTCGTGGAGCTGCGGATTATGTTGTTGGATTTCCGTTGCGAGAATGGCCTCTTCAACCTGCATCTCGGTTGTCACCACGTCCAGCACCTGCATAAATGAGGGCACGCCCTGCGTTAACGCCAGATCAATACGCGTTGTGCTGTGGGGAATAGGTAAACCCGCATCACACACCACCAGCGTATCGGTATGCCCAAGACGGGAGATGACCGATGAGACTTCAGAGTTGAGTACCGTGCCTTTCTTCATATTCTTGCTCCACTAGCGAAACGTTTCGCTGGCGTCAGTTTAATCTTACCGATGCGCAGAAAACCACCATGAGGTTGCAGATTTGTGATCGTCGTCGAAACGTTTCGCTAAGTGAAATGCGGGGGAAGGTAAATGCAAAACGGTAACCCTTTGGTTACCATTTTTTATGTTTGCGCCCTCTCCCTGTGGGAGAGGGTTGGGGTGAGGGCATCAGGCCGCACCAGGAGTTAAATCTCGACCTGAGTGCCTAACTCAATCACGCGGTTAGGCGGGATTTCGAACTGGTCGGGCGCACGCAGGGCGTTACGCTGGAGGATAAGGTAGAGCTTGCCGCGCAGGCGCAGATACCATGGTCGTTTGCCGATGATCAGCGACTCGTGCGACATAAAGAACGAGGTCTCCATCATCCGACAGCTCAGGCCTTCCAGACCGCAGCGGTGGAACACCTCTTCCACGTTCGGGGTTTCGCGCCAGCCGTAGCTGGCCACCACCCGCCAGAAGGTGGGCGACAGCTGCTCAATCTGCACGCGGCGGACGTTATGCACGTACGGCGCATCTTCGGTGCGCAGCGTCAGCAGGATCACCCGCTCGTGCAGCACCTTGTTATGCTTGAGGTTGTGCATCAGGGCAAACGGGATGACGTTCAGGGCACGCGACATATAGACCGCGGTGCCCGGCACGCGCACCGGCGGGGATTTCTCCAGCGAGGCAATCATCGCCTCCAGAGAATTACCGTGTTCATGCATCCGGCGCAACAGGCGGAAACGCTCGCTCTTCCAGGTGGTCATCACAATGAACATCACCAGGCCCAGCGTCAGCGGCAGCCAGCCGCCGGAGACAATCTTGTCGAGGTTGGCCGAGAACAGCGGCACGTCGATGCAGAGGAAGCCGACCAGAATCATCCCCACGAGGAATTTATTCCAGTGCCAGTTCCGGTACGCCACCGTGGTGGAGAGGATGGAGGTAAGCACCATCGTTCCGGTCACGGCAATACCGTAGGCTGCCGCCAGGTTGCTGGAGTGCTCGAAGCTGACGATAACAATCACCACCGCAAAATAGAGCAGCCAGTTAATGAACGGGATGTAGATCTGGCCCGACTCCATCTCCGAGGTATGGATGATACGCATCGGGGAGAGATAACCCAGACGCACCGCCTGACGGGTCAGGGAGAAGACGCCGGAAATCACCGCCTGGGAGGCAATGACGGTCGCCAGCGTCGCGAGGATCAGCATCGGCACCAGCGCCCAGTCCGGCGCCAGCAGGAAGAACGGGTTTTTGATCGCTTCCGGATGTTTGAGCAGCAGTGCGCCCTGGCCGAAGTAGTTCAGCACCAGCGACGGCAGCACCACAATAAACCAGGCCACGCGGATAGGCAGTTTGCCGAAATGCCCCATATCGGCATACAGCGCCTCTACCCCGGTGATGGACAGCACCACCGCACCCAGGGCGATAAACGACACGGTTTTATATTCGAGGAAGAAGTGCACCGCCCACATCGGGTTCAGCGCATGCAGCACGTCCGGGTTAGCAATAATGCTGCGTAACCCCAGCACCGCGAGGATCAGGAACCAGGCCAGCATAATCGGCGCAAAGAGTTTCCCCACCAGCCCGGTACCGTGTTTCTGAATCACAAACAGCAGGGTCAGCACAATAATGGCCAGTGGAACCACCCACTCATCGAGCTGCGGCGCGATAATCTCCAGCCCTTCAATTGCCGACAGCACGGAGATCGCCGGCGTGATCACCACTTCGCCATAGAAGAAGCTGCCGCCAATCAGCCCGATGATCACCAGGAAGGAGGTCATTTTGGCTGACGTATTGCGTCCTGCCAGCGACATCAGGGTCAGGATCCCACCTTCACCAGCGTTATCTGCACGCATGACGAAAGAGAGATATTTAACGGAGACCACTAAGATAAGGAGCCAAAAAATGAGAGACAGAAAACCAAAAACAGCGTCGCGTTCCACGCCAAAACCAAACTGACCGGACAAACATTCACGAAGTGTATAAAGCGGGCTGGTGCCGATATCACCGTAGACAACCCCAATCGCTGCAAGCGTTATAGCGGGTAATGATTGCTTATTATCAGTGCTCATAGACTAGTCTTTTCGTTTATATAACAAATGTGTGCTTAGTCCCTTGGCCCACAAAAAGCGCACAGTATGCACGATTAATCGTAGAATCGTACCCCTAAATGCGCCGTCATTAACATAGCGCAAAGAAAATAGCACCGTAGTTCAGTCTATTACCAGCCCCGAACGAAACGTCTATACTCGCTTCAATTAGCCGGGTTTACGGCGAAAGGATGCAAAACAATTATGGCTCACACTCATTTATTAGCAGAAAGAATTTCCCGTCTCAGCGGCGCGCTGGAAAAAGGACTGTTTGAACGTAGCCACGCCATCCGCCTCTGTTTACTGGCGGCACTGAGTGGCGAAAGCGTCTTTCTGCTGGGGCCGCCCGGCATCGCAAAAAGCCTGATTGCCCGTCGGCTGAAATTCGCGTTTCAGCACGCCAGAGCCTTTGAGTATCTGATGACCCGCTTTTCCACACCAGAAGAGGTGTTCGGCCCGCTCTCCATCCAGGCGCTTAAAGATGAAGGACGCTATGAACGTTTAACGGCGGGCTATCTGCCGGAAGCGGAGATCGTTTTTCTCGATGAAATCTGGAAAGCCGGCCCGGCAATCCTCAATACCCTGCTCACCGCCATTAACGAACGCCGGTTCCGCAATGGCGCGCATGAGGGGAAAATCCCGATGCGCCTGCTGGTGGCAGCCTCCAACGAACTGCCGGAAGCCGACAGCAGTCTCGAAGCCTTATATGACCGTATGCTGATCCGCCTGTGGCTCGACAAGGTGCAGGACAAAGCGAACTTCCGCTCGCTGCTGATTAGCCAGCAGGATGAAAACGATAACCCGGTACCTGCCGCCTTGCAGGTGACGGACGAGGAGTACCAGCAGTGGCAGCAGGACATCGGTAAAATCAAACTGCCAGATGCGGTGTTCGACCTGGTCTTTATGCTGCGCCAGCAGCTGGATGCCCTGCCGGGGGCACCTTACGTCTCCGATCGTCGCTGGAAGAAAGCCATTCGCCTGCTGCAGGCCAGTGCCCTGTTCAGCGGTCGCGATGCGGTTGCCCCTATCGACCTGATCCTGCTGAAAGATTGCCTGTGGCATGACGCCAACGGTATGAACCTGATGCAGCAGCAGTTGGAAATATTGATGACCGGACACGCCTGGGGGCAGCAGGAGATGCTGAACCAGCTCGGAGCCATCACCCAGCGCCGCCTGCAGCTTCAGCAGCAGCAAAGCGATAAAACCGCCCTGCGCGTCAGCCGTCAGAGCGGCATGTTTGCCCGGCGTCCACATTATGAATTACCGGCCGAACTGAACGAGACCACCCTGACGCTGCTCCTCCAGCAGCCGCTTAAGCTCCATGATATGCAGGTGATTCATATCACCATTGAGCGCGAAGCCCTGTCGCAGTGGCTGACTAAAGGCGGTGAGATCCGCGGCAAACTCAACGGCATCGGCTTTGCCCAGTTGCTCAATCTGGAAGTGGACGGCAGCCTGCATCTGGTGATCCGCGACGTCAGCCTGCAGGGATCGCGCCTTGCGCTACCCGGCACCGCCTCTGACAGCGTCCCGGAAGAGATCAAACAGCAGCTGGAAGCGCTGGATAACCAGTGGCACCTGCAGCACACCCGCTTCAGCGAGCAGCAAAAATGTCTGTTTATCCACAGCGACTGGCTGGGGCGAATTGAATCCAGCCTGCAGGATGTGAGCGCGCAGATCAAACAGGCGCGTCAATGCTGACGCTGGATACGCTCAACATTATGCTCGCCGTCGGTGAGGAGGGGATGATCGAAGAGATCATCCTGACCCTGCTGGCCTCGCCGCAGCTGGCGATCTTTTTTGAAAAATTCCCCCGGCTTAAAACCGCCATCACCGACGATCTCCCCCGCTGGCGGGAAAATTTACGCAAAAGGCTGAAAGATACCCGCGTCCCGCCAGAGCTTACCGAAGAGGTGATGTGCTATCAGCAGAGCCAACTGCTCTCCACGCCCCAGCTGATCGTGCAGCTGCCGCAGATTCTCACCCTGCTGGACAGGGTTCACTCCCCGTACGCCAGCCAGGCCCGGCAGCTGGTGGTGGATAACGCCACCTTTACGCCCGCCCTGCATACCCTGTTTTTACAGCGCTGGCGGTTGAGCCTGGTGGTGCAGGCCACCTCTCTGAATCAGCAGCTGCTGGAAGAGGAGCGCGAACAGCTGCTCAGCGAAGTGCAGGAGCGCATGACCTTAGCCGGGGCCCTGGAGCCGGTGCTGGTGGAGAACGAAAACGCCGCCGGCCGCCTGTGGGATATGAGCGCCGGTCAGCTTAAGCGCGGGGATTATCAGCTTATCGTCCGCTATGGCGACTTCCTGGCGCAGCAGCCGGAGCTGATGCAGCTGGCGGAACAGCTGGGCCGTTCCCGGGAGGCGAAGTCGGTGCCAAAAAAGGATGCCCCGCTGGAGACCTTCCGCACTCTGGTGCGCGAGCCGGCGACGGTGCCGGAGCAGGTAGATGGACTGCAGCAGAGCGACGATATTCTGCGCCTGCTGCCGCCCGAGCTGGCTACCCTGGGTATCACCGAGCTGGAGTATGAATTTTACCGTCGGCTGGTGGAGAAGCAGCTTCTGACCTACCGGCTGCACGGCGATGCCTGGCGGGAGAAGGTCAGCCAGCGCCCGGCCGTGCATCAGGATTTCGACGAACAGCCCCGTGGGCCGTTTATCGTCTGCGTGGATACCTCCGGCTCGATGGGCGGCTTCAATGAGCAGTGCGCCAAAGCCTTTTGCCTGGCGCTGATGCGCGTGGCGCTCGCCGACAGACGGCGCTGCTTTATCATGCTGTTTTCCAGCGAGGTGGTGGGCTACGAGTTGTCGGGCCAGCACGGCCTCGAGCAGGCGATCCGCTTCTTAAGCCAGCGCTTTCGCGGCGGGACCGATCTCGCCAGCTGTTTTCGCGCCATTATCGAGCGGATGCAGGGTGGAGAGTGGTATGACGCCGACGCGGTGGTGATCTCGGATTTTATTGCCCAGCGGTTGCCGGATGAGGTGGTGAGTAAGGTGAAGGTGTTGCAGCGGGAACATCAGCATCGTTTTCACGCGGTGGCGATGTCCACGCATGGAAAACCCGGCATCATGCGCATCTTCGATCATATCTGGCGCTTTGATACCGGGTTGCGTAGCCGCCTGCTGCGGCGCTGGAAACGCTAATTACAGCAGCGCGTCCACGCTGTCACGAACCTGCTGTGGCCATACGCCACACTGAACCTGGCCGATGTGGGAGAGTTGCAGCAGTAACATGGTCAGACGAGACTGGCCAATGCCGCCGCCGATGGTCTGCGGCATCTCGCCGCGCAGCAGCGCCTGGTGCCACTCCAGCTTGAGACGATCTTCATCACCGGTGATTGCCAGCTGACGCTGCAGGGCTTCGGCATCGACGCGGATCCCCATGGAAGAGAGTTCAAAGGCATCTTTCAGCACCGGGTTCCACACCAGAATATCGCCGTTCAGGCCCGCCAGGCCGCTCTCGCCTTCGCTGCTCCAGTCATCATAATCCGGCGCACGAACGTCGTGGCGCTGACCATGAGACAGTTTGCCGCCGATCCCAATCAGGAACACGGCGCCCAGCTCTTTAGCGATCGCACGCTCACGGCCTTTAGCATCCAGATCCGGGAAGCGGGACAGCAGCTCCTGGCTGTGAACAAACTGGATCGTCTCCGGCAGGAACGGGGTCAGACCAAACTCTTTACTGACCGCCGCTTCGGTTTCTTTGATCCCGGCATAAATGGCTTCAACCGTCGCTTTCAGCGTACGGGTATGACGTTCGCCATCACCCATCACGCGTTCCCAGTCCCACTGGTCAACGTAAACAGAGTGAATAGCAGTAAGGCGGTCTTCATCGGGGCGAAGAGCTTTCATGTGCGTGTAAAGCCCTTCGCCCGCGCTGAAGTCGTGTTGTCCCAGGGTTTGACGCTTCCACTTCGCAAGGGAATGAACCACTTCGAACTGGGCGTCTGGCAGTGTTTTCACTTTCACCTGTACCGCTTTTTCGCAACCAGACAGGTTGTCCTGCGTCCCGTCACCCACGCGGCTTAAGATCGGCGCCTGGACTTCAATAAGACCGAGCTTCTCTTCCAGCTGGCGGGAAAAATGGGATTTTACGAAACTGATCTGGCGTTGTTGTGCGATGTAAGCGGTTTTCATTATTTATACTCCTGCGTCCTGTTGGCATTGATTAAGCAACAAAAAAGAACCTCTTTCAATAATCCAACAATAAAACTCCGCTATCACTTTTGATTCGATAAAATTACCCGCTAAAATAGAGTGATTCATTAATCTTCATAAGAAAAAGCTATGGAAAATTATCAGATCGACAATCTGGACCGCGGCATCCTCGAGGCCCTGATGGCTAACGCCCGTACCGCTTATGCCGAACTGGCCAAACAGTTTGGCGTCAGCCCGGGCACCATTCATGTACGCGTAGAGAAGATGAAGCAGGCGGGGATCATCACCGGGGCGCATATTGACGTCAGCCCGAAACAGCTGGGGTACGACGTCTGCTGCTTTATCGGCATCATCCTCAAGAGCGCGAAAGATTATCCATCAGCGCTGGCCAGGCTGAACGCGCTGGATGAGGTGACCGAGGCCTACTACACCACCGGCCACTACAGCATCTTTATTAAGGTGATGTGCCGATCGATCGACGCCCTGCAGCAGGTACTTATCAACAAGATCCAAACAATCGATGAAATTCAGTCCACCGAGACGTTGATCTCCCTCCAGAACCCGATCATGCGTACCATCCGCCCATGATCGGGCAAATTCATACCCACATTTTCCACAGGTAGATCCCAGCTCGCTCACAGCGTACAATGATCCCTCTTTATATGAGCGAGCGATCCATGGCAGATATTACTCTTATCAGCGGCAGCACCCTTGGCGGGGCTGAATATGTCGCGGAACACCTGGCTGAAAAGCTGGAAGACGCGGGTTTTTCCACGGAAACGCTGCACGGGCCGTTATTAGAAGACCTGCCGATCGACGGGATCTGGCTGTTGATCACCTCTACCCACGGTGCGGGCGATCTTCCGGATAATCTTCTTCCTTTATATGAAGAGTTAAAAGAGCAGCAGCCCGACCTGGCGAACGTCCGTTTTGGGGCGATCGGCATCGGCAGCCGGGAATATGACACCTTCTGCGGTGCCGTTGAGAAAGTCGAGACCGAACTGAAGTCCTGCGGGGCACAACAGATCGGCGAAACGCTGAAGATCAACATCCTCGATCACGATATTCCGGAAGATCCAGCAGAAATTTGGCTGGGTGAATGGAAAAATTTACTCAAAAACGATTAAAGATCGTGCGATCAGATGTGGATAACTCTGGTTAAAAGCTTGGATCAACCGGTAGTTATCCCAAGAACAACCCGTGATGACTTTTTGTGCTGTGTATAACTACGCGATCTGATCCCAGCTTATACGCTGCAGGATCACCGATCATTCACAGCAAACGATCCTCTCTAAACGCATGATCTTCTTCGGGAGATCCGGCTTATCCACAGAAACCCGCGATCCTAATAAGAGATCACAATAAAACAGATCTCTAAATAAAAAGATCTTCTTTTTAATAGCCAGGATCCCAGTGCTTTCTCGATCGACTAAAGTTGAGTAGAATCCACGGCCCGGGCTTCAATCCATTTTCTTACCGCTTTACGCGAGGCAGACCACCATGTTTTATCAGGATCCTTTTGACGTCATCATCATTGGCGGGGGTCATGCAGGCACCGAGGCCGCAATGGCCGCGGCGCGAATGGGTCAACAGACCCTGCTTTTGACACACAATATCGACACGCTAGGACAGATGTCCTGTAATCCGGCGATTGGCGGCATTGGGAAAGGACACCTGGTAAAAGAAGTGGATGCGCTTGGCGGCCTGATGGCCACTGCGATCGATCATGCAGGCATCCAGTTTAGGATACTAAACGCGAGCAAAGGCCCCGCCGTTCGTGCCACCCGTGCACAGGCAGACCGTGTGCTCTATCGTCAGGCGGTACGTACCGCGCTGGAGAATCAGCCGAACCTGATGATCTTCCAGCAGGCGGTTGAGGATCTGATCGTCGAAAACGATCGTGTCGTCGGTGCCGTGACCCAGATGGGCCTGAAATTCCGTGCCAAAGCCGTTGTGCTGACCGTCGGCACCTTCCTCGATGGCAAAATTCATATCGGACTGGATAACTACAGCGGTGGCCGTGCTGGCGATCCGCCGTCCATTCCGCTGTCGCGCCGTCTGCGCGAGCTGCCGCTGCGCGTCAGCCGCCTGAAAACCGGCACGCCGCCGCGTATTGACGCCCGCACTATCGATTTCAGCGTGCTGGCACAGCAGCACGGCGATAACCCAATGCCGGTCTTCTCGTTCATGGGCAACGTGGATCAACATCCGCGTCAGGTGCCGTGCTATGTCACGCACACTAACGAGAAAACCCATGACGTGATCCGCAGTAATCTCGATCGCAGCCCGATGTATGCCGGGGTGATCGAAGGGATCGGCCCACGCTACTGCCCGTCGATCGAAGACAAGGTGATGCGCTTTGCCGATCGTAACCAGCACCAGATCTTCCTCGAGCCGGAAGGGCTGACCTCCAACGAGATCTACCCGAACGGTATCTCCACCAGCCTGCCTTTCGACGTACAGATGCAGATCGTCCGTTCGATGCAGGGGATGGAGAATGCGAAGATTGTCCGTCCGGGCTATGCCATCGAGTATGACTTCTTCGATCCGCGTGACCTGAAACCGACGCTGGAGAGCAAATATATCCAGGGGCTGTTCTTTGCTGGCCAGATCAACGGCACCACCGGTTACGAAGAAGCGGCTGCACAGGGTCTGCTGGCCGGTCTGAACGCCGCGCGCTTCTCAGCCGAGAAAGAGGGCTGGGCCCCAGGTCGTTCTCAGGCTTACCTGGGCGTGCTGGTGGATGACCTCTGCACCCTGGGGACCAAAGAGCCGTACCGCATGTTTACCTCCCGCGCGGAATATCGTCTGATGCTGCGTGAAGACAATGCCGACCTGCGCCTGACCGAAATCGGTCGTGAGCTGGGTCTGGTGGACGATGCGCGTTGGGCGCGTTTCAACGATAAGCTGGAGAACATCGAGCGCGAACGTCAGCGCCTGAAGTCCACCTGGGTTAACCCAACCGCCGAGTCTGTAGACGAAGTGAATGCTCACCTGTCTGCGCCGCTGTCGCGTGAAGCCAGCGGGGAAGATCTGCTCCGTCGCCCGGAGATGACCTACGACCAGCTGATCCAGATGACGCCGTTCGCGCCGGGTCTGGAAGACGTGCAGGCCGCCGAGCAGGTCGAAATCCAGGTGAAATACGAAGGCTATATCGCCCGTCAGCAGGATGAGATCGAGAAACAGCAGCGCAACGAGAGTACGATCCTCCCGGCCACGCTGGATTACCGCCAGGTTAACGGCCTCTCCAACGAGGTGATCGCCAAGCTGAATGACCATAAGCCGTCATCCATCGGCCAGGCATCGCGTATTTCTGGCGTCACCCCTGCGGCCATCTCCATTCTGCTGGTGTGGCTGAAAAAACAGGGTATGCTGCGCCGCAGCGCGTAATCGTAAGAACTGCCCGGTGATGCGTAGCGATCCGGGCCTACAGAACTCCGTAGGGCGGGTAAGCGTAGCGCCTCCCGCCAAAACGCATCTCAACAGGTATTCACTGTGCTCAACAAACTCACTCGTCTGCTGGATCAAGCCGGTATTTCGCTCACCGATCACCAGAAAAATCAGCTGGTGGGGTATGTCGATATGCTTCACAAATGGAACAAGGCCTATAACCTCACCTCGGTTCGCGACCCGAATGAGATGCTGGTGCGTCACATCCTCGACAGCATCGTCGTGGCGCCTCACCTCCAGGGCGAGCGTTTTATCGATGTAGGTACTGGCCCGGGCCTGCCGGGTATTCCGCTCTCTATCGTGCGTCCTGAGTGTCAGTTCACCCTGCTGGACAGCCTGGGCAAGCGCGTGCGCTTCCTGCGTCAGGTTCAACATGAGCTGAAGCTGGAAAATATTCATCCGGTGCAGAGTAGGGTAGAGGAGTTTCCCGCCGAGCCGCCGTTTGACGGCGTGATCAGCCGGGCGTTTGCCTCGCTCAACGACATGATCGACTGGTGTAAGCATCTGCCTGCGCAGAACGGGCGCTTCTATGCCCTGAAAGGTATCCTGCCGGAAGATGAAATTGCACAGCTGCCTGCCGGGTTTGAGCTGGAGTCCGCCATCAAATTGCGCGTTCCGCAGCTGGAAGGTGAACGCCATCTGGTGATCGTTAAGCCAAACAATTTTTAAAAAAATAATAAAAATTGTGGAATTTGTGCTGTTCTTAGTATGTTAAAAATCAGGCGTCGGGCTAAGAAATATACAGTGCTTATTTAACCGCTTTTTTACTATGGATTTTCTTTGGGTTAACTTAAGTGTGTAGTTAACCCAAAAAATAATAAACATTGAAAATATCAGCGTGCTAAAAGTAGGGAAGAGTAACCAGATCGTAATGTTAAATATTTATTATAAATGTCAATAAAAGGTTTTTGTTGTATACAGGGCTGTTTTGAAAATAGTTGCTGAAATTACGCTTTAATATCATTGACATGAAATATAACGATTTACTGATTTAATTTATCCGACCTTATCGTAAATGTGTATTTTGTGATCTCGTGCACGCTTTGTAGCCAACGTTTCCGCGTGGTTTGCAGTTTTGATGAGTCATTCACAGTTTGACGAAAAGTTAAGAAATAGCGCCGGGGAAAAATATTTAAACATTTATTCACCTTTTCGCTACTTATTGTTTGAAATCACGGGGACGCACCGTATAATTTGACCGCTTTTTGCTGCTTGACTCTGAGCCCTAAAGGACGTTTTATACGACACGCGGCATACCTCGAAGGTAGCAGGAGTAAAAACGTGATGTCTGTGTCGCTCTTGAGTCGAAACGTTGCTCGTAAGCTTCTGTTCATTCAGTTTCTGGCGGTGATAGCAAGCGGATTGCTGTTCTGCCTCAAAGACCCCTTCTGGGGCATCTCTGCGGTAAGCGGAGGTTTGGCAGTCGTTGTGCCGAATATGTTGTTTATGATTTTTGCCTGGCGTCATCAGGCGCATACACCTGCCAAAGGCCGCATGGCCTGGTCCTTCGCTCTGGGCGAAGTGTGTAAGGTGTTGCTGACCTTTGCCCTTCTGGTGATGGCGCTGGCGGTTTTTAAAGTGGTATTTTTGCCGCTGATAGTGACGTGGGTTTTGGTGCTGGTGGTACAAGTTCTGGCGCCAGCTGTAATCAATAACAAAGGGTAAAAGGCATCATGGCTTCAGAAAATATGACGCCGCAGGATTACATAGGTCACCATCTGAACAACCTTCAGTTGGACCTGCGTACATTCTCGCTGGTGGATCCGCATAACCCCCCAGCCACCTTCTGGACGATCAATATCGACTCCATGTTCTTCTCGGTGGCACTGGGTCTGTTGTTCCTGGCCATTTTCCGCGGCGTTGCGAAACGTGCAACCAGCGGCGTTCCAGGGAAATTCCAGACCTTCATCGAAATGATCATTGGCTTCGTCCATGGCAGCGTCAAAGACATGTACCACGGCAAGAGCAAGGTGATTGCACCGCTGGCGCTGACCGTCTTTGTGTGGGTCTTCCTGATGAACCTGATGGACCTGCTGCCGATCGACCTGCTGCCGTTTATCGGCGAGCATATCTTCGGTCTGCCTGCCCTGCGTGTGGTGCCGTCTGCTGACGTGAACATCACCCTGTCCATGGCACTGGGCGTATTCATCCTGATTCTTTTCTACAGCATCAAAATGAAAGGTGTAGGCGGCTTCGTGAAAGAGCTTACCTTGCAGCCGTTCAACCACTGGGCGTTTATTCCGGTCAACCTGATCCTGGAAGGCGTTAGCCTGCTGTCCAAACCGATTTCTCTCGGTCTGCGACTGTTCGGCAACATGTATGCGGGTGAGCTGATTTTCATTCTGATCGCGGGTCTTCTGCCGTGGTGGTCACAGTGGGTTCTGAATGTGCCATGGGCCATTTTCCACATCCTGATCATTACGCTGCAAGCCTTTATCTTCATGGTTCTGACGATCGTCTATCTGTCGATGGCGTCTGAAGAGCACTGATTCTTTACCAACACTACTACGTTTTAACTGAAACAAACTGGAGACTGTCATGGAAAACCTGAATATGGATCTGCTGTACATGGCTGCCGCTGTGATGATGGGTCTGGCGGCTATCGGTGCTGCGATCGGTATCGGCATCCTCGGGGGCAAATTCCTGGAAGGCGCAGCGCGTCAACCGGATCTGATTCCTCTGCTGCGTACTCAGTTCTTTATCGTTATGGGTCTGGTGGATGCTATCCCGATGATCGCTGTAGGTCTGGGTCTGTACGTGATGTTTGCTGTCGCGTAGTAAGTAGATTTAAACCCTAAGCCACAGTTGTAAATTTAAAGAGGTATTGTGCTGTGAACATGAACGCAACAATCCTCGGCCAGGCCATCGCGTTTGTTATCTTTGTCTGGTTCTGCATGAAGTATGTATGGCCGCCATTAATGGCAGCCATCGAAAAACGTCAGAAAGAAATCTCTGACGGCCTGGCTTCTGCAGAACGCGCTAAGAAAGATTTGGACCTTGCACAGGCCAACGCGACCGACCAGCTGAAAAAAGCGAAAGCGGAAGCCCAGGTAATCATCGAGCAGGCGAACAAACGTCGTTCTCAGATCCTGGACGAAGCGAAAGCTGAAGCAGAACAGGAACGTACTAAAATCGTGACGCAAGCGCAGGCTGAAATTGATGCCGAGCGTAAACGTGCTCGCGAAGAGCTGCGTAAGCAGGTCGCGATTCTGGCTGTTGCTGGCGCCGAGAAGATCATCGAACGTTCCGTGGATGAAGCTGCTAACAGCGACATCGTGGACAAACTTGTCGCTGAACTGTAAGGAGGGAGGGGCTGATGTCTGAATTTGTTACGGTAGCTCGCCCCTACGCCAAAGCAGCTTTTGACTTTGCTATCGAACACCAAAATGTCGATCGCTGGCAGAACATGCTGGCGTTTGCCGCTGAGGTAACGAAAAACGAACACATGGCTGAGATGCTTTCAGGTGCACTGGCACCGGAAACCCTCGCCAGTTCGTTCATCGCCATTTGCGGTGAGCAGCTGGACACCAACGGTCAGAACCTGATTCGGGTAATGGCAGAAAATGGTCGTCTGAAAGCGCTCCCGGATGTTCTTGAGCAGTTCGAGCACCTGCGTGCCCTCAGTGAAGCCACCGTTGAAGTTCACGTAACTTCTGCGACTGAGCTGAGTAACGAACAGCTTGCGAAAATCACCGCCGCGATGGAAAAACGTCTGTCACGCAAAGTGAAGCTGAATTGCAATATCGATAAGTCTGTAATGGCGGGCGTAATCATCCGTGCGGGTGATATGGTCATTGATGGCAGCGTACGCGGCCGTCTTGAGCGCCTTGCAGACGTCTTGCAGTCTTAAGGGGACTGGAGCATGCAACTGAATTCCACCGAAATCAGCGAACTGATCAAGCAGCGCATTGCTCAGTTCAGTGTTGTGAGTGAAGCTCACAACGAAGGTACTATTGTTTCTGTAAGCGACGGTGTTATCCGCATCCACGGCCTGGCCGATTGTATGCAGGGTGAGATGATTTCCCTGCCGGGTAACCGTTACGCTATCGCACTGAACCTGGAGCGCGACTCCGTAGGTGCAGTTGTGATGGGTCCTTACGCTGACCTCGCCGAAGGCATGAAGGTCAAGTGTACTGGCCGTATTCTTGAAGTTCCAGTTGGCCGCGGCCTGCTGGGTCGCGTGGTGAACACCCTGGGTGCACCAATCGACGGTAAAGGTCCGGTTGATAACGATGGCTTCTCGCCAATCGAAGTTATCGCACCAGGCGTAATCGACCGTCAGTCCGTCGACCAGCCGGTGCAGACCGGTTATAAATCCGTTGACGCCATGATCCCAATCGGCCGTGGCCAGCGTGAGCTGATCATCGGTGACCGTCAGACCGGTAAAACCGCGATGGCAATCGATGCGATCATCAACCAGCGCGACTCCGGCATCAAATGTGTGTACGTGGCTATCGGCCAGAAAGCGTCCACCATTTCCAACGTGGTTCGTAAACTGGAAGAGCACGGCGCGCTGGCTAACACCATCGTTGTTGTGGCTACCGCTTCTGAATCTGCTGCACTGCAATACCTGGCACCGTATGCCGGTTGCGCAATGGGCGAATACTTCCGTGACCGCGGTGAAGATGCACTGATCGTTTATGATGACCTGTCCAAACAGGCCGTTGCATACCGTCAGGTTTCCCTGCTGCTCCGTCGTCCACCAGGACGTGAAGCATTCCCGGGCGACGTATTCTATCTGCACTCCCGTCTGCTGGAGCGTGCATCCCGCGTTAACGCGGAATACGTTGAGAACTTCACTAAAGGTGAAGTGAAAGGCCAGACCGGTTCTCTGACCGCACTGCCGATCATCGAAACCCAGGCGGGTGACGTTTCTGCGTTCGTTCCGACCAACGTAATCTCCATTACCGATGGTCAGATCTTCCTGGAAACTAACCTGTTTAACTCCGGTATTCGTCCGGCAGTTAACCCGGGTATCTCCGTATCCCGTGTTGGTGGCGCAGCGCAGACCAAGATCATCAAGAAACTGTCCGGTGGTATCCGTACCGCGCTGGCACAGTATCGTGAACTGGCAGCGTTCTCCCAGTTTGCATCCGACCTTGACGATGCAACCCGTAAACAGCTGGACCACGGTCAGAAAGTGACCGAACTGCTGAAACAGAAACAGTATGCCCCTATGTCAGTTGCACAGCAGGGCCTGGTACTGTTCGCAGCAGAACGTGGTTATCTGGGGGATGTAGAACTGGCGAAAATCGGTAGCTTCGAAGCCGCTCTGTTGGCTTACGCTGACCGTGACCATGCTCCGCTGATGCAAGAGATCAACCAGTCCGGTGGCTATAACGACGAAATCGAAGGCAAGCTGAAGAGCCTGCTCGATTCCTTCAAAGCAACCCAGTCCTGGTAAAGTCTGGCGGTCTGTCTTAGGGCAGACCGCAAGGCATTGAGGAGAAGCTCATGGCCGGCGCAAAAGAGATACGTAGTAAGATCGCAAGCGTCCAGAACACGCAAAAGATCACTAAAGCGATGGAGATGGTCGCCGCTTCCAAAATGCGTAAATCGCAGGAGCGTATGGCGGCCAGCCGTCCTTATGCAGATACCATGCGCAAAGTGATTGGTCACCTTGCGAGCGGTAATCTGGAATATAAGCACCCTTACCTGGAAGAACGCGACGTTAAGCGCGTGGGCTACCTGGTGGTGTCTACCGACCGTGGTTTGTGTGGTGGCTTGAACATTAACCTGTTCAAAAAACTGCTGGCGGATATGAAAGCATGGTCCGATAAAGGCGTTCAGAGCGATATCGCGATGATCGGCTCCAAGGGCGTTTCTTTCTTCAATTCCGTAGGCGGCAATATTGTCGCCCAGGTGACCGGTATGGGTGATAACCCGTCCCTGTCCGAACTGATCGGCCCGGTAAAAGTGATGTTGCAGGCCTATGATGAAGGCCGTCTGGACAGGCTGTACGTTGTCAGCAACAAATTTATTAACACCATGTCTCAGGTTCCGACCCTCACTCAGCTGCTGCCATTACCGGCATCAGACGAGCCAGAGTTGAAGCACAAATCCTGGGATTACCTGTATGAACCGGATCCAAAACCGCTGCTGGATACCCTGCTGCGTCGTTATGTTGAATCTCAGGTTTATCAGGGCGTGGTAGAAAACCTGGCCAGCGAGCAGGCCGCACGTATGGTGGCGATGAAAGCCGCGACCGACAATGGCGGCAGCCTGATTAAAGAGCTGCAGTTGGTATACAACAAAGCTCGTCAGGCCAGCATTACTCAGGAACTCACCGAGATCGTCGGTGGTGCATCCGCGGTATAACCAGGTTAATTCGTAGAGGATTCAAGATGGCTACTGGAAAAATTGTCCAGGTAATCGGCGCCGTGGTTGACGTCGAGTTCCCTCAGGATGCCGTACCGCGCGTGTACGATGCTCTTGAGGTTCAGAATGGTAATGAGAGCCTGGTGCTGGAAGTTCAGCAGCAGCTCGGCGGCGGTATCGTGCGTACCATCGCCATGGGTTCTTCCGACGGTCTGCGTCGTGGTCTGGAAGTTAAAGACCTCGAACACCCAATCGAAGTACCAGTAGGTAAAGCAACCCTGGGCCGTATCATGAACGTCCTGGGTCAGCCGATCGACATGAAAGGCGACATCGGCGAAGAAGAGCGTTGGGCTATCCACCGTTCAGCACCTTCCTATGAAGAGCTGTCCAGCTCTCAGGAACTGCTGGAAACCGGCATCAAGGTTATCGACCTGATGTGTCCGTTCGCGAAGGGCGGTAAAGTTGGTCTGTTCGGCGGTGCGGGTGTAGGTAAAACCGTAAACATGATGGAGCTGATCCGTAACATCGCGATCGAGCACTCCGGTTACTCCGTGTTTGCAGGCGTGGGTGAGCGTACTCGTGAGGGTAACGACTTCTACCACGAGATGACCGACTCCAACGTTCTGGACAAAGTATCCCTGGTTTACGGCCAGATGAACGAGCCACCAGGAAACCGTCTGCGCGTTGCGCTGACCGGCCTGACCATGGCTGAGAAGTTCCGTGACGAAGGTCGTGACGTACTGCTGTTCGTTGACAACATCTACCGTTACACCCTGGCCGGTACGGAAGTATCCGCACTGCTGGGTCGTATGCCATCAGCAGTAGGCTACCAGCCGACCCTGGCGGAAGAGATGGGTGTTCTGCAGGAACGTATTACCTCGACCAAAACCGGTTCTATCACCTCCGTTCAGGCGGTATACGTACCTGCGGATGACTTGACTGACCCATCACCAGCCACCACCTTTGCTCACTTAGATGCAACCGTGGTACTGAGCCGTCAGATCGCGTCTCTGGGTATCTACCCGGCCGTTGACCCGCTGGACTCTACCAGCCGTCAGCTGGATCCACTGGTCGTTGGTCAGGAACACTACGACACTGCCCGTGGCGTACAGTCCCTGCTGCAGCGTTATCAGGAACTGAAAGACATCATCGCCATCCTGGGTATGGATGAACTGTCTGAAGAAGACAAACTGGTGGTAGCACGCGCACGTAAGATCCAGCGCTTCCTGTCCCAGCCGTTCTTCGTTGCAGAAGTATTTACCGGTTCCCCGGGCAAATACGTTGCGCTGAAAGACACCATCCGTGGCTTTAAAGGCATCATGGAAGGCGAATACGATCACCTGCCGGAGCAGGCGTTCTACATGGTCGGTTCCATCGACGAAGCCGTGGAAAAAGCCAAAAAACTTTAACGCCTTAATCGGAGGGTGATATGGCAATGACTTACCACCTGGACGTCGTCAGCGCAGAGCAACAAATGTTCTCTGGTCTGGTCGAGAAAATCCAGGTAACGGGTAGCGAAGGTGAACTGGGTATCTTCCCGGGACACGCCCCGCTGCTCACCGCCATTAAGCCTGGTATGATCCGCATCGTTAAACAGTTCGGTCATGAAGAGTTTATCTATCTGTCCGGGGGCATGATTGAAGTGCAACCTGGCAGCGTGACCGTACTGGCTGATACCGCAATTCGTGGCCAGGATCTCGACGAAGCGCGAGCTCTGGAAGCGAAGCGTAAAGCTGAAGAGCACATTAAGAGCTCTCATGGCGACGTGGATTACGCTCAGGCGTCTGCAGAGCTGGCCAAAGCGATCGCGAAACTGCGCGTTATCGAGTTGACCAAAAAAGCGATGTAACACCGGCTTGAAAGTACGAAAGCCAGTCTGGTCTCCAGGCTGGCTTTTTTTATGGCGCTGTTTCAGTAAATATGAAACTAAAACGAGGTTTTATTATTTTTTGATTTAGATCACAAAAAGATTGATCGGCGAAATGGTCAGGAGTAGACTTCGTTTTGTGATGAATGTCACAAAACTGAACTCAAACAATATCAGGATGCCATCATGAAACTCATCAACAAAATCATCGCCCTCTTCAGCAACATGAGCGTTTCTTTCGGTACGTTCAACCACTAAGTGCTGATGTGCCGGGTGGCGCCACGCTTACCGTAGTGTGATAAGCGAAGCGCCGCTCTGGTTATTGGGTCTGCACCTGCGTCTTGTCTAGCTCCTTCCCATCCGCATTCACGCTTTTGCCCTTCACGATAAAGTAGTTCGTATTATCAATGGTCCCCACCACCGCATCATCATACTCGCCAGGCTGATTACGGATCGACAGATTGCCGGTAAAGGTCCCCTGGGTTGTGACGTCGCCGTACGGGCTTGGGCGGAAGATATAGTTAAAGCGCTGGTTATCCACTGCAATGTTGTGCTCCACCACCAGCTTGCCCGGGTTAAAATTATCGGTGAAACCGTCCAGATGATTACCGGTGGCTTTGCTGTTGCGGATCTGGTGCGCCACAGGCTGTCCTTCCCCGCCGAGCTTGAAGCCGTTACTGGTATTGTTGCTGGCAATAGAGTTCTCGATCACCACCACGCCGTTTGCACCATCCTCAATCTTGTTGAACAGATCGAAACCGTCGTCGATATTGTCGTGGGCATAGCAATGTTCCAGGCGGTTGCCGTCGCCTACCCGCATCTTCACCGCGAAGCCATCGGCGTTAATCTTGCCGGGATCCTCATTGGCATAAGATTCGGAATCCACCACCCGGTTATAGCTTGCCCATAACGGCCGGCCAATCTTCTCCGGAGAGGAGATCTGGATCCCGGTATCGTCATTGCGGTACGCGGTGACGCGCTCGATCAGGTTATGACTGCCCTGCACGCGCAGGCTTTTCTCCGTGACGTCGATCCCCTGGATATGCCAGTAGCTGGCGTCCAGCAGCAGGCCACGGATCGCTACTTTACCCTCAGCCTGCAGCGTCTTGATCTTGTTGCTGCTGCCGCTGGCCGAGAGCGGGATCGCGCTGCGAGGATAATCGCCGCTTTTCAGCACCAGCTTACCGCCGGGGGCCAGCAGCGCGATGGCGGTGGCGAGATCCAGCGGCGCATCGGCGGTGCCTTTCGCCTCCGCTTTGCCGTCTGGCGCGGCATACAGCAGCGCCGTATCCCTGTCGGCGATACGTTCCACGGTGAGTTGTTGGTTTACCGGCTCGCCCTGAGACGGAGTAAAGGTCAGCGTAAAGGTGCTGGTCTGTTCAAGGCGTGCTGGCAGGGTGTACATCTCTCCCGCTTTTACCGCTTTCTCATTACCGATCACCACTTCGTTTTGCCGGACGCTGAATACCCCGTCTTCATTGGCGCGCGCCTGCAACAGATAATCCCCGGAAGCGCTGACGTTCCCGGAAGCCAATTGCACCACCAGCGGCAGCGGCTCTGCCTGCCACGGCTTCGAAATGACGGTATGCGCGGGAGTGGTGGTCAGCGAGGCGTTGGTCACCGTGATTCTGGCATTCCGCGAGGCGAAGAAACCGACGTAATAGCTATCCTTGTTTTGCACCGAAACAAGATCCGCGCGCGGCACGCTCTTGCTCACCCAGCTGTCGCTGTCCACCGGGGCCCAGGCGGTAATAAAGCCATCGTCCGTGCGCTGCAGCTTGAGACGAAACTCGGGGGTCTGACTCAGGTCCACCTCTTCCTTGTAACTCTGTTTTTTAATGGCTGCCCCAGCGTTGCCCCACGGCTGGGTGATCCCCTCCCGGGTGATGGCCTGCATTTTCACCCGCTGATGATCTTTTTTATCCTGGGTCATGATGGCGTTCATCACCTGGTTCGACGCTGCAGGGAACTCCTCATAACCGGTTTTTAGCGGCTGCTGACGCGGATTCCCGAGGACATCCCGCACCAGCAGCCCGGCTCCTTCCTGCGCGGCGGGTTTCGCGCCATTCTCCGGTCCAAACTGATCCACCCGGATGTTGGCCTGCAGGACGAAATTCTCGCTGGCTGGCAGTTCGGTATAAAAGAAGGTTAACCCGTCGTGGGAGTTGGCTATTTTGCCGCCGCGGCTCTCCACCGTGATCGCTTTTGTCAGATCGGCGCTCTCCTGCGGCGTGAGCTTTTTCCCGTCGATGGTGACATCATTGACGCCAATTTTTTCCGGCAGCACGTTGGATGAAAAATTCACATCCGTGGATTGCCCAAATGCAATGGCTTTCCAGACATGAGTTTGTTCGGCAGCCGTTGCGGAAAAAGCGCTACACATCATCAGGGCCAGAGGTATTTTAGACTTCATCTTATTCTCCTGAGTAATAATTGAGCGCTATTATTATCAGAATAAAACAGTGTTTCTTTTTTGTGGGTCACATATTTCGATAATTAAAACAGTGTTTTGTTTAAGCCAGGCTTTATTCATGCAGCGAAACAACCGCTAACATGTTGTGCGGGCTGGAGACTTCCCCAAAGCACGCTATATTCCATAGGCAAAGTCCTTTATTCTGCTGTAAAAAGAACCTTTAAACAGCCCGAAATCGGCGAGGTTGCGCGTTTTACCACCTCTCCATTTTATGGCGCAAAATATGTAGAATTTTCAACGCCAAAGGGTTTTACTTTTCACTCAAATTACAGTCAGGACGTGTATGTTGAACAATGCAATGAGCGTGGTCATTCTTGCCGCAGGCAAAGGCACCCGCATGTATTCCGATCTTCCAAAAGTGCTGCACACCCTGGCAGGGAAAGCGATGGTGCAGCATGTCATTGATGCCGCTAATGAAATGGGCGCGAACCAGGTTCACCTGGTCTACGGCCACGGTGGCGATCTACTGAAGCAGACGCTGTGTGATGACAAGCTCAACTGGGTATTGCAGGCAGAACAGTTGGGTACCGGTCACGCTATGCAGCAGGCCGCTCCGTTCTTCTCTGACGACGAAGACATTCTGATGCTCTACGGCGACGTGCCGCTGATCTCCGTGGAGACGCTGGCCCGCCTGCGTGCCGCGAAGCCGCAGGGCGGCATTGGTCTGCTGACCGTTAAGCTGGACGATCCGTCCGGTTATGGCCGTATCACCCGTGAAAACGGCAAGGTGACGGGCATTGTCGAGCACAAAGACGCCACCGATGCACAGCGTGAAATCCAGGAAATTAACACCGGTATTCTGATCGCCAATGGCGCAGACATGAAGCGCTGGCTGTCGCAGTTGAACAATAACAACGCGCAGGGCGAATTCTATATCACCGATATCATCGCGATGGCGTATCAGGAAGGGCGTGAGATTACTGCCGTTCATCCGGCGCGCATCAGCGAAACGGACGGCGTGAATAACCGTCTGCAACTCTCCCGTCTTGAGCGTATTTATCAGTCCGAGCAGGCAGAAAAACTGCTGCTGGCGGGCGTGATGCTGCGCGATCCATCACGTTTCGATCTGCGTGGGGTGCTTAATCACGGGCGCGACGTCGAGATCGATACTAACGTTATTCTGGAAGGCAACGTAACGCTGGGTAACCGCGTCAAAATTGGCACCGGTTGCGTGATCAAAAACAGCGTGATTGGCGACGACTGCGAAATCAGCCCCTACAGCGTGGTGGAAGATGCCCATCTGGAAGCTGCCTGCACCATCGGGCCTTTCGCCCGTCTGCGTCCGGGCGCAGAACTGCTGGAAGGCGCTCACGTTGGCAACTTCGTCGAAATGAAAAAAGCGCGTCTGGGTAAGGGCTCAAAAGCCGGTCATCTGACCTATCTGGGCGATGCGGAGATTGGCGACAACGTGAATATCGGCGCCGGAACCATCACCTGCAACTACGATGGCGCGAACAAGTTTAAAACCATCATTGGCGACGACGTGTTTGTCGGATCCGATTCACAGCTGGTGGCCCCTGTGACCATCGGCAAAGGTGTCACCATTGCCGCGGGCACGACTGTGACACGCGATGTGGCGGAAAACGAGCTGGTCATCAGCCGCGTGCCACAGGTTCACAAGCAGGGCTGGAAACGCCCGGTGAAGAAGTAAAAGCATTTTCGGGATGAGGGGATAACATAATCCCCCTCCCATAAGCAGTACCCATAAATATAACCCCACTCTCTACAAGGCTCGGGGCGCCCGAAAAGGGCATACCCAACGGATTTCGCGTTGTGGCAAGGCGGCAAGCGTATGAGTCCATGGGAGCTTACTTAAGTAAGTGACCGTGGCGAAGACGTAAAGCCAACGCAGTCACGGCGTGAAAGACGAAGGGTAAATACAGGTCAGCGACAACGCAGGCGTAAAGCCTCTATTCGGAATCTAAAACTATGTGTGGAATTGTTGGCGCAGTCGCGCAGCGTGATATTGCTGAAATCCTTCTCGAAGGGTTACGTCGTCTGGAATACCGTGGTTACGACTCTGCCGGTCTGGCAGTGGTCGATGCAGAAGGGCACATGACCCGCCTGCGCCGCCTCGGTAAGGTAAACATGCTGTCCCAGGCCGCGGAAGAGACCCCGCTGCACGGCGGCACAGGCATTGCCCATACCCGTTGGGCAACCCACGGTGAACCTTCTGAAGGCAACGCGCACCCGCATGTCTCTGAACACATTGTGGTGGTGCATAACGGCATCATCGAAAACCACGAGCCGTTGCGCGAACAACTCACCGAGCGCGGTTATACCTTCGTGTCTGAAACCGATACCGAAGTGATCGCCCATCTGGTTCACTGGGAGCTGGAGCAGGGCGGTACGCTGCGTGAAGCCGTACTGCGTGCGATCCCACAGCTGCGCGGCGCCTACGGCACCGTGATCATGGACAGCCGTGACCCGTCTACCCTGCTGGCCGCCCGCTCGGGCAGCCCGATGGTGATTGGTCTGGGGATGGGCGAAAACTTTATCGCCTCCGATCAGCTGGCGCTGCTGCCGGTGACCCGTCGCTTTATCTTCATGGAAGAGGGCGACATTGCCGAAGTCACCCGTCGTGACGTGAAACTGTTTGATAAATCTGGTGCGCCGGTGAAGCGTCAGGATATCGAATCCAGCCTGCAGTACGACGCGGGTGACAAAGGTGCTTACCGTCACTACATGCAGAAAGAGATCTACGAGCAACCGAACGCCATCAAAAACACCCTGACCGGGCGCATCAGCCACGGTCAGGTCGATCTGAGCGAGCTGGGTGCTAACGCCAACGAGATGCTGGCTAACGTCGAGCATATTCAGATTGTGGCCTGCGGAACCTCCTACAACTCCGGTATGGTCTCCCGCTACTGGTTTGAAGCCCTGGCCGGCGTGCCGTGCGACGTGGAAATCGCCTCTGAATTCCGCTATCGCAAATCGGCCGTGCGCCGTAACAGCCTGATGATCACCCTGTCACAGTCCGGTGAAACCGCCGATACCCTGGCGGCGCTGCGTCTCTCCAAAGAGCTGG
The DNA here is from genome assembly GCA_002360945.1 of Leclercia adecarboxylata. Classification (GTDB taxonomy): domain Bacteria; phylum Pseudomonadota; class Gammaproteobacteria; order Enterobacterales; family Enterobacteriaceae; genus Enterobacter; species Enterobacter adecarboxylatus_B. The sequence goes on along the minus strand of DERO01000036.1, from coordinate 237,892 downwards.
GCTACCTCGGTTCACTGGCGATCTGTAACGTCCCGGGCTCCTCTCTGGTGCGTGAATCCGATCTGGCGCTGATGACCAAAGCCGGCACCGAAATCGGCGTGGCCTCCACCAAAGCGTTCACCACCCAGCTGACGGTCCTGCTGATGCTGGTGGCGAAACTGGCCCGTCTGAAAGGTCAGGATGCCTCTGTTGAGCATGACATCGTTCACGGCCTGCAGGCGCTGCCGAGCCGTATTGAGCAAATGCTCTCTCAGGACAAACGCATTGAAGCCCTGGCGGAATCCTTCTCCGATAAGCATCACGCTCTGTTCCTCGGTCGTGGCGATCAGTACCCGATCGCGCTGGAAGGTGCCCTGAAGCTGAAAGAGATCTCCTACATCCACGCGGAAGCTTACGCCGCAGGCGAGCTGAAACATGGCCCGCTGGCGCTGATCGACGCGGATATGCCGGTGATCGTGGTGGCACCTAACAATGAACTGCTGGAAAAACTGAAATCCAACATCGAAGAAGTCCGCGCCCGTGGCGGCGTTCTGTTTGTCTTCGCCGATAAAGATGCCGGTTTCATCAGCAGCGACAACATGCACATCATCGAGATGCCGCATGTGGAAGAGGTAATTGCGCCAATCTTCTATACCGTACCGCTGCAGTTGCTGTCTTATCACGTCGCGCTGATTAAAGGTACCGACGTTGACCAGCCGCGTAACCTGGCGAAGTCCGTTACCGTAGAGTAATCCCCTCAGGCTCCACCTTCGGGTGGAGCTTTTTTCTCCGCGTTTTTTAATGACAAACTGTCATCTTCAGCTAACTTTTTCAGTGTCACAGAAAGAAAATTTTTCTGAAATCTTAGTGTCATAATCATATTCAAGTAGCTGATATAGAATAGTTATTTTAACTTTCCCAAAGCGAAATTCTCGCTGTCATAAAACTGTCATAATTCGTACATTTATCTGTCACCTGTTTGTCCTATTTTGCTCATCGTAGCCACTAAACAACGATTTACGAAAATCTTGCAGGAGACATTATGAAAGTTATGCGTACCACTGTCGCAACTGTTGTCGCCGCGACCTTATCGATGAGCGCGTTCTCTGTATTCGCAGAGGCAAGCCTGACTGGCGCTGGTGCAACCTTCCCTGCGCCGGTGTATGCCAAATGGGCTGATACCTACCAGAAAGAAACTGGTAACAAGGTGAACTACCAGGGTATCGGCTCCTCCGGTGGCGTTAAACAAATTACCGCGAATACCGTTGATTTCGGTGCATCTGATGCGCCGCTGTCGGATGAAAAACTGACGCAGGAAGGCCTGTTCCAGTTCCCGACCGTTATCGGTGGTGTTGTGCTGGCGGTGAATATCCCTGGCCTGAAGTCCGGCGAGCTGGTGCTGGATGGCAAAACCCTGGGCGATATCTACCTCGGCAAAATCAAAAAATGGGATGACGAAGCCATCACCAAACTGAACCCGGGCGTGAAACTGCCTTCGCAGAACATCGCTGTGGTTCGTCGTGCTGACGGTTCCGGTACCTCCTTCGTCTTCACCAGCTACCTGGCGAAAGTAAACGAAGAGTGGAAATCCAAAGTTGGTTCTGGCTCTACCGTGAACTGGCCAACCGGTCTGGGCGGTAAAGGTAACGACGGTATCGCTGCCTTCGTTCAGCGTCTGCCAGGCTCAATCGGCTACGTAGAATACGCTTACGCCAAGCAGAACAACCTGGCATACACCAAACTGGTCTCTGCTGATGGCAAACCAGTAAGCCCGACCGAAGAGAACTTTGCTAACGCGGCTAAAGGCGCTGACTGGAGCAAATCTTTCGCTCAGGACCTGACTAACCAGAAAGGCGAAGGCGCGTGGCCAATCACCTCCACCACCTTCATCCTGGTGCACAAAGAGCAGAAGAAACCTGAGCAGGGTACTGAAGTGCTGAAGTTCTTCGACTGGGCATACAAAAACGGCAACAAACAGGCTAACGATCTCGATTACGCCAGCCTGCCGGACAGCGTGGTTGAGCAGATTCGTGCTGCATGGAAAACCAACGTGAAAGACAGCAGCGGTAAAGCGCTGTACTAACAGGATATTTTTGACGAAGATGGCGGGTGGCGTGAGCTTACCCGCCAACTTTCGTGAAACGTCTTTAACAGAAGAGTAATTTATGGCTGCAACCAAGCCTGCATTTAACCCTCCGGGTAAAAAAGGTGACATGATTTTCAGCGCGCTGGTAAAACTGGCTGCGCTGATTGTGCTATTGCTGCTGGGCGGCATCATCGTGTCTCTGATTTTCTCCTCCTGGCCGAGCATCCAGAAATTCGGTTTCTCCTTCCTGTGGACCAAAGAGTGGGACGCGCCGAACGATATCTACGGTGCGCTGGTGCCGATCTACGGCACGCTGGTGACCTCGTTTATCGCCCTGCTGATTGCCGTGCCGGTGAGCTTCGGTATCGCCCTGTTCCTGACTGAACTGGCGCCGAACTGGCTGAAGCGTCCGCTGGGTATCGCCATTGAGCTGCTGGCGGCAATTCCCAGTATCGTTTACGGCATGTGGGGCCTGTTTATCTTTGCGCCGCTGTTCGCGACGTACTTCCAGGAGCCGGTGGGCAACGTTCTCTCCGCCATCCCGTTTGTGGGCGCTCTCTTCTCCGGTCCGGCATTCGGTATCGGGATCCTGGCCGCAGGCGTGATCCTTGCCATCATGATTATTCCGTACATCGCAGCGGTAATGCGCGATGTCTTCGAACAGACCCCGGTGATGATGAAAGAGTCGGCCTACGGCATCGGCTGCACCACCTGGGAAGTGATTTGGCGTATCGTCCTGCCGTTCACCAAAAATGGGGTGATTGGCGGCATCATGCTGGGTCTGGGCCGCGCGCTGGGTGAAACCATGGCCGTGACCTTTATCATCGGTAACACCTACCAGCTCGACAGCGCCTCGCTCTATATGCCGGGCAACAGCATCACCTCGGCGCTGGCTAACGAATTCGCTGAAGCGGAATCGGGCCTGCACGTTGCCGCGCTGATGGAACTGGGCTTAATTCTGTTTGTTATCACCTTCATCGTGCTGGCGATCTCCAAAGTGATGATCATGCGCCTGGCGAAAAATGAGGGAGCACGCTAATGGCAACGCTCGAAATGCAAAACACCGTGGAGCTGGCGGAATCTCGCCGCAAAATGCAGGCGAAGCGCCGCATGAAGAACCGCCTCGCGTTGACGCTCTCGATGGCGACGATGGCATTCGGTTTGTTCTGGCTGGTCTGGATCCTGTTCTCTACGGTCACGCGCGGCATCGACGGCATGTCGCTGGCGCTGTTCACCGAGATGACTCCACCGCCAAATACCGCCGGCGGCGGTCTGGCCAACGCCCTGGCGGGCAGCGGCCTGCTGATCCTGTGGGCGACCGTATTCGGTACGCCGCTCGGCATCATGGCGGGAATTTATCTGGCGGAGTACGGCCGTAAATCCTGGATTGCGGAAGTGATCCGCTTCATTAACGACATTCTGCTCTCTGCCCCGTCGATTGTGGTCGGCCTGTTCGTCTACACCATCGTGGTGGCGCAGATGGAGCACTTCTCCGGCTGGGCCGGGGTGATTGCGCTGGCGCTGCTGCAGGTGCCTATCGTCATCCGTACCACCGAGAACATGCTGAAACTGGTGCCGGACAGCCTGCGTGAAGCGGCCTACGCGCTGGGCACGCCGAAGTGGAAGATGATTTCTGCCATCACCCTGAAGGCGTCCATCTCCGGGATCCTGACCGGCGTACTGCTGGCCGTGGCCCGTATTGCCGGCGAAACCGCACCGCTGCTCTTTACCGCGCTCTCCAACCAGTTCTGGAGCACGGACATGATGCAGCCAATCGCCAACCTGCCGGTCACCATCTTTAAATTTGCGATGAGCCCGTTTGCCGAATGGCAGTCACTGGCCTGGGCCGGGGTACTGATTATTACCCTGTGCGTACTGTTACTGAACATTCTGGCGCGCGTTATTTTCGCGAAGAAGAAACACGGTTAATTATTGACGGCGTGGCACACTGCGGCGCCGGATGAGGAAATGAGTCAATGAGTATGGTCGATACTGCCCCGGGTAAACTTACGGTTCGCGATCTGAACTTCTACTACGGCAAATTCCATGCCCTGAAAAACATCAACCTGGATATCGCCAAAAACCAGGTCACGGCCTTCATCGGTCCGTCTGGCTGCGGGAAATCCACGCTGCTGCGTACCTTTAACAAAATGTATTCGCTCTATCCGGAGCAGCGCGCCGAAGGCGAGATCCTGCTCGATGGCGACAACATTTTGACCAATACCCAGGATATCGCCCTGCTGCGTGCGAAAGTGGGCATGGTGTTCCAGAAACCTACGCCGTTCCCGATGTCCATCTATGACAACATCGCCTTTGGCGTGCGCCTGTTTGAGAAGCTCTCCCGCGCCGATATGGACGAACGCGTGCAGTGGGCCTTGACCAAGGCCGCATTATGGAACGAAACCAAAGATAAACTTCACCAGAGCGGATACTCTCTCTCCGGTGGTCAGCAGCAGCGTCTGTGCATTGCGCGTGGTATCGCCATTCGCCCGGAAGTGTTATTGCTGGATGAGCCGTGCTCAGCGCTGGATCCGATCTCAACCGGCCGTATTGAAGAGCTGATCACCGAGTTAAAACAGGATTACACCGTGGTGATCGTGACCCACAACATGCAGCAGGCTGCGCGTTGTTCCGATCACACGGCGTTTATGTATCTGGGCGAGTTGATTGAGTTCAGCGATACGGATGCGCTGTTCACCAGGCCCGCGAAGAAGCAAACAGAAGACTACATCACCGGACGCTACGGCTGATTCAGGAGTGCGCAATGGATAATCTTAATCTTAATAAACACATTTCCGGCCAGTTCAACGCAGAGCTGGAAAGCATCCGCACCCAGGTGATGACCATGGGCGGAATGGTGGAGCAGCAGCTTTCTGACGCCATCACCGCGATGCACAATCAGGACAGCGAACTGGCGAAGCGCGTGGTGGAAGGCGACAAACACGTCAACATGATGGAAGTGGCGATCGACGAAGCCTGCGTGCGCATCATTGCCAAGCGTCAGCCGACGGCGAGCGACCTGCGTCTGGTAATGGCGATCATCAAAACCATCGCCGAGCTGGAACGTATTGGCGACGTGGCGGATAAAATCTGCCGCACCGCGCTGGAGAAGTTCTCCCAGCAGCACCAGCCGCTGCTGGTGAGCCTGGAGTCGCTGGGTCGCCACACCGTGCAGATGCTGCACGACGTGCTGGATGCCTTTGCGCGTATGGATCTGGATGAAGCGGTGCGTATCTACCGGGAAGACAAGAAGGTCGACCAGGAGTACGAAGGCATTGTGCGTCAGCTGATGACCTACATGATGGAAGACACGCGCACTATCCCAAGCGTCCTGACCGCCCTGTTCTGCGCCCGCTCTATCGAGCGTATCGGTGACCGTTGCCAGAACATCTGCGAATACATTTTCTACTTCGTGAAGGGCCAGGATTTCCGTCACGTCGGCGGGGATGAACTGGACAAAATGCTCGCCGGAAAAGATCCGAAAGAGTAATGCCTCCCGTAACGCCAGCTAAGCTGGCGTTATATTTAAATACCAACACATTTTCCCTGCAAATACCTCTTTTCTCTCCCGCGTAATAATATTGCCGTCAGTCACATTTCACTCTTTTTCCGGTTGTTTTCTTTTCTCTACTCCCCTAAAACATGCCGATATTAACGCGAGCCTCAGAAATACGTTAATGCGTTAATAACGTTATTAAGCAAAACTGGATTGTTACCGCTATTACGCGGGCAAAACCTGAAAGTGATTATCTCCTTACGGAGGTAAGTCGCTTTCAGGTTTTTTTATTTTAAAATATAAATTAACAGGGACTAATATTATGTTCAGGAGAACCCTTATTACCTCGGCCATTTTAATGATGACTCCCCTCGCTCAGGCCGGGGCGGCGTCGTTAACCGTGGAGCAGCGCCTCGAATTACTGGAAAAGGCGTTAAAAGAGACCCAGGCAGAGCTTCAGCAGTATAAAGATAAGGAGATCGTCAAAACGCAGGTCACCATCCCGGCGCAAAAACCCGCCGCCGTACTGGTCAAAACCGGAGAGACGAATACCGATGCGGCTTATTCCTCCATCACCATGAAAGATTTCAGTAAATTCGTGAAGGATGAAATTGGCTTCAGCTATAACGGCTATTTCCGCTCCGGCTGGGGCACCGCATCCCATGGTTCGCCAAAATCCTGGGCCATTGGCTCCCTGGGGCGATTCGGCAATGAATATTCCGGCTGGTTCGATTTACAGCTTAAGCAGCGGGTCTATAACGAAGGCAATAAACGCGTCGATGCCATTGTGATGCTGGATGGCAACGTGGGCCAGCAGTACTCCACCGGCTGGTTTGGCGATAACGCAGGCGGGGAGAACTATTTGCAGTTCTCCGACATGTACGTGACCACCCAGGGCTTCCTGCCGTTTGCCCCGGAGGCGGATTTTTGGGTCGGCAAGCACGGCGCGCCGAAGATCGAAATCCAGATGCTGGACTGGAAAACCCAACGAACGGATGCCGCTGCGGGCGTCGGGCTGGAGAACTGGAAAGTGGGGCCCGGCAAGGTGGATATTGCGCTGGTGCGTGAAGACGTGGACGACTATGACCGTCAGCTCAAAAACAAGCAGCAGCTGAATACCAACACCATCGACCTGCGTTATAAAGAGCTGCCGCTGTGGGATAAAGCCTCACTGATGGTCAGCGGGCGTTACGTCGCGGCCAACCAAAGTTCCAGCGAGAAATATAACCAGGACAATAACGGCTATTATCCGTGGAAAGACACCTGGATGGTCGGCACCACCTTAACGCAAAAACTGGATACCGGCGGTTTCAACGAGTTTTCCGTTCTGCTGGCGAATAACTCCATTGCCAGCAGCTTCTCGCGTTATGCCGGCTCCAGCCCCTATACCACCTTCAACGGCAGATACTATGGCGATCATACCAACGGGACGGCGGTGCGCGTAACCTCGCAGGGGGAGATGTATCTGCGGGATAACGTGATCATGGCCAATGCGCTGGTCTACTCCTTCGGCAATGACGTTTACAGCTATGAAACCGGTGCCCATTCTGATTTCGAGTCTATTCGCGCCGTGGTACGCCCGGCCTATATCTGGGATCAATATAATCAGACCGGCGTTGAGTTGGGTTATTTCAGACAGCAGAACACCGATCTGACCGGCAACAAATATTATGAGTCAGGCTATAAAACCACGCTGTTCCATACCTTCAAAGTGAATACCAGTATGTTGACCTCCCGCCCGGAATTACGTTTTTATGGAACGTACATTAAAGCGGACGAGACGGAATTAGATCATTTCACTTTCGAAGACCAAAAGAAGGATCAGTTTGCCATTGGTGCGCAGGCTGAAATCTGGTGGTAACCGGATCGCATAAAGGACCCTATTAATGAAAAGAATGAAAACAACTTTATCCGTTATTACGCTCTGTTTATCTCTCGGGCCATCGGCGTTTGCGGCAGATCTCCCCGCCGCACCGGATCCCACGCACCCGCTGAGTCAGTATGTCACCCAGGTGAATGCCGACAAGACGGTGACGTATCGCTACTTCGCTCCGGCGGCGAAAAGCGTATCGGTGGTGGTGGGGGTTCCGACCCCGGAAAATATCCATCCGATGACCAAAGACGCGTCGGGGCTCTGGAGCTGGCGCGGGCCGGTGATGCAGCCCAATCTGTATGAATACTTCTTCAATGTCGACGGGGTGCGCAGCATTGATACCGGCACGGCGATGACCAAGCCGCAGCGCCAGGTGAACACCAGCATGGTGCTGGTGCCGGGCAGTATTCTGGACGTTAACCCGGTCCCGCATGGCGATCTGATTACCCTGACCTATCATTCGGCGGCGCTGAAGTCAGAGCGTCAGCTGTTCGTCTGGACGCCGCCGGGCTACAGCGGGCAGGGAAAACCGCTGCCGGTGCTCTACTTCTATCACGGCTTCGGTGATACGGGCCGTTCGGCTATCGATCAGGGGCGTATCGCGCAGATTATGGATAACCTGCTCGCGGCCGGAAAGATTGCCCCAATGCTGGTGGTGGTGCCGGATACCGAAACCGATGCCGCGGGCATAGTTCCTGAAACCTTCGTGCCGAACGAGCGCCGCAAAGCCTTCTACCCGCTGAATGCTCAGGCTGCCGATCGGGAGCTGATGAACGACATCATTCCACTGATAAGCCAGCGGTTTAACGTGCGCGACGATGCCGAAGGGCGCGCGCTGGCGGGGCTGTCCCAGGGCGGCTATCAGGCGCTGGTCTCGGGGATGAATCATCTTGAACGCTTTGGCTGGCTGGCCACCTTTAGCGGCGTCACCACCACGACGGTGCCGGATGCGGGGGTCAGCGCGCGGCTGAACGATCCGCAGGCCATCAATAAGCAGCTGCGCAATTTCACCGTCGTGGTGGGCGAGAAAGATGCGGTGACGGGCAAGGATATCGCCGGGTTGAAGCAGGAGCTGGAGAAACGCCAGATCAACTTCGAGTATTACGAGTATCCGGGTCTGAATCATGAGATGGATGTCTGGCGACCGGCCTATGCGGAGTTCGTCCAGAAGCTGTTTAAATAACAAAAAGCCGTAAAGCGACTGGCTTTACGGCTTATCAGTTTTAGCGGGTAAGGTGCCAGCCGCGCGCCTTCCACAGTTCCGGCAACTGGGCCAGATCGGTAAAGGTCGTCACCTTCGGATGGTCAAGCGGCGGGTTGTGCGGATCGGCGCAGAAGTAGAACACCTCCATGCCCGCTGCAATTCCCGCCTGCGCGCCTGCGCTGGAGTCATCGACCAGGATGCAATTCTCTACGTTGACGTTCATCGCTTTCGCCGCGTGGAACATCATCGCCGGATCGGGTTTCCAGCGCTGGATATCGTAGCCGCTGAACAGTTTTTCCGGGAAATGGTGCAGCATCTGCAGCTTGCCAAGGGAGTGCTGCATTTTGCTCACCGGGCCGTTAGAGACCACGCACATCGGCACCGCCATCGCATCCAGCAGGGCGCTGGCACCCGCGATGGCTTCCAGTTCGGAGTCGAAGAGGCGTGCGACCTCGGCGCGGTAAACAGGCTCCAGATCCGCCTTCGCGAGGCTGACGCCGTGTTCGGCGTTAATGATGTCGATGATTTCGTAGAGCTTCACGCCCTTAAAGCGTTTGAACGTCTCTTCGAGATCGAGCGTGATACCAAATTCCTGGAACATGGTGACATACGCCCGGGAACAGATGACCTCACTGTCGACCAACGTACCGTCGCAGTCGAAAAATACTGCATCAATCTGAGACATGCATTTCCCTCTCTTAACAAGTTTAACGTTTACGTAGCGCATAACATTGAGACGCAATCGTTGCCGTATAAGCAAATTCAATGAAAAAAAGTGCCTCTCAACCGCCCCTATTGTCGCATTTTGGTATAGGATAGCGACGAATTTTCCCTCCTTGTTCGGAAATAGATGATGAGTCAACAACACACTACCCAGTCTTCTGGCGCGGGTTTGCTTGAGCGCGTGTTTAAACTGCGCGAACACGGCACGACGGCACGCACCGAAGTGATCGCCGGTTTCACCACCTTCCTGACGATGGTCTATATCGTTTTCGTGAACCCACAAATTCTGGGCGTTGCTGGCATGGATACCAGCGCCGTCTTCGTGACGACCTGTCTGATCGCCGCCTTCGGCAGCATCCTGATGGGACTGTTTGCTAACCTGCCGGTTGCTCTGGCACCGGCGATGGGTCTCAACGCATTCTTCGCCTTCGTCGTGGTTCAGGCGATGGGCCTGCCGTGGCAGGTGGGGATGGGCGCGATCTTCTGGGGTGCCGTCGGTCTGCTGATCCTGACCATTTTCCGCGTGCGTTACTGGATGATTGCCAATATCCCGGTCAGCCTGCGCGTAGGCATCACCAGCGGTATCGGTCTGTTCATCGGCATGATGGGGCTGAAAAACGCCGGTGTGATCGTGGCGAACCCGGAAACCCTGGTCAGCATCGGTAAACTGACCTCCCACAGCGTGCTGCTGGGCGTGCTGGGCTTCTTCATTATCGCGATCCTGGCCTCACGCAATATCCACGCGGCGGTGCTGGTCTCCATTATTGTCACTACCCTGCTGGGCTGGATGCTGGGCGATGTGCACTACAACGGCATCGTCTCCGCGCCGCCGAGCGTGACCACCGTGATTGGCCATGTCGATCTGGCGGGCTCGCTGAACCTGGGCCTGGCCGGGGTGATCTTCTCCTTCATGCTGGTGAACCTGTTTGACTCCTCCGGGACGCTGATTGGCGTGACCGACAAAGCTGGTCTGGCGGATGAGAAGGGCAAATTCCCGCGCATGAAGCAGGCGCTGTTCGTGGACAGTATCTCTTCCGTAACCGGCTCCTTCATCGGGACCTCGTCCGTAACCGCCTACATCGAATCCTCTTCCGGGGTCTCGGTCGGTGGCCGTACCGGTCTGACTGCGGTCGTGGTTGGCCTGCTGTTCCTGCTGGTGATCTTCCTTTCACCGCTGGCGGGCATGGTGCCGCCATACGCCGCCGCTGGCGCGCTGATCTACGTGGGTGTGCTGATGACCTCCAGCCTGTCGCGCGTGAAGTGGGACGACCTGACCGAAGCGGTTCCGGCGTTTATTACCGCGGTGATGATGCCGTTCAGCTTCTCCATCACCGAAGGGATCGCGCTGGGCTTTATCTCTTACTGCGTGATGAAGGCGGGCACCGGTCGCTGGCGTGAAATCAGCCCGTGCGTGATGGTTGTTGCCCTGCTGTTCGTGCTGAAGATTGCGTTTATTGATGCGTAACAAACAGCAAGCCCTTTTCTAAGAAAAGGGCTTTAGTGTTTGCACCCTCTCCCCGTGGGAGAGGGCCAGGGCGAGGGCATCAGGCCGCACCAGCCTTCAACTCCCTCTACGCTTTAACCCGCTGAATATACTTGCCAAACGCGCTCAGCTGACCGGTCAGATGGTCCAGCGTGCTCTGGTCAATCACTTCACCCGCCTGCGGGTCGACCTTGTTCTGAATCACACCGCCCATAAACTCCGGCTTGTTCAACACCATTGCATCCAGGAACACCAGGATCTGACGCAGATGATACTGGCAGCGTGCGCCGCCAATCGCGCCCATGGAGCTGGTCTGGATCAGCACCGGTTTACCCGCCAGCGGCTGTTCCGGCAGGCGGGAGAGCCAGTCAATGGCGTTCTTCAGGCCACCGGGCACGGAGTAGTTATATTCCGGGGTGACAATCACCACGCCGTCCGCTTCGCGGATCTGCGCTGCCAGCGCTTCTACGCTAGCCGGGAACCCCTCTTCCTGCTGCACATCGGCGTCGTACAGCGGAATATCGCCAATCGACGGCAGGGCGGTAATCTCCATGCCCTCTGGTGCCAGCTTCGGCAGCGTGCGGGCAACCATTCCGTTGAATGAACCCTTGCGCAGGCTTCCCAGTAACGTAACAACCTTTAACGTATCAGACATCACAACTCCTTCTTGAAAGGTCAGGTGAGAATAATCGCTTTTTCTGCCGGTAAACTGGTCAGGCGCATCAGGCGTGCGTCCGGCTCGTTCGCGCGGGCAGGGACGTCCGGCAGGCTGTGCCATCCGAGGCGGCTGTCGAACTCCCAAATTTTTAGTCGTTCAATGGCCGGGGTGACGGCGATAGACCAGATCAGGACATCCTCGGCGTCGCTTAATGCTTCAACCTGCGCGGCTCTGGCGGCCCGCAGGCGGCCGGAGCCCGGTAACAGCTGCAGCTGGCTGGCGCAATCACTGGCATCGCCTGAAAGCTTACGGATGCTCTGACGCAGGGTAATCAGCTGCGCTCTGGCTTCCTGGGGATCGTTCTGGTTACGCACCCATAAGTTCTCGTTGCTGGAGAGCGGGTAGGTGTCATGGGCGTGAGTACCGTCCAGGCTACGAGGCGCCCGCTGCAGTTCCATGTCCAGACCGCAATCACCTTCAGTGGTGAGCGCCAGGCCCACGATATTGCCGGCATAGGCAATGGAAAAACGGGGAAGCTCCGGATCGGCAAACGCAGGGCGACCCTCGGATTCGGTTATCTCTTCCGGCAGTTCGCTGGTGCCATAAAGCATAAACAAGAGTTCAGCGAGCAGCGCCCGGGAGGCCAGAAACCGTGCGCGGCGATGCTCAGGATGCTTCCACGCTTCGTTATAACAGGATGAAGGGAGTCGGTTTGAAACCAGTCGCCCTTCGGTCAGTGTCCCTCTTGCAAAGTGCGTAGCCATTTTTCGCTCCATGATAATGGTCAGTAGTCGGGTTAAACGGTTACATGATTATCGCTTAACTCGCTTACTGTTTTAATGGCTAAATGGGGGTAAGGGAAGTTTTGCGGCGGAACTTTACATTTTCTTAGGCGAAAAAAACGTTGCTAGCGCAGCGGCGGGCCGTATAACGCCTTAATGGTTTCCCTCAGCCAGAGGATTTTGGGGTTGTGGCTGTTACGTTTATGCCAGATCAGGGTGAAGGGCACGGTGAGCTTTTGCGCCTGCGCTTCATCAATGGGGATCGGCAGGGTGATCAGCTTCCGCTGGTGGAGCTGATTGTAGTGATGGCAGTAGTGCGGAGCGGTGGCAATGTAGTTATGTCCCGGCTGCGCCGCCATAAACATCGACTGCTCAAAGCCCGGCAGGCTCATGGCGATATTGCGCGTAAGCCCCATCTCTGTGAGCACTTCATCCAGCGCCCAGGTATCGCTGCGCTCCCAGAAGATGCTGATATGCGGGTAGTGCAGGAAGGTTTCGAGGTTCCACTCCTCCTGCAGGGCGGGATGATCTTCCCGCAGATAGACGCACGGGCGGTCGCTGAACAGGATTTCGTAGTCAATAAACCACGGCATCAGCTTTAACAACTCCCTGGAACGGGGGTGCGTTTCGCGCCCGGTAAAGCCAAGCTCAACCTCCCCGCGGGTAATGGCGTCCAGCGAATCATAGTCCCAGTGGCGCATCTTCACCGTGGCCTGTGGGTAACGCTGGTTCACCTGTTCCAGCAGGGTGTTGAAGTGGATCAGCATCAGCGGCGTTTCCGCCGCCAGCTCAAACGTCAGGCCACCGGGGGAGTCATGGTGGAATTTATCGAGGATCTGGTTGCCAATCTGCATCCAGTCTGCCAGATCCTGCTCCAGACTCACCGTCAGCGGCGTCGGCAGCAGCCCCAGCGGGGTCTTCACAAACAGCGGATCGTCAAACCAGTCGCGCAGCTTCGCCAGCGATTTACTCACCGCGGACGGGGTGACGTTCATCCGTTTCGCGGCTTTGGTGACGCTGCGCTCCTGCAGCAAAAGCTGCAGGCACAGCAACAGGTTAAGATCGAGACTGCTGAGGGGCTTCTTCATGATGCGCTGCGGGCCGGATAAGCAAAAGGAGGAGAATGCAGAGCATGCTACAACCAATCAGCACCCCGATCAGCATATTCAATGCATTCAGCCCCATTATGGCCGCCAGCCAAATCCACAGCGAAGAGCCGCAAACCTGAGCGATACCCAGCACCGAGCTGGCTACGCCTGCGCGCAGCGCGAACGGGCCGAGTGCCTGGCTCATCGCCACGCCAAAGCCCACCGAGAACCCGGCGCAAATCAACGTAATGCCCGCCAGCATCAGGGCATGGGAACTGGCGGTCGCCAGAATCACCCCCGCCGCCAGGAACAGCGCCTGGGAGGTCAGCATCAATGTGCGTTGGCGGAAGAGGTTCAGCGCAAACGGCGTCGAGAACGAGACCGCCATACTGACCAGTGCGGTTAAGGCCATCACCATAGAATATTCTCCGCGATCGAAGCCCATCACTTCCATCAGCAAAACCGGGGAAACGTTTACATAGGTGAGGATCACCGCCACGCTCAGAGTAGTAACCAGTAACCGGCTGATAAAGAAGCGGTTGAGCAGCTTCTCGTCCGGCGGGACAGACGTGCTATGGCTCCGGTTTTGCGCCCCGGGGTGGGTCTCTTTCAGGACCACGATCGACAGGATAAAGACCAGCATTCCCATTGCCGCCATCGTCCAGAACAGACTCTGCCAAGGGAACCGCAGCATGATCAGGTAGCCTACCACCGGTGCCAGCACCGGGATAATGCAGGTGATGCCGTTCATCATGGAGAGCACCTTGGCGCGACGCTGGGCGCTTAAGGTATCGCGCAAAATGGCAAAGGCCACCACGTAGCAACCGCCTGCGCCGACGCCCTGGATAAAGCGTCCGGTCAGGAACAGGGAACTCTCCTCTGCCAGTGAACACAGCACGGAGGCCAGCGCAAAGATCACCGCCCCGGTAATGGCGACCGGTTGTCGCCCGGCTTTGTCGGCAATCTTCCCGGCAAACACCATCGACGACGCCATCCCCGCGAGGTAGGCCGAAAACGCGATATGCAGTTGCGCTTCGCTGGCACCCAGATCGCGGGCGATGTGCGGCAGTCCCACCAGATACATATCAATGCCCGATGGATAAAGCAGCACCAGCGCAAAACTACAAAACAGAAAACGAGCCATAACACCCCCATAAAGTCAGGCATGAAGCATAGGGGGAGAAAGGGATCGTGGCGAGTTGCCATTTGGACAAAGGTGATTTCCTCTGAGGAAATCACCTTTTGATGAGCGGATTTAGCCAAAGCGCGGTAAGAAATGGAAGGTATTCCCGAACCAGCAAACGATGACCACCACCCCGAATAGGATCACCAGCGAGGGAACCACCCTACCGCCCCAGACGGTGAAGGTCTTATTCGGGAATTTCTGTCTGGCTTTCAGCGCGAGGACTGCCGGGACAATCACCGCCCATATGGTTGCGCACAATCCTGCCCCGCCAATGCCGTAGATAAACCCGTTCGGGAAGAGCAGGTAGAGCAGGGTGGGCGGCAGGAAGGTCAGCATAATGGTTTTCAGGCGACCTGACGGTGAATTGTCGAGTTTAAAGAGGTCGGCAAGATAATCGAACAGCCCTAAGGTGACGCCGAAGAACGAACTGGCCACCGCTAAATTGGAGAAAACCAGTAAGCAAAATTCGATCACCCCATGCTGGCGGGTGCCGAGGAAGGATTTCACCAGCGAATCGACATTGCCGCCGGAGGAGATGATCTCACTGAAGCTGTCGCGGGTAATGTTCCCCATCGTGCAGTAGAGCCAGAACAGATAGATAAACAGGGCCAGCAGCGAGCCATAGACAATGCTTTTAATCAGTTTATCTTTGCGTTTGCCGTAGCAGATGATCAGGCTGGGAATGTTGCCATGAAACCCAAACGACGCCAGGCAGACGGGCAGGGCCATAAAGATGTAGGGGAAGTAGGTGGTATTGCTGGCCGATGTGACGTTGATGTCTCTCAGGATTGAGTAATCGACCTGGAAGAAGAAGGAGCCAAACACCACGATAAAGGCGATGATCTTAATGCCTAAAAACAGCGAGGTAATGCGGCTGGCCGCCAGTGAGCTAAACCACAATACGGCCGCAACGAAGAGCGCCGTACAGACGCCCACTATCCGGGGATTCACATGCGTCCCCTGGTTCATGGCGATGGTTTCACTGATGATGGCGCCGTTTGCGGAGATATAAGCATACGTCAGAATATAAAGCACAAAGGCAACCGTGAAACCGCTGACGATATTCCACTTATTGCCAATCAGATCTTTGGTAATCGTATTAAAGCTTGATCCAACGGGATAGTTTAAATTTGCTTCTAATAATAATAGCCCGGAGTGAAGCATTGAGAACCAGGCGATAATTAAAACAAACGCGCCCCAAAAAAACCATGCCCCTGCCAGATCCACGGGTAAAGCAAACATCCCCCCGCCAATAACTGTACCCGCTATAACCATCACACCCCATACCGACGAGTGTTTAGTCTCTAATTCTAATGCGTTATCCATGGTGCCCCCATCAATGTGGCAAGCCTGACGTTGTTGAACTCTTTATTTTGCGGGTGGCTAACATTATTTAGCCACCCGGGGACAGAAGGTTAAACTTCTTTCAGTTTGGCGGTGAAGTGACGTAATACTTTAGGTTCGTAGGTGAAGGTTAATCCTTTAATGTTCATCGCATTTTCTTTCACGTGTTTAAAGGCTTCGACAATGAAATCCATATGCGATTGCGTATAGGTGGCACGCGGAATGGTTAAACGCAGCAGTTCTGCCGGGCAGGGTAACTGCTTACCGGTTTTCGGATCGCGGCCCAGTAAGAACGAACCAATTTCCACTGCCCGAATACCGGCCACTTTGTAGAGCTCACAGGCCAGCGCCTGCGCCGGGAACTGTTCGGCAGGAATATGCGGCAGGAGCTTACCGGCATCCACAAAGGCCGCATGACCGCCCGCCTGCTGGCAAACCACGCCGATGGCTTCCAGGCCGTCGACCAGGTACTGGACCTGATTAATGCGATATGCCAGCCAGTCCTGGCCCATGCCGTCATGCAGGCCGACCGCCAGACGCTCCATCGCGCCACCTTCCAGGCCACCGTAGGTCGGGAAGCCTTCCTGAACGACGCACAAGGTTCTGCACTCGGTATAGACGTCGAAATAGTCGTCATTCTTAATGCACAGCAGGCCGCCCATCGGCACCATGGCATCTTTTTTAGCCGACATGGCCAGCATATCTGCGTACTTGTACGTTTCACGGGTAATTTCCGCGATCGTCCAGTCTTTATATTCCGCTTCACGTTTTTGAATAAAGTATGCGTTTTCAGCGAAGCGCGCGGAGTCCATCACCACCGGAATGTCGTATTTTCTGGCAATCGCGTACATCGCTTTCAGGTTCGCCAGCGACACCGGCTGTCCACCGGCGGAGTTGCTGGTAATGGTGGCGACGATATAAGGGACGTTGGCTGGACCCACTTCTTCGATGCCGTTTTCCAGACCCTGCAGGTCAAAGTTGCCTTTAAAATCGTAACGGATGCCGGTATCAAAGGCTTCCTTGATATACACGTTGCGCACGGTGCAGCCATTTATCTGGCTATGCCCCTGGGTGGTATCAAAAAAGTAGTTCGAGAAGGCGACCATTTTTGTGCGATCTAAGCCCTTCTCCTGCTCGCGCTTTTTAATAAGAACCGGAATATAGATCTGCTCAGCGCCGCGCCCCTGATGGGTCGGAATAGTGTACTGATAACCGAAAATACTTTTCACGGCGTCGGACAGCGCATAGTAACTGCGGCTTCCGCTGTAGGCTTCGTCACCGCGCAGCATGGCGGCCTGCATATTTTGCGTCACCGCGCCGGTGCCGCTGTCGGTCAGTAAATCAATAAATACGTCTTCGCTATCCAGCAGGAAAGGGTTCATACCCGATTTAATAATCGCATTATCGCGATGCTCCCTTGTGGTGCGCTTAACCGGCTCAATCACTCTGATGCGAAATGGCTCTGGTAAATGTTTGAAGTTTTCCATTATATAATTCCTGTTTTTATCGCAGCGGTGCGGGTGGCTATTTTTAATAACCATAAATTCAGGCATACCTGATTCCGCCATATTGCTACGCAGCCGGGATAATATATTCTACCGACAGAGGCGTGCGGAGGCACAATTGCAGCCTTACGGGCGCAATGATTTCAGGCATACCGGATAAATAGAGTATTAATCTATTCAGATTGCATAGAGAAAGAGAGACGAAGGGAGGTTACGGATGGTGATTGACAATTTGATTGTCAATATTGAACCACTTAGAAGTGAGGTATGTATTTAAGATAATCGTCATTGATTTATCCTCATTAGGCACGCTACTACACTATTCGAATGAGAATATTTGTCTATGTGCGGAGATATTAATTGTGATTGTAATCACAGAGAATATAGCAAATATATTTGGTATTTATTCAAGGAATATAGAAAAGGAAAAAGCCGCAATAACAGGGGTGTTATGCGGCTTTTAGCAGAGGGCTGAAAAGGGGTTATTTCCCGATGCAGAAACTGGAGAAGATGCGTCCCAGCAGGTCATCCGAGGTAAACTCCCCGGTGATCTCGCTTAACGCCTGCTGCGCCAGACGCAGCTCTTCCGCCAGCAGTTCTCCGGCCCAGGCGCCCAGCAGCTGGGCTTTGCCCTGATCCAGATGCATCGCCGCCTGTTCCAGCGCCTGCAGATGGCGACGACGGGCGAGGAAGCCGCCCTCCATGCTGGTATCAAAGCCCATGCTCTGCTTCAGATGGTTGCGCAGCGCATCCACGCCCTCGCCGGTACGCGCCGACAGACGTATTAGTGAGTGACCATTCACATCACTCAGACCCAGGGTTTCGCCGGTGACGTCGGCTTTGTTACGCACCACGGTGATCGGCAGTTTCGCCGGCAGACGGGCAATAAAGTCCGGCCAGATCTCCGCCGGGTCGATCGCCGCGGTGGTGGTGCCATCGACCATAAACAGCACCCGGTCAGCCTGCTCGATCTCCTGCCAGGCACGCTCGATACCGATACGCTCCACTTCGTCGCTGGCATCACGCAGACCGGCGGTGTCGATGATATGCAGCGGCATACCGTCAATATGAATATGCTCGCGCAGCACGTCGCGGGTGGTGCCGGCAATGTCGGTGACAATCGCCGCTTCACGGCCCGCCAGGGCGTTCAGCAGGCTCGATTTCCCGGCGTTCGGACGCCCGGCAATCACCACCTTCATCCCTTCGCGCAGCAGGCTGCCCTGACGCGCTTCGGCGCGCACCGCGTCGAGATCGGCCATCACGTCATTAAGCTGGGCTTCGATTTTGCCATCGGAGAGGAAGTCGATCTCCTCATCCGGGAAATCAATGGCCGCTTCTACGTAGATGCGCAGGTGAGTAAGTGCTTCCACAAGGTGGTTTACGCGGTTGGAAAAAGCGCCCTGCAGCGAGTTGAGGGCCGAGCGGGCGGCCTGCTCGGAGCTGGCGTCGATCAGGTCGGCAATCGCCTCGGCCTGGGCCAGATCCAGCTTATCGTTGAGGAAGGCGCGCTCGGAGAACTCACCCGGCTTCGCAATGCGCAGGCCGGGCAGGGTCAGAATGCGCTTCAGCAGCAGGTCGAGGATCACCGGCCCGCCGTGGCCCTGCAGTTCGAGCACGTCTTCACCGGTAAAGGAGTTCGGGCCCGGGAACCACAGCGCGATGCCCTGGTCCAGCGCCGTGCCGTCGTTATCTTTAAACGGCAGATAGTCGGCGTAGCGCGGCTTGGGCAGTTTACCCAGCACCGCTTCTGCTACCTCGCGGGCCTTCAGGCCGGAGATACGCAGAATGCCCACACCACCGCGTCCCGGTGGGGTTGCCTGGGCGACGATAGTGTCGTTATGGCTCATGGTTTGTCTCATCAAATGACAATAAAAAAGGCGGTCTGATGACCGCCTTTATTTTAGCTACGGCTTACACCGAATCAGGAATTTTTCTTCTCGCGGCTATGCAGGCCACGTTTTTCCAGACCACGGTAGATCAGCTGCTGCTGAAGGATGGTTACCAGGTTGCTGACGATATAGTACAGCACCAGACCTGACGGGAACCACAGGAAGAACACGGTAAAGATGACCGGCATAAAGGTCATGATCTTCTGCTGCATCGGGTCGGTCACGGTGGTTGGCGACATCTTCTGGATGAAGAACATCGTCACGCCCATCAGGATCGGCAGGATGTAGTACGGGTCCTGTGCGGACAGGTCATGGATCCACAGTGCGAACGGCGCATGGCGCAGCTCAACGGAGCCCATCAGCATGTAGTACAGCGCAAGGAAGATTGGCATCTGGATCAGCAGCGGGAAGCAGCCACCCAGTGGGTTCACTTTCTCGGCTTTATACAGGGCCATCATCTCCTGGCTCTGACGCTGTTTGTCATCGCCCAGACGCTCACGCATCGCCGCAATCTTCGGCTGCAGCATACGCATCTTCGCCATGGAGGTGTACTGCGCTTTGGTCAGCGGGTACATGATGCCACGAACGATGAAGGTGATAACGATGATGGAGAAGCCCCAGTTACCCAGGAAGCTGTGGATGAACTTCAGCAGTTTGAACAGCGGCTGAGAGATGAACCACAACCAACCGTAGTCTACGGTCAGATCCAGGTGCGGTGCCACGGCAGCCATTTTGTCCTGGATTTCCGGACCGACCCACAGGGTGCTGCCCAGCGTACCGGTTTGACCCGGCTGAACCAGAACCGGCTCAGACTTATAGCCGATAGCGGCAACGCCGTTCAGGTTAGCGGTATAGAAATTATTGGAACCCGCGTTATTCGGCACCCATGCGGTCGCGAAATACTGTTGCAGCATCGCCACCCAACCGCCTTTCGAGCTGACGTTCAGGTTTTCGTTATCGGCGATGGTGTCGAATTTGTATTTCTCGTACTTGGTATCCGGCGTGGAGTACGCTGCGCCACGGAAGGTATGCAACGCGAAGTTGTTGCTTCCGGTGTCACGGTGCGTCGGCAGATTGATGGTTTGCTTCAGCTGACCAAAGGTGGAGAGCTCCAGCGGTTTCGCGCCGGTGTTCTGCACGCTATAGCCCACGTTCACCGCAAACTCACCGCGTTTCAGGGTGAAGGTTTTGGTGAAGGTGTTGCCCGCTGCATCGGTGTAAGTCATCGGGATCGCGATTTCGTTCTGGCCATCAGCCAGTACAAACGCATCTTTATCGACGTTATACAGTGGACGTGCGCCATTAGCCGGGTTATCCGGGCCATCACGACCGGTCAGACCGCTCTGTGCCTGATAGATAAACTGCGGCGTGGTTTCCAGTAACTGGAACGGCTCGTTAGAACCGAGCTCTTTCGGGTAAGTTACCAGCAGCGCTTGCTCAACATCACCACCACGGGTGTTGATAGTCAGCTCAAGCACATCGGTCTTAACCGTAATCAGTTTACCCTGGCCACTGGCCGGTACGCCCTGGTCGGCGGCGCTACCCGCTGCGGTGGTCGTTGTCTGCGTGACCTGCTGCTGAGGTTGAGGATTTTTATCCTGCTCCCAAGCCTGGAAGATCATGAAAGACACGAACAACAAAGCGATGATAAGAAGATTGCGTTGCGAATCCATCGTTAGTGTTCTCTGGTATCAAAAGGTCCTGGAGGGACGGGATCGTCTCCACCTGGGTGTAAAGGGTGGCATTTTAATACGCGTTTCACCGTCAACCAACTGCCTTTTATCACACCAAACCTGCGCAATGCCTCAATTCCGTAGCTTGAGCATGTCGGTGTGAAACGGCAGTGTGGCCCGAGTAGCGGACTAATCAGGCGTTGATAGACCCGGATAAGGCCGATCAGGACCCGTGAGCCAGGCGACAGTGGCGGCGCCATAATTTTTCCAACGCTTCCGAGAGAGCACGGTTATCGAGGTCGGCAACCCCTTTTTTAGCCACCACCACGAAATCCATTGAAGGCAGTTCATGTTGACGTAAACGGAAGCTTTCACGCGTCAGACGTTTAATCCGATTGCGTTCGTGCGCACGCTTAACGTTTTTCTTGGCGACAGTGAGACCGATACGGGGATGCCCCAGCGAATTTTGGCGGCCGAGGATGGTGATTTGCGGCGTGCCAGCCCGTTGTGGCTGCTGGAAGACGAAAGTGAAATGAGTGGGAGTTAACAAACGTAACTCCCTGGGAAATGCTAGCTTAACCACGCAGGGGTTAGCTTAATTACTTGGAAACGGTCAGACGTGAACGGCCTTTAGCACGACGACGTGCCAGAACCTGACGACCATTTTTAGTAGCCATACGAGCACGGAAGCCGTGAGAACGGTTGCGCTTCAGTACAGACGGTTGAAAAGTGCGTTTCATGGCGATTTCTACCTAAACTTGAATAAATTCAATGACTTTTTATGGTGTCCGAACGAATAACGAACAATGGACGCCGAAGCCATGGGTGATTAAAGAGGCCGGATTGTAATAATTGTACACTCCAGAGTCAATTCTCTTTCCTTATTTCCCGCGTCTTTCCGCACGTTTTTAGCGTGCAAATTGAGCAGCGTCAGACGCAGGTGTTCAAGTCCCACGCGACGGGTGGGGAATTATACGGGCTCCAGGGCAAATCGCAAGGATCGTCCAGGATCTTCGTTAGATCATTTCAGCAAAAAATCGTCTTTACTCATTAATTTTTCCAATATGCGGCCTAAATCGTGGGGGTGCTCCGTCAGGATCGTTTACACTTACCCCGTTTCGATCCTCCTGTGGATAAATCGGGAAGAAACTGTGAGAAACAGAAGATCTCTGGCTCAGTTTAGGCTATGATCCGCGGTCCTGATCGGATCCCAGGATCCTGGTCGGACAAAAACCGCAAAGAGCGGTTCGCACGTCCCCCTTAAACGCCGGGTCTTTTCGACGTGTGTCTACAATCATGACTATTCAATAGCTTTCTTTTTATGTTCGAGTGGAGTCCGCCGTGTCACTTTCGCTTTGGCAGCAGTGTCTTGCCCGATTGCAGGATGAGTTACCAGCCACAGAATTCAGTATGTGGATCCGCCCGTTGCAGGCGGAACTGAGCGATAACACGCTGGCTTTGTATGCGCCAAACCGTTTTGTGCTCGATTGGGTCAGGGACAAATACCTCAATAACATCAATGGACTGCTAAATGAATTTTGCGGTACCGATGCCCCACAGCTGCGTTTTGAAGTGGGCACTAAACCGGTCACCCAAACCCTCAAAGAGACCGTAAACGTCGCCGCTGCGCCCGCGCAAACCGCGCAGGTTCAGATGCCGCGCGTCGCCCCTGCGCCGCGCTCAGGCTGGGATAACGTCCCGGCCCCGGCAGAGCCGACATACCGCTCTAACGTTAACGTCAAACACACCTTTGATAACTTCGTCGAAGGTAAATCGAACCAGCTGGCGCGCGCGGCGGCCCGTCAGGTAGCCGATAACCCCGGCGGCGCCTATAACCCGCTGTTCCTTTATGGCGGCACCGGTCTGGGTAAAACGCACCTGCTGCACGCGGTCGGTAATGGCATCGTGGCGCGTAAGCCGAATGCTAAAGTGGTGTATATGCACTCCGAGCGCTTCGTTCAGGACATGGTTAAAGCCCTGCAAAACAACGCGATCGAAGAGTTTAAACGCTACTACCGCTCCGTTGATGCACTGCTGATCGATGACATTCAATTCTTTGCCAATAAAGAACGATCCCAGGAAGAGTTTTTCCACACCTTTAATGCCCTGCTGGAAGGTAATCAGCAGATCATTTTGACCTCGGATCGCTATCCCAAAGAGATCAACGGGGTTGAGGATCGTCTGAAATCCCGCTTCGGCTGGGGCCTGACCGTGGCGATCGAACCGCCAGAGCTGGAAACCCGCGTGGCGATCCTGATGAAAAAGGCCGACGAGAACGACATTCGTCTGCCGGGCGAGGTGGCGTTCTTTATTGCCAAACGCCTGCGTTCCAACGTCCGTGAGCTGGAAGGGGCACTGAACCGCGTGATCGCTAACGCCAACTTCACCGGACGGGCGATCACCATCGATTTCGTGCGTGAAGCGCTGCGCGATCTGCTGGCATTGCAGGAAAAACTGGTCACCATCGACAATATTCAGAAGACGGTGGCGGAGTACTACAAAATTAAAGTGGCGGACCTGCTGTCCAAACGTCGTTCCCGCTCGGTGGCGAGACCGCGTCAGATGGCGATGGCGCTGGCAAAGGAACTGACCAACCACAGCCTGCCGGAAATCGGCGATGCGTTTGGTGGCCGTGACCACACTACCGTGCTGCACGCCTGTCGTAAGATCGAGCAGCTGCGTGAAGAAAGCCACGACATAAAAGAAGACTTCTCCAATTTAATCAGAACATTATCTTCGTGACGCTATGAAATTTACCGTTGAACGTGAACACTTATTAAAACCGCTGCAACAGGTGAGTGGCCCCTTAGGCGGCCGCCCAACGCTGCCTATTCTCGGTAACCTGCTGCTGCAGGTTGCAGACGGTGCGCTGTCTTTAACCGGCACCGATCTCGAGATGGAAATGGTCGCACGCGTGACGCTTTCTCAGCCTCACGAAGCGGGCGCCACTACCGTTCCGGCGCGTAAGTTCTTTGATATCTGCCGTGGCCTGCCTGAAGGGGCTGAGATCGCCGTGCAGCTGGAGGGTGACCGCATGCTGGTGCGCTCTGGCCGCAGCCGCTTCTCGCTCTCCACGCTCCCGGCTATCGACTTCCCGAACCTCGATGACTGGCAGAGCGAAGTTGAATTCACCCTGCCGCAGGCGACCATGAAGCGCCTGATTGAAGCCACCCAGTTCTCGATGGCGCATCAGGACGTTCGTTACTACCTGAACGGCATGCTGTTCGAAACCGAAGGTGAAGAGCTGCGCACCGTGGCCACCGACGGCCACCGCCTGGCGGTCTGCTCCATGCCGATTGGCGTGAGCCTGCCGAACCATTCGGTGATCGTACCGCGTAAAGGCGTGATTGAGCTGATGCGTATGCTCGACGGCGGCGAAACCCCGCTGCGCGTGCAGATTGGCAGCAACAACATCCGCGCTCACGTCGGTGATTTCATCTTTACCTCCAAGCTGGTGGATGGTCGCTTCCCGGACTATCGTCGCGTATTGCCGAAGAACCCGGACAAAACGCTGGAAGCGGGCTGCGATATCCTCAAGCAGGCCTTTGCCCGTGCGGCGATCCTCTCCAACGAGAAGTTCCGCGGCGTGCGCCTGTATGTCAGCGAAAATCAGCTGAAAATTACGGCGAACAACCCGGAGCAGGAAGAGGCAGAAGAGATCCTGGATGTCACCTATGCGGCGGGCACCGAAATGGAGATCGGCTTCAACGTCAGCTACGTGCTGGATGTGCTGAATGCGCTGAAGTGCGAAAACGTGCGTATTCTGCTGACCGACTCCGTGTCGAGCGTACAGATTGAAGATGCCGCATCACAGTCGGCAGCCTATGTTGTCATGCCAATGAGACTGTAATGTCGCTCACCCGCCTGTTGATCCGCGACTTTCGCAATATCGAAAGCGCGGATCTTGCTTTATCTCCCGGCTTTAATTTCCTGGTAGGCGCCAACGGCAGTGGCAAAACCAGCGTGCTGGAAGCCATCTACACGCTCGGCCATGGCCGGGCGTTTCGCAGTTTGCAGATTGGCCGCGTGATTCGCCACGAGCAGGAGTCGTTTATCCTGCATGGCCGTTTGCAGGGTGAGGATCATGAAACCGCCATCGGCCTGACCAAAGACAAGCAGGGCGACAGTAAGGTACGCATCGACGGCACCGACGGGCACAAAGTCGCCGAGCTGGCGCTGCTGATGCCGATGCAACTGATCACCCCCGAGGGGTTTACTTTACTCAACGGCGGCCCCAAATACAGAAGAGCCTTCCTCGACTGGGGATGCTTCCATAACGAAGCGGGCTTCTTTACCGCCTGGAGCAACCTTAAACGACTGCTCAAGCAGCGCAATGCCGCGCTGCGCCAGGTGACCCGCTACGCCCAACTGCGGGCGTGGGACAAAGAGCTGATCCCGCTGGCGGAGCAGATCAGCCGCTGGCGCGCCGAGTACAGCGCCGGGATCGCCCAGGACATGGCGGATACCTGCCAACAGTTTTTACCCGAGTTCTCTCTGAGCTTCTCCTTCCAGCGCGGCTGGGAGAAAGAGACCGACTATGCCGAGGTGCTGGAGCGAAGCTTCGAGCGCGATCGCATGCTGACCTACACCGCGCACGGCCCGCACAAGGCGGATTTCCGCATTCGAGCCGACGGTGCGCCGGTGGAAGATACTTTATCACGCGGGCAGCTCAAACTCCTGATGTGCGCGCTGCGCCTGGCGCAGGGCGAGTTCTTGACCCGTGAAAGCGGACGACGCTGCCTGTACCTGATTGATGATTTTGCCTCGGAACTCGACGACGCGCGGCGCGGGCTGCTTGCCAGCCGCTTAAAAGCCACGCAGTCGCAGGTTTTCGTCAGCGCCATCAGCGCTGAACACGTAATGGACATGTCGGACAAAAATTCGAAGATGTTCACCGTGGAAAAGGGTAAAATAACGGATTAACCCAAGAATAAATGAGCGAGAAACGTTGATGTCGAATTCTTATGACTCCTCCAGTATCAAAGTCCTGAAAGGACTGGATGCGGTGCGTAAGCGCCCGGGTATGTATATCGGCGACACGGATGACGGCACCGGTCTGCACCACATGGTATTTGAGGTTGTGGATAACGCTATCGACGAAGCGCTCGCGGGTCACTGTAAAGACATCGTGGTGACCATCCACGCCGACAACTCCGTCTCCGTAACCGATGATGGCCGTGGCATCCCGACCGGTATCCACCCGGAAGAGGGCGTCTCTGCGGCGGAAGTGATCATGACCGTCCTGCACGCAGGCGGTAAGTTCGATGATAACTCCTATAAAGTCTCCGGTGGCCTGCACGGCGTGGGCGTCTCTGTGGTTAACGCCCTGTCGCAGAAGCTGGAACTGCTGATCCGCCGCGAAGGCAAAGTGCATCAGCAAACCTACGTCCACGGCGTGCCTCAGGCTCCGCTGGCCGTGACCGGTGAAACTGACGTGACCGGGACCCAGGTCCGTTTCTGGCCAAGCCATGAAACCTTCACCAACGTCACCGAGTTTGAATATGAGATCCTCGCCAAACGTCTGCGCGAGCTGTCATTCCTCAACTCCGGCGTCTCTATCCGCCTGCGCGACAAGCGCGACGGCAAAGAAGACCACTTCCACTACGAAGGTGGGATCAAGGCGTTCGTTGAGTACCTGAACAAGAACAAAACGCCAATTCACCCGAACATCTTCTATTTTTCCACCGAGAAAGACGGTATCGGCGTGGAAGTGGCGCTGCAGTGGAACGACGGTTTCCAGGAAAACATCTACTGCTTTACCAACAACATCCCGCAGCGCGATGGCGGTACGCACCTGGTCGGCTTCCGTACGGCGATGACCCGTACCCTGAACGCCTACATGGATAAAGAAGGCTACAGCAAAAAAGCGAAAGTCAGCGCCACCGGTGACGATGCCCGTGAAGGCCTGATTGCTGTTGTCTCCGTAAAAGTGCCGGATCCGAAGTTCTCCTCCCAGACCAAAGACAAACTGGTCTCCTCCGAGGTGAAATCGGCGGTTGAACAGCAGATGAACGAGTTGCTGAGCGAATACCTGCTGGAAAACCCGTCCGACGCCAAAATCGTGGTTGGCAAAATTATCGATGCGGCGCGTGCCCGTGAAGCGGCGCGTAAAGCCCGTGAGATGACCCGTCGTAAAGGCGCGCTGGATCTGGCTGGCCTGCCGGGCAAACTGGCGGACTGTCAGGAACGCGACCCGGCGCTGTCCGAACTGTACCTCGTGGAAGGGGACTCCGCGGGCGGTTCTGCGAAGCAGGGCCGTAACCGTAAGAACCAGGCGATCCTGCCGCTGAAGGGTAAAATCCTCAACGTTGAGAAAGCGCGCTTCGACAAGATGCTCTCCTCTCAGGAAGTGGCGACGCTGATCACCGCCCTGGGCTGCGGCATTGGCCGTGACGAGTACAACCCGGACAAGCTGCGCTATCACAGCATCATCATCATGACCGATGCGGACGTCGACGGCTCGCACATCCGTACGCTGCTGTTGACCTTCTTCTACCGTCAGATGCCGGAAATCGTTGAGCGTGGTCACGTCTACATTGCCCAGCCGCCGCTGTACAAAGTGAAGAAAGGCAAGCAGGAACAGTACATCAAAGACGACGAAGCGATGGATCAGTACCAGATCGCTATCGCCCTTGACGGTGCGACCCTGCACGCCAACTCAAGCGCCCCGGCGCTGGCGGGTGAACCGCTGGAGCGTCTGGTCTCTGAGTTCAACGCCACCCAGAAGATGATTGGCCGCATGGAGCGTCGCTTCCCGCGCACGCTGCTGAAAGCGCTGGTCTATCAGCCGACGCTGTCCGAAGCTGACCTCAGCAGCGAGCAGGCCGTGACCCGCTGGGTGAACACCCTGGTGACCGATCTGAACGAGAACGAGCAGCACGGCAGCCAGTGGAAGTTCGACGTCAACGAGAACACCGAGCTGCAGCAGTTCGAGCCGGTGATCCGCGTGCGTACCCACGGTGTGGATACCGACTACCCGCTGGATCAGGAGTTTGTGACCGGTGCGGAGTACCGTCGTATCTGTACTCTGGGCGAGAAGCTACGCGGTCTGATCGAAGACGATGCCTTTATCGAACGCGGCGAACGCCGTCAGCCGGTTGCCAGCTTCGAGCAGGCGCTGGAGTGGCTGGTGAAAGAGTCCCGTCGTGGCCTCTCCATTCAGCGGTATAAAGGTCTGGGCGAGATGAACCCGGATCAGCTGTGGGAAACCACCATGGATCCGGAAAGCCGCCGCATGCTGCGCGTCACCGTTAAAGACGCGATTGCAGCGGATCAGCTGTTCACTACCCTGATGGGCGATGCGGTTGAACCTCGTCGTGCCTTTATCGAAGAGAACGCCCTGAAAGCGGCAAACATCGATATTTAATGTCGTTACCCCGCAACAGAAAGGCCGCGCATTTAGCGCGGCTTTTTTATTGGCGCAGGAATAGCCGCTTCCGGATCCAACGCCATGACTGAGGGTAAACGGCTGACCAGCGTATCAATGGCAATTCGCACCCGCAATGGCAGATGGGGCGTCTGCTGCCAGACTGCATGAACGTCGAAACGCACATCCGGCGCCTGTTTAAAGAGCGGGATAAGTGTTCCATTCTTAATTTCCTGGCGCACCATCCAGCAGGGTAACCATGCAATACCGTGCCCGGCTAACGCCGCGTCGCAGATCGCTTGTAAATCATCCATATTGAGCGACGACCGGGGCATGATTGTCTGCGGTGCACCTTCGCTGTCCGCGAGTTGCCAGGGTAAAACCCGGCCTGTCCGCAGATAGTTAATGGCCGTATGCTGATGTAAATCGGCAACGGCTTCAGGCTGGCCTTTTTTCATCAGATAGTCCGGCGCGGCACACAAGACCATTCTGTGTTCTCCCAGTCGTCTGGCAACCAGCGCGGCGCTGTCCGCCAGCGTGCCGTTGCGCACCGCCATATCAAACCCTTCCTCCACCAGATCCACCACGCGATCGCTGAATGACATTTCCAGTTCAAGTCCCGGATGCTCCTGCGCCAGCTCTATCAGCAGCGGGGCAACGCACTGCCGACCAAACAGGACCGGCATGGCGACACGCAGGCGGCCACTCACCTGCTGTTTCCCTGTTTCCAGCAGGGATTCTGCGCCACGAATCTCCTCCAGCGCGCGCAGGCAGCGCTCGTAAAAAAGGGCACCGTTATCGGTCAGGCTCTGGCTACGTGTTGTACGTTGAAACAGACGTACCCCCAGACGCTCTTCAAGCCGGGCGATGCTCTTTCCCACCGCCGAGCGCGATAAATGCAAACGGATTGCAGCCTGCGCAAAACTTCCCGCCTCAACGGCGGCCACAAAAACGGGAATATCCTTCAGCGTACTGGTCATGGATTGTCTCCATTTTGGCGTCAATAGTGGGAAAAGTTATCGCCACTGGAGCCTCTGCGTCAACGTTAGACTGTCATTACTGAAGCTCATTTGATGGCAGGAGAATAAAATGACAGAGAACATGCAACGCTGGTCAATGAACGCCCTCGGGCGCAAAAACCTCACACTTATTCAGGAGCCTGTTCCACAGCCGGGCCCCGGGGAAGTTCGCGTGCGGGTAAATGCCGTCGCGCTCAACTATCGCGATAAGCTGGTCATTGAAGGCATCATGCCGATTTCGCGTACCTTCCCCTTTACCCCCGGATCGGATATGGCGGGCGTGGTGGATAGCCTTGGTGAAGGCGTTACGCGTTTCAAACCCGGCGCGCGCGTCACATCAACCTTCTTCCCTGAGTGGATCGACGGTAAGCCGCAGGCGGACGCGCGCAATTTGCCCTATAAAACCTCCGGCGGATACTTCCAGGGCATGCTGGCCGAATATGTGATTGTGAATGAAGAGGCGCTGGTGGCCTCTCCGGAGACTCTGGATGACGCAGAGGCCAGCACCTTACCCTGCGCAGGGCTTACCGCATGGTTCGCGCTGGTGGAGCGCGGTCATTTACGCGCCGGGCAATCGGTGCTGGTGCAAGGGACAGGCGGCGTGGCGATTTTCGCGTTGCAAATTGCAAAAGCGCACGGCGCAGAGGTTTTTGTCACCTCGGGAAGTGATGAAAAACTGGCGCTGGCCAAAAAGCTGGGGGCCAGCCAGGGTATCAACCGGCTGAAAGGCGACTGGGCTGAAAATACGCTGGCACTCACCCAAGATCGCGGCATCGACCATATTATCGAAACCGTGGGTGGGGAGAACCTGAAGCATTCCCTGCGTGCCGTTGCCGTTCACGGACGTATATCGGTCATTGGCGTGCTGGCCGGGACTGACATTTCGCTGTCTGCTGGCGAGCTGCTGCTGAAATCCCCGGTTATTCAGGGGATTGGCGTGGGACATCGCCGGGCGCTGGAAGATTTCATCCGTGCCGTTGATATCATGGGGCTGAAACCGGTGATTGAGCATCGCTACCGCTTTGATGAACTGGAACAGGCGCTCGAACATCTGGATCGCGGTGCGTTTGGGAAAATCGTTCTCACCCGTGAGTGAGTCGTCGTTCCCCGGGATGAGCCTAAAAGGGGTGTTTTTGTTGCGCAATGTAGCTCTATTTTTGTGGGCTTAATCGCGTTAGCATGAGGCAGCACTCATTTATCCCGGGGAACTCATGGCTATCAAACTCATTGCAATCGACATGGACGGCACGCTGCTGCTGCCAGACCACACTATCTCTCCTGCTGTTAAAAACGCCATCGCCGCAGCCCGTGCGAAAGGCGTGAACGTGGTGCTGTGCACCGGTCGTCCATACGCAGGCGTTCATAGCTACCTGAAAGAGCTGCATATGAGTGAGCCAGGTGATTACTGCATTACCTACAACGGCGCGCTGGTGCAGAAAGCCGCCGACGGCAGCACGGTGGCGCAAACCGCGCTGAGCTATGACGATTACCGCTATCTGGAACAACTCTCCCGCGACGTGGGCTCGCACTTCCACGCCCTCGACCGCAACACGCTCTACACCGCCAACCGCGACATCAGCTACTACACGGTGCATGAATCCTTCGTCGCCACCATCCCGCTGGTGTTCTGCGAAGCGGAGAAGATGGATCCGGCGACCCAGTTCCTGAAAGTGATGATGATTGATGAGCCTGCCATTCTGGATCAGGCCATCGCCCGTATCCCGGCGGAGGTGAAAGAGAAGTACACCGTGCTGAAAAGTGCACCGTACTTCCTCGAAATCCTCGATAAACGCGTCAATAAAGGTACCGGCGTGAAGTCGCTGGCCGACGCGCTGGGGATCAAACCGGAAGAGATCATGACCCTGGGCGATCAGGAAAACGACATTGCGATGCTGGAATATGCTGGCCTGGGCGTGGCGATGGAGAACGCGATCCCGTCGGTGAAAGAGGTGGCTAACTTCGTCACCAAATCCAACCTCGAAGACGGCGTGGCATACGCTATTGAGAAGTTTGTCCTGAATTAAGACCTGGCAAAACAGCTTCCCTACAACCCGCACCCGTTGCGGGTTTTTTTATCCCCGCAGGAACCTTCCTTTAACATTCCTTTCACTGATTGTTCTTTTTGTGATCCAGATTGTAGTACAACATTATATGATTGTACTACATTACGACCACGGCAATGACGAATGGCATCACGTTTGTACTGCAAAATTGAGGCGAAATTCAGCGGTCGCGGTAAAGTAGTGATGGACATACAGAGCACAAGGACTCTCCATGACTCTCAATAAAACCGATCGCATCGTCATTACGCTGGGCACCCAGATCGTGGGTGGCAAATACGTTCCCGGCTCGCCGCTGCCCGCAGAGGCCGAGCTGTGTGAGGAGTTTGAAACCTCGCGCAACATCATCCGGGAAGTGTTCCGCTCGCTGATGGCGAAGCGGCTGATTGAAATGAAGCGTTATCGCGGCGCCTTTGTCGCCCCGCGTAACCAGTGGAACTACCTCGATACCGACGTGCTGCAGTGGGTGCTGGAAAACGACTACGACCCGCGGCTGATCGGCGCGATGAGCGAGGTACGAAACCTGGTGGAGCCGGCCATTGCCCGCTGGGCGGCAGAACGTGCCACCTCCGGCGACCTGGCGCAGATCGAGTCGGCCCTGAACGACATGATCGCCAACAACCAGAACCGGGACGCCTTTAACGAGGCGGACATCCGCTACCACGAGGCGGTGCTGCAGTCGGTGCATAACCCGGTGTTACAGCAGCTTAGCGTGGCGATCAGCTCGCTACAGCGAGCAGTATTTGAACGAACCTGGATGGGTGATGAGGCCAACATGCCGAAGACGCTCCAGGAACATAAAGCGCTGTTCGATGCGATACGGCATCAGGACAGCGATGCGGCAGAGCAGGCGGCGCTAACCATGATCGCCAGCTCAACACGAAGGTTGAAGGAAATCACATGACATCTCGCTACATCGCCATTGACTGGGGATCGACCAATCTGCGCGCCTGGCTCTACCAGGGCGAACAGTGCCTGGAGAGCAGGCAATCCGAAGCAGGCGTCACGCGTCTGAACGGTAAATCCCCCGAGGCGGTGTTAGCAGAGGTGACACAACACTGGCGCGACGGCGC
Source organism: Leclercia adecarboxylata (assembly GCA_002360945.1). GTDB lineage: Bacteria > Pseudomonadota > Gammaproteobacteria > Enterobacterales > Enterobacteriaceae > Enterobacter > Enterobacter adecarboxylatus_B. Next base: position 205,405 of record DERO01000036.1, on the reverse strand, counting down.
CACGCCGGTAGTGATGGCGGGAATGGTCGGCAGCAACGTGGGCTGGAAGGTTGCCCCGTACCTGCCGGTTCCTGCCCATTTCTCTGCCATTGGCGAACAGTTAACGTCCGTTGGCGACAATGTCTGGATTATTCCCGGGCTGTGCGTTTCCCACGACGATAACCACAACGTCATGCGCGGCGAAGAGACTCAGTTGCTCGGCGCACGCACGCTCTCTCCTTCTTCTGTCTACGTGATGCCCGGTACGCACTGCAAATGGGTGCAGGCCGATGCTGAGCAGATCCACGATTTTCGCACCGTGATGACCGGCGAATTGCACCATCTTTTGCTTACGCATTCGCTGGTGGGTGCCGGTTTGCCGGAGCAGGATGCCTCCCCCGAGGCGTTTGCCGCCGGGCTGGCGCGCGGGATCGCGTCCCCTGCCGTTTTGCCGCAGCTTTTTGAGGTTCGCGCCTCGCACGTGTTGGGATCCCTTCCCCGCGAGCAGGTGAGCGAATTTTTATCGGGCCTGCTGATTGGCGCAGAAGTCGCCTCCCTGAGCGAGCAGTTCGCCGGGCAGCAGTCCATCACCCTCGTCGCGGGTTCATCGCTGACCTCACGCTACCGCCAGGCGTTCCACGCCATCGGGCGTGACGTGGCGGCGGTGGAAGGCGACACGGCATTTCAGGCTGGAATAAGGAGCATCGCTCATGCAGTGGCAAACTAATCTTCCCCTTATCGCGATCCTGCGCGGCATCACCCCTGACGAGGCCTTAGCCCACGTTGGTGCGGCGATCGACGCCGGATTCGACGCGGTAGAAATCCCGCTCAACTCCCCCGAGTGGGAGAAAAGCATTCCGGCGGTTGTGGATGCCTTTGGTGACAGAGCGCTGATCGGCGCGGGCACCGTGTTACAGCCGGAGCAGGTAGACAGGCTGGCAAAGATGGGCTGCAAGCTCATCGTCACGCCCAATATCAACCCTGAGGTGATCCGCCGCGCGGTGGGCTACGGTATGACCGTCTGCCCGGGTTGCGCCACGGCGACAGAAGCCTTTACCGCTCTCGATGCGGGCGCGCAGTCGCTCAAAATTTTCCCGTCGTCGGCCTTTGGCCCGGAATACATCAAAGCGCTGAAAGCGGTCTTACCCGCCAGCGTACCGGTCTTTGCCGTAGGCGGCGTAACGCCAGAAAACCTGGCCCAGTGGATGAAAGCCGGCTGTGTCGGCGCGGGTCTTGGCAGCGATCTCTATCGCGCCGGGCAGTCCGTAGAACGTACCGCGCAGCAGGCGGCGGCATTTGTGAAAGCGTATCGAGAGGCAGTGAAATGAAAATAACCAAACTCACCACGTACCGTTTACCTCCGCGTTGGATGTTCCTGAAAATTGAAACCGACGAAGGGGTAGTTGGCTGGGGCGAACCGGTGATCGAAGGCCGCGCGCGCACCGTCGAAGCGGCGGTGCATGAGCTGGGCGAGTACCTGATTGGTCAGGATCCGGCACGCATTAACGACCTGTGGCAGGTGATGTATCGCGCGGGCTTCTACCGCGGCGGCCCGATCATGATGAGCGCCATCGCCGGTATCGACCAGGCGCTGTGGGATATCAAAGGCAAAGTGCTGAATGCCCCGGTCTGGCAGCTGATGGGCGGCCTGGTGCGTGACAAGATCAAAGCCTACAGCTGGGTCGGTGGCGACCGTCCGGCGGAAGTGATTGATGGCATCAACAAGCTGCGCGGCATCGGTTTTGACACCTTTAAGCTCAACGGCTGCGAAGAGATGGGCATTATCGACAACTCGCGCGCGGTCGATCGGGCGGTGAATACCGTGGCGCAGATCCGCGAGGCCTTCGGCAACGAGATTGAGTTTGGTCTGGACTTCCACGGCCGCGTCAGCGCGCCGATGGCGAAAGTGCTGATCAAAGAGCTGGAGCAGTATCGTCCGCTGTTTATCGAGGAGCCGGTGCTGGCCGAGCAGGCCGAGTACTACCCGAAACTGGCGGAGCAGACCCATATTCCGATCGCGGCGGGCGAACGTATGTTCTCACGCTTCGAGTTCAAACGCGTGCTGGAGGCGGGCGGTGTTGCGATCCTGCAGCCGGATCTCTCCCACGCAGGCGGCATCACCGAATGCTACAAAATTGCCGGGATGGCGGAAGCCTACGACGTGGCGCTGGCACCGCACTGCCCGCTGGGGCCGATCGCGCTGGCCGCCTGTCTGCACGTGGACTTTGTCTCCCGCAACGCCGTGTTCCAGGAACAGAGCATGGGCATTCACTACAACAAGGGCGCGGAGCTGCTCGACTTTGTGAAGAACAAAGAAGATTTCAACATGGAAGGCGGTTTCTTCAAACCGTTAACGAAGCCGGGCCTTGGCGTGGAGATCGACGAAGCCAAAGTCATTGAGCTGAGTAAAAATGCGCCGGACTGGCGTAACCCACTGTGGCGTCATGAAGACGGTTCTGTAGCCGAGTGGTAAATGCGCGTCATACTTCGCGCTGGTGATGCGTTGGCTGCGCTTTCTTACCCCGGTCACATACTTTTGTATGCTCCCGGGGATGCGACAACTTGCCGCCTTCCCCCAGCACGAATTATTTAGCGCATTCTGGTTAAGTTTTTAATTAAAAAATCAAATACACCCTCTGTAAATTACAGGGCATGGTGAGCGGCTTCGCTATGCCCAAAATCTGGAGACAGATTGCGATGGATATTCCAGTTACTGCTACCAAAACCGGGCGTCGTCGTTACCTGACGCTGATGATGATCTTTATTACCGTGGTCATCTGTTATGTTGACCGCGCCAACCTGGCCGTGGCCTCGGCCCATATCCAGGAAGAGTTTGGCATCACCAAAGCGGAGATGGGTTACGTCTTCTCGGCCTTTGCCTGGCTCTATACGCTGTGCCAGATCCCGGGCGGCTGGTTCCTCGACCGCGTCGGCTCGCGCCTGACCTACTTTATCGCCATTTTCGGCTGGTCCGTGGCGACGCTGTTCCAGGGCTTTGCTACCGGGCTGATGTCGCTGATTGGCCTGCGCGCCATCACCGGTATTTTCGAAGCCCCGGCGTTCCCGACCAACAACCGGATGGTCACCAGCTGGTTCCCGGAGCATGAGCGCGCCTCTGCGGTCGGGTTCTACACCTCCGGCCAGTTTGTCGGCCTCGCGTTCCTGACCCCGCTGCTGATCTGGATCCAGGAGCTGCTGAGCTGGCACTGGGTGTTTATCGTCACCGGCGGGATCGGCATCATCTGGTCGCTGATCTGGATTAAGGTTTATCAACCGCCGCGTCTGACCAAAAGCATCACCAAAGCCGAGCTGGACTATATCCGCGACGGCGGCGGTCTGGTGGATGGCGATGCGCCGGTGAAAAAAGAGGCGCGTCAGCCGCTGACCAAAGCCGACTGGAAGCTGGTGTTCCACCGTAAGCTGGTGGGCGTTTACCTCGGCCAGTTTGCCGTCACCTCGACGCTGTGGTTCTTCCTCACCTGGTTCCCGAACTACCTGACCCAGGAGAAAGGCATTACCGCGCTGAAGGCGGGCTTTATGACCACCGTGCCGTTCCTTGCCGCGTTCGTTGGCGTTCTGCTCTCCGGCTGGCTGGCGGATAAGCTGGTGAAAAAAGGCTACTCCCTCGGCATCGCGCGTAAAACGCCGATCATCTGTGGGCTGCTGATCTCCACCTGCATCATGGGTGCGAACTACACCAACGATCCGGTGTGGATTATGACTCTGATGGCGATTGCCTTCTTCGGGAATGGCTTCGCCTCTATTACCTGGTCGCTGGTATCGTCCCTGGCACCGATGCGTCTGATTGGCCTGACCGGCGGGGTGTTTAACTTCGTTGGCGGCCTGGGCGGCATCACCGTACCGCTGGTGATCGGCTACCTGGCGCAGGACTACGGTTTCGGCCCGGCGCTGGTCTATATCTCCGCGGTAGCCCTGATCGGCGCGCTCTCCTACATCCTGCTGGTAGGCGACGTGAAACGGGTGGGCTAATCTCCGGCAATGCTATACCCTGATGCGACATCCGCGCATCAGGGTATCCTCATGAAACAAATCACCTTCGCTCCCCGCAATCATCAGCTTACCAACACCCGCACCTGGACCGCAGACAGCCAGTGGCTGGTCTTTGACGTCCGTCCTTCCGGTGCGTCCTTTACCGGGGAAACCATCGAACGGGTTAACGTCGACACGGGCGAGGTGGAGGTGATTTACCGCGCCAGCAACGGCGCACATGTCGGTGTGGTGACCGTTCATCCGGCGGAAAATAAATATGTCTTTATCCACGGCCCGCAAAATCCCGATGCCCACTGGCAGTATGATTTTCACCACCGTCAGGGGGTGATTGCCGCACAGGGGCAGATAAATAATCTTGATGCGATGGATATCACCGCGCCCTTCACCCCCGGCGCGCTGCGCGGCGGCAGCCATGTCCATGTGTATAGCCCGGACGGGCAGTACGTCAGCTTTACCTATAACGACCACGTACTGCACGAGTACGATCCTAAGCTCGATTTACGCAACGTGGGCGTGGCCGCGCCCTTCGGGCCGGTGATCCCGCAGGGCGATCACCCGCGCAACTATGGCGGCACGCACTGGAGCGTGCTGGTCAGCCGCACCACTCCGACGCCAAAACCGGGCAGCGATGAGATCAACCGCGCCTATGAAGAGGGCTGGGTCGGCAACGACAGGCTGGCCTTTATCGGCGATACCCTTTCCGTTAACGGTGAAAAAGTGCCGGAGCTGTTTATCGTGGATCTGCCGAAAGACGAGCAGGGCTGGAAACAGGCCGGCCATTTACCGCTTCAGGGTACGGCGGATCGTATGCCCGCTCCGCCTGCCGGAGTGGTGCAGCACCGTTTAACCTTCACCCACGATCGCCGCTATCCGGGGCTGGTGAACGTGCCGCGACACTGGGTGCGCAGCAACCCGCAGGGGACGCAAATCGCATTCCTGATGCGTGATGATAACGGCGTGGTGCAGCTGTGGCTGATCGCCCCGGAAGGGGGAGAGCCGCGTCAGCTCACTCATAATCACAGCGATATTCAGTCGGCGTTTAACTGGCATCCTGCGGGGCATTCTTTGGGGTTTGTGCTGGAGGAGCGTATGGCTCAGTGTGATGCCGCTTCGGGCGCGGTGACGTTTTTGACGTCCGATCACGGCAACCCGCCGTCGGGGGATGCGGTGGTTTACTCGCCTGACGGGCGCTATCTGGCCTGGATGGAGGAGGTCAACGGCTTCCGTCAGATCTGGATGACAGAAACCGGGCGCTAATCAGCGAGAGGGCATGGCAGCGGGCGGGATGACGGCGTTGGTCGCCAGCGTCTTCTCCTCGCTTTGCTCCACGCGGGAGCGAACGGATTTATCCTTGCGGAAGAGATCCCACGGCAGCAGCAGGGTATCGACTACAGCAGTAAACGGCATATCCAGCACCACCAGGGATTTAGTGCCCCAGTTGGTGTCGTCATCCGCCAGCATGGTTGCGCTGGCGCGCGTCCCGGGATACGTTCCTTCTTTCCCGCCGGTGTGAGACATCACGCTCGAACACCCGCAAAGTACCATCACCGCGCTGAACATCGTCAACTTTATCAGAACATTTTTCATTATCAGTCAGTCATCATCAATGGCCCGGTCCAGACCCGCAACCGGGTTTATAACGGGCCATTGTCAAAATGAATAGTTGAAAAGTACCGCTCTGTGGCACCTATCGCATTTTAACCTTACGTGCTGTAGTCCCAGTCTATTCCAGTACCCGCAAAGTGCAAAAAATTCTCGCTGCGTTGCTCTTGAAAAGAACGGAAGCAGACCCATTTTAAGAGTGTATCAATGAACAAACGTGCCTGAGGGGCGTTTGGGATACCCCAGCCTGTCCACTGTGGAAGGCGACAATTCTTGCTGATTTCAGGAGTTTTAACTGTATGCGTAACTTTGATCTTTCTCCGCTTTATCGTTCAGCCATTGGCTTCGATCGTCTGTTCAATCATTTAGAAAACAACCAAAGCCAGAGCAACGGCTACCCTCCATACAATGTTGAATTGGTTGACGAAAACCACTATCGCATCGCGATTGCCGTGGCCGGTTTTGCTGAAAGCGAACTGGAGATCACCGCACAGGACAACCTGCTGGTGGTGAAAGGCGCTCATGCGGGCGAGCAGAAAGAACGTACCTACCTCTATCAGGGCATCGCGGAACGTAACTTTGAACGCAAGTTCCAGTTAGCTGAGAACATTCACGTTCACGGCGCGAACCTGGTCAACGGCCTGCTGTATATCGATCTGGAACGTGTGATCCCGGAAGCGAAAAAACCGCGCCGTATCGAAATTAATTAATTGCTCGGGTCGCTGCGGCGGCCCACACCTGAATGCTTGCCGATATCGGGAGCAGAGGCGGATCCAACAGAATTTGCCGGGACAACTGCGCACAACATTGTGCCGAACTCGCTTCTCAGAAGGAGAACTACCATGCGTAATTACGACTTATCCCCGCTGCTGCGTCAGTGGATCGGTTTCGACAAATTGGCTAACGCGCTGCAAAGCACCACCGAAAGCCAGACCTTCCCGCCGTATAACATCGAAAAGAGCGACGATAACCACTATCGCATTACGCTCGCGGTGGCGGGATTCAGCCAGCAGAACCTGGATATCCAGCTGGAAGGGACGCGCCTGACGGTGAAAGGCACGCCGGAAAAACCGGAGACCGAAACCAAATGGCTGCACCAGGGGCTGGTCACTCAGCCGTTCAGCCTGAGCTTTACCCTCGCTGAACATATGGAAGTGACGGGCGCCACCTTCACCAACGGGCTGCTGCATATCGACATCACCCGCAACGTGCCGGAAGAGATTGCTCCGCAGCGGATCGCCATCAGTGAACGCCCGGCGTTGAACAGCTAATGCCATCATGTCGGGTGGCGCTACGCTTACCCGACCTACATAGCTAATGCGGGTTTGTGCGGCCTGATGCCCTCACCCCAACCCTCTCCCACAGGGAGAGGGCGAAAAGACTAAAAGCGGTCACCTTCGGGTGACCGTTTTGCTTTTACCTCCGTTTTTTTGTGCGCCATCGCCCATACAACCCGCCTGCGCTCTGAGAGAATCCCTGCTAATAATAATGTTATTCACAGGGATGCCGTCATGAGTGATATAGCGTTAACGGTCAGTATTCTGGCGTTGGTTGCGGTGGTCGGGCTGTGGATAGGCAATGTCAAAATCCGCGGTATCGGGTTTGGTATTGGCGGCGTGCTGTTTGGCGGGATATTTGTCGGCCACTTTGCCGACCAGCTGGGTATCACCCTCAGCGCCCAAATGCTGCACTTCATTCAGGAATTTGGCCTGATCCTCTTCGTTTACACCATCGGTATTCAGGTCGGGCCCGGCTTTTTCGCCTCGCTGCGCGTCTCGGGCCTGCGTCTCAACCTCTTTGCGATGGGGATTGTGGTGATGGGCGGGCTGGTCACCGCCCTGCTGCATAAGCTCTTCGCCATCCCGCTGCCGGTGGTGCTAGGCATCTTCTCCGGGGCGGTCACCAACACCCCCGCGCTGGGGGCCGGTCAGCAAATCCTGCGCGATCTGGGGATTGAGCCCGGCATCGTGGATCAGATGGGCATGAGCTACGCCATGGCCTACCCGTTCGGCATCTGCGGCATTCTGCTGACCATGTGGCTGATGCGCGTTCTGTTTCGCATTAACGTGGAGCAAGAAGCCCAGCAGCACGAATCCACCCTCACCCAAGGCCAGGCGCTGATTAAAACCATCAACATCCGCGTCGACAACCCCAATCTCAACAACCTGGCGATCCAGGATGTGCCGATCCTCAACAGCGCCAACATTATCTGTTCCCGCCTGAAGCGCGAGCAGACCCTGATGGTGCCTCTGCCCGGCACGGTGATCCAGACCGGCGACCTGTTACACCTCGTCGGCCAGCCGGCGGACCTGAACAACGCCCGGCTGGTGATTGGCCAGGAGGTCGATACTTCGCTCTCCACCCGCGGTACCGATATGCGCGTCGAGCGGGTGGTGGTCACCAACGAGCAGGTATTAGGCAAGAAAATCCGCGAACTGCAGGCCAAAGAGCGTTATGACGTGGTGATCTCGCGTCTGAACCGTGCCGGGATAGAGCTGGTGGCCAGTCCGGATGCCAGCCTGCAGTTTGGCGATATCCTCAACCTGGTCGGGCGTCCGGCCTCCATCGACGCCGTCGCCAATATCGTGGGCAACGCGCAGCAAAAACTGCAGCAGGTGCAGATGCTGCCGGTGTTTATCGGCATCGGTCTTGGGGTGCTGCTCGGCTCCATCCCGCTGTACGTGCCGGGGTTCCCGGTGGCGCTCAAGCTGGGGCTGGCAGGCGGGCCGCTGATTATGGCCCTGATCCTCGGGCGTATCGGCTGCGTGGGTAAGCTCTACTGGTTTATGCCTCCGAGCGCCAACCTCGCCCTGCGCGAGCTGGGGATTGTCCTGTTTCTGGCGGTGGTAGGCTTAAAATCGGGCGGGGATTTCGTCGAGACGCTGGCGCGCGGCGACGGGGTCAGCTGGATTGGCTATGGCATCCTCATTACCGCCGTTCCGCTGATCACCATGGGCATTCTGGCGCGACTGTTGGCGAAGATGAACTATTTAACCCTGTGCGGCATGCTGGCCGGTTCGATGACCGATCCCCCGGCGCTGGCCTTTGCCAACAACCTGCACGCCTCCAGCGGTGCGGCGGCGCTCTCCTACGCCACGGTCTATCCGCTGGTGATGTTCATGCGCATCATCACACCGCAGCTGCTGGCGGTGCTGTTCTGGGGGATGGGTTAAGACGGGAATTACTGCTCTGGATACGTTAACATTGCCGCAGTTTTGTACAACGGGCAGTCAGACAGGAGTGGTCATGAAAATTTCCCGCCTCGGCGAAGCGCCGGATTATCGCTTCTCGCTGGCAAACGAGCGTACCTTTCTGGCGTGGATCCGCACCGCGCTGGGCTTTCTGGCGGCCGGTGTCGGTCTTGACCAGCTGGCCCCCGATTTTGCCACGCCGGCGATCCGCCAGCTGCTGGCGCTGCTGCTGTGCCTCTTTTCCGGCGGGCTGGCGATCTACGGCTACCTGCGCTGGCTGCGGAATGAAAAAGCGATGCGCCTGAAAGAAGATCTGCCCTACACCCGCAGCCTGCTGATGGTCAGTCTGATCCTGATGATAGTGGCGGTGATTGTGATGGGACTGGTGCTGTATGGCGGATAACCGCAAGGCGCGCCGTCTGGCCGATCCCGGGCTGCAGCCGGAGCGCACCTCACTTGCCTGGCTGCGCACCCTGTTTGGCTACGGCGCGTTGATGGTGCTGGCGGTCAGGCACAACTGGCAGCAGGCGGGCCCGCTGTTCTGGGTGGCGCTGGGGGTGCTGGCGATGGTGGCGCTGATCCTCTGGCACTACACCCGCAACCGCGCCCGGATGGACGTTTCGCTGTACGACTTTTCAGCATCCCGACCGGTGCGTAGTAAATTTTTGATCTCCCTCGCAGTGTTCTCCCTCGCATTACTGTTTGCTGCTAGTCACGTTCACCATCTCATTATTTTTATCAGGGACTATGCATGACAGGATGTCAGGCCAGAGTGCTCGTGACGGTAATTAACCGCCAGAACTGCCGTCAGCCGGAGCGGCTATACCGCGATCTACGCGACCAGGGCATACCGTACCTGCAGTTTATTCCGTTGCAGGCGCGTGATAACCCGGAATCGCTCACCGATCGGGAGTGGGCCGCGTTCCTGACGGCGGTGTTTGATGTCTGGGTACGGGAAGATATCGGTCGCGTCTACGTGCAACACTTTGATATGGCGCTGGGGATTTGGTGCGGGACTTCGCCTCAACTTGACGACTTTTCTGGCCTGTCCGCCGAGTGCCAGGCATGTCCGGTTCGTCATCTGTGTAACAACGACACCCCAAGCCTCCCGATTAAAGGCAAGAGCGCGCTATGTGCGGGGTATCAGGCTTTCTTCCGCCACTCCGCCCCGCATATGCGGGTGATGCGCGATTTGATCCGCCATCACCGTTCGCCTGTCGAGCTGATGGCCCTGCTGCAACAGAGCCACCGGGCGAGTTAACGCCCTTTCGCCAGGTACTTCGCCATTTCATCTTCCGGTACCATGCCGCCGCCGGTGGCCCACACCAGATGAGTGGCGTTCTCCAGTAGATAGTGACCGGAGGCGGCGAGGCGCACTGGCCCGGCCATGCCCGCCAGCGCCGACGGCTCAAGGCGAATGTTTTCCTCCTGCGCCAGCCAGCCCAGCATGTCGTACATGCTCTGATCGGAGAGGGTATAGAACCCGTCGAGCAGACGCTCCATGGCACGACCGACAAAGCCGGAGGCGCGGCCTACCGCCAGACCGTCCGCCGCGGTGAGGTTATCGATCCCCAGATCCTGCACCGCAATCTCATCGTGCAGACCGGTATAGACTCCCAGCAGCATGCACGGCGAATGGGTCGGCTCGGCAAAAATGCAGTGAACGTGGTCGCCAAAGGCCAGCTTCAGCCCGAACGCCACTCCGCCAGGGCCGCCGCCCACGCCGCATGGCAGATAGACAAACAGGGGATGATCCGCATCCACCACCCGGCCCTGTTCGGCAAACTGCGCTTTCAGGCGCTCGCCTGCCACGGCATAGCCCAGGAACAGGGTGCGGGAGTTTTCATCGTCGATAAAGAAGCAGTTCGGATCGTTTTCCGCCGCCTTGCGCCCTTGCTCCACCGCCACGCCGTAATCCTGTTCGTACTCCACCACCGTCACGCCGTGGCTGCGCAGTTTTGCCTTTTTCCACTCGCGGGCGTCGGCGGACATGTGCACCGTCACCTTAAAGCCGATGCGGGCGCTCATGATGCCAATGGACATCCCGAGGTTGCCGGTCGATCCTACGGCGATGCTGTACTGGCTGAAGAAATCCTTGAAGCGCGGCTCCAGCAGGACGCTGTAATCGTCGTCAACGCTGAGCAGCCCGGCGGCCAGAGCCAGTTTTTCGGCGTGGGTCAGCACTTCATAGATCCCGCCGCGGGCTTTAATCGAGCCGGAGATCGGCAGATGGCTGTCTTTCTTCAGCAGCAGGGTGCCGGGAATAACCGCGCCAGATTCCTTCTCCAGCCGCTTTTGCATCAATGGGATAGCCACCAGTTCAGATTCGATAATCCCGTGAGTGGCCGCCGTTTCCGGGAAGGCTTTGGCGAGGTAAGGCGCAAAGCGGTTCAGGCGCGCCCGGGCATCCTCCACGTCGGCGTCGGTCAGGCCCACATACGGCAGGCCTGCAGCCAAGGTGGTGGCGTTCGGGTTGAACCAGGTGGTTTCTTTCAGGGCGATCAGATCCTCCACCAGAGGATACTGTGCGATTAAGGTGGTGATGTTTGCGTTTTCCATAAGAGATCCCTTACCCGGACCGGAGATCCCTATCTCACCTCAGTCTCAGGTTATCTGCGGGTATTGGACGAAAAAATTCGCCAGCTGACAAACGATATAAATTGTCGTTCAGATGAGCCAGATTGGATCAACTGAGTGACAGCGCTCTAAAAAAAACGTTCTTTCGCTCTTTGGTTCACAATCTCTCATCTTTGAGCGTTATGCTGGGCATCGATCAGGGGTGAATGAGGGCAGGGCAATGAACGAGGGGAGTGAGGCGAGAAATCGCTTACTGAACGGCTGGCAGCTGTCGAAGATGCACACCTTTGAGGTGGCGGCACGTCACGAGTCGTTTGCGCTGGCGGCGGCGGAGTTGTCGCTCAGCCCGAGTGCGGTGAGCCACAGGATTAACCTGTTGGAAGAGGAGCTGGGGATCGCGCTTTTCGTCCGCTCGCACCGCAAAGTGGAGCTGACTCCGGAGGGCAAACGCGTTTACTGGACCCTGAAATCGTCGCTGGATACGCTGAATCAGGAGATCCTCGACATCAAAAATCAGGCCCTCTCTGGCACCCTGACCGTCTATTCCCGTCCGTCGATTGCGCAGTGCTGGCTGGTGCCGATGCTGGGGGACTTCACCCGCCGCTATCCGTCAATTTCTCTTACCGTTTTGACCGGCAATGATTACGTCAATATGCAGCGAACCGGCGTCGATCTGGCGCTCTATTTCGACGATATGCCGCCGACTCAGCTCTGCCACCATTTTTTAATGGACGAGGCGATCCTGCCGGTCTGCTCACCCGAGTACGCCCGGGAGCATCAGCTGCTCGCCAGCCCGGATAATCTTCGCCACTGCACCCTGCTGCACGATCGGCAGGCCTGGAGCAACGACTCTGGTACCGACGAGTGGTTTAGCTGGGCCCAGCATTTTGCAGTGAACCTGCCGCCATCGTCGGGAATAGGGTTCGATCGTTCCGATTTGGCGGTTATCGCGGCGATTAATCATGTTGGGGTGGCGATGGGGCGCAAACGGCTGGTGCAGCAGCGGCTCGATCGCGGGGATCTGATTGCGCCCTTTGGCGAGAAGACGCTGAAATGCCACCAGCACTACTACGTCTCGACCCTTTCAGGACGCCAGTGGCCAAAGATTGATGCCTTTATCCACTGGCTCAGGGAAAGAGCAACCTGATTACACCGCCTGCTCGTGGTGCGAGGCGCGGGAGGCCAGCGGCAGCCAGCAGAGCACAATCAGCAGACCCATTAAGGTCATCAGCAGCCCGAGGCTCGCCTGGCCGTTTTGCGGCATCATCGCTGAGAGCCAGGCCAGGGCACCGGAGCCGATATTCTGCAGACCGCCCACCAGCGCCCCGGCGGTGCCGGCGAGGAACGGGAAGGGCTCCATCGCGCCGCTGGTGGCCAGAGGGAACAGCATTCCCGCGCCAAAGAAGAACAGCGCGGCCGGGATCAGTAGGGTCCAGACGTTCATCACCCCGAACAGCCCCGGGATCCACATCATCAGCCCTGCCAGCAGGCAGCTCACCACCGACTGCCACATCAGGGTGGTAAAGCGTTTATTGGCGCGTCCGGCAAACCAGGCGCCGAAAAACGCCGCCGGGATTGGCAGAATAAACAGAATACTCACCACCATGCTGCTGAGGCCCAGCCCGGCGCCCAACAGCACGCCAGAGCTGGCTTCGAACACCGCGATGCCCGCCAGGCCGCCTACCAGCATCAGCACGTAGCAGTTAAAGGCCCCGTTGCCGAAGAGGATTTTGTAGCTGGTGAGCAGTCTGGTGCGCGGCGCGTCCTGGGGGCGGGTTTCCGGCATCCAGCGCGCCATGCTGAAGGTGACGATAACGCACAGCACCAGCAGGAAGCCGTAGCAGGCCCGCCATGACCACATGGTGTCCAGCAGGCCGCCAATCAGCGGGGCCAGCAGCGGGCTGACCAGAATGCCCATGTTCAGCAGGCTGTTAGCATGGCGCAGCTGGGCGCCCTGGTACATATCGCGCGGCAACGTGCGCGCCATCACCCCACCGACGCCGGTGCCGACGCCCTGCAACGCGCTGGCGGCGATCAGCACGCTCAGGCTGTGGGTGGTCATGGCAATCACCGTGGCGATCATAAAAATCGTCATTCCGACCAGGATCACCGGACGACGGCCAACGCGATCCGAGAGCGGGCCGTAGAACAGCTGCGAGACGCCGTAGGTCAGCAGGTACGCGCCCATCACGCTCTGCACCGCGCCTTCACGGACGTTGAGTTCCTTCGCCATATCCGCAATGGCCGGGATATAGATGGTTTGCGCCATCTGACCGACGGCGACCAGCAATACCAACATCAAGAGTAAATTAACGTTCCGCTGTCTTTTCATGTCGCTGAATAATTTTGCCAAAAGTGATAATTAAAGAGTAAGTGACTACGCATTCCCATAAATGCGCGAGGAATCTACCACAGGAAAATGACAAATTGAGCATTGCCGTGATGAATGGAGAAGCAGCAAAAGGCAGGATTTGTAAACAAGATCGGCAACTAATATTGCCAGTGATTCAGGCCAGGCGTAGCAGAATGGCACCGCCTGCAATACCCAGCGCCGCAGCGATACGCAGACCCGCAACCCTCTCTTTTAAAAGCACAAATGCGATCAGCGCACCAAAGAGAATGGAGGTTTCACGCAGCGCTGCGACCACCGCCAGCGGTGCCTGGGTCATGGCCCATAGCGCCAGGCCATAAGAGCCCATAGTGCCAATGCCGCCGAGCAGCCCTTTTTTCCAGTGCAGACGCAGGTAGCTGGACGCGGCGCGCCGACGTGCCACCATCGCCCAGCTCAGCAGACAGAAGCCGTTCATAAAGAAGGTCCACAGCGTATAGCCCAGCGCGGTGCCCGATAGCCGCACGCCGGTGCCGTCCACCAGGGTATAACCTGCGATAAAACAGGCATTCAGCAGCGCCAGCCAGATCCCTTTTCGGGACTGCATGCGTCCGTTCATCGCCATGACCAGTATCGACAGGCAGATCACCCCAATGCCGGACCAGGCGAACCATGAGAGACGATCGCCGAGCGCCAGCGTGCCGATCAGCGCCACCAGCAGCGGTGCGGTGCCGCGCATCAGCGGATAGGTCTGGCTCATATCGGAGACCTGATAGGTCTTCGCGACCAGAACGGTATACACCACCTGTAGAGCGCAGGAGACCAGCAAAAACGGCCAGCTGGCCGCAGACGGTTGGGGAGAGAAGGGGAGCAACACCAGGGCAATCAGCGTGGCGGAGCCGCTGACGCCAATCGCTGAATAGAGCTTATCCGTTCCGGCTTTAACGATGGCATTCCAGCTGGCATGCAGCAGTGCGGCGAAGAGTAAAATGCAGAAAACGGAGAGCGTCATGGCGTATCGGGTGGTGAATTGTCACTTAACTGTAACATTTACCCTCAGATGCTGCCAGCCGCTCAGATTGCGCAAAAAAGGCGATGGGTGACGCGCGGTTCATCCGCGACCTGCGTAAAGCCAGCGCGCTGGTAGAATGTCCAGGCGGTGTGCGGCGCATTGGTATTGAGAAAATCGAACCAGACGCTGGCATCGGCCATTACCACGGCGAGCAGCTGCCTGCCGATACCCAGCCCACGGCAGCTTTCGCTGATATAGAGGTGGCGAATGCGACCAGCCCGCGGCTGCTGGCTGAACGGATCGCGGTTTAGCCCGCAAATCCCGACCAGCTTGCCGTTCAGAAAGGCACCCAGCAGCTTTTCACCCGGGGCGTTAAAGCGATTTTCACCCCGCTCCCAGTTCTCTTCCAGCCGGCGCAACATATTGAAATGGCGCGCGGTGCTCTCGGTTTTAAGCGCGATATACCCGGGTTCGTCCGGCGTGACAGGCTCAATTAATAAACGCAACATAGCATTCCCTCGTTATTAAAGAGGGGCGGTTTCCCGCCCCTCTTTGGTGCGGCTTGAACCTGGATTACTTAACGTATTTCAGGACAGCATCAAGCAGTTGCAGTGCTGCAACAATGAGTTTGAGGATAAGTACAACCATATCCACTACGCTCATACGCGTCTCCTCTGGTTAAGGAGCACGATGCTGGCGTACCTTTCCGCCGCCTGTAACCAGCACCTTTGTTGACGTAACACAGTGTGCTCAGGTGGGGAGTGGAGGCGCTGACGGCACCACCCGTTTCAGCCAGGACTTCGTTGCGCCGGTGTACTACGAGCGGCTCCCCTCACACCCTGTGAACACACCCAGTATAGATAAATACTGTATATATGAACAGTAATTTATAGACAAAACGTGAAGCGGGAGCCATACTCAAAGACGTCAAAATCCGTGCCGTAAATTGCGCGTTCCCGTGCGATCGCGTATACTTCGTGCGTTGACGTAACACAGTGTGCTCTGCGGTCACCAGCTGCAAACGCTGTAAAAAAAACCTCGCTCCGGCGGGGTTTTTTGTTTTCATTACCCGACAAGCGAAACGTGATCCCTGACGCATTTTCAGCCAGATGAAAATAATTCCGTTGTCACGCCTGTAAACCTGTGCTTGTATAAATCCACTCAATGATTCCAGAGACAGGTTCCTAATGAACGCTTCCATGCTGACCTCGACCCTACTAAAAACTGCGCAACCAGCCGCAGTGGTCGTCGTGCGTGTGGTGGTGGTCGTCGGCAATGCGCCGTAGGGACTGGATCAACACACGATTCCAAACCCCGCCGGCGCAAACCGGCGGGGTTTTTCGTTAAAAGCCCCCCGGAAAGTCGGCCCAGAAGAAAAGGACTGGAGCATGGCAAGTTCGGGCACAACATCACACAAGACGCGTTTCACAGGCGCGCAGTTAATCGTTCATCTGCTGGAACGTCAGGGCATTACCACAGTTGCAGGTATTCCTGGTGGGACGGTACTCCCGCTGTATGATGCCTTAAGCCAGAGCACGCAGATCCGCCACGTGCTGGCGCGTCACGAGCAGGGCGCAGGCTTTATCGCGCAGGGCATGGCGCGAACCCAGGGTAAACCGGCGGTCTGTATGGCCTGCAGCGGCCCGGGGGCGACCAACCTGGTGACCGCCATCGCCGACGCGCGTCTCGACTCTATCCCGTTAGTCTGCATTACCGGCCAGGTGCCTGCCTCGATGATCGGCACCGATGCGTTTCAGGAAGTGGACACCTACGGCATCTCTATCCCCATCACCAAGCACAACTATTTAGTGCGCGATATCAGCGAATTACCGCAGGTTATCAGCGATGCGTTCCGTATCGCCCAGTCCGGCCGTCCGGGCCCGGTGTGGATAGACATTCCTAAGGATGTGCAGACCGCTGAAATTGAGATCGACGTGCTGCCGGAGCCGGGCATCCGCGCGCCATCGCCGGAATTCAGCGTTGAGAGCGTGCGCGAGGCGGCGGCGATGATCAACGCCGCACAGCGCCCGGTGCTCTATCTGGGCGGCGGGGTGATCGACGCGCCTGATGCGGTGCGCGCCCTCGCAGAAAAAGCCAGCCTGCCGACCACCATGACCCTGATGGCGCTGGGCATGCTGCCAAAAGCGCACCCGCTGTCGTTGGGAATGCTCGGGATGCACGGCGCGCGCAGCACCAACTTTATTCTGCAAGAAGCTGATTTACTGATTGTTCTCGGGGCGCGTTTTGATGACCGGGCGATTGGCAAAACCGAGCAGTTCTGCCCGAATGCCAAAATCATTCACGTGGATATCGATCGCGCGGAGCTGGGCAAAATCAAGCAGCCGCACGTGGCGATCCAGGGCGACGTCAACGAGGTGCTGGCGCAACTGCTGCCGTACATCGACGCCACCCCGCGCAGCGCGTGGCATCAGCAGGTGTCTGGTTTGCAGCAGGAGTTCCCGGGTGCCATCCCAACCGAAGGCGAGCCGCTCAGCCATTACGGGCTGATTAACGCCGTGGCCGCCTGCGTGGACGACAGCGCCATTATCACCACCGACGTCGGTCAGCATCAGATGTGGACCGCCCAGGCCTATCCGTTGAACCGTCCGCGCCAGTGGCTGACCTCTGGCGGCCTGGGGACCATGGGCTTTGGTCTGCCTGCGGCGGTGGGCGCGGCGCTGGCGAACCCGGACCGCAAGGTGATCTGCTTTTCCGGCGACGGCAGCCTGATGATGAATATTCAGGAGATGGCCACCGCGGCGGAAAACCAGCTGGATGTGAAAATCATCCTGATGAACAACGAAGCGCTGGGCCTGGTGCATCAGCAGCAGAGCCTGTTCTACAAGCAGGGGGTCTTTGCCGCCACCTATCCGGGGATGATTAACTTTATGCAGATTGCCGCCGGTTTTGGCCTGCATACCTGCGATCTGAATGCCGAAGAGGACGCCCACGCGGCGCTGCAGGCGGCGATCTCACGTCCGGGTCCGGCGCTGATCCACGTTCGTATCGATCCACAACAAAAAGTCTATCCGATGGTCCCACCCGGTGCGGCCAATACTGAAATGGTGGGGGAATAAGCCATGCAAAAACAAAACGATAACGTCATCCTGGAGCTTACCGTCCGTAACCACCCCGGGGTTATGACCCACGTCTGCGGGCTGTTTGCCCGCCGCGCGTTCAACGTGGAGGGCATTCTCTGTCTGCCGATTCAGGGGAGCGAGCACAGCCGCATCTGGCTGCTGGTGAATGACGATCAGCGCCTGGAGCAGATGATGGCGCAGATCGACAAGCTGGAGGACGTGGTGAAAGTGGTACGCAACCAGTCCGATCCCACCATGTTTAACAAAATTGCGGTGTTCTTCGAGTAAATCACTTAAGGTAAGCGGCTTTTGCCGGATGGCGCTGCGCTTATCCGGCCTACAAGAACTTTACCCGTAGGCCGGATAAGGCGTTTACGCCGCCATCCGGCGCGTTCACGCATCAGGATCCCACCATGACCACCATCGCCCTTATCGACGACCACCTTATCGTCCGCTCCGGATTTGCCCAGCTGCTGAGCCTCGAGCCCGACTTTCAGGTGGTGGCCGAGTTCGGCTCCGGCCGCGAGGCGCTGGCCGGCCTGCCGGGGCGCGGGGTGCAGGTCTGTATCTGCGATATCTCGATGCCGGATCTCTCCGGGCTGGAGCTGCTGAGCCAGCTACCGAAGGGAATGGCGACAATCATGCTCTCGGTGCACGACAGCCCGGCGCTGGTGGAGCAGGCCCTGAATGCGGGGGCGCGCGGGTTCCTCTCCAAACGCTGTAGCCCGGACGAGCTGATCGCCGCCGTACGCACCGTCGCCACCGGCGGCTGCTACCTGACGCCGGATATCGCCATCAAGCTGGCGGCCGGACGCCAGGATCCGCTCACCCGACGCGAACGTCAGGTGGCGGAAAAGCTGGCCCAGGGGATGGCGGTGAAGGAGATCGCCGTCGAGCTTGGCCTGTCGCCAAAAACCGTCCACGTTCACCGCGCTAACCTGATGGAAAAGCTCGGCGTCAGCAACGACGTTGAGCTGGCGCGCCGCATGTTTGACGGCTGGTAATGCATACCTTTTTCTCCCGGCTGGTGGCGGTGGTCGCCAGCTTCTTCATCTTCTCCGCCGCCTGGTTCTGCCTGTGGAGCATCAGCCTGCACCTGGTGGAACGCCCGGAGCTGGCGGTGCTGCTGTTCCCCTTTGGCCTGCGGCTGGGGCTGATGCTGCAATGCCCGCGCGGCTACTGGCCGGTGCTGCTGGGCGCTGAATGGCTGATGCTGGTCTGGCTGGCGCAGCAAGTGGCGCTGGCGCATCTTCCCTTATTGATGACCGGAAGCCTGCTGACGCTCATTCCCGTGACGCTGATCTCCCGCTATCGTCACCAGCGCGACTGGCGCACGTTGTTGGGCCAGGGAGCGGCGCTGATTGCGGCGGCCTTGCTACAGTCCCTGCCGTGGATTGGCGAGAAGGAGATGCTCAACGCCCTGCTGCTGACCCTGACCGGCGGCCTGACCCTGGCCCCGACCTGCCTGGTTATCTGGCATTACCTCACCAGCACCGTCTGGCAACCGCTGGGTCCGGCACTGGTCTCCCAGCCGGTGAACTGGCGCGCCCGGCATCTCATCTGGTATCTGCTGCTGTTTGTAGTGAGCCTGTGGCTGCAGCTTGGCCTGCCCGCTGAGCTTTCACGCTTTACCCCGTTTTGCCTGGCGCTGCCGATTATCGCTCTCGCCTGGCACTACGGCTGGCAGGGGGCGCTGATCGCTGCCCTGATGAACGCCATCGCGCTGATCGCCAGCCAGACCTGGCACGACCATCCGGTGGACCTGCTGCTCTCCCTGCTGGCCCAGAGCCTGACCGGGCTGCTGCTCGGGGCGGGCATTCAGCGCCTGCGCGAGCTGAACCAGTCCCTGCAAACCGAGCTGGCGCGCAACCGGCGTCTGGCGGAACGTCTGCTGGAGACCGAAGAGCACGTCCGCCGCGAGGTGGCCCGCGAGTTGCACGACGATATCGGCCAGACCATCACCGCCATCCGCACCCAGGCAGGCATTGTTCAGCGCCTGGCCCCGGACAACGCCGGGGTGAAGCAGGGCGGGGCGCATATCGAACAGCTCTCGCTGGGCGTGTACGATTCGGTGCGGCGTCTGCTGGGTCGGCTGCGCCCACGCCAGCTGGACGACCTGACCCTGGAGCAGGCGGTGCGCTCCCTGATGCGCGAGATGGAGCTGGAGAGCCGCGGCATCGTCAGCCATCTCGACTGGGATATCGACGAGACGGCGCTGAGCGAAGGCCAGCGCGTCACCCTGTTTCGCGTTTGTCAGGAGGGGCTGAATAACGTTGTTAAGCACGCCAACGCCAGCGCGGTGACGCTGCAGGGCTGGCAGCAGGATGAAAGTCTCAAGCTGGTGATTGAAGACGACGGCTGCGGCCTGCCGCCGGGCTCCGGTCAGCAGGGCTTTGGCCTGGCGGGGATGCGCGAGCGCGTGAAGGCGCTGGGCGGCACGCTGGCCATCTCCTGCACCCACGGGACGCGCGTCAGCGTCAGCCTGCCGCTAAGGAGCCATCATGTTTAAAACCCCCGCCAACGCCGTGCCGATCGGCGATAAAGCCGAGATCGACGCCCGCTATCGTTACTGGCGACGCCATATTCTGATCACTATCTGGCTCGGCTACGCCCTGTTCTACTTCACCCGTAAAAGCTTCAACGCCGCCGCGCCGGAGATCCTCGCCAGCGGGGTGATGACCCGCACCGATATCGGCCTGCTGGCGACGCTGTTCTACATCACCTACGGCCTGTCGAAGTTCTTCTCCGGCATCGTCAGCGACCGCTCCAACGCCCGCTACTTCATGGGCGTTGGCCTGATTGCCACCGGGGTGGTGAATATCCTGTTTGGCTTCTCCACCTCGCTGTGGGCCTTTGCCCTGCTGTGGGCGCTAAACGCCTTTTTCCAGGGCTGGGGGGCGCCGGTCTGCGCCCGACTGCTCACGGCGTGGTACTCACGCAACGAGCGCGGCGGCTGGTGGGCCGTCTGGAACACCGCGCATAACGTCGGCGGGGCGCTGATCCCGATGGTGGTCGGCGCGGCGGCGCTGCACTACGGCTGGCGCACGGGGATGATGATTGCCGGCGGTCTGGCCATTCTTGCCGGGCTGTTTCTGTGCTGGCGGCTGCGCGACCGGCCGCAAACCGTTGGCCTGCCTGCGGTGGGCGACTGGCGGCACGATGAGATGGAAGTGGCGCAACAGCAGGAGGGGGCAGGGCTAACCCGCCGGGAGATCCTCACCCGCTACGTGCTGCTGAACCCCTGGATCTGGCTGCTGTCGCTCTGCTACGTGCTGGTTTACGTGGTGCGTGCGGCGATCAACGACTGGGGCAATCTGTACATGTCCGAGACGCTCGGCGTGGACCTGGTGACCGCCAACTCGGCGGTGTCGATGTTTGAGCTGGGCGGGTTTATCGGCGCGCTGGTAGCCGGCTGGGGCTCGGACAAGCTGTTCAACGGCAACCGCGGGCCGATGAACCTGATCTTCGCTGCCGGGATTTTGCTCTCGGTCGGCTCCCTGTGGCTGATGCCGTTCGCCAGCTACGTGATGCAGGCGGCCTGCTTCTTCACCACCGGTTTCTTTGTCTTTGGCCCGCAGATGCTGATCGGCATGGCGGCGGCAGAGTGTTCCCACAAGGACGCCGCGGGCGCGGCGACGGGCTTCGTCGGGCTGTTTGCCTACCTCGGGGCATCGCTCTCCGGCTGGCCGCTGGCGCGGGTGATCGACACCTGGCACTGGAGCGGATTCTTCGCGGTGATCGCCATCGCGGCGGGGATTTCGGCCCTGCTGCTGCTGCCGTTCCTCAACGCCCAGGCCCCGCGTGAGGTGAGCGAAGCGTGATGCGCCTCACCTTTTCACCGCGAGTGGGGCAAAACTAAGTAATTTTCCCGGTTCCGCCTGGACGCTGTCTCAGGCGTTGCTCCCGGCTGATTTTTACAATGCCTGCCATTCGCAGGTATAAAAAATCAGCTCAGGAGCAAACCATGCTGGCCTTCCTCAACCAGGTACGCAAGCCGACCCTGGATCTGCCGCTCGATGTGCGGCGCAAAATGTGGTTCAAACCCTTCATGCAGTCCTATCTGGTGGTCTTTATCGGCTACCTGACCATGTATCTGATCCGCAAGAACTTTAATATCGCCCAGAACGACATGATCTCCACCTACGGGCTGAGCATGACCCAGCTGGGGATGATTGGCCTCGGCTTCTCCATCACCTACGGGGTGGGTAAAACCCTGGTCTCCTATTACGCCGACGGCAAAAACACCAAGCAGTTCCTGCCGTTTATGCTGATCCTCTCCGCCATCTGTATGCTCGGTTTCAGCGCCAGCATGGGCGCGGGCTCGGTCAGCCTGTTTCTGATGATCGCCTTTTACGCCCTGAGCGGTTTCTTCCAGAGTACTGGCGGGTCGTGCAGCTACTCCACCATCACCAAATGGACCCCGCGCCGCAAGCGGGGTTCGTACCTCGGGATGTGGAACATCTCCCACAATCTCGGTGGAGCGGGTGCGGCAGGGGTGGCGCTGTTCGGGGCCAACGTGCTGTTCGACGGCCACGTGATCGGCATGTTTATCTTCCCGTCGATTATCGCCCTGATCGTCGGCTTTATCGGCCTGCGCTACGGCAGCGACTCCCCGGAATCCTACGGTCTCGGTAAAGCCGAAGAGCTGTTTGACGAGGAGATCAGCGAAGAGGACAAAGAGACCGAAGAGAACGAGATGACCAAATGGCAGATCTTCGTTGAGTACGTGCTGAAAAACAAAGTCATATGGCTGCTCTGCTTCTCCAACATCTTCCTGTACGTGGTGCGTATCGGTATTGACCAGTGGTCGACCGTCTATGCCTTCCAGGAGCTGAAGCTCTCCAAAGAAGTGGCGATCCAGGGCTTCACCCTGTTTGAAGTGGGTGCCCTGGTCGGCACTCTGCTGTGGGGCTGGCTCTCGGATCTCGCCAACGGCCGTCGGGCGCTGGTGGCCTGCGTCGCGCTGGCGCTGATTATCGCCACGCTCGGTATTTATCAGCACGCCAGCAACCAGTATGTCTACCTTGCGTCGCTGTTCGCCCTCGGCTTCCTGGTGTTTGGTCCGCAGCTATTGATTGGCGTGGCGGCAGTCGGCTTCGTGCCGAAAAAAGCGATCGGCGCTGCCGATGGGATCAAAGGTACCTTCGCCTACCTGATCGGCGACAGCTTCGCCAAGCTGGGTCTGGGGATGATTGCCGACGGCACGCCAATCTTCGGCCTCACCGGCTGGGCGGGTACCTTCGCCGCGCTGGATGCCGCCGCCATCGGCTGTATCGTTCTGATGGCGATGGTCGCGGTACTGGAAGAGCGCAAAATTCGCCGCGAAAAACGCGTGCAACGTTTGAAAGCAGCCTGAGTGTGCAGGTAACTTTTTGCCCGGCGTGATGCCGGGCTTTTTTATGCCTGTTTCAGTGTCCCCTGCCACCTGTTTTCAGTGCATTAATACGACGTTGTCTGCTGTCGACGCGCTGCGTTTCCCGATATTATGCTCATCTAACCCTAAGGAGAGTTCATGGTCTGGATAATGCTGGCTACGCTTGCCGTGGTGTTTGTGGTGGGCTTTCGCGTCATGACGTCGGGCTCCCGGCGCGCCATTCGTCGTCTCAGCGAACGTCTGGGGATCACCCCGGTGCCGCTGGAGTCGATGATCGACCAGTTTGGCAAAAGCGCCGGCAATGAGTTTATCCGCTACCTGGAACGCCCGGACGAGGCGCACCTGCAGAATGCTGCCCAGGTGCTGCTGATCTGGCAGGTGTGCATTGTCGACAGCAGTGAAAACAACCTGCTGAGCTGGTATCGCCTGCTGCGCAAGGCGCGTCTCGCCGCGCCGATCACCGATGCCCAGATCCGCCTGGCGCTCGGCTTTATGCGCGATATGGAGCCCGATCCGTACGAGCTGAACGCCTTCCAGCTGCGCTACAACCAGCTCTTCCTGCCGGAGGAGGGGGTCTTCTTCCTGCACTGATATTCCCCGATGGCGCTCCGCTTACCGGGGCGACAAAACCCGTAGGCCGGTGCAAGCGAAGCGCCGCCCGGCAAAAAGTGCCAAAAGTTGTCTAAACGTTAAATAGATCACACTTTAACTGTTAAACTGCACGGCTTTCCCGCTCGTTTTCTCCTCAGGTGATGCCATGACAGAACAGATCCAATCCGCCCCTTCGCCCCATGCCAAAGCGGTCTCCCGCCCAAACTGGTCGGCGGTTTTTTCCGTGGCGTTTTGCGTCGCCTGCCTGATTACCGTGGAGTTTTTGCCGGTCAGCCTGCTGACGCCGATGGCGCAGGATCTGGGTATTTCTGAAGGGCTGGCGGGCCAGTCGGTCACCGTCACCGCCTTTGTCGCCATGTTTGCCAGCCTGTTTATCACCCAGGCAATTGGCACCACCGATCGCCGCAAAGTCGTCATTCTTTTTAGCGTTCTGCTGACGCTCTCCTGCCTGCTGGTCTCCTTTGCCGATAACTTTATGTTGTTGCTGCTGGGACGCGCCTGCCTCGGGCTGGGGCTGGGCGGCTTCTGGGCGATGTCGGCCTCGCTCACCATGCGGCTGGTGCCGGCGCGTACCGTGCCGAAAGCGCTCTCCGTCATCTTCGGCGCGGTCTCTATTGCGCTGGTGATTGCCGCGCCGCTGGGCAGCTTCCTCGGGGGAATTATTGGCTGGCGTAACGTCTTTAACGGTGCCGCGGTGATGGGCCTGCTGTGCATTTTGTGGGTGTGGAAAGCACTGCCGTCGCTGCCGGGTGAAGCCGCGCACCACAAGCAGAATATGTTCAGCCTGCTGAAACGTCCCGGCGTGATGGCGGGGATGATCGCCATCTTTATGTCGTTCGCCGGACAGTTTGCCTTCTTTACCTACATCCGTCCGGTGTTTACGACCATGGCCGGGTTTGACGTCGATGGCCTGACGCTAGTGCTGCTGAGCTTCGGTATCGCCAGCTTTATCGGTACCTCGCTGTCGGCGCAGTTCCTCAAACGCTCCCTGAAAGTGGCGCTGGCGGGAGCCCCGCTGGTGCTGGCAGTCAGCGCCGCCGTGCTGATCCTGTGGGGTAGCGACAAGTGGGTGGCCTCGGCGATTGCGATTATCTGGGGCTTTGCTTTTGCACTGATCCCGGTGGGCTGGTCGACGTGGATCACCCGCTCGCTTGCCGATCAGGCCGAAAAAGCCGGGTCGATTCAGGTGGCGATGATCCAGCTAGCGAACACCTGCGGTGCGGCGGTAGGCGGCATTGCGCTCGACCATCTGGGACTGACGTCACCGCTGGTGATTTCCGGCACGCTGATGCTGATTACCGCGCTGCTGGTGGCGGGGAAGGTTAAAGCGCAGTGATTTTGCCCTCACCCTAACCCTCTCCCACAGGGAGAGGGAATCTCGACCTCCCTCTCCCTGTGGGAGAGGGCCGGGGTGAGGGGGCATCAGGCTACGCCGATGTCTGAACCCGTCTTCGCGAATCCATCGAAATCAACACCACCGACGACACAATCAACAGCGTGCCCAGCCAGTCCGGCAGGGTGAACGCCACCCCCAGTAAAATCACCGACAGCAGGGCACTGCTCAGCGGCTCGGCGCAGCTCAGAATGCTCGCCTTCGGCCCGCCAATCATCTGCGCACCTTTCAGATACAGGCTGAACGTCACCGCCGTGCCAATCACCACCAGATAGAAGAACGCCAGCAGCAGGCTGCCGTCGACCACGAAGGTGGTCCCGCGCCCGGCATAGAACGGTGTCAGCATTAATCCGGCCAGCAGCATACTCCAGCCGACGATAGGCAGGGTGCCGTAGCGGGCAATCAGCATGGAGGGGTAGGTGGTATAGAACGCCGCGGCGAAGGCGGAGGCGATGCCCCAGCAGAGGGCGGCCGGGGAGATGGTCAGCGAGGTCGGGTCGCCGTGGGTGACCAGTAAAAAGGTGCCGACAAGCGAGGTCATGATCGCCGCCAGGACGAAAATGCCCGGGCGCTTTTTGCGCGCCAGCGCGAACCACGCCACGATAATGGTCGGGGAGAGGAATTGCAGTACGGTGGCGGTAGCGGCGTTGGATTTTTCAATCGTCACCAGGAAGGTGAGCTGAACGATCAGCGCCCCGAACAGGGAGAAGATCAGCAGGCTGAGGGCATCTTTACGATTTTTGATGACCGAGAAAATCTTGTCGCCGTGGACGAAGGAGAGTGTCAGCAGGATAACGCCGGCAAACAGGAGGCGGATCATGGTCAGATAAGGCGAGGGGATCTGACTTTTCTCCATGATGTACTGCGCGCAAACCCCTGAACTGCCCCATAAGATGGCGGCGATCAGGACGTTCAGCATCCCTTTACGTGTGGAACCCATGTTCTCCCCTGCGATATTGGCTTTCAAAGGCCAGCAGCATAACACGGGTTCTTGCCGGGTGGCGCTACGCTTACCCTGCCTACGAAACCTTGTAGGCCCGTGCAAGCGCAGCGCCGCCGGGCGCAGCAAGATGTGGTGCGGTCTGATGCCCTCACCCCGACCCTCTCCCACGGGGAGAGGGCGCAAACACCAAAAACGGCAACGTTGCGTTGCCGTTTTGCTTTTACCTAGAACCACGCCTCCCACATCGCGCCGACGTTGAAGTCGTCGAGCGTTTCGTCCTGGGTGTTGTTCACGCGGGCGGTGCGCTCGTTATCCACCTGGCCGCCGGTGACGTAGAAGCGCAGCATCGGACGGAATTCCGGGCCCATGGCGATGGAGATGTTCTGCGACAGGGTCAGCTTCCAGCCCTTGTTATCCCCGCCCTTGTCGTAATCCACATGCTGCCAGCCCGCTTCCAGCCAGGTGGAGTGCACGTCGTTCCACCAGTGCATCGGCCGCACGATGGCGTTGTAGTTCTTGCGGTTGTCGGTGCCGTCCCGGCTGTTGTCGTAGTCGTGGAAGGCCAGGATGTACTCCACCTGTGTCGCCTGGGTGAACTTGTGCAGCCCTTCGAAGCTGGCGTACACCGTGGTCAGGTCCTCGGTTTTGTTGAACACGCTGTTGTCCGAGTTATCAGAGTAGCGGGCGATCACCTTGTTCACGCCGCTGTCGTTGGTGTGGCTCAGCACCACGCCCCCCTGCCAGGCGTTGGTACGCTCTTCGGTGTCGATGGCTTTCGAGTCGAAGCCGTAGTTGGCGTACAGTTCCAGGTCGATCGGGCCGAGCTTCATGCCGTGAATTTTGGAGGTGGCGGCATAGTTGCCTTTGTCGCCGGTGCCGGAGCCGCCGGTACAGGTGATGCGCGACGGGTTGGCCTCGTCATTCATCACCTGCGGGCTGCAGGATTCCACCGCCGCGACGGTCGCCACGTCAAACTGCACGCCGCCGATGTCGAAGTTCTTCACCCCGGCACCCTGGCCGTCGTGGTTCATCCAGAAGTAGTCGTTGATGCCCTGCTGCGGACGCTGGTGGAAGTCACGCCCGGCCCAGAGATAGGCGTTCGGGTTGGACTCGAGAATATTGGTCACCCCGGCGTAGGCCTTTTTCAGGTTAACCTCGTCGCCCCAGTGGTCGATCATCACGTTGACGTCCCAGATGGCGCCGTTTTCGCCCTTGAAAGCTTTGGAGAGCTGGAACTCGCCGCCGTTGCCTTCGTTGCCCAGACGGCCGATCGCCGAGGCGCCGTTGTAGGAGCCGTCCACGGCGACGTATTTCTGGTCGGCGGCCTGGAAGTGCGCGCCGTAGCGGGCATAGCCGGTAAATTTAATCCCGAACGGGATCGCCATATCCGGGGACTGGG
This sequence comes from Leclercia adecarboxylata, assembly GCA_002360945.1. Lineage (GTDB taxonomy): Bacteria > Pseudomonadota > Gammaproteobacteria > Enterobacterales > Enterobacteriaceae > Enterobacter > Enterobacter adecarboxylatus_B. The sequence goes on along the minus strand of DERO01000036.1, from coordinate 177,903 downwards.
CGGCACTCTGGGGCTCGGTCACCACGTCGGCTTTTTTCGCCACTGCGGCATCCATTTTCGCCTGGCGATCCGCCAGGGCTTTATCCACCGCTTTGGCCACAATGGCGTCGATTTGCTCCTGCGTAAACTCCTGGGCGAGGACAGAAATCGGGCAAAGCGCGGCGATAACCGCCATTGTTAATGGAAGTTTTTTAATCATATTCATGGTTATCTCAATATATTTAAATTTTATTCAGACAATAACCACCCCGTTCCGGATGGACAGAATATGTCGCTATCATCAGAAAAGGTTGATTTTTATTTTTTAGGGTACAGAGGCTTTACACTATTATCGTAACGATATCTCCAGTACTGATATTTAATTAATTAACGCTGATACAGGTGAATAATCTCTTCGGATAATTCACGGGCCAGCAGCGAGTTCATTAAGTGATCCTGGGCGTGTACCATAATTAACGTCATCGGCTGACGGGCTTCGCCCGCGTCCTGTTCGATCAGTTTGGTCTGCATATGGTGCGCCTGGCGCGCGTAGCCATCGGCTTCGCGCAGCAGGCTTTTCGCTTCGTCAAAGTTGCCCTGCCGCGCAGCATGCAGTGCTTCAAAGCACAGGCTGCGCGACTGACCAGCATTGACGATGATTTCCATTACGGCTTCTTCTAAGGCAATCATCATCAGTTACTCTGTTTATTTATCAAAACTGTTATTCAGAGAGGTGGAAGCAAACCACTCTCCGCTCTTTTTAATGGTGCGCTGCTGGGTGGTTAAATCCAGCTGGATAAAACCGTAGCGGTTTTTATACGCATTACACCATGACCAGTTATCAATAAATGTCCACATATGGTAGCCAAGACAATTACAGCCTTCGCTAATACCTTTATGCAGCCATTTAAGATGTTCAGAAATAAAGTCGATACGATATTGGTCGTTAATTCGGCCGTTCTCAATAAAACGCTGCTCGTTTTCGACGCCCATGCCATTTTCAGAAATAAAGCAGCGTGGGTTGCCGTAATTATCGCGCAGGTTAATGAGAATATCGTAAATACCTGGCTCGTAAATTTCCCAACCGCGATACGGGTTCATCTTGCGGCCCGGCATCTCGTAGCTATCGAAGAACCACTCCGGCATAAACGGCGCCTGCGGGTTGATGGCCGTATCACGACACTTCACCCGACGCGGCTGGTAGTAGTTAACCCCCAGCAGGTCGATTTTACCGTCGGCAATCAGGGCGCTGTCTTCCGGCAGACAGGCAGGCAGCTGGTCGTGCGCTTTCAGCATCGCCACCAGATCCGCCGGGTATTCGCCGCACAGCACCGGGTCGAGGAAGCTGCGGTTGAACAGCAGATCGCAGTGGTGCGCGGCTTTCACGTCCGCCGGATTCTGCGAGCGCGGATAGGACGGCGTCAGGTTCAGCACGATGCCAATCTCACCGGGATAATGCCCGGCGCGGAAGGCGCGAACCGCCTGCGCATGGGCCAGCACCGTGTGATAGGCCACGGTCGCCGCGCGACGGAAATCGACCACGTTCGGGTAGTGGAAGTCATACAGATACCCGCCCTCTACCGGCACAATCGGCTCGTTAAAGGTAAACCAGTGCATGACCCGATCGCCAAAAAGCTCAAAGCAGGTTTCTGCGTAGCGGGCATAAGCCGCGACCACATCACGGTTTTCCCACCCGCCAATCTCCTGCATCGCCATCGGCATGTCGAAGTGGAACAGGGTGATAAACGGCTTGATGCCCTGGGCAAGCAGTTCGTCGATCACCTGATTGTAGAAAGCCACCGCTTCCTGGTTCACTTCACCGGTGCCTTCCGGGATGAGGCGCGCCCAGCTTATCGAGGTGCGAAAGCTATTGTGGTTCAGCTGCTTTAACAGCTGAATGTCGGCTTTCCAGTGCTGATAAAACGTGGAGGTATTCTGCGGCCCTACCCCATTGTGAAAGCGATTTGGCTCGGTCGCGAACCAGTGATCCCAGGTGGTTAATCCCTTGCCACTGCCCTGGCTTTCCCCTTCGGTTTGCAGTGCAGAACAGGCGCTACCCCACCAGAAGTTTTCGGGAAATGCATATTTCATAAAACGTCCTCTTTGACTTAATTGCCGACGGTCTCTGCTGCACCTACGGTTGCCTGCGCTTTTTGTTCTTCGGTTTTCAGCAAAGAACGCTCATAAGCACGCAGGAACGGCAAATACATCAGCGCCGACATCACCATACAAATGACGCACATCACCACCGGACTGAGGGCCCAGTTTGCCGCCCAGGAGGCACCAATCGGCGCCGGAGTGGTCCATGGCGTCAACGAGACGACCTGTGCCAGCCAGCCGAGTTTGGTGGCGGTATACGCCAGACAAGCGTTGATCATCGGAACGAACACGAACGGAATAAACAGCATCGGGTTCATGATGATCGGCGCACCGAACAGAATAGGTTCGTTGATGTTAAAGAAACTTGGCACAACGCCCATTTTACCGATGGTGCGCAGATGGGTTACGCGGCTGCGCAGCAGCAGGAAGGCCAGCGGCAGGGTAGAGCCCACGCCACCAATCAGCAGATAGTGATCCCAGAAGCCCTGCAGATAGACGTGCGGCAGCGCAGCACCGGCAGCCAGGGCGGCCTGGTTGGCGGAGAGGTTAGCCATCCAGAACGGGTTCATGATGCCGGTGACAATCAGCGCGCCGTGGATGCCGGCGAACCAGAAGATCTGGCACAGCAGCACGGAGAGCAGAATGGCAGGCAGGGAGTCAGAGGCGGAAACCAGCGGCTCCAGCAGGTGCATAATCGCCTGCGGGATGATCATCCCGGTTTGCGCTTCGATAAACAGATTCAGCGGGTGCAGCGTACCAATGATCACCACCACCGGGATCAGGATCTCAAACGAGCGCGCCACGCCGGTCGGCACTTCCTTCGGCAGACGGATGGTGACTTTATGATCCTTCAGCCAGGCATAAACGCGGGTGGCATAGATAGAGGTGATCAGCGCGGTGAAGATCCCCTGGCCCGACAGATACTGGGTGGAAATTTTGCCGTCGGCATAAGGAGCGGCCACCAGCAGAAACGCCATAAAGGCCAGCAGGCCGGACATCACCGGGTCGAGATTAAACTGACGGCCCAGGCTGGCACCAATCCCGACCGAGATGAAGAAGGTCATCACGCCCATGCTGAGGTTAAACGGCAGCATCAACTGTTCGCGGTAGGTCTCGGAGAAATCGAGCCAGCCGCGGGCAAAACTGTTGGTGGTGTCTGCAGAGAACGGCGGGAAGATGAACACCAGCATAAACGAGCCGATGATCATAAACGGCAGCGCGGCGGTAAAGCCGTCGCGGATGGCAATCACGTACTTCTGCTGGCCCAGCTTGCCCGCCAGCGGCGCGATGGACTGCTCAATGACGGCAACCATAGATTGATATAACGAACTCATGAGAACACCTTCTTAGTGTGCCGCTTCGATGAGCGACAGAGCATAGTCCAGCACCTTATCGCCACGTTGCATACCGTAATCCATTGTATCTATGGACTGTACGGGTATGCCCTGAGCGGCAGCCTTGTCTGAGAGCGTTTTTAACATGTATTTGACCTGGGGTCCGAGAAGTACGACCTGGTATTGCGGAAACTGTGTATCAAATTCTGAAACACCGTACGCATCGATTTTGACCGGTAAACCGCGTTCGTTCGCGGCTTCGACCATTTTCCGAACCAGCAGGCTGGTGGACATCCCGGCAGAACAGCACAGCATAATCTTGAACATCGACGACCATCCTCAAAATGTAAATAGTTATTGCGGAGATGATTGGATAACATATGGAAACCGGTTTCCATTGATATAAGACAGAAGTGTGACAGCCATCAAGATCCATTACTTATGGGGCCTGATTATCGGATTTGGGTCACGTATTTTGGCTGCTTTTACATCAAATGGAGTGGAAACGGAAAATCGGTTTCCATGGAAAACGGAAACGGATATACTCCTGAGTGGCGATAATATGAGCCGAAGTGGAATCAGGAATTACAGGGGCCTGGAGAGACCTGTCAGGGGATAAAGATGTCTACAATCAACGATGTATCACGTCTGGCCGGGGTGTCCAAAGCCACGGTATCACGGGTGTTGAGCGGGTCGCGCGGCGTGAAGGAAGCCAGTCGCCTGGCCGTACTGAAAGCGGTGGAAGAGCTGAACTACCGGCCAAATGTGATTGCCCAGTCGCTGCTCAGCCAGTCTACCGGCTGTATCGGCGTCATTTGCGCGCAGGACAACATTAACCAGACTACCGGTTACCTTTACGCGCTGGAAAAACACCTCAGCCAGCACCAGAAGCACCTGCTGCTTCGCTTCGCCAACACCAAAGCCGAAGTCATGAGCGCGCTGGATGAACTCTCCTGCGGGTTATGCGATGACATTCTGATTATCGGCGCCCGTTTCCCGCTGCAGATCGATCAGGAGAACGTCATCCTGGTGGACTGTATGGAAACCAACAACGTCAACAGCATCCAGTACGACCACGCCTTTGCCGCGGAAACCGCCTGCAACTTCCTGGCCAGCCAGGGACGACGTCAGATTGCCCTGATCCACCCCCACGGCAGCGGTTTTGCCGATCAGGTGCTGCTGGGCTACAAGCATGGGCTGGAAAAGAACTTCCTGCCGTTTAATCGCAACCTGGTCTTTATGGAAGCCACGTCATCCTCCGTGGCTCTGCAGGAGCTGCTCAATAACGCCACCACGGTTAACTTCAACGCCCTACTGGTGGCCGACGAGCAGGAAGCACAGCGGGTGATCCCGCAGCTGCAGGCCTTCAACAGGTCAGTCCCGGGCGATATCATGGTATTCAGTCTGGCGGGCTCGCTGCATCTGCCGGGCATTCCGACCATTCCGGCAATTGAATACTCGATGGACGCCATGGCGGCACGGATTGTCAGCTGGCTGAATGAGAAGACCCAGATGCTGGGTTCGTATGTGCTGCGCGGGGATTTAATTATTCCGGATATGCGGCGCTAAAAAAATTAAGGGGGCTGCAAGGGCCCCTTAATGCGTAATCAGTAATCCTCCATACAGTCCACCTGGCTTACGGCATCCCAGTAACCTTCCTGATTGTTCCGCTCCATCGCCACGACCGCATTTTTGACCAGCATCTTATTGGCCTCAGAAGCCATGATCATCGCCTGCCACTCTTTATCACTCTGCTTACGTTGCGGGGCACAGGCTTTCTTCACATCCTTCAAAACCGACTGTTTCATCTGTTCTAATTTGACCGGGTCGTTCAGTTCCTGAGCATGAACGAAGGCGGCAAAAAGCAGGCAGACGACCAGGCAAAACAGGTGCGCTGACTTCATGGAAACCTCCGGAAAAACCACACACGTTTATGAAATATATCGTTACATCCGCCTTTGCGACCCAAGCCGAAAGTATTAATTTTGCCAATAGTTGCGCAGAGGTACGAATAAGCGTAGCCGCAGAATTTGACGGAGAGGCAAGCCCGCAAGAAAAATTTGTGACGGCAGGCGACGGCAAGGTCACAAAGGTTGATGCTGCTCGCAAAGGCAATTTAACGTTGATTGCACTTACATTTTTTTAAGCGCGTTACGCCAGAGTTTGCGGTTTTTATCGTCGGCAGAATGTGGGATAGTCGAGATGCAACGTAACGGGAGAATGATATGCAACTGAGTATTACCGACACCATTACTGAACACGAACAGGAAGAATTACTGCAAGGGTTGCGGATCTATAACAGCCAGTTTATTAGTTTTTCCCGTGTGGCGAGTGATATCGCCGTCTATGCCCGCGATGAGGACGGCAAACTGCGCGGTGGGCTGATCGGCAACCGCCAGGGCGAGTGGCTGAACATTAAATATCTGTGGGTCAGCGACGAAATCCGCGGCACCGGGCTTGGCGGCCAGCTGATGCGCGCCGCCGAAGACGAAGCCCGGCAACAAGGGTGCCGGCATGCGCTGGTGGATACCTTCAGTTTCCAGGCGCGTCCGTTTTATGAAAAGCAGGGTTATGCAGTGACCATGACGCTGAATGATTTTCCGTACGCGGGAATTCAGCGCCATTACATGTCGAAGGCGCTTTAAGCGCCAATACCATGACCTATCACCGCCAGCGCATGGCGCACGATGCTGTCAGGCGAGAGGGTGTGTAGCCTCTCGTCATTGCGCATTCGTGAAAAAGGCACCAGCACCAGGCTTAACAGGGTGGTGAACAGCAGTTCCGGAGCCAGATCGCGGTTCAGTTTTCCCTCCTGCTGCCAGCGGGCGACGGTCTCCAGCGTCGCCTGATATTTCTCATCGCCAAACCGGACCTGCAGGTGCGCGCGCAGTACCGGCATTTCACCAATCACTTCCTGCATCCACAGCGGCGCGAACCAGCGGTGCTCGACGGCCAGCTCGGCCAGCTTTTTCACCATCAACGTCAGGGCGGTCACCGGATCGTCCGGATGAGCGCTGAAAAGCGTCGCGATGGCGCTGCGCAGCGGCAGAAAACGCTCCTCGATCATCGCATCCAGCAGCTGCTCCCTTGAGTTGAAGTAGTAGTGCAGCATCGCCGGCGTTACGCCCGCTTCTTTCGCAATAGCGTTAAGGGAGGTGCGGGCAATCCCCTGACGGGCAAAGAGATCCAGGGCGATATCCAGCAGCTGTTCCCGGCTGGTGGCGGTGGGTTTGCTTCCGCGCGGACGCCCCGGGCGGCGGGCCTGTGGCGTGGGTTCAGAATTATCTTTATGTGCTGACATACGCGGAGGATCCCTTGACCTGATTCATAACTTCATTAAATATTAATTACCCAATTAATTAATTTCAAGCGGTGTTTTATGGCGTCTGAATTGACAACGCAAACCAAAAACGCGCCCTCTATCCGACTGCTGTTCAGCGCGCTCCTGCTGGTGATGCTGCTTTCGGCTCTCGATCAGACCATCGTCTCGACGGCGTTGCCCACCATTGTGGGTGAACTGGGCGGGCTGGATAAGCTCTCCTGGGTCGTTACGGCCTATATTCTGAGTTCCACTATCGTGGTGCCGCTGTACGGCAAGTTTGGCGATCTCTTTGGCCGCAAAATCGTGCTGCAAATCGCGATTGTGCTGTTTCTGGTGGGCTCTGCCCTGTGCGGACTGGCGCAGAACATGACCCAACTGGTGCTGATGCGCGCCCTGCAGGGGCTGGGCGGCGGCGGGCTGATGGTGATCAGCATGGCGGCGGTGGCCGATGTTATCCCGCCGGCGGATCGCGGCCGCTATCAGGGCCTGTTCGGCGGGGTCTTTGGTCTGGCGACGGTGATCGGCCCGCTGGTCGGCGGTTTCCTGGTGCAGCACGCCTCCTGGCGCTGGATTTTCTATATCAACCTGCCGCTGGGGGTGTTTGCCCTGCTGGTGATCGGCGCGGTCTTCCACGGCAGCGCGAAGCGCAATAAACATGAGATTGACTATCTGGGGGCGATTTACCTCAGCATGGCGCTGCTGTGTATCATCCTGTTTACCAGCGAAGGGGGCACGGTCCGCGAGTGGAGCGACCCACAGCTGTGGTGCATTCTGGCCTTTGGCCTGACGGGTATCGCCGGGTTTATCTATGAGGAGCGGCTGGCGTGGGAGCCGATTATTCCCCTGTCTCTCTTTCGGGATCGCAGCTTCCTGCTGTGCAGCCTGATTGGTTTTATTATCGGCATGTCGCTGTTTGGCTCGGTGACCTTCCTGCCGCTCTATCTGCAGATCGTTAAAGAGGCCACCCCGACCCAGGCCGGGCTACAGCTGATCCCGCTGATGGGCGGCCTGCTGCTGACCTCGATTATCAGCGGCCGCATTATCAGCCGCACCGGGAAATACCGCCTGTTCCCGATCCTCGGCACCCTGCTGGGGGTAGTCGGGATGGCGTTGCTCACGCGGATCACTATTGATTCGCCGGTCTGGCAGCTGTACCTGTTTACCGGCGTGCTGGGGGCGGGGCTGGGTCTGGTGATGCAGGTGCTGGTGCTGGCGGTGCAGAACAGCGTGTCGGCGGATCAATATGGGGTGGCGACCTCCGGGGTGACGCTGTTCCGCTCCATTGGCGGGGCGATTGGCGTGGCGCTGTTTGGCGCGGTCTTCACCCACGTGTTGCAGTCGGGTCTGATGGCGCGGATACCCGAGGGCACCCAGCTGCCGCGGGAGATGAACCCTGTTGCGATCCACCATTTGCCTGACGCCCTGCGCCTTGACTACCTGGACGCCTTTGGCTCCGCCATCCATGCGGTATTCCTGATGGCCGCAGGGATTATGGTGCTGGCCTTTGTGCTGTCGTGGTTTTTGCGCGAGGCACCGCTGCGCAAGCGGGAGGCGTAAGGTTAGCGGTTCTGCTATTTGTTGCGAGTCGCTTTCCGAATCTGCATCACCAGGCTTGTCTTCCTTAACGCGGCTGGCGCATGCTTTGGCCTGGTCAATAAACCAGCAGAGGTTGCGATGGAACGTAAAGCAAAGCTGTTTAAAAAAGGGCGAAATCAGGCGGTGTTACTGCCTGCGGAGTTCGCGTTTGATACGGAGAGCGTCTGGATCCGGCGGGATGAGGAGGGGAATGTTGTTTTGAGAGCTATGTCAGAGAAAGAAAAGCACAGGGAGAATTTTTTGCGTCTACTGAAGCTGACGCAGGTACCTGATTCATTCCTGAGTAAGGAGGAGCGCAATCAGAGCTATACGACAAGAGATCCTCTCGAAGGGTTATAAAAAATGCTGCATATGCTGGACACTAATATAGTTAGCCACCTCGTGAGGCAGCAATCTACGGCAAACTTCGCGCCGCAATAGAAAATAAAGGCAAAGTAATGGGCGATCTCGATCAGCTTATTGCTGCGCATGCAATCAGTCGAGGAACGACGATTGTCACTAACGATCGTGCCTTCGCGATGGTGCAGGGGCTTAACGTTGAAGACTGGACTACAGCCGCCTGAACCCCAACGCCCGGTGGCGCTCCGCTTACCGGGCCTACAATAGCCCGGCACGCATTCACCCGGCAAAACCCGTATATAACTTATCCTTCTTATTGATGCCATTTCGTTTTTTAGCCTGCCGCTGCGTTGCCGATATAGTCGATAAAACAGTAATCAAAAGGATATGACGGGTGAAACTTCGATTAGGTGCGGTACTTCTCGCTGGCCTGCTGCTGGCGGGCTGTGACCAAAGCGGCAGCGATGCTAAACATATTAAGGTCGGCGTGATTAACGGTGCCGAGCAGGACGTGGCGGAAGTCGCCAAAAAAGTGGCGAAAGAGAAGTTCGGCCTTGATGTCGAGCTGGTGGGCTTTAGCGGCTCGCTGCTGCCTAACGACGCCACCGAACACGGAGAGCTGGACGCCAACGTCTTCCAGCATCGTCCGTTCCTGGCGGAAGATAACAAGGCGCACGGCTACAAGCTGGTGGCCGTCGGCAATACCTTTGTGTTCCCGATGGCGGGCTATTCCCGCAAGATCAAATCGGTGACGGAGCTGAAGGACGGCGCAACCATCGCCATCCCGAATGACCCGACCAATCTGGGCCGCGCGCTGTTGCTGCTGCAAAACGAAAAGCTGATCACTCTGAAACCAGACGTCGGCCTGCTGCCGACGGCGCTGGATATCACCGCCAACCCAAAAAATCTGAAAATCATGGAGCTGGAAGGGGCGCAATTGCCACGCGTGCTGGACGATCCGAAAGTGGATGTGGCGATTATCAGCACCACCTATCTCCAGCAAACCGGGCTGTCGCCGGTGCATGACAGCGTCTTTATCGAAGATAAAAACTCGCCGTACGTGAATATCGTGGTGACGCGGGAAGACAACAAAGACGCGGAAAACGTGAAGGAGTTTATTCAGTCGTATCAGTCGCCAGAAGTGGCGAAGGCGGCCGAGACGATCTTTAACGGCGGGGCAGTGCCGGGCTGGGAATAGAATAAATACGGGGCACTAGCGATCTTCCCGGCAATGCCAGAGGTCGAGAATAAAGATCGCAGTGCCTTGTGAATTACTCTTTTCTTAGGCGTTCCACCCAATCCAGAATCTCTGAGTGACCTATTACTCGTGCTCGATCGACATCAGCAAGCCCTGCTTTGATATCGTTATGGCGTTGTATCTGCTTTTCTTTATTCAGCGCCAGCTTTACATCATTCTGGTCACTGCTTATCGATTTGGCATGCGCTTGCATGGCTGACCTCATCAATCATAGTAAGAACTTTAGGAAAGCTAGCATAGCCTGGCTGACCTACGCATTATAAACGCAGCCCTTAAAACTGGCCCGATTCCATCGCTGAACGCCCTTTTGCCCACATCCTGTCGTCATGCTCCCGGCTATGCTTTCCGCATACAAACCGGAGAACAGCCTATGAACATTACCCACATTCGCAACGCGACGCAGCTCATCACCTACGCCGGAAAACGCTTCCTGATTGACCCGATGCTGGCACCCAAAGACGCTTACCCTGGTTTCCCCGGTACCGCCCGGGCGGAGATCCGCAACCCGACGGTGGAGCTGCCCTGTGCGGTGGAAAGCCTGCTGGACGTCGATGCGGTAATCGTCACCCATACCCATGCCGATCACTGGGATCAGCACGCCATCGAGCAGATCGCCAAAGAGATGCCGATCTTTGTCCAGCACGACGAGGACGCGCAGCTGCTGCGCAGCCAGGGTTTCCGCAATCTGACCGTGTTGACGGACAACACGCCGTTTGGCGAGATTCAATTGAGCAAAATCTACGGTGGTCAGCACGGCACTGACCGCGCTTACGCGGTACCGGAGCTGGCGGAGCGGCTCGGTGAGGCCTGTGGCGTGGTGTTTCGCCATCCCGATGAAAAAACGCTGCTGATTGCAGGCGACACCATTTTGCGCCCGCAGGTCGCTGCCGAACTGCAAAAGCATCAGCCGGATGTGGTGGTGCTCAACGCCGGGTACGCGCACGTGATCGGCTTCGGGCCGATCATTATGGGCGCGGAGGACGTGCTGAATGTGCACTTCCTGCTGCCACAGGCAAAAATCGTCGCCGTCCATATGGAGGCGATCAACCACTGCCTGCTCACCCGCAGCGCGCTGCGGGAATACGTGGACGCTAACCAGATGGGTGAGGCGGTGATTATTCCCCAGGACGGGGAAAGCGTTATAGTCTGAGCAGTGTCGGGGCAGAGGAGAACAGTGTGAAGCTAACAACAGTGGCGATTGTCGCCGTCGACGGATTCAGCCCTTTTCACTACGCCGTGCCCTGTATTCTGTTTGGCGATACCGTCTCCGGTAAAAAGCGCTTTGAGGTGACGATCTGCGCCGAAAAACCGGGGTTATTGACCTCCCGTGATGGCTTCGCGCTCAATGCCACACAGAATTATTCCGCCATCAGGCAGGCGGATATCGTGGTGGTGCCCTACTGGGCACATGTGCTCGAACGCCCACCGCAGGCGTTGCTCGACAGCCTGGTACAGGCCAGAGACAACGGAGCGGAAATCGTCGGGCTGTGTCTGGGATCGTTTGTTCTCGGCTACGCCGGCATTCTGAACGGCAAACGGGCGGCGACCCACTGGGAGTTTGAACGCCAGTTCCAGTCGCTGTTCCCGGCGGTAGAGCTGGATATCAACGCCCTCTACGTCGATGACGACAACATCATCACTTCTGCCGGGACTGCCGCCGCGCTGGACTGTTGCCTGTATATCATCCGTCAGCGCTTTGGCAGCGAGGTCGCCAACCAGATTGCCCGTCGGATGATCGTCCCACCGCACCGCGAGGGTGGGCAGGCGCAGTTTATCGCCCAGCCGGTGCCGGAAACGACCCGCGATGCGCGGATGAACCACCTGATCGATTATCTCCAGCGTAATATCAGCCAGCCGCTGAGCCTGGATGCGCTGGCAGACAGCGTGGCGATGAGTCGCCGCACGCTGACCCGCCATTTTATGAAAGCCACCGGGATGAGCGTTGCTTCGTGGATCACCGCCGAACGCCTGCGGCGTAGCCAGCTGCTGCTGGAGAGCAGCAATCTGCCGATCGAGGCGGTGGCAGAGCAGGTGGGGTACCTCTCAGCCGTCACCTGGCGCCAGCAGTTTAAGGCCCGCTTTGGCGTGAGCCCGGCGGAGTGGCGCAAAACTTTCCGCACGCAGAGTCAGGCCGGGTAAGCGCAGCATTTACCCCAGCTTCTCCATCCGCGTTTCCCCTTCCACCATCGACAGCTGATACAGCGAAAACGACCGGTGCTTTTCAATCAGCTTCGCCAGCTCCGGCGAGTGGCTGGTGAGCCAGATCTGCGAGTAACGGCTGGCCTCGGCAATCAGGCTCGCCAGCGCGGGCAGCATCTGCGGATGCAGGCTGTTTTCCGGTTCGTTGAGGGCGATAAACGCGGGCGGGCGCGGGCTTAACAGCGCCACAGCCAGACAGAGAAAACGCAGCGTGCCGTCGGAGAACTCCGCAGGGTCCAGCGGTCTGCTTAAGCCTTCGCGTTGCATCATCATGCGGAAACGTCCCCCGGTGTTGTCGCTATAAAACACGCAGCCGGGGAAGGCCTGGTGGAGAATGCGCATCAGCAGCAGCTCGTCGCCGATCTCGACAATGGTCTGAAAGGCTGCGGCCAGATTTGCGCCGTCGCTGGCCAGCACCGGGGAGCGGAACCCCACCTGCGGGGCGCGGATCGCCGAGCCGGAAGAGACAGAAAACTCATGATAAAATCGCCAGTTACGCAGGGACTCGCGCATCTGCGACACCTCCGGGTAGAGGTGCGGTTCACCCAGCTGCCCGAACACCGATTCGTTCTCGTACAGCGTGCCGCTGTGGGTCACCTTTTCGTGATGCACATTATTCAGAAACACGGCCTGATTTTTGCGCTTCATCAGCTGTGACGAGGGGCGTCGGTGCTGGCCGCTCAGCCAGATGGATTCCTCTTTGATCACCGGATCGAGCTGAAACTGCGAGGGATAAGGCAGCTTTTCGACAAAGCCCACCTGCAACTCATACTCGTAGGTCTCGGTTTCCACCGCCAGGTTCATGCGCCTGAGCTGGTCGCTGCGGGTTTTGCCCGCCCAGAACACCTTTAAAATCCCGCCCTCATTGGCCAGCGCCTGGGAAAACTGCCCCTGCGCCGCGCTGTGCATTAGGTGTATCGCCTTGTAGATATTGGATTTTCCGGTGCCGTTCGGGCCGAAAACGATATTGAGCTGCTGCAGATCCAGCGACAGGTCGCGAATCGAGCGGTAATTTTGAATGTGCAGGGTGTTGATCATCGGCGGACCCCTTTTGCGGAATAAACCTGTACAGAGTTACAGTGTTTTTCGCAAAGTGCAAAAAAAAAGACGACAGTGAGGTGTCGTCTAAACGGGGTAGTGCTTCGGGCCTCTCAGGGTCAATGGGGCCTCGCATTTGACATTCAGTTAACGGCAAGACGCAAACCCAAATCATCAGGATAGGGATCAAAGTAGTTTTGCGTCATCAGATACCGGTCGGGATATTCAGCCAGATAGTGTTTCAGCAGCGTGAGCGGGGCGAGAATCGGCAGTAATCCGTCGCGATAATGCAGGATCACGTCGCGCAGTTCGCCGCGCTGGCGGGTATTTAGTTGGTTACGGAAATAGCCCTGAATATGCATCAGGACGTTGGTGTGGTTTTTCCGCGATGCGGGTTTTTTGAGGATCGTCATCAGCTTTTCGCGGTAGACCTCGAAGAAAGCCTCCAGATCCTCCCACTCGTGCAGCGAGGCGACGAACGGCCCAATTTCCCGGTAGCCCGCCTGATGGTGCGCCAGCAGCTGGAGTTTGTAACGGCTGTGGAAGTCCAGCAACCCGCGCCGCGTCAGGCCTTCTGCCCGCAGCGTATTCAGCTCGTGAAGCGCGAAAACTCGCTCGACAAAGTTCTCCCGCAGCACCGGGTCGTGCAGCCGTCCATCTTCCTCCACCGGCAGCCACGGCCAGGCTTCAAGCAGGGCGGCGGTGAACAGCCCGACACCCTCCTTGCGGCCTGAATTACCTTTTTCATCATACAGCCGCACGCGTTCCATGCCGCAGCTTGGGGATTTGGCACAGACGATAAATCCGCAGAGATCGCCCATTTTCGGCACATAGCCTGCCGCAAAGTCGGTCATTTTTTGCGTGACCTCTTCGTGAGGCGCTTTGCTGAACCGCATCTCGATATCACCGCTAGTAGTCTGCGTCAGACGCAGCGCCGGGCGAGGCGTGGGCAGGCCAATCGCCATTTCCGGGCAAACCGGCCGGAAGTTAACCCATTCGGCCAGCTCATCCATGACAAAGCCCATACGCTTATGGCCGCCGTCGAAGCGAACGGCGGAACCGGTCAAGCATCCGCTAATACCCAGCACAGGTTTCGTTGTCATGATATGCACCTCCAAAGTCACTCTTTAAAAGTTACACAAAATGATTATTTTGTCCAAGTATCAGAGAGTATATTTTTTATTTCGTATAGATATCAGTAGCTTTTAGCTACCCTTATAGGTCGAGTAACCGTACTGGCTCAGCAGCAGCGGAATGTGCAGTTTTTCGTTGGTGCGGGTCACGGTAAACAGCACCGGGATCTCCGGGAAGAACGACTCCAGCTTGTTGCCGTGGAAGTACTCCGCTGTTTTGAAGGTCACTTTATAAACGCCTGGCTGCATATCCTGATCGGCCGGGTAGAGCGACTTGATGCGTCCATCGTGGTCGGTTTTGCCGCTGGCAAGCGGGGTCCATTTATCCTGCTGCTGCTTTTCCAGCGTGACGGTCACGCCCGGCGGTGGTGTGCCGGTTTGCTGGTCAAGAATATGCACGCTCAGGGTGCCGGCAGGGGCAGCGCCAAAGGCGACAGGGGCAAAGGCCATGGAGGCCAGGATCAGCAGAGGGGCAGTTTTTTTCATCATCTTTTCCTGTGGAGTGGTAAGTCACAGGAAAACGTTAGCATTTGCCGCGCGGGAAAATATTCAACTTTTCGTGAAGATTCCCGCAGGAGAAAATATCAGAGGATAATGACCTCAAGGGCAACCTGCTGCTGCCACTGCTCCACCTGTTTTCTGCGCGCGGCGGTAAGTTTACCGCTGGTGACCAGCAGCCACTGGCGGTCCGGGAAGATCTCCGGTGCCAGCGCGGCAGGCGGGATGGGCAGCAGGTTGATGCGGTGGCCCTGGCCGGTGCGGGTTAAGGCTTCGAGCCAGATTTCGCACGGGTCGTTCAGGTGCCAGCCGCTGAGCAGGAGGTTATCACCCGGCGCTTTTTTATCGCCTTCAAGGCAAAACGAGGTGTAGGCGATGATGATGCCATCCAGGATCTCGCGCAGGGTCATGGCGGCGGCAACGTTGGCGGAGACCAGGCTGCGCAGGGGGCGTAACACGTTTGCGACCAGCTCCGGACGCGGATACTCGCGGCCGGCATCGTAAATCATCTGGCGCAGGGATTCGATTTTGCCCGCCTGCAGACGGTCCAGCATGGTCTGCTGCAGGGTTTGCCAGTTGTTAGTGCGGCTCGGGGTGGGGCGTTCCAGCAGCGGCTTCACCTGGCCGATGGGGACGCCTTTTTTCACCCAGTCGAGGATTTTTAACGCCTGCTGGACATCCTCATCGCTGTACTGGCGATGGCCGCCTTCGGTGCGCAGCGGCTTGAGTAAACCGTAGCGACGCTGCCATGCCCGCAGCGTGGTGGGGGTGATCCCACTGAGTCTGGCGAATTCGCCAATGGAGTATGCCATGTCTGCGTCCGAAGAGGATTAGTCTCAATATTCTACGAATATTTTCCGGCGGGATGAAGCACCAGAGCGCTGCACTACACTTTAATTCCAACCGTGCAAAATGACAGGAGTTCTCATGAAACTATGGCCCGTTGTGACCGGTGTCGCCATTGCGCTGACTCTGGTGGCCTGCAAATCCCCTACGCCGCCGAAAGGCGTGCAGCCGATAACGAACTTTGACGCCAGCCGCTATCTGGGCAAGTGGTATGAAATCGCCCGTCTGGAAAACCGCTTCGAGCGCGGGATGGAGCAGGTAACCGCCACTTACGGTAAGCGCAGCGACGGCGGGATCAGCGTGCTTAACCGGGGCTATGATCCGTTGAAGCGCAAGTGGAATGAGAGCGAAGGCAAAGCCTATTACACCGGCGAGCCAACCACCGCAGCGCTGAAGGTCTCGTTCTTTGGCCCGTTTTATGGCGGCTATAACGTGATCAAGCTGGACGATGACTACCAGTATGCGCTGGTCAGCGGCCCGGACCGCGACTATCTGTGGATCCTGTCGCGTACGCCAACCATTCCGGATGCGGTGAAACAGGATTACCTCAATACCGCGCGCAGCCTGGGCTTCCGGGTGGATGAGCTGGTATGGGTGAAACAGTAAAGATCGTGCTTTCTACCTGGGGCAATGTGCGGGCAGGGTAATAGACTTGCGTCATGGGCACACGGGAGATGACATATGCACTGGCAACCCTTTCGCGGCACCGCGCCGAGCAACATGACCCTCTACAGCGCGTCTTTTCCCGATGTCAGCGACAACTGGCCGATGAAGGACGAGGTGACGCGCGAGCTGAACGCCGTCGATCGGGCCTTAAAAGCGGAGCCACAGCTGATGCCGCCGCTGATTGAAAAGGATGCCAGCGGCGAGAAGACGATAAAGTGCCAGCACCCCTGGTCTGAAGAGGCTTTCGCCAATCGCCCGGCGGTTGTCGCCTGGCGTACCCGGCTGGTGCCCACCGCACTGGCCCTGTACGCCATCCAGAATCCGCTGGATGAGCATCTCCCCGATGGCACCCGGATGGACAGCCGCAGCCGCCAGTGGTTTATCCACGCCAACGATGCCATCGGCATCCGTTCCCGCGCAAAGGTGCTCTCCGTGCTGGCGGAACAGTATCTGCATAACAACATCGACAACGTCTGGGTCAGCCTCGCCAGCGGCGCGGCCGTCCCGGTGCTGGAGGCGCTGCGCGACGCCCATCTGGACGGGCAAAACGTGCACCTAACCCTGGTGGATTACGATCCCGTCTCCCTGCGCTGGGCAGAGAAAATGGCTGCCGCCGAAGGGCTGAGCGTCGGGGAGCAGGTGACGATATTGCAGCGCGATCTGAAAGAGAGCCTGATCCACAGCGATAAACTGATACAGGAGCTGGGCGAAGGCAAGGTCGAGCTGGTGGATGCGCTGGGGATCTTCGAATACTTCAACGACGATGAAGCGGTGACCTTCCTGCAACATGTCCTGCGCCTGATTAAACCCGGCGGGGCGCTGATTATCTCGAACATGCTGACCAGCAGCCCGCAGATTGATTTCGCCCTGCGCTGTATCGGCTGGACGCCAATATTTCCACGCACGTTGCAGCAGCTTCAGGATATTCATCTCGCGGCGGGTATCGCAGCGGAAAACGTCACGGTGATCGTGCCGAAAGACGGGGTGTATGCGGTGATGGAGATCCGTATGGGCCAGGCAGTTCAGGTCTGATGTATTTTAACGTTGAGTAATTATTTCATTTAAAGCGTTCAATCTCTTTTTCCCCTTCTCTTTTAGTCTTCCTTCTGGCCTACCGTCCTCCTCAGTCCACCACGTTATATTCCCTGTTTACATGCGCTGTGCCACCGGGACACTCTTCAACAAAAGAAAGAATATCGTTGAATACGTTTAGCCGCGCTGTCACAACCTGTCAGTTTTATGTTTTATCTTTGCGCCGTGGTAACTAAAGAAAAATTAATCATTTTTTGGCCTTAAGAATTCCGCATTTCTGCCGTTAATAATTATTAAAAATAGCAACTTAGAGTTGGATGCACGCAAATATCTAAACACAACTGTGACAGTTCATATCCGCTGAATCGTTTTTCAAGGAAAACAATGAAAGATAGACCTACCAAAAAAAATGATCTTTTGATTGAAAGGTTGTGTCAAACGTTTGGCGCCCTTTATCAGGGAAGCGTCATTGATAAATCCTGGCTCTGCGAACGGTTTGAAATAACAGAGCGTACAGCCTATCGAGATTTAGCACGGCTTTCACATTTGCTTGAAGAAGTGTCGACGGGACGGTACAAACTCAGTAAGCATCTTCTCCCTACACTGCACGTTGGGCACCTTGCCGAGTTTGCCAGTTTTGCTGGGGTGTCACATCTGTTTCCATATAGTGATGGAAAATCGTTACGTAAGCGGATGAAAAGCGCTGATAATTTGACGATTCAGGGAGCCAGTAGCCGTGAAAATCGTCTCCTCAGTGACCTTCTGGATCATCTCGACAGCGCCATTACCGCGCTGAAGACAATCACCTTTTCATATCGCAATAAATCTCGCGTTGTGCAGCCGTATCGTCTGATAAACCATTATGGCTTGTGGTATCTGGCCGGGGTTGAAGGGGAGCAGCTTAAGGCTTTTGAGCTGGCGCGTATTGCGAATTTTAAAGTATCTGACGTCCATTTCTCTGCTGATAACGCTGTTCGAGAGGAGCTGGATAACACTATTGGGATCCACTTTGGTGCTCGTATCAAGGTGACACTTTGGGTGTCGGCGCATGCCGCACAATATGTTACCCGTCGACCGCTTTTCCCCGAACAGCATATTGCACAAACGCACGCGGATGGATGCCTTACGCTCACCACCACCATTAACGATAAAAACACGCTCTTCCGCTGGCTTCGCTACTGGCTACCCGATATTCGCATTCTCGAACCCGCTTCGTTGAAAGAAGATTTCGACAAAGATTTTCTCTCACGCACGGCAAAAGCCAACGATAACAATGATGCCGATACCGCCCACCTGATTAATGTTTAACTTGATGAGATCTCATTTTATGGTTGATTTAAATATCTCTCCCCATACGCAGTTATTGCTCAAAGCCGATGCTTTACTGGACCAGGACATTAACGCAGGAAAACCCGTCGTGGCTGCATGGGGGTTAATGAATGCCGGAAAAAGCTATCTGTTGAATATGTTGACTAACCATATTCAGACCGAATGTTTTCAGACTAATGATATTCGTGAAACAGCTGAACTGAAGGAGTTCGAAACGGATGATTTTATTTTCCTCGATACCCCGGGTCTTGATGCTAACAACGCAGATGATCTGATCGCGCTGCAAGGTGCGGCTAAAGCGGATATCGTCCTGTTTGTGCATCAACCACAGGGTGAACTCGAGAAAATTGAAGTCGATTTTTTACGCAAACTCAAAGATTCGTTCGGGCAGTTTGCCGAGCAGAATATTATTTTAGTCCTGAGTAAATCGGATGTAGAAAGCGACACGGGCATCGCGGCTATTGAAAAGCGCATGCTGGAACAGTGTCGTGACGACCTCGGTTTTACGCCTCGCTGTTATGCCATTTCTGGCTCCCGTTTTCACGCTGGTGTGATGCAGAAAAAAGACGGTCTGGTGCGCGCCAGCCACCTTAACGAGCTCGTTCATCATCTGGACACGCTGAATACCGATGCCAGTGCCGTAAAACGTGAGCGTCAGCGGATGGCCATTGACGAGATCATTGTGGAATTTGCACAGGCCGAAAAAGCGCTCCAGACAAAATACGCTCATGCCCAACGTAAAATCGAGGAAGGTTTCCACCCCTTCAATAAGGCAATGGGTGATTTCCGCACGTGGATGAAAAATACCCTGAATAAATTCCCGGCTGTATAAGGAGAGAGAAAATGGCATTACCGTGGTTAATTGGCGCAGCGGTATTAGGTGTTGGCGCTCTGATTGCTTCCGCATCCAGTGATGATGACAGCTCCAATGGTAATGGCGATGACGAAGAGCGTCAGCGCCGGGAACGGGCCGAACGTGAGCGTCGTGAGCGTGAAAAGCAGGAAGAACGTCAATCGATTAAAGCGGCCTTACAAAATGAAGGCGCACAGCGAGCCGCTGACTTTAAGCAGACGCTGTCAGGGTGGGTAGAGGTGAATTATCAGAGTCAGGCACCGTTTAAAGCCGTCGTTCTTCAGACGGGAAAACAGTATAAACGCGTGGTAGCAGAGCATTTTGTCGACAGAGAAGAACTCTCCATGCTGGATACCAAAACGTGCCTGAACCTCAATGAATTTGAAGCCTGCTATAACGTTGAACTCAGCATGACGGATACCTTTGAGGACATCGCTGATGAGATGACTGAATGGGAAGTGCAATTGCAGGAGTTGCAGGAGTATCGCGAGCAACTTGAACATATTCGCCAGCATTTAAGTCGCTAATCAGACAAGGACCCCACCATGAGCAAAGAGATGCTGCGCGAAGATCTGCTGGCCTCTTTCCAGAATCTGCAACAGCAATTTGATTCATCACTGGAAGAGGCAAAAGCGCTGGATAAGAAGTTCTCAGCCCACTACAACCAGTTTAATACTAACCTGACCGGCCTTCTGGCTGACGCACGGGAAAAACTGCCGGATGCCAGCCCGCTCAGCCAGTCCCTGAAGGGTTTCATCTCCGGATTGGAAAAGCTGGATAGCGACTGGAAAGCCAGCCTGGAAAACCAGAATAAAGGGCTGAGTTTTCGCAAAAACTTTGAAGACTCTCTGCTGGTCTATGTCTACGGCAAGGTGAAGTCCGGGAAAAGCTCGCTGGGCAATTATATGGCCTGGGGATACACCAATCCGACTCACGAGCAGCAGCAGGGAAACACCACGCTGAAGTATGAATCTCATGACAATACTGACGCGGAGAATGGTGATGCGCACAATGAAGCGGCGCAGCAGGGAAAATTCCGCGTGGGGGCAACCGAGGCAACCAGCTCTATCCAGAGCTTCCGCCTGCCGGGCCTGACCTGGGTGGATTCTCCTGGCCTGCATTCTGTGCGTTCACAAAATGGTGAACTGGCGAAAGAACATGCCGATCATGCGGATCTCATTCTCTATACGATGAAGTCTGATGCGCCAGGGCGTGCAAGCGATCTGAAAGAGATCCGCCAGCTGTTTGGTAAAGAAAAAAACATCATGCTGTTGCTTACAGGAAGCGATAAAAAGCAGCACGGCTGGGATGACGTCAAAGACGAGCCCATTGAACACTGCGTAATGAAACCTCTGCATGATCGCGAACTGCAACAGAATTTCGTCAAAAGTGAGCTGCGGGATAGCGACATTGACGTCAGCAGTATGGATATTTTGTCCATATCGACGCGTTATGCGGAATTACATGCAGATAACAAGGCAGCGATCCACGAGAGCGGCATGGGGCAACTGTTCACCCGCTTACACGATCTTTCGCAGTCGCAGGGCGTGCGTATGAAGCGCGCGGTGCCGATGACCAACTTCAAAAACTTCCTGACCGGATGCCTGCGAGAGGTCAGGGAATATCATAAGCTCACGGGCGCGTTGAATAGCGATCTGGAGACGCTCGATGCAGACCTCGACAGACAGATTGTTCCCGCTATCCGTACCGCACAATCTGCAATGCGCAGTGCGATTCAGAACAGGTTCGACGAACTGGCAGCCAGTCGTAATGATGAGTATCAACTCAATGCCGCGTTAAAAATGGCAAATACCCAGTGGGATCGTCAGATGTCCACGCTGTCAGAGGCCGCGCTGGAGACCATTCTGAGCACTGTGATGGCCGATTTTAAAGCAAACGTCACCTCTACCTGGCAATCCTCTTCGCTTTCTCTGCCTGCCTTCTCGGTTGAGAAAATGACCGAGCAAATTCCCGACGGTTACACCAAAAGTACCCGTGGCCGTAACAGCGGCGCCGGGGCGCTTGTCGGTGGATTGATAGGCACTTTCTTAGGTGGCCCGTTAGGTGCTGCCATCGGAGCCGGCCTGGGAGGTGGGGTTGGCTCGATGATGGGAGACCGCGCTCAACAAACAACACGCACCATTGAATTTGCGGTAGGCGACAACCTGAACGAGCTGCGAACGCATGTTTTGAGTCATTATCATGATGGTCTTGAAAAAGCGATTAAGCATAACGTCGATACGCTGTTTAGTGCGTTAGTCGCGGAGATGAAAATTTCCTGTGCCAGAGTAAACGATGAAATTAAGAGCTTTGAGCGGGCGTTGAGCACGCTGAAGGAAAGCGCAGAAAAACAATTAAGCCCTGAGGTGAACTAGCGCTATGGAATTGTCAGCAGCCGATCTTTTTAACACTTACGACCAGACGGCGAAGCTCGCAGGCCAGTACCCTGAACTGGCCCGTGATTTTGCTACGCTACAGAAGCAGTTTGACGATAAACGTAACCAGCCGGATGCCAGCATTATGGTTTACGGCGTCTATAACGCCGGTAAAAGCACGCTGATCAATGCTCTGGTAGGCGAGCGCGTCGCCAAAACCGGTGACATTCCGCTTACCGACCGCGTGGATGCCTACCGCTGGCATAACAGCATCATTCTCGATACGCCGGGAGTCGATGCGCCGGTGAAGCATGAAGCCGTCACCCGTGAGCAGATGCTGAAAGCGGATGCAGTGATTTTTGTCGTCAACCCTTCAGGCGCCGCGGAAGAAGAGAAGACGCTTCAGGTACTGATTGAGATTTTGCAGGCAAAGAAAAAGCTGTTTCTGGTGCTCAATGATAAAGACAGAATGGACGTTGAGACCTTAACCCGTCTTAAAAACGACATTCGTATTCGTCTGCAAACCCTGGCAGAAGCGCAGGGGTTAAAAGACGTGTTGCAGGACATCCCAATTCTGCGGGTGAACGCCGAGATGGCGCTCCAGGCCAGGCTGGAAAATACCGCCGGTCTGCTGCGGCTGAGCGAATTTCCGACATTTGAAGCGACACTGGAGACGTTCATCACCAGTATCGACAGCCAGCACATCTACCGCCGTCTTGGCGGTGAGTTGAATGCGTTTCTGGATCGCGTCCTCAAGATGTTGGACAAAAACACCACCAGCGAAACCGTGCGCAGCTTCGACACGCTGTTGAAAAACATCGTTGAGCAGCAGCATCTTTGCCGCAAAACGATTATCGATGAAATCAAACGCCAGCACGATGTGATGTACCAGGGCAGCAAAGCGGCACTGCGTCAGGATCCACAGCAGGCTCAGGTGAAAATTGATGCCTTGTTTAAGCAGGCCTGCGGACAGATCGAAGCGGTGCAGGCGCAGGAAACAACGTTCCTGGTACAGCGTTTTACCGATGATGTGGACAGCCTGCAGGCGACCATTTTAAGCCAGGCGAAGAGCGGTGCTCCGCAGGCTATTCCGCACATCCCTGACGTGCAGGTGGCTACGACCAATGCCGATCTGCCAGAAAAAGGCGGCATCAGCGTTGATATGGTTAACCATGCGGTGAGCTCACTCAGTTCGATCGCAAAACCGGAACATATCGTGACGGGTCTCGAGGTAGTAAAAGACTGGCTTCCATCGTTGATGAAAGGGATCGGACCGAAGACCATGGAAAAATGGGGCACGATGGTGGTCGGCAAGTGGATCCCCTATGTAGG
Organism: Leclercia adecarboxylata; assembly: GCA_002360945.1. Taxonomy (GTDB): domain Bacteria; phylum Pseudomonadota; class Gammaproteobacteria; order Enterobacterales; family Enterobacteriaceae; genus Enterobacter; species Enterobacter adecarboxylatus_B. Next base: position 154,674 of record DERO01000036.1, on the reverse strand, counting down.
ACCCGCCATAACCATTATCAGTTCGCTATGGGGTATTTTTGCTGAAGATAGCGAAAGTAAAAGAGCGCGTGAGCAAAGCGAGCAGCAGCGCCGGGAATGGGAGCGTTATCAGCAAGAGGTAGAGGATTTCGCCAACATGACTGCCACGCAGTTTGAAGCCAATGTGACGCGCATGGTAAATGAAGATTTGAATCTTTTGTTCAAGGAAATTCTTGATAAGGTCAAAGCCTCGCGAGAAATCGCCAGCCAGCAGGACAAGGCCCTGAGTGATAACGTGATGGAAGCACAGCGCCTTGCTTCCCTGTTGCGTCACTATGCATGAGTGACGTTCCACTTTCTCCTTTCCCCTGTAACGCCTGCGGCAAATGTTGCCGCAGGGTCAGTGCCAGCCCCGAAACCGCGTTCCTCGATCGCGGGGACGGGGTCTGCCAGCACTTTGTCGAAGAGACGCATTTATGCGCCATTTATGACACCCGCCCGTTAGTCTGTCGGGTTGAGGATTACTATCGTGCAAAGCTGAAAGAGGTTATTCCATGGGATGACTTTGTCCGGCTGAATGTCGCGATATGTGAAAAACTCTGATTCCAGCTTGTTTTAGCACCATTGCCCTGCGAGGGTCGTACTGTAAAAATCGAACCCGCAGGCCCGGTAAGCGCAGCGCCTCCGGGCATCAGGCCAAACTGCGCAGCTGCGCAATCACCCCTTCATCCAGCGGCAAAAATCGTGAGTCGGTCATCACCTGCAACGCTTCGGCAGCATTGATCGCCGTGATATAGCGTTTCCGGAAGGCCGTGGGCGTCATGCGGCAATATTTATTGAAGGCAAAAATCAGCTGCTTGTGGCCGCTAAACCCGCAGCTGTAGCTGATGTCGGTGATCGGAATCTGCGTATCCTTCAGCAGCCGCTTGGCCTTATTTATGCGGATCATGGTCAGATACTCTTTGAAGTTATAACCGCTGATCTTCTTAAAAATGCGCGAGAAGTGGTGGTAACTGACCCCGGCGTTATCGGCAATGGTGGTTAAGGTCAGCTCATCGTCAAAGTGCTGATTGATAAACTCAATGCCGTACTTCACCAACTGCTGATCCTTTTTTCTGATAATGACCTGCTGGCGGTCCTCCTGAGCGCTGCCTGCGGCGGAGAGCGTGCCTAACAGCTGATAAATCAGGGCAATGCGGCTGAACGATGGCCGGGCATGCACCAGATGCTCGACCAGGGCAATCACGCTGTTTCTGATGTCATCTGCCTGCTGACTGGTCAGGGAGCCGTTCTCCATCAGCGGGGCTGGATGGGTCTCATCAAACAGGTTCGGCGCAAACTGGATGGTCAGCAGCTGGCTGTTCGCGGCGCGTGCCTCCAGGGAGTGGATCTCATCCGGGTTGATCCACAGCATGTCGCCGGCGGCAAAGACCGAGGTGCTATGCCCAAGGGTGACGGAAAACTCTCCCGCCAGAATGCAGATCAGCTCCGGGGCCGAGTGCCAGTGCGGCTCGCAGTAGTACACCTCGGCGGCGAACACGTTCAGCTTCTCCGCGTCAAAGGAGATCAGTTCATAGCCGCTGCCTTCGTGGACGGCGGTCCCGGCCTGCTGCTGTGAGACCCTCGCTGGATGCTGGGTGACAGAAAATGGAAACATCGGCTGGCTCTCCGTCGAGTGAAGGCCCTCTTGCCGAAGTAAGAGGGACCGATCGGACTTTACTGCTGTGGTGCGGGCCCGGCAAGGGCTTCCTCCAGCTCCTCACGCGTAATATCAATCGTCAGGAATTCGGTTAACGAGATAAACAGACCGAAGACCAGATCGGGCGCAATCGCACAGAGTTTTTCGCGCACCAGCTGCTCAGAAACGCCATTTTTGCTGGCGACCAGCTTCACCACCCGGGCGAAGGCCGGCGGGTTGTTAATCAGCTGGGTCAACGAGTTGTTTATCTCCAGCGGGGCATAGCGCGGTGTGGCCCGCACGGTGATGGCGGTGCTCAACGCAATATCCCGTGAGGAGCGGGCAACGTGCAGCTGATACTCCCCGGAATCGACAATCCAGTCGCCAATGCCCGGGTGATAGCAGGCAAGATCGTCCCAGCTCAGCGGCAGGGTCACGGTTTTGGTTTCGCCGGGTTCAAGATCTACTTTGGCAAAGGCTTTCAGGGCCTTCTCTTCACGCAGCAGTTCACCCGCCGGGGCGGAGAGATAGAGCTGAACCACCTCTTTCCCCGCCATGCTGCCGCTGTTGGTCACGTCCACGCTGACGGTTAACGCCTGGCCCTCGTTCAGCTCGCTCACCGAGGTGGTCAGGCTGCTGTAGTCGAAGGTGGTGTAGCTCAGACCAAAACCAAACGGGAACAGCGGCGTGAGCTTACGGCGATCGTAGTAGCGATATCCCACAAACAGCCCTTCGCTGTAGTAGTGGCGCAGGTTCTCGCCAGGGTAGCTGAGCCAGGCCGGGGTCTCTTCCAGGGTATTGGGCACCGTGACCGTCAGCTTGCCGCACGGGTTGGCGCGGCCAAACAGGATATCCGCCACGGCGCGGCCCATGCCCTGGCCGCCAAAGTGGGTTTCCAGCAGGGCTTTACAGTCGGATAACCATGGCATCACCACCGCATCGCTGTTGGCCAGCACCACCACCACGTTGGGCTGCACGCTGGCGACGGCGCGGATCAGCGCCTCATGCGTGGGCAAAATAGCCAGGTCTTTGCGGTCGCCGTTTTCCCCGTCCTCGCCGATGGCGGTGCTGACAAACAGGATCGCCACATCGGCATTTTTCGCCACCGCAACGGCCTGCGCCAGCGCCTGCTCATCGGTGGCGTTATCCTCCGGCGTGCCCACCGCGTATTCGATGTTGAAGTCGTTTCCAGCCACCTCAAAAATCTCATCCAGCGGGCGATCGAGCATATAGGGCACGGTGGTGGCACAGCCGGAGCCCTGGATCACCGGCTCCTGGGCAGGCTTGCCCAGCACCGCGATGGTGCGCTGTTTGCCTTTCTGCAGCGGCAGGATGGCGTCGTCATTTTTCAGCAGGACGATGGATTCCGCCGCCAGACGCTGCGCCAGCTGGTGATGCTGGTGGAAATCGGCCTTAAAGCCCGGCTTGCGGTGGCGCTGGACTTTGTCGATCAGGGTCAGCATCCGCAGGCAGGCGGTATCGAGGATGTCGGCGGGGATTTCGCCCCGGTTGATGGCCTCGAGCAGCTCCTGCTTATCACGGCGGGTCTCCGGCATTGCCAGATCGTTGCCCGCCAGCAGGGAGGCCGGGCGGTTTTTGATCCCGTACCAGTCGGACATCACCAGCCCGTCGTACTGCCACTCATCCCGCAGCACCCCGGTCAGCAGCCAGGGGTTTTGCGAGGTCTGCACGCCGTTGAGCAGGTTGTAGGAGGACATTACCGTCCACGGATTCGATTTATCGATGGCGCGCTTAAAGCCCGCGAGGTAGATCTCACGCAAAGCGCGCTCTTCAATCACCGAGTCCATCTCGGTGCGGTGGTATTCGGAGTTGTTGGCGGCAAAATGCTTCAGGCTGGCACCCACGCCGTTGTCCTGCAGGCCGTTGATCAGCGCGGCGGCAATATCGCCGCTCACCACCGGGTCCTCCGAGTAGTATTCGTATCCGCGTCCGGCCAGCGGCGTGCGGCGAATATTGATGCCCGGCCCGAGCAGGATCCCGACGCCCATCTCCTGACACTCTTTTGCCAGGGCTTCGCCCATCTGATACACCAGCGAGATATCCCAACTGCAGGCCAGGGTTGAGCCGTTTGGGAAGCAGGTGGCCGGGCGGGATTTACTGAACAATGCCTCGGAGCCGCCTTTCTGCTCTTCGTTCTCCACATCACCGGCACTTTGCGCGATCACGTCGAGAAAATCGGTGATATTCCAGCTTTCGCCCTGTTCGATCTGGCTGGTGCTGTAGCGCACGCCGTAGGTGCCATCAGTCATCACGATATCTTCAATGCCGTGCTGCGGCAGGCTGGCGGTGCGCCAAAGGCCGCTGCCGGTAAGCAGGGCGGCTTTGTCTTCGGCGCTCATCGCTGCAATCAGGGTGTGGAAGTCAGTTTTCATGTTTATGTCCTTTGAGATCACAGCGCGTTAGCTTTGCGTAACGCAATGTCTTTGATGATGTGTCGGTAGGTGTTTTCATCGAGGGTGTAGAAGAAGATGAACACCATGCTCAGGGCAAACATCAGGGCCGGGAACAGGGTCATCATCAGGTTGATGCCGTCCAGGGCGCTGGCGCTGAGATGGTCGGAAGAGTAGTCAAAATAGTCGAGCATTAGCCCGGCACAGCCGCCGCCAATGGCCATCGCGATTTTGGTGATGAAGTTAAAGAAGCCGTAAATCGCCCCTTCGGCACGCACGCCCTGTTTCCATTCGGCATATTCCACGGTGTCGGCAATCATCGACCACATCGCCACAAAGCCCATGCCCAGAGTGATACTGAACAGACAGACGCCGGTCATGATCAGGGTGCCGTTGCTGCCTGCAAGGAAATACTGGAACAGCATGCCGAGGATGCCGATCAGCAGCGCGAACTGCACCATGCGCTTTTTGCCCATCATGGCGATCAGCTTTTCGGAGACCACGGTGCCTGCCACGTACGCCGCCGACTGGATCATAAAGAATTTGGCGGTAAAGGCCTCATCGCCCAAGGTGTATTTGATGAAGTAAATCGCGATGGCCATCCACACCGTGTAGGCGACGTAGAAGAACACGGTAAACGCCGAGAGGTTAATTAACGGCAGGTTGCCGGAGACCGCGGCGATCATCTCTTTCAGCGTCGGGGCTTTTTGCTCCGGCGAGCTTTTAACGCGCTCTTTGGTCATGCCAAAGCAGGCGAGGAAGAAGAAGGTGGCGAGCAGGCTGAAGCAGCTGACGGCGAACACGTAGCCCAGCTTCTTATCGGTGAACTGCGAAATCAGCATATCCGCCGTGGTGGAGACAATCAGATACCCGACAATCGCCAGCACCATGCGGTAGACCGAGAGCGACGCGCGGGAGCCTTCATGCTGGGTGAGCATGTTGGTCATCGCGGAGTAGGGAGTATTCACCGCCGTGTAGGCCAGGCAGTAAAGGGTGTAGGAGATCAGGGCGTAGTAAAACTTGAACTCGTCGCCCAGGGTGCTGAAACAGAGGATGGTGAGCAGCCCCAGCGGCACGGCACCGAACAGCAAATAAGGACGCAGCTTGCCGAAGCGGGTATTGGTTTTATCGATCACGTAGCCGATAAAGATATTGAACAGGGCATCCAGCACGCGGGCGATAACAAAGATCAGGCTCGCCTGGACGGCGGTGATACCGTAGATGTTGGTGTAGAAGAACAGCAAGAACAGCGAAACAAACCCAAACGACAGGTTGGAAGCCAGATCGCCAAACCCGTAGCCAATCTTTTCCCGAACGCTGACTTTGACGTAGCTGCCCGAGGCGATGTCTGTTGTTTTCATGTTGTAGGGTACTCATTCTGATTTGTGTCGTCCTGAGTATACCGGGGCGCTAAAGAGCGGCTTGCCAGCCTTTGTTCACAGAGTTCCCATTTTTTGCGCGGCGGGGAGTTTGAGATGGAGTTGTGAAGGGGGTCACAGGGTGGCTGAGGAAAAAAATATTGGCACGATCAATTCCCTCTCCCTGAGGGAGAGGGTTGGGGTGAGGGGGAGCATACCGCACCGGGTTTAATCGCTGTTATGATGCCAGAGCCAGCGCCCCTTCAATCCCTTTTAGCTGCTGCTGCGCCTGCTTTAATTCTGCCAGCAGCGCCTTCTCATGCGGGCTATGCGCCATCACAACGATGCAGCCATCCATGACTTTCACCGTGACTTTATCCCCAGTATCAAACCCCGCCGCACGCAGCCATTTGCCGGAAAGGATCAGGTTTGGCGTACTGCGATCGAGACCTTGCGGGCGATATCCCACAATTAATGTACGCTCAGTTCCGGTTGCGGTGGTGTCTGGGGTAGAATGCGAATCAGCCATAATCAACTCCTTGATAGTTGGTGAGGTTAGACGCTCCGGTGTGTTCGAGCACACTGGAGCGTTGATAAAACTGGAGGTTTAGGTGGCCTCCTAATATGACTTAGAGTAGATGGATAGGTGGCCTTATGTCAATCATAGCGCGCGAAAAAAAACCAAAAGGCGGCGGACAATCCCCGCAGTTTAAAATGCGTATTGATCCGGCATTGAAGGAGCAGTTGGATGCTGTGGCTGCGGAAGAGGGGGTTAGTCTCGCCAGCTGGTTGAAGGAACTGGCGAGAGAGGCTTTGAAGTTAAAAGGCATTGAACCAAAAGCATAGCAAAAATTATTTTTTAAATTGTAATGGAATAAATTTATGCAAAGTTCTATTAAAGAAATTATTGAGAGCGTTAATGGTGTAAGTGATGTCGTTTTAGTTTCACAAGAGGTTAATGGTGAAACTAAAAATACAATCACAAAGATTGTATTTAAGTACAAATCACTAATGATTCAAGCTAATTCAGTTGAATCCGACTTAAGAGGTATTTTGGGATTCAAAATAAATTTCGATTATACTCTTCATAAAAAGCTATCTCGGGTGGAAGCTTTAGAAATGCTGAATGATTTTAATAAATATGTTCCCGGGGCTAAAGCAGTATTAAAAAGCATTGAGGGAAAGAAGATCTCTGTTACTTTTAAAATTGAAACATTTTATGAAGGTCTTGATTATCGAGCTGGAATAGTTAAAGGTACAATGCCAATGTTTGCAGTTGCGCCTGTAATGCTGTCTAAAGATCTTGACGCCAAAGGACACAAGCATAACCAAATAATAGAAGAATAAAATGATGCTGAAAAGATTATTTGATATGAAATATACAGGTAAGATTTTCTCTTTTTTATTTACAGCCTTACAGGCATTTTTATCTTTTTTGATAATGAAATATTCAAGTGATTTTATTAAAGAAGATTTCCTAAATATGTCAGTTATATATGCAATTATAGCTGCTATTTTAGGTGTGATGAACTTATTAAAGGATCATATATCCATATATATTGATTGTCAAAGCCCGTATAACAAAGAACGAGAAGCTCACTCTAAAACAAAATCTGAGTTAACGTCAATTACTACAGAGTTAGAAGAAAAGAAAGATGTTATTCATGATGTTATTTCAACAATGAATAATACTTTTATCAATATCAAGAATAATGGTGAGCAGCTTGATAATATTAAGAAAATCGCCACAGCTTTGAATAAAGATAAAAGACTTTCAAATTGTGGGAACTCAAGCATTGCTGTGCAGCAGAGCTATTCAGATATGTTCAAGGATTTTAAATATTAAACTACAGAAAATTTAAATTTTGGCGGAAGATCACAGGAGTCGAACCTGCCCAGGACCGCTGGCGGCCCCAACTGGATTTGAAGTCCAGCCACCTCACCGGAGATGACGATCTTCCGCGCCTCGATTGCTACATGGAGGCGGGGCGCATTATAGCTACTTTCAATCATTTACCCCATCTTTTCCCTCACTTATTTCACCCCTTTTTTGACCTGCGTTAACCCCTCCAGACTAAACCTTAAGAAAATCCTCACGTTACGTTTTTTACCTCTGCACTTTTACCGTGATCACAAAAAACAAGAAACGTAAAAACGTAACCAGAAAACGCAATACCTGCCTGGAAGGGGATGGTTTACAAAATATGTAACCGGTCTCAGCGCCCTACGCGTGAAGGAATAACAATGAAAAGCGAAGTTTTATCCGTCAAAGAGAAAATTGGTTACGGCATGGGTGACGCCGCAAGTCACATCATTTTCGACAACGTCATGCTCTACATGATGTTCTTCTACACCGATATCTTCGGTATCCCCGCCGGGTTCGTCGGCACCATGTTCCTGCTGGCGCGCGCGCTGGATGCCATCTCCGACCCCTGCATGGGGCTGCTTGCTGACCGTACCCGCAGCCGCTGGGGGAAATTCCGCCCGTGGATCCTGTTCGGTGCCATTCCCTTTGGCCTGGTCTGCGTGCTGGCCTACACCACGCCGGACCTCAGCCTGAACGGCAAAATGATCTACGCCGCCGTCACCTATACCTTGCTGACTCTGCTCTATACCGTGGTCAACATCCCTTACTGCGCGCTGGGCGGGGTGATCACCAACGACCCGACGCAGCGTATCTCCCTGCAATCCTGGCGCTTTGTGCTGGCGACCGCGGGCGGCATGCTCTCCACGGTGCTGATGATGCCGCTGGTGAACCTGATTGGCGGCGAGGATAAAGCGCTCGGCTTCCAGGGCGGCATCGCTGTGCTGTCGGTGGTGGCCTTCCTGATGCTGGCGTTCTGCTTCTTCACCACCAAAGAGCGCATCCAGGTGCCGCCGAGCACCACTTCCATGCGCGAAGATCTGCGCGACATCTGGCAAAACGACCAGTGGCGCATCGTTGGGCTGCTCACCATCCTCAATATTCTGGCGGTCTGCGTGCGCGGCGGGGCGATGATGTATTACGTCACCTGGATCATGGGCTCGCCGGAGCTGTTCGTCGCCTTCCTCACCACCTACTGCGTCGGCAACCTGATTGGCTCCGCGCTGGCGAAACCGCTCACCGACTGGAAATGCAAAGTCAGCGTCTTCTGGTGGACCAACGCCCTGCTGGCGGTGGCAAGCGTGGCGATGTTCTTCGTGCCGATGCAGGCCAGCATCACCATGTTCGGCTTTATCTTCGTGATTGGCGTCCTGCACCAGCTGGTGACGCCGATCCAGTGGGTGATGATGTCCGATACCGTCGATTACGGCGAGTGGACCAACGGCAAACGCCTTACCGGCATCAGCTTTGCGGGCACGCTGTTCGTGCTCAAGCTGGGCCTGGCTCTGGGCGGTGCGTTAATCGGCTGGATGCTGGCCGGTGGCGGCTACGATGCCGCAGCCAAAACCCAGAACAGCGCCACCATCAGCATCATCATTGCCCTGTTTACCCTGGTCCCGGCGGCGTGCTACCTGCTGAGCGCGGCGATCGCCAAACGCTACTACAGCCTGAAGACACCATTCCTGATGAAAATCATGAACGATCTGGCGCAGGGCGCGCGTCGTAATCAGCAGGAATTTGAAAATCTGCCGGTCAGCAAAGAATTACAGAACTAAGAGGACGAAAGCATGAAAATCAGTGACGGAAACTGGCTCATTCAACCGGGTCTGAACGTGACCTACCCGGTGCAGGTGTTCGATGTCGAGCAGCAGGGCAACGACCTGGTGGTCTATGTCGCCCCGCGCGACGTACGCGAGCGCACCTGGCAGCTCGACACCCTGATGTTCACGGTGCGCCTGTTTGCGCCGCAGGAGGGGATTGTCGGGGTGCGCATCGAGCACTTCCAGGGCGCACTGGATAAGGGCCCGCACTATCCGCTCAACGTCCTGAAAGACGTTAACGTGCAGATCGAAAACAACGCGGCGTTTGCCGAGCTGAAAAGCGGCAACGTCAGCGTGCGCGTCACCAAAGGCGAGTTCTGGGCGCTCGATTTCCTGCGTAACGGCCAGCGCATCACCGGCAGCCAGCTGAAAAACAACGGCTACGTGCAGGACGGCAACAGCGATCGCAACTACCTGTTTGAGCGTCTGGATCTGGGCGTGGGCGAAACCGTTTACGGCCTCGGCGAGCGCTTTACCGCCCTGGTGCGCAACGGGCAGACGGTCGAAACCTGGAACCGCGACGGCGGCACCAGCACCGAGCAGTCGTACAAAAATATCCCGTTTTACCTCACCAACCGCGGCTACGGCGTGCTGGTAAATCATCCGGAAAACGTCTCCTTTGAAATCGGCTCCGAGAAGGTGTCGAAGGTGCAGTTCAGCGTCGAGGGCGAGTATCTGGAGTATTTCGTGATCGACGGCCCGACGCCGAAAGAGGTGCTCAACCGTTACACGCAGTTCACCGGGCGTCCGGCGCTGCCCCCGGCGTGGTCGTTTGGCCTGTGGCTCACCACCTCGTTTACGACCAACTATGACGAAGCGACGGTGAACAGCTTTATCGACGGCATGGCGGAGCGCGACCTGCCGCTGCACGTCTTCCACTTCGACTGCTTCTGGATGAAGGCCTTCCAGTGGTGCGACTTCGAGTGGGACCCGGTGACTTTCCCGGATCCGGAAGGGATGATCCGCCGCCTGAAGGAGAAAGGGCTCAAGGTCTGCGTGTGGATCAACCCGTACATCGGCCAGAAATCGCCGATCTTTAAGGAGCTGAAAGAGAAGGGCTATCTGCTGAAACGCCCGGACGGCTCCCTGTGGCAGTGGGATAAGTGGCAGCCGGGGCTGGCGATCTACGACTTCACCAACCCGGAAGCCTGCCAGTGGTACGCCGACAAGCTGAAAGGCCTGGTGGATATCGGCGTCGACTGCTTCAAAACCGACTTCGGCGAGCGCATCCCGACCGACGTGCAGTGGTTCGACGGTTCCGATCCGCAGAAGATGCACAACCACTACGCGTATATCTATAACGAACTGGTGTGGAACGTGCTGAAAGAGACGGTGGGCGAAGAGGAGGCGGTGCTGTTTGCCCGTTCGGCCTCGGTAGGTGCGCAACAGTTCCCGGTGCACTGGGGCGGCGACTGCTACGCCAACTACGAGTCGATGGCCGAAAGCCTGCGCGGCGGGCTGTCGATCGGGCTCTCCGGGTTCGGATTCTGGAGCCACGATATCGGCGGGTTCGAAAACACCGCCCCGGCGCACGTCTACAAACGCTGGTGCGCGTTCGGGCTGCTCTCCAGCCACAGCCGCCTGCACGGCAGCAAATCCTACCGGGTGCCTTGGGCGTATGACGACGAGTCCTGCAACGTGGTGCGCCACTTCACGCAGCTCAAATGCCGGATGATGCCTTATCTCTATCGTCAGGCAGCGCTGGCCCGTGAGTTCGGTACCCCGATGCTGCGGGCGATGATGCTCGAGTTCCCGGACGATCCGGCCTGCGACTATCTCGACCGCCAGTACATGCTGGGGGATTCGGTGATGGTGGCGCCGGTGTTCAGCGAGGCGGGCGACGTGCAGTTCTACCTGCCGGAAGGGCGCTGGACGCACCTGTGGCACAACGACGAGGTGCAGGGCAGCCGCTGGCATAAACAGCAGCACGATTTTCGCAGCCTGCCGGTTTACGTGCGCGACAACACCCTGCTGGCGCTGGGTAACAACGACCAGAAGCCGGACTACGCATGGAATGAAGGCACTGCTTTCCAGCTGTTTAACCTGGATGATGGCGCGACGGCGGTAAGCGAAGTGCCGGCGGCTAACGGTGCCGTGGCCTTTACCCTGACCGCGACGCGCAGTGGCGATACCCTGACGTTAAAAGGCAGCGGCGAGGCGCGGGGCTGGTCGGTCTGTTTGCGCAATGTGCATCAGATTAGCGGCGTGAAAGGCGCATCACACGCGGGAAGCGAATGGGGCGTGGTGGTGAAAGCCGAAGGGGAAGAGGTAGTTATTCATCTCTGAGCCGTCTGTAAAACGCCCGGTGGCGCTGCGCTTACCGGGCCTACGGTTTTGATGTTGTAGGCCGGGTAAGGCTGGTTTGCTCCCTCTCCCTCAGGGAGAGGGCTGGGGTGAGGGTTGTTGCTCAACCGTACTCACCGCCCCGCCGGTCATCGTCTGCGTGACCTGCTGTTTATCCATATTCACCGCATTCAGCCTGGCGTTGACCGTCGGTTTCAACGGCGAATCTTTCTGTACGTTGCCGCTGGCGGTGAGCTGGAAATTGCCATCGCCCGTCACCGGCAACGCCGGCCATCCCCACTGCTGGATCACGTTTAACGGCACGCCGCGCCCGGTCAGGTTGATGGTGGTCTGCCGCACCGGCGTCTGGGAGACGCTGGCTTTCGCTTCCAGAATCCCTTTATCGGTAAAAGCACTCAGTTCACTGATATTCACCGTCGAGGCGTTGGCGGTCAGGGAGAGCGACGGACGGCGCACGTCCACGCGGTTAAAGGTGGCGGCCGCGCCGTTCAGCGTGGCGGTGCCTGCCCATACGCCCCACTGGCGATCTTTCGCCAGCTGCAGGTTGGTGCCATAACCGTCGAGCGCGGTGACCTGCCACGGGAAGGTGGGATCCACGTCGATCACCAGGTTACGGCTCAGGCCGAATTTGCGCAGCGTGACGCCGTGCAGCCACTCCGGCAGGGTCTCCATCCACTGCGTTTTCCAGTTTTCCGGCAGGGTGTATTCCAGCCCGGCGACGGCGACATCATCCAGCACCAGCGCTTTACCGCTGCGCAACCAGTTGCCGGAGGTACGCACCATCCCGCCTTCCCAGCGCGAGGTAAACTGGCGCAGGGCGATCCCCTGCGGAGAAAATTCCGCATTCAGGATCGGGTCGAACAGGTGCAGCGAGCCGTAGATATACTCGCTGGCATTCATCGACAGGCGGCCATCCTCGCTCTGCCAGTCGCCCTGGCTCAGGGTCAGGTTGCGCAGGCTTAAATCGAGATCGGTGACCGCCCAGTCCGGTCCCTGTAGGCGGGCGTCGGTCACGTCGAGGCGGCCAATCTGCAGCGACGGCAGGGTGGTGATGGGGGCAAAAAAGTCGGACAGCGACTTATCGCTCTGCAGGCGGATCTCGTTCAGGCGCATGTTGTCCACCTTCCAGCCGCCGTTGGCGTCGCGGCGCGCGGTGCCGGTGAGTGAGCCCCGCGCCATATCCGCGCCGATGGTGGTCAGCACCACCTCTTTGTCAGTCAGCTCGCCCTCGATCAGCACGTTGCTGGCCGGGACGCCGTTCAGCGTCAGCGACCCGGCGCTGATCTGGATGTTGGCTTTTTTACCCAGCACGTTGCCTGCTTCAGGATCCCACGGACGCACACCGCCGGTGACTTTCTGCGCGCTCAGATCCCACGCGGTATTGGGGCTGTTAAAGGCCATGTTGTTCAGCAGCAGGCGATCGGCCTGGAAGGGGAGAGGTGCCGTCTGCGGCGAGAGGTTCAGCGTGCCGTCAAACAGGGTAATGGTATCCATGTGCAGCGGATCGGTGAGCTGGCGGCTGCTTACGCCGATATCGACCATTTTTGCGACCAGGGTCGCAGGCTGACCATCGCGCCCGAAGGTGACGTTTTTCAGCACCAGATGCGTGGGCGACGAGAAACGGTGATCCATCAGGTCGAAATTGAGTTCGTAATCGGTGTTTATCGTGATCCAGCTGCTGACCTGCGCCGCCCCCCAGCGAGTCTGAACAAGGATATAGAGCGCGAGGATCGCAATCAGCAGAACGGCCAGAATACCGACGAGAAGCTTTCCAATAAATTTCATGGTCTTCCATCACGTAAAACGCACATAAAGGAGTTATGCACGATTTATACGTAATGCTCAAGGCGGGAAGGGCGGAATTCTGGGTTACGGCAGCAGTTGCCTGCTGCCGTGAAAGAGATTAGTTCTTTTCTGGCGGGAAAATCAGGTTCAGGACGATAGCGGTGATCCCGCCAGCGGCGATGCCGGAAGAGAGCAGGTTTTTCACCCAGTCCGGAGCAAACTGCAGGATCAGCGGCTGCTGAGACACACCCAGACCGACCGCCAGCGACAGGGCGATGATCATGATGGCGCGGCGGTTCAGCGGCTCGCGGGAGACGATACGCACGCCCGATGCCGCGATAGTGCCGAACATCACCAGCGTTGCGCCACCCAGTACCGGCTCAGGAATGTGCTGCACAAAGCCACTGACCGCCGGGAACAGACCCAGCACGATCAGCATCAGCGCCACCACAAAGCCCACGTAGCGGCTGGCCACGCCGGTCAGCTGGATCACGCCGTTGTTCTGGCCGAAGCAGGAGTTCGGGAAGGTGTTGAACACGCCGGAGACAAATGAGTTCAGGCCGTTGGCCAGTACGCCGCCCTTCAGACGCTTCATGTACAGCGGGCCAGAAACCGGCTGCTCAGAGACGTCAGAGGTCGCGGTGATATCCCCGATGGTTTCCAGGGAGGTGATCATAAACACCAGCATCAGCGGCAGAAGCAGATTCCAGTCGATGCCCAGGCCGTAGTAGAGCGGGGTCGGGACCACGATCAGCGGGCTGTCGGTCGGGGCAGTGTTTTGCGGCAGCATGTCCATCGCCCAGGCGGCCAGGTAGCCTGCCGCCATGGCGATCACCAGCGAGGCGACGCGCAGGTACGGGTTACGCTGACGGTTGAGCAGAATAATGATCGCCAGCACCACGCCCGCCAGCAGCAGGTTTTTCGGGGCACCGAAGGTGTGGTCGGCCATTGCAGCGTAACCGCCGCCGATGGAGGTCAGACCCACCTGGATCAGCGACAGGCCGATAATCATCACCACCACGCCGGAGACCAGCGGAGTAATAATGCGGCGCGCCAGGTGCAGCACGCGGGAGATAACCATCTCGGTGCAGCTGGCCAGCATCAGGGTACCGAACAGCGCCGCCATCATCGTTGGCACATCCGCGCCGCCGGTTTTCAGCGCCGTACCGCCCATGATCAGCGGGGCCACGAAGTTAAAGCTGGTGCCCTGAATCGACAGCAGACCGGAGCCCACCGGACCCCAGGCTTTAATCTGAATGATGGAGGCCACGCCCGAGGCAAACAGCGACATGCTGATGATGTGCTGGGTGTCCTGCGCCGGTAAGCCGAGCGCCTGGCAGATCAGCAGGGCCGGGGTGATGACCGCCACGAACATCGCCAGCAGGTGCTGACAGGCGGCGAACAAGGTCTGCGCCAGCGGGGGGCGATCTTCAAGACGGTAAATCAGTTCACTGTTATGCGGCTGCGCAATCGGTTGCGCATCTTGCTGTTCTACGGCGTTAACGGACATCTGCTGCGATCCCCAGGAAGAAAAGCGGGCATTTTAGCCGAGTGGATGAGAAAAGCAAACGATTGCTCGCAAAAATCGCAGAGAAAACCCTCCGCTTAATACGGCTTTTCTGTCACGCCAGAGCAAAGTTCATTACACTCCTGCTCCCGATTGCGCTTAAGTCGCGCAAACGGTTCAGGAAAACGCGCATGTTGATGGAGTACGTGCCATATAAGGAGCTCGCTATGATTCATCTCGATACGTTGTCGACCCTCGTTGCGGCAACGCTGGTTTTACTGCTTGGCCGTAAACTGGTTCACAGTGTCCCCCTTCTCAGAAAATACACCATCCCGGAACCCGTCGCGGGCGGACTGCTGGCCGCCGTTGCGCTGCTGGTGCTGAACAAAAGCATGGGCTGGGAAATCAACTTTGATATGTCGTTAAAAGACCCGCTGATGCTGGCCTTTTTCGCCACCATCGGCCTGAACGCCAACCTGGCCAGCCTGCGGGCCGGCGGTAAAGTGCTGGGGGTGTTCCTGATTGTGGTGGTCGGTCTGCTGGTGATGCAGAACGCCATCGGGATCGGTATGGCCTCCCTGCTGGGGCTGGATCCGCTGATGGGCCTGCTGGCCGGTTCCATTACCCTCTCCGGCGGACATGGCACCGGGGCGGCGTGGAGCAAGCTGTTTATCGAGCGCTATGGTTTCCAGAATGCCACCGAAGTGGCGATGGCCTGCGCCACCTTTGGGCTGGTGCTGGGCGGCCTGATCGGCGGGCCGGTGGCGCGCTATCTGGTAAAACACTCCGCCACCCCGAACGGTTGCCCGGAAGATGAAGCGGTGCCGTCGGCGTTCGAAAAGCCGGACGTCGGGCGCATTATCAGTTCCCTGGTGCTGATCGAAACCATTGCGCTGATCGCCATCTGCCTGACGGTGGGTAAGGTGATTGCGCAACTGCTGGCGGGGTCCGCATTTGAGCTGCCAACCTTTGTCTGCGTGCTGTTCGTAGGGGTGATCCTCAGCAACGGCCTGGCGCTGATGGGCTTTTATCGTGTCTTCGAGCGGGCGGTATCGGTGCTGGGCAACGTCTGCCTGTCCCTGTTCCTGGCGATGGCGCTGATGAGTCTTAAGCTGTGGGAACTGGCCTCGCTGGCGCTGCCGATGTTGGCCATTCTCGCCGTGCAGACCCTGTTTATGGCGTTCTACGCGGTGTTCGTGACCTGGCGGATGATGGGCAAAAACTATGATGCGGCGGTACTGGCGGCGGGGCATTGCGGTTTTGGTCTGGGGGCAACGCCGACGGCGATCGCCAACATGCAGGCCATTACCGAGCGTTTCGGTCCGTCACATATGGCGTTTCTGGTGGTGCCGATGGTGGGGGCGTTCTTTATTGATATCGTCAACGCGCTGGTGATCAAACTCTATCTGATGCTGCCGATGTTTGGCTGATCAGGCGTTGGAGTAACGCTCGGTCTCGGGCATCCAGCGCTCAATTAACGCTGCCGCCTGGTCGGGGTAGCGTTCATGAATATGGCGTGCCAGACGCTGAACTTCGGGGATCATGCCCTGATCGCGCAGTAAATCGGCCACTTTAAACTCGGCGTTACCGGTCTGGCGGGTACCGAGCAGTTCGCCCGGGCCGCGGATCTCCAGATCCTGTTGCGCAATCACAAAGCCGTCATTGCTGTCGCGCAGCACCTGCAGACGCTTCTGGGCGGTTTTCGACAGCGGGGCTTTGTAGAGCAACACGCAGTGCGAGGCCACCGCGCCACGTCCGACGCGACCCCGCAGCTGGTGGAGCTGCGCCAGTCCCAGACGTTCCGGGTTTTCGATGATCATCAGGCTGGCGTTAGGCACATCCACCCCGACTTCAATCACCGTAGTGGCGATCAGCAGATGCAGATCGCCCTGCTTGAAGGCCTGCATCACCGCCTGCTTCTCGGCAGGCTTCATCCGGCCATGCACCAGGCCGACGTTCAGCTCCGGCAGGGCCAGCTTTAACTCTTGCCAGGTGGCCTCCGCCGCCTGGGCTTCCAGCAGATCCGACTCTTCAATCAGGGTACAGACCCAGTAGGCCTGACGCCCTTCCTGACAGGCGTTGCGCACGCGATCGATGATGTCGTTGCGGCGCGTGTCCGGAATAGCCACGGTCGTCACCGGCGTACGGCCCGGGGGCAGTTCGTCGATGGTGGAGGTATCGAGATCGGCATAGGCGGTCATCGCCAGAGTGCGCGGGATCGGCGTTGCGGTCATGATCAGCTGGTGCGGATGGTACCCCTGCTGGAGTCCTTTTTCCCACAGCGCCAGGCGCTGATGCACGCCAAAACGGTGTTGCTCATCAATGATCACCAGCGCCAGGCCGTGGAACTGCACCTGCTCCTGGAAGATGGCGTGCGTGCCGACAATCATCTGCACCTGACCGCTGGCAATGGCGTCCTGCTGCGCCTGTCGCGCCTTGCCTTTTTGCTTCCCGGCCAGCCAGCCCACCTCAACCCCCAGCGGGGCAAACCAGCTGCGGAAGTTATTCGCGTGCTGCTCGGCCAGCAGTTCGGTCGGGGCCATCAGGGCGACCTGTCTGCCATGCGCAATGGCGCGCAGCGCGGCCAGCGCGGCCACCAGCGTTTTACCGGAGCCGACGTCGCCCTGCACCAGACGCATCATCGGCACGTCCAGCGCCAGGTCATGCTCGATCTCGGCGGTCACGCGGGCCTGCGCCCCGGTGGGTTTAAACGGCAGCGAGGCCAGCAGCTTATTTTTTAATTCGTCACGGGCCGGGAGCGGCAGGGCGTGAAAACGCTGGGCACCGGCGCGCAGCGCCAGCATGCTCAGGTTATGCGCCAGCAGCTCTTCCAGAATCAGACGGCGCTGCGCCGGATGTTGCCCGCTCTCTAAATCGCTGAGCTGCAGCGTCGGCGGCGGGCGGTGCAGGGTGCGCAACGCTTCCGGCAGACTCATCATCCCCTGCGCCAGCTCGGGCGGCAGCAGTTCGGCAATGGCGCAGGTATCGAGCAGCTCCAGCGCCTGATCGGTCAGCTTGCGCAGCGTCGCCTGCTTGATGCCTTCGGTGGTCGGGTAGACCGGGGTCAGCGTCTCCTGCATCTCCGGGGTGCTGAGATCGCCCTGCACGCGGTATTCCGGGTGGATCATCTCCGCGCCGTATTTGCCGCGTTTGGCTTCGCCGTAGGCCAGCACCCGTCGCCCGGCGGCGAGGCTGTTTTTCATCGCCGCGCTGAAGTTAAAGAAGCGCATGGTCAGGATGCCGGAGCCGTCGCTGATCTGGCAGGTCATCATCCGGCGACCGCCGAAGGTGATGTTGCTGTTCAGGACTTCGCCTTCCACCGTGGCGTAAATGCCCGGCAGCAGGTCGCCAATCTGATAGAGTTGGGTGCGGTCTTCGTAACGCAGGGGGAGGTGCAGGAGGAGATCCTGCACGGTATGCAGGCCAATTTTTGCCAGTTTGCTGCTCTGGGCCGCGCCAACGCCCGTCAGGGAAGTGAGCGGCACAGCATCCAGCAGGCGGCCTTGCATGGTTACTTCGCCGCTTGCATGGTGGCCCACCACGTCGCATCGGCTTCAATTTCGCCCTGCATATTCACGTGGGGGTAGGGTAATCTTTTCTGCTTCGCCACGTTGGCCAGCACCGGATAACCGCCTTCAAACAGCAGACGCTGCTGCTCTTCTTCCGGCAGCATGCTGTTCTCGCGTTTGTACATCCCGGCATTTTGTCGCTGGCGCTGGGCTTCATACAGAATAAGCGCGGAAGCCACGGAGACGTTCAGGGACTGCACCATGCCGATCATCGGAATGATGATGTCCCGATCCGCCAGATCTAAGGCTTCCTGGGTGATCCCCGTTTTTTCCTGACCCATCAGAATGCAGGTCGGGCGGGTGTAATCGATCTCGCGGAAGTCGACGGCTTTGTCGGAAAGGTGGGTCGCCAGAATCTGCATGCCGCGCCCTTTCAGGTGCGAAATGGCGTCGGCAATATTGTCGTGAGCTTTGACCTGGACCCAACTGTTGCTGCCTGCGGCAGCCGAGGCCATGGGACGCATCCGCGTACCTTTCCAGACGGCGTGCACTTCATGCACGCCGACGGCGTCGGCGGTACGGACGATAGCAGCCACGTTATGCGGTTTATGCACCTGCTCCATGCAGACCGTCAGATCGGGCTGACGCCTGGCGAGCATCTCACAGATACGTGCATAACGTGTTGAATTCATAAAGCTAGTTTCGGTTACGGGTGACTTTAATCACGTCGGCCATAACGCGGATTTTGCGCATGATGTTCGCCAGATGCACACGGTCCCGCGCGGTCAGACGAATAAAGGCGCTGTATACGCGGCCATCTTTCTCTTCCGTATTCAGGCTATGAATGTTGGAAGAGGCGGTGTTGATTGCCGCCGTCAGGTTCGCCAGCGCACCCTGGTGGTTGAACATGTCCACCTTGATTTCGGTGATGAACTCCTGCTCGGTCTCTTTATCCCACTCAACCGCCATAAACTTCTCAGGCTCTTTCTGGTAGCCACGGATGTTACGGCAGGATTCGTGATGGATAACCAGACCCTTACCAGGGCTGACGTGGGCAATAATCGGGTCGCCCGGGATCGGTCGGCAGCACTTGGCAAAGGTAATCAACACGCCGTCGGCGCCTTTGATCGGCAGATGACCGTGGCTGGTGGATGACGGCTGCGGCACAGAGGTTTCGCCCTGCTGCAGGTTCTTCGCCACTACCACGCTCATCGCGTTACCGAGACCGATTTCCGCCAGCAGATCGTCAAGCGTGGCGAGCTTCATGCGCTCGATTTCACGTTGCACGTTCTCTTTCGGGATCTCAGCCAGCTTACGGCTGCCGCCCAACGCATGGTTGAGCAGTCGGCGGCCCAGGCTGACGGAGTCGTCGCGTTTGAGGTTCTTAAGCAGCTGGCGGATCTTGGCGCGGGCTTTCGAGCTCACAACGAAGTTGAGCCATGCCGCGTTCGGACGGGCACCAGGTGCGGTAATGATTTCCACCGTCTGGCCGCTGGTCAACGGCTGTGACAGCGGGTACGGCTGGCGATCGACGCGCGCGCCAACACAGGCATGCCCGATATCGGTATGCACGGCGTACGCGAAGTCGACCGGGGTTGCGCCAGCAGGCAGCTCGACAATGCGCCCCTCTGGCGTGAAAACGTAAATCTCATCCGGGAAGAGATCGGATTTAACGCTCTCGATAAATTCAAACGAGCTACCGGCGCTCTGTTGCAGCTCCAGCAGGCTCTGCATCCAGCGCTGGGCGCGGATCTGCGCGGTGGTGCTGCTTTCGCCGCCACGCTCTTTATAGGCCCAATGCGCGGCAACACCCATCTCCGCCATCTGATCCATGTCTTCGGTACGGATCTGCACCTCAACCGGCACGCCGTGCGGGCCAATCATCGAGGTATGCAGAGACTGATATCCGTTCGCCTTGGGAATGGCGATATAGTCTTTCATTCGACCCGGACGCGGTTTATACAGGCTGTGCATCTGGCCGAGCACGCGATAGCAGGTGTCGGCGTCGTGGACGATTACGCGAAACGCGTAAATATCCATGATCGAGTGAAAACGCTGCTCTTTAAGCACCATTTTGCAGTAGATAGAGTACAAATGCTTTTCGCGACCGCTGACGCGGCAGGGAATACCGGCTTCCTGCAAACGCCCTTCGATTTCAGAGAGGATCTTCTGAATCATCTCTTTACGGTTACCACGCGCGGCTTTCACCACCTCTTTGATCACCCGGAAGCGGTTCGGGTACAAGGCTTCAAAACCCAGCTCTTCCAGCTCGGTTTTAATGTGATGAATACCTAAACGGTGCGCCAGCGGGCTGTAGATTTCGAGGGTTTCACGGGCAATGCGACGACGCTTGTCCGGGCGCAGCGAGCCCAGGGTACGCATATTGTGGGTACGGTCAGCGAGTTTGATCAGAATGACGCGGATATCCTGCACCATCGCCATGATCATTTTGCGGAAGTTTTCGGCCTGCGCCTCTTTCTTATCGCGGAAATTCAGCTTATCAAGCTTAGAGACCCCTTCCACCAGCTCGGCAACGCTTTTGCCAAACAGCTGTTCCATGTCCTGGTAGGTGGCGGGGGTGTCTTCGATCACGTCATGCAGCAGGGCGGCCATCAGCGTTTCGTAGTCGAGTTTCATCTCGGCCAGAATACAGGCCACCGCTACCGGGTGCGTGATATAGGGTTCACCGCTTGAACGTGTCTGGCCCTCGTGAGCGTCACGTGCAACGAGATACGCCTGCTGGAGACGCTTAATCTGGTCTACCGGCAGGTAGGTTTGAATCAGTTGATTCAGGCTTTCAAACAGATACAAGGGCGACCCGCAGGTTTAATTAACGACGACCTTCAGCAATGGCGGTAACGGCCTGCAGTTCTGCGGCTTCCTGCTCTTGCTGCTCCTGGCGTTCACGAACATCGAGGATCTGGTTGTTGATCAGACCTTCTTCGATTTCACGCAATGCGATAACGGTAGTTTTATCGTTTTCTTCCGGTACCAGTGGATCTTTACCGCCTGACTGCATCTGACGAGCGCGACGCGCGGCGACCAGCACCAGGTCAAAACGGTTACCAATTTTCTCTACAGCGTCCTGAACAGTTACGCGTGCCATACTTAAAATGCTCCACAGATGAAGAAATGACTGGGCATGATACTGAATGTGGGTTCAGTCTGCCAACAGTTTGGTGATTAATGCGTCATGTCGCTGCTTCTGGCGGCTCATGCGCAGACGTTCGGCGCGAAGGATAGTTTTGAGATCGCTCAGGGCGGCGTCAAAATCATCATTCACAATCAGGTAATCATATTCGGCGTAATGGCTCATTTCCGCAACTGCCTGGGCCATTCGTTTTGCGATAACCTCTTCGCTGTCCTGGCCGCGGCCACGAAGACGGCGATCCAGCTCATCTTTCGACGGCGGTAAAATAAAGATACTGCGCGACTCAGGCATTTTCTTGCGAATCTGCTGTGCGCCCTGCCAGTCGATATCCAGGAATACGTTCACACCGGTCGACAGCACCTGCTCGATGGTCTCACGCGAGGTACCGTAGTAATTACCGAAGACTTCCGCGTGTTCAAGAAACGCATCTCTGCCAATCATCGTTCTGAATTCGTCGTGATCGACAAAGAAATAGTGTTCGCCGTGCACTTCACCCGGACGCGGCGCGCGCGTGGTGTGAGAAACCGACACCTGGGTATCGTACAACGGTTGGGTTTTTAACAGTGCCTGAATCAGGCTGGATTTACCCGCGCCACTAGGGGCAGAAACAATATAAAGCGTGCCTTGAGCCATGAGAGTCTTTTGTATGTGTTAGCGAAGAAAGTCCTACATACGGGCTTATTATACACGTCGCCGCTTCGTGACGTAGCCTTTGTCACACTTTTTCCGCTTCTTTGTTGATTTTTGCTCTCCCTTTTCCGCTTTTCTCCGCCGTTTGCTGCAACAGAAACAAAGTTCTGATGCGGGCTCGTAAAGTGTGGTTTTGCCTGTCGCCTGCGGCTGCGTACCGCGTTATACCCTCTGGAAAACAGGGAGGAGTGACGATGTGGCGAGGATTAGCGGTGTTGATGGGGTTCTGGAGTGGTTACGGCCTGGCGGTATGCCCGGTCTGGTCGCCCGCGCAGGCGGAGCAGGAGATCGCCCGGCTCAGCGCGCAGATAGCCCGCTGGGATAAAGCCTACTGGCAGCAGGGCGTCAGCGACGTAAACGACGAGGTGTATGACCAGCTGGCCGCGCGGCTGAAGCAGTGGCGGCACTGTTTTGGCGATGAACAGGTAGCAGACGCGCTGGCGCCTGTGCAGGGGACTGTCAGGCACCCGGTCAGCCATACCGGGGTAGCGAAGGTGGCGGATAAAACGGAGCTGCGACAGTGGATGCGTTCGCGTCGCGACCTGTGGATCCAGCCCAAAGTGGATGGCGTGGCGGTGACGCTGGTTTATCGCCAGGGACAGCTGGTGCAGGCCACCAGCCGGGGCAACGGGCTGAAAGGTGAAGACTGGACGGCGAAAGTTAAGCGCATCGCCTCGGTGCCCGCCCGGGTGACGGGCCCGCTCGCCAACAGCGTGTTGCAGGGGGAGCTCTTCTTACAACGCGACAACCATATCCAGCAGCAGATGGGGGGTATGAATGCCCGGGCAAAAGTCGCTGGGGCGATGATGCGCCAGGATGCCAGCGCCGCTCTGGATCACATCGGCATCTTTATCTGGGCCTGGCCGGACGGTCCCGCCCCGATGGGCGAACGCCTGCAGGCATTAACCCGGGCGGGTTTCAGTCTGACCGAACCCTGGACGCACCGGGTCAGTACGGTGGAGGAGGCTGACAAACTGCGCGACCGCTGGCTAACGTCGCCGCTGCCCTTTGTCACCGATGGCATTGTGATCCGCTCGGCGCAGGAGCCTGCAGGCAACCGCTGGCTGCCCGGGGACGGCAGCTGGGTGGTGGCGTGGAAATATGCCCCGGCGGCACGGGTCGCCGAGGTACGGGCAATCACCTTTACCGTGGGACGCACCGGCAGGATAGCGGTGGTCGCTACCCTTGAGCCCGTGCAGCTTGATGATAAACGGGTGCAGCGCGTCACTCTGGGGTCGGTGAGGCGCTGGCAGGCACTGGATATAGCGCCTGGCGATCAGGTTCAGGTCAGCCTGGCCGGGCAGGGGATCCCGCGGGTGGATAAAGTCGTCTGGCGAGGGACCAACCGACAAAAACCGGTCCCGCCTGAATCGCGCTTTACGCCGCTTACCTGTTTTTATGCCTCGTCGGAATGCCACCAGCAGTTTATGGCCCGGCTGGCCTGGCTGAGTTCGTCGGCGGTGTTAAATATCGAGGGGCTCGGTGACGCAGGCTGGCAGGCGCTTCATCAGACGCATCATTTTGAGCATCTGTTTTCGTGGCTGGCGCTTACTCAGGAGCAACTCCAGCATACGCCCGGACTTTCGGCGCAGCGCGGTCTGCGGCTCTGGCATCAGTTTAACCTGGCGCGCCGTCAACCCTTGACCCGCTGGCTGGATGCGCTTGGCGTACCGCTCCCGAGGGTAGCTATGCGCGCGCTTGGCGATCGGCACTGGCAGCAGCTGCAGAGCAGGGATCTGCTGGGCTGGCAGCAGGTGCCGGGCATTGGCATGGGAAAAGCACGCAGGCTGGTGGAGTTTGTTCATCACCCCACCGTAAACACCCTGACGTCCTGGCTCAACGAGCAGAGCGTACAGGGATTTTAATGGCTGTCGTGGCGGTAATAAAAGACCGGCAATCCCAGCTTTAAACGCAGCGCCAGCAGACGGGCGGTAAAGCCAAAGAGCAGCGTGGAGATGATCACCACATCCTGATTGCTGACGTAGTGCTGTAGGGCGACGTACAGCACTGCTGCAGCGAAGGAGACCCCTGCATAGAGCTCTTTCTGAAACACCAGTGGAATGCGTTTGCAGAACATGTCGCGCAGTACGCCGCCAAAGACGCCGGTGATCACCGCCGCAATAGTGGCGATAATCGGGCCTTCGCCCATATCCAGCGCGACCTGGGCACCGATAATGGAGAAGACGATCAGGCCGAGCGCATCCAGCACCAGAAACAGACGCCGCAGGTGGGGCATCACCGGGGCCACAATAGTGGTCAGCACCGCCGCGACGGCGACGATAATTACATATTCCGGATGTTGCACCCAGCCGAGCGGGTAGTGGCCCAGCAGAATATCCCGGACGGATCCCCCGCCCAGCGCCGTTGCCGTGGCGATAATAATGACCCCGAAGGTGTCCATACGACGACGTCCGGCGGCCAGGGCACCGGTCATGGCTTCAGCGGTGATACCGATCAGATACAGGATGTGCAGCAGCATATTACCCCCAACGTTAAGACGGTCAGGGTAACGTTTTGTGGGCTGGCTCACGATTTAGATTTTTTTGTGTGAGCAGTTATGGCTTAGATTAACTAATGGATAGTTGGCGTTATAAGTGCGATGTCGGGTTTTTTATCCAGGTATCGCATTAGATTTATTTGGCTATTAATGCTGCAGACGGTTAAAAACCTGGCGGAACATCGGCACCAGTATTTTATTACCGGTTTCGCTGAGGTGGTTATCGTCGAAGTACCAGGGTTGTAGATGTTTACTGCCCATACAGCGACCCGAGGTACAGAGCCAGGCGGTGGGATCCAGTACCTGAACGCCGCACTGTGTTGCCGCCCGCGCCTGAGCCTGCAAAATGGCCGCGTTCTTTTTCTCGTAGTCCGCCAGGGGAACCGATAAATCGCGGGTGGCTCTGCCGGTCATCAGCCGATGGGATAACGTGCGCGGAACGTTCTTTGTCATTTCGGGGATCGGGTTAACCAGCCAGACCGGATGCGTGCGATTCAGGGTGCACGCCATCCCGACAATCGCATCGGCATACTGTTGCAGGTACGCCTCCTTGTCTTGCTGCCTGCCGTCGAAGGTCACCAGTTGCTGTTCGGCATAATGCGTCAGGCGGTTCACGATCACCACCGGCACATCAGACGGGTAATCCTGCAGCCGTGACGGGAGAGAGCGATTGAATGCGCCACATCCTTTGTTCTCGCCCAGCTCACCCGTCGCCAGCGTCGGGCAGCCAGAATAGGTAATACCGATAACCGAGCCTTTTCCCTGTGCGGCTTCTGCCAGGGCGGTTGCGGTGGCTTCTGCATGGCTGTCGCCAATAATAACGGCGACAGGCTTACCCGTACCGTAAGTGCTCAGGTGCGTTTTCGGGTTAGCAGCATAGTTTTTGTTGGTGGCTTCCAGCGCGATTTTGTTTACCAACGGATCGGGCTGGCTGACAACGATATTGTTTTTTACCAGATAGCTGAACAGCCAGGCGGCCCCCAAGCAGGCAAACAGGATAAGCCAGAATACGCGGGTTGAACGCTGGTTCAGGTAGTTTTTGCCGGGCTGTTCGATCAAAACCCAGGAGAGCCATCCGGCGGCAAAGGAGAGCGCAATCGCGCTCATCACCCACAGCCCGTTATGCTGGCGTCCGGAATAGATCAGAAACACCACAATGGGCCAGTGCCATAGGTAGACGGAATACGAGCTCAGCCCTGCCCAGCGAAAGTTGCGGTCGAAAAGGCTCACCAGCGGCTGGTAGTCGCTGTAAATCACCAGCATCGCGCCTGCGACGGGCAGTAAGGTCAGTGGCCCGGGCCAGGCTCGCTCTGCGGTGATGAAAAACAAGGAGACCAGGATCAGGGCGTAACCCGCGATTGCCGTAAACGGCCGCAGCTTTAATGGCAGGGCAAAACGCTGCGCGGCATACCAGACCAGCCCGCCGCACAGCATCTCCCACGCGCGATAAGGCATCAGATAGAAACTGGTGGCTGCGTTTATGGAAGTGTGCGTAATGCTCACCATAAAGGACGCGACGGTGAGGATCAGCAGGCAGAGCCCGGTGTTCAGCTGTTTCCTGAGGGGATATAAGCCCATCATAATAAAAGGCAATACCAGGTAGAATTGCCATTCAACGGACAAAGACCAGGTATGTAAAAACCAGTTCTCATGCGAGTCGAGGGCAAAATAGTCCCCGGTCTCTTTGTTGAGTTTCAGGTTGGAAATAAACAGGGCGGCGTAGCCAATATAGTTTCCGAGCTTTTTATACTCATTAGTCGGTAGCCAGAAAAAGGTCACCACGGCGATAAACAGACACATCGCCAGCAGGGCGGGAATTATTCTTTTGCAGCGCGCGGCATAAAACTGAATAAGGTTGAAGCGGTTGCGTTCCAGGCCCGTGGCGATGATTTTGGTCATCAGGAAGCCGGAGATAACAAAAAACACATCCACGCCCGCGAAACCGCCGGGCAGCAGAGTGGCGGTAAAGTGATAGAACACAACAGAAAGAATGGCTATTCCACGCAGCAGGTTGATGTCCTGCCTGAAATCGCGGTCAACTGAGAGGCTTGAGACGCCCTCTAACGATAAGTTGATGTTTGCCATTAAGTTTCCTGAAAAGAACGATCAGAATAAGGAATGCGGCCTGCATTCTATCAAAATCAGGAAAAGACTGCTTATGTTCTGATGCGCCGAAAGCAGACAGTAAATTCTTATGGCAATTAAATAAAAATGGTCCCTTAGCGGGACCATTAATAACAAAGTAACGCCGTTATGGCTTATTCAATGTTCTGGATCTGCTCGCGCATTTGTTCAATCAGCACCTTCAGTTCAATCGCAGAATTAGTGACGTCGGCGTTGATCGATTTCGACGCCAGGGTGTTCGACTCGCGGTTGAACTCCTGCATCATAAAGTCGAGGCGGCGGCCCACGGCCTCTTTCTTCTTCAGAATGTTGTAGGTCTCTTTAACGTGCGCTTCCAGACGGTCCAGCTCTTCGGAAACGTCGATACGCTGGGCCATCAGCACCAGCTCCTGCTCGAGACGGTTATTCTCCAGCTGAACTTCGGCATCTTCCAGTTTGGCGACCAGACGTTCGCGCTGCCACTGCAGGATTTCCGGCATATGGGAACGGACTTTTACCACTTCGCCGCTCACGCCTTCCAGACGCTGCTCGATCAGCGCTTTCAGCGCCTGACCTTCGGTTTCACGGGCCACAATAAAATCGTCCAGCGTACCGTCCAGCGCAGCCAGGATCTCAGCGGCGATTGCATCCAGATCCTGTTCGCCAGCCGCCATCACACCAGGCCAGCGCAGAATATCAACCGGGTTGATTTCGCCTTCGTCGCTCTGCATCTTGACCCAGTTAGCGGCGTTCACCAACTGTTTAGCCAGTTTTTCGTTAAGAATCAGCTCCCCTTGCGCACTCGCATCAGGCTCAAAACGCAGGTTGCATTCAATCTTTCCGCGCGTCAGGCGAGCACGGATACGCTCACGAACCACGGGCTCAAGACTGCGGAACTGCTCCGGCATACGGAAATAGGTTTCAAGATAGCGTTGGTTTACCGAGCGCATTTCCCAGGTAGCGCTGCCCCAGCTACCCTTGATTTCACGGCGGGCGTAGGCGGTCATACTGCGGATCATAGACATTTCCGTTTTTGAAGGAGAGATGGGGGGATTATAGCTTTCGGGGCTTTCTCAGGATAGGAATAAGCGCGTTTAATCCGTATAATGCGCAGCCACATTCGTTTCAAGCCGGAGATATCATCATGCGTCCATCAGGTCGTAGCGCCAATCAGGTGCGCCCCGTCACCCTGACCCGTAACTATACAAAACACGCTGAAGGCTCTGTGCTTGTTGAATTTGGTGACACCAAAGTGCTGTGCACCGCCTCCATCGAAGAGGGCGTGCCGCGCTTCCTGAAAGGCCAGGGTCAGGGCTGGATCACTGCCGAATACGGCATGCTGCCACGCTCCACCCACACCCGTAATGCCCGCGAAGCGGCGAAGGGTAAACAGGGCGGCCGCACTATGGAAATCCAGCGTCTGATCGCCCGTGCGCTGCGCGCGGCGGTGGATCTGAAAACGCTGGGCGAATTCACCATCACCCTGGACTGCGATGTTATCCAGGCTGACGGTGGCACCCGTACTGCCTCCATTACCGGTGCCTGCGTGGCGCTGGCCGATGCCCTTAACAAACTGGTCGCGGCCGGTAAGCTGAAAGCTAACCCGCTGAAAGGCATGGTTGCGGCGGTATCTGTTGGGATCGTCAAGGGCGAAGCGCTGTGCGATCTGGAGTACGTTGAAGACTCTGCGGCCGAGACCGACATGAACGTGGTGATGACCGAAGACGGTCGTATCATTGAGGTGCAGGGCACGGCTGAAGGTGAGCCGTTCACCCATGAAGAGCTTCTGGCGCTGTTGGCGTTAGCCCGAGAGGGAATCGAATCTATCGTAACGACGCAGAAGGCGGCGTTAGAAAATTAATTTTAAAGGCGACTGATGAGTCGCCTTTTTTTTGTCCGTAGAAAAGCAAAAGTCAGATGAGGAGTAAACCCATGAAACCCTATCAGCGCCAGTTTATTGAGTTTGCGCTTAGCAAGCAGGTACTTAAGTTTGGCGAATTTACGCTGAAATCCGGGCGCAAGAGCCCCTATTTCTTTAACGCCGGGCTGTTTAATACCGGGCGCGATCTGGCACTGTTAGGCCGCTTCTATGCCGAAGCGCTGGTGGACTCCGGGATCGAATTCGACCTGCTGTTTGGCCCGGCGTACAAAGGTATTCCGATTGCCACCACCACCGCCGTGGCGCTGGCGGAGCATCACGATCGCGACGTGCCGTACTGTTTTAACCGTAAAGAGGCCAAAACCCACGGCGAAGGCGGTAATCTGGTCGGCAGCGCGCTGCAGGGTCGCGTGATGCTGGTGGACGATGTAATCACCGCAGGCACCGCCATTCGTGAATCGATGGAGATTATTCAGGCTAACAACGCCACGCTGGCGGGCGTGCTGATCTCCCTGGACCGTCAGGAGCGCGGCCGTGGCGAGATCTCTGCCATTCAGGAAGTGGAGCGCGACTACAGCTGCAAAGTGACATCGATCATCACCCTGAAAGAGCTGATTACGTATCTGGAAGAGAAGCCGGAGATGGCCGGGAGCCTGGCGGCGGTGCGTGCGTATCGCGAAGAGTTTGGCGTGTAAATGAATTGCCCGGTGGCGCTGCGCTTACCGGGCTTACAAGGTTATTGCAGCTGAGCCGCCACTAACGGCCAGCGGGCGTCAAAATCGTCCGTTGGGCGATATTTGAATTCGCTGCGCACGAAGCGGGAGAGCATCCCTTCACAGAAGGCCAGCACCTGCCCGGCAAGCAGCGATTCATCAATGCTGTAACCCTCGCCTTCACGCATCTTCTTTTCGCGCAATACCTGGCGCAGCTGCGCTTCAATACGCTCAAACAGCTGGTTAATGCGCCCCTGCAGCCTGTCCTGTTCAAACATCAGCGCGTGGCCGGTCAGAATACGGGTTAAACCCGGATTGCGCTCGCCGAAACCGAGGATCAGCTGAACAATCAGACGCAGCCGTGCGGTGGTGTCTTTTTCATCCTTCAGAATCAGGTTGATACGGGTGATCAGGCTGTCTTCGATAAACTCGATCAGGCTGTCGAACATCCGCGTTTTGCTGGGGAAATGACGGTACAGCGCCGCTTCCGACACGCCCACAGAGGCGGCCAGTTTTGCGGTGGTGATGCGTTGACTGCCATCGCTGGATTCAAGCATCAGAGCCAGAGATTGAAGTATTTCTTCGCGACGATTCCTTTTCGCAGTTTGTTTTTCTGCCATGTTGCAAAATACCCCTGAAAATAATCACTTGTCAGGCTGACATCCACACAACGACCGCAAACAGACGTTTGCGGTTTGTTAATACGTTATTAGATTGTGGGATGCGTTTAGCCGGGTTTATTTACGCCCGGAATGGCCGAAGCCGCCTTCGCCGCGATCGGTGGCGTCGAAGTCTTCTACCAGATTAAATTCAGCCTGTACCACCGGAACGAATACCATCTGAGCGACACGCTCACCCGGTTGAATGGTGAAGCTGTCCTGGCCACGGTTCCAGACGGAGACCATCAGCTGACCCTGATAGTCAGAATCGATCAGGCCTACCAGGTTGCCCAGCACGATACCATGCTTATGGCCCAGACCAGAACGCGGCAGGATCACCGCTGCCAGAGAGGCATCGGCAATGTGGATGGCAAGACCGGTTGGCAGCAGCGTGGTGGCGCCCGGTGCCAGCTCTACGGCGGCGTCGAGGCAGGCGCGCAGATCAAGACCAGCAGAGCCGGAAGTGGCATAGGTCGGCAGCGGGAATTCCTGACCAACACGCGGGTCCAGAATCTTAACGTCGATTTTTTTCATCATAACGGGTAACGATCTCGTCCAGTAATAGTTGGCCCAGGAGTTCCTTGCGCTCAAGCGGTAAGACTTTATCTCCATCCTGCCAGAATAGGTGCAGTGCGTTGCTGTCGCTGTTAAATCCTTGGGTGGCCAGCGATACGTCGTTCGCGCAAATCAAATCGAGGTTTTTGCGGGTACGTTTTTGCCGGGCATATTCTTCCACATTATTCGTTTCAGCGGCAAACCCAACAACGTATGGCCGACGATCTTTTAGCGCGGCGACACCGGCAACGATATCCGGGTTTTTCACCATTTTTATCGTGATTTCATCGCCTTGCTTTTTAATTTTCTCATCCGCGACGGCCGCTGCACGGTAGTCTGCCACGGCGGCGCAGCCAATAAAAATCTGCTGCTGTTGCGCCTGCGCCTGAACGGCTGCTTCCATCTCCAGCGCGGTCGTTACGTCAATGCGCTGCACCCGCGGCGGCGTCGGCAGAGACACCGGGCCGCTGACCAGCGTGACCCGGGCACCGCGCTGCGCGGCGGCGGCGGCAATGGCAAAGCCCATCTTGCCGGAGCTTTGGTTGGTGATATAGCGCACCGGATCCAAAGGCTCACGCGTCGGACCCGCGGTAATCATGATGTTGAGATGTTGCAGATCGTTGACAGGTGAAAAATGGCTGGCGGCCAGATCCACAATCGCCAGCGGATCCAGCATGCGGCCCGGACCGATATCGCCACAGGCCTGGCTGCCGCTGTCCGGCCCCCAGATCAGCAGGCCGCGGGAGGCCAGCGTTTCAAGGTTGTGCTGGGTGGCCGCGTTGCGGTACATCTGCTGGTTCATGGCAGGCACCACGGCGACCGGTGCCGGGGTAGCGAGGCAGATAGTGGACACCAGGTCGTTGGCCATGCCGGCTGCCACGCGGGCGATGAGATCGGCAGTGGCCGGGGCAAGAATGACTAAATCTGCCCACTTACCCAGCTCGATATGACCCATCGCGGCTTCTGCCGCCGGATCGAGCAGGCTGTCCGACACCGGATAGCCCGAAACGGCCTGCAGGCTCAATGGCGTAATGAACGCTTTGCCCCCTTCGGTTATTGCCACCCGCACGTCCGCGCCGCGCTCGCGCAAACGGCGCACCAGTTCCGGCGCTTTATAGGCTGCAATGCCGCCGCTGACGCCGAGAACGATTTTTTTACCGGCCAGGCTCATCATGATTCTTTCCTGTTGGGTTCACCTGAGAGGGGGGCATTTTATCACAATCCGAAATGCATCGGGATGTTGTCCATCCGCCACTTTGCGAG
The DNA here is from genome assembly GCA_002360945.1 of Leclercia adecarboxylata. Classification (GTDB taxonomy): domain Bacteria; phylum Pseudomonadota; class Gammaproteobacteria; order Enterobacterales; family Enterobacteriaceae; genus Enterobacter; species Enterobacter adecarboxylatus_B. The sequence continues at coordinate 122,949 of DERO01000036.1, read as the reverse complement.
GCGTTACGCAAGACCAGAAATCCGCCATCGTGAGGCGTCCAGGTCTGTGGCAGCATAGCCTGACGATGGAGGAGGAGAGAGTATGGAGACATCATCCCCGCAGTTACCGCGGGAAAAAATGCTCGTCGATGGCGCGACGACGTTAACGGACGATGAGTTGCTGGCGCTGTTCCTGCGGACCGGAACGCGAAGTAAAAGCGTTTTCACGCTTTCTAAAGACCTGTTGCAGCATTTCGGCTCTTTGCATGGCTTGCTGACTGCCGAGCTGGCGGCCTTCAGGCGGGTGGACGGGATCGGTATTGCAACCTTCGCCCAGCTCAGGGGCATTGCGGAGCTGGCCCGTCGTTACTACTGCTCGGGAATAAGACGAGAAAGCCCGCTGGAGAACCCGGAGATGACCCGGGAATTTGTGCATAGCCAGCTGGCGGAAGAGGAGCGAGAGATTTTTATGGTGATTTTCCTTGATAATCAAAACCGGGTGCTGAAACATTCCCGGTTATTTTCGGGGACACTGAGCCATGTGGAGGTGCATCCACGAGAAATTGTGCGCGAAGCGATAAAAGTGAATGCCGCTGGCGTGATCCTCGCGCATAATCACCCCTCAGGGCGCGCCGAACCGAGCAAAGCCGACAGAGACGTGACCGCACGCATCATGAAATGCTGTCAATTCATGGACATTCGTGTTCTTGATCATCTGGTGATAGGTCGCGGAGAGTACGTTTCGTTTGCGGAACGGGGATGGATTTAAGCCATTTCTCGCGATCCATCGGGATCTTTGTCTGTTCGGGACTTGAGCACATCCTCGAGTCAGCGTATACTACGCCACCTTTGAGAATCTCGGGTTTGGCAATTGGGCCTGGCAATCGATGGTTCACTTAGAACTGCGATGACTGGGCTGTAAAGCCTGACGAGGCGCCGATACCCCATACGAAGCTCGAGCTAATTTGATTTTTGGAGAATAGACATGTCCCGAGTCTGCCAAGTTACTGGCAAGCGTCCGGTGACCGGTAACAACCGTTCCCACGCACTGAACGCGACTAAACGCCGTTTCCTGCCGAACCTGCACTCTCACCGTTTCTGGGTTGAGAGCGAGAAGCGTTTTGTCACCCTGCGTGTATCTGCTAAAGGTATGCGTGTTATTGATAAGAAAGGCATCGATACAGTTCTGTCCGAACTGCGTGCCCGTGGCGAAAAGTACTAAGTACTTAAAGAGGAAATAAATCATGGCTAAAGGTATTCGCGAGAAAATCAAGCTGGTTTCTTCTGCTGGTACAGGTCACTTCTACACCACCACGAAGAACAAACGTACTAAGCCGGAAAAACTGGAACTGAAAAAGTTCGATCCAGTTGTACGCCAGCACGTACTGTACAAAGAAGCTAAAATTAAATAATTTTAGACTCCTTGTACTGAAAAACCCCGCAACTGCGGGGTTTTTTGCATTCTGCATCCAACGGAGGAACCATGCCTGAATTACCAGAGGTCGAGACCAGCCGCCGTGGCATTGAGCCTCACCTGGTCGGTGCGACTATTCTTCACGCTGTTGTCCGTAACGGTCGTCTGCGCTGGCCGGTTTCTGATGAGATCCATGCCCTGAGCGATAAAGCCGTTCTCAGCGTACAGCGCCGTGCGAAGTACCTGCTGCTGGAGCTGCCGGATGGCTGGATCATCATCCACCTGGGGATGTCCGGGAGCTTACGTATCCTCAGCGAAGAGCTGCCAGCGGAAAAGCACGACCACGTCGACCTGGTAATGAGCAACGGCAAAGTGCTGCGCTATACCGATCCCCGCCGCTTTGGCGCCTGGCTGTGGACCAAAGAGCTGGAAGGGCATAACGTGCTGGCGCACCTGGGGCCGGAGCCGCTCTCGGATGACTTTGACGCTGAGTACCTGAAAGCGAAGTGCGCGAAGAAGAAAAGCCCGATCAAACCCTGGCTGATGGATAACAAGCTGGTGGTCGGCGTCGGTAACATCTACGCCAGTGAATCGCTCTTTGCCGCCGGGATCCATCCCGATCGCCTTGCCTCCTCGCTCTCTGCGCAAGAGTGCGAGCTGCTGGTGAGGGTGATTAAAGCGGTGCTACTGCGGTCGATTGAGCAGGGCGGAACCACACTGAAGGACTTCCTGCAGAGCGACGGTAAGCCGGGCTACTTTGCTCAGGAGCTGCAGGTCTATGGCCGTAAGGATGAGCCATGCCGGGTCTGCGGTGCGCCGATTGTGGCCACGAAGCACGCTCAGCGCGCCACCTTCTACTGCCGTCAGTGCCAGAAATAATGGATTTCCAGGCCCGGTAAGCGCAGCGCCACCGGGCAAAAAGACTTACTTCAGCTTGTCCATCAACGCCTGATGAACGACAGCGGGCAGGAAATGGGTGACATCACCCGCGTGGCGCGCCACCTCTTTCACCAGTGAAGAGGAGATAAACGACCACTCTTTGGATGGCATCAGGAAGACGCTCTCCAGCTCGGGCATCAGATGGCGGTTCATATGCGCCAGCTGCATCTCATATTCAAAATCAGCCACCGCACGCAGGCCGCGAATCAGGATATTGGCCTGCTGAGCACGGGCAAAGTTCGCCATCAGGTCACTGAAACCCACGACGTCCACATTCGGCAAGTGCGCAGTGGCGGCTTTCGCCAGGGCAACCCGCTCTTCGAGGTCGAACAGCGGCTTTTTGCTGGGGCTGGCGGCAATCGCCAGAATCACCGTATCAAACATGCTGGCCGCACGGGTGACGATGTCAATGTGACCATTGGTGATGGGATCGAAGGTACCCGGATAGATCGCTTTTGTGCTCATGGCTCACGCTTTCTCTGAGTAGCCGCGGTTCAGCGCCCACAGCTCGGTGTATTTATTGAAAGTATACTGGGCGTTAACCACCGCCAGTAACCAGCCCTGTTTACCGTCCAGCACGCCACCACGCAGCACCAGCGTCTTCAGGAACGCCCCTGCGGTGTGGCTGAAGATACCCGCCAGCGAAGTGGTCTTACCGCGCTGATGACGTTCCTGCGCCCAGGCCGTGGCGTAGTTAAGCTGTTTGCGCTGGAAGCTGGCAAAATCACGGCAGGTGAGGTGCAGCAGATCGCCGTCGAGGGCAATGACGTGCGCGCCGTCGCAGTCCAGCGACTCATGCACCAGGTTATCGTTGTACTGATAGCGCGTACGCGGGTACAGGCGCATCACGCGATCGGGATACCAGCCGCTGTGACGCATAAAGCGGCCCAGGAAGTAGTTGCGCCGGGCGATGCTGTAGACGGCGTCGGGCTGAGGCGCTTCCAGCACGCGCTGGATGGCCTGCTGCAGCTCTGGCGTAACGCGCTCGTCGGTGTCGATCATCAACACATACTCGCCGGTGGCAAACTGCTGCGCGCGCTGGCGCTGGGTGCCATAGCCCTGCCAGTCGGTATTGATATAGACCTGCACCCCGGCCGCGCGGGCGACCTCCACCGTGGCGTCCGTACTGCCGGAATCGAGCAGGACGATCTCATCGACCCAGGCTACGGAGGCGAGGCAATCCGGCAGCAGGTCTGCGGCGTTTTTGGCGATCATCACAACCGACAGACGCGCAGACATTAATGGCTCCGCACGGGCAGGTAAGGTTGCAGAAGTTGCAGCAGGCGGGTCAAGGCCCCCTGATTCTGATGCAGCACTTCGACAGCGTGGCGGCCATACCACAGACGATAGTCTTCGTCGGTCAGCAGGGTCGACACTTCCTTCACGATGGAATTCGCATCGGTGACCGTAATCAGCCCGTCGGCCTGCTGCAGTTTGGCGCAGATATCTTTGAAGTTGAAGGTATGCGGCCCCATTAGCACAGGAATGGCGTGGGCTGCCGGCTCCAGCGGGTTGTGTCCGCCACGCTCCACGAGGCTGCCGCCGACGAAGGCCAGATCGGCAATCCCGTACAGCAACATCAGCTCGCCCATGGTATCGCCAATCACCACCTGGGTACTGGAGGAGGGGATTTCACCGCTGCTGCGCATAATGAAGCTGAACCCGCCTTTCTGCACCATGTCACGGGCGTCTTTAAAACGCTCAGGATGACGCGGCACCAGAATTAACAGCAGATCCGGGAAGCTTTCCAGAAGCTGGCGATGCGCCTGGAGGATAATCTCTTCTTCACCGTCGTGAGTGCTGGTGGCGATCCACACTTTACGGCGCGGCGCCCACTGGCGACGCAGGGTGACCGCTCTGGCAGCCAGTTCAGGAGTAACCGAAATATCAAACTTCAGGCTGCCGGTGACCGCCAGCTGATTGCGCTTCAGGCCCAGCGACAGGAATCGCGCGCCGTCTTCTTCATTCTGGGCCGCGATCAGTGTGATTTTACTCAGCAGGCGGCGCATAAATTTGCCCAGTTTGCCGTACCCCTTCGCAGAGCGTTCCGACAGGCGGGCGTTAGCCACTACCAGCGGAATTTTACGGCTGTGCAGGGCGGAAATCATATTTGGCCACAGTTCGGTTTCCATCACGATCACCAGCTTAGGGCGCACGGTATTGAGGAAACGGTTCATGGCGCAGGGTAAATCGTAGGGCAGATAGACGTGATGGACGTCTTTGCCAAAGGCGGACATGGCGCGCTCAGAACCGGTGGGCGTCATGGTGGTAACGGTGATCGGCAGCGACGGATAGCGGTGGCGCAGGGCGCGGACCAGCGGAATGGCCGCCAGCGTTTCGCCCACGGATACGGAGTGGAGCAGGATACCGTCCGGCGCAACTTTGTTGCGGCAGAACCCATAGCGTTCAGCCCAGCGTTTACGGTAGGCAGGCGCTTTACGGCTACGTAGCAGCAGTCGTAGCCACACCAGTGGCTGAATAATGTAGAGCAGAGCGGTATACAACAATTCCAAGCGATTATCCGTTTTTTCAGTTTCGGCGGGCAAATTCTAAGCATTTAGGCCGTTTAAAGCTATCCCTTTGGCGCTTTTGCGCAGCCATTTGCCTGCGTTACATGCGTTGGCAGATAAAAAAACGGGCATTCAATGCCCGTTTAATGATTTCTGCTTAACGTTCCGCTTCCGGCAGTTCGTTCAGGTGGTAGGTAACGCGCTCCGACAGGCCGCGAATATCCCCCCCGGTGATGTAGTAGCTATCATCCTTCTGGTTCGGATTACTGACCGCATACCCCAGCATCTTGTTGATCAGCGTCGCCATCTGGAAATGGTTGAGCGGGACCTGCGGGCTGATAGCGCTCATCGCATACGCCGGATCGTTACTGAAGTAGAGGAACGGCACCTGGGCAATCGGCATTTCGACAATCGAGTGGCCAAATAACCCGCCATCACCGACGCGTTCGCCGTGATCCGAGGTAATAAACACCAGCACCGGCAGTTTAGATTTTGCCATCGCGGTACGGATCGCCGAGGCCAGCTCTTTATCGTACAGGCGCACGGCATCATCGTACTCATTTTTCTTCTGCGCCACGTCGTCACTCAGGCGTGGGGTAGAGAATTTGGCAAAGCCCTGCGGGATGTTGCGCTCATAAGGAATATGCGGCGCGCGGCTGTTCAGCACCATCAGGAACGGTTTGTTCCAGTCCAGCTTCGCCTGTTCAACGGAAGGGGTCAGCACCACATCGGCACCCACGTCCGGCGCAGGGCGGATCTGCGTATCTTCCCACNNGTTGGTCGACTTCGACTTATAGGCGGCGTAGTTGTCCGGTTCGCGCAGGTTGTTGACCAGCATCGGGATCGCCACGCGGGTTGAGACGGCATTCGAGACGATCAGACGGCCCGTGCCCTGATACTGCTGCAGCAGTGCCTTCAGTTCCGGCGTGGTGTCGCGTTCGTAGCCCAGGGCACTGACATGATGCGGGTTGAGGCTTTCGCCAATCGCCAGGATGATGGAGTATTTCCCGGCGTGGCTGCCCTCCACCGGCGTGACCTTATAGGGCTCATAGTGCGTGACGCTCTGGTTTTCGCCGGAAAGGGCTTCCGGGATCAGGCGAATGGCGCTGTAGCTCATGGCCGACAAACCGTTGCGCAGTAAGGAGTGGCGCAGGTCCGGGTTGAATTTATACATCTGCCCGTCGATGGCTTTATAGAACTGGCCGGCAAACATCACCACGATAGCCAGCAGGCACGGCATCGCCACCCACTTATGCCACTGCGGCGCCAGACGGCGGGTAAAGACCAGCGCAAAGATCACCGCGACGGCCATGATGGCAAAGTAGATCCCAAGCGATCCCAGACTATCCGTAATGCCGCTGGCGATATCTTTGGTTTCGACAAAGGCCAGCCAGACTTCACTCGGGCCATAAAACTGGCCGTAGAACTGGTAATACACCGCTTCCGAGATCTGCACGATGAAGGTGATCGCCAGCAGCAGACGGGTCAGGAAATAGCGGGCGCTGACGGCCGCCAGCACGGAAATGATCAGATACAGCGACATGTCGCTGGATTTCGGCTGATAAACATGGTCTTTCAGCAGGATGATGATTTCACACAGGGAAAACAGCACCAGGAAAACCAGCGTGAGTATCAGGGTACGCAGAATATTACGGCGCGGCGTGAGCGACGATTGTGAGGATGTTTTAAACATGAACGGACTCAAGGTTACTTAAAACTTTTTAGTCAGTGGGCGAATGGCTTTACCGAAACCAAAGCGCAGTGCACGAACCAGGGTTGGGCGTTTATGCAGTCCTTTACGCCAGATATCCTCAAACAGGCTGAACCAGCGTGCGGCGACCGCTTCGCGGGAGTAAACCTGCAGACGTTTGTCGCCCTGCTCGCGCATCTGACGATACAGATCCGGGTTATTTTTCAGCCGCATAATGGCATCGAAGGCTTCGTCCGGCGTTTTGGCGATCAGATAATCGAGATCGCTTTCGCGGATCGCGCGATAAGAGGGCTCGTCGTCGCAGATCATCACCGTTTTGCCCAGCCAGTTGTTAATCAGCTTGCTGGCAGGTTTGCGGGCCAGTTTGTGGTCGTGCGATTTGCGGAAGCTGATGCAGACGTCCACGTCCTGGTAGTTGGTCCAGTTATCGAAGGAGATACGCAAATCAATGCCCTGCTCGGCAAGGCGCTGCTTAAAGGCCTCGCTGCGAAACGCCTCCGGGAAACTGTCGACACGGCCAAAAAAGGCCACGGTTTTGACGGTTTCATCGGTACGCTCACGCGGTTTCACCCCCGGCTGCGGCCAGTAGGGGACAAAAACGCCGTTGCTGCGGTTATCCGCTTCCGGGTTCTGATCCACAACCACGTCAGCACCAATCACCGGTGGGCGGTCGGCACGGGCAACGACGGTCACGCCACGCCAGGGTTTGACGCGCGATCCAAAATCATCGTTATGCATCAGGTTGATGGCATCCGGGCGACACTCCGAACCAAACGAGCATTCGATATCATCACCGTAATAGTGTTTCAGCGCCAGTGTGGTCTGGAACGTCCAGCCGCCGCGTCCGCCGCAGTAGAAACGCTCCGGGATGGTATCCGGATTGACGCGGTTATCCAGCAGCGTCTGGAAGTCTGCATAGTTTTTGGCGATGAAATCAGCGCGGGAGACCGCGTGTAATTTAAGTTTGCTCATAATGTTCGTTAGCCGATGATTTTTTTAAGACGGAAGTAACGACGTCCCAGACGCCAGCGCTGACGTAAACCGCGTGCGTTTTGCCAGATCATCGACCAGATGCCGCGATCGAACAGTTCCTGGGTGATTTCGCGTTTTTTCGCGCTGTCTTCGATATTGTTAATGCTGTGCAGGATCCCTAACCCCTCTTTGGCAATTTGCCACCGGCAGGCCGGAACACGCTTCACCTGTTCCGGGTAGCGTTTATTGATGGCATCCAGCATTTCGAGGATTTTCATATAGTGGCGCGAAGAGCGCATCCGCGTGTCGTCGGTGCCTGGCGTGTGCGATACCGATGCAGAGTGGATCAGGTAGTCGTAATAGACCTCGTCAATGTACTGCACGCGTTTCGCCGTGAGCAGCACTTCCGTGGTCCAGGGAATATCCTGATGGCGCAGGCCGTGTTCGAAGGTAAAACCCTGCGCTTTGATAAAGGCGTGGCGATAGATATTCAGCCAGGTGACGTGCAGGAATTTGCGCGAGGCCAGCGCCATCTGCAGCCACTCCGGGCCGTCAAGCACCCCTGTCGAAGCCAGCTTGTCGGACGGAAAAATCTTTTTCGACGGGCGGCCGTCATCATAAATATAGGTGCCGTTACAGGTCGCCACATCCAACTGGCCCGCAAAGGCGATTTCCAACAGACGCGGGTACATGCCAGGGTAAATAACGTCATCAATATCGGGAAATGCGACGTATTCGCCGGTCGCCAGGGCAAGACCGGTATTACGTGCGGCCGATACGCCGCCATTAGGCTGATCGATTATCTTGAAATGGCTAAATTCGTCGGCATAGCGGGCAATTATTTCCGCTGAGCGATCCGTTGAGCCGTCATTAACAATAATGAGTTCCAGGCTCGATAAATTCTGCTGTTTAATGCTGTCAAAAAAAGCCCTCAGGAATTTTTCGCCATTAAAAACGGCAACGATGAGGCTTAATTGAGGCGTTTCAGACATGCTCTCTCCGTAAAAATACGCAGCAATAAAAAGGGTATAACGAGGCCATTTGTTGGCAATTCGACAGCCGACAGGCTAAAGCGTTCCGCGCCAGGGGATTATTCCTCTGGCGCGTCAGAGCGATCAGGACGTTTGCTTTTCGGTGTTTGCAGGGCGCAGGGCGCACATGCCAATCAGCAAGCCGGTCAGTAACATATACTGCTCCAGATAGTGATCTTTGAGGTTGTGATCGACCATGGTTCTGGAGAAGAAACCGATGGTAAACAGCAGCAGGAACATCCCCACCATCATGTTACCGCGACGAAACTCCCGCCAGCCGATATACCAGCAGCCCACCAGCAGGATCAGCCAGCCCGCGATACCCATAACGCCGTTCTGAATACCGAATTCAATCAGGCCGTAGTGGCTATGGGGAATGTTAATACGGTTATCCTGGGTATCCCGACGGAGGACATAGCGGAAGGCCTCTTTTTTGGCCCCTACGCCCGCCGGGTGCTCGGCGATAAGCTTCCAGCCCTGATGGAAGAAGCTGGCCCGGCAACCATTGGAATGATTCATGGGCACACCCAGACTGTTAACGGGTACCGTTCCGTCTGTTTTATTGTAGCAAAAGCTTGCGAAGGGAGCGTTCCAGCCCGCAATGGCATCACTTTCAAGGTTTTGCCAGCGTGGGTCGGTTTTCCATGAGGCGTAACCGAGCAGCGCAGAAGCAATAATGAGACCCACCAGTATGCCACCGGTGACGATGACTCTGCTGCGGCGCATGCTGTGCAGGCTCAGCAGAATAAAAGTAGAGAACAGGCTGCCGACCAGACCGATAGTTCCCCAGCGAGTGTCCACCAGCGCAGTACACAATAAATTGCTCAATAGCATCAACGCCAGCACGGGTGTGTTCAGGCGCAGGAAACGTTGATGTAACAGACCGCGCGCCAGCAACTCAGCCAGGATAAAGCCGGTGATCATGTTGACCTGGAAGCTCATGCGGGTGCGATTATAGACGATTCGCGTATCACCCCAGTGGATATAACCGTCGCGCCAGTAGAGCCAGACTGAATCCAGTAAATGTACGCAGACCACGCCCCAGAAGAAGAGGATCACCAGCGTAAAGAAGCGGGCGGCGGTCATGGAGGGGAATGTTCTCTGGATCGCCGGCAATAATACCAGGCCGGCGCAGAACAGTAATACCGGGCGTAACCACTGGCCACTCCAGGCTGAAACCATTTCTTTTATGTCTGGGGCGACAAAAAGCCCATTAATCAGAATAAAGAAAGTTAACGCCCATATCACAATAAGAACGAACTTAATTTTGCTTAAATCCAGCCGTTGTCGGGTTGTTGTCCCACTAAAAAACAGGCCAAGTGCCACGGCGACAATAGGGTAAATTAACCCATTACGGTGAAACGGCAGCTGATCGTTGGGAATAGGCCAGATAAAACATAAAGCCAGTACAGCAAGGACTAACAGACCTGTCAGAATGTTACGAGTATTTGTCATAGGTTTTGGGCTGGTTAAGGATTTTTCGGTTCTTGACCGGCTGGTTAACAACGCTGTGAGCGATCTCCACGGTTTTTCCGTGGGAAATAAAAAGCCAGAGAAAACTATCACAAATGCCAGACCTACAGAAGGACAATGTTTGTAAGCAAGAATAATCCGTTACGCGTTTTCCGGCGCCAGGCTTTATGTATTACCCAGGCCGTAACGGTTATAATTTGTTGTTATGGCAGGTCATTGCACAATAAACAGGAAAAGTATGCATATTGTTCACACTGAAGCAGACGGTGGTAAGGGCGGTCAGCCTTTACGCATCATTAATGAGTCCTTAGGGATGATTCAGCGCGGCCATCAGGTGACCATACTTTGCCCGGAGAGTGCACCGCTACACGGCCTGGCACGCGATGCCGGGTTAACGGTAGTAACGATGCCGCTACGGCGTAAGAATCTGCAAAACCTACAGCTGCTGCGTCGCTGGCTGAAAGATAACCGCTCATCCATTGATGTCATCAATAGTCACAATTCTGCCGATACCTGGCTGGTGGCGCTGGCCAATCTTACCTTGTCGCATCCGGTTCCGCTGGTGCGTACCCGCCATGCCTCCGGCGTTCCCCGCAATAACTGGACCACCCGCTGGCTGTTTCGCAAAGCCTGCGCCCATATCGTCACCACCGGGGAAGCGCTGCGTCAGCAGATGGCGGATATTGGCGTGCCGATGGCCCAGAGTACCTCGGTGCCAAGCGGCGTGGATACGCAGCGTTTTCATCCGGCGGATAAACAGGCTGCCCGTGAGCACTGCGGCCTGTCGCAGGAGGATTTCTGGCTGGGCGTGGTGTCGCACCTACGGCCTAACAAAGGTCATAGCGTGCTGCTGCGCGCCCTGGCCGCCATTGGTAACCCGCACATCAGGCTGGCGATCGTCGGTGAAGGGCCGCATAAGGCGACGCTGGAGCAGGAGATTATCGACCTCGGATTGCAGCAGCGGGTGGTGATGGCGGGGCATCGCAGCGATCCGGAGCGCTGGTTTCCGGCCTTTGATGTTGCGCTCAGTCCGTCGCACGATATGGAGGGCGTCCCGCAGGGGGTGCTGCAGTCGCTGGCCTCGCGAATTGCGACTATTGCCACCGACGCGGGCGGCACGGCAGATGCGGTGATTAACGGCCAGACCGGGATCCTGATTGCGCAGCGCGACGAAACGGCGCTGCGCGAGGCGATTATGCAGTTATACGATGACGGCGCACTGCGCGAAAAGCTGGCGCAGCAGGGGTACGATTACCTGTGCAGCCATTTCACCCGCGAGTGCATGCTGGAGGCGATGGAAAAGGTCTTTTCCACCGCCGCTCAGCGCAGCAGGTCGCGGTAGAGCGCCTGCAGCTCTTTCGCCATCCGTTCAAGGGTATAAGGCTCAGCAGTGGCGCGTGCTGCTGCTGAATAATCCATACCCTGTTCCCGGCCATTCAGCCATTCGGCGATCGCCTGCTTAAAGCCCGCGCCGTCGAGCGCGTCGCGCACCCAGCCGTTAACCCCCTCTTCAATCCACTCCGCCGCGCCGCAGCCAGGGCTGGTGAGCAGCGGCAGTCCACAGGCCAGCGCTTCGACGCAGACGTTCGGGAAGGGATCGTAAAGCGTTGGCAGGATCAGCGCGTCGGCGGTGCCGTACACCTGACGGACATCGGCAACCGGCCCCAGGAAACGCACCCGGGACGCCACGCCGAGGGTCTGCGCCAGTTTTTCAAATTTACGCGCGTGCTTATCGCGCCCGGCGACCAGCAGCCAGACATCCGGATGAGGAACAATGGCGCGCAGTGCTGTCGCCACTCCTTTACGGCTGAACCCGGAGCCGACATAAGCCAGCACCGGTGCCGCCGGTGGGATCCCCAGTGCATCACGCTGGGAGCGCGCGCGCACCTCTGGGCTGAAGTGGGCGGTATCCACGCCGTTGTAGATCACCGTCAGCTTGTCATCCGGCAGGCCAAAACGGCGGGCGATATCATCCCGCACCATCTTCGAGTTGCAGATCACCTTGCGCAGCGCAGGATGGGTAAACATCTGCGCTTCCGCCTGCAAAATATAGCGATGATAGCGGCTCAGGGACTGCGCCCAGCGCGCCAGCGGGGACTGGATGCGGTTGTACTGCGCAAGCCAGGTGGCATGTACGCCATCCCCGGCGCGGAAGATGGTCGCCCCCGGAATACGCTCGTGGCTCTGCACGATATCGAACTGCGCAAACTGCACCGCCGCGGCCTGGGCAAAACCCGATTCGCGGTCGAGACGGTTGCGGAAGGCCGGGTTGACCGTCAGGGTTTTCCAGCCAGCGGCGTCCTCCCACTGACGGGCAATCAGCGTCACGTCCAGGGCCGTATCCTGCGCCAGCACGTTCAGCGCGCGGGAGACAAAGCGCTCCGCGCCGCCGTTGGGATTATAGGTCTGTCGGACGATAGCCAGCTTCATGCCGGGTTTTCCAGCAGCAGGGTATCGATAGCGCTCAGCACCATCTGCGGGGTGATCGCCGTAATGCAGTCGGAGACGCCGCTGTCGCCGCAGCCCGCTTTACCGCAGGGCTGACAGGTAAATCCAGCCACGATCACCCGGTAGTTCACGCCCCACGGGGCCCACTTGATCGCCCCGGTCGGGCCAAAGATGGCGACGGTCGGCGTTCCCACCGCGCTGGCGAGGTGCATCGGCATCGAATCGACGCCAAAGTAGACCCGCGCGTGCTTCATCAGCGCACCCAGCTCTTTCAGGTTGAGCTGGCCGCTTAAATCAAACACCGGCTGGGTGAGCGCGGCACGCAGCTCATCCATATAGGCGGTCTCTTCTTTTGACGGCGCCGCAGAGAGGATAATTGGCAGGCCGCGGGCCGCCAGGTTATCGATGGTCGCCGCCAGCTTGTTGATATCCCAGGCCTTAAACATCCAGCGCGACGTCGGGTGCACCAGAATGTAGGACTGGCTCGCCAGCCCGAAGCCGGCCAGTTTCTCCGCAATCGATGCTTCCGCCGCATCGCCGGGCACAAACAGGGTATGTTTATCGGCCTCGGCCTGTGGATGAATGCCGATCCGCCGCAGCGCATCCAGATTCACCTCCACCATATGGCGACTGTTATCCTGGATCGCCGGATAGAGGGTGGTGAAGGATTTCACCCAGCGGCGACGTGCCAGCCCGCCGCGTTTATCGGGCTTAAAGCCGACGGACACGCGCGGTTTCAGACGACGCGCGAGACGCGCGCCGTGCCAGTGTTCGGTGAGGTTGATCAGCACGTCATACTGACGCGCCTTAAGGGTATTCAGCAGAGCACGATACAGGCGGAACTGCGCGAACCAGCCTTTTTTGCGCCAGTTGCGGCCAATGGTATGCACCTGGTCGATATACGGGTGGCTGGTGAGCATCGCCTGGGTGTCGTCATACACCAGGGCATCCACTTCGACATTGGGGTAGTTCTTTTTCAACACCGTAAAGACCGGCGAGGTCAGCAGGACGTCACCGTGGTGACGCAGCTTAACGATCAGCACGCGCTTCGGTGGGCGCTCCGCTGAGAAAAAATCAGACATAGGCTCTCTCTGCTGCCAGCAACGGCTCTAATTGCGCAAAGACCGCAGCGGCGGACAGGTCGCTCAGCTGCGATGAATGTTCCGGGCGGCAGATATATTGATTTTTGCCGTAGCCGCCAATCAGACCCGGATCCGTCGGGCCGTAAAGCGTAATATTAGGACGATCCAGCGCCGCCGTCAGGTGGCTGAGGCCGGTATCCACCGACACCACCGCCGTGGCACCCGCCAGCTGTTGCGCCACGCCGTCCAGCTTCATCCGGGGCAGCACGTCCACGTAATCAAAGCCTTCTGCCAGCCGCTTCGCCCGCGCCTCTTCGTGCGGTGCGCCCCACGGGAGCCTGATGCGCAGGCCCGTACCGCTCAGCAGGCCAATCAACTCGCGCCAGTGGGCTTCCGGCCAGTGTTTATCATCCCGGGTGGTGGCGTGCAGGAAGATGAGATAAGGCGTGCCTGTGTGCTCCGCGTCGTGCAGGAAGTGCCGGGAAATCGCGTAGTCCCCCTGCATGTGTGGTTTTGCGTAGTTCAGGCTTTTGGCGAACAGCTCCCGGGTGCGTTCCACCGCGTGCTGTTGCTTTGCGATCGCGTGGCGGCGATTGTAGAACAGACTTGCCAGCGGCTCGCGGGCGCTGTGCCAGTCCATGCCGTGCTTCACGCCGTGCGCCAGGCGGGTGACCAGCGCCGCGCTTTTGACCAGCCCCTGGGCGTCGATGATCGCATCGTAATGCTGAGCCTGGACCGCGTCGCGAAAGGCCTGACGCTCAGCCTTAATGGGGGCGGAGAACCAGGCTTTGCGCCAGCGACGGATCGCCACCGGGATCACCCGGTCCACGGCTTCGTGCCAGGTGGGGATCTGCGCGAAGCCTTCTTCCACCACCCAGTCAAAACGGATGCCCGGAATCGCCTGCATGGCGTCGGTGAGCGAGGGCAGGGTATGCAGCACGTCGCCCATCGAGGAGGTTTTAACGATCAGTACCCGCATCCGTTATCCTTCTTCGCTCAACAGCAGTTCGTTAAGCTCGTCGAGGACACGCTGCGGGGTAATGTCGATCAGGCTCTGGTGATAGCCTTCGGCGGCGTCACCCTTACGTACTTTGTGGTAGCCGGTGATCAAGCGGATCACGCGCGCTTTATGCGACAGCGGCGGGGTGAAGTCCGGGCTGCTCGGGCCATACAGCGCCACCAGCGGGCGATTCAGCGCTGCGGCAACGTGCATCAGGCCGGAGTCGTTAGTGACCACGGCTTTACAGGCGGCCAGCAGAATGACAGCCTGCTCCAGCTGGGTTTCGCCCGCCAGGTTGCGGCACCAGGCCACCTGTTCGTTGCTCAGCGCAGCAAGGATTTCATTCCCCGCCTCATGATCTTTCGCCGAGCCGAACAGCACAACCTGATAGCCTTCGTCGATCAGCTGCTTCGCCAGTTCAGCGTAGTGATAGTGCGGCCAGCGTTTTGCCGGGCCAAACTCCGCGCCAGGGCAGAAGCCAATCAGCGGACGATCGGGCAACAGGCCAAAGGCGTTACAGGTCTGGGATTTCTCACCCTCGTTAACCTGGAGCTGCGGCCACAGCAGCGGCTGGGGCAGATCTTTCGCGCTGCGCATCACGCCTTTGTCGTAGGCCAGCGCCACGTAGCGCTCCACCATCAGCGGCCAGGCTTCTTTATCGAGTATCCTGGCATCGTTAAGCAGGCCGTAACGCATCTCGCCACGCCAGCCAGTACGGTGCGGCACGCTGGCGAAGAAAGGCACCAGCGCGGACTTAAAGGAGTTAGGCAGTACGTAGGCGCGGTCGTAACGCTTGTCGCGCAGGTTATGGCCGAGCTTGCGGCGTTCGGCAAGCTCGAGCGCCCCGTGGCCGAGCGGCATCGGGATCGCTTCGTTAACTTCCGGCATCCGCGATAACAGCGGACGGCACCACGCGGGTGCCATCACGTCGATTATCGCCTGGGGATAGCGCGCCTTGAGCGTGCGATAGAGACTTTGCGACATCATCATGTCGCCCACCCATGACGGGCCGATCACCAGTATCTTCATGCTTATTTCTTACGCGTTGCGATTCAGCCAGGCCATATATTCCGTCACCCCTTCGGCAACGGTCTTGAACGGCTTGTCATAGCCTGCGGCACGCAGGTTGGTCAGGTCCGCCTGAGTGAATGCCTGATAACGGCCTTTCAGCTTATCCGGGAACGGGATGTACTCAAGGCTGCCTTTCTGATGGTACGCCAGCGCAGCATCGGCCACCGCCTGGAAGGATTCTGCCCGGCCGGTCCCCAGGTTGAAAATGCCGGAGACGCCGTTTTCCCAGAACCACAGGTTCACCGCCGCCACGTCGCCCACGTAGACGAAGTCACGCTTGAAGCCATCGCTGCCTTCGAACAGTTTCGGGGTTTCGCCGTTGTTCAGCTGGGTATTAAGGTGGAAAGCCACGCTCGCCATGCTGCCTTTGTGGCCTTCGCGCGGTCCGTAGACGTTGAAGTAGCGGAAGCCGACGATCTGCGAGTTCGCTTCCGGCAGCACCTGGCGCACGTACTCATCGAACAGGAACTTGGAGTAGCCGTAGACGTTCAGCGGCTGCTCGTATTCACGGGATTCAATAAAGTCAGAGGTGCGGCCGCCGTAGGTCGCTGCGGATGAGGCGTACAGGAACGGAATTTCACGCTCCAGGCAGTAGTGCAGGATCTCTTTGGAGTACTGATAGTTGTTGTCCATCATGTACTTGCCGTCCCACTCGGTGGTGGAGGAGCAGGCACCTTCATGGAAAATAGCCTCGATCTCACCGAACTCTTCACCCGCCATAATCTGGATAAGGAAATCTTCTTTATCCATGTAATCGGCAATGTTCAGATCCACCAGGTTAACAAACTTGGTGCCGTCTTTCAGGTTGTCCACCACCAGGATGTCGGTGATGCCTTTGTCATTGAGGGCCTTAATAATATTGCTGCCGATAAAGCCCGCGCCGCCGGTAACGATGATCATAGCTGTAACCTTTGAAGTGTGGAGTCCGGGGACAATCCCGGACGCTAATGTTTCTATCATATCATTAGTATGGCTGCCCTTCAGCCATTCACCTTCACAGCGCAGGGGTACACGTGATTTATGCTGCAAAAACGAGAACTGTTAATGCGTCATCTCGTATCGGGGTATAGCTTTGGGTAATATGTGCCGAAATTTGCCGAGTCTGGAGAATTGCAATGCGTGGTGATTTTTACAAACAGTTAAACAGTGACCTGGAAACCGCGCGAGCGGAAGGGTTGTTCAAAGAAGAGCGAATCATTACGTCCGCTCAACAGGCGGATATCACCGTTGCCGACGGCAGCCACGTGATCAACTTCTGCGCCAACAACTACTTAGGTCTGGCGAATCACCCTGAGCTGATCGCTGCCGCGAAGGCAGGCATGGACACCCACGGTTTTGGCATGGCCTCCGTGCGTTTCATCTGCGGCACCCAGGACAGCCACAAGGCGCTGGAGAGCAAGCTGGCCGCCTTCCTCGGCATGGAGGATGCGATTCTGTACTCTTCCTGTTTCGATGCCAACGGCGGTCTGTTTGAGACCCTGCTCGGCGCGGAAGATGCCATTATTTCCGATGCCCTGAACCACGCGTCGATCATCGACGGCGTGCGTCTGTGTAAAGCGAAGCGTTTCCGCTACGCCAACAACGATATGGTTGAGCTGGAAGCGCGTCTGAAAGAGGCCCGCGAGGCCGGTGCGCGCCACGTGCTGATCGCCACCGACGGCGTGTTCTCCATGGACGGCGTGATCGCCAACCTGAAAGGCGTCTGCGACCTGGCGGACAAATACGATGCGCTGGTGATGGTTGATGACTCGCACGCGGTCGGTTTTGTCGGTGAAAACGGTCGTGGCTCCCATGAATACTGCGACGTAATGGGCCGCGTGGACATCATCACCGGTACGCTGGGCAAAGCGCTCGGCGGCGCGTCCGGCGGCTATACCGCTGCACGCAAAGAGGTGGTGGAGTGGCTGCGTCAGCGTTCCCGTCCGTACCTGTTCTCCAACTCGCTGGCCCCGGCCATTGTTTCCGCCTCCATCAAGGTGCTGGAGATGGTGGAGTCCGGTGCCGAACTGCGTGACCGTCTGTGGTCCAATGCCCGTCTGTTCCGCGAAAAAATGACCGCGGCGGGCTTTACCCTGGCCGGTGCCGATCACGCCATTATCCCGGTGATGCTGGGCGATGCCGTAGTGGCGCAGAACTTTGCCCGCGAGCTGCAAAAAGAGGGAATCTACGTCACCGGTTTCTTCTTCCCGGTGGTGCCAAAAGGTCAGGCGCGTATTCGCACCCAGATGTCGGCGGCGCATTCCCCTGAACAAATTGAGCGTGCGGTGGAAGCCTTTACCCGCATCGGCAAACAACTGGGCGTGATTGCCTGAGGACGCGTAATGAAAGCATTATCCAAACTGAAAGCGGAAGAAGGCATCTGGATGACCGACGTTCCGGAGCCGGAAGTTGGTCATAACGATCTGCTGATCAAAATTCGTAAAACTGCTATTTGCGGCACGGACGTACATATTTACAACTGGGACCAGTGGTCGCAGAAGACCATTCCGGTGCCGATGGTGGTCGGTCACGAATATGTCGGCGAAGTGGTTGGCATTGGTCAGGAAGTAAAAGGCTTTAAAATCGGCGATCGCGTCTCCGGCGAAGGCCATATCACCTGCGGCCACTGCCGTAACTGCCGCGGCGGCCGCACGCATCTGTGCCGCAATACCGTCGGCGTGGGCGTCAACCGCCCGGGCTGCTTCGCAGAATATCTGGTGATCCCGGCGTTCAACGCCTTCAAAATCCCGGACAACATCTCTGACGATCTGGCTTCCATCTTTGACCCGTTCGGCAACGCGGTGCATACGGCCCTGTCGTTTGACCTCGTAGGCGAAGACGTGCTGGTCTCCGGCGCAGGCCCGATCGGCATTATGGCGGCAGCGGTGGCGAAGCACGTGGGTGCCCGCAACGTGGTGATCACCGACGTGAACGAATACCGTCTGTCGCTGGCGCGCAAGATGGGTGTTACCCGTGCGGTGGATGTCTCTAAAGAGAACCTGAACGACGTGATGGAAGAACTGGGGATGACCGAAGGCTTTGACGTCGGTCTGGAAATGTCCGGCGCGCCGCCGGCTTTCCGCACCATGCTCGACACCATGAACCACGGCGGGCGTATCGCGATGCTGGGTATTCCACCGTCAGATATGTCCATCGACTGGAACAAAGTCATCTTCAAGGGGCTGTTTATCAAGGGAATTTATGGCCGCGAGATGTTCGAGACCTGGTACAAGATGGCAGCGCTGATCCAGTCCGGTCTGGATCTGTCGCCAATCATCACTCATCGCTTCTCCATCGATGAGTTCCAGCAGGGCTTTGACGCGATGCGTTCAGGCCAGTCCGGGAAAGTGATCCTGAGCTGGAACTAGAAAAGAGCGCCTGCGGGCGCTTTTTTTTCGCTGGCCTCACGTTTTTCAGTCCACAAGCGGATAATTGCCAGGTTTTCTTCGCTTTTTTCCGCCTGCGCTTATAGAGTTTGGGGAAGTTTACTCAACTTTACAGCGCCTATGTTCAAGCTCTCCGTTTGTTTATTGACCTGTAACTCAGCACGACTGCTGCGAGAAGTGCTGCCTCCCCTGATTGTTGTTGCCGATGAGATCATCGTCCTCGACTCGGGCAGCCACGACGCCACGTTGGCGATTTGCCAGGAGTACGGCATCACGGCCCATCATCAGCCCTATACCATGCATGGCGTGCAGATGAACCACGCCATCGATCTGGCGAGCAACGACTGGGTGCTGTGCATGGACAGCGATGAGATTCTGGATGCCGAAACCGTCGATTTTATCCTGCGCCTGAAGGCGGGTGATGAACCTCATCCGCAGCAGGCATGGCGCATCGCCCGCTACTGGCATGTCTTAGGGGAAGAGGTGCGGACGATTTACCCGATCTCCTCGCCCGATTTCCCGGTACGGCTCTTTAACCGTACTCAGGCGCGGTTTAATCAGCGTCCGGTGGATGACAAAGTGGAAGGGGTGATCCAGTCGGTTAAAATCCCGGGCCGCGTGCGTCATGACACCTTCTACTCGCTGCACGAAGTCTTCAACAAGCTGAACAGCTATACCAGCCGTCTGGTGAAGTACCAGACCGTACGCCCTTCGCTTGTGCGCGGCGTGATTAGCGCCATCGGCGCGTTCTTCAAGTGGTATCTGTTCAGCGGCGCGTGGCGCCAGGGAAGAGTGGGAGTAGTGACCGGTCTCTACGCCACCTCTTACAGCTTCCTGAAATACTTCAAAGCCTGGTATCAACATCAGGAAAAAAAAGAGTCTACGGGCAAAAAGCACGCAGACTCTCACGTCGTTGAGTAAGGGCGGGGATTAGCTTTTCTTACCCCAGCCCTGCCACTGCAGTTGGACGTACTTCACCAGCGTACTCTGACTGATGCTCTCCCCAATCACCGAGAAGTAGCGGGTCACATAGACCGGCTCTGGCGGCTGCTTAGGTGCACAGAGCGTCACGCCGCGGAACGGGTTACGTGGTTTTGTGCCTGGCGCAGTCCCGGCGGCTGGCGGGCTGGCCGGGCGGGAAGTATCTACCTGCGGCTCATTCAACAGGCTGCTCGCCGGCACCAGGGTGATATCCCCGGGCAGTGTGGGCAGCATCTGCTGTAACACGCGAACGGTGGACGGATGCGGGTGACCGATGGCGATAGCCCAGCCTGAACGGCGGGCTACCTGCACGGCACGGTTAAACTGGACGCGGATATCGGCTTCGCTTTGCGTGTCATCGAGGAACACTTTGCGCTTAATCACTTTCACGCCGGTGCCCTGCGCGGCGCGCATCGCCTGGCTGTTGCCGATGGTCATGCTGTCGAGGAAGTAGAGGTTGTAGCGTGCCAGGGACTGCATCACCTTCTGCATGCCAAACAGGCTGGAGGTCATGGCGCTGCCCATATGGTTATTGAGCCCCACGGCGTAAGGCACTTTGCCATACGCTTCGCGGATGATGCGCTCGATCTCCTCGCTGCTCATCTCCGGGCGAAGGGTATCTTTTTCCAGCGGCTGTTTGCTGAGCGGCGCCATCGGCAGATGGATCAACACTTCATGCCCGCTGTTGTGGGCTTTGGTGGCCATCTCATGGGCGTGGGGCGCGTTCGGCAGCACAGCGACGGAGATGGCGGATGGCATCGCCAGCACCTGATTTTCTGTGTGAGGACGATAACCGAAGTCATCAATGACAATAGCGAGTTTACCTGCGTAAACCGGCATCGCCAGCGCCAGTGCGCTGACGAAGGGGAGAACCATACGACGAAATTGAAGCAAAACTTATCTTCCCAACCACGGCTGTGGATTGACCGCCTGACCCTGGCGACGAATTTCGAAATAGAGTGACGGGCGGCCCTGACCGCCACTGCTGCCCACGAGGGCGATAGCCTGACCGGCACGTACCTGGGTGCCGACGCTGACCAGGGCGCTCTGGTTGTAGCCGTAAAGGCTCATGTCGCCTTTCCCGTGCTCAACCACCACCACCAGGCCGTAGCCCTGCAGCCAGTCAGCGAGGATCACCCGGCCATCGGCAATAGCTTTGACTTCGCTACCTTCCGATGCACCGATAACAATCCCCTTCCAACGTAGCTCACCCTGCAACTGTTCGCCATAGCGATGCAGAATTGAACCCCGTACCGGCCAGTAAGCCTGGCCGCGCGGCGAGCCCAGACCGCCGGTGCGCGACATCAGCGAGCGTTCGTTTTCTGTTGGCTTGTAGGTGGTGCCTTTGCGGGAGGCTTCCTGCTGCTTGTCGCGAACGACCTGCGCTTCACGCGCCTCTTTCTCGGCACGCGCTTTGGCGGCCGCTTCCGCGCGGGCGATGCTGTTACGCAGTTTTGATTCGTTGGCACGCATTTCGCTCAGCTGGCTCTGACTTTCCTGAATGGAAGATTCAAGACCGGCGAGGGTTTTCTTACGCTCGTTGCGCGCCTGCTCCAGTTTGGCCTGCTGCGCCTGCTGATCGTAAAGCAGGGTCTGCTGCTGGCTCTGCTTCTCTTCCAGCTCCGCTTTTTGGGTGGTGACCTCTTCCCGCGTCTGCTTCAGCTGGGCGATGGTCTCCTGTCGGGACTGGTTGAGGTAGCCGAAATAGGCCTGCAGGCGCTGGCCGCGCTGGCTCTCTTCGCCGCTGAGGATCAGCTGTACGCCGGTGTGCTCACCCTGGCGGAAGGCAGCATCTAACTGCGCGGCAAGGTTGCGCTCCTGAGCCGCACGCTGCAGCTCAAGTTTTGCGATAGACGCATTCATCTCGTCTATTTGTTTATTCAGGACGCTGAGGGTGTTCTGGGTTTCTCGCAGCTTGCGTGCCGCCGCGGAGATCGCCTCTTCCTGCTTTTTGAGCTGCTCAAGCAGGGAAGAACGTTGCTGCTGTTGCTGACGGACCGCCCGCTCTTTGGCTGCGATATTGGCCTGGATGGTTTTGAGCTGATCGCGCTCATCCGCCTGGGCGGATGCCGCGCACAACAATACGCCAGCGCTGAGCACGCTGGCGTAAAGTAAAGGCCTGACTGATAACCGTAACGGCTTCACGACCCATGTGATTGAAACAATCGCCTTTCCCCTCATGGGGAAGGATTATTCCACGATGAACAGCGGCTTGCCAGTCATCTCTTGCGGGATTTCCATACCCATCAGGGTCAGCATGGTCGGGGCAACGTCCGAAAGCTTACCGCCATCCACTGCTTTCACTGATTTATCACCGACATAAATCATCGGTACCGGCAGGTTGGTGTGGGCGGTGTGCGCCTGGCCGGTGGCCGGATCGCGCATCTGCTCGGCGTTGCCGTGGTCTGCGGTGATCAGCATCTGGCCGCCAACGGCTTCCACAGCTTTGGTGACCTGCGCAATGCATTCATCCAGCGCTTCAATGGCTTTGATTGCCGCTTCCATTACCCCGGTATGGCCAACCATGTCGCCGTTCGGGTAGTTACAGATGATGGTGTCATATTTGCCGCTTTCGATGGCGGCGATCAGCTTCCCGGTCAGCTCGGCAGAGCTCATCTCTGGCTGCAGATCGTAGGTCGCCACTTTCGGAGAGTTGATCAGGATGCGGTCTTCGCCTTTGAACGACGCTTCCACGCCGCCGTTAAAGAAGAAGGTGACGTGCGCGTATTTCTCGGTTTCGGAGATGCGCAGTTGGGTCTTGTCGTGCTTCGCCATCCACTCGCCGAAGGTGTTCGCCAGCGATGACGGCGGATAGGCGCATGGGGCTTTGATGTCGGCGGCATACTCGGTCAGCATCACGAAATCGCCCAGTTTGACCTCTTTTTTACGGGCGAAGCCGTCGAAGTCAGCGTTGACGAAGGCGCGGGTGATTTCGCGGGCGCGGTCAGCGCGGAAGTTCATGAAGATCAGCGCGTCGCCGTCTTCCATCGCGGCATCGGCCTGGCCTTCGGCGCGGATCACGGTCGCTTTCACGAACTCGTCGTTTTCATCACGGGCGTAGGCGGCTTCCAGCGCGGCAACGGCGCTGGTGGCCTGGAAATCGCCTTTGGCTTCAACCAGCAGATTGTAGGCCTGCTCTACGCGATCCCAACGGTTGTCGCGGTCCATGGCGTAGTAACGGCCAATGATGGACGCCACGCGGCCTTTACCCAGCGCGGCAAACTTCTCTTCAAAGGCTTGCAGGGAGGATTTCGCGCTGCGCGGCGGGGTGTCGCGGCCATCGAGGAAGGCGTGCAGATAGATTTTCTCTGCCCCTTTTTCTGCGGCCAGCTCGACCATCGCCATGATGTGATCTTCGTGGCTGTGAACGCCACCGGCGGAGAGTAGCCCCATGATGTGCACCGCTTTGCCTGCGGCGGCGGCTTTCTCAACTGCGCCAGTCAGCACCGGGTTTGCAAAGAAGGTACGTTCTTTAATTTCAACATCCAGACGGGTCAGATCCTGATAAACAATGCGTCCCGCACCCAGGTTGACGTGTCCAACTTCGGAGTTGCCCATCTGGCGATCGGGCAGACCCACTTCCAGGCCGGACGCATCAATCAGCGTATGAGGACGTTGTGCCCACAGTGCATCCATGACCGGGGTTTTAGCGTTGAAAATGGCGTTATCCTGCTGATCTTCACGATAGCCATAGCCATCCAGAATCATCAGTACCATAGGTTTTTTAGAAACCGACATTGCGACAACCTCTTTGCTCAAAAGACAAAAAATTTGCGTAATTTTACTACAGCTGAATCGATCAAATAGCCGCAGAAGATCAAAGAAACCGCTGGGGTAAGGGTAAGGAGAGGGGAATTTTGGTCTTTTTTTTCGTGGCAGCACGCAGAAAATGGATTAGCTTATTGTCGCTGGCTGTATTTGCCACAACGCACAGGTATACTCCTGTCCTGGTTTTTTATTCACTCAGTCGGGAGTCGTTACCCCCCATGCAAGAAATTATGCAATTTGTCAGCCGCCACCCCATACTTTGTATCGCGTGGATTGGTCTTCTGGCAGCCGTACTTTTCACCACGTTCAAAGGCCTCACCTCTAAAGTGAAGGTGATCACCCGCGGCGAAGCCACGCGCCTTATCAATAAAGAAGAGGCAGTGGTTGTCGATCTGCGTCAGCGTGACGATTTCCGTAAAGGCCATATTGCAGGCGCAATTAACCTGCTGCCGACCGAAATCAAAGCCAATAACCTTGGCGAACTGGAAAAGCATAAAGATAAACCCGTTATTGTCGTTGATGGCACCGGTATGCAGGCTCAGGAGCCGGCAAATACCCTCGTCAAAGCAGGCTTTGCAAACGTCACTGTCCTGAAAGACGGCATCTCTGGCTGGAGCGGCGAGAATCTGCCTCTGGTTCGCGGTAAATAAACAGGAGTCAAGTCATGGCCAATATCGAGATCTACACCAAAGCGACCTGCCCGTTCTGCCATCGTGCGAAAGCGCTGCTGGACAGCAAAGGCGTTACCTTCCAGGAACTGCCTATTGATGGCGACGCCGCGAAGCGCGAAGAGATGATTAAACGTAGTGGCCGTACGACGGTTCCGCAGATTTTTATCGATGCGCAGCACATTGGCGGCTGTGATGACTTGTATGCGCTTGACGCGCGTGGTGGACTCGATCCCCTGCTGCGCTAAGGCGTTTTAGGACAATAAAAAAAGGGTATTTCCATGTCAGAACAAAACAACACCGAGATGACTTTCCAGATCCAGCGCATTTACACCAAAGATGTCTCCTACGAAGCACCAAATGCGCCGCATGTTTTCCAGAAAGACTGGCAGCCAGAGGTTAAACTTGATCTGGATACCGCATCCACCCAGCTGGCGGATGATGTGTATGAAGTCGTACTGCGTGTTACCGTAACCGCCTCTCTGGGCGAAGAGACTGCGTTCCTGTGCGAAGTGCAGCAGGGCGGTATCTTCTCCATCGGCGGCATCGAAGGTAATCAGATGGCGCATTGCCTGGGCGCATACTGCCCGAACATCCTGTTCCCGTATGCCCGCGAATGCATCACCAGCCTGGTTTCCCGTGGTACGTTCCCGCAACTGAACCTTGCGCCGGTGAACTTCGATGCGCTGTTCATGAACTATCTGCAGCAGCAAGCTGGCGAAGGTACTGAACAACATCAGGATGCCTGATGAGTACTGTCAATGCGTCAATGACTGTGATCGGTGCCGGCTCTTACGGCACCGCTCTTGCTATCACGCTGGCAAGAAATGGTCACGAAGTGGTTCTTTGGGGCCACGATCCCAAACATATCGCGACGTTAGAAGCCGATCGCTGCAACGTCGCGTTTCTCCCCGATGTGCCTTTCCCTGACTCACTGCATCTTGAAAGCGACCTGGCGACCGCGCTGGCCGCGAGCCGTAATATTCTGATCGTTGTGCCGAGCCACGTGTTTGGTCAGGTGCTGCGTCAGATTAAACCGCTGATGCGTGATGATGCGCGCGTGGTCTGGGCGACCAAAGGGCTGGAAGCCGAGACCGGCCGCCTGCTGCAGGACGTTGCCCGCGAAGCGCTGGGGGATGCCATTCCGCTGGCGGTAATCTCCGGCCCGACCTTTGCGAAAGAGCTGGCGGCAGGGCTGCCAACAGCCATCTCGCTGGCCTCGACCGATGAAACCTTCGCCGACGATCTGCAGCAGCTTCTGCACTGCGGTAAAAGCTTCCGCGTCTACAGCAACCCCGATTTTATCGGCGTTCAGCTGGGCGGCGCGGTGAAGAACGTTATCGCCATCGGCGCGGGCATGTCCGACGGTATTGGCTTTGGCGCGAACGCGCGTACGGCACTGATCACCCGTGGGCTGACTGAAATGTCCCGTCTGGGCGCGGCGCTGGGTGCCGATCCGGCCACCTTTATGGGGATGGCAGGATTAGGCGATCTGGTGCTGACCTGTACCGACAACCAGTCGCGCAACCGTCGTTTTGGCATGATGCTCGGCCAGGGCATGGACGTGATCGGCGCGCAGGAGAAGATCGGTCAGGTGGTGGAAGGCTACCGTAATACCAAGGAAGTTCGCGAGTTGGCACACCGCTTTGGTGTCGAAATGCCAATAACCGAGGAAATTTATCAGGTATTGTATTGCGGAAAAAATGCGCGCGAGGCAGCATTGACCTTATTAGGTCGCGCACGCAAGGACGAGCGTAGCAGCAGTTAACTGCAGGAAAGCGTTATCACCTGAATGACCCGGCCGGCAAAGAACTGGCCGGTCATTACATTACGTCTGGAGTAAGCAATGCCGTGTGAAGAACTGGATATCGTCTGGAACAATATTAAAGCCGAAGCCCGGGCTCTGGCCGACTGTGAGCCGATGCTCGCCAGTTTCTACCATGCGACGCTACTCAAGCACGAAAACCTCGGCAGCGCCCTGAGCTATATGCTCGCCAACAAACTGGCTTCCCCGATCATGCCGGCCATCGCCATTCGCGAAGTGGTGGAAGAGGCCTATGCCGCCGACCCGGAGATGATTGCCTCCGCCGCGTATGATATTCAGGCGGTGCGCAATCGCGACCCGGCGGTGGATAAATACTCCACGCCGCTGCTCTATCTGAAAGGTTTCCACGCCCTGCAGTCCTACCGCATCGGCCACTGGCTGTGGAACGAAGGCCGCCGTGCGCTGGCGATTTTCCTGCAAAATCAGGTCTCTGTGAGCTTCCAGGTGGATATCCACCCGGCGGCGAAGATTGGCCGCGGGATCATGCTCGACCACGCCACCGGGATTGTGGTGGGTGAAACGGCGGTGATTGAAAACGACGTCTCGATCCTGCAGTCCGTGACCCTCGGCGGGACCGGGAAAACCAGCGGCGATCGCCACCCGAAAATCCGTGAAGGGGTGATGATTGGCGCGGGCGCGAAGATCCTCGGCAATATTGAAGTCGGGCGCGGCGCGAAAATCGGCGCAGGTTCGGTGGTGCTACAACCTGTGCCGCCGCATACCACCGCCGCTGGCGTTCCGGCGCGTATCGTCGGCAGGCCGGACAGCGATAAACCGGCGATGGATATGGATCAGTTCTTCAACGGCCACCATACCTTTGAATATGGCGACGGGATTTAACCTGTAGGCCGGGTAAGCGAAGCGCCACCCGGCAAGCAATCAACGACGCAGTATCGCGCCAGCATATCCCAGTTGGCGCCAGGCTTCATACACCACCACCGACACCGCATTTGACAGGTTCATGCTGCGGCTGTCCGGCATCATCGGAATACGGATTTTTTGTTCGGCAGGTAGGGCATCAAGAATGGTGGCCGGCAGGCCGCGCGTTTCCGGGCCAAACAGCAGATAGTCCCCCTCCTGATAGCTCACCGCGCTGTGCGCAGGCGTACCTTTGGTGGTCAGGGCAAAGATCCGTCCCGGCTTTTCCGTTTCCATAAACGCGGCCTGATCCTTATGGCGCACCACGGCGGTGAATTCGTGATAGTCCAGCCCGGCGCGGCGCAGACGCTTGTCGTCCCACGTAAAGCCCATCGGCTCGATGATATGCAGACGAAAACCGGTGTTGGCGCACAGGCGGATGATGTTGCCGGTATTAGGTGGAATTTCTGGTTCGAATAGTACGATGTTAAGCATGCTGCCCCCTTAATTTGCGGGGGCAGAATAGCATTTTCACTACGCCGCGTCCCCCTGCGCCAGCGGTGCCAGCCCGGCAGGGATCTTACTCAACTCCTGCACCAGCATCTCCTTGCTGATCTCAGGGATGGATTTCGCCCCGGTGAGGGTCATCGCCACCTTCATCTCTTTTTCGATCAGATTGAGCAGGTTCGCCACGCCCGCCTGGCCGTGGGTCGCCAGGGCGTAGAGATAGGCCCGGCCCAGCAGAACGGTATCAGCACCCAGGGCAATCATACGCACCACGTCCAGACCGTTGCGGATCCCGGAGTCTGCCAGAATCGCAATATCGCCCTTCACCGCATCCGCAATGGCGGGCAGGGCGCGGGCAGAGGAGAGTACCCCGTCCAGCTGGCGACCGCCGTGGTTTGACACCACGATACCGTCGGCACCAAAACGCACCGCGTCGCGGGCATCTTCCGCATCGAGAATCCCCTTGATCACCATCGGACCATCCCAGAACTCGCGGATCCACTCCAGGTCTTTCCACGAGATCGACGGATCGAAGTTATTAGCCAGCCAGCCAATGTAATCTTCCAGCCCGGTCGGTTTACCGAGATAGGCAGAGATATTCCCCAGATCGTGCGGGCGGCCGTTGAGCCCCACATCCCACGCCCACTGCGGATGGGTCACCGCCTGCCAGTAGCGGCGCATCGCCGCGTTCGCGCCGCTCATCCCGGAATGTGCATCGCGATAGCGGGCACCGGGGGTCGGCATATCCACGGTAAAGACCAGCGTCGAACAGCCTGCCGCTTTGGCGCGCTCGAGGGCGTTACGCATAAAGCCGCGATCGCGCAGAACGTACAGCTGGAACCACATCGGACGCTTGATGGTCGGGGCCACCTCTTCAATCGGGCAAACCGAGACGGTGGAAAGGGTAAAGGGAATACCTTTGGCGTCGGCGGCTGCTGCGGCCTGCACTTCACCCCGGCGGGCGTACATGCCGCACAGGCCGACGGGGGCGAGGGCTACCGGCATGGAGAGCGTTTCGTTGAACAGCTTCGTCTCAAGACTCAGGTCGGACATATTCTTCAGCACGCGCTGGCGCAGGGCCACCTGGGAGAGATCTTCCACATTGCGGCGCAGGGTGTATTCGGAGTAAGCCCCGCCGTCGATATAGTGGAACAGAAACGGCGGCAGGATGCGCTGCGCGGCGGCGCGGTAGTCACTGGCGGCGGAAATAATCATGCTTTGTTCTCCCTGGAAATGTCGTTGTCGCCAGGCAGACGGGTAATACGCGCCTGTCGGGCCTGATCTTCATCGAATTGTTTAATGGTGGTATGCACGAAGCCCAGATGCGCCATCATCGCCTGACGGGCGGCCTCGGCATTCCCGGCCAGAATGGCGTCGAGAACGGCCTGGTGCTGTTCGGTCAGCTGCGCAAAAACGGGCGGCACCTGATACATGCGCTGGCGGCTCTGCTTGACCGAGGTTTGCAGCAGATCGAAGAACCCGCGCATGGTCTGGAGCAGCACCACGTTGTGCGAGGCTTCAGCAATCGCCAGGTGAAAACGCACGTCGGCCTGCGAGGCGATATCCGGGTCGCTGCTGTGGGTCGCCTCAAAGCAGGCCTTCAGCTTCTCTTTATCGGCCGGTGTAGCGCGCATAGCGGCATGCCAGGCGGTGCTGGCTTCGATGGCGTGGCGGGCTTCGAGAATATCGAAGCTATAGTCCGGGTCGTTGGCCATCAGGGTTTTCAGCGGCTGGACAATCGCCTGTTCTGACCACTCCTCATGCTGCCAGCGCACAAAGGTTCCGCCGCCGCGACGGCTGAGCAGTACCCCTTCGCTGACCAGGGTCGCTAAGGCTTCGCGCAGCGAGTTGCGCGACACGCCAAGCTGGGCGGCAAGCTGGCGCTCGGCGGGCAACCTCATGCCCGCCTCCAGCTGCTGTTCTTCAATCAGCGCCCGCACGCGAGAGGCAATCTCGTCGGACAGGCGTCTGGGCATCACTATCATGGGATCATCCAGGTTAAGACATAGGCCTGCAGTGTGGTAATAATGCCCACCATGCAGGTAAATATCAGGCTGTGCTTCACGGTGAAGCGGAACAGATCCGACTCTTTGCCCACCAGGCCTACCGCCGCACAGGCAATGGCGATGGACTGCGGGGAGATCATCTTCCCGGTCACGCCACCGGTGGTGTTAGCGGCGACCAGCAGCACGTCCGAGACGCCAATCTGCTGGGCGGCCGTGGCCTGCAGGGCGGCAAACAGGGCGTTCGACGAGGTATCCGACCCGGTCAGGAACACCCCCAGCCAGCCGAGGAACGGCGAGAAGAAGGTAAACGCGTGGCCGGTATGGGCCAGCGCCAGGGCCAGGGTTGACGACAGGCCGGAGTAGTTCGAAATAAACGCGAAGGCCAGCACCATGCCGATGGAGTAGATCGGCAGCATCAGCTCTTTAATGGTTGCCGCAAACGTCTGTACCGCCGCCGCAGGCTTCATGCGCAGCCACACTACGGAAAGGATAGCGGCAAACAGGATGGCGGTGCCGGTTGCCGAGAACCAGTCGAACTTGAACACCGCCGCATACGGCGTGGCGTCGTGAACAACCGGCGGCATGCGGGCGACCATCTTGTCGAGGAACGGCACGGAGATATTGACCACCATGTCGTACAGCGCACCGTTAGGCGCAAACAGAGCTTTGAACGGCGGCACGCTCCACAGGGTGACCGTGGCGGTGAGGAACAGGAACGGCGACCAGGCGCGCACAATCTGTCCGGGGGTGTAGCGGGTGCGGGCCAGGGTCATATCAACCTGGGAGGCACCCATATCGGCAAAGCGGAAGATCCGCACCGGCTGCCAGCGTCTGAGGAACAGCGTCAGGCAGACCAGCGAGACCAGAGAAGAGATAATGTCCGGCAGTTCCGGGCCGAGGAAGTTTGAGCTCAGGTACTGGGCGATAGCGAACGACCCCCCCGCCACCATTACCGCAGGCCAGGTCTCCTTCACGCCGCGCCAGCCGTCCATAATCGCCATGATCCAGAACAGCACAATAATGGTCAGGAACGGCAGCTGACGGCCCACCATCTGGCCGATCTCAAAGCTATCCAGCCCGGTGACCTGTCCGGCCACCAGAATCGGAATGCCCATCGCGCCAAAGGCCACTGGCGCGGTGTTGACGATCAGACACAGACCGGCGGCATACAGCGGGTTAAAGCCCAGCCCGACCAGCAGTGCAGCGGTGATCGCTACCGGTGCACCAAATCCGGCCGCCCCTTCCAGAAATGCCCCGAAGGAGAAGCCGACGATCAGCATCTGCAGGCGCTGGTCCGGGGTAATGGAGAGGATCGACGAGCGAATAATGTCGAACTGCCCGGTTTTCACCGAGATTTTATAGACGAAGACTGCGGCAATGATGATCCACGCAATCGGCCACAGGCCATAGAAGAAGCCATAAACGACCGAGGCCAGAGCGCGATCCACCGGCATTTTGTAGAAGAACAGCGCCACCATCAGGGCGATGGCAACGGTGTACGTCGCGGCAAGGTATCCCTTCAGCTTGAGTTTAATCAGCGCAAAGAAGAAGAACAGGATAGGCAGCGAGGCAATCAGGCTGGATAGCCAGATATTGCCTGCCGGATCGTAGTTTTGTTGCCAGAGGCTCATTGCAGGTCTCCCGAGGACCGCACCTTCTGCGGCGCGGTGAGTCTGTGCTCATCTCGGCGTCACATTACGTGTAAAAGTGGTCCTGCCAATAGTGTGATGTAGGGTTAATGACAACAAATGGTTAACCAAATGTTATTGGTCGGCAATGTGTTTGTGAGCAAAGATTATGGAATTGTGAACCAGAGGAGGGTTGGTTGCGGAATTGGTTGGGCCAATTTTGAAGGAGAGGAAAATGACAGGCCGGGTAAGCGTCGCGCCACCCGGCAAAAAATCAGAACTCAGTCTTACTGAAGCCGGTCATCTCTTTCAGACCCATTTCACGACCCAGCTCGGTCATCGGGTGGACAACCACCAGGCCGCGCACGCTTTTCTTCAGCTTGCCCATGTCGGCCTGTTCTTTCTTGGTGATCGCGCGACGGAAAGGCAGGTTTGACAGCTTCTGCGCTTCTTTGCTCAGCTTCTGCTCTTTCACGCCACGCAGGCGCTCGATTTCGGTTTCCAGCGTCGCTTTCTCTTTTTCCAGCTCGGCGTATTTCTCGGCGGCATCAACCAGCGAGAGGCTGGCCTGCTGGTGGCGGATCAGATCCAGGCGGTCGCTCAGGCGTTTAATTTCGTTCTTTTCGACTTCTTTCATCACAAATAGCTCTAAAAACAGGGGAGATTACAGGGAAGGATACACCAATGTGCGCAGGCTTACTTCTGAAACGCTTTTTTTAAGCTGATTCGGGAAATCAGCTCAGTCAGGGAGAGGACCATGGTGGAGCGGACGATCTGCTGGTAACGCTGCTTCTGCATCGCGTACAGCTCCGGGTCGCTGGTATCAAAATGCGGCGTCGGGGGCAGGGCGGTCACGCAGTGCAGCTCGCCCAGCGGGCCGAGGATCTCGTCGTCGGTGAACGCATACTCGTTGCCGTCGTGATTCAGCTCTTCACGCAGCGCCATCAGCAGCTCGGCATCTTCATACTCATGACGGCTGATAACGCCCAGGCCATAGATCAGTTTCAGACGCACGGATAAATCGCCCAAGGGGCCGTCGCCGTCGAGTAACGGTTCAACTGCGTATTTCACCGCGTAGTCGTCTTTGCGAAACACCTGAAGTACCAGGATATTCACCGCCTCGGTTAACAACTCGACGGCGGATATCAGGAAACTTCGAACGGTTTTGCCAGCATTCAGACGCTCCAGCACACGGTTTTCAAAGGCCTGGGTTTGTTCCATTATTGCCTGCATATCTGACAATCTATCTTCCGGGCGCAGGATGACCTGCGCCAGTTCCTGCATCATTTGGTTGCGTTATAGTCGTTAACCGCCTCCAGAACCACGTCGCTATTGGCATCCAGACCGGATACCTGCGCCAGCGCGGCCTGTGGACCCTGCTCGTCAATCAGCTGCGCCAGCTCCTGCGCCTGCGGATCTTCTTCGCTGCGGTAGTGCATCGCGGCGGCAATGCCTTTGACCAGACTGGTGTGCGGCAGACCGTATTCCAGTGTGCCGAGCAGCGGCTTGATCAGACGATCGCCCGCGCTCAGCTTGCGCAGCGGCTGACGGCCCACGCGCTCAACGTCATCTTTCAGATACGGGTTTTCAAAACGACCGAGGATTTTCTGAATATATGCCGCATGCTTATCGGCATCAAAACCGTAGCGTTTAATCAGGACCGCGCCGCTCTCGTCCATTGCACCTTTTACCACGGCGCGAACGTTCTCATCGAGAATGGCGTCACGAATGGTCTGATGACCGGCTAATTTACCGAGGTAGGCGGTTATAGCATGCCCGGTGTTCAGCGTGAAGAGCTTACGCTCGACAAATGCCATCAGGTTATCGGTTAATTCCATCCCGGCGATCTCAGGCAGTGCGCCTTTGAACTGGGTTTTGTCAACAATCCACTCGCTGAAAGTTTCCACGGTCACTTCCAGCGGATCGTGGGTGGCGGAGGCCGACGGCGGAACGATGCGGTCCACGGCGGAGTCGACAAAGCCCACGTGTTCTTCAACCCAGGCTTTATCTTCGTCAGCCACGGCGGCCATCACATGGCCTTTCAGCTGGGTGGTGCCGCGCACCATGTTCTCACAGGCGATGATGTTCAGCGGGGCGTCGTTACCCTGGGCCTTACGTTTTGCCAGCCCTTTGGCGACGGCCGGGGCGATACGCTCCAGCACCACCGGACCCACCGCCGTGGTCACCAGGTCAACGCTGGCAATCAGGTCGATAACGTCGTCGCCAATGCTGCTGACCGCGTTCACGCCGGTCACGGTTTCGACCTGCTCGTTTTCGCCTACCACATGCACCTGATAGCTATGACGGGCATTCAGGGCATCCAGTACCGTCTGATTCACATCCGCGAATGTCAGCGTAATGCCGGCGTCTGCCAGCAGTTTGCCGATAAAACCACGACCGATATTACCTGCGCCGAAATGTAATGCTTTCATCGTATTACCTTCATCAATGTTGTGACCCGAGAGGGCTGGGGTGAGGCTTTTCCCTCACCCTAACCCTCTCCCCAACGGGGAGAGGGAAGGGAAAAACTTACTTGTTCAACAGCGCCAGGACTTCTTCAACGCTGGTGGTGTTTGCCAGACGTTCGATAACGGTCTCATCGTCCAGAGCATTGGTCAGGCTGGTAATCACCTGGATGTGCTCGTTGTTACGGGCCGCGATACCAATCACCAGACGAGCAATGTCGTCCTCTTCTTCACCGAAGCGCACGCCTGCCGGATACTGACAGAACACCACGCCGGTTTTCAGCACGCGGTCTTTCGCTTCAACCGTACCGTGCGGCACCGCAATGGATTCGCCCAGGTAGGTCGGGGTCAGTTTTTCACGTTCCAGCATCGCTTCAACATATTCCGGCTGCACGTAGCCGCCTTTCACCAGCTGCTCACCGGCAAAGCGAATCGCCTCTTCTTTGTGGCTCGCGGTACGACCCAGGAAGATATTCTCCGCACCCAGACGGAACAGGTGGCTGTTGCTCTCGTCAAAGCTGTCCTGCAGGCTGGTACGCACTTTCACTTCGTTCTCTTCGTGACGCTGTGCCGCCACCAGACGTTCGGTCAGGTTAGTGTACAGGCCGCTGTCGAGGAAGTTGGTCAGCGAAATATGCTGCGCCTGCGGAACCTGGCGCATCGCACGTTCGGTCAGGTCGCGGTGGGTGATGACCAGGTCAACATCCGGCGGCAGGCTGTTAATGGCGCTGTTGGTTACGGAAATCTGAGACAAACCGGCATCCGCGACTTTCTTACGCAGGACGCCCGCACCCATGGCGCTGGAACCCATACCGGCGTCGCAGGCAACGATGATTTTACGTACGTGGCTCAGGTCGTTAGAGACATCGCCAGCGGCCAGCGGGGTTGCGCCTTTAGACTGGGCTTTCATGTCCTGCATACGACGGGTAGCCGCTTCGATATCGTCTTCTTCTTTCACTTTGCTGGTTTTCAGCAGGATGGCAGACACCACGAAGGAGACGGCCATGGCGGCGAAGATAGCGGCCAGGTTCGCGAAGTAGGCACCTTTCGGGGTCATCGCCAGTACCGCCAGGATAGAACCTGGAGAGGCCGGAGAAACCAGACCGCCGTTCAGCACGCTCAGGGTGAACACGCCGGTCATACCGCCGAGGATAACGGCGAGGATCAGACGTGGGTTCATCAGCACGTATGGGAAGTAAATTTCGTGGATACCACCCAGGAAGTGGATGATCGCCGCACCGCCAGCAGACTGTTTCGCGCTACCGCGACCGAAGAAGATGTACGCCAGCAGGACGCCCATACCCGGACCCGGGTTAGCTTCAATCAGGAAGAAGATCGATTTGCCGAGGTCGTGAGACTGCTGAATACCCAGCGGTGAGAAGATACCGTGGTTGATGGCGTTGTTGAGGAACAGGATTTTCGCCGGTTCAACAAAGATGGACGCCAGCGGCAGCATGTCGTGGGCAACCATGAAGTTAACGCCCGCCGCCAGAATTTTGGAGAGCACTTCAACTGCCGGGCCAATGCCAAGGAACGCCAGAATGGCCAGGATCATCCCGATGATGCCGGCAGAGAAGTTGTTCACCAGCATTTCGAAGCCGGATTTGATTTTGCCATCAACCCAGACGTCGAACTTCTTAATGGCCCAGCCGCCCAGCGGGCCGGCAATCATCGCGCCGAGGAACATCGGCATATCCGCACCGACGATCACGCCCATGGTGGTGATCGCACCGACCACGCCACCGCGGTCACCGCCCACCAGACGACCACCGGTATAACCGATGAGCAGTGGCAGCAGATAGGTGATCATTGGGCCAACAAGTTTCGCCAGCGTTTCGTTAGGCAACCACCCTGTCGGAATAAATAACGCGGTGATAATACCCCACGCGATAAACGCGCCGATATTTGGCATCACCATGTTGCTAAGGAATCGACCAAAGCTTTGTACTTTGATCTTGAAATCGGATGACATAAAACACCCCTTCTTCTGTTTACGCAGGCCTTAAGCCCGAGGTTTGTTGTTAATGCGGTGGCAGAGGTTGCCCGGCCCTGTTCTGATGCGTGAAATCTGGCACTTAATTGTTTAACTGTCCAGACGGGTAAAAATAGTGTGATCCGAATCACGTAAAGATAGGGGGTGCGGTCAGGATTGAAGTGATTTATGTCACAAATTTGAAGTGTAAAAAAAATACAATGCACGTTGAAACGGCTATTTGGCCGGTAAAATGTGAATTGAATCACATTTCACTGCTGCGGTTTTGTTTCCAGAATGTGATCTAATCCACAAAAAATTTTTATACGGAATTCTCTGGATGTGATCGGCGGCAACATCTGTTTTTTCGATCGACGCCAGGATGTAAGTAAGCAACACTTATCGTTAAAAAAAGACACCTGGAATATGGTATGGCGAAAAGTGCTAAGCTGGATTAAGCTCATACTGTAAACTTAAGTCTATTATTATTCAGGATATATTTTGTCACGCTTCTAAACTTGCATGGAGATATAAGAAAAAACCATACTCCCCGGCTCTTATGAAATAATAAGTACATGCCCGTGTACTTAGCAGTAAATTAATGTGGTTGCTTACCATTTAATTATTTTAATGAGTTTAAGATTTCTTTAATGAGGCAAATATGTTTCTCAACTATTTTGCGCTGGGTGTGTTGATCTTTGTCTTCGTGGTTCTTTTTTATGGAATCATCGCGATTCATGACATTCCTTATAACATGGCCAAAAAGCGCAACCATCCTCATGCCGATGCGATCCATACGGCGGGGTGGATAAGCCTGTTTACGCTGCATGCCATTTGGCCATTTCTGTGGATCTGGGCAACGCTCTACCAGCCTGAGCGAGGCTGGGGAATGCAGAACCACATTCAGCCGCCAGATCGTAACCCCGACGTTGATGCGCTGGCAAAGCGCGTCGCCGAGCTGGAACAGAAACTGGCCGCGGTGCCCCCCGTGGCTGATAAGAACACGTCGGAGCAATAATCATGGATCTGTTGATCGTATTGACTTATGTCGCCTTTGCCTGGGCCATCTTTAAAATATTTCGTATTCCGGTAAACCAATGGACGCTGGCGACTGCGACCCTGGGCGGGGTATTTCTCGTGGCCGGTCTCATCTTATTAATGAATTATAACCACCCTTATACGTTTACGGCGCAGAAAGCGGTTATTTCTATTCCTATTACCCCGCAGGTCACGGGTGTCGTCAGTGAAGTCACCGATAAAAATAACCAGCTTATTAAAAAGGGCGAAGTGTTATTTAAAATCGATCCGGGCAGGTATAAAGCCCGTGTCGACAGATTACAGGCTGACCTGGTGACCGCCACGCACAATATTGACAATCTGAAGGCGCAACTTTCAGAAGCCGTTGCCAATACCACGCGGGTGTCCGCTGAGCGTGACCGGCTGTATAAAGATTATCAGCGTTACCTGAAAGGCAGTCAGGCGAAAGTCAATCCGTTCTCTGAAAGCGATATCGATAATGCGCGGCAGAACTATCTGGCACAGGATGCCATGGTGAAAGGTTCCGTTGCTGAACAGACGCAGATTCAGAGCCAGTTAGACAGCATGGTCAACGGTGAGCAGTCGCAGATTGCCTCCCTGCGCGCCCAGTTGGCCGAAGCCACCTATAACCTGGATCAGACCATCGTCCGGGCGCCAAGCGACGGCTACATCACCCAGGTGCTGATTCGCCCGGGAACCTATGCCGCCTCGCTGCCGCTGCGTCCGGTGATGGTGTTTATTCCTGAGCAGAAACGGATGATCGTCGCCCAGTTCCGCCAGAACTCACTCCTGCGTCTGAAGCCGGGTGACGAAGCGGAAGTGGTGTTCAGCGCGCTGCCAGGCCAGGTCTTCCCCGGCAAGCTGACTAGCATTCTGCCGGTGGTGCCGGGCGGCTCCTACCAGGCGCAAGGTTCGCTGCAGTCCCTGACGATGGTGCCGGGTTCCGATGGCGTGCTGGGTACCATCGAGCTGGATCCGAATGCCGAGGTGGACGCGCTGCCGGACGGTATCTACGCCCAGGTGGCGGTTTACTCCGACCACTTCGCGCACGTCTCGGTGATGCGTAAGGTCCTGCTGCGTATGACCAGCTGGATGCACTACCTCTATCTCGACCATTAATCCCTTCCCGGGCAGGCATGCGATACGCAATGCCTGCCTTTTTTCTTTGCCTGGGCCATACTTATCCTTTTGTTGGCGGAAAAGGAGCAGGCAATGAAACTCATCGGCAGTTATACCAGTCCCTTCGTGCGTAAAATCTCCATTCTCCTGCTGGAGAAAGGCATCACCTTTGAATTCGTGAATGAACAACCCTATCAGGCTGATACCGGGGTCGCGCAGTACAATCCCCTGGGGAAAGTCCCGGCGCTGGTGACCGATGACGGAGAGCACTGGTTCGACTCGCCCATCATTGCCAGCTATATCGAGCTGCTGGATATCGCCCCGGCGATGATCCCCCGTGAACCTAAAGCTGCGCTGGCTATCCGCCAAATTGAGGCGCTGGCGGACGGGATCAT
This sequence comes from Leclercia adecarboxylata, assembly GCA_002360945.1. Taxonomy (GTDB): domain Bacteria; phylum Pseudomonadota; class Gammaproteobacteria; order Enterobacterales; family Enterobacteriaceae; genus Enterobacter; species Enterobacter adecarboxylatus_B. The sequence continues at coordinate 84,724 of DERO01000036.1, read as the reverse complement.
GGATGCGGCCCTGGCCTCGGTGCGCGAGCAGGCGCGTCCGGCGGCACAGCAGTCCGAGAGCGAGCTGCTGCGTCAGCGGGAGAAAATCGCCCGCAGTCTGGATCACTGTGAACAGCTGATTCGCGAAGGAAAAATTGCCACCGACAGCGTTAACCTGGCGACCATCGCTATTGCCTGCGCCATCGGCTACCTCAATTTCCGTCGTGTCTCGCCGGGCTGGTGCGTGGATCGCCCGCTGCTGGTCAAACTGGCGGAAACGCTGTTCCAGCGTGAAAGCTTCGCCCGCACCGAACCGCCAAAGGCTTGATGTGGTCGATAACACTTCCTTGCCGGACGCGGTACAATCGCCCTGACATTGACTCCCTCTCCCGTCGGGAGGGGGGAAGATACCCAACCGTCAGGCGCTTTCATGACTACTCAGCACGCTCTCTATAGCCAACTTCCCGCGACCGATCGTCTGCTTCGCGACGCCCGTCTTACTTCCGTTATTGCCCGCTTTGGCCACAGCCGAACGGTCGAGACTTTGCGCCTGTTGCAGGACGAAGCCCGCGCCGGGATCCGCGCCGACAACTGCCTCCCGGCCTGGTGTGACGACTGGGCGCAGGAGGCCGAAAAACGGCTGGCGAGAGATGATGCACCGGGCCTGCGCCCGGTTATCAACCTGACGGGCACGGTGCTGCACACCAATCTCGGGCGCGCGCTGCTGGCCCAGGAGGCGGTCGCCGCGGTTACTCAGGCGATGCAGATGCCGGTCACGCTGGAGTACGATCTCGACGGCGCCGGACGCGGCCACCGTGACCGCCCGCTGGCGGCGCTGCTGTGCCAGCTTACCGGCGCGGAAGATGCCTGCATTGTGAATAACAACGCTGCGGCGGTGCTGCTGATGCTGGCCGCCACCGCCAGCGGTAAAGAAGTGGTTGTTTCCCGGGGTGAGCTGGTGGAGATCGGCGGGGCGTTTCGCATCCCGGACGTGATGACCCAGGCCGGGTGCCAGCTGCGGGAAGTGGGCACCACCAACCGCACCCACGAGCGAGACTACGCCGCGGCCATCAATGACAACACCGCCCTGCTGATGAAGGTGCATACCAGCAATTACCATATTGAAGGCTTCACCCGTGCCGTTGACGAGGCGGATCTGGTGCGCATCGGGCAGGAGAGGGACGTGCCAGTGGTGGTCGATCTGGGCAGCGGTTCGCTGGTGGATCTCAGCCGTTATGGCCTGCCGAAAGAGCCGATGCCGCAGGCGTTAATTGCCGCTGGCGTCAGCCTGGTGAGCTTCTCGGGCGACAAGCTGCTGGGCGGTCCGCAGGCCGGGATTATCGTCGGCAAGCGCGACCTGATTGCCAGATTGCAACAGCACCCACTGAAACGCGCCCTGCGCGCGGATAAAATGACCCTCGCCGCGCTGGAGGCCACCTTGCGCCTCTATCTCCACCCGGAGACGCTGGCCGAACGCTTACCGACGTTGCGCCTGTTGAGCCGCGACGCCGCCGCGATCCATCATCAGGGGGAGCGGCTGCAGGCCGAGGTCGCGCCGCACTATCCTGAGTTTGAGGTTCGCGTGGAAGCGTGTCTGTCCCAGCCGGGCAGCGGATCGCTGCCGGTGGATCGCCTGCCGGGCGCGGCCCTGACCTTTACCCCACGCGACGGGCGCGGCGCACAGCTGGAGGCGCTGGCGTTACGCTGGCGATCCCTGCCGGTGCCGGTGCTTGGCCGGATAAAGGATGGACGCCTGTGGCTGGATTTACGCTGTCTGGAAGATGAAGCACAGTTTCTGGAGATGTTGTTGAAATGATTATTGCCACCGCCGGTCATGTTGACCACGGCAAAACCACCCTGCTGCAGGCGATCACCGGCGTCAACGCCGACCGCCTGCCGGAAGAGAAAAAGCGCGGCATGACCATCGACCTGGGTTATGCCTACTGGCCCCAGCCGGATGGCCGGGTGCTGGGATTTATCGACGTGCCGGGGCACGAAAAGTTTTTGTCCAACATGCTGGCCGGTGTCGGCGGGATCGACCACGCCCTGCTGGTGGTGGCCTGCGATGACGGCGTGATGGCGCAGACGCGCGAGCACCTGCAGATCCTCCAGCTGACCGGCAACCCGCAGCTGACGGTGGCCCTGACCAAAGCCGATCGCGTCGACGACGCCCGGGTGGAGGCAGTGCGCGACGAGGTGCTCGCCACCCTGCGCGACTTTGGCTTTGCCGATGCGACGCTTTTCGTCACCGTTGCTACCGAGGGGCGGGGCATTGATGTGCTGCGCGCCCATCTGCAACAGCTTCCGGCCCGCAAGCATGCGGATCACCACCGCTTCCGTCTGGCTATCGACCGGGCCTTTACCGTAAAAGGGGCCGGTCTGGTGGTCACCGGCACGGCGCTGTCGGGCGAAGTGCGGGTAGGCGACAGCCTGTGGCTGACCGGAGTCAACAAGCCGGTGCGTATCCGTGGCCTGCACGCGCAAAACCAGCCTGTTGAACAGGCTCATGCCGGACAGCGCATTGCCCTGAACCTGGTAGGCGACACGGAAAAAGCGGAGCTGAACCGCGGGGACTGGCTGCTAGCCGACGCGCCGCCGGAGCCGACCACGCGTGTGATAGTCACCCTGCAGGGCGACGTGCCGCTGGCCCAGTGGCAGCCGTTGCATATTCACCATGCCGCCAGCCACGTCACCGGCCGCGTCTCGCTGCTGGAGGGGGCGCTAGCGGAGCTGGTCTTCGATACCCCGCTGTGGCTCGCCGACAACGATCGGCTGGTGCTGCGCGATATCTCTGCCCGCGTCACCCTCGCCGGGGCGCGGGTGGTTACCCTCAACCCGCCGCGTCGCGGAAAGCGCAAGTCGGAGTACCTGCAGTGGCTGGCAACGCTGGCCCCGGCGGCGGACGATCGCGCTGCGCTGCTGGCGCATCTTGAGCGCGGGGCGGTGAACCTGGATGCGTTCGGCTGGGCACGCCAGCTTAGCAAGGAAGGGCTGCGTCAGCTTACCCAACAGCCGGAGTTTATCCAGGCCGGTTCCAGCCTGTTAAACACCGCTGTCGCGGCGCGCTGGCAGCGTAAAATTCTGGAGGTGCTGGCGACCTATCATCAACAGCATCAGGATGAACCCGGTCCGGGGCGCGAGCGCCTGCGGCGCATGGCCCTGCCGATGGAGGATGAGGCTCTGGTTCTGCTGCTGATCGAGCGGATGCGCGAGAGCGGGGAGCTGCAAAGCTACCACGGCTGGCTGCACCTGCCGGATCACAAGGCGGGCTTTACCCCGGCGCAGCAGGCCATCTGGGAAAAAGCGGACGCGCTGTTTGGCGATGAACCCTGGTGGGTGCGCGACCTGGCCCGTGAAACCGCCACCGATGAGCAGACCATGCGTCAGGTGCTGAAGCATGCGGCGCAGCAGGGGCTGATCACCGCGATCGTCAAAGACCGCTACTACCGCCACCACCGGATCGTCACCTTCGCCAACCTGATCCGCGCGCTGGACCATGAGCGCGGCTCCACCTGCGCGGCGGATTTCCGCGACCGGCTGAACGTCGGGCGTAAGCTGGCGATCCAGATCCTCGAGTACTTCAACCGCATTGGCTTTACCCGCCGCCGTGGTAACGATCACCTCCTGCGGGATGCGCTGCTCTTTGCCGATGAGGGGCAGCAGCGTTAATCCTTCTTGCTGGCGAACTTCTTTTTCGCCAGCCATACGGCGCCCAGCCTGCCCGCCTGGTTACCCAGCTGGCAGGGCAGGATGGGCACCTGCAGCGCGTCCCACTCTTCAAAGGTTTGCAGGTGTTTGTCGAGCAGCGTATAGATTTTCTCCTGCTCGCTGATGCCGCCGCCGATCAGCACTACCTGCGGGTCGAACATTGAGATGACGCTATAGACCCCGCGGGCAAGAAACAGGGCCCACTCTTCCACCGCTTCGCGCAGGTGCAGATCGTTCTCCATCCGCTCGAACAGCTCTTCGCCTTTCGGCATATCCTCCCCGGACACCCCCAGCGCCCGGCGGCAGGTCTCCATCAGCCCTTTGGCAGAGGCCACCTCATGCATCCCTTCGCCGTGTTTGCCGACCGGGATGACTCCGAACTCCCCGGCGCGGTAGTGCGAGCCGCGATAAAGATCGCCCCCGAGCACAATGCCGCCGCCGATCCCGGTGCCGAGGGTCATGCAGACAAAATTCTCATAGTCTCGTCCTGCGCCGCGCCAGCGTTCGCCGAGGGCGGCACAGCTGGCGTCATTGTCGGCCACCAGCGGCAGGTCGGTCAGCTCCGCGAAGAGCGCGTACAGGTTGACGTTGTCCAGATACTCCAGCGCGCCCGCCTTTGCGGCGTCGCCGGTATGGGTATTAATGTGGCCGGGGATGCTTACGCCGATCGCCGTAATCTCATGTTCTTTCTGGTACGCTTCGACCACCTCGCGCCACCGCTGCTTAAAGCTCTCTTCATCCTCCGGCGTATCAAATTGATCGGTGGCGAGTTCGTTTCCGTCCTCGTCAATCACGCCGTGTTTAATGTGGGTTCCGCCCACGTCGAAGCCGATAAAAAGCCGCATTTATCCTTCCCTCTGCCAGAGTTGTGCACTTTAAGTATGGCTCAGGGCAGAAAACCAAACGTAAAGTAAGGTAATGCGTGAAGGGGCTCGCAAAGCAGGCGACGGCTGGCGATATTTTCACCGCCGCGGTCTACCTTTGAAGGACACTTCACCCAAGGAGACAGTCATGACGAATAACCCTCCCTCAGCACGTATCCTGCCCGGCGAATATGGTTTCCCCCTCAAACTGAAAGCCCGTTATGACAACTTTATCGGCGGCGACTGGGTTCCCCCGGCCGACGGCGAGTATTACCAGAACCTGACCCCGGTGACCGGCCAGCCGCTGTGCGAAATCGCCAGCTCCGGCAAGCGCGATATCGATCTGGCGCTGGATGCCGCCCACAAGATCAAAGAGAAATGGGCCCATACCTCGGTGCAGGATCGCGCGGCGATCCTGTTTAAAATTGCCGATCGCATGGAGCAGAACCTGGAGTTGCTGGCCACGGCCGAGACCTGGGATAACGGGAAGCCGATCCGCGAAACCCTGGCCGCCGACGTGCCGCTGGCGATCGACCACTTCCGCTATTTCGCCTCCTGTATTCGTGCCCAGGAGGGCGGCATCAGCGAGGTGGACAAAGATACCGTCGCCTATCACTTCCATGAGCCGCTGGGCGTGGTCGGGCAGATCATCCCGTGGAACTTCCCCCTGCTGATGGCCGCGTGGAAAATGGCGCCCGCGCTGGCAGCCGGGAACTGCGTGATACTGAAACCGGCGCGCTTAACGCCGCTGTCGATCCTGCTGCTGATGGAAGTGGTGGGCGACCTGCTCCCGCCAGGGGTGGTGAACGTGGTCAACGGCGCGGGGGGCGAAATCGGTGAATATCTGGCGACCTCCAAACGGATCGCCAAAGTGGCCTTTACCGGCTCCACCGAAGTGGGCCAGCAGATCATGCAGTACGCTACCCAGAACATCATTCCGGTGACGCTGGAGCTGGGCGGCAAATCGCCGAACATCTTCTTTGCCGACGTGATGGACGAAGAGGATGCCTTCTTTGATAAGGCGCTGGAAGGGTTTGCCCTCTTTGCCTTTAACCAGGGCGAAGTCTGCACCTGCCCAAGCCGGGCGCTGGTACAGGAGTCGATCTACGAGCGCTTTATGGAGCGCGCCATCCGTCGCGTGGAGTCGATCCGCAGCGGCAACCCGCTGGACAGCGTCACCCAGATGGGGGCCCAGGTGTCGCACGGTCAGCTGGAGACCATCCTCAACTATATCGATATCGGTAAGAAAGAGGGGGCCGAACTCTTAACCGGCGGGCGGCGCAAGCAGCTGGACGGTGAGCTGAAAGAGGGTTATTACCTCGAGCCGACGATCCTGTCCGGCAAAAACAACATGCGCGTTTTCCAGGAGGAGATCTTCGGCCCGGTGCTGGCGGTGACGACCTTCAAAACCATGGAGGAGGCGCTGGAGCTGGCCAACGACTCGCAGTATGGCCTGGGAGCGGGGGTCTGGAGCCGTAACGGCAATCTGGCGTATCAGATGGGGCGCGGGATCCAGGCCGGGCGCGTGTGGACCAACTGCTACCATGCTTACCCGGCCCATGCCGCGTTTGGCGGATACAAACAGTCGGGTATTGGCCGTGAAACCCACAAGATGATGCTGGAGCATTACCAGCAGACCAAATGCCTGCTGGTCAGCTATTCCGATAAACCCCTGGGACTGTTCTGATTGTCCAGAGCAGGCCGCCCCAGCGCGGCCTGCTCAATCTGCCTACGCAGGGTATTCAGTACCCCGTCCAGCACAAACTGCACCCGCCACGGCTGATAGTCACGTTTGCGGAAGATCGCCACCAGATCCAGCCACCACTCCTCCTGATGGGTGAAGCAGGGCACCATTGTGCCCTGTTCTATCTCCCGGAGCAGACTCTCTTTTGGCGCAAAGACGATCCCCAGATGATTGCGGGCCAGCTCCAGCGCCGTCTGGGTGTTGTCGCAAATATAGTTACCCGTGACTTTATAATCGAGCACCTGCTCGCTATTATTCGCGCGAAAACGCCAGATGTTAGCGTCATCGATGATCATTGAGTCGATAAGAATGCAGGAGTGATTAATAAGATCGTCAGGATGATTAATAGGGTGCTTTTTAATATATTCAGGGGTAGCGAAAGCGGTAACAGAATATTTTGTTAAGGTGCTGGCGACCAGGTTTTCATCTTTAGGTTGCGCATAGGTAATTAAAATATCGCAATCGTCGGGAAAGGTGACCCCTTCGAAAAATTCATTCCGGTCCAGGTTGTAGGTTTTCAGGCTAATACGGATATCACCAATATTGTCGATCTCATGAACCACGTGGCGAGCCAGATAAGTGACGATCCCCGACGGGGCATAGATAGTGACCTTTCCGCGTTTTTCGTGTTTATAATCAGCAATAAAATTAATCAGTTGCTCGTTTTTTTCCAGCGATGCGTCGATGAACGGCAGCAAGGATTCACCGAACTGGGTCAGTGCCAGGTGGCGGGTGGTGCGCTCAAATACCTTCAGGCCGACGCGGGTTTCGAAATCAGCAAGATATTTACTGACGTTAGCCTGAGCCATTCCCAGCAATGCAGCCGCATCACCAATGCTGTGGGTCGCGGCAATGACGGAAATAATTTTTAATTCTCGCGGTTTGATTTGCTGCTTGTTCATTGCCGGACGTCCATCTATATGAATTTATATATAATATTATACAAATAACCGCGTTGCATCGCGATTTTTGTAACCATTATTATGCGCGGCGTCGTATGACATTTAATGGATTACAAACAATGAAGTTTAAAAAGAATTTACTCATCGCGGCCACGTTATTTACGGCAATGCCCGTAATGGCCGATGACTTTTCCGTTGGCGCTGGCGCAGTTTTTAATGAATCACCCTATAAAGGCTATAACGAAAATGTCTCCGCCGTCCCGTTAATCAGCTACGAAGGCGAGCACTTCTACGTGCGACAGACCACCGGCGGCTGGATCGTCTGGAAAGATGGCAAAAACGAACTCAGCCTGACCGCCTCCTGGATGCCGCTGCATTTCGACCCGGAAGATAACGACGACCATGCGATGAAGCAGTTGGATGAGCGTAAAGCCTCCGCGATGCTGGGCGGGGCGTACTATCGTCACGAAAGCTGGGGGAGCCTGAAGTTTGCCCTGGCGGCCGATGCGATGGACGAGAGCGGCGGCGTGGTAGGCGAGATGTCTTACTTCCGTCCGATCCGCATGGAGCGCCTGACCCTGACGCCGTCAGTGGGGGTATTCTACTATGACGACAGCTTCAACGATTACTACTACGGCGTCTCTGAGAAAGAGTCCCGTCGCAGCGGTCTGCAGCAGTACACCGCCAGCGAAACCGTGACGCCGTACGTGGGCGTGGCGGCGAAATATCAGCTGACGCAGAACCTCTATCTGAACGCCAGCGCAGTCTATACCGTACTGCCTGACGAGGTGAAAAACAGCCCAATGATCGACCGTGACGACAGCTTCGCGCTGATGACCGGTCTCTCCTGGAAGTTCTGATTTTCAGCAATCTGCCCTCAGGGACGAGGGCAGACTCAATCGTTTTCTTCTTACGCCTCATCCACCCAGATGCGCATCTCCCCCTCGCCGCGGTTCGCCCAGCTAAACCACGGAATAAAGGTCAGAGTCTGCGCCTGCTGCGTGGTCGGGGCGCGATCGTACTGCCACAGCGGTTGCTGTTCTGCGTTCGCGGCGTGGCGGGCATAACCCTGGGTCTGGATCAGCACCTTGTGGGCAAAAATCCCTTTTCCTTCCACGAGCTTAAATTCGCTATCGGCGGGCAGGGTCAGGTTATGCAGCCCGGCGCCGTTATCCGCCTCTTCGAGACAGTAGACCAGCGGCCCGCGCTGAATCGCCACTTTCCCGGCCTGCTGGCGTACCTGGGGATTCCCGTAAACCCGACGCACCGGCATCGGCAGGGTTAACTGCAGCTTGTCGCCCTCCTGCCAGCGGCGGGTCAGGTAGAGATAACCCTGGCGCACCTCGCCGGTGACCGCTTCGCCGTTCAGGGTCAGCTGTGGGTTATCGCACCAGTCCGGCAGACGTAGCGCCAGGGTATGGTCGATTGCTACCGGTGAAGCGATCTCGATACTGACCTGCTCCTGCCAAGGGTAGTTGCCGCTGATGCGCACCTGTAGTTCCTGGTCGCCCACCGGGAAGGCCATGCTGTTGCCGATATAGAGGTTGATAAACAGCGCATCTTCACGGACGGTATAGAGGTAGTGACCGATTGAGGTCAGCACCCGGGCGATGTTCGGCGGGCAACAGGCGCAGCCGAACCAGCGCTGGCGAACCGGCTTCACGTGATCGTAGATATGGTTAAACTTCAGCGACTTTGGATGCACTTCCAGCGGGTTGACGTAGAAGAAGTGCTTCCCGTCCAGCGCCATGCCGCCGAGGACGGTGTTGTACAGCGCCCGCTCCATCACGTCGGCGTACTGGCTGTTGGCCTCCATCTCCAGCATGCGCCGGGCGAACATCATCAGGCCGATTGAGGCGCAGCTCTCGGCATAAACGGTGTCATTCGGCAGATCGTAATCGCTGCTGAAGGCTTCACCGCTGCTCTGGGAGCCAATCCCACCGGTGATATACAGCTGGCGCTGGGCCATGTTGTTCCACAAACGCAGGCAGTCCTGGCGCTTGCTTTCGTCCTGGCTCAGGCGGGCCAGGTGCGCGACGCCGGTCATCAGATAGACGAAGCGCACCGCGTGACCGATGGCCGTTTGCTGTTCGGCCAAGGGCTGATGCGCCTGGCTGTAGGCTTTGTCCTGCACCATCCACGCCGGGCCGTAGGTGTTCCAGTATGAGGTTTTGCCGCGCTTTTCGTATTCGATATCGTAGAAGTGCGGCTGGGTCCCGCGCTGCTCGACGAAATATTTCACCAGCGCCAGGTAGCGGGGCTCCTGGGTGACATCAAACAGGCGCATCAGGGCCAGCTCAATTTCCGGGTGGCCCGGATAGCCGTGCAGCTGCTGCTCACTCGGGCCAAAGACGCTGTCGATATGGTCGGCCAGCTTGCAGACCACTTCCAGCAGACGGCGCTTGCCGGTGCCCTGGAAGTACGCGACGCCCGCTTCAATCATGTGTCCGGCGCAGTACAGCTCATGGCACTCCGCCAGGTTCGTCCAGCGCTCGTCCGGGGCTTTTACCGTAAAGTACGTATTCAGATAGCCATCGTCGCACTGCGCGGCGGCCACCAGGTCGATCACCTCATCGGCGGTCTTTTCAAGCGTTGGGTCAGGCTTCTGGCACAGCGACCAGGCAACCGCCTCGAGCCATTTCGCCACGTCGCTGTCCTGAAAGACCATCCCGTAAAATTCACCGCTCTGCTGGCCTGCGGCGATGCGGAAGTTGGCGATCGCATGGCTCGGTTCGGCCTCGGTGATGCGATCGTTCAGGGCATCCCACTGGTAGGGGATAACCACATCGCGCACCAGCTGTTGGTACTGGCCCAGAAACGGGTCGCTGATTTTCAGTTTGTGCAGGTCGGGTTCCATTATGGACATGATGTTCTCCTCAGGCATGAGCGTGGCGCTGGCGCAGGTCGGTAGCAATGCGCGCCATCATCGGGTTATTGAGTCGGCACTTGCGGATCGCCAGCGCCAGCAACAGATGGAAAAGGGCAGGCAGCAGAGTCTCCATGGTGGTGATGCCCTGCAGCGAGGCGGCGGTCTGATTGCCGGCCCCCGGCTGATAGGCGACAAAAATGAACACCAGGCTGATGATCCCGGCGCTGGAGGCCCAGGCCAGCTTGATGAAAAACAGATTAAAGGCGAAGTTCATCCCGGAAGAACGCACGCCGGTTTTCCACTCGCCGTAGTCGTCGGCAAAGGCCATTAACGCGAAGTGCAACGGCAGGGTAAAGCCGAGGATCACCCCGTTCGCCAGGATCACCACCAGCCACAGAGTCTGGTGCGCCGGGCCGCCGGGCAGGAACCACATCCCCGCCGCCAGTACCGCCAGCACCAGGTTGGTGTAGTAGTAGAGTTTGACGGTATCGCTGCGGCGCGACAGCAGGTTAACGATCACCGCCCCGAGAATGGCGGCAAAGGTCACCATGGTGAAGAACAGCGAGGTGTAGGCGGTGCTGCCCTCCAGCACGTAGGTAATGAAATACATGTAGCCGCCGCCACGGATGTTGAAGACGTTGATCAGCAGGAAGGACATCACCAGCATCAGCAGCAGCTGGTCATTCTTACGCAGACCGGCGAGGTGTTCCTTAAGGGTGAATTTGCCCATCATCGCCAGCGGCACGCGCTCGCGCACCCAGAAGAAGCAGCACAGAAACATTACCACCGCAATGGCGCACAGTATCCCGACGCCCAACTGATACCCCTGGGCCGTGTTGCCCTGGCCGAGCACCGAGACCAGCCACGGCAGGCCGACCGAGACCAGGAAACCGGCCACGCCGCACAGGACAAAACGCCAGGACTGGCAGGAGAGGACCTCGCTGTGGCGGGTGGTCATGGTGTTGATCAGCGCGCAGTAGGGCACGTTGATGGCGGTATAGCCCACCGAGAGCAACAGGTAGGTGCCGAACGCCCAGGCGATTTTGACCCCCATCCCGGCATCCGGCACGGTGAAGGTCAGCACCCCGATCACACCAATCGGCAGGGCGACCCACAGCTGCCACGGGCGAAAGCGTCCCCAGCGGCTTTGGGTGCGGTCGGCAATGATCCCCATCACCGGGTCGGATATGGCGTCAAAAATACGCAGGGCGATAAACAGCGTGCCGACCAGCGCCGGGGTTAAGCCAAAGACATCGGTATAGAAGAAGGTGAGAAAATTCATGATCAGACAGGTGATCACCGTCCCGCCCGCATCGCCCAGGCCGTAGCCGATTTTTTCGCGTACCGAGAGGCGATCGTTGATGGCCTGCCGGGCAATCTCTGTCTGTGTAATCGGAGTGGAAGTCATGAGGTAACTCCTCGGGTTATCGGGTTTTTTATATTGTTTTGTCAGGTACCCGATTAATTTTGCACCGATCCCCGGCCTCAACAAGGGAAGGGAAAAGTATAAAAAGGTGAGGATTCCGACCTTGTTCTCAAAATGTGATTTAGATCGGGACGAAAGGCAATTACCTGTTAATAATCAGTAATAAAGGGTCATAAATTGTCTGTTAATAGCGGAAAAATGAATAGCGATGCTCGAATTATCCATAGCACTTCCGATCAGGGTACAGAATGGCGGCTATTTCATCTCCCGGGGCGTGGGGCGACATCCGGCGCGCAGGCTTGATTCGTGGGAGGTAATTTTTGTCGAAAAGGGGACATTAACGATCCAGGAGGAGGAGAGCGTTTTCGAGGTGCATGCCGGTGAGAGCCTGCTGCTCTGGCCCCATCGTCGGCATAAGGGCATCGAGGATTTTCCCGCCGATTTACGCTTTTACTGGCTGCATTTTGAGGTCAACGAGCAGAGTCCGACCTCCGCCTGGAGCTCGCTGCTGTCGGTGCAACAGCACGGTAAAACCGGCGATCCGCAGGCGATGGTTGCGCTTTTCCGCCAGTTTCTGACCGAGCAGGAGAAGCTTCAGCGCAGCCCGGCGCTGGAATTTATTCTGCTGCTGATCCTGCAGCAACTCTCCCGGACGGCCGGACAGGAACTGCCGCCGGATGAAGCGGGAGTGAACCTGGCGTGGAAGGCGCGGCAGTTGATCGGCACCCAGTTTCACCTGCCGCTCTCCACCTCATGGCTTGCCAAAGAGCTGCACTGCAACGCGGACTATCTGGGACGGGTGTTCCGACGGGTCTTCAATCTGACCCTGACCGAGGCGATCCACCGCCAGCGCGTCCGGGCGGCGGAAAAGCTGCTGCTCAACGATGCCGTCTCGCTGAAAGAGGTGGCGGTGCGGTGTGGGTTTAACGATGCGGGCTACTTCCGGCAGATCTTTCGTAAGCATACCGGGTTAACGCCCGGGGTCTGGAAACGCCGCTACTGCAAAGAGCATATTAACTCCGCCTGAGTCCTGGGGCAGATGGCCAGTTTTCACGGCAGGGCGCACAAATCGGGCCTTTTACCCTGTTTGATCAAAGCGCTCGCCCCAATCACTCTGGCAACCTGACTTTTTTCAGCAAGGATGGAGCAGGTGATGAACCCGTTTATTGTTGCCGACCCGGCGAAGTGTATTGGCTGTCGCACCTGCGAAGTGGCCTGCGTGGTGTCGCATCAGGAAGAGCAGAATTGTGCGGCGGTGACGGCAAAAAGTTTTATCTCCCGTATCCGGGTGATAAAAGGTAACACCTTCACCACGGCGGTCACTTGTCATCAGTGTGAGGATGCCCCCTGCGCCAACGTCTGTCCGACGCAGGCTATCCAGCGTCAGGCGGGGGTGTGGCATGTGGATCAGGCGCGCTGTATCGGATGTAAAAGCTGTATGGTCGCCTGTCCGTTCGGGGCGATGCAGGTGACGGGGAGTGCTGAGCAGGTTCAGGCCCTGAAGTGCGACCGCTGTGCGCATCGCGAAGCGGGACCGGCCTGTGTAGCAGCTTGTCCCACTCACGCGTTGAGCTGCGTCGATCCCGCCCGATTACGCGCCGAACGGCTGCGTTATCTGGCGTAATCTGTTACTTACCGTTTTCCCGCCAGGCAAGCTCAACCTCTTCGGCCAGGATTTTCACCCCGGCTTCGATTTTTTCCGGGTCCGGCACATAGTTCATGCGCATGCACTGGTGGGTGTGCGGCCAGGGTTTATCCAGCCCCGGGAAGAAGTAATCCCCCGGCACCATCAACACCCCGCGCTTTTTCAGACGCTGATACAGCAGCTCGGTGGTGATCGGCAGATCCTTAAACCACAGCCAGAGGAAAATCGCCCCTTCCGGTTTGTGGATCAGGCAGCGATCTTCCGGCAAATAGCGGCGAATCGTGGCGATCGTCTCTTGTACACGCTGATAATAAAAAGGCTTAATCACCTCATTCGACAGGCGCAGCAGATCGTTGCGCTTAATCATCTCGCACATCATCGCCGGACCAATCCCACCCGGAGACAGGCTGATAATGCCGTTCATATTGGTGATGGCGGTGATGATTTTCTCATTGGCGATGATGATCCCGCAGCGGCTGCCCGGCAGACCCAGCTTGGAGAGGCTCATGCACAGGACAATGTTCGGATTCCACAGCGGACGTGCTTCGCTGAAGATGATGCCCGGGAAGGGCACGCCGTAGGCGTTATCAATCACCAGCGGAATGCCGTGCTGGTTCGCCAGCGCATCCAGCTTCATCAGCTCTTCGTCGGTGATCACGTTCCCTGTCGGGTTGGTAGGCCGGGAGACGCAGATCATTCCCGTCTCTTCACCAATATGCAGGTGCTCAAAATCGACGTGATACTTGAACTGGCCTTCCGGCAGCAGCTCAATGTTCGGGCGTGCGGAGACGAAAAGGTCGTCCTCAAGACCGGAATCGGCGTAACCGATGTACTCCGGCGTCAGCGGGAAGAGCACCTTTTTAGTGGTGCCGTCGGCACGTCGGCCTGCGAAGAGGTTAAATAAGTAGAAAAACGCGCTCTGGCTGCCGTTTGTCAGTGCAATATTCTGTGGTTCGATCTCCCAGCCGAGGTTGTCGCGCAGCATCTCCGCCAGGGCGGCGAGCAGCTCGGTTTTCCCCTGCGGGCCGTCATAATTGCACAGCGCATCAGTGGCTTTGCCATTTTCCAGCATGTCCGCGAGGAGCGTCTGAAAATAGGCGTTCATCTCCGGAATTTGTGCCGGGTTACCACCGCCGAGCATGATGGCGCCCGGTGTGCGCAGCCCGTCGTTGAGATCCTCCATCAGGCGGGTAATGCCTGAATGGCGGGTGAATTTGTCGCCGAAAAGTGAAAAAGTCATAGCAGGTGTTCTGTCGGGCTTGTTCTAAGTGTGGCTCACCATAACGCTACAACTGCGCGGGTGCAAATCAGCGTGGAAACGGAGAAGGGTGGTTTTGTGTTATCAGTTTGCCATCAGGTAGCGAATTATTCTGCAGAACCCCTCGCCCACCGGGAGAGGGGTTCTGAACGTAACGATCAGCGATTACCCGCCCAGACCACCATGACCTTATCGCCCTGATGCTCACGCACAAAGCCGTAGCCCTTAGGCATCGTCAGCGTGGTCTGCGTTCCTTCACCTACTGCCGGATGGCGGGCGCGGAACTGTCCGAGTAGCTGCCAGTGGGCCACGGTGGCGGCCTGCGCGCCGCTGATATCCTGCCAGTTCATGTCCGAGCGCGTCCCCTGCAGCGGGTCGGAGCCCGTCGGGCCGAACGGTCGGGCGGATTCATCGCCGTAAAATATCTGCACGCTGCCCGGGGCCAGTAACAACAGTTCTGCCGCACGCTGGTCGCCCTCGCGGAACAGGCGGGTATCGTGAGAGGAGAGGTAGCTCAGGACGTTAAAGCTTTGCAGCTTTTCAGCCATCTGTTGCCAGGTCAGGTCGATGTTGGCCAGGCAATCCACGGCTTTCGCCGCCTGCTCCTGATAATCAAAATTGATCATCGCATCGAAGCCGTGGCGGTAGTAATCACTCTGCATCACCCCATGCCCCCAGGATTCACCGGTCATCCAGAAAGGGGCATCGTCGAGTTTTTTCTCCGGATTGGCCTGCTTCCAGGCTTTTAGCGCCTCGCTGGCCTGGTCCTTCAACTGCTGCCAGCCCGCCAGCTCTACGTGCTTGGCGGTATCAACGCGAAAGCCGTCGATGCCGTAGTCCCGTACCCACTGGCTCAGCCAGTGAGTGAGGTAGTCGCGCGGCGTGTAGCCCTCGATGGCTTTTGCTCCGGTATCGGGTTTATGGCGATAAAAATTCGGCAGGCCCGACGGAGTGGTGGATTCGGTTTTCAGATCCGGCAGGAAGGCCAGCGACATGGTGAGGTCGTCGAAGCCGGGGTTGTCGTAGTCGCCAATGTCGGTGCGTATCCACTTTTTGCCCCACCAGTTTTCCCATGCGGCTTTATCGCTGAAGTTAATGTAGTCGTTAAAGCTGTGCCAGCTCTGCCCGGCGGCAGGCTTCCAGTCTGTCCAGCGCTCGCCGAGGGTTTGCTTCAGCTCGTCACCCTGCAGATAGAGCGCGCCGAACTTGAACTCCTGCATGTCGGCCAGCGTCGCGTAACCGGTGTGATTCATCACCACGTCAAACAGGATACGGATCCCGTGGCGATGGGCCTCGTCCACCAGCTGGCGTAAATCGTCTTCCGTCCCCATGTTGGCATCGAGCCGGGTCCAGTCCTGGGTGTAGTAACCGTGATAGGCGTAATGGGGGAAATCACCCTTGGTGCCGCCGCCGACCCAGCCGTGGATCTGCTCCAGCGGGGAGCTGATCCACAGGGCGTTAACGCCGAGCTGTTGCAGGTAATCCAGTTTGCTGGTGAGCCCTTTCAGGTCGCCGCCGTGGAAGGTGCCGATCTCCTGCATGCCATCCTTATGGCGTCCGTAGCTGTTATCGTTGGCCGGATCGCCATTCTCAAACCGGTCGGTCAGAACGAAATAGACGGTGGCGTTTTGCCAGCTGAAAGGGGCGGGTTTGTCCGTCTCTGCACGCTCCAGTAACAGCAGGCCGTTGCTGCCCGGCGCGGGTTGCAGGGTGATTTTGCCCTGCTGCACGGTGGCGGTCTGTTTGCTGTAAAAATCACGCACCACGCTCCCTTCCGGGAAGGTGCTGCTGACGTCGATCGTCAGAGGGTTGCCGTCCCATTTCGGGCACTGACGCACTACGTTGGTGACTGCCTTTTCGCTCTCGCTGGCGACCGTCAACATCAGAGTGGGCGTGCCGGAGCGGGTGTCGATCCGTGCCTGATAATCGCCGTCGCGGAACAGACGCCACTGCACCGGAGCGCCCTCGCACGGCTTGAGTGACATCATCTCATTGAGTTTTATGGCGTTTGTGGGCTGCCAGCACGTCTTGTCAAGATTCAGCGTGAGCGGGCGGGTACCCTTCGTCAGCTTTGCCTGTGCCGTGAAGACTCCCGAGCCTTCGGCGGTAAAGGTCGGAAAACCCGGTGCTGACCAGTCGGCGCTGGCCATGGCAGGCAAGAGGAGAAGAGCGAGAGCGGAACGTTTCATACCGGTTTCCTGTCACAGCGTTTTGCTCAGTTTGCCATCTATTGTAGAGGGCTAACTCATCCCCTGGCGCTATCGCGCAGGGAGGAGCAATGAGGGTGAGTGATCTCACGCTTAGATGGCTGTTTAACTGCGATATTGAGCACATTTTGGTGAAAATGATGCTTAAACGCGCGATTAACAGATGACAGGGTTTCGGATTTAGACTATTTCTTTGAATGCTCTTCTCGTCTATTTTTGCTAGGATCTGAGATTCACTTCTCATTTTACGAAAAAAATAAGGTGTTGGAATGTTCCTATCCGACCAGGAGACCTAATGATATCGACTCCCATTCGACGATATGGGGCCGCGATACTCATGTTACTCACCATGGCAATTTCTGGTGAGGTGCTTGCGAAGACGCACACGGATACAACGAGTAAGAAAGCCCACGTCATAAAGACGACAAGTAGTAAGGTTAGCAGTAAACAAGAGTATTCTCGCAATAGTGCAAAGAGTAGTTCACTTCCTGATTTGCGAAAATACCCTTCCGGGACACCAAGGAAAAAAGCGTTTCTCCGGACGGTAATGCCTTACATTACAAGTCAAAATGCCGCGATTACGGCGGATCGTAACTGGCTTATTTCCAAGCAGTACGACAGCCGCTGGTCGCCATCCGAACGCACGCGTCTGAAAGAAATTTCAAAACGCTATAAGGTGAGCTGGAACGGAAACACGCGTCGTGTGCCGTGGAACTCGCTGTTAGAGCGCGTAGATATTATTCCAGGCAGCATGGTCGCAACGATGGCTGCAGCCGAAAGTGGCTGGGGTACCTCTAAGCTTGCGCGCAGTAATAACAACCTCTTCGGCATGAAATGTGCGAAAGGTCGTTGTAACAATGCACCGGGCAAAGTGAAAGGCTACTCACAGTTTGAATCGGTAAAAGATTCCGTGAATGCGTATGTTGTGAACCTGAACACGCATCCTGCTTACAAATCCTTCCGTAAGTCGCGCGCGCAGTTGCGTAAAGCAGACCAGGAAGTGACGGCAAGCACCATGATCCATAAGCTGAAAGGTTACTCAACCCAGGGCCAACGCTATAACAACTATCTGTTTGCGATGTACCAGGATAACCAGCGCTTAATCGCCGCCCATATGTAATATTAAAAAAGGCCTTCCGCATGGAAGGCCTTTTTTTATTTAAATCAGCACTTCACTATAGCGATCGCGATACTCTTTCGGCGTGGTGTCATACTCTTTTTTAAATACCGAATAGAAATACTGCAGCGATGGATAACCGCACATCTGCGAAATCTCGTGAATGGAAAGCGAGGTCGAAATCAGCAGGCTGCGGGCTTTTTCCAGCTTCTCGGCGTGAATAACCGCATGGATGGTCTCGCCCACCTCTTCTTTAAAACGCTTCTCCAGATTTGAACGCGAAATCCCTACCGCATCCAGCACCTGATCCACTTTGATGCCTTTGCAGGCGTGGTTACGAATGTAGTGCATCGCCTGAATCACCGCCGGATCGTTCAGCGAGCGGTAATCGGTTGAGCGACGCTCCACAACGCGCACCGGCGGCACCAGCAGGCGCTGCAGGGGCAGGTTTTCGTTGTCCAGCAGACGGTGCAGCAGTTTGGCGGCCTGGTAGCCCATCTGGCGGGTTCCCTGGGCCACGGAGGAGAGTGCCACCCGTGACAGGTAGCGGGTAAGCTCCTCGTTATCGATGCCAATCACGCACAGCTTCTCCGGCACCGGAATGTGCAGATGCTCGCACACCTGCAGCACGTGCCGGGCGCGGGCATCGGTTACGGCGATAATCCCGGTCTGCGGCGGCAGGGTTTGCAGCCAGTCGGCGAGGCGATTCTGCGCGTGCTGCCAGTTCTCCGGAGCGGTTTCCAGCCCCTGATAGACCACGCCGCGATACTTCTCCTTTGCCACCAGCTGACAGAAGGCATACTCGCGTTCCGCCGCCCAGCCTTTGCCGCTGGAAACGGGCAGGCCATAAAAGGCGAAGCGGTGTACCCCTTTCTCCTTCAGATGGAGAAAGGCGCTCTCTACCAGAGCGTGGTTGTCGGTCGCGATATAGTGAACGGGTGGGTAGTTTTCCGGCTTATGGAAGGAGCCGCCGACGCCGACGATGGGGACGTCGACATCGACCAGCAGCTGCTGGATAACGGCATCGTCAAAATCTGCGATGACACCGTCGCCCAGCCACTCTTTGATATTATCGGTACGGGTGCGGAAATCCTCTTCGATGAAGATATCCCACTCGGACTGCGACGCCTGCAAGTATTCACCCACACCCTCTACAACCTGGCGGTCATAGGCTTTATTGGCATTAAATAACAACGTAATGCGGTGACGCTTCTCAAACATGGCGCTCTTTTTCCAGAATCAGTGACAGGTGATAAAGCATCCTCAGGCGCGCCTTTTGGTCGCGGAATCCATCCATACCGCCAGCAGCAGAATGGCGCCCTTAACGATATATTGCCAGAATGTCGGGACGTCCATCATACTCATTCCGTTATCCAGCGACGCCATAATAAAGGCCCCCATCACCGCTCCGGCAACGCTGCCGATCCCCCCGGCCAGACTGGTGCCGCCAATGACGCAGGCGGCGATGGCGTCGAGTTCGGCAATGTTCCCCGCCGACGGCGAGCCCGCCCCCAGGCGCGAGCTTAAGATAAGCCCGGCGACAGCGACCATCAGGCCGTTAATGGCGAAGACCGCCAGTTTGGTGCGCTCAACGTTGATACCGGACAGGCGTGCGGCTTCGAGGTTGCCGCCAATGGCATAAATGCGGCGACCAAAGGCGGTGCGGGTGGCCATAAACATACCGGCCAGCAGCAGCAGAACCAGCAGCAGCACAGGCGTCGGCACGCCGCGATAGTCGTTCAGCAGCCAGATCGCCCCGAGGACAATCACCGCCGTCAGCGCCTGGCGTCCGACAACCGAGGTGGACGGTGCCGTGGCTAACCCTAAGCTCTGACGACGCATTCTGCTCCGCCACTGCCAGGCAACAAACGCCATCAGGCCAATCGCGCCGAGGCTAAAACCGATCCCGCTGGAGAGATAGCTCTGCCCAATCTGCGACATGGAGGCGCTGGTGGGGGAGACGGTGGTGCCGTTGGTCACGCCGATCAGGATGCCGCGAAAGGCCAGCATCCCCGCCAGGGTGACAATAAACGACGGCACTTTGCGGTAGGCCACCCACCAGCCGTTCCAGGTCCCGAGCAGTAAACCGAGCACCAGAGTCACCACGATAGTCAGCGGCAGCGGCCAGCCCAGCCAGACGTCGAAAATCGCCGCCAGGCCACCGAGCAGGCCCATCATCGACCCCACGGAGAGGTCGATCTCCGCCGAAATAATCACAAACACCATCCCCACCGCCAGAATGCCGGTAATGGCGGTCTGACGCAGCAGGTTGGAGACGTTACGGGCGCTGAGGTACGAGCCGTCAGTGGTCCAGGTGAAGAACAGCATGATCGCCACAATGGCGGCAATCATGACGAATACCTGCAGATTAAGCGCCTTTAACCCTGAAAACAGACCCGGTGCGGGTGCCGTGGCTTTTAACTCAGATGGATTGCTTTTCGACATGGCGTTCGCTCCTTAATGCGGCTTCCATCACCTGTTCCTGCGTCAGGTTCTGGTTGTTCAGGTTGGCTTTCAGTTTTCCTTCGTGCATCACCAGCACCCGGTCGCTCAGACCCAGCACTTCAGGCAGTTCCGAGGAGATGACGATCACCGCGATACCCTGCTGGACCAGCTGGTTGATCAGCTTGTAGATCTCGTATTTCGCACCGATATCGATCCCGCGTGTCGGTTCATCGAGGATCAGGATGCGCGGGTTAAGCAACAGGCAGCGGGCGAGGATCGCCTTCTGCTGATTGCCGCCGCTAAGGCGACCAATGGCGAGGTCCGGTGAGGACGTTTTGACCTTCAGCCGCTGCAGGGACTGCAGAATGCAGTGCTGCTCGGCGGCGTCGTCCAGGCTGCTCAGCCTGCCGCTGAACTGATCCAGGGCGGCGAGAGTAATATTTTTTCCGACCGCCATCACCGGCACGATGCCGTCTTTTTTCCGATCTTCCGGCACCATCGCAATGCCGTGGGCAATGGCCTGCTGGCAGTTTTTAATGTCGACCTGCTGCCCGTCAATATAGATGCGGCCTTCCCAGCGTCCGGGCCAGACGCCGAACAGGCACTGCACGGCCTCGGTACGCCCGGCGCCGACCAGCCCGGCCACGCCAAGGATCTCACCGCGATGCAGGGAGAAGGAGATGTCGTTCACCCGTTTGATATGGCGATTGACCGGATGCCAGGCGGTGAGGTGCTCCACGCGCAGCACCTCTTCCCCAAAGGTGTGCGGCTCATTCGGATAGAGTGCGGTGAGCTCGCGGCCCACCATCATGGTGATGATGTCGTCTTCGCTCATCCCCTGCGCTTCGCGGGTGCCGATATGCTGCCCGTCGCGAATAACGCAGACCGTATCCGAAATGGCTTTCACTTCGTTGAGCTTGTGGGAGATATAAATGCAGGCAATCCCGTGGTGTTGCAGGTCACGAATGATGTCCAGCAATACCGCGGTTTCCTGTTCCGTCAGCGAGGCGGTTGGCTCATCGAGGATCAGCAGCCGCACCTGTTTGTTGAGCGCTTTGGCGATCTCCACCAGCTGCTGCTGCCCCAGGCCTAAATCGCCCACCCGGGTATCGGGGGAGATCGCCAGGCTCACCTGCGCCAGCAGCTTTTCGCAGCGCAGGGTCATGGTGTCGTAATCCAGCACGCCGTGCCGGGTGATCTCGGCCCCGAGGAAGATGTTCTCCAGCACGGTGAGGTGCTTCACCAGCGCCAGCTCCTGGTGGATGATGGCGATGCCTTTGCGCTCGGTGTCGCGGATATGCGTGGCCTGCAACGTTTCGCCGGCAAACACAATTTCGCCCTCATAGCTGCCGTGGGGGTAAATGCCGCACAGCACCTTCATCAGGGTGGATTTGCCCGAGCCATTTTCGCCGCACAGCGAGACGATCTCGCCGGGGTTTAAGCGCAGGCTGACGTTATCCACGGCCTTTACCGCGCCAAACGCCTTAGTGATACTTTTCATTTCAAGGAGATAAGACATAACTGCCCCACATGACCCGAAGGAAAACAGTACACGTCGATGCGCCCCCGCCAGGCAGGGGCGATGATGGATTACAGCTCGCTCTTTTTATGGAAACCGTCTTTCACAACGGTGGCGTCAATGTTGTCTTTATTGACTTCGATAGGGGTCAGCAGTCGGGACGGCACGTCTTTCAGGCCGTTGTTTAAGCTGGCGTCGGCTTTAGGCTGTTGACCATTACCCAACTCAACGGCAATTTCCGCGGCGGTAGTGGCCAGCTCGGTGATCGGTTTATAGACCGTCATGGTCTGGGTACCAGCCACAATACGTTTCACCCCGGCAAGGTCCGCATCCTGCCCGGAGATCGCCACTTTACCGGCCAGCCCCTGCGCGCTGAGCGCCTGAATCGCGCCGCCTGCGGTGGCATCGTTAGACGCGACCACGGCGTCAATTTTGTTATTGTTGGCAGTTAAGGCGTTTTCCATGATTTTCAGCGCGTTTTCTGGCAGCCAGCCGTCCGCCCACTGATCGCCTACGACTTTGATTTTGCCTTCGTCAATATACGGCTTCAGCACCTTCATCTGCCCGGCGCGGAATAATTTGGCGTTGTTGTCCACCGGCGAGCCGCCCATCAGGAAATAGTTGCCCTGCGGCACTTTCGCCACCAGGCTCTGCGCCTGTAATTCTCCGACTTTTTCATTGTCGAAAGAAATATAATAATCGATGTCGGCGTTATTAATCATGCGGTCATAGGCCAGCACTTTAATGCCTTCGCGTTTGGCTTCTTTTACCACGTTACTTAAAACCTGGCCGTTATAGGGAATAATAACCAACACATCGACGCCGCGGTTTATCATATTTTCGATTTGCGACATCTGGGTTTCTTCATTGCCATTAGCAGACTGGACAAAAACTTTTGCACCTAATGCTTCTGCCTTATTGACAAAAATATCGCGATCTTTTTGCCAGCGTTCAAGACGGAGGTCATCAATCGCCATGCCGATTTTGACTTCTTTTGCATGACTCGCCGTACTCGCCAGCAGCAGCGATGCACAAAGAGTGAGGCACAGGTTCTTTATCTTCATAATTGTATGGCCTTTTGTAGGGTTAGGTTGCTGAGATAAAAGAAACAATCATTGCAAGAGACGTAGCAAATTCTTAACGGGGAACGGCAGACTGGCAATTACAGATTTTTATCTTCTCGTTATGATATTTGGTTTATTTTCGAATTTATGACCGCGATCTGATTTTAAATTACATAACTTATTAATTACACATGATTCTGGAATAAGCGCTGTGAAATTCGTTTGTCTGCAAATTGATTTTGCGAGCCAGCGCACGTTTGTGCATTCTCTCAATAGCAGTGTGAAATAACGTAATTGAGCAACCTGCGATCACTATTCAGTATTACTCCAGTATCTACTTTTCGCCGCACCCCTGATTATGGAGCTCAATATGCAAGCTTATTTCGATCAACTCGATCGCGTTCGTTATGAAGGCCCGAAATCCTCTAATCCTTTAGCGTTTCGTCATTACAACCCGGACGAGCTGGTGCTGGGTAAGCGCATGGAAGATCACCTGCGTTTCGCCGCCTGCTATTGGCATACCTTCTGCTGGAACGGGGCCGATATGTTTGGCGTGGGCTCGTTCGATCGCCCGTGGCAGCAGCCGGGTGAAGCGCTGGAGCTGGCGAAGCGTAAAGCGGACGTCGCCTTTGAGTTCTTCCACAAGCTGAACGTGCCGTACTACTGCTTCCACGATGTGGATGTCTCCCCGGAAGGCGCTTCGCTGAAAGAGTACCTGAATAACTTCGCGCAGATGGTCGACGTGCTGGCTGAAAAACAGCAGCAGAGCGGCGTGAAGCTGCTGTGGGGTACCGCCAACTGCTTTACCCACCCGCGCTATGGCGCAGGGGCGGCCACCAACCCGGATCCGGAAGTGTTCAGCTGGGCGGCCACCCAGGTGAACACGGCAATGAACGCCACTCATCAGTTGGGCGGGGAAAACTACGTCCTATGGGGCGGGCGCGAAGGCTACGAAACACTGCTTAACACCGATTTACGCCAGGAGCGCGAGCAGATTGGCCGCTTCATGCAGATGGTGGTGGAGCATAAACACAAAATCGGCTTCCAGGGCACGCTGCTGATTGAGCCAAAACCGCAGGAGCCGACCAAGCACCAGTACGATTACGACGTGGCAACGGTGTACGGCTTCCTCAAGCAGTTCGGGCTGGAAAAAGAGATCAAAGTGAATATCGAAGCCAACCACGCGACCCTGGCTGGCCACTCGTTCCACCACGAGATCGCCTCCGCTATCGCGCTGGGCATTTTCGGCTCCGTGGATGCCAACCGCGGCGATCCGCAGCTGGGCTGGGATACCGATCAGTTCCCGGTCAGCGTGGAAGAGAACGCGCTGGTGATGTACGAAATCATCAAAGCGGGTGGGTTCACCACCGGCGGCCTGAACTTTGACGCCAAAGTGCGCCGTCAGAGTACCGATAAATACGATCTCTTCTATGGTCATATTGGGGCGATGGACACCATGGCGCTGTCGCTGAAAGTGGCTGCCCGTATGATTGAAGACGGTGAGCTGGATAAGCGCGTGGCGAAACGCTATGGCGGCTGGAACAGTGAGCTGGGTCAGCAAATTTTGAAAGGTCAGTTATCCCTGACCGAGCTGGCGAAGTACGCTGAACAGCATAACCTGGCGCCGCAGCACCAGAGTGGTCATCAGGAGCTGCTGGAAAACCTGGTGAATCATTATCTGTTCGACAAGTAACGGGTACCGCCGGGCGGCGCTGCGCTTGCCCGGCCTACAATTTCTAAGGAGCCCAGGGTATGTATATCGGGATCGATCTTGGCACATCGGGTGTGAAAGCCATTCTGTTAAATGAGCAGGGCGAGGTGCTGGCAACGCAAACGGAAAAACTGCAGGTTTCACGGCCACACCCGCTCTGGTCTGAACAGGATCCTGAAGCCTGGTGGCTGGCAACGGATCGTGCTCTGAAGGCGCTGGGCGAGCAGCACTCGCTGAGTGAAGTCAAAGCCCTGGGGATTGCCGGACAGATGCATGGCGCCACGCTGCTGGATAAAGACAACTGCGTGCTGCGCCCGGCCATTTTATGGAACGATGGTCGCTGCGGTGAAGAGTGCGCCCTGCTGGAAGAGCGCGTGCCGACATCGCGGGAGATTACCGGCAACCTGATGATGCCGGGCTTTACCGCACCAAAACTCCTGTGGATCCAGCGTCATGAACCCGAGATTTTTAGCCAGGTGGCGAAGGTACTGCTGCCAAAAGATTATCTTCGTCTGCGGATGACCGGCGAGTACGCCAGCGATATGTCCGATGCGGCAGGCACCATGTGGCTCGACGTTGCTAAACGCGACTGGAGCGAGACGATGCTCGACGCCTGCCATCTCACCCGCGACCATATGCCTGGGCTGTTCGAAGGCTGTGAGCAGACCGGCACGCTGCTGCCGTCGGTCGCGCAGCAGTGGAACATGCCAGCCGTTCCGGTCGTGGCCGGGGGCGGGGATAATGCCGCGGGTGCGGTGGGCGTGGGGATGGCCGATGCCGGACAGGCGATGCTGTCGCTGGGCACCTCTGGCGTCTACTTTGCCGTGAGCGACGGCTACCGCAGTAACCCTGACAGCGCGGTGCACAGCTTCTGCCACGCCTTGCCTGGGAAATGGCACCTGATGTCGGTGATGCTCAGCGCAGCGTCCTGCCTTGATTGGGCAGCAAAACTGACCGGATTAGACAACGTGCCGGCCCTGATCGATGCCGCGCAGCAGGCCGATGATAACGCCGGTACGCTCTGGTTCCTGCCCTATCTTTCCGGCGAGCGCACCCCGCATAACAATCCGCAGGCAAAAGGCGTGTTTTTTGGCTTAACCCATCAGCACGGTCCGGCCGAACTGGCGCGCGCGGTGCTGGAAGGCGTGGGCTATGCCCTGGCCGATGGCATGGATGTGGTGCATGAGTGCGGACTCAAGCCGACCAGCATTACGCTGATCGGCGGCGGGGCACGCAGCCCGTACTGGCGTCAGATGCTGGCAGATATCAGCGGTCAGCAGCTGGATTACCGTACCGGCGGGGACGTTGGGCCTGCGCTGGGTGCCGCGAGGCTGGCGCAGATTGCAATGAATCCGGATAAACCGCTGTCGGCACTATTGCCACAGCTGGCTCTGGAGCAGCAGCACACCCCTGATGCCGGGCGGCATGCACGCTATGCCGGGCAACGCGAAGTGTTCCGCAAGATCTATCAGCAGCTATTGCCGCTGATGTCGTAAAACTGCGCCGGGTGGCGTTTCGTTTGCACAGCCTTGTAGGCCCGTGCAAGCGAAGCGCCGCCGGGCAAACAAGCCGCACTTAACTGACAAACCTGCGCGTATCAATGCGCTGTAATAGCATCGACAACAGCAGACTGATCACCAGCGTGGCTGAGAAGATCCAGACGATATCCAGCAGCGGCCAGCTTTTTAACTCCACGCCACGCGTGCGCAGGGCGTGGATCACCAGCGCGTGAAAACCGTAGATCCCCAGCGAGTTACGTGAGATTAACCCCAGCAGCGGCAGGGGGCGTGCATTCAGCGTGTTTTTCACCAGGGTAAATAATGAAATCGCGCAGATAAACACCATCGGGCCGCAATAGAGATACCAGGTATCGGCGAAGGTGCCGCGCCACTGCAGCTCATGCAGCGTCCCGCGGGAGATAATCGCGACCGCAGCAATAAACAGCGCGGCGCAAATCCCATTCAGCCAGCGTCTGCGGGTATCCATCATTCCCAGGGCGCGCCCCAGCATGCCGTAGAGCACGTAATAGAAGGTATCGCCGTTGATATAGAGGTTGATGGGCAGCCATTCAAACCCGCCCACTTTTTGCGAGACGGTGTTGGGGTTGGCGACGATGCCGATCACGATCATCAGCGCCAGCAGCATTTTGCCGTTCGCGCTTTTCACCTGCAGCAGCGGCGAGAGCAGGTAAATCACGATAATGGCGAAGAAAAACCACAGGTGATAAAAGACCGGCTTTTGCAGCAGATATTTCAGGGACAGCTCGCTGTTGATCGAAGTAAACAGCACGATGTAGAGGAACGCCACGGTGCTATAAAACAGCAGGCACAGACCGATGCGTAAAAAATGGCGCGGCTGCGCGCTGCGCTCGCCAAAAAAGAGATAGCCGGAGATCATGAAAAACAGCGGCACGCTCACGCGCGAGGCGGAGTTAAGAACGTTGGCGATATCCCAGTTAACGAGGCTGATGCTTGCGGCATTGGTGATATACCAGGTCGTGGTATGGATCATCACCACCATCAAACAGGCAATTCCCCGCAAATTATCAATCCAGTTTATTTTTTCCTGCATCCATCCCTCTGTTTACGCATTAAAAAGAGTCTGACTGTGGTATAGCTTCAGACGCTCCGTAGAAAATTCTGAGTTTGCATCGTCCTGCTTGTGTCGGGGCGGTGAGATTCGCAGAATGCCGGGCCATAATCTATAAAGTTTAGAGTTTAAAAATAACAGCCACAGCACAGGGCGGTAATAAAAATGATGATGCGTGCAATGTGGATCCTGCTTCCCGCGTTACTGGCCGGCTGCGCGGCTCAGGAGTCGACCCCGGCGCAAAAAGGGCAAACGAAGAAAGTCAGTCCGGTGCGTTCGCTGGATATGGAACAGCTGTGTAAAAACCAGGCGGCGCAGCGCTACAATACCGGTGCGCAAAAAATCGACGTCACCGCCTTCGAGCAGTTCCAGGGAAGCTATGAAATGCAGGGTTTCACTGCCCGCAACGAGAGTTTCATCTGTTCTTTTGACGCAGAAGGCCATTTTCTACATCTTTCGATGCGTTAAGGCCGCCGCGTAACGAGCTGGCTGCGCCCTGAGGGTGTTGTCAGCTATGCTTATTTCCCAATTTTCCCTAAACAACCCCGTTTCGTACTGTATATCTTGCATCCGACGGGTATACTGATCCCTTCCATTCAAAAACACACGTATCCAGCACGAAATACTATGCAAAAGTTTGATACTAAGACCTTCCAGGGCCTGATCCTGACCTTACAGGATTACTGGGCTCGTCAGGGCTGCACCATTGTTCAACCACTGGACATGGAAGTCGGCGCCGGCACCTCACACCCGATGACCAGCCTGCGCGCGCTGGGGCCAGAGCCTATGGCGACCGCCTATGTGCAGCCTTCCCGTCGTCCAACCGATGGTCGTTACGGTGAAAACCCGAACCGCTTACAGCACTACTATCAGTTCCAGGTGGTGATTAAGCCGTCTCCGGACAATATTCAGGAGCTGTACCTCGGGTCGCTGAAAGAGCTGGGTATGGATCCGACCATCCACGACATTCGTTTCGTGGAAGATAACTGGGAAAACCCGACGCTGGGTGCCTGGGGTCTGGGTTGGGAAGTGTGGCTGAACGGTATGGAAGTGACGCAGTTCACCTACTTCCAGCAGGTTGGCGGCCTGGAGTGTAAGCCGATCACCGGTGAAATCACCTACGGTCTGGAACGTCTGGCCATGTACATTCAGGGCGTAGACAGCGTTTACGACCTGGTCTGGAGCGACGGCCCGCTGGGTAAAACCACCTACGGCGACGTGTTCCATCAGAACGAAGTGGAGCAATCCACCTATAACTTCGAATACGCGGACGTGGACTTCCTGTTCACCTGCTTCGAGCAGTACGAGAAAGAAGCCCAGCAGCTGCTGGCGCTGGAGACTCCGCTGCCGCTGCCAGCCTACGAGCGTATTCTGAAGGCCGCCCACAGCTTCAACCTGCTGGACGCCCGTAAAGCGATCTCCGTGACTGAACGTCAGCGCTACATTCTGCGTATTCGTACCCTGACCAAAGCCGTTGCAGAAGCTTACTACGCGTCCCGTGAAGCCCTTGGCTTCCCGATGTGCAACCGAAACAAATAAGAGGCGGCCATGTCTGAGAAAACTTTCCTGGTGGAAATCGGCACCGAAGAGCTGCCACCAAAAGCATTGCGCAGCCTGGCGGAGTCCTTTGCTGCGAACGTGACTGCCGAGCTGGATAACGCTGGCCTCGCACACGGTAAAATTGAATGGTTTGCTGCCCCGCGTCGTCTGGCGCTTAAAGTGGCAAGCCTGGCTGCATCTCAACCCGATCGCGAAGTTGAAAAGCGCGGCCCGGCAATTGCCCAGGCGTTCGACGCTGAAGGCAAACCGAGCAAAGCGGCAGAAGGCTGGGCGCGCGGTTGCGGGATCACCGTTGACCAGGCCGAGCGTCTGACCACCGATAAAGGTGAATGGCTGCTCTATCGCGCGCATGTGAAGGGCGAGAGCGCAGAAGCGCTGCTGCCAAACATGATCGCCACCTCGCTGGCTAAGCTGCCGATTCCAAAACTGATGCGCTGGGGCGCAAGCGACGTGCACTTCGTGCGTCCGGTTCACACCGTGACCCTGCTGCTGGGCGATACCGTCATCCCTGCGACCATCCTGGGCGTCGCATCCGATCGCGTGATCCGCGGCCACCGCTTTATGGGCGAGCCGGAGTTCACCATCGACAATGCCGACCAGTATCCGGAAATCCTGCTGGAGCGCGGTAAAGTCATTGCTGACTACGAACAGCGTAAAGCCCGTATTAAAGCAGACGCAGAAGAAGCGGCACGTCAGATTGGCGGTAACGCCGATCTGAGCGAAAGCCTGCTGGAAGAAGTGACCTCGCTGGTGGAATGGCCGGTGGTCCTGACCGCGAAGTTCGAAGAGAAATTCCTCGCGGTACCGGCCGAAGCGCTGGTTCACACCATGAAGGGCGACCAGAAGTACTTCCCGGTCTATGCCAACGACGGCAAACTGCTGCCGAACTTCATTTTCGTGGCGAACATCGAATCGAAAGATCCGATCCAGATTATCTCCGGTAACGAGAAGGTGGTTCGTCCACGTCTGGCGGATGCCGAGTTCTTCTTTAATACCGACCGTAAAAAGCGTCTGGAAGATCACCTTCCGCGCCTGCAGACCGTGCTGTTCCAGCAACAGCTGGGTACGCTGCGCGACAAGACCGACCGTATCGCGGAGCTGTCCGGCTGGATCGCTCGAGAAATCGGTGCCGACGTTAACCACGCTACCCGCGCAGGCCTGCTCTCCAAGTGCGACCTGATGACAAACATGGTGTTCGAATTTACCGACACCCAGGGCGTGATGGGCATGCACTACGCGCGTCACGATGGCGAAGCGGAAGATGTGGCCGTGGCCCTGAACGAGCAGTATCAGCCGCGCTTTGCCGGTGACGATCTGCCGTCTAACCCGGTGGCCTGTGCCGTGGCGATTGCCGACAAGATGGACACCCTGGCGGGTATCTTCGGTATCGGTCAGCATCCGAAAGGCGATAAAGACCCGTTTGCGCTGCGTCGTGCTGCGCTGGGCGTATTGCGCATCATCGTTGAGAAGAACCTCAACCTCGATCTGCAGACCCTGACCGAAGAAGCGGTGCGTCTGTACGGTGACAAGCTGACCAACGCGAACGTTGTAGATGACGTGATCGACTTTATGCTCGGTCGTTTCCGCGCCTGGTATCAGGACGAAGGTTACGCTGTCGACACCATTCAGGCGGTGCTGGCGCGTCGTCCGACCCGTCCGGCTGACTTCGATGCCCGTATGAAGGCGGTATCCCACTTCCGCACCCTGGAAGCGGCATCTGCCCTGGCGGCAGCCAACAAGCGTGTCTCCAACATCCTGGCCAAATCCGACGAGCAGCTGAACGAGCGTGTGAACGCCGCGACGCTGAAAGAGCCGGAAGAGATCGCCCTGGCGATGCAGGTTGTGGTGCTGCGCGACAAGCTGGAGCCGGTCTTCGCGGAAGGTCGCTATCAGGAAGCGCTGGTGGAACTGGCCGAGTTGCGCGACGTGATCGACGCCTTCTTCGAGAAAGTGATGGTGAACGTAGAAGATAAAGATCTGCGTATCAACCGTCTCTCTATGCTCGAAAAACTGCGCGAGCTGTTCCTGCGTGTGGCGGATATCTCGCTGCTGCAGTAACCGCTCTTGCCCGGCGGCGCTACGCTTGCACGGGCCTACAGGTGTTTAAAACCCGCTTCGGCGGGTTTTTTTATCCTGAGTCGCGCAAAAATTAACCTTGAAACCGCCAGCAAAAAGCCGTTATCCTTCCTCCCGTTAACTTTCTCCCTCTGGAGCGCCCCCCAAAAATGAACAAACACGACTGATGAATTTCGATCCTTGCTAAACGCTACCGCGTCGGCAGGGGATGTTTTGATTTCATTCAGGAGTGCTTATGGCTCATTTTGCGCAATCCCCTTCTTTTATTTTGCATCAGGTCACCTGTCAGTTTACGACGGGCGATACCCTTTTTGGTCCGCTGAATTTCACGCTGGAACCCTCGCTTTGCGCGCTGGTGGGCCGCAACGGCAGCGGCAAGACCCGACTCCTGCGCCTGCTGGCCGGACTGGACGAGCCCGCCAGCGGCCATATCGAACGTTTCGGCACGCACAGCTATGTTGCGCAACAACACGATATTTCCCCGCAGACCACCCTGGCCGAGCTGCTTGGCTATGAGGAACTCTTCGCGGCCCGGGCGCGGATCGACAGGGGGGATTACCAGCCTGACGATCTGGAGCGTCTTGAGGGATTCTGGGATCTCGCCGAACGACTGAGCGAGGCGTTCAGGGACGCGCAGCTTCCGGCCTTTGCGCCTGACAGGCTGGCCGCCGAGCTGAGCGGCGGTGAGCGGGTTCGTGCCCTGCTGTGCGGCGCGTTTACGGCGAATGCAGACACTCTGCTGCTGGATGAACCGACCAACCATCTCGACCGACAGGGGCGGGAGTGGTTTTACGCCCGGCTGGCCCGGCACGCCGGCGGCGCGCTGGTCGCCTCCCACGATCGTGAGCTGCTGGCGCAGGTGCCGCGCATACTGGAACTCAGCGCTTCCGGTTTGCACAGCTACGGCGGAAATTACGCCGACTATCAGCGCCAGCGGGATGCGGAACAGCAGGCCGCCCGCGCGGCGCTGGAGCACGCGGCTAACGAGCGCAAACGCACCCGCGCACGTCAGCAGAAAGAGCACGACGACAGCCTGCGCCGCTCGGCTAAGACCCTGCGCACGGTGGACACCCTTAACATCGCCTCGTTTGAGCGCGTGAAATATAAAGGGGCGGCAAAGGAGCGTCCGGGTACATGGCGCAAACAGCATTATGAGCAACAGGACGCGCTGAACGCGGCGGTCAATCAGGCGCGGGAGCGGGTCGAGGAGGACAATCCGGTGATCTTTACCCTGCCAGGCAGCCAGATTGCGGAGGGCAAACAGGTGCTGGTGCTGGACGAACTGGTGCTGCCTTTTGTCACGATGTCGCCGCTGACCTGGCGCATGGACGGGCCGATGCGGGTGGCGCTGCGGGGGCCGAACGGCTGCGGGAAATCCACCTTGCTGAAAGCGATCCTCGGTGAGTGCGCTCCCGTCGCCGGGTCCTGTCGCGTGTCGGTCAATACGGCCTATCTCGACCAGCATCTGTCGCAGCTGGATCTGACGCGGTCCGTCGTGAGTCATCTCAATCTGCACAACACGCCGCTGGAGGAGGGCGTACTGCGCAGCCGTCTGGCGCAGCTGCAGCTGGGTGCCGATAAAGTTACGCTGCCGCTGAAAGAGCTGAGCGGCGGCGAGCGGTTAAAAGCGGCGCTGGCCTGCGTGCTGTGGCGGGAAGAGGCGACGCAGCTGTTGCTGCTCGATGAACCGACCAACCACCTGGACCTGGCCTCAACGCAGGCCATCGAGGCGGCGCTGGCAGGCTTTGCAGGCGCATTGATCGTGGTGTCGCATGACGAGCATTTTCTGAAGGGGCTGAACCTGACGCATGAGCTGGTATGGCTGAACGGGGAGTGGCGCGGTGAACGGCGGTGATAAAAACATAAACCCCCGCAAATGCGGGGGTAAAAACAACGTTATTCAGTCAACTGCTTGCGGAGCGCCGGGTTAGCCTGAATCAGGCTCATCAGCTTCAGCTCGGTCATGGAGGGCTTCACTCTTTTTGATTCCCACTCCTGAACCATTGCCACGCTGACACCCATTGCTCGGGCGAAATCATCGGTTTTCATCCCTGTCCCTTTGCGTAAGCGCTCAAATTCCGTAAAGGGGTTAGACTTTTGCGAACGGGTCACCGTCTGCGGTACATCTTTAAAAACAATCTGTTCCAGGCTGCTAAGCAGATCGGACATAGGATCTTTTAATTCCATTGAGAACTCCTCTTAAATCACACTGCGGGATCGTGAACATTAGAGAGCAGTTTAAGAATAGTCGCTAAAACTGACAGGAGATCGTAACGTGCGTGATTAATTTCTGGAGATACGTTTCGCTCGCCTGTTTTCGGACTGATTACGTATGCTAATGACTTGATTATTCAGTAGCGCAATAGCATCAGGTATTTTTTTGTAAATGGTAAGAATTTATATGGCAATAGCCGTTTTACATGAAAAGAGTATCTTGCAGGCCTGACCTGGACTATTCTTGGCAGCGTCGGGCACGCGTGTGCCGGTGTGCGCTTTTTTGGGTGAAAGGAGTAATAAAGATGGCGACAGGAAAGCTCTGCTCTCGCTGGTTTGCGCCGCTTGCGGCGTTGTTAATGGTAGTGAGCCTGAGTGGGTGTTTCGATAAGGAAGGCGATCAGCGCAAAGCGTTTATCGATTTCCTGCAAAATACTGCGATGCGCAGTGGCGAGCGTTTGCCAACGCTGACTGCGGATCAGAAAAAACAGTTTGGTCCCTTCGTTTCCGACTATGCCATTTTGTATGGCTATTCACAGCAGGTGAATCAGGCGATGGACGCCGGTCTGCGTCCGGTAGTAGACAGCGTGAATGCGATTCGTGTCCCGCAGGACTATGTGACACAGCGTGAGCCGCTGAGCCAGTCAAACGGTGCACTGGGTGTACTGGGCCAGCAACTGCAGAACGCCAAAATGCAGGCTGATGGCGCGCGCTCTGCGTTGAAACAGGGTGAAGACCTGAAACCTGTGTTCGACAAAGTGTATGAAAAGGTGGTGATCAAACCTGCCGATGCGCTTCAGCCGCTCATTCCGGCCGCGCAGATCTTCACCCAGCAGCTGGTGCAGGTGGCGGACTTTATTTCGCAGCAGGGCACCCAGGTGAGCTTTGTCTCTAACGGCATCCAGTTCCCGACCTCGCAGCAGGCCAGCCAGTACAATACGCTGATTGGGCCGCTGGCAGCACAGCACCAGGCGTTTAGCCAGGCCTGGGCCGCAGCAACGGCCGCAACGGAATAAACAAAAAACCCCGCCTGAAAGCGGGGTTTTTTGTTCTGCCAGAAAATAAAGCTTGTCTTTGATGCCGTAACTATGTTTAATAGTCCTCGTCGGTTTGTTACACAGACCTAAAGCAGTTTAGTTAAGCAGTCCAGATGCGTTATCCTTAGATACCCTTCGTAGTGACCCTTCCTTCATCGCTTAAAAATCTGTAACACATTCCATCATCGCGCCGGAAGGCAAAACAAATTTTTAAAAAGGTAATATCTATGTCTGGTAAAATGACTGGTCTGGTAAAATGGTTCAACGCTGATAAAGGTTTCGGCTTCATCACTCCTGACGATGGCTCAAAAGACGTGTTCGTACACTTCTCTGCTATCCAGAACGATGGCTACAAATCTCTGGACGAAGGTCAGAAAGTTTCCTTCACCATCGAAAGCGGCGCTAAAGGCCCAGCAGCTGGTAACGTTGTAAGCCTGTAAGCTTCCAACTCAGCTACAAGAATTTAAAAACCCGCCTCTGGCGGGTTTTTTTCGTTTAGGGTTTGGCCTGGGGATTCACGCAGTTTTTATCGACCTTACCCTGCAGGGCGTCGATCAGGTTATCCACCGCACAGGCCGCCATGTTGTAGCGCGTCTCGTGCGTCGCAGAGCCAATATGCGGCAGCGCTACCACGTTAGGCAGCTTCAGTAACTCTGAGCTGGTCGGCAGCGGCTCCTGCTCGAATACGTCCAGCCCCGCGGCATGGATTTCCCCGCTTTTCAGCGCCGCAATCAGCGCCTGCTCATCCACTACCGGCCCACGACCCGCATTAATAAAGATGGCGGACTTCTTCATCTTCTCAAACTGCGCTTTGCCCATCAGATGATGCGTCTCATCGGTCAGAGGCAGGATCAGGCAGACGAAGTCCGCTTCCTGCAGCAGGGCATCGAGATCGCAGTGGCGGGCGTTGAAACGCTCTTCGGCTTCTTTATGCTGGCGGCGTGCGTTGTAGAGGATCGGCATGTTGAAACCGAAGTGGGCGCGCTGCGCCAGCGCCAGGCCGATGCGGCCCATCCCGACGATGCCCAGCGTTTTGCCGTGTACGTCGGTGCCGAACCAGTCCGGACCGATGCTTTTGGTCCACTCCCCGGCCTTCACGCGCTCGGCCACTTCCACCACCCGACGCGCGCTGCTGAGCACCAGCGCCATCAGCGTATCGGCCACTGTTTCGGTCAGCACGGTTGGAGTGTGCATCAGCAGGACGTTACGGGC
The DNA here is from genome assembly GCA_002360945.1 of Leclercia adecarboxylata. Taxonomy (GTDB): domain Bacteria; phylum Pseudomonadota; class Gammaproteobacteria; order Enterobacterales; family Enterobacteriaceae; genus Enterobacter; species Enterobacter adecarboxylatus_B. Next base: position 49,579 of record DERO01000036.1, on the reverse strand, counting down.
ATTCAGCGCATCGACGTCGAAGTTGTCATAGCCCACCGAAATGGTCGATGCTGCACGCAGCGCAGGCATTTTCTCCAGCAGCGCGGCATCCACTTTTTCGCTGGAACCGAGCAGCCCGACGGCGCTGGCGAAGGCATCCGCGTGCTGCTGCACCGTCTCCGGGCTCAGGTTATTGACCCGGGTAACGGTGAAATGATCTTCAAGGCGCTGCTGTAACGCATCAGGCAGGGCTTTATACAAAATGACGGACGGCTTCATGCTAATCTCCGTTGATTTTAAAAGGGTTCAGGCGTGGCGTGCGCCGACGGGAAGGTTCTGATTATTAGCAGGCTTAACAATTAAAGTAAGCCACACCGAGGCAAAAAGCGCCACCCCCATAAAGATGTACGAGGCGGCCGGGCTGCCGGTTGCGCCATTCAGATACCCCACGAACCATGAACCAAAGAACGAGCCCAGCGCACCCATGCTGTTGATCAGCGCCATCGCGCCGCCCGCCACGTTACGTGGCAGCATTTCCGGAATGATGGCAAAGAACGGACCGTACGGGGCGTACATGGCGGCACCGGCGATCACCAGCAGGGTATAGGAAACCCAGAAGTGGTTTGCCCCCACCGCCCACGAGCCGATAAAGGCACAGGCAGCAATTAACAGCAGCGGCCAGACGAACAGCTTACGGTTTTGCATTTTATCCGATGCCCAGGAGACCACAATCATGGCGATGGTCGCCGCCAGATACGGCACGGATGACAGCCAGCCCACCTCGACCATACCGAGGTTATCGCCCGCGCTGCGGATGATGGACGGCAGCCACAGGACAAAACCGTAAACCCCGATGCTCCAGGTGAAGTACTGCATGCACAGCAGCACCACGTTGCGTGAACGGAAGGCTTCACCGTAGTTACGCACCGCTTTCAGCCCCTGCTGCTCTTTATCCAACTGCGCCTGCAGGGCCGCTTTTTCATCCTCAGAGAGCCACTTGGCCTGTGCCGGTTTGTCTTTCACCAGCACCCACCAGCAGAAGGCCCAGATCACTGCCGGAACGCCCTCAATAATGAACATTTCGCGCCAGCCGAAGGACTGGATCAGATACCCGGAAACCACCGACATCCACAGCACCGTGACCGGGTTACCGAGAATAAGGAAGGTATTGGCACGCGAGCGTTCGGATTTGGTAAACCAGTTGCTGATATAGATCAGCATCGCGGGCATGACTGCCGCTTCCACTACGCCGAGAATAAAGCGAATGGCCGCCAGCGCCGGAATATTATTCACCACCCCGGTCAGGGAAGCGCAGGCACCCCAGAGGATCAGGCAGATGAAGATCAGTTTGCGCACGCTGCGGCGTTCGGCGTAGATCGCGCCGGGGATCTGGAAGAAGAAATAGCCGAGGAAGAACAGGGCACCCAGCAGCGATGAGACGCCTTTGGTGATCCCCAAATCTTCAGTGATGCCTGCGGCGGACGCGAAGCTAAAGTTCGCACGATCGAGATACGCCAGGCTGTACGTGATGAACACGACGGGCATGATGTACCACCAGCGTTTTACTGCATTTGTTGCACTGTTCATAGGCTTGCCTCTGTGGTTGAGGAAATGACCGCCGCTGTCTGTAGGGTACAGGGTGGCTTAATGATGTTGCGGGAATTTATTTCCCTAACTGTTCCCGGGTCGGTAATCCTTCGCTGTCGCCCTGAACCTGGATCGCCAGCGAGCCGATGATATTGCCGCGGGTGATGGCCTGCTGAAGTGTTTTCCCCTCCAGCAGGGCGCTGACCACGCCAACGGCAAAGCCATCTCCCGCGCCGACGGTGTCGACGACGTTTTCGACCTTAATCGCCGCCACGGCACCTTGCTCACCGTCGGCGGTTTTAAACCAAGCGCCGTCGGCCCCGGTCTTCAGGATCACTGCCTTCACGCCCCGGTTCAGATAAAAATCAGCGATGCCTTCCGGCGTTTTTTCTCCGGTCAGGATCTGGCCCTCTTTCACGCCGGGTAATACCCAGTCGGCCTGGAAGGCGAGGTGGTTCAGCTTCTCCACCATCTCCGCTTCGCTTTTCCACAGTACCGGACGCAGGTTCGGGTCAAACGAAATGGTTTTGCCCGCGGCTTTCATCGCGCCCGCGGCGTGATCAAGTAGGGCGTAAGAGCTGGCAGACAACGCCGCCGCCACGCCGCTCAGATGCAGATGCCTTGCCGCGGTAAACCAGATCGGATTGAAATCTTCTACCGACAGATGGCTGGCCGCCGAACCTTTGCGGAAGTACTCCACAATGGGATCGGTTCCATCGGTGACTTTTGATTTGAGCTGGAAGCCCGTCGGATAGCGATCGTCAAGGGTGACGCCTGCGGTCTCGATCCCCTCTTTTTTCAGGGTGTCGAGCACAAAGTGGCCGAAGCTGTCGTTGCCGACGCGGCTTACCCAGCCTACCTTCAGGCCCAGACGCGCCAGCCCGGTGGCGACGTTCAGTTCAGCCCCGGCAACGCGCTTGATAAAGTGGTCGACGGCGCTGAGTTCGCCAGTATTTGTGGCAACAAACATGGCCATGGCTTCGCCAATGGTGATGACATCCAGAGCGTGTGGCATGGGGTTACTCCTCGCGCAGTAAATTGACGTAGTGACGGGTGACAGCCGTCAGGTCTGGCCCTTCCAGTGGGAATTCGATGCCGCGCGGGGCGTCGGCAGGAAGCTGATCCAGCAGCGCCTGCCAGCGGGCACTGTCGTTGTCCGGCGGCACGGCGCGATATTGTTGCTGATGGGGAACGGCGGCTTTGACGTGGATATAGCTCACCGCAGGCGCCAGATGCTTCGCGGCCTCCTCCGGAGATTCACCCACCCACAGCCAGTTGCCCATATCAAAGGTCAGCGTGACCGGCAGATTCATCACCCGGCAGGCCGCCTTGAAGCGCTGCATCGGGGCCAGCTGGCCGCAGCGCGTCTGGTCGTTTTCCACTACCAGCGTCATGCCGGTTTCGTTGAGCAGCGCACGCAGCGCATCAAGCTGCTGCTTATCGCTGAAGTTGCCGAGAGAGACTTTCAGCCACAGGGCGTTTAGCGTCGCGGCTTCGGCAAGGTAGCGGGGCAGCATCGGATTGAGGGTGCCGTCAGGGGTAAAGAGGGCATCGGGGGCGGAGTAGCAGGCCAGCAGGCCGAGCAGTTCAATGGACCCGGCCAGCGTGGGTAAGGATGCCAGTTCGGCGTCGCTGAATAACTCCCGGCGGATCTCGACCCCGTCGGCACCCGCGCCGGCGATCACGTGCAGCATGGCGCGCTGGCCACCTGCTTCACGTACCTTGTCAGCGCCATACGCGGCGGTGACAACAATAATTTTTCTGCCCATTGGCGGACTCCATCACGTAGCTGATACTCTTTACGCTAGATGGAACCGGTTCCAAAGAAAAGTTCAGGATGCTGGATTTATGATCGCCATCACGAAGGGGGCTTACCGCGCTGTGGAACCGCGCACGATCAGCTCGCCGGAGAAGACTTGCTCGCGCACGGCCTCATCGGCACCGTTGATCCGGCGGACAACCTGCTCGACGGCGGCAAAGCCAATCTGCCAGGTGGGCTGTTTGAGGGTGGTGATGCCGACGCCTGCCAGCTCGGCCCACTCCAGCTCATCAAAGCCCAGCAGACCGATGTCGCTGCCCCAGTGCAGGCCAATGCGCTTCAGCGACCGGGCGACCTGCAGCGTTAAGGCGCCGTTAGCGGAGATGACCGCCTTGCGCATTCCGCGATGGCGGGTGTGAAACTGGCGCAGGGCGTTGTCCAGCTGCTCAGACTCGTGGAGCGGGATTTCGACATTCTCGGCCACCACGCCAGCGTAGCGGGCGAGGGTGGTGCGAAAGGCGCTCAGGCGTTCGCGGCGGGTATTGACCATCCCCAGCGGTTCGCTCAGGAACAGGATCGCTTCAAAGCCTTGTTCGATAAGGTGTTCGGTGGCGGTTGTGGCGGCCTGGGTGTTATCCAGCCCCACCACATCGCAGGCGAAGTCGGGGATTTTGCGGTCAATCAGCACCATCGGCAGGGACGACTGCTGCAGGCGGTTCAGCCCCTCCTCGCGCATCCCGACGGCGTTGACCACGATGCCTTCCACCTGATAGCTGCGCAGCAGATCGAGGTAGTGCAGTTCCTGGTCGACTTCGTTGTTGGTATTACATACTAGCGGGGTAAACCCTTTTTCCCGGCAGGCGGCTTCGATGCCGCTGAGGACGTTAACGGAGTAGGGGTTGGTGATATCGGCGATGATCAGGCCGATCAGACGGGTTTTGCCATGCTTAAGACCGCGGGCCATCAGGCTTGGGCGATAGTCGAGGTCGGCGATAGCCTGTTCAATGCGGACCAGTAGCGCGTCGGACAGCAGGTGTTTTTCGCCGTTGAGATAACGGGAGATGCTGGTTTTACCGGTTTTTGCGGCTTTCGCCACGTCGCTGATGGTGGGCCGTGTTGATTTGCTCATCGCTGATTTCCTTGCTGTTGGTGCGTACACCTTAGCGCGAAAATGCCCGGTGGCGCTACGCTTACCGGGCCTACGGAGCCAGAGCGAGATATGTAGGCCGGGTAAGGCGAAGCCGCCACCCGGCAATAAACTACTGCACCGGGCTTAAGGTGATCTCAACGCGGCGGTTCTGCGCTTTGCCTTCCGCCGTGCTGTTACTGGCGATCGGGTTCGCCGGGCCCATGCCGCTGGTGCGAATGCGGTTCGCCGCAACGTTCTGAGTGATCAGGGCGCTGGCTACCGCGTCGGCACGCTGCTGGGAGAGACGCATGTTCAGATCCTGGCTGCCGGTGCTGTCGGTATAACCCAGCACGTTCACCGCGGTTTTTTCGTACTCTTTCAGCACCATCGCCACACCGGTCAGGGTGTTGGCACCTTCAGGTTTCAGCGTCGCGCTGCTACTGTCGAAGGTCACGTTGTTCGGCATATTCAGAATGATGTTATCGCCGCTGCGGGTGACGCTCACGCCGGTTCCCTTCATCTTGTCGCGCAGTTTCGCTTCCTGCACGTCCATGTAATAACCGGCTCCGCCGCCCAGCGCTGCGCCTGCTGCGGCACCAATCAGGGCACCTTTGCCGCGATCTTTCTTCGAGGAGGAGAGGGCGCCAACACCTGCGCCGACCAGGGAGCCGATGCCTGCGCCAATGCCTGATTTACCCGCTTCGCGTTCGCCGGTGTAAGGGTTGGTGGTGCAGCCTGAAACAACCAGTGCGCCGCTGACTACGGCGGCAATCATGAGTGCGCTTTTTTTCATCTTCTTTCCTTAAGCTTTTTTATTCTTTGCCACGACGGGCGTGGCGGTTGATTATGACGTGCAGTTACGGAGAAAATTCCGGGGATAACTCTTAAATTTGTGTCTAATCATAAACAGCCTCAATGAAGGCTGAGAAAACCTGCAACCGGCAATCCAGGAGCACACGCGGTGACCACTTCTACAAAAACCATTCTGACGGCAGCCCACTGGGGGCCCATGCTGGTCGAGACCGACGGCGACACGGTTATCTCGTCCCGTGGCGCGTTGCCGACCCAGCACCCTAACTCTCTGCAAACCGCGGTGCGCGACCAGGTGCACAGCAAAACTCGCGTCCGCTGGCCGATGGTCCGTAAGGGTTTTCTGGCATCGCCGGATAATCCCCAGGGCGTGCGCGGGCAGGATGAGTTTGTGCGCGTCAGTTGGGATCAGGCGCTGGATCTTATCGACGCGCAACATAAACGTATTCGTGAGAACTATGGCCCGTCGTCGATTTTTGCCGGGTCGTACGGCTGGCGCTCGAACGGCGTGCTGCACAAGGCGGCCACCCTGCTCCAGCGCTATATGAGCCTGGCGGGCGGCTACACCGGCCATCTGGGGGATTACTCCACCGGTGCGGCGCAGGCCATCATGCCTTATGTGGTGGGCGGCAACGAAGTGTACCAGCAGCAGACCAGCTGGCCGCTGGTGCTGGAGCACAGCGAAGTGGTGGTGCTGTGGAGCGCCAACCCGCTCAACACTCTTAAAATTGCCTGGAATGCGACCGACGAGCAGGGGATCCCATACTTCGACGCGCTGCGCAAAAGCGGCAAGCGTCTGATCTGTATCGACCCGATGCGCTCCGAAACCATGGATTTCTTTGGCGACAGCGCCGAGTGGATCGCCCCGCATATGGGCACCGATGTGGCGATGATGCTCGGTATCGCCCATACGCTGGTGGAGAATGGCTGGCAGGATGAGGAATTCCTTGGGCGCTGTACCAGCGGCTACGAGAAATTTGCCGACTACCTTCTTGGTGCAACCGACGGTGTCGCCAAAACCGCCGAGTGGGCTGCTGACATCTGCGGCGTTCCTGCGGCGAAAATCCGTGAACTGGCGGCGTTATTCCACAGCAATACCACCATGCTGATGTCCGGCTGGGGCATGCAGCGCCAGCAGTTTGGCGAGCAGAAGCACTGGATGCTGGTCACTCTCGCGGCGATGCTCGGCCAGATCGGCACCCCGGGTGGCGGCTTTGGTCTGTCGTACCACTTTGCCAACGGCGGCAACCCGACGCGGCGCGCGGCGGTGCTGGCCTCAATGCAGGGGTCGGTCAAGGGCGGAACGGACGCGGTGGATAAATTCCCGGTCGCCCGCATTGTGGAGGCGCTGGAAAATCCGGGTGGTTTTTATCAACACAACGGGCTGGATCGCCACTTCCCGGACATTCGCTTCGTCTGGTGGGCGGGCGGTGCCAACTTTACCCATCACCAGGACACCAACCGTCTAATCCGCGCCTGGCAAAAGCCGGAGCTGGTGGTGATCTCCGAGTGCTTCTGGACCGCAGCGGCGAAGCATGCCGATATCGTCCTGCCGGCCACCACCTCGTTTGAACGTAACGACATGACCATGACCGGCGACTACAGCAACCAGCATATGGTGCCAATGAAACGGGTCGTGCCGCCGCGCGATGAAGCGCGTGATGACCTGGAGGTGTTTGCCGAGCTGAGCGAGCGCTGGGAGCAGGGCGGCGGGGAGCGCTTTACCGAAGGCAAAACCGATCTGGAGTGGCTGGAGACCTTCTATGAGATCGCCGGACAGCGCGGCGCGGCTCAGGGGGTGACGCTGCCACCTTTCGCCGAATTCTGGGAAGCCAATGCCATCGTTGAAATGCCGGAGTCCGACGAGAACGCGAAGTTCGTGCGCTTCGCCGATTTCCGTCGCGATCCTGAGAGCCATCCGCTGAAAACCGAGAGCGGCAAAATTGTGATCCACTCCGAGCGGATCGCCAGCTTCCAGTATGCCGACTGTCCGCCGCACCCGATGTGGCTGGAGCCGGACGAGTGGCATGGCAATGCCGAGCCGGAGCAGTTGCAGATCCTCTCTGCTCACCCGGCGCACCGCCTGCACAGCCAGCTGAACTACTCTTCCCTGCGCGAGCAGTACGCGGTGGCCGGACGCGAGCCGGTGACGCTGCACCCGGATGACGCCAAAGCGCGAGGCATTGCCGACGGCGACGTGGTGCGCGTCTGGAACCATCGCGGTCAGGTACTGGCCGGGGCGGTAGTCAGCGACGGCATCAAGCCGGGGGTGATCTGCATTCACCAGGGAGCCTGGCCGGATCTGGATGCTGAAAATGGCGGAATTTGTAAGAACGGAGCGGTCAACGTGCTGACCAAAGATCTCCCCAGCTCGAAGCTGGGGAATGGCTGTGCGGGGAATACCGCGCTGGCGTGGCTGGAAAAATATCAGGGGCCAGCGCTTACGCTGACGGCGTTTGATCCGCCTGCCAGCTCATAAGCCAGGTCGGGTGTTGGGTATCTTCCTGCCAGGCGCTGTCTTCAATCCGAAAGCCCTGAGCATGGTAGAAATTCACCGCCCGGCTGTTCTTCTGGTAAACCTCCAGGCTTAACGACGGGTAGCGCTGCTGCACATGGTGGATCAGCGCATGCCCGATCCCCTTGCCGGCATAGGCCGGGTCGACAAACAGCGCGCCGACATAGACTGACTGCATTACGCTGATGAAGCCCCGCAGCTGACCGTCCTCTTCCCACACCCAAGTCTCTGCCGACGGCAGGTAGACCTCCCGCACGACCGCCTCGCTCTCCTGCCAGTACTGCGCGTCGATAAACGGATGGGCAACGGTGGTGCTCTCCAGCCAGAGGGTCAGCAGAGGCTCGACATCGTCACTGAGCCATTTGCGGATCATGTTGACCTCCGGGATGACAGTGGCAGGCGGTGACGTGATCGTTAACCAGCCCGCAGGCCTGCATAAAGGAGTAACAGATGGTAGTGCCGACGAACTTAAAGCCGCGCTTTTTCAGCGCCTTCGACAGGGCGTCTGAGGCGGGCGTCGAGGTGGGGATCTCAGCCAGCGTCGCCGCCCGGGTTACCTGCGGAGTGTTATCGACAAAGGACCAGACGAAATCGCAGAAACGTTCGCCGTTCTCTTCCATCGCAAGATAAGCCCGGGCGTTCCCGATAATGGCTTCGATTTTGCCGCGATGGCGAATAATACCCGCATCCAGCACTAACCTGTCGACGTCAGCGGGGGTCATCCCGGCGACAAGCACCGGATCGAACTGATGGAAGGCCTGGCGGTAGTTTTCCCGCTTTTTCAGCACGGTGATCCAGGACAACCCGGCCTGCTGGCCTTCAAGGCAGATCATCTCAAACAAATTCTTTCCGTCAGTTTCTGGAACCCCCCACTCTTTATCGTGATAGGCGATGTAGAGCGGATCCTGGCTAACCCAGCCACAACGTTGCATTGGTTCTCTCCCTTGTTGCTCCTGAAATTGCAAAAATTTCAATCGACCCGGCTTGACGTGTCATCTAAAGAGACAATAGTTAATACAGGCTGATACGCAACATTCTTCATGTAGCCGCGTAGCCTCACTATAAACAATCACAAATATCGCCGAATTCGGCTCTTCTCTGGAGTCGCTTTGATGATTATAAAAAAAATAAGTGGCCGCCATGCCGTAACCGGTCTGGTGAGTTTCTTGGCCTGTCTGCTGACAGGCAACACAGCAAATGCCTGGCAACAGGAATATATCGTTTCGGATACAAAAAGTAATACTACTGAGCGTTATACATGGGATGACGATCACCAACCGCGTTATGAGGACATTCTCAAAGAGCGGATCCTCTCTTCGCAGAATATGCCCGGTCTGGCGCTGAATTTACCCGATTCGTCACCGGTAGAGGCGACCAGCACGATGAGCGTAGGCTGGAGCATTCCCGTTGCCCGCCGTTTCACCACCGGACCGGTTGCCGCCTGGCATTACGACGGCTCCACGCCCAATATGGTTAACGAGTTTGGTGACAGCGTGAGTACGCAGTCGCTGACCGACCCGCTATGGCATGCCAGCGTCAGTACCCTGGGCTGGCGCGTTGATACGCGGTTGGGCGATGTGCGGCCCTGGGCGCAAATCAGCTATAACCAGCAGTTTGGTGATAATCAGTGGAAGATGCAGTCCGGGCTGGGGCGGCTGGCCCCCTCGACGCAGTACGGTAACTGGATGGATGTCACCGTCGGGGCCGACATGCTGATCAATCCCTATATGGCGGCCTATGCCTCGATGTCGCAGGCCGAAAACATGTCCACCGGAGAAGATTATCTCTATACCCTCGGCGTCAGCGCCAGGTTCTGAAACCCGTGGATGAATGACCTGAGCGTTGCCAGGAGTTGGTCTTCTCCCGGGCGAGTCCAGGTCATTCATTCCTGATTTTTGGCATTTCATTCCGGCGCCTCTGCATTTCATGCCGTTTTCCCCCTGTTCATGTGGGGTTTTGGTTATCGTTGTCAGCAGTGAATTTCCCTTTTTTCTGCTGCAGGACAACTGCCATGAACACTTCAACTTACAACCGCACTCGCTGGCTGACCCTTATCGGCACCATCGTGACCCAGTTTGCGCTGGGATCAGTCTATACCTGGAGCCTGTTTAACAGCGCCCTCTCCGATAAACTCGATGCCCCGGTCAGCCAGGTGGCCTTCTCCTTTGGCTTGCTCAGCCTGGGTCTGGCGCTCTCATCTTCCATTGCGGGTAAATTACAGGAACGTTTTGGCGTGAAACGCGTCACCATGGCCTCCGGGATTTTGCTGGGGGTCGGCTTCTTCCTGACCGCCCACTCCAGCAGCCTGATGATGCTGTGGCTGAGCGCCGGGGTGCTGGTGGGGCTGGCGGATGGCGCAGGTTATCTGTTAACCCTGTCAAACTGCGTGAAGTGGTTCCCGGAGCGTAAAGGGCTGATCTCCGCCTTTGCCATTGGTTCTTATGGTCTCGGCAGCCTGGGCTTTAAGTTTATCGACAGCCATCTGCTGGCCACCGTTGGCCTGGAAAAAACCTTCATGATCTGGGGTGCTATCGTGCTGGTGATGATTCTGTTCGGCGCCACGCTGATGAAAGATGCGCCACAGCAGGAAGTGAAATCCGTTAACGGCGTGGTGGAGAACGACTTCACCCTGGCCCAGTCCATGCGTAAACCGCAGTACTGGATGCTGGCGGTGATGTTCCTGACCGCCTGTATGAGTGGTCTGTATGTGATTGGCGTGGCGAAAGATATCGCTCAGGGGATGGTGAAACTGGATGCCGCAACGGCGGCTAACGCAGTCACCATTATCTCGATAGCCAACCTCTCTGGTCGTCTGGTGCTGGGGATCCTCTCCGATAAAATCGCCCGCATCCGCGTGATCACTATCGGCCAGGTGGTATCGCTGGTGGGGATGGCAGCGCTGTTATTCGCCCCGCTCAACGAAGTCACCTTCTTTGCCGCCATCGCCTGCGTGGCATTTAACTTCGGCGGCACTATTACCGTCTTCCCGTCGCTGGTGAGTGAATTCTTCGGTCTGAATAACCTGGCGAAAAACTACGGCGTTATTTATTTAGGCTTTGGTATCGGCAGTATTTGCGGCTCGCTTATTGCTTCGCTGTTCGGCGGCTTTTATGTCACCTTCTGCGTTATATTCGCCTTACTGATTCTTTCTCTGGCGCTTTCTACCACTATTCGCCAACCGCAGCGCGAAGTATTTAAACAAGCGCATGCCTGATTAATGCTACCTCTAAGGGCCGGATATTCCGGCCTTTTTTGTTTTTGTAGTCCGTAAATAACAGGCCGCAGGTATGTCATCGGACTTGTTTTTTTGTAAATATTTGCAGGGATCACATTCTCTGCTGCCACTTTTTCTTTTCCCTGTGGTCTACTTATCGCGCTTGAAGACGTTTCCGATAACTGTCCCCTGAGCAATGAATATCCTGTTCACTTTTTGACCAAGAGTGAAGCGGCTCTACTTTACCTTTTTCCAGGTTGCATTAATGAAATATATCAAAGCGATGACGCAACAAAAGCTCAGCTTTTTGCTCGCGTTGTACATCGGTCTGTTTATGAATGGCGCGGTTTTTTTCCGTCGGTTTGATGGTTATGCGCAAGACTTTACCGCCTGGAAAGGAATCGCTGCGGTCGTTGAACTGGTGGGCACGGTGCTGGTCACCTTCTTTTTACTGCGTCTGCTGTCGCTGTTTGGACGGCGTATCTGGCGCGTACTTGCCACGCTGGTGGTGCTGTGCTCGGCGGGTGCCAGCTATTACATGACTTTTATGAACGTGGTGATTGGCTACGGCATTATTGCCTCGGTGATGACCACGGATATCGATCTCTCGAAAGAGGTGGTCGGTATACACTTTATTCTCTGGCTGGTTTGCGTCAGCATCCTGCCGCTGCTGCTTATCTGGAACAACCGCTGTCGCTATACGTTATTGCGCCAGCTGCGTACGCCAGGGCAGCGCATCCGTAGCGCTGCGGTAGTGGTGCTGGCGGGTTTAATGGTCTGGGGACCTATCCGTCTGTTGGATCTGCAGCAGAAGAACGTTGAGCGTACCTCCGGCGTGGATATGCCGAGCTACGGCGGCGTGGTGGCGAACTCCTATCTGCCGTCCAACTGGATCTCCGCGCTGGGGTTATATGCCTGGGCGCAGGTGGATGAGTCTTCCGATAATAAATCGCTGATGAACCCGGCGAAGAAGTTCACTTATCAGGCACCGTCTGATATCGACGATACCTATGTGATCTTCATTATTGGCGAAACCACGCGCTGGGATCATATGGGTATGCTGGGCTATGAGCGGGATACCACCCCGAAGCTGGCGCAGGAGAAAAACCTCGTCGCCTTCCGCGGTACTTCCTGTGATACCGCCACCAAGCTCTCGTTGCGCTGCATGTTTGTGCGTGAGGGGGGGGCGAGCGATAACCCGCAGCGTACGCTGAAAGAGCAGAACGTCTTCTCGGTGCTGCGTCAGCTGGGCTTTAGCTCCGACCTCTACGCAATGCAGAGCGAGATGTGGTTCTACAGCAACACTATGGCCAACAACATCGCCTACCGCGAGCAGATTGGCGCCGAGCCGCGTAACCGCGGTAAGAGCGTGGACGACATGCTGCTGATCGACGAGATGCAGCGCTCCCTGCAGGGCAACCAGAACGGTAAGCACATGATCATCCTGCATACCAAAGGGTCGCACTTCAACTACACCCAGCGTTATCCGCGCAGCTTCGCGAAATGGACGCCGGAGTGTAAGGGCGTGGATAAAGACTGTAGCAAAGCGCAGCTGATCAACTCCTACGACAACTCGGTGACCTACGTGGATCACTTTATTGACAGCGTGATTGACCAGGTGCGCGATAAGAAGGCGATTGTCTTCTACGCTGCCGACCACGGTGAGTCGATTAACGAGAAAGAGCACCTGCACGGTACGCCGCGCAAGATGGCTCCACCGGAGCAGTTCCGCGTGCCGATGATGGTGTGGATGTCCGACAAGTATCTGGAGAACCCGGATAAAGCCAAAATGTTCGCGCATCTTAAAGAGCAGGCGGATATGAAAGTGGCGCATCGTCATGTGGAGCTGTACGACACCATCCTTGGTTGCCTCGGTTATACCTCGCCCGACGGCGGGATTAACGAGAATAACAACTGGTGTAAAGTGCCGGACGGCGCTGCGAAAGCCGCAAAGTAACAGGCCTGGCGAGTTTATAACCGATCGAAAGGCTTTTGCAAAATAAGGGATTGACGGAGGCAGAGCGTAGCAGTAAGATGCGCTCCGCATTCGGCGAGTAGCGCAGCTTGGTAGCGCAACTGGTTTGGGACCAGTGGGTCGGAGGTTCGAATCCTCTCTCGCCGACCACATTCAAAAACCCCGCTCTTAGAGCGGGGTTTTTTGCATTTATCACCTGCAGAAATTAATACACCGCAAGACTTACTCCTCTTAACTCGCCAAAATACGCCTTACCTCTGTTTAGCCCTGCCTGTTAACGTTTTTGTGACATATTCCATTGTATTTTTTTATATATGGAATGATCTTTTTTCGCGTTGCTTATGGATAACCTCAGCATTTTCCGCTGTGCGTTTTAACGTTCATGGCATTTAGTGCGCAGATAATCGCCATTCCGTAAGAAAATTTACCCCGGTTGAATAAATGTTAATCACTGGTTGTAGCAGAATGAACAGAGAGTTGTGCTGCATCATGGCGGGTAGCATAAATTTCCCTGCTGAAAATACGCCTCGGTAGTTTTTTTAATCTTTGTTTGCCAATTCTCACACTTAGCGTAAATCCCCGTCACCTGTATTGACGTTTTCACATTCTGTTGACAGATTGTAGGGCACGAGGGGCAATTCAGGGAGGATCTGCGCTGCAACTCAGTCGCTCTTCTGAAAGGAATCTCCATCCCTTATAACGCCTCAGGGCAACACCGACCGGACCGGGTAAAAAATAAATTAAAGGTCAGGCGGAGTAACACAACAAAAACATCACATTGGAGCAGAATAACAATGAGTATTTCCTTGAAGAAGTCAGGGATGCTGAAGCTTGGTCTGAGCCTGGTGGCCATGACCGTCGCAGCAGGCGTACAGGCAAAAACCCTGGTCTACTGTTCTGAAGGCTCGCCGGAAGGCTTTAACCCACAGCTCTTTACCTCTGGTACGACGTACGATGCCAGCTCTGTACCAATCTATAACCGTCTGGTTGAATTCAAAACCGGCACTACGGAAGTTATTCCAGGTCTGGCTGAGAAGTGGGAAGTCAGCGAAGACGGTAAAACCTATACCTTCCACCTGCGCCCTGGCGTGAAGTGGCAGGACAGCAAAGAGTTCAAACCAACGCGCGATCTGAATGCAGACGACGTGGTGTTCTCCTTCGATCGTCAGAAGAATGCCCAGAACCCGTACCATAAAGTCTCTGGCGGCAGCTATGAGTACTTCGAAGGGATGGGCCTGCAGGACCTGATCAGCGAAATCAAAAAAGTGGACGACAACACCGTTCAGTTCGTGCTGACTCGTCCTGAAGCACCGTTCCTGGCTGACCTGGCCATGGACTTCGCCTCTATTCTGTCAAAAGAATATGCTGACAACATGCTGAAAGCCGGCACGCCGGAGAAAGTTGACCTGAACCCAATCGGTACCGGTCCATTCCAGCTGCAGCAGTATCAGAAAGACTCCCGTATTCTCTACAAAGCGTTCGAAGGTTTTTGGGGCACCAAGCCGCAGATCGACCGTCTGGTCTTCTCCATCACGCCTGACGCCTCCGTGCGTTACGCCAAGCTGCAGAAGAACGAGTGCCAGGTGATGCCGTACCCGAACCCGGCTGACATCGCGCGCATGAAGCAGGACAAAAACATCAACCTGCTGGAGCAGGCGGGTCTGAACGTTGGCTATCTCTCTTTCAACACCGAGAAGAAACCGTTTGATGACGTGAAAGTGCGTCAGGCGCTGACCTACGCGGTGAACAAAGAAGCGATCATCAAGGCCGTTTATCAGGGCGCTGGCGTTGCCGCGAAGAACCTGATCCCACCAACCATGTGGGGCTACAACGACGATGTGAAAGACTACAGCTACGATCCTGAGAAAGCGAAAGCGCTGCTGAAAGAAGCCGGCCAGGATAAAGGCTTTACCGTTGAGCTGTGGGCGATGCCAGTACAGCGTCCTTACAACCCGAACGCGCGCCGTATGGCCGAGATGGTTCAGGCTGACTGGGCGAAAATCGGCGTTCAGGCCAAGATCGTGACCTACGAGTGGGGCGAGTACCTGAAGCGTGCTAAAGCCGGTGAGCACCAGGCGGTCATGATGGGCTGGACCGGCGACAATGGGGATCCGGATAACTTCTTCGCGACCCTGTTCAGCTGCGCCGCGGCGAAAGACGGTTCTAACTACTCTCGCTGGTGCTACAAGCCGTTTGAAGATCTGATTCAGCCAGCGCGTGCTGCAGAAGATCACAACAAGCGTATCGAACTGTACAAGCAGGCTCAGGTTGTGATGCATGACCAGGCGCCAGCGCTGATCGTGGCTCACTCAACCGTGTACGAACCAGTACGTAAAGAAGTTAAAGGCTATGTGGTTGATCCACTGGGCAAACACCACTTCGAAAACGTGTCTGTTGAATAATTAAAAGCAATGCCAGGCGGCGCTGCGCTTGCACTGGCCTACGGTATGTAGGCCGGGTAAGCGTAGCGCCACCCGGCAGCAGTGCTTTATTCCCTCTCTGAAAGGGGAGGGAATAAGATTTGTGAGCAATACAGACGTCGCGCCTCCAGGCGTACGTCATTAGAGAGAATCCGGGTTATGTTGCAGTTCATCCTCCGACGTCTGGGACTTGTTATCCCCACGTTTATCGGTATCACCCTTCTCACCTTTGCCTTCGTCCATATGATCCCCGGTGACCCGGTCATGATTATGGCGGGCGAGCGTGGAATTTCTCCTGAACGTCATGCGCAGCTGTTAGCCGAACTGGGGCTGGATAAGCCGATGTGGCAGCAGTATCTCCACTATATCTGGGGGGTGATGCATGGTGATTTAGGTATTTCGCTGAAAAGCCGTCTGCCGGTGTGGGAAGAGTTCGTACCACGATTTAAAGCAACGCTGGAACTCGGTGTCTGCGCCATGATTTTTGCCGTCGCCGTGGGTATCCCGGTGGGCGTGCTGGCTGCGGTAAAACGCGGCTCTATCTTTGACCATACCGCCGTTGGCCTGGCGCTGACCGGCTACTCCATGCCTATCTTCTGGTGGGGCATGATGCTGATCATGCTGGTGTCGGTGCAGTGGAACCTTACGCCGGTGTCCGGACGCGTCAGCGATATGGTCTTCCTCGATGATTCCAACCCGCTGACTGGCTTTATGCTGATCGATACGGCTATCTGGGGCGAAGAGGGCAACTTTATCGATGCGCTGGCGCATATGATCCTGCCGGCCATGGTGCTCGGTACGATCCCGCTGGCGGTTATCGTGCGTATGACCCGCTCGTCGATGCTAGAAGTGCTGGGTGAAGATTACATCCGTACCGCCCGCGCCAAAGGTCTGACCCGCATGCGGGTGATCATCGTTCATGCCCTGCGTAATGCCATGCTGCCGGTCGTCACGGTTATCGGTCTGCAGGTAGGGACGTTGCTGGCAGGGGCGATTTTGACCGAAACCATCTTCTCCTGGCCGGGCCTGGGGCGCTGGCTGATTGACGCACTGCAACGCCGTGACTATCCGGTGGTACAGGGCGGTGTACTGCTGGTGGCGACGATGATTATCCTCGTCAACCTGCTGGTCGATTTGCTGTACGGCGTGGTGAACCCGCGTATTCGTCATAAGAAGTAAGGGGCCATCATGTCACACGTTTCTGAAAACAAAGTTGTCGCTGCACCGGTGCCAATGACGCCGCTGCAGGAGTTCTGGCACTACTTCAAACGCAACAAAGGTGCGGTTGTCGGTCTGGTGTATGTCACCATCATGATCCTCATCGCCGTATTTGCCAACGTGCTGGCGCCGTATAACCCGGCGGACCAGTTCCGCGACATGCTGCTGGCACCGCCAGCCTGGCAGGAGGGCGGAACATTCGCTCACCTGTTAGGTACCGACGACGTAGGCCGCGATGTGCTGTCGCGTCTGATGTATGGTGCGCGTCTCTCTCTGCTGGTGGGCTGTCTGGTGGTGGTGCTCTCGCTGGTGCTCGGGGTCGTTCTCGGCCTGATCGCGGGTTACTTCGGCGGTCTGGTGGATAACACCATCATGCGTATTGTCGACATCATGCTGGCCCTGCCAAGCCTGCTGCTGGCGCTGGTACTGGTGGCGATCTTCGGTCCGTCGATCGGCAACGCCGCCCTGGCCCTGACGTTCGTGGCGCTTCCTCACTACGTGCGATTAACCCGTGCGGCGGTGCTGGTGGAAGTGAATCGTGATTACGTTACTGCGTCGCGCGTGGCGGGTGCGGGCGCGATGCGCCAGATGTTCGTTAACATTCTCCCGAACTGCCTTGCGCCGCTGATTGTTCAGGCGTCGCTCGGTTTCTCTAACGCCATTCTCGATATGGCCGCTCTTGGCTTCCTTGGCATGGGTGCGCAGCCGCCAACACCGGAGTGGGGCACCATGCTCTCCGACGTGTTGCAGTTCGCGCAAAGCGCCTGGTGGGTTGTGACCTTCCCGGGTCTGGCAATCCTCCTGACGGTGCTGGCATTTAACCTGATGGGTGATGGTCTGCGTGATGCACTTGATCCCAAACTGAAGCAGTAAGAGGCACGAGATGGCGTTATTAAATGTAGATAAATTATCGGTGCACTTCGGTGACGTGGGCTCCGAGTTTCGCGCCGTAGATCGGGTCAGCTATAGCGTAAATCAGGGTGAAGTGGTCGGCATCGTGGGTGAGTCAGGCTCCGGTAAATCGGTCAGCTCGCTGGCGATCATGGGGCTGATTGATTTTCCTGGCCGCGTAATGGCGGAAAGCCTGGCGTTCAACGGTCAGGATCTGAAGCGTATCTCTGAAAAAGAGCGTCGCAATCTGGTCGGCGCCGAAGTGGCGATGATCTTCCAGGATCCGATGACCAGCCTTAACCCGTGCTATACCGTCGGTTTCCAGATTATGGAAGCGATTAAGGTGCATCAGGGTGGGAATAAGAATACCCGTCGTCAGCGGGCGATTGACCTGCTGAACCAGGTGGGCATCCCTGACCCGGCCTCACGTCTGGATGTTTATCCGCACCAGCTGTCCGGTGGGATGAGCCAGCGCGTGATGATCGCCATGGCCATTGCCTGTCGTCCGAAGCTGCTGATTGCCGACGAACCGACGACCGCGCTGGATGTGACCATTCAGGCACAGATCATCGAGCTGCTGCTGGAGTTGCAGCAGAAAGAGAACATGGCGCTGATCCTGATCACCCATGACCTGGCGTTAGTGGCCGAAGCGGCGCATAAAATCATCGTGATGTACGCCGGACAGGTCGTGGAAACCGGCAGCTCGCACGATATCTTCCGCGCACCGCGTCACCCTTATACCCAGGCGTTACTGCGCGCGCTGCCGGAGTTCGCCCAGGACAAGGCGCGTCTGGCGTCGCTGCCGGGCGTGGTACCAGGTAAATACGACCGCCCGACCGGCTGTCTGCTGAACCCGCGCTGCCCGTATGCTACGGACAAATGCCGCGTTGATGAGCCGGAGCTTTATACGCTCAGCGACGGCCGTCAGTCTAAATGCCACTACCCACTCGATGACGCCGGGAGGCCTACACTATGAGTTCGCAAGAGGCCACCATGCAACGGCCACTGTTGCAGGCTATCGATCTGAAAAAACACTACCCGGTGAAGAAGGGGCTGTTTGCCCCGGAACGCCTGGTGAAAGCGCTGGATGGCGTCTCCTTTACCCTGGAGCGCGGCAAAACGCTGGCGGTGGTTGGGGAGTCCGGCTGCGGGAAATCCACTCTTGGCCGTCTGCTGACCATGATTGAAACCCCGACCGGGGGCGAGTTGTACTATCAGGGGCAGGATCTGCTGAAGCACGATCCCGACGCGCAGAAGCTGCGTCGCCAGAAAATCCAGATTGTGTTCCAGAACCCGTATGGTTCCCTGAACCCGCGTAAGAAAGTGGGGCAGATTCTGGAGGAGCCGCTGCAGATCAACTCCACGTTGAGCAAAGAGCAGCGTCGCGAGAAGGCGCTGGCGATGATGGCGAAAGTGGGGCTCAAGACCGAGCACTACGATCGCTATCCGCATATGTTCTCCGGCGGTCAGCGTCAGCGTATCGCTATCGCCCGTGGTCTGATGCTCGACCCGGATGTGGTGATCGCCGATGAACCGGTCTCTGCACTCGACGTTTCCGTCCGTGCGCAGGTGCTGAATCTGATGATGGATCTGCAGCAGGATTTAGGCCTGTCGTATGTCTTTATCTCTCACGACCTGTCGGTGGTGGAGCACATCGCGGATGAAGTGATGGTGATGTATCTGGGCCGCTGCGTGGAGAAGGGGACGAAAGATCAGATCTTTAATAACCCTCGCCATCCTTATACCCAGGCGCTGCTCTCTGCGACACCGCGCCTGAACCCGGACGATCGCCGGGAACGCATTAAGCTGACCGGCGAGCTGCCAAGCCCGCTCAATCCGCCGCCGGGCTGTGCCTTCAACGCCCGCTGCCGCCGTCGTTTTGGGCCTTGCACCCAGCTGCAACCGCAGTTAAAAGACTACGGCGGTCAACTGGTGGCCTGCTTCGCCATCGATCAGGATGAAAACGGCGAGAAGCCTCTGGCGTAAGTCATAAAAAAAACCGGCGATAAGCCGGTTTTTTTATTGGAGCGGTGAAAGGCTATTTCCGTAAACGAATCTGGTCGACAGCGTGTTTCTCACTCTTGGTGAGGATTAGGCTGGCGCGCTCACGCGTTGGCAGAATGTTCTCTTTCAGGTTCACGTAGTTGATCTCATTCCACAGTGACGTCGCCACATTAACGGCCTCGTCTTTCGAGAGCTGGGCGTAGTTATGGAAGTAGGAGTCAGGATCGGTGAACGCCCCTTCGCGGAACTTGAGGAAGCGGTTGATATACCAGTTCTGCAGTAGATCTTCCGGCGCATCGACATAGATAGAGAAATCGACAAAGTCCGAGACAAAGACATGATGCGGATCGTGGGGGTAGTCCATTCCGCTCTGCAGAACGTTTAACCCTTCCAGAATCAGGATGTCCGGCTGCACTACCGTTTTATCCCCGTCAGGGATGCGGTCGTAAATCAGGTGCGAATAGACCGGTGCCGTCACGTTTGGCACGCCGGATTTAAGATCCGACACGAATTTCACCAGGCGGTGCATATCATAAGAGAGCGGGAAGCCCTTCTTCTTCATTAGCCCGCGTTCCTTTAACACCTCGTTAGGGTGCAGGAAGCCATCGGTGGTGATCAGCTCCACGCTGCGGTGTTCCGGCCAGCGGCTCAGCAGCGCCTGCAGAACACGCGCGGTGGTGCTTTTACCCACGGCAACGCTGCCGGCAATACTGATGATATAAGGAATGCGCTGCCCGTTAGTACCGAGGAACTGCTCCAGTACGGCCTGTCGGCGGAGGTTGGAACTGATATAGAAATTCAGCAAACGCGATAGAGGCAAATAAATTTCAGCCACTTCTTCAAGCGACAGGTCTTCGTTTATCCCTTTTAACCGTGCGATTTCGCCTTCCGTTAAGGTCATGGGGACGGAGTCACGCAGAGCAGCCCACTGGCTGCGGCTAAACTGGAGATAAGGCGTCATTAACGTTTGCTCTTTTTTGCTCATAAGCATGCTTGAGTGAGGCGTCTTATCCCACAGGAGAGGTTAGCCGTGCGGGGTAGGGCACATCACATAATAGTTAATTTTGGACAATGCGCAGGAGGTTAACACCAGATGGGCCGAATAATAAGAAAAAATATGGCTCTGTGTTGCGTTAAGCGGGAATCGTCACAGACCGGGTTTGACCCCTTTTCAGGACGATAAATGATGAATATTTGCCCGCATTTGCCTGGAATTACAGCGTTATTCGCTCTTCTCGCACAAAATGTGAGCGAAAGAACGATTTATGCAAATTTTTAGTTGCATGAACCTGCGGGTCTCCCTAAAATGCGCGCTACTTGATGCCGACTTAGCTCAGTAGGTAGAGCAACTGACTTGTAATCAGTAGGTCACCAGTTCGATTCCGGTAGTCGGCACCATCAAGTCCGGTGGGGTTCCCGAGCGGCCAAAGGGAGCAGACTGTAAATCTGCCGTCACAGACTTCGAAGGTTCGAATCCTTCCCCCACCACCACTTTCTGGCAGCGTTAGCGCCGCCGGAGCTGGTTGAAAAAATTAGCCAGCTCGAACTTAAAAAGAGAGAAATCTCTTTTTTTGTTACAGAAAGAACTGGGTAGCCGAGTTTCAGGATGCGGGCATCGTATAATGGCTATTACCTCAGCCTTCCAAGCTGATGATGCGGGTTCGATTCCCGCTGCCCGCTCCAATACGTGCTGATATGGCTCAGTTGGTAGAGCGCACCCTTGGTAAGGGTGAGGTCCCCAGTTCGACTCTGGGTATCAGCACCACTTCACTTCTCCCTCCCGTTTCTCTCTGTTTCAATTTAAATGTATTCAACAGTTCAGGCATTTCGCCTGGTTGATGTGGTGATATCACCGATTTATCCGTGTCTTAGAGGGACAATCGATGTCTAAAGAAAAGTTTGAACGTACAAAACCGCACGTTAACGTCGGTACTATCGGCCACGTTGACCATGGTAAAACAACGCTGACCGCTGCAATCACTACCGTACTGGCTAAAACCTACGGTGGTNNATTCGACCAGATCGATAACGCACCAGAAGAAAAAGCTCGTGGTATCACCATCAACACTTCCCACGTTGAATATGACACCCCGACCCGCCACTACGCACACGTAGACTGCCCGGGCCACGCCGACTATGTTAAAAACATGATCACCGGTGCTGCGCAGATGGACGGCGCGATCCTGGTTGTTGCTGCGACTGACGGCCCAATGCCTCAGACCCGTGAGCACATCCTGCTGGGTCGTCAGGTAGGCGTTCCTTTCATCATCGTGTTCCTGAACAAATGCGACATGGTTGATGACGAAGAGCTGCTGGAACTGGTTGAGATGGAAGTGCGTGAGCTGCTGTCTCAGTACGACTTCCCGGGCGACGACACCCCAATCGTTCGCGGTTCCGCGCTGAAAGCGCTGGAAGGCGAAGCAGAGTGGGAAGAGAAAATCATCGAACTGGCTGGCTACCTGGATTCTTACATCCCAGAGCCAGAGCGTGCGATTGACAAGCCGTTCCTGCTGCCTATCGAAGACGTATTCTCCATCTCCGGCCGTGGTACTGTTGTTACCGGTCGTGTAGAG
>DERO01000036.1:0-27330 GCA_002360945.1 Leclercia adecarboxylata | reverse complement strand
TGGTCTGCGCTTCGCAATCCGTGAAGGCGGCCGTACTGTTGGCGCGGGCGTTGTTGCTAAAGTTCTCGGCTAATTGCTGATAACATTTGACGCAATGCGCATGAAAAGGGCATCATTTGATGCCCTTTTTGCACGCTTTCGAACCAGAACCTGGCTCATCAGTGATTTTATTTGTCATAATCATTGCTGAGACAGGCTCTGAAGAGGGCGTTTTAGTCCGAAACGCAACAGAGCATTTCGGTTTGGTTCGCCTCGCTATCGCGGGGTGAAAATGTTTGTAGAATACTTCTGACAGGTTGGTTTATGAGTGCGAATACCGAAGCTCAAGGGAGCGGGCGCGGCCTGGAAGCGATGAAATGGGTAGTGGTAGCCGTATTGTTGATCGTGGCAATCGTTGGCAACTACCTTTATCGCGACATGATGCTGCCGCTACGCGCGCTGGCAGTGGTAATTCTGATTGCTGCAGCGGGTGGTGTCGCGCTGTTGACGACCAAAGGTAAAGCGACCGTCGCTTTTGCCCGCGAAGCGAGAACCGAAGTCCGTAAGGTCATTTGGCCGACTCGCCAGGAAACATTGCACACCACGCTGATTGTAGCTGCGGTTACCGCTGTAATGTCACTGATCCTGTGGGGACTGGATGGTATTCTGGTTCGCCTGGTATCCTTTATCACTGGCCTGAGGTTCTGAGATGTCTGAAGCCCCTAAAAAGCGCTGGTACGTCGTTCAGGCGTTTTCCGGTTTTGAAGGCCGCGTAGCAACGTCGCTGCGTGAGCATATCAAATTACACAATATGGAAGAGCTGTTTGGCGAAGTTATGGTTCCGACCGAAGAAGTGGTCGAGATCCGTGGCGGCCAGCGTCGCAAAAGCGAACGCAAATTCTTCCCGGGTTACGTGCTTGTTCAGATGGTGATGAACGATGCAAGCTGGCACTTAGTGCGCAGCGTACCGCGCGTAATGGGCTTTATCGGCGGCACGTCTGACCGTCCGGCGCCAATCAGCGACAAAGAAGTTGATGCGATTATGAACCGCCTGCAGCAGGTTGGTGATAAGCCGCGTCCTAAAACGCTGTTTGAACCGGGTGAAATGGTTCGTGTTAATGACGGTCCGTTTGCTGACTTTAACGGCGTGGTTGAAGAAGTGGACTACGAGAAGTCCCGCCTGAAAGTTTCCGTTTCTATCTTCGGTCGTGCGACCCCGGTAGAACTGGACTTTGCCCAGGTAGAAAAAGCCTAAGCAGCGATCAAAAAAGCGACGATTTAATCGTTGCACAGGGCGCGAGATTGGACTACAATTTCGCGCCTTTTGTTTTTATGGATTGCATCCGTAAAACGAATTTTATCACGGGGAGCCTCTTTGAGGCGCTATAACCCAATCAGAGGATTTTACAATGGCTAAGAAAGTACAAGCCTACGTCAAGCTGCAGGTTGCAGCTGGTATGGCAAACCCAAGTCCACCAGTTGGTCCAGCTCTGGGTCAGCAGGGTGTTAACATCATGGAATTCTGTAAAGCGTTCAACGCCAAAACCGAATCCCTGGAAAAAGGTCTGCCAATCCCAGTCGTAATCACTGTTTACGCTGACCGTTCTTTCACTTTCGTTACCAAGACCCCGCCGGCAGCAGTTCTGCTGAAAAAAGCGGCTGGTATCAAGTCTGGTTCCGGCAAGCCGAACAAAGACAAAGTTGGTAAAATTTCCCGCGCTCAGCTGCAGGAAATCGCGCAGACCAAAGCTGCCGACATGACTGGTTCCGACGTTGAAGCGATGACTCGCTCCATCGAAGGTACTGCACGTTCCATGGGCCTGGTAGTGGAGGACTAAGAAATGGCTAAACTGACCAAGCGCATGTCCGTAATCCGTGGCAAAGTTGATGCGACCAAACAATACGACATCAACGAAGCAATCGCTCTGCTGAAAGAACTGGCTACCGCTAAGTTCGTAGAAAGCGTTGACGTTGCTGTTAACCTCGGTATCGATGCTCGTAAATCCGATCAGAACGTTCGTGGCGCAACTGTACTGCCACACGGTACTGGCCGTTCCGTACGCGTAGCTGTATTTGCTCAGGGTGCAAACGCTGAAGCTGCTAAAGCTGCCGGCGCTGAACTGGTAGGTATGGAAGATCTGGCTGATCAGATCAAGAAAGGCGAAATGAACTTTGACGTTGTTATTGCTTCCCCGGATGCAATGCGCGTTGTTGGCCAACTCGGCCAGGTTCTGGGTCCACGCGGCCTGATGCCAAACCCGAAAGTGGGTACTGTAACCCCTAACGTTGCTGAAGCAGTTAAGAACGCTAAAGCAGGTCAGGTTCGTTATCGTAACGACAAAAACGGCATCATCCACACCACCATCGGTAAAGTGGACTTTGACGCTGACAAACTGAAAGAAAACCTGGAATCTCTGCTGGTTGCGCTGAAAAAAGCAAAACCAACTCAGGCGAAAGGCGTGTACATCAAGAAAGTTAGCATCTCCACCACCATGGGTGCAGGTGTTGCAGTTGACCAGGCTGGCCTGAGCGCTGCTGCAAACTAATGCCTTTACGTGGGCGGTGGATTTGTCTACAATCTTACCCCCACGTTTGCTAACAATAGTTAGCGGCTAAAAGATTTGTTCGTTGGAGCCTGGCCTAATCCAGGCCTCCGTCGAAGACCGCAGGTGTTTCGCAAGAGACTTAATGCCCTGCGTAGACGGTGACAGAACGCTAAGATTATTTTTGAATACTCTGGCTTGTTTCTGCTCACCGTATTAAGACGCTCTTTCCGTTGGGAAGAGTGAAGTGAGTTCCGGAGCATGAGTTCCGGCAAACATCCAGGAGCAAAGCTAATGGCTTTAAATCTTCAAGACAAACAAGCGATTGTTGCTGAAGTCAGCGAAGTAGCCAAAGGCGCGCTGTCTGCAGTAGTTGCGGATTCCCGTGGCGTTACTGTAGATAAAATGACTGAACTGCGTAAAGCAGGTCGTGAAGCTGGCGTTTACATGCGTGTTGTTCGTAACACCCTGCTGCGCCGCGTAGTTGAAGGTACTCAGTTCGAGTGCCTGAAAGACACGTTTGTTGGTCCAACCTTGATTGCATACTCTATGGAACACCCGGGCGCTGCTGCTCGTCTGTTCAAAGAGTTCGCGAAAGCGAATGCAAAATTCGAGGTTAAAGCTGCAGCCTTTGAAGGTGAGTTGATCCCGGCATCGCAAATCGATCGCCTGGCAACCCTGCCGACCTACGAAGAAGCAATTGCACGCCTGATGGCAACCATGAAAGAAGCTTCGGCTGGCAAACTGGTTCGCACTCTGGCTGCTGTTCGCGATGCGAAAGAAGCTGCTTAATAGCAGTTATCTTTATCAAGTATTCGCTTACGTATAAACTTATTCTGATTTTCAGGAACAATTTAAATGTCTATCACTAAAGATCAAATCATTGAAGCAGTTGCAGCTATGTCCGTAATGGACGTTGTAGAACTGATCACTGCAATGGAAGAAAAATTCGGTGTTTCCGCTGCTGCTGCTGTAGCTGTAGCTGCTGGCCCGGCTGAAGCTGCTGAAGAAAAAACTGAATTCGACGTAGTTCTGAAAGCTGCTGGCGCGAACAAAGTTGCTGTAATCAAAGCAGTACGTGCTGCAACTGGCCTGGGTCTGAAAGAAGCTAAAGACCTGGTAGAATCTGCTCCAGCTGCGCTGAAAGAAGGCGTGAGCAAAGACGACGCAGAAGCACTGAAAAAATCTCTGGAAGAAGCTGGCGCTGAAGTTGAAGTTAAATAAGCCAACCCTTCCGGTTGCAGCCTGAGAAATTAGGCTGATGGCTGGTGACTTTTTAGTCACCAGCCTTTTTGCGCTGTAAGGCGCCAGTAGAGTTTCACACTGTTTGACTGCTGGCTGTCCTGACAATGCTTGTTTCTATCGACGACTTAATATACTGCGACAGGGTGCTCGCTCTGGGTAAATCGCAATGAAATGGTTTAAGCGTGATAGCAACAGGCATTGCGGAAAGTGTTCGATTTTCCGATCAACAAAATGGTGTTGCACAAACTGTCCGCCAATGGACAGATGGGTCGACTTGTCAGCGAGCTGAGGAACCCTATGGTTTACTCCTATACCGAGAAAAAACGTATTCGTAAGGATTTTGGTAAACGTCCACAAGTTCTGGACATTCCATATCTCCTTTCTATCCAGCTTGACTCGTTCCAGAAGTTTATCGAGCAAGATCCTGAAGGGCAGTACGGTCTGGAAGCAGCCTTCCGTTCCGTGTTCCCGATTAAGAGCTACAGCGGTAATTCCGAGCTGCAATACGTCAGCTACCGCCTTGGCGAACCGGTATTTGACGTTCAGGAATGTCAAATCCGTGGCGTGACCTACTCGGCACCGCTGCGCGTCAAACTGCGTCTGGTGATCTACGAGCGCGAAGCGCCGGAAGGCACCGTTAAAGACATTAAAGAACAAGAAGTCTACATGGGCGAAATTCCGCTCATGACCGACAACGGTACTTTCGTCATCAACGGTACTGAGCGTGTTATCGTTTCCCAGCTGCACCGTAGCCCGGGCGTCTTCTTCGACAGCGATAAAGGTAAAACGCACTCATCCGGTAAAGTACTTTATAACGCGCGTATCATTCCTTACCGTGGTTCCTGGCTGGACTTCGAGTTCGATCCGAAAGACAACCTGTTTGTCCGTATCGACCGTCGTCGCAAACTGCCTGCGACCATCATTCTGCGTGCTCTGCAGTACACCACTGAGCAGATTCTTGATCTGTTCTTTGAGAAAGTTGTCTTTGAAATTCGCGACAACAAGCTGCAAATGGAGCTGGTGCCTGAACGTCTGCGTGGCGATACCGCGTCGTTCGACATCGAAGCCGACGGCAAAGTGTATGTTGAGAAAGGCCGCCGTATTACTGCGCGCCACATCCGTCAGCTGGAAAAAGATGAGATCAAACACATCGAAGTCCCGGTTGAATACATTGCTGGAAAAGTCGCAGCCAAAGATTACGTTGATGCATCCACTGGCGAGCTGATCTGCCCGGCTAACATGGAGCTGAGCCTGGATCTGCTGGCTAAGCTGAGCCAGTCTGGCCACAAGCGTATCGAAACGCTGTTCACCAACGATCTGGACCACGGTCCATATATGTCGGAAACGATTCGCGTCGACCCGACTACCGATCGTCTGAGCGCGCTGGTAGAAATCTACCGCATGATGCGTCCTGGTGAGCCACCGACTCGTGAAGCAGCTGAAAGCCTGTTCGAGAACCTGTTCTTCTCTGAAGACCGCTACGATCTGTCCGCGGTTGGTCGTATGAAGTTCAACCGTTCTCTGCTGCGTGACGCGATCGAAGGTTCCGGTATCCTGAGCAAAGAAGACATCATCGAAGTGATGAAGAAGCTCATAGATATCCGTAACGGCAAAGGCGAAGTGGACGATATCGACCACCTCGGCAACCGTCGTATCCGTTCCGTAGGCGAAATGGCGGAAAATCAGTTCCGCGTTGGCCTGGTACGTGTTGAGCGTGCGGTGAAAGAGCGTCTGTCTCTGGGCGATCTGGATACCCTGATGCCTCAGGATATGATCAACGCCAAGCCGATCTCCGCAGCAGTGAAAGAGTTCTTTGGTTCCAGCCAGCTGTCTCAGTTTATGGACCAGAACAACCCGCTGTCTGAGATCACGCACAAGCGTCGTATCTCTGCACTCGGCCCGGGCGGTCTGACCCGTGAGCGCGCAGGCTTTGAAGTTCGAGACGTACACCCGACCCACTACGGTCGCGTATGTCCAATCGAAACGCCTGAAGGTCCAAACATCGGTCTGATCAACTCCCTGTCCGTGTACGCGCAGACTAACGAATACGGTTTCCTTGAGACCCCGTATCGTAAAGTGACTGACGGTGTTGTAACCGACGAAATTCACTACCTGTCTGCTATCGAAGAAGGTAACTACGTCATCGCTCAGGCGAACTCCAACCTGGATGACGAAGGCCACTTTGTAGAAGACCTGGTAACCTGTCGTAGCAAAGGCGAATCCAGCTTGTTCAGCCGCGACCAGGTTGACTACATGGACGTTTCCACCCAGCAGGTGGTTTCCGTCGGTGCGTCCCTGATCCCGTTCCTGGAACACGATGACGCCAACCGTGCATTGATGGGTGCGAACATGCAACGTCAGGCCGTTCCAACTCTGCGCGCTGATAAGCCGCTGGTTGGTACCGGTATGGAACGTGCTGTTGCCGTTGACTCCGGTGTTACTGCAGTTGCTAAACGTGGCGGTACTGTTCAGTACGTCGATGCTTCCCGTATCGTTATCAAAGTTAACGAAGACGAGATGCATGCAGGCGAAGCCGGTATCGACATCTACAACCTGACCAAGTACACCCGTTCTAACCAGAACACCTGTATCAACCAGATGCCATGTGTCTCTCTGGGTGAGCCAATTGAGCGCGGCGACGTGCTGGCAGACGGTCCGTCCACCGACCTCGGTGAACTGGCGCTCGGTCAGAACATGCGCGTAGCGTTCATGCCGTGGAATGGTTACAACTTCGAAGACTCCATCCTCGTCTCCGAGCGTGTGGTTCAGGAAGATCGTTTCACCACTATTCACATCCAGGAACTGGCATGTGTGTCCCGTGACACCAAGCTGGGGCCAGAAGAGATCACCGCTGACATCCCTAACGTGGGTGAAGCTGCGCTCTCCAAACTGGATGAATCCGGTATCGTTTACATCGGTGCAGAAGTGACCGGCGGCGACATTCTGGTTGGTAAGGTTACGCCGAAAGGTGAAACCCAGCTGACGCCAGAAGAGAAACTGCTGCGCGCGATCTTCGGTGAGAAAGCGTCTGACGTTAAAGACTCTTCTCTGCGTGTGCCGAACGGTGTTTCCGGTACGGTTATCGACGTTCAGGTCTTTACTCGCGATGGCGTAGAAAAAGACAAACGTGCGCTCGAAATCGAAGAGATGCAGCTGAAGCAGGCTAAGAAAGACCTGTCTGAAGAACTGCAGATCCTCGAAGCTGGCCTGTTTAGTCGTATCTATGCGGTGCTGGTTGCCGGTGGTGTTGAAGCTGAGAAGCTCGACAAGCTGCCACGTGACCGCTGGCTGGAACTGGGCCTGGCCGACGAAGAGAAACAAAATCAGCTGGAACAGCTGGCTGAGCAGTATGACGAACTGAAACACGAGTTCGAGAAAAAACTCGAAGCGAAACGCCGTAAAATCACTCAGGGCGACGATCTGGCACCGGGCGTGCTGAAGATTGTTAAGGTCTATCTGGCCGTTAAACGTCAGATCCAGCCTGGTGATAAGATGGCAGGTCGTCACGGTAACAAGGGTGTTATCTCTAAGATCAACCCGATCGAAGATATGCCGCACGATGCTAACGGTACGCCGGTAGATATCGTACTGAACCCGCTGGGCGTACCGTCTCGTATGAACATTGGTCAGATCCTCGAAACCCACCTGGGTATGGCTGCAAAAGGCATCGGCGATAAGATCAACGCCATGCTGAAGCAGCAGGAAGAAGTCGCGAAACTGCGCGAATTCATCCAGCGTGCGTACGATCTGGGTACTGATGTTCGTCAGAAAGTCGACCTGAACACCTTCAGCGATGAAGAAGTGCTGCGTCTGGCTGAGAACCTGAAAAAAGGTATGCCAATCGCAACGCCAGTCTTCGATGGTGCGAAAGAGTCTGAAATCAAGGAACTGTTACAGCTGGGTGGCCTGCCAAGCTCTGGCCAGATCACACTGTTCGACGGTCGTACTGGTGAGCAGTTCGAGCGCCAGGTAACCGTGGGTTACATGTACATGCTGAAACTGAACCACCTGGTTGATGACAAGATGCACGCGCGTTCTACCGGTTCTTACAGCCTGGTTACTCAGCAGCCGCTGGGTGGTAAGGCGCAGTTCGGTGGTCAGCGCTTCGGGGAGATGGAAGTGTGGGCGCTTGAAGCATACGGCGCGGCATACACCCTGCAGGAAATGCTCACCGTTAAGTCTGATGACGTGAACGGTCGTACCAAGATGTATAAAAACATCGTGGACGGCAACCATCAGATGGAACCGGGCATGCCAGAGTCCTTCAACGTACTGTTGAAAGAGATTCGTTCGCTGGGTATCAACATCGAACTGGAAGACGAGTAACTCTCGCTCAAACAGGTCACTGGTGCCGGAGTAGTTTCCGGCACCAGATTGTGCTAACTCCGACGGGAGCAAATCCGTGAAAGACTTATTAAAGTTTCTGAAAGCGCAAACTAAAACCGAAGAGTTTGATGCGATCAAAATTGCTCTGGCCTCGCCAGACATGATCCGTTCATGGTCTTTTGGTGAAGTTAAAAAGCCAGAAACCATCAACTACCGTACGTTCAAACCTGAGCGTGACGGCCTTTTCTGTGCGCGTATTTTCGGGCCAGTAAAAGATTACGAGTGCCTGTGCGGTAAGTACAAGCGCCTGAAACACCGTGGTGTGATCTGTGAGAAGTGCGGCGTTGAAGTGACCCAGACTAAAGTGCGTCGTGAGCGCATGGGCCACATCGAGCTGGCGTCTCCGACTGCCCACATCTGGTTCCTGAAATCTCTGCCGTCCCGTATCGGCCTGCTGCTGGATATGCCGCTGCGCGATATCGAACGTGTACTGTACTTCGAATCTTATGTTGTTATCGAAGGCGGGATGACGAACCTGGAACGTAACCAGATCCTGACCGAAGAGCAGTATCTGGACGCGCTGGAAGAGTTCGGTGACGAATTCGACGCGAAGATGGGTGCGGAAGCTATCCAGGCCCTGCTGAAGAGCATGGATCTGGAGCAAGAGTGTGAAACTCTGCGTGAAGAGCTGAACGAAACCAACTCCGAAACCAAGCGTAAAAAGCTGACCAAGCGTATCAAACTGCTGGAAGCCTTCGTTCAGTCTGGTAACAAACCAGAGTGGATGATCCTGACCGTTCTGCCGGTTCTGCCGCCAGATCTGCGTCCGCTGGTACCGCTGGATGGTGGTCGTTTCGCAACTTCTGACCTGAACGATCTGTATCGTCGCGTCATTAACCGTAACAACCGTCTGAAACGTCTGCTGGATCTGGCTGCGCCAGATATCATCGTACGCAACGAAAAACGTATGCTGCAGGAAGCGGTAGATGCCCTGCTGGATAACGGTCGTCGCGGTCGTGCGATCACCGGTTCTAACAAACGTCCTCTGAAATCTTTGGCCGACATGATCAAAGGTAAACAGGGTCGTTTCCGTCAGAACCTGCTCGGTAAGCGTGTTGACTACTCCGGTCGTTCTGTTATCACCGTAGGTCCATACCTGCGTCTGCATCAGTGCGGTCTGCCGAAGAAAATGGCACTGGAGCTGTTCAAACCGTTCATCTACGGCAAGCTGGAACTGCGTGGCCTGGCCACCACCATCAAAGCCGCTAAGAAGATGGTTGAGCGTGAAGAAGCTGTCGTTTGGGATATCCTGGACGAAGTGATCCGCGAACACCCGGTACTGCTGAACCGTGCACCAACCCTGCACCGTCTGGGTATCCAGGCCTTTGAGCCAGTACTGATCGAAGGTAAAGCTATCCAGCTGCACCCGCTGGTCTGTGCGGCCTATAACGCCGACTTCGATGGTGACCAGATGGCTGTTCACGTACCGCTGACGCTGGAAGCCCAGCTCGAAGCGCGTGCGCTGATGATGTCTACCAACAACATCCTGTCCCCAGCGAACGGTGAACCAATTATCGTTCCTTCTCAGGACGTTGTACTGGGTCTGTACTACATGACCCGTGACTGTGTTAACGCCAAAGGCGAAGGCATGGTGCTGACTGGCCCGAAAGAAGCTGAGCGTATTTATCGCGCTGGCCTGGCCTCTCTGCATGCGCGTGTAAAAGTGCGTATCACCGAGTATGAAAAAGCAGAAAATGGCGAACTCGTTGCGAAAACCAGCCTGATTGACACGACCATTGGCCGTGCGATTCTGTGGATGATCGTACCGAAAGGTCTGCCTTTCTCCATCGTCAACCAGGCGCTGGGCAAGAAAGCGATCTCCAAGATGCTGAACACCTGTTACCGCATCCTGGGCCTGAAGCCGACCGTTATCTTCGCTGACCAGACAATGTACACCGGCTTTGCTTATGCAGCGCGTTCAGGTGCCTCTGTTGGTATTGATGACATGGTCATCCCAGAGAAGAAATACGAGATCATCTCTGAAGCGGAAGCTGAAGTTGCTGAGATCCAGGAGCAGTTCCAGTCTGGTCTGGTGACCGCGGGCGAACGCTATAACAAAGTTATCGATATCTGGGCAGCGGCGAACGATCGTGTATCCAAAGCGATGATGGACAACCTGCAGACCGAAACCGTTATTAACCGTGACGGCGTCGAAGAGCAGCAGGTTTCCTTCAACAGCATCTACATGATGGCCGACTCCGGTGCGCGTGGTTCTGCAGCACAGATTCGTCAGCTGGCAGGTATGCGTGGTCTGATGGCGAAGCCAGATGGCTCCATCATCGAGACGCCAATTACCGCGAACTTCCGTGAAGGTCTGAACGTACTCCAGTACTTCATCTCCACACACGGTGCTCGTAAGGGTCTGGCGGATACCGCACTGAAAACCGCGAACTCCGGTTATCTGACGCGTCGTCTGGTTGACGTTGCGCAGGATCTGGTTGTTACCGAAGACGATTGTGGCACCCTCGAAGGTATCACCATGACCCCGGTTATCGAGGGTGGTGATGTTAAAGAGCCACTGCGCGATCGCGTTCTGGGTCGTGTGACTGCGGAAGACATTCTGAAGCCGGGCACTGCAGATATCCTGGTTCCACGCAACACGCTGCTGCACGAGCACTGGTGTGACCTGCTGGAAGCCAACTCTGTTGACTCAGTGAAAGTGCGTTCCGTTGTATCCTGTGACACCGACTTTGGTGTATGTGCGCACTGCTATGGTCGTGACCTGGCGCGTGGCCACATCATCAACAAAGGTGAAGCCATCGGCGTTATCGCGGCACAGTCCATCGGTGAGCCGGGTACACAGCTGACGATGCGTACGTTCCACATCGGTGGTGCGGCATCTCGTGCGGCTGCTGAATCCAGCATCCAGGTGAAAAACAAAGGTAGCATCAAGCTCAGCAACGCGAAGTCGGTTGTTAACTCTTCCGGCAAGCTGGTAGTGACCTCTCGTAACACCGAGCTGAAGCTGATCGACGAATTCGGTCGTACCAAAGAGAGCTATAAAGTGCCTTACGGTGCTGTTATGGCCAAAGGTGATGGCGAGCAGGTTGCTGGCGGCGAAACCGTAGCGAACTGGGATCCACACACCATGCCGGTAATCACCGAAGTGGCTGGTTTCATCCGCTTCACCGATATGATCGACGGCCAGACGATTACTCGTCAGACCGACGACCTGACCGGTCTCTCTTCCCTGGTGGTTCTGGATTCTGCAGAACGTACCGCGGGTGGTAAAGATCTGCGTCCAGCACTGAAAATCGTTGATGCTAACGGCAACGACGTTCTGATCCCGGGCACCGACATGCCGGCTCAGTACTTCCTGCCAGGTAAAGCGATTGTCCAGCTGGAAGATGGTGTTCAGATCGGTGCGGGTGATGCTCTGGCGCGTATTCCACAGGAATCCAGCGGTACCAAAGATATTACCGGTGGTCTGCCGCGCGTTGCGGACCTGTTCGAAGCACGTCGTCCGAAAGAGCCGGCAATCCTGGCTGAAATCAGCGGTATCATTTCCTTCGGTAAAGAGACCAAAGGGAAGCGCCGTCTGGTGATCACGCCGCTGGATGGCAGCGATCCGTACGAAGAGATGATTCCAAAATGGCGTCAGCTCAACGTGTTTGAAGGTGAACGTGTAGAACGTGGTGATGTGGTTTCCGACGGTCCGGAAGCACCGCACGACATTCTGCGTCTTCGTGGCGTCCACGCGGTAACGCGTTACATCACCAACGAAGTACAGGACGTTTACCGTCTGCAAGGCGTTAAGATCAACGATAAGCACATCGAAGTTATCGTTCGTCAGATGCTGCGTAAAGCCACCATCGTGAATGCCGGTAGCTCCGACTTCCTCGAAGGTGAGCAGGTTGAATACTCTCGCGTTAAGATTGCTAACCGCGATCTGGAAGCGAACGGCAAACTCAGTGCGACCTTCGCACGTGACCTGCTGGGTATCACCAAAGCGTCTCTGGCAACCGAGTCCTTCATCTCCGCGGCATCGTTCCAGGAGACCACTCGTGTGCTTACCGAAGCAGCTGTTGCGGGCAAACGCGACGAACTGCGCGGTCTGAAAGAGAACGTTATTGTGGGTCGTCTGATCCCGGCCGGTACCGGTTATGCGTACCACCAGGATCGTATGCGCCGTCGCGCAGCGGGCGAAATCCCTGCTGCACCACAGGTAACTGCTGAAGACGCATCTGCCAGCCTGGCAGAGCTGCTGAACGCAGGCTTGGGCGGTTCTGACAACGAGTAATCGTGACGTCAGCCCATAAAAAAACCCGCTTCGGCGGGTTTTTTTTTGCGTGTCTGGTGCGGCTGTTGCCGGGTGGCGCTGCGCTTACCGGACCTACGGTTCGGGGTCGTTGTAGGCCCGGTAAGCGTAGCGCCACCGGGCGGGTTAGTTCACCAGCGGCAACCGGCGATACAGCTCGATCATATCGCCCGCCAGATCCTGAATCACCATCGCGTTCATCAGGTGATCCTGCGAGTGAACGGTAATCAGGTTGACCGGCAGCTTGCCGGTGCCTTCATCCATACCAATCAGCTTCGTCTGGATAGTGTGCGCATGCTTAACGAATTCACGCGACTCTTCCATCGACTTTTCCGCGTCGGCAAAATTACCTTTACGCGCCATCTGCAGGGCGGTTAATGCTGAACTGCGGGCTGCACCGGCATTCACCAACAGTTCCATAATGATGGTTTCTAAATCTTCCATGGGTCACTCCAGCAGTTTGAGGGCTTTTTCGAGGACGGCATCGCCTTTCATCATGCCGTAATCCATCATGTCGATAACCGCGACCTTTTTGCCCAGCGGTTCTGCCTGTGCCTGAAGATTATTGAGTTCGTATTTGACCTGCGGGCCAAGCAACACAATGTCGGCTGCGGCGATTTCATCTTTAAACTCAGCAACCGGTACGGCCTTAATGGTTACTTCGATCCCTTTTTTCTGCGCGGCGTCTTTCATGCGTTGAACCAGCATGCTGGTGGACATTCCCGCTGCACAGCATAAAACGATGTTCTTCATAGTCAGCCTCAATGTACATGTGTTTATTGATAATTATCCCGCGTAGCCCGCTTCGACAACCGCGTTACCGCGATTGTGTGTGAGTCATCACAAAGAAACCCGCATTTTCTGAAACCGGTTACAACTGTTACAGAACGGGGAAAGGCAGGGCGGAGCGAGGAAGAAGCTTTCCGCCCTGGTCAGCATCCCCGGCTGACGTAATAAGCGTAAAAAATAGATACCCAAGCTGGCAATGGCCCGTTGATGAGATTACGTGACGCCTCGTAATAACTTCATCGACTTACACTCTTTTTCATCCCGGCTGCGAGGCGCGTCCCAGCCAGCTGTCCCAGTCTTTCCACACCGGCTGCAATCCCTGCAGGCTAAGCGCTTCGGCAACCTCCTCCGGGCGACGGCTATCGTGCGGCGCAAACTGCTCCAGCTCGGGACGCTCGTCGGCATAGCCGCCTGGCTGGGTTTTTGAAAAGGCGCTGACGTTGTTGATGGCCAGCGGGATAACGCTATCGCGAAACGCGGGGGATTCCCGGGTCGACAGCGACAGCTCTACCTCCGGTGCCAACAGACGAAAGGCGCAGATGGTCTGCACCAGCTGGCGTTCATCCATGATCGACGCCGGCTGGATCCCGCCAGCGCAGGGGCGCAGCCGGGGGAAGGAGATCGAGTACCGGCTCTGCCAGTAGTGCTGCTGCAGCCAGAGCAGATGTTCCGCCACCATAAAGTTGTCGACCCGCCAGCTGTCGGAGAGCCCGGTTAAGGCCCCGAGGCCGATCTTGTCGATCCCGGCGCGGCCCAGCCGATCCGGGGTATCCAGTCGCCAGAAGAAGTCCTGCTTTTTACCTTTCAGGTGGTGCTGAGCATATACCGCCTCGTGATAGGTCTCCTGATAGACCAGCACGCCATCCAGCCCCAGCGTTTTCAGCTCGCCATACTCGGCCTCTGACAGGGGTTGAACCTCCATCTGCAACGAGGCGAACTGGCGGCGAATGGCCGGGATATGTCGGCGAAAATAGTCCATTCCAACCTTGGTCTGGTGCTCGCCGGTGACCAGCAGCAGATGCTCAAACCCCATCTCGCGGATCGCGGCACACTCCCGGGCAATCTCATTTTCATCCAGCGTTTTGCGCTTGATATGGTTGCTCATTGAGAAGCCGCAGTAGGTACAGTCGTTGGCGCACAGGTTGGAGAGATAGAGCGGAACATAAAAGCTCACTGTATTGCCAAATCGCTGGCGTGTCAGTCGCTGGGCCCGCTGCGCCATCGGCTCAAGATATGCGCTGGCTGCGGGGGAGAGCAGGGCCATCATGTCCTCGCGCGTCGGCTGCCGGACAGTCAGAGCGCGCTCAACGTCCGCCGGGGTTTTACTGTTGATGCGCAGCCGAATATCGTCCCAGTCGAGTTGACGCCAGCGATCGGTAAAGGTGTTCATGAGAAGGCCTCCAGAAATCCGGTTAACGGGCTGGTGGCCTGGGCTTCAGGGCTCCGCGAACCGGGGCCAGACTGGCGTGCCAGCACACCCGCCTCTACCGCCAGACGAAACGCCCGCGCCATCATCACCGGATCGTCCGCAACCGCAATGGCGGTGTTAACCAGCACCGCATCGGCTCCCATCTCCAGCGCCTGGGCGGCATGGCTGGGAACGCCGATCCCGGCATCCACGATCACCGGCACGGTCGCTTGCTGAATGATAATCTCCAGCATCGCGCGGGTTTCCAGCCCCTGGTTGGAGCCTATCGGCGCCCCTAGCGGCATCACCGCTGCGCAACCTGCCTCCTCGAGCCGTTTGCACAGTACCGGATCGGCACCGCAGTAGGGCAGCACCGTGAACCCCTCTTTGACCAGCATTTCCGCCGCTTTCAGCGTCTCGATGGGATCGGGCAGCAGCCAGCGGGCATCAGGATGGATCTCCAGCTTGAGCCAGCGCGTTCCCAGCGCCTCGCGCGCCAGCCGGGCGGCGAACAATGCTTCTTCCGCGGTTTTGGCCCCGGAGGTGTTGGGCAGCAGGCTGACGCCCGCCTCCAGCAGCGGCGCCAGAATGGCGTCATTGTGATTGCGCAGATCGACGCGCTTCATCGCCAGGGTCACCAGCTGGCTGCCGCTCTCGCGAATCGCGTCCACCATCAGCTGCGGCGAGGCAAACTTCCCGGTGCCGGTAAACAGGTGTGAATCGAACGTTTTATCAGCAATACGTAACATCTCAGCCTCCGGCAATTACCTGAAAGAGCAGGATCTGATCGCCTTCCCGGACCTGCTGTTTATCCCACTGCTCGCGCGGCAGGATCTGTTGATTCAGGGCCAGCGCGACCCCGGGTTTTAACTGACACAGTTGGTAGAGCAGAGTGGCGACGGTTAAGCCGTCCACGCACTGCATCGGTTCGTCGTTAAACAGGATCCGCATGCTGGCCTCCACATACCTCACAGCCGCTGGCGCGCTGCAAAGCCAGCTGCCGCCAGCTTCCTGCCCGGGCATCGAACAGGCGCAGGGCATTGCGTGGGGTCTCGATGCCGCTCAGCAGCTTAATCGCCTCCAGCGCCTGCAAGGTTCCCATCACGCCAACCACCGGCCCGACAATGCCTGCGGTGCGGCAGTTGCGTTGCGGCTCGTCATCCTCCGGCCACAGACAGCGGTAACAGCCCTGCGCCCAGGGCGGTGTCAGCACCATCATCTGGCCGCCAAAGCCCACGGCGCTGGCGGTGATGAGCGGGGTGTTGAGCATCACGCAGGCGGCATTGATCGCCTGGCGGGTGGCCATGTTATCGGTGCAGTCCAGCACCACGTCGGCGCGGGCGATCTCCTCCTGCAGCGCTTTGCCTTCCAGGCGGGTCTGCAGGGCAATCAGCCGGATGTCCGGGTTAAGCTGCTGCAGCCGGCGCTGCGTCACCTGCGCTTTCGGCTGAGCGATATCGTCGGTAGTAAACAGGATCTGGCGCTGCAAATTGCTCAGATGGACTTCGTCATCGTCGGCCAGCACCAGGGTGCCGATCCCGGCACCGGCCAGGTACAGCGCCGCCGGAGCGCCTAATCCGCCGAGGCCGACCAGCAATACCCGGCTGGCGAGCAGCTTCTGCTGCCCGTCGATGGCGATATCCTCCAGCAGGATCTGGCGGCTGTAGCGCATAAAGTCACGGTCATTCATCGCCCGCCCCCGCCAGTTGCAGTAGCTGTGCCGTTGCCGCCTGCCAGTCATCGGCCTGAGTGATAGCGCTCACCACCGCAATGCTGCCCACGCCGGTCGCCAGCACCGCCGCGGCGCGTTCGAGACTGATACCACCGATGGCGACGGTAGGGTAATCCGCAAGCCGTTCGATATGGCGGGCCAGCTGCTCCAGCCCCTGAGGGGCGGAAGGCATCTGCTTGGTTTGGGTCGGGAAAACGTGCCCGAGGGCGATGTAGGACGGACGCGCCGCCAGCGCCACGTCGATCTCCATGTCGTCGTGGGTTGAGACGCCGAGGCGTAACCCGGCAGCACGAATGGCCGCAAGATCGGTGGTCTCCAGGTCTTCCTGGCCGAGATGCACGCCATAAGCCTGATGTTTAATCGCCAGCCGCCAGTAATCATTGATAAACAGGCGGGCGTCGTAGCGACGCCCCAGGGCAATGGCCGCCACGATATCGGCCTCGACCTCGTCATCCTGCCTATCTTTGATGCGCAGCTGGATTGTTTTCACGCCCGCGGCCAGCAGACGTTCGAACCATGCCACGCTGTCGACGACCGGGTAGAGCCCCAGACGAAAGGGTACCGGCGGGAAGTTGGGTTGATACATTACGCCTCCTCTTTTTTGAGGTAGATCTCGCCGCCTTTGGCGCGGAAGGTTTCCGACATATCGGCCATCCCCACTTCAATGGTCTGCGCCGCGGCGTAGTCGCGTACCTCCTGGCTGATTTTCATCGAGCAGAATTTTGGCCCGCACATGGAGCAGAAGTGCGCCACTTTGCCGGATTCCTGCGGCAGGGTTTCGTCGTGATAGGCGCGGGCGGTGAACGGGTCGAGAGCGAGGTTGAACTGATCTTCCCAGCGGAATTCGAAGCGCGCTTTCGACATGGCGTTATCGCGGATCTGCGCCCCCGGATGGCCCTTCGCCAGGTCAGCGGCATGGGCGGCAATCTTGTAGGTGATCAGCCCCTGCTTCACGTCCTCTTTGTTCGGCAGTCCAAGATGCTCTTTCGGCGTGACGTAGCAAAGCATGGCGCAGCCAAACCAGCCGATCATCGCCGCGCCAATCCCGGAGGTGAAGTGGTCATAGCCCGGTGCGATATCGGTGGTCAACGGCCCGAGGGTGTAGAACGGCGCTTCGTGGCAGTGTTCCAGCTCCTCGGTCATGTTGCGGCGGATCATCTGCATTGGCACGTGGCCCGGACCTTCAATCATCACCTGAACGTCATACTCCCAGGCAATTTTGGTCAGCTCGCCCAACGTATGGAGTTCGGCAAACTGCGCTTCGTCGTTGGCATCGCGGATGGAACCCGGACGCAAGCCGTCGCCCAGCGACAGGGAGACATCGTACGCGGCACAGATTTCGCAGATCTCGCGGAAGTGCTCATACAGGAAGTTCTCCTGATGATGGGACAGGCACCATTTCGCCATGATCGAGCCGCCACGGGAGACGATGCCGGTCAGGCGTTTAGCGGTCATCGGCACGTAGCGCAGCAGCACCCCTGCGTGGATGGTGAAGTAATCCACGCCCTGCTCGGCCTGCTCCAGCAGCGTATCGCGGAAGGCTTCCCAGGTGAGATCTTCCGCGATGCCGTTAACCTTCTCCAGCGCCTGGTAGATGGGTACCGTACCAATCGGCACCGGGCTGTTACGCAGGATCCACTCGCGGGTTTCGTGAATATAGCGGCCTGTGGAGAGATCCATCACCGTGTCGGCACCCCAGCGGGTGGACCAGACCAGCTTCTCCACCTCTTCCTCGATGGAGGAGGTGACCGCCGAGTTACCGATATTGGCGTTCACCTTCACCAGGAAGTTACGGCCGATGATCATCGGCTCTGATTCCGGGTGGTTGATGTTGGCCGGGATAATGGCACGGCCTGCGGCCACTTCGTCACGGACAAATTCCGGGGTGATGTTATCCGGCAGGCGGGCACCAAAGCCTTCGCCCGGATGCTGGTGGCGCAGCGCCTCGCCACGAATGCGCTCGCGGCCCATGTTTTCGCGGATGGCGATAAACTCCATCTCCGGCGTCACTATCCCCTGGCGGGCGTAGTGCAGTTGGGTCACGCATTTACCCGCTCGTGCACGCTTCGGCGTGAGCAGCCCGGTGAAGCGCAGCTCGTCCAGACCGTCATCGGCCAGGCGCTCCCGGGTGTAAGCCGAGCTTTGCTCGTTCAGGGCTTCGCAGTCATTACGGGCTTCTATCCACGGCTGGCGAAGCTTGGCCAGACCCTGCTGGACGTTAATCGCTACATCCGGATCGCCGTACGGGCCGGAGGTGTCGTAGACCGGCACCGCTTCGTTCTCTTCAAACTGCGGGT
This sequence comes from Leclercia adecarboxylata, assembly GCA_002360945.1. Classification (GTDB taxonomy): domain Bacteria; phylum Pseudomonadota; class Gammaproteobacteria; order Enterobacterales; family Enterobacteriaceae; genus Enterobacter; species Enterobacter adecarboxylatus_B. The sequence continues at coordinate 8,693 of DERO01000036.1, read as the reverse complement.
CCTCTTTGCTGCCGCCGATCAAGGTCGGGCTGAGCTGGATCTCGCGCATCGGCACGCGGATATCCTCCTGCGAACCTGTCAGATAGATGCGTTTCGAGTTCGGGAAAGCGGTGCCTTCCAGGGTATCGATAAAGTGTTGGGCGTGTGCGCGCTGTTCGCGGCGGGTCATTTTTGTGGCAGACATAGCTCGTTCCAGTAAGTTCAGGAAGTGGCTTGTCAGACGACGGATGAAGCAAGAGAGGATCGCCCGGGGGCGATACAATAAATTGACTCTTGTTCCCTTCGCAGGTCTTAACCTGATCAGGTTCCGCGGATCCCGAATTAACGGTCTCAGCCCGGCTTTCGCACTGGGCACTCCGACAAGAATAAGCTCCCTTACAGCGGGAGCAGTGAATGTAAACTACGCGTTAACGAGAAATAACTCAAGCCGGTCGGGCGACGTTATCTTCGTTGCTCGCTTTCAGATGGGGATCCAGCGCAAGGGCGATCAGGTTGTCTTCCAGCGTAAAGCGCTGCTCCAGCGCCTCGCCGATATCGGAAAGCGCCTGCTGAAATTCCAGGTAGTTATCCTGATCGATGGCGTTTTCCAGCGTGGAGTCGTAGTAATCCATGATTTGCTGGGTATTGGCTTCCAGCAGGGGATAGAGTTTGGTTGCCGCTAAATACGGACTCTTACCTTCCATTTCACGGATAAAGCGTTCATAAATATTGAAATGACCGTTGGAAAGGTAATCAACCAGGCTCTGACAGAAATCGTCCAGCGCTTTTTCGTTCAGGCGCATATAGGACTCTTTGCCAGGCTTAATGCCAACGAGATTGTAGTAGGCAACAAGCAGATGTTTCCGCACGTGCAGCCAGCGATCGACCAGTTTGTTACTTCCGCCAACGCGCTCTGTCAGGTTTTCTAGCTGGTTTAGCATGTTTGACTCCGCAAGGTTAAGATTAAAAGCTGCCCACCCAAAATGTAATAGTATTGTTACCAACATGCCTGTGAAGCAAAGGTAGTGCAATAGATATGGATCGTATAATTGAAAAATCGGATCGTGGCTGGTGGTTAGTCAGCCATGAACAAAAATTATGGTTGCCCGGTGGTGAATTACCATATGGCGAGGCCGGAAATTTCGATCTTGCGGGACAGCCCGCACTAAATATTGGCGAGTGGAAGGGCGATTCTGTGTGGTTGATCCAACAAAATCGCCGTCACGATATGGGATCGGTGCGTCAGGTGCTCGATCTCGATGTCGGCTTGTTTCAGCTGGCAGGTCGTGCTGTGCAGTTGGCCGAGTTTTATCGCTCGCATAAGTTCTGCGGCTACTGTGGCCACACTATGCACCCCAGCAAAACCGAGTGGGCGATGCTCTGCAGCCACTGCCGGGAACGCTATTACCCGCAAATCGCGCCGTGCATCATCGTCGCCATCCGCCGGGATGATTCCATTTTGCTGGCGCAGCACACCCGTCATCGCAACGGCGTGCATACCGTGCTGGCCGGGTTTGTCGAAGTGGGCGAAACCCTGGAGCAGGCGGTCGCACGGGAAGTGATGGAGGAGAGCGGTATCAAGGTGAAGAACCTGCGCTATGTCACCTCCCAGCCGTGGCCATTCCCACAGTCGCTGATGACCGCCTTTATGGCCGAGTACGACAGCGGTGAGATCGTCATCGACCCGAAAGAACTGCTGTCAGCCGACTGGTATCGCTACGACGATTTACCGCTGTTACCACCGCCGGGCACCGTGGCCCGCCGGCTGATAGAAGATACGGTGGCAATGTGTCGGGCCGACTATGAATGACGTGGTACACTGGGGATAAGACGCTTAAGGAACTGCAAAAATGACCGAACTGAAGAACGATCGTTATCTGCGTGCGCTGCTGCGCCAACCCGTTGATGTCACCCCGGTATGGATGATGCGCCAGGCGGGCCGCTATTTGCCGGAATACAAAGCCACGCGCGCACAGGCGGGTGATTTTATGTCGCTGTGCAAAAACGCGGAGCTGGCCTGCGAAGTGACCCTTCAGCCGCTGCGCCGCTATCCGCTGGACGCGGCGATCCTCTTCTCCGATATCCTGACTATCCCCGACGCGATGGGGCTTGGCCTGTACTTTGAAACTGGCGAAGGCCCGCGCTTTAGCTCGCCGATTAAGAGTAAAGCGGACATCGACAACCTGCCAATCCCGGACCCGGAGCAGGAGCTCGGTTATGTGATGAACGCGGTGCGCACCATTCGCCGCGAGCTGAAAGGCGACGTGCCGCTGATCGGGTTCTCCGGCAGCCCGTGGACGCTGGCGACCTACATGATCGAAGGCGGCAGCAGCAAAGCCTTTACTGTGATCAAGAAGATGATGTACGCCGATCCGCTGGTGCTGCATGCCCTGCTGGATAAGCTGGCGAAAAGCGTCACCCTGTACCTGAACGCGCAGATCAAAGCGGGCGCTCAGTCAGTGATGATCTTCGATACCTGGGGTGGGGTGCTGACGGGCCGCGATTATCAGCAGTTCTCGCTCTACTACATGCATAAAATCGTCGATGGCCTGTTGCGTGAAAACGAAGGCCGTCGCGTGCCGGTGACCCTGTTCACCAAAGGCGGTGGGCAGTGGCTGGAAGCTCTGGCAGAGACCGGCTGTGATGCGCTGGGCCTTGACTGGACTACCGATATTGCCGAGGCGCGCCGTCGCGTAGGGGACAAAGTCGCCCTGCAGGGCAACATGGATCCGTCTATGCTGTATGCTCCGGCCGCCCGTATTGAAGAAGAAGTCGCGACCATTCTGGCGGGCTTCGGTCAGGGCGAAGGCCATGTGTTTAACCTGGGGCACGGTATTCATCAGGATGTACCGCCAGAACATGCAGGCGTGTTTGTGGAGGCGGTGCACCGACTTTCTGCCCAGTATCACCAGTAAGGAGTCGTTATGGATCTTGCGTCACTTCGCGCTCAACAACTTAAACTCGCTGCGTCGGTATGCCGTGAAGACCGGCTGGATAAAGACCCACCCGCGCTGATTGCCGGGGCAGATGTCGGGTTTGAGCAGGGCGGAGAGGTGACACGGGCGGCGATAGTACTGCTGACCTGGCCCGAACTGGAGCTGGTCGAGTACCAGGTGGCGCGCATCGCCACCACCATGCCTTACATCCCCGGCTTCCTCTCTTTCCGCGAATATCCCGCGCTGCTGGCCGCGTGGGATCAGCTTTCGCGAAGACCCGACCTGATGTTCGTAGATGGCCATGGGATCTCCCATCCGCGCCGTCTCGGCGTCGCCAGCCATTTTGGTATGCTGGTGGATGTTCCGACCATCGGGGTGGCGAAAAAGCGCCTCTGCGGTAAGTTTGAACCCCTGTCGGCCGAACCCGGCGCGCTGGCACCCTTGATGGACAAAGGGGAACAGCTGGCGTGGGTCTGGCGCAGCAAGGCGCGCTGCAATCCGCTGTTCATCGCCACCGGCCATCGCGTCAGTACCGACACCGCGCTGGCGTGGGTCCAGCGCTGCATGAAGGGGTATCGATTACCGGAGCCGACCCGCTGGGCCGATGCGGTGGCTTCCGGGCGTCCGGCTTTTGTTCGTTGGCAGGAAATTCAGCGCTGATTCAGGTAAACTGCGGCTAATTTTCGATTCGAGACTTCATCATGTTACAAAACCCGATTCACCTGCGCCTCGAGAAGCTGGAAAGCTGGCAGCATGTCACCTTTATGGCCTGCCTGTGCGAACGCATGTACCCGAACTACGCCATGTTCTGCAAGCAGACCGAATTTGGTGACGGCCAGCTGTATCGCCGTATTCTCGATCTGGTGTGGGAGACGCTGACGGTCAAAGATGCGAAGGTGAACTTCGATTCTCAGCTAGAGAAGCTGGAAGAGGCGATCCCCGCAGCAGATGACTATGATGTCTACGGTGTCTATCCGGCGATTGATGCCTGCGTGGCATTAAGTGAACTGATTCACTCACTGCTGAGTGGCGAAACTCTGGAACATGCCATCGAAGTCAGTAAGGCCTCAATCACTTCCGTGGCGATGCTGGAAATGACCCAGGCTGGTCGTGAAATGACCGATGAAGAGCTCCGTTTAAACCCGGCGGTTGAGCAGGAATGGGACATCCAATGGGAAATATTCCGTTTGCTGGCAGAGTGTGAAGAACGCGATATCGAGCTGATTAAAGGTCTGCGTGCAGACTTGCGTGAGGCAGGCGAGAGTAACATTGGTATAAATCTTCACCAGTGAAACAATAAAACGTGATTTTACGCCTGTTTTGTCATGCCTGTACTCTTCCCTTCTGCCCCCCGTCTGGTCTACATTTGGGGGGCGAAAAAAAGTGGCTATCGGTGCGTGTATGCAGGAGAGTGCTTTTTTGGCATTTTCGTCGCACTCGATGCTTAGCAAGCGATAAACACATTGAAAGGATAACTTATGAACAAGACTCAACTGATTGATGTAATTGCGGACAAGGCTGATCTGTCTAAAGTACAGGCTAAAGCTGCTCTGGAATCCACCCTGGCTGCCATTACTGAGTCTCTGAAAGAAGGCGATGCTGTACAACTGGTAGGTTTCGGTACCTTCAAAGTGAACCACCGCGCTGAGCGTACTGGCCGCAACCCGCAGACCGGTAAAGAAATCAAAATCGCTGCTGCTAACGTGCCAGCATTTGTTTCTGGTAAAGCACTGAAAGACGCAGTTAAGTAAGCCGCGTAGCAGTGAACAGTTTTATCGAGGGGGCGGTTTCGCCCCTTTTGTCTGTCTGGCGCCAGGCAATGGCGCTGGCAGGCATACTTGTGCTGTCTGCCTGCAGCCATGATTCCTCTCTGCCGCCGTTTACCGCCAGCGGTTACGCTGACGATCAGGGCGCGGTCCGTATCTGGCGTAAAGACACCGACGATGAAGTCCATCTGCTCTCCGCCTTCAGTCCCTGGCACAGCGGCAGTACCACTACCAGCGAGTACAGCTGGCAGGGTGATACACTTACCCTTATCGACGTGAATATCTATAGCAAGGTGCCCGAGCATGTGCGGGTGCGTTTTGACGACCACGGTGAGCTGAGCTTTATGCAGCGCGAAATCGGCGGTCTTAAGCAGCAACTCTCCACCGATCAAATTGACCTCTACCGTTATCGTGCCGACCAGGTTCGTCAGACCAGCGACGCGCTGCGCCAGGGGCGGGTAGTACTGCATCAGGGGCGCTGGCATGCTGATGGCACCGTGACCACCTGCGAAGGGCAGACTCTGAAACCGGATCTTGATAGCTGGGCGACGGAACATATCGGACGCCGTCAGAGCCATTCATCCATGGAAGTGAGCGTGGCGTGGCTGGAAGCGCCGGAAGGGTCACAGCTGCTGCTGGTGGCTAACGAAGACTTCTGTACCTGGCAGCCGACAGAGAAGAGTTTTTAAGTCCCCTCTCCCTTGAGGGAGAGGGTCAGGTTGAGGGGAAAAATTACTCCCCTTGCTCCCGCGCAATGGCACGATAGCCAATATCGTTACGGCTGAAGCTGCCGTTCCAACGAATATCCGCCATCAGGGCATAGGCGCGCTGCTGCGCTTGTGCGACGGTATGACCCAGCGCGGTGGCGCACAGGACGCGGCCACCGTTGGTCAGCACGCGATCGTCATCTGACAGCGTCGTGCCGGCATGGAACACCTTCGCGCCTTCCACCTGCTCCAGCGGCAGACCGTGGATCTCATCCCCAGTGCTATAGTTGCCAGGATAACCGCCCGCTGCAATCACCACGCCCAGCGACGCACGCTCGTCCCACTCGGAGGTTTTCTGGTCCAGCTTGCCTTCGCAGGCCGCCAGACATAGATCCACCAGATCGGACTTCATGCGCAGCATGATCGGCTGAGTTTCCGGATCGCCAAAGCGGCAGTTGAACTCGATCACCTTCGGGTTGCCCTGCTTGTCGATCATCAGGCCGGCATAGAGGAAACCGGTGTAAGTATTGCCTTCTGCTGCCATGCCTTTCACGGTTGGCCAGATGATGCGGTCCATGGTGCGCTGGTGAACTTCATCCGTCACCACCGGGGCAGGAGAGTAGGCACCCATCCCGCCGGTATTCGGGCCGGTATCCGCATCGCCAACGCGCTTGTGATCCTGGCTGGTGGCCATCGGCAGGACATGCTCGCCGTCGACCATCACGATAAAGCTCGCTTCTTCTCCGTCGAGGAACTCCTCGATCACGATGCGGTGGCCCGCGTCGCCAAAGGCGTTACCTGCCAGCATATCCTGAACCGCGGCTTCAGCTTCTTCGAGGGTCATCGCCACGATCACGCCTTTACCGGCGGCCAGACCGTCGGCTTTAATCACAATCGGGGCACCTTTTTCACGTAAGTACGCCAGGGCTGGCTCCACTTCGGTGAAGTTCTGGTACTCGGCGGTCGGGATGTTGTGACGCGCGAGGAAATCTTTGGTGAAGGCTTTAGAGCCTTCCAGTTGAGCAGCACCTTCGGTCGGGCCGAAGATGGTCAGGCCCGCCGCGCGGAACGCATCCACCACGCCAATCACCAGCGGCGCTTCCGGGCCCACGATGGTCAGGTCGATCTTTTCGTTCTGGGCAAAGCTCAGCAGGGCCGGGATATCGGTCACGCCGATGGCGACGTTCTGCAAAGCGGGCTCCAGCGCCGTACCGGCGTTACCCGGCGCCACGAAGACGGTTTTCACCTGCGGAGACTGCGCCGCTTTCCACGCCAGGGCGTGCTCGCGCCCGCCGTTACCAATCACTAATACTTTCATTCTCTGCTCCGGGAATTAATGGCGGAAATGACGCATGTCGGTGAAGATCATCGCAATGCCGTGTTCGTCGGCGGCGGCAATCACTTCGTCGTCGCGGATTGAGCCGCCAGGCTGGATCACGCAGGTGATGCCTACAGCAGCTGCCGCATCGATACCGTCACGGAACGGGAAGAAGGCATCAGAGGCCATGGCGGAACCTTTCACTTCCAGACCTTCGTCACCTGCCTTGATACCGGCAATTTTCGCGGAGTAGACGCGGCTCATTTGGCCTGCACCTATCCCGATGGTCATGTTCTCTTTCGCATAGACGATGGCGTTGGATTTTATGAACTTGGCCACTTTCCAGCAGAACAGCGCATCACGCAGTTCCTGTTCGGTCGGCTGACGCTTGCTGACCACACGCAGGTCGGCTTCTGTCACCATACCCAGATCGCGATCCTGAACCAGCAGACCGCCGTTCACACGCTTGAAGTCCAGGCCCGGAACGCGTTCCGCCCACTGGCCGCAGGTCAGCACGCGAACGTTCTGTTTCGCCGCGGTGATTTTCAGGGCTTCTTCGGTGGCAGAAGGGGCGATGATCACTTCAACAAACTGACGGGAGATGATCGCCTGAGCGGTTTCAGCATCCAGTTCGCGGTTGAAGGCGATAATGCCGCCGAAGGCAGAGGTCGGGTCAGTTTTGTACGCGCGATCGTAAGCATCCAGAATCGAGGTGCTGACCGCTACGCCGCATGGGTTGGCGTGCTTGACAATTACGCAGGCCGGCTCGCTGAACTCTTTCACGCACTCCAGCGCCGCGTCGGTGTCGGCGATGTTGTTATAGGAGAGCGCTTTGCCCTGAACCTGCTGGGCGGTGGCAACGGTGGCTTCTTTTACCTCTTCTTCTATATAGAAGGCAGCCTGCTGGTGGCTGTTCTCGCCGTAACGCATATCCTGCTTCTTAATGAAGTTCAGATTTAAGGTGCGAGAGAAGCGGCCGGAAGGTTCGTTGCTTTCGCCGTGATAGGCAGGCACCAGGCTACCGAAGTAGTTGGCGATCATGCCGTCGTAGGCGGCGGTATGTTCGAACGCTTTAATAGCGAGGTCGAAACGGGTCTCGAGATTCAGAGAGCCTTCGTTGGCATCCATCTCTTTAATAATGGCGTCGTAGTCGCTGCTCTTCACCACAATGGCGACATCTTTATGGTTCTTGGCAGCGGAGCGCACCATGGTCGGGCCGCCGATGTCGATATTCTCTACTGCATCTTCCAGCGAGCAGCCTTCACGGGCAACAGTCTGGGCGAACGGGTAGAGGTTAACGACAACCATATCGATCGGTGCGATCCCGTGCTGATCCATAATGCCGTCGTCCTGACCGCGACGACCCAGAATGCCGCCGTGAACTTTCGGGTGCAGGGTTTTGACGCGTCCATCCATCATTTCCGGGAAACCGGTGTAATCGGACACTTCGGTTACCGGCAGGCCTTTCTCTGCTAACAGGCGGGCGGTACCGCCAGTGGACAGCAGCTCCACACCACGTGCAGAAAGTGCCTGAGCGAATTCGACGATACCGGCTTTATCAGAAACACTGAGCAGAGCGCGGCGGACTGGACGACGTTGTTGCATGGTAAATCCCCTGGATTTGACGATTACAGAGAGCGTTAGGTGAATTTTCCACATAAAAACTCAACTAACACACCTGGCGGGGGCGCTTTATTTAGCGCGAGCATTTTAACGAAAACGTTTGCGCAACGCTCGCACATTTTCACTTTTTCGTCGCATTGTGGATAAGTCTGTGTGTAATCAGGTATAAAGCGGGGTTTTGCTGGGGAATGCAGCAGTCAGTCATTTTTCTGTCATTTAAGGGTTGCGGCCCCGGGAGAACTCCCTATAATGCGCCTCCACTGCCACGGAACAACGGCCAGCAAGCCGCCCGGTCCGCCGGGCACAGCGTGAAATTAGCGCTTGACTCTGAAAGAGGCAACCGTATTATTCGGGACCTCGCAAC
>DERO01000042.1 GCA_002360945.1 Leclercia adecarboxylata | reverse complement strand
ATGATGTCCCCGGACCGTACACCCAAAGGGAGAGGGTGCAAACATTAAAAACGGCAACCTTGAGGTTGCCGTTTTGCCTTCACCTCGCCACCCGGCTTTTTTTATCAGCGCTTATCTTCCGCCAGCAGCGGCGGAATGGTCGGCACCTGCGGGGCCTCGTCGATATCTTTCTGCGTCATGCGAAACGCTTCGGGATAGTGCTCGCGGCTGGTACGGCGCAGCGGCTCGGTATCTCGCCAGGTGTAGAGGCAGTGCTGGCACTGGTACACCGTCCAGACATCTTTAACCGGCGACGTCGCCATCACCGCAATATGTTCATCGGCACAACGTGGACAAATCATTTTTCCCCTCCTTATTTACGTGCGGCCAGCATGGCGGTCAGTTTTTCAGCCCAGGCTTTGGTTTCAGGCAGATCCTGTACCGGCTGGCTGTAATGCCCGCGGAGATCCGGGGCCACCGGCGTGGTCGCGTCGATAATCAGTTTGTCGGTGATCCCCGCCGGGCTTGAACCCGGATCCAGCTCCAGCACCGACATGTTCGGCAGTTGCACCAGATCCCCCGCCGCATTCACCTTCGACGACAGCGCCCACATCACCTGTGGCAGGTTGAACGGATCGACATCCTCATCCACCATGATCACCATCTTCACGTAGCCCAGACCGTGCGGCGTGGTCATTGCCCGCAGGCCAACGGCACGGGCAAAGCCGCCGTAGCGTTTTTTGGTGGAGATAATCGCCAACAGGCCGTGGGTGTACATCGCGTTTACCGCCTGCACTTCCGGGAACTCGGCTTTCAGCTGCTGGTAGAGCGGCACACAGGTTGCCGGGCCCATGAGGTAGTCGATTTCGGTCCACGGCATACCGAGATAAAGCGACTCGAAAATCGGTTTCGTGCGGTACGAGACTTTATCGATACGCACCACGGTCATATTGCGGCCACCGGAATAGTGCCCGGTGAACTCCCCAAACGGCCCTTCGATCTCGCGTTTGCGGCCCTCAATCACCCCTTCGAGGATCACTTCTGACCCCCAGGGCACATCGAAGCCGGTCAGCGGCGCGGTGGCGATCGGATACGGGCTTTCACGCAGCGCGCCCGCCATTTCATATTCCGACTGATCGTACTTCAGCGGCGTGGCGCCCATCAGAGTGATGATCGGATCGTTGCCGAGGGTGATCGCAATCGGCAGATCCTGGCCGCGCTCTTCCGCTTTATGCAGATGCAGGGCGATATCGTGCATCGGCACCGGCTGCAGGCCGAGTTTGCGTTTTCCCTTCACCTCCATGCGGTAGATGCCGACGTTCTGCTTGCCGAAGTGATCCGGATCGAGCGGATCCCGGGAGACCACACAGGCTTTATCGAGATAGAACCCGCCGTCACCGTCGTTCAGGCGAAACAGCGGCAGAATGTCGAACAGGTTAATGTCTTCACCATCCACCGTATTCTGCGCCCACGCAGGGTTAGCCCGACGCTCCGGCGTCACCGGGAACTTATCCCAGCGGCGAATAAACTCGTCGATCTGCTTTTTGACCGGCGTATTCGGCGGCAGCCCCATTGAGATGGCATGGTTCTGCCAGGAGCCGATGGTATTCATCGCCACGCGGGCGTCGGTAAAGCCGCGAATGTTGTCAAACCACAGCGCAGGCGCGCCATCGCCAATGCGGCCGGTGGCGTTGGCTGCCGCCGCCAGATCCGGCTCCGCATCGACCTGCTCCGTGATTTTCAGCAGTTGCCCTTGCTCATCGAGCGCCTGCAGGAAGCTTCTCAAATCATCAAATGCCATGTTCATTCTCCTGTGAAAAATTTCTGGCTGCCTGCAACCCCTTCCAGCGGCGCGCCTTTTTATGCTCCAGACCAAACTGGTCGAGCACGCGCGTCACGATATGCTGGGTAATATCATCGGCGGTGTGCGGGTGGTTGTAATAAGCGGGCATCGGCGGCACCATCGCCACGCCCATGCGGGAAAGGGCCAGCATGTTCTCCAGATGGACAGTGCTGAGCGGCGTTTCCCGCGGGACCAGTACCAGCTTGCGCCCCTCTTTCAGCACCACATCAGCGGCACGCCCCACCAGCCCTTCGGCATAGCCTGCGCGGATCCCCGCCAGCGTTTTCATGCTGCAGGGGATGACGATCATGCCGTCGGTACGAAAGGAGCCGGATGAGATGGTGGCGGCCTGATCCGCCGGGCTGTGGACCACGTCGGCCAGCGCGGCAACGTCCTGCGCGGTGTACGGCGTTTCCAGCTCAATGGTCGTTTTGGCCCACTTCGACATCACCAGGTGAGTTTCCACTTCCGGCATGTCGCGCAGCGCCTGCAGCAGCGCCACCCCAAGCGGCGCACCGGTCGCCCCTGTCATTCCCACGATCAATCTCATTCAGCACCTCAATCAATTTGTTCGCATACGAACATTATGAATAAGCTACTCCCGGATCGTTTTTCTGGCAAGATCGTTCGCATACGATCACACGAATGGCTAAAAAATGGCGCGTTAAAATCCAGAGCAATAGCGGCTATCATAGAGGGAGATTTTTTGCGTCGGAGTGTTCATGGAACTAAGACAAGAGGCGTTTCACCTGTTACGTCAGCTTTTTCAGCAGCATACCGCGCATTGGCAGCATGCCTTACCGGAACTGACCAAACCGCAGTACGCGGTTATGCGCTCCATTGCCGAGCATCCGGGCATTGAGCAGGTGGCATTGACCGAAGTGGCGGTAAGTACAAAAGCGACCCTGGCGGAAATGCTGAGCCGCATGGAGGCGCGCGGGCTGGTCAAACGCGAGCACGACCCGGCAGATAAGCGCCGCCGGTTTGTCTTCCTGACGCCAGAAGGTGAAGCCCTGCTGGCAGGCTGCAAACCGGTGGGCAACGAGGTGGATGAGGCGTTTTTAGGGCGTCTCAACAAAGCCGAGCGGGAGCAGTTCTCTGCCCTTATCAAAAAGATGATGCACGATTAATTCACGCTGGTGCGCATAAAATCAATAAATGTGCGCACTTTCGCTGGCACATGCCGGGCATCAGGATACACCGCATAGATGCCCTGCTGCGCAAAGGCATAGCCCGGTAACACCGGGACCAGTCTTCCCGCCTCAAGCGCATCGCGCGCCAGCCATTCCGGCAGTAACGCCACCCCACCTCCCGCGAGCGCAAAGGCCATCAGGGCCTGAGCACTGTCGGCAAACAGACGCGGCGCTTTTTTTATCTCCAGCGTTTCAGGCGCGCCGCCGGCCTCTTTCACCTGCCAGTGCAGCGGCGAGGCGACCCGCTCGTGAATAATCCAGTCGGCCTGCGCCAGCTGCGCCAGCGATTCAATCGGATGGTTAACGAGCCACTCGGGCGTCGCGACGGGGAGAATGGAGAAGTGTGAAATCAGCGCGGCGTGGTAGCGTGAATCGACAAGCGTTCCCAGCCGGATGGCCACGTCAAAGCGCTCCGAAATAAGGTCGGCATGCAGAGAGGACGAAACATGGCGCACGCGGAGATCCGGGTGCTGCTGGCTAAACCTGGCCAGCAACGGCACCACGACCTGCGAGCCATACTCAGGCGTGGTGGTGATCCGCAGCTCCCCGGTGAGTCCCGCATGATTCGCACGGACATCATCCTGCAACTGTTCTGCTTCTTTCAGAAGTGCGACGCTGCGCTGATGAAACAGCGCGCCCGCCTCGGTTAACGTCAGACGGCGGGTGGAACGCAGCAGCAGGGTGACGCCCAGTTCAGCTTCGAGCTGGCGAATATTGAAGCTGACCACCGCTTTTGTCAGGCCCATCGCATCCGCTGCCGCCGTGAAACTGCCGGTGTCGGCCACCGCAACAAACATCTGCGTGCGCTGTAAGTTAATCATCATCACTCTTTTTACTGTCAAAATAATTTTGACAGTATATCGCGCTTTGTCAGGTTTATCCGTGCTTCACGGGTCGATACGATACGCCCCCTCACCGGAGGATCCACCATGACGTATCGCAGCAAAGTCGCCGCAGTCTATCTGCTCGGCTTTTTCCTTGATTTGATTAACATGTTTATTGCCAGCGTCGCCTTTCCGGCGATGGCTCACGATTTTAACGCCACCCCTTCCGCGCTTGCCTGGGTGAGTAACGGCTACATTGCCGGTCTGACGCTGGTGATCCCGTTCAGCACCCTGCTGACGCGCCGTATCGGGCCAAAGCCCGTTATCCTGCTCTCGCTTTTTCTGTTCAGCGCAGCCTCCGCTGCGGCAGGCTTGTCGGCAACGCTTAACGGTCTGATCGCCTGGCGCGTGTTGCAGGGCATGGGGGGTGGCCTGTTGATCCCCGTCGGACAGGCGCTGACCTGGCAACAGTTTAAGCCTCACGAGCGTGCCCGACTCTCCTCAGCGGTGATGCTGGTTGCGTTGCTTGCTCCCGCCTGCTCCCCTGCTATCGGAGGCCTGCTGGTGCAGACGCTAAGCTGGCGATGGATATTTTTCGCCACGCTCCCGGTTGCCCTCGTAACCTTTGCTCTGGCCTGCCTGTGGCTTAAACACGAAATGCCATCGATGAAAGCGACCAGACTGCTAAACCTGCCGTTGCTCGCGGACCCGCTTTTGCGTTTTTCCATGCTTGTCTATGTCTGCGTACCCGGCATATTTATTGGGGTCAACGTCACGGGGATGTTTTACCTTCAGCGCGAAGCAAACATGAGCCCGGCCGCAACGGGAATGCTGATGCTGCCGTGGTCTGTGGCATCCTTTATGGCGATCGCGGCGACGGGCCGCTATTTTAACCGCATCGGCCCTCGCCCCCTGGTTGTCACAGGTTGCCTGCTCCAGGCGCTGGGTATTCTGCTTTTGCTGAATGTCACTCCGGCCAATGCGGCGCTGTTACCCCCCGTGGCATTTGTGCTGATGGGGGCCGGGGGAAGCCTGTGCAGCAGCACCGCTCAGAGCAGCGCTTTTCTGACGACGCGCCGGGAAGATATGCCGGATGCCAGCGCCCTGTGGAATCTCAATCGTCAGTTGAGCTTTTTTGCCGGTGCCCTGCTGCTGGCGCAGGCGCTGAACCTGGCGCAGATCTGGCTGCCACCGCTCGCCGCATGGCACGGGATGTTTATTTTTGCCGCAGGCATGACCTTGCTGCCTGTACTCTACGTTTTTCGTCTTAACAATACGCAGGTGCTCACCCAGCTGCGACAGGAGAATTTATGACGCCTTTCGAACACGAAATTATCGACCTCCACATTGCCCTTGAAAACTGGTTAGGCAAAGGCGAAGGCGATCCCGCCGCCCTGCTCGTCCGATTTCGTGCAGATTTTCTGATGATCCCGCCGGGTGGTAGCCATTTAGACTATCAAGCCCTGGTCAGTTTCCTGGAGAGCCAGCGCGGCAGTCGCCCGGGGCTGAAGATCGTGATCGATGAATTAATGACGTTACAGACCTGGGATAACGGCGCGGTGCTGCATTACCGTGAAACGCAAACCCGCCCCGACCAGCCGGTTAACGTGCGCTGGTCCAGCGCCGTATTGAATCAGGAAGGCGATAGGGTAACCTGGCGTCTGTTGCACGAAACGGCACAGCCGTAGCACAAAAGAAAAAGCCAGTCTTTCGACTGGCTTTTTTTGACGAAAAGGTGCTTACTCGCGGAACAGCGCTTCGATATTCAGCCCTTGACCCTGCAGGATTTCACGCAGGCGACGCAGACCTTCTACCTGAATCTGACGAACACGTTCACGGGTCAGGCCGATTTCACGACCGACGTCTTCCAGTGTCGCAGCTTCATACCCCAGCAGACCGAAACGACGTGCCAGCACTTCACGCTGTTTGGCGTTCAGTTCGAACAGCCATTTGACGATGCTCTGTTTCATATCATCGTCCTGCGTGGTGTCTTCCGGGCCGTTGTCTTTTTCATCGGCCAGGATGTCCAGCAGCGCTTTCTCGGAGTCGCCACCCAGCGGGGTGTCGACGGAGGTAATACGCTCGTTGAGACGCAGCATACGGCTTACATCATCAACCGGTTTATCCAGCTGCTCGGCAATCTCTTCCGCGCTTGGCTCGTGGTCCAGTTTATGGGACAACTCGCGTGCGGTACGCAGATAGACGTTCAGCTCTTTCACGATGTGAATAGGCAGACGGATCGTACGGGTTTGGTTCATGATTGCCCGTTCGATGGTCTGTCGGATCCACCACGTCGCGTATGTTGAGAAACGGAACCCACGTTCAGGGTCAAATTTCTCTACCGCGCGGATCAGCCCCAGGTTGCCCTCTTCAATCAGATCCAGCAGAGCCAGACCACGATTGCTGTAACGACGGGCAATCTTGACGACCAGACGCAGGTTACTTTCAATCATACGACGGCGTGAAGCTACATCACCACGCAATGCCCGGCGCGCGAAGTAAACTTCTTCTTCTGCTGTTAACAATGGAGAGTATCCAATCTCCCCAAGGTAAAGCTGAGTCGCGTCCAGCACACGTTGAGTGGCGCCCTGCGATAACAGCTCTTCTTCAGCTAAATCGTTATCACTGGGTTCCTCTTCTACTAAGGCTTTCTCGTCAAAAACCTCAGCTCCGTTCTCATCAAATTCCGCGTCTTCATTTAAATCATGAACTTTCAGCGTATTCTGACTCATAAAGGTGGCTCCTACCCGTGATCCCTGAACGAGACAACCGAAGTGGTATGTCCCGCCAAATTATCGCTGCGGTAAATATTGCAGCGGGTTTACGGATTTCCCCTTGTAACGAATTTCAAAATGCAAGCGTGTAGAACTGGTTCCGGTGCTACCCATAGTAGCTATTTTTTGCCCCGCCTTAACTTCTTGTTGTTCCCGGACCAGCATCGTATCGTTATGGGCGTAGGCACTCAGGTAATCATCGTTGTGTTTTATGATAATAAGATTACCGTAACCGCGCAGGGCGTTACCGGCATATACCACGCGTCCATCTCCGGTCGCGATAATAGCCTGTCCCTTACTTCCTGCGATATCGACCCCTTTATTTCCCCCCTCGGAGGAAGAAAAGTTCTCGATAACCTTGCCATCAGTCGGCCAGCGCCACGAAGAGATTGGCGAGCTGGATGTCTGACTACTGGCAACGGGCACGGTAGAACTAACAACAGGTGCCGTAACGGGTGCAGTGACAACGGTCGCAGCCCCTTTATTATTCGGCAACATCTTGTTAGCACTCTGTTCACCTGAATCCTCAGAATACGTAATTGTCGGTTGCGACGCAACCACTGTGCTTGATTTTTGCGCAGGCGTCACACTGTTATTTTGCGCCGTCACGTCAGCCACCGACACGGTGTTGCCAGGCGTGAGTGGTTTACCCGTTGCGTTGCCTACCTGCAGCGTCTGGCCAACTTCCAGGCCATACGGGGCCTGGACGTTATTTCGCTGCGCAAGGTCACGGAAATCGTTCCCGGTGATCCAGGCGATGTAGAAGAGAGTGTCACCGCGTTTTACGGTGTAAGTGCTGCCGCCGGTATAGCTTCCTTTCGGAATGTTCCCATACTTACGGTTATACACAATGCGGCCATTTTCCGTCTGAACAGGCTGATCCACTGGCTGAATCTGTGTTGGCTGCGTAACCACTGGCTGAACAGGCTGAATCTGAGGTGTTTGTTGTGTCGTTGTGCCCATCTTAGGCGGAGGGGTGATCAGCATGCCGCCGGATGAATTGCCGGCACTGGAACCGCTGTTGCCGCCAACGGAACTCACCGGCGCAGGGGCGTTATTTGAGGATGTACAACCTGCCAGCCACAGTGAAACCAGTGACAGTGCCGCAACACGGCTGATGGTGAATTTTGGGCTTCCCGCGCTCATTTATCCCCCAGGAATGTTTTTAGTTACCAGTGACTTAAAATTAACCGTAATGTCACGCGCTTTTGCGCCACACCATACGCTGAATTGGCCTGAATAACCCTGGATAAATCCGAGTCTCAGGCCAGCTCTCCTTTTACCAGAGGCACAAAACGTACGGCTTCTACGGTATCGATGATGAACTCGTCGCCCCGTCGACGAACACGCTTTAACAGCTGATGTTCATCGCCCACCGGTAAAACGAGGATCCCGCCGTCATCCAGTTGCGCCATAAGCGCGGCCGGGATTTCCGGCGGTGCGGCCGTCACGATAATGGCATCAAACGGGCCGCGTGCCTTCCAGCCCTGCCAGCCATCCCCATGACGGGTAGAAACATTGTGTAAATCAAGCTGCTTCAGGCGACGACGCGCCTGCCACTGCAGGCCTTTGATGCGTTCAACCGAGCAGACGTGGTGCACCAGGTGCGCCAGAATGGCGGTCTGGTATCCCGACCCGGTGCCGATCTCCAGCACCCGCGAATCCGGCGTCAGCTCCAGCAGCTCGGTCATGCGCGCTACCATATAGGGCTGCGAAATGGTCTGCCCCTGGCCAATCGGCAAGGCGACGTTTTCCCACGCTTTGTGCTCAAACGCCTCGTCGACGAATTTTTCACGCGGTACCAGCGAGATGGCATTAAGCACATGCTCATCAGCAATACCTTGAGTGCGTAATTGATTCAGAAGTGCTTGTACACGTTTACTTACCATTGTGAGCTCACCCCGGCGCGTTCCAGCCAGCCTGACACCACATCTTGCGCGTTATGCGCGGTCAAATCTACATGCAGCGGGGTCACGGAAACGTACCCCTCGTCCACTGCGGCGAAGTCGGTATCCGGCCCGGCATCGTGTTTTTCACCCGGCGGGCCAATCCAGTACAGGGTATTCCCGCGCGGATCTTCCTGCGGGATGACTTTATCCGCCGGATGGCGGCTGCCGCAGCGCGTCACGCGGATGCCTTTGATCTCTTCCAGCGGCAGGTCCGGGACATTGATATTGAGGATCCGACCGGTGCGCAGCGGCTCACGACTCAGCGCCCGCAGAATGGAGCAGGTCACCGCGGCAGCGGTGTCGTAATGCTGGTGGCCATTGAGCGATACCGCTAAGGCAGGGAAACCAAGATGGCGCCCTTCCATGGCGGCCGCCACGGTGCCGGAGTAGATCACGTCATCGCCCAGATTGGGCCCGGCATTAATGCCGGAGACCACCACGTCCGGACGTGGACGCATCAGGGCATTGACGCCGAGAAAGACACAGTCCGTCGGGGTGCCCATCTGAACGGCGATATCGCCGTTATCGAAGGTAAAGGTGCGAAGGGACGACTCGAGGGTTAACGAGTTTGAGGCACCGCTGCGGTTACGATCGGGAGCCACAACCTGCACCTCAGCGAACTCACGCAGCGCCTTAGCCAGCGTCTGAATGCCCGGCGCATGGATCCCGTCATCGTTACTCAGCAATATTCGCATAGTCACCCGAAGTGTTGATAAGTTCCCTGACAACACTGGTGGCAAAGCTACCTGCCGGCAGCCAGAAACGTAACTCCACGGTCACGTCATCCCACCAGTTCCAGCTCAGCTGTTGCGGATAGAGCAGCATCGCCCGGCGTGCCGCTTCGACTTTTTCCCGCACCAGCAGAGAGCATAATTCTGTTTCACCAGCGACGGCGGACTGCTCCGCCTGCAGCGCCTCGCCCTGCGGGCCCCATTCGCCGGTACCCGGCAGGGCCGCGGTGATCAGCAGCGTTTTCGCATTAACGCGCGCCTGCAAATCAGCCATTTCTTCGTCAGTGGCGACGAACCAGCTGCCGCGTCCCGCTAATTGTAGCGCATCGCCAACAACAACTTGATTCGCGTCTGTTTTTTTCAGACGTTCGCTCACAATGTGATTAAACAACGCACTGCGGGCTGCCGACAACCAAAAACTGCGTTTATTGCGGTCACGCACCGGAGCATTACTTTGCGCCCAGCGCAGGGCACCCTGCAAGTTACTGCCGCCAATACCAAAACGCTGGGCACCGAAGTAGTTCGGCACGCCCTGCTCGTTGATGGCGGTAAGACGTCGTTCGACATCGTCGCGCTGGCTCACCTCGCGCAGCACCAGAGTAAAGGCGTTGCCCTTTAACGCACCGAGGCGCAGTTTGCGCTTATGACGGGCGTATTCGAGCACCTTGCAGCCCTCAAGCTGGAACTGGCTTAAATCGGGCATCCCATTACCCGGCACCCGGGCACAGAGCCACTGCTCGGTGACAGCGTGTTTATCTTTCTGCCCGGCGAAGCTCACTTCCCGGGCATGAATTTTCAGAAACTTAGCCAGTGCCTCGGCGACAAAACGGGTGTTGCAGCCGTTCTTCAGGATCCGCACCAGAATGTGCTCGCCCTCGCCGTCCGGCTCAAAGCCCAGATCTTCGATCACCACGAAATCTTCCGGATTGGCCTTCAGCAGGCCCGTGCCCTGCGGTTTACCGTGCAGGTACGTCAGGTTATCGAAATCCGTCATTTGGCCGCCTTCACCAGCAGCGCCACGGCTTCACAGGCAATACCTTCACCGCGACCGGTAAAGCCGAGCTTTTCGGTGGTGGTGGCTTTGACGTTGACGTCGTCCATATGGCAGCCGAGATCTTCAGCAATAAACACCCGCATCTGTGGGATATGCGGCAGCATTTTCGGCGCCTGAGCAATAATGGTCACGTCCACGTTACCAAGGGTGTAGCCTTTGGCCTGAATACGACGCCAGGCTTCACGCAGCAGTTCTCGGCTGTCGGCCCCTTTGAAGGCCGGATCGGTGTCCGGGAACAGCTTGCCGATATCGCCCAGCGCCGCCGCCCCCAGCAGCGCGTCGGTTAACGCGTGCAGGGCAACATCGCCATCAGAATGCGCGAGCAGTCCTTTTTCATAAGGGATGCGTACGCCGCCAATGATAATTGGGCCCTCGCCGCCAAAGGCGTGTACGTCAAAACCATGTCCAATTCGCATTATGCCTTCTCCTGATGGGTCGAACGGGTAAGATAAAATTCTGCCAGCTGTAAATCTTCGGGGCGCGTCACTTTTATATTATCTGCGCGCCCTTCAATCAGTTCCGGGTGAAAACCGCAGTACTCCAGCGCCGAGGCTTCGTCGGTGATGGTTGCGCCTTCACTCAGCGCACGGGTTAAGCAGGCCTGCAGCAGCTCGCGAGGGAAAAACTGCGGCGTGAGCGCGTGCCAGAGGTCAACGCGCTCCACCGTATGGGCAATGGCCGGAATTCCCGGCTCGCCGCGCTTCATGGTATCGCGGACCGGCGTGGCGAGAATGCCGCCGACGCGGCTGGTTTCGCTAATAGTCAGCAGTCGCGCCAGGTCATCCTGATGCAGGCACGGGCGCGCCGCGTCATGCACCAGCACCCACTGGGCGTCACCGGCGGCCTGGAGACCTGCCAGCACCGAATCGGCGCGCTCTGCGCCGCCGTCCACGACGGTGACCTGCGGATGGCCGGCAAGCGGCAGCGCGGCAAAGCGGGCATCGCCCGGGCTGATGGCGATAACGACCCGCGTCACGCGTGGGTTCGCCAGCAGCGCCGCCACGGTGTGCTCAAGGATCGTTTTATCACCAATTGAAAGGTACTGCTTAGGACATTCTGTCTGCATGCGCCGGCCAAACCCGGCGGCTGGCACGACGGCGCATACGTTCGAAAAAGTGACTGCCATGGCTAATAATCCTGGGCCTGATTATCGGGTGTTTTGTACTGAGCCCTGGTTGCGTTTAGACGCATCCGGCACCAGACGATAGAAGGTTTCGCCCGGCTTAGTCATGCTGAGTTCGTTGCGCGCGCGCTCTTCAATGGCCTCTTGTCCACCATTGAGATCGTCAATTTCCGCAAACAGCTGATCGTTTCGCGCTTTAAGTTTGCTATTTGTTGCCTGCTGCGCCGTCACGTCATCGCTGACGCGACTGTAATCGTGAAGGCCGTTCTTACCGAACCACAGTGAATACTGAAGCCAGACCAGCAATGCCAGCAACAGCAGCGTAAGTTTACCCATCCTGCCCCCTGAAAAACGGCATCATCATCCCATAACTTTCCCCACGACTCTACATCGGGGCCACAGAGATGCCGCACCATTGCGGGCAAATGTACCACATTTTTTTTGCAGATTCGCGCAGCCTTCAACGTGACACAGTGAGTGACGGTTTGAATTATGGCTGAACTTATCCCATGAGCCACAAAAATAACAGTCCGACCATTGCCACCACCGTCATCACGGTGGTGAATGAACTGTAGAGCAGCTTGCCGTTGAGCAGAGAGTGCAGCGCAATCCCCACCACTACGGCTACGGGCATCAGCGCCAGGAAGAAAGGCCAGGTATAGAGGAAAAAGAACAGGGTATTACTGCCGTAAAACAGGAAGGGGATGCCCAGTGCCATCAGCCATGACGCGAAGCCGACAATCGCTCCGGGGAAAGACCAGGTCGTGTCGTCGTTTGTCGATACCCTGTCCGACCCGGTGATAAGGTAGTTCTCACTGTTTCGCATAGCTGATCCTGTGACCATGACATATCGATGGGGATAATCACCCCATCGATACCATCTCAGGATCTGATAATATCGCCCTCTCTGAGCAGGTCTAATAATTGGCTCACTAAATTTGTTACCAATTGTTGGCCTTCCAGATGGATTTCGGGCGCATCAGGGGTTTCATAAACTGCGTCAATACCGGTGAAATTTTTCAGTTCACCCGCGCGGGCTTTTTTATACAGCCCTTTCGGATCGCGTTGCTCGCAGATTGCCAGCGGGGTATCGACGAAGACTTCGATAAAGCGGTTCTGGCCGACGCGCTCGCGCACGAACTGCCGCTCGGCACGGTGCGGCGAAATAAACGCCGTTAACACCACCAGCCCGGCATCGGCCATCAGGCTGGCCACTTCGCCGACCCGACGGATGTTCTCTTTGCGATCCGCATCGCTAAAACCGAGATCGCTGCACAGCCCGTGGCGCACGTTGTCGCCATCCAGCAGATAGGTGCTGACGCCCGCTTTATGCAGCGCCTCTTCCAGCGCACCCGCGACGGTGGACTTACCGGAGCCCGAGAGCCCGGTAAACCACAGCACAACCCCACGGTGACCGTGGAGTTGTTCGCGATCGGCGACGGTGACCGGATGAGGATGCCAGACGACGTTCTCATCATGCTGCGCCATTACTTGCCTCCCAGCAGATCGCGTGCACCCCAGTGCGGGAAGTGTTTACGTACCAGCGCGTTCAGCTCCAGTTCAAAGGCGCTGAATTCCGACGGCACCACGCTCGCCTGCGCTTTAGGCTCGCGTACCATCCCGGCACCCACGGTGACATTGGTCAGACGATCGATAACGATCAGGCCGCCGGTCACCGGGTTCTGCTGATACTGATCCAGCACCAGCGGTTCGTCGAAGGTGAAATCGACCAGGCCGATGCCGTTCAGCGGCAGTTCAGTGACGCTGTGCTGCGCCAGATTGTTGATATCCACCTGATACTGAATGCCGTCCACGCGGGCGCGGGTTTTCTTGCCGGCAACTTTGATGTCGTAGCTCTGGCCTGGGGTCAGCGGCTGCTCGGCCATCCATACCACATCAATGGCGGCGCTTTGCACCGCAGGCAGCGTCTCTTCTGCGTCCACCAGCAGGTCGCCGCGGCTGATATCGATCTCATCTTTCAGCACCAGGGTAATGGCTTCGCCTGCCCCGGCTTCCTGGAGATCGCCATCAAAGGTGACGATACGGGTGATTGCGGATTCCACGCCTGACGGCAGCACCTTGACGCGCTGCCCCACCTGCACGCTGCCTGAGGCAAGGGTGCCGGAGAAGCCACGGAAATCGAGGTTCGGACGGTTAACGTACTGCACCGGGAAGCGCATCGGCTGCGTTTCCACGCTGCGCTGGATCTCAACGGTCTCTAACACTTCCAGCAGCGTTGGGCCGCTGTACCACGGCATGCTCGCGCTCTGGGAGGCCACGTTGTCCCCTTCCAGCGCCGAGAGCGGCACAAAGCGGATATCGAGGTTGCCCGGCAGCTGTTCGGCAAAGGTGAGATAGCTTTCGCGGATCTCGTTAAACTTCTCTTCGCTGAAGTTGACCAGGTCCATCTTGTTGACCGCCACCACCAGGTGCTTGATCCCCAGCAGCGTGGAGATAAAGCTGTGACGACGGGTCTGATCCAGCACCCCTTTACGGGCGTCGATCAACAGGATCGCCAGGTCGCAGGTTGACGCGCCGGTTGCCATATTACGGGTGTACTGCTCGTGCCCCGGCGTGTCGGCGATAATAAATTTGCGCTTCTCGGTAGAGAAATAGCGATAGGCCACGTCGATGGTGATGCCCTGCTCGCGCTCCGCCTGCAGGCCATCCACCAGCAGGGCCAGATCGAGTTTCTCGCCCTGGGTGCCGTGACGTTTGCTGTCGTTATGCAGAGAAGAGAGCTGATCTTCGTAAATCTGACGCGTATCGTGCAGCAGACGGCCAATCAGCGTACTTTTGCCATCATCTACGCTGCCGCAGGTCAGAAAACGCAGCAGGCTTTTGTGCTGTTGGGCGTGCAGGTAGGCTTCAACGCCGCCTTCATCCGCAATCTGTTGAGCAATAGTGGTATTCATGGCGGCTCCTTAGAAATAACCCTGACGTTTCTTCAGCTCCATCGAGCCTGCCTGGTCGCGGTCAATCACGCGCCCTTGTCGCTCGCTGGTGGTCGACACCAGCATCTCTTCAATGATCTCCGGCAGCGTCTGCGCGTTGGACTCCACCGCGCCGGTCAGCGGCCAGCAGCCGAGGGTACGGAAGCGCACCATCTGCTGTTTGATCTCTTCGCCAGGCTGGAGATCGATACGATCGTCATCCACCATCATCAGCATGCCGTCGCGCTCCAGCACCGGACGTTCAGCCGCCAGGTACAGCGGAACGATTTCGATATTTTCCAGATAGATGTACTGCCAGATATCCAGCTCGGTCCAGTTGGAGAGCGGGAAGACGCGGATGCTTTCGCCTTTGTTGATCTGGCCGTTGTAGTTGTGCCACAGCTCCGGACGCTGGTTCTTCGGATCCCAGCGGTGGAAGCGATCGCGGAAGGAGTAGATACGCTCCTTGGCGCGGGATTTTTCTTCATCACGACGGGCGCCACCAAAGGCCGCATCAAAGCCGTACTTGTTCAGCGCCTGCTTCAGCCCTTCGGTCTTCATGATGTCGGTGTGTTTGCCGCTGCCATGCACGAACGGGTTAATGCCCATCGCCACTCCTTCCGGGTTTTTATGCACCAGCAGTTCGCAGCCGTAGGCTTTGGCAGTACGGTCACGGAACTCATACATCTCGCGGAATTTCCAGCCGGTATCCACGTGCAGCAGCGGGAACGGCAGCGTGCCCGGGTAAAAGGCTTTACGCGCCAGGTGCAGCATCACGCTGGAGTCTTTCCCGATGGAGTACATCATTACCGGGTTAGCGAACTCGGCGGCCACTTCGCGGATGATATGAATACTCTCCGCTTCAAGTTGCCGCAGGTGAGTCAGTCGTTTTTGATCCATAACCGTTCCTTAAGCCAAATTTACAACAGAAGAGCCAAACCCTTCCGTGTCGGTAGTGTGTTGAAACCAGGCGAGCGTGCTGTGCAGCTGCACCACTTCCCCCACCACAATCAGGGCGGGCATCGGGGCGTCTTTCGCCAGGCTTGCAAGGTGTTGTAATGTGCCGGTCACCACGTGCTGATCGACGCGCGTGCCGCGGGATATCACCGCCACAGGCGTATCTGCATCGCGCCCGTGGCGAATAAGTTGTTCGCTGATGTCCGCCGCCTTCATGGTGCCCATGTAGATCGCCAGCGTCTGACGGCTCTGGGCCAGATGAGTCCAGTCGAACGGCGCGCTGTCGGCTTTGTAGTGGCCGGTGACAAAGGTGACGCTCTGGGCGTAATCCCGGTGGGTCAGCGGAATACCCGCATAGGCCGTCACCGCTGAGGCCGCGGTGATCCCCGGCACCACCTGGAACGGCACGCCCGCTTCCGCGGCGGCCTGCAGCTCTTCGCCGCCGCGGCCAAAGATAAACGGGTCGCCCCCTTTGAGACGCACCACGGTTTTGCCCGCTTTCGCCGCGTCAATCAGCATCTGATTGGTCTCGTGCTGCGGCACGGCGTGTCCGCCCGCCCGCTTGCCGACGCAGATTTGCTCGGCATCGCGACGAATCAGCTCGCGGATGCCGTCGGTCACCAGATGGTCGTAGAACACCACGTCCGCATCCTGGAGTACCTGCAGGCCGCGAAGCGTCAGCAGTCCGGCATCGCCTGGCCCGGCACCGACGAGGATGATCTCCCCGCCGGTGCTGCCCGGGTTATCCAGTTCGTCTTCGAGGATTTGTTGAGCCGCCGTCTCATTACCGGCCTGCATCAGGCTGGCAAAGCGGCCGCGGAACACCCGCTCCCAGAAGCGACGGCGTTCCGCCACGCTGGTCAGGCGGGTTTTCAGATGGTTGCGCCAGAAGCTGGCTTTCTCTGCCATCCGGCCGAGGCTGGTGGGCAGCAGCGCTTCGATTTTTTCCCGCAGGACGCGCGCCAGCACCGGCGCGGTGCCGCCGGAGGAGATCGCCACCACCAGCGGTGAACGGTCGACAATCGACGGAAAGATAAACGAGCATAAAGGCTGGTCGTCCACCACGTTCACCAGACGGTGTCGGGCATGAGCGGCGTCAGAGATGCGCTGGTTGAGCGCCCGGTTTTCGGTTGCGGCAATCACCAGCATCACATTGTCGATTTGCGCTTCATCAAAGTCCGCGTCGGCAACCACCTGCACGCGCGCCCCTGCCCGATGTAAAAAGGCAATTTTGCGCTCGGCGATTTCACCGCTGCCGATCACCAGGACCGGACGGTCTTTTAAGTCAGCAAATAAAGGAAGGTAATCCACAATGCTACAACTCGCTAACAACCAGGAATAGTGGGACTATAGGGGCCTGCTCATAGCGAATGAAATTACGAATTGGAATGAGTAGTTACTCAATGGAATAACGCCCTGGGAAAGCAAATATCAAAAAGTGCTTAACATGCGTAATTACGGGCATTTAAGAGCAATTCAAATTGTGTAAGCCCGGTCACAGTTTCATACTAAGCGCGTTAAAATTTTGCGCTATTTTTTAAGGACTCATTATGTTTTCCGCAATGCGCCACCGTATCGCTGCACTGGC
Organism: Leclercia adecarboxylata; assembly: GCA_002360945.1. Classification (GTDB taxonomy): domain Bacteria; phylum Pseudomonadota; class Gammaproteobacteria; order Enterobacterales; family Enterobacteriaceae; genus Enterobacter; species Enterobacter adecarboxylatus_B. The sequence continues at coordinate 48,279 of DERO01000042.1, read as the reverse complement.
GCTCGGCGTTTGCTTGATTGGAACGGTTCAGGCTAAAACGCCCCCTCTGGGTGAGATTGCCGCGACGCAGGCGCGTCATATCGCGACCTTTTTCCCGGGCCGTATGACCGGCACCCCCGCCGAAATGCTCTCCGCTGACTATGTGCGCCAGCAGTTCGCCGAAATGGGTTACCAGAGCGATATCCGCACCTTCCAGAGCCGCTATATCTATACCTCACGCAACCAGAGCAAAAACTGGCACAACGTGACCGGCAGCACCGTGATTGCCGCCCATGAAGGTAAAGCCGCACAGCAAATTATTATTCTGGCGCATCTGGATACCTATGCCCCGATGAGCGACAGCGATGCCGATAACAATCTCGGCGGCCTCACCTTACAGGGCATCGATGATAATGCCGCGGGCGTCGGGGTGATGCTGGAGCTGGCTGAACAGCTGAAGAACATTCCCACCCAGTACAGCATCCGCTTTATCGCCACCAGCGGCGAAGAAGAGGGCCGCCTGGGTGCTGAGAACGTGCTCAACCGCATGAGCTCGGCCGAAAAGAAAAACACCCTGCTGGTGATCAATCTCGATAACTTGATCGTCGGCGATAAGCTCTATTTCAACAGCGGTAAAACCACCCCTGCCCCGGTGCGCAAATTGACCCGCGATCGCGCGCTGGCGATTGCCCGTACCCAGGGCATCTTTGCCGCCACCAACCCGGGCGGCAACGCCAACTACCCGAAAGGGACCGGATGCTGTAATGATGGTGAAATCTTCGATAAGGCCGGGATCCCGGTGCTGTATGTCGAGGCGACCAACTGGTCACTGGGTAAGAAAGACGGTTATCAGCAGCGGAGTAAGTCGAAAGCCTTCCCGCAGGGAACGAGCTGGCATAACGTCAGGCTGGATAATCTGCAGTACATTGACGAGGCGCTGCCAAAGCGAATTGAACATCGCAGCCGGGACGTGGTGCGGGTAATGCTGCCGCTGGTGAAAGAGCTGGCGAAAGCGGGGAAAGCCTGAGCTGAGGTCATGCCCGGTGGCGGCTACGCCTTACCGGGCCTACAAGCTCAGTGCGGCCTGATGCCCTCACCCCAACCCTCTCCCACAGGGAGAGGGAGAAAAGGGGATTACCCTTCGTGCAATCCACACTCGCGCTTGAGGCCAAAGAAACGGGTCTCTTCTTCCGCCATACCCGGCTCCCATTTGCGGGTGGTGTGGGTATCCCCCACCGATAGATAGCCCTGGTCCCACAGCGGATGGTATTTCAGGCCATGCTGCTGCAGGTACTGGTAAACGGTCCGGTTATCCCAGTCGATAATCGGCAGCACCTTGAACACCCCGCGCTGGATCGCCAGCACCGGTAAGGACGCCCGGCTACCGGACTGATCCCGGCGAAGACCGGCAAACCAGGTTTTGGCGTTGAGGTCGGACAGCGCCCGGTTCATCGGCTCGACTTTGTTGATGGCATTGTATTTCTCAATGCCCTCCACACCCTGCTCCCACAGCTTACCGTAGCGTGCTTCCTGCCAGGCCGCGCTCTGCTCCGCGCGATAGACCTTGAGATTCAGCTGCAGCTTGTCCGTCAGTTCGTCAATAAACTGGTAGGTTTCCGGGAACAGATAGCCGGTGTCGGTGAGGATCACCGGAATATCCGGGCGGATCTTATTCACCAGATGCAGGCTGACCGCCGCCTGAATACCAAAGCTCGACGAGAGCACGTATTCACCCGGCAGATTTTCCAGCGCCCAGGCGACGCGGCCTTCGGCGTCCAGCTTTTCCAACTGGGCGTTGGTTTCTGCGAGTGCCAGAATGCGTTCCACTTTTGGCAGGTCGTTAAGCGCGTTTAGATCGAGTAAGGACATAATTACCTCTCGTGGTTACTCCCAAAAATCCCTTGCGGGATCGAGCACCGGACGAATGATGCCCGCACGCACCGTAAAGTCGCCGAAGCCTTCACCCGCTTCGCGCTCTTTCGCCCAGCGCCCGACAAGCAGGTCTATGGAGTCAAGAATCTCTGGTTCCGTGATGTTCTCGCGGTACATCCGCGGAATGCGCGTCCCGCTGCGATTCCCGCCAAGATGGACGTTGTAACGCCCCGGCGCTTTGCCCACCAGACCCAGTTCCGCCAGCATCGCGCGGCCGCAACCGTTCGGGCAGCCGGTGACACGCATAACAATATGCTCGTCCGGGATACCGTGTTTTTCCAGAATCGCTTCCACTTTGTCGGTGAAAGACGGCAGGAAGCGCTCGGCTTCGGCCATCGCCAGCGGACAGGTCGGGAAGGAGACGCAGGCCATTGAGTTTTCACGCTGCGGTTTGACCGCCTCCATCAGGGCATGATCCCGCGCCAGCTTCTCGATCTTCGCCTTCTGGCTTTCCGGCACGCCAGCAATAATCAGGTTCTGGTTGGCGGTAATACGGAACTCGCCCTTGTGGATCTTCGAAATTTCCAGCAGACCGGTTTTCAGCGGACGGCCCGGATAATCCAGGATACGGCCGTTTTCAATAAACAGCGTCAGGTGCCATTTATTATCGATACCTTTTACCCAGCCGATGCGATCGCCACGGCCGGTGAATTCGTACGGGCGGATTGGCTCAAACTTGATGCCTGCGCGACGCTCCACTTCTTCTTTGAACGTCTCCACGCCCACGCGTTCCAGGGTGTATTTGGTCTTGGCGTTTTTACGATCGGTACGGTTACCCCAGTCGCGCTGGGTGGTCACGACCGCTTCCGCCACTGCCAGGGTGTGCTCCAGCGGCAGATAGCCGAACTCGCTCGCGGTGCGGGCGTAGGTCTTCTTGTTACCGTGCTCGATAGAAAGACCGCCGCCGACCAGCAGGTTAAAGCCCACCAGCTTGCCGTTCTCGGCAATCGCCACGAAGTTCATGTCGTTAGCGTGCAGATCGATATCGTTCTGCGGCGGGATCACCACCGTGGTTTTGAACTTACGCGGCAGATAGGTCTGACCGAGGATCGGCTCTTCGTCCGTCGTCGCGACCTTTTCCTGATCCAGCCAGATCTCAGCATAGGCGCGGGTACGCGGCAGCAGGTGTTCGGAGATCTTCTTCGCCCACTCGTAGGCTTCGGCGTGCAGCTCGGACTCGTACGGATTGGAAGTACACAACACGTTACGGTTCATGTCGTTGGCGGTCGCCAGCGCGTCCAGCCCGACGGAGTGCAGCATCTGGTGTACCGGCTTCACGTTCTTCTTCAGAATGCCGTGGAACTGGAAGGTCTGACGGTTGGTCAGACGGATGCTGCCATAAATGGTGTTGTCATGGGCGAACTTGTCGATCGCCTGCCACTGTTTGGTGGTGATGATGCCGCCCGGCAGGCGGCAGCGCAGCAGCATCGCGTGACGCGGCTCCAGCTTCTGTTCAGCACGCTCGGCGCGAATATCGCGATCGTCCTGCTGGTACATGCCGTGGAAACGGATCAGCAGGAAGTTGTCGCCTTTGAAACCGCCGGTCAGACCGTCATTTAAATCTTCGGCAATGGTGCCGCGCAGGTAGTTGCTCTCAACCTTCATGCGCTCGGCATCAGTCAGTTTGCCTTCGACCACCAGTGGGCCAGGGTGTTTTTCGCTCATTAGTAGACATCTCGCTGATAACGGCGCTCGACGCGCAGCTCACTTAAAAATTCATCTGCCGATTCAGTATCCATGCCACCGAATTCAGCAATCACTTCCAGCAACGCCTGCTCAACGTCTTTCGCCATGCGATTGGCGTCGCCGCAGACATAAATGTGGGCACCGTCATTGATCCAGCGCCACAGCTCTGCGCCCTGTTCGCGCAGTTTGTCTTGTACGTAGACTTTTTCTTTTTGATCGCGGGACCAGGCCAGATCGATGCGGCTCAGTACCCCTTCTTTCACGTAGCGCTGCCACTCCACCTGGTAGAGGAAATCCTCGGTGAAATGCGGATTACCAAAGAACAGCCAGTTTTTGCCCGGCGCGTCGTCGGCGGCGCGCTGCTGCATAAAGGCGCGGAACGGCGCGATGCCGGTGCCCGGGCCAATCATGATCACCGGGGTTTCCGGGTTAGCCGGCAGGCGGAAGTTGTCGTTGTGCTCGATAAAGACCCGCACCTCGCCCTCCTCTTCCACGCGATCCGCGAGGAAGCTCGAAGCGCCACCGGCGCGGGCGCGGCCTTCGATGTCGTAGCGCACCACGCCCACGGTGACGTGGACTTCGCTCTCTACCTCGGCCTGGGCAGAGGCGATAGAGTACAGGCGCGGCGTCAGCGGACGCAGCAGGCCAATCAGCGCGACAGCATCCAGCTGTGCCGGAGCAAAACGCACCATATCGACGATTGGCGTGGTAGCGGCATATTGTTGCAGTTTGGCTTTGTCACCCACCAGCGGCAGCAGGGATTCGCTGCGGGTCAGGGTGGCATAGTTTTCCACGATGTTCGCGGTGTTGACGGTCAGCTCGAAATGCCACTGCAGCGCTTCAGAGAGCGGCAGGGTTTTGCCGTCGACGCTGACCGGCTCATCGCCCTTCAGCCACAGCAGTTCAACCAGCTCTTTCACCAGCGCCGGATCGTTCTGATACCAGACGCCAAGCGCATCGCCCGGCTGATAGCGCAGGCCGGAGTCGCCTAAATCGATTTCGATATGGCGCACGTCTTTTTCAGAGTCACGACCGGTGATTTTCTGATTAACCGAGAGGCTCGCCGTCAGCGGGGCCTCTTTGGTGTACGGGCTGGTGTGAATGTCGTTAACCACACCGGTTGCGGTGGCCGCCGCCTGCGCGGGCGTCTCTTTCGGAACGCGGGCTTTCAGGACATCGACAATGCGCGCGCGCCATTCGGCAGCCGCGGCCTGGTATTCGACGTCGGTATCTACGCGATCCAGCAGGCGCTCGCCGCCCAGTTCGGCCAGCTTGCTGTCAAAATCTTTGCCCGACTGGCAGAAGAATTCGTAGGAGGAGTCGCCAAGGCCGAAGACCGCAAAGGCGGTGCCCGCCAGTTTTGGCGCTTTTTTCGAGAACAGGAATTTATGCAGCGCCACCGCTTCTTCAGGCGGCTCACCTTCGCCCTGGGTAGAGGTCACAACGACAACCAGCTTCTCTGACGCGATTTGCTTAAATTTATAATCCCCGGCGTTCACCAGGTTCACGTTCAGTTTGGCGGCGAGCAGATCGTCCCGCAGGGCTTCCGCCACGCGACGGGCGTTCCCGGTTTGCGAAGCGGAGATAAGCGTAATTGCCGGGATCTCAACGGCCGTAGCCGGTGCACTCACCACAGCACCCGGCTGTTGATTGAGCATTCCCCAGAAATAACCGGAGACCCAGGCAAGCTGGGTAGGTGAAAAATCAGTGGTGGCTGCCTGCAGGCGTGCCAGTTGCTCCGGGTTCAGGGGAAGCAAATTTGAAGGTGGGGCCTGTGTTGTCATGCGTCGTTATGTTCCAGTAGCAAAGCTGAATTTTTATCTGAAAGACAGAACAGAATGTAAGGTTAACGGCGCGGATCATAACAATTAAAGACGGTATAGAAATAATAAATAACCAAATGGACTAACCTGTTTTTGCTATCGTTCTTAACAATAAAAACGATTAATTAACCATCTGAAAATAAAAGATAAATACAGGGTTAATAGCCACAAAAAGGCTACCGGGTGTGAATGACCGTTTTAGGTAATGATAAAAAATGTGCATTCCGGTATTATGCGCTGGTTTTTTCCGCATTTTTGAGAGTTCATGATGTCCACCACACTGTTTAAAGATTTCATCTTCGAAGCCGCCCACCATCTCCCTCACGTCCCGGAAGGGCATAAATGCGGTCGCCTGCATGGGCACTCCTTTATGGTGCGCCTTGAAATTACGGGTGAGGTCGATCCGCATACCGGCTGGATTATGGACTTCTCCGAACTGAAAGCGGCGTTTAAACCGACCTATGACCGCCTCGATCACTACTATCTGAATGATATTCCTGGACTGGAAAATCCGACCAGCGAAGTGCTGGCCAAATGGATCTGGAATGAGATGAAACCGCTGGTGCCACTGCTGAGCGCGGTGATGATCAAAGAGACCTGCACCGCCGGCTGCATCTATCGCGGCGAGTAAACATCACTCTATTCCCCCCTCCCGGGCAATAATCGGCGCTAACTCATAGAGCACCAGCGCGTTGCTCTCAAGCGATTGAGTGATTTGCCAGCCGTCATGAAGCCGTTCTTCGCGTAGGGTTAGCGTGGGACGCGCTTTATGCCCCATCCAGCACCACATCTCTTCATCAGGCCCACTTTCACTGCGCACGGCTTCCGTTAACGGATAGAGCGCGCCGTTGTGCTGGTCAAACAGATGGCATTTGATCCGCCAGCTGCCGCTTAATCCCTTTAGCATCAGGTGATACTGCTGGCGAAAACGCTGAATAAAAGCCTCTTCGCTCGAGAGCAGCGGGTTGAAAACCACGGTATTGCGCAGCAGCAGCTGATAGCTATTCTGATGGCGTAACAGCAACACACTTTTATCGTTGACCAACACCTCGCCCCGCAGGCGTTTCCATAGCCATAGTACCCAGTAAATCGGCCGTGGAAGGCCGTGATTGTACTGGAGCGCCAGGCTCGAGGTGTCAATGGTGTTGTTGGCCCGGGCTTCTCCCTGCAAACCCGAATTAAGCCAGAACCCAGCCAGCCATACCTGTTCAGAAAGCCCGAGCAGGTTTTGCATCAGCAGCGCACCACGGAAAAACCAGCCGTTGGTTGCCCGCGTATTACCGGTGAGGGTATTCCATGACAGCAGCCATACCGGAAGAGAGAGCTGGCGCTGGCGAAGCGCCGCGACAATCTGGCGGATCTTCTGTACCGGGTAATTTTCCGCAGAAGACAGGCGGGCCGGATCCAGCTGCGCCAGATCGAGTAGCTCGTTGGCGTCCGCCGGGCAGGCCAGGAAATCGGCCTGCATCAGGATCGTTGAGCCGAGAAGCGCCGCGTCGTTGCCCGCCGGGCTGGTGGGTGAAAAACGATGCCATACCCCAAATTTTGCCTGCGGTAAAAACTGCCCGAGTACGGCCCGCTGGGCCTGCCAGACCTGCTGGCGCGACGCGTCATTCGCCTGCGTCGACCAGTGCATGACAAACTGCCAGCCAGCGGTAACATCGGGTGAAAAGTGGTTAACCGCCTGGTGCAGAAAACGCGCCAGAAGATCGCAGCGGGTCGTTAATCCGGTATGCAGTAATACCGTCCAACGCTTTTGCGCCAGCCAGGTAAACAGCTGATGCAGGTTATACCAGCAGGCATAGCCTGCCATCAGGGGATCGTCCCAGCCGCTGGCGAACAGGCGACTACTAAGGAAAGGCTCCGCAATATCAATGCCGTAAATGGAGAACTGCTGGTCAAGCCTCTCCAGCTGGCGGCGGACGTCCTCCCGCAGTAAATCATCCAGTTCACGCAGGGTAATCACCAGTCGCGTGTGGCGTAGCGCAGCGGCCGTCGGCTGGATTTGATGCAGGTCCAGCACTCGCTCCTGAAGAGGATGGGTGGGAAACGGTGAGGGTTCCCAGACGCGTGTTTCCGGTTTATTGAGCAGGCTAAAGAGCTTGTCTACCGCCACCGGGTGACACTGCGCGCGAGGCGTCACACGGGAAAGCGGCACATCCGGATTCTGACGCCGGGCTTTGCGAAACTCGCTCGGCGTCATAGCATGATGACGGCGAAACAGATCGCTCATCATCCGGGTACTGGCAAAGCCTTGCTCAAGGGCTATCTGGTGCAAGGGTCGCCGGGTGAGATGCAGCGCCTCCGCCGCTTTTTCCAGCCGCAGGGTGGTGATGTATTGCATAAAACTCACGCCCACCTCTTTGCGAAAGAGCCGGGAGAGCCAGGCTTCAGAGACAAATTCACTGTCGGCAATTTCAGCAAGCGTAATACGCCGGGTATAGCTGGCATGAATACGTTCGACAACCCGGACGATGCGTTTGCTCCAGCCCGGATTGCTCTCACGGGAGCGCTGGCGGGCCGGTTGCTGGAACCGACTGGTCAATAGCAACAGGATCTCGCTGAGCCAGCGGTTCGCCTCCAGCCGGTAGCGATGCCGATCGTTAATTATCGTCACTACCAGCAACTGACGTAGCAGATGGCGTAGCTCATCGCACTGCGGCCATATCCCCCCGGCGGCAGGCGGGAAGCCATAGTCGTGGGCAAAAAAGTCGTTGTACATCTGCAGCACCCAACGCCCGGACAGCACCACGCGCAGGGTAATATTTGCGGTATCGCCGGTAATCTGCCAGCGCTGGTTACGATTGAGGATCGTCAGGCTATCGGCCAGCAGAACTTCATGCCGCTCTTCGGTGCGCAGTTCGGCCTGCCCTTCCAGCATCCAGATCAGCGTCAGCGAGTCGTCCTCGTCCTGATAAAACTGACGCATGTCCTCAACCGTCACCGAAAAATCGCCACCCCGTTGCGCCATGTGCTCTCCCGCGAAGACAAATAATGACAGGCTATTTTTTGTCATAACTGAATTGTATGAAAAACAATCAAAAGGAATGCGTCGCTTCACAACAAAAAAGTGCATTTTTGGGCGCTGCTAACGGCATAAACTCGAAATTAGCATTGTTTGCCCAAAAAAGGATAACAAAAATGACACATCCGATTGTTGAAGCACTGCAGACCACCGAAGCACAGTTCATTGAGTTGCGCCGTCATTTTCATCAGCATCCTGAGATCGGTTTTGAGGAGCATCAAACCAGCGAGCGCGTGGCGGGGCTGCTCCAGCAATGGGGTTACAAGGTACATCGCGGGATGGCTAAAACCGGGGTGGTTGGCACCCTGAAAGTGGGCAACGGTAGCAAGCGTCTGGGCCTGCGTGCCGATATGGATGCATTACCGATGCAGGAGAACAGCGGCAAGGCGTGGAGCAGCACCGTTGAGGGAAAATTCCACGGCTGCGGCCATGATGGTCACACCACCACCCTGCTTTATGCCGCAGAATACCTGGCGCGCACCCGCAAATTTAACGGCACGCTGCACCTGATTTTCCAGCCAGCCGAGGAGTTGCTATACGGCGGGCGGGTGATGGTCGAAGATGGCCTGTTCGACACTTTTCCCTGCGACCATATTTTCGGTTTGCACAATATGCCGGGGCAAAAGCTCGGAAAAATCGGCCTGCGCGATGGTGCCATGATGGCCTCCTCCGACACTCTGCATATTGAAGTTAAAGGCGTGGGCGGACACGGCGCCGTGCCGGAACATACCGTCGATGCCACGCTGGTGGCCTGCCATATCACTCTCGCCCTGCAGTCGATCGTCTCACGCAATATCACCCCGTTTGAACCTGCCGTGGTGACCGTGGGCAGCATCCAGGCAGGGCATGCGCCCAATATCATCAACGACAAAGTCCTGATGAAGCTCACCGTGCGTACGCTGAATGAAAAAGTACGCCAGACGGTGCTGCAGCGGATCCACGATATTGCCGTCGCCCAGGCCGAAAGCTTTAATGCCACCGCAACCATCAGCCACATCAACGGCAGCCCGGTTCTGAATAACAATCCGGCGGCTAACGAGATGGTGCGCAGTGTGGCGGTGGACCTTTTTGGCCAGGATGCCGTGACGGCCGCCCCTCCCTTTATGGGCAGTGAAGATTTTGCCTTCATGCTCGAGAAAAACCCCGACGGCTGCTATTTCACGCTCGGTGCGGGGGATGAAGCGGACCGCTGCATGGTGCATAACCCGGGGTATGACTTTAACGACAGGATCCTGCTTACCGGTGCCGCGCTCTGGAGTGCCCTGACCGAACACTATCTGCGTTAATCCGCATCCCTGGAGGACTGCACAATGAGTACCGTTCCCCTGACAGACACCCCGGCTTTCGCAGGTAACGATCGACTGCTGGCGGGTATTGTTCTGAGCGTTCTGACGTTCTGGCTATTCGCCCAGTCGGTGATTAACGTCGTACCGGCGATGAAAAACAGCCTCGATATTTCACTGGAGACGCTCACGCTGGCGGTCAGCCTCAGCGCATTGTTCAGCGGCTGTTTTGTCGTCGCCAGCGGCGGCTTTGCTGATAAGTTTGGCCGCGTGCGCCTGACGGTCATCGGCCTGATACTGAGTATTACCGGCAGCGGCCTGCTGTTTCTGGCCCGGGAGCCGGTGCTCTTTCTGCTGGGACGTGCGATCCAGGGGCTGTCGGCAGCCTGCATTATGCCCGCCACGCTGGCGCTGATTAAAACCTGGTACGAAGGCAAAGCGCGCCAGCGTGCGATCAGTTTCTGGGTAATCGGCTCCTGGGGCGGCAGCGGCCTGAGCTCTTTTGTCGGCGGTGCCATCGCCACGACGCTGGGCTGGCGCTGGATATTTGTTTTTTCGATGCTGGTGGCACTGGCTGCACTGCTGTTGATCCGCGGTACGCCCGAAAGCCGAAGCCCCAGCGCCGGTCAGCATAAGCTGGATATTGGTGGGCTGGTGAGTTTTGTCTGTATGCTGGTGCTGCTCAACCTGTTTATCAGCAAAGGCCATGCCTGGGGGTGGAGCAGTGGTTTATCGCTGTCCGTGCTGGGGGCGGCGGTGCTGGCGGCACTGGGCTTTATCGTTACCGGGCTACGCAAGGGCGATGCGGCGCTGATTGATTTTGCGCTGTTTAAAAACCGGGCCTACAGCGCGGCGGTGTTCTCTAACTTCATGCTCAACGGCTGTATTGGCACCATGATGATCACCAGTATCTGGCTGCAGCAGGGCCATCACCTGACGCCGCTACAAACCGGCATGATGACGCTGGGGTATCTGGTGACGGTGCTGGCCATGATCCGCGTGGGGGAGAAACTGCTTCAACGCTATGGCGCACGCCTGCCGATGATGACCGGGCCAGTGCTGACCGCGCTCGGCATTACCTTTATCTCCTGCACCTTCTTAAGCAAAGAGATCTACATTGTGACCGTCTTTTTTAGCAACGTACTCTTTGGTCTGGGGCTGGGCTGTTACGCCACGCCGTCGACGGACACCGCGGTGATGAATGCCCCCGAGAGCAAAGTGGGGGTGGCATCCGGGATATACAAAATGGGCAGTTCGCTGGGCGGAGCGATGGGGATCGCGGTGACGGCTTCACTCTATGCCCTGCTGCTGCCGCTGGGGACAGCCAGCGCGGCGCAATATGCCCTGCTGTTTAATAGCGCGATTTGTCTCGGTTCGGCGGTGGTAACCTGGGCGCTGTTACCAAAAATAAAGGCCCCTTGTTGAGAGGGGCCCCGGGAGCATCAGGCGATATTCAGGTACTTGTGCGTCTGCATCGACAGACGCCAGTTACGCGCAATGCAGGTCTCAATGCACAGACGGGTGGCGTCCTCTTTCTGACTGATCGGCTGCAGCGCAATCACCCGCTGTTTGTCGTCGGTCAGCGTCTCCAGCAGTTCATCCAGCGCTTCGATATCGCGTACGCGTCCGACCGGGTGTTTGATCTCATCCGCCCGCTCCAGCGCCTGCGGCAACATTTTGAAACCGCCACGCATATTTACCTTTGGCGACACGGTGACCCAGGTAGTGTGGGAGCAGCGCACTTCGTGCGTGCCGCTGGTCTCAATCTGACAGCTGTAGCCGTTTTTTTCGAGCAGCGAGGTTAGCGGGATCAGATCATGGATGCAGGGTTCACCGCCAGTGATCACCACATGACGCGCGGTCCACCCCTGACGGCTAATAATAGCCAGCAGATCTTCCGGGTTCGCCGCGCCCCATTTGTCGCTCTCTTTGGTTTTGGCCAGGATGCTAAACAGCGACACCTCCCGATCCGCGAGCTTATCCCAGGTATGTTTGGTGTCGCACCAGGCACAGCCAACCGGGCATCCCTGCAAACGGATAAAAATAGCGGGAACGCCGGTGAAGTAACCCTCGCCTTGCAGGGTCTGGAACATCTCATTAATCGGGTACTGCATAGTCATCTCAATGAAGGGGATAAACGTTAAGTATCGCAGATCCCCGGCTCAGGATCATGCCCGATCGGTGCTCTGTGCCTCGATTGCCCCAACAAATCGCGCCGTAATCTGCTGCGGACGCGTGATCGCACCGCCTACCACCACCGTATACGCGCCTGACTCAAGGCAGCGAGCAGCCATTTCCGGCGTTTCGACATTGCCTTCAGCCACCACCGGAACAGTGACGGCCGCGACGACCTCACGTAAAAACTCACAATCCCGCTCTTTCAGCTTATGGCCTGCGGTATCAGCCGTGTAGCCGTAAAGCGTAGTGCCCACGCAGTCAAAACCCAGCGCCTGGGCGGTTTTCGCCTCCTCCACCGTGGCGATATCCGCCATCAGCAGCTGCGACGGGTATCGTGCACGGATCGCTGCCATCAGCCCGGCGAGCGTCTGCCCGCCGGGACGCGGACGCGCGGTGGCATCAAGGGCGATAATCTCCGGTTTTATAGCCATCAGCTCATCCACCTCCCGCAGCGTGGCGGTAATAAACACTTCGCTGTCCGGATAGTCGCGCTTGATTATGCCGATCACCGGCAGCGAAACCTGCTGTTTGATGGCGTTGATGTCCACGACGCTGTTGGCGCGGATGGCCACTGCCCCGCCCTGCGCCGCCGCCAGCGCCATGCGCGACATAATAAACGGGCTGTGCAGGGGTTCATTATCCAGCGCCTGGCATGAGACGATCAGCTTACCTTTCAGGATATCCAGTACATTTTTCATTACGATAAGATCTCTTCAACTTCATTTTTGATAATGGTGACGTGCGGGCCGTAGATAACCTGTACGCCATTGCCCCGCAGGATCACGCCGCGGGCGCCGGTGGCTTTGAGCATGGCTTCGTTCACTTTGCCGCCGTCTTTCACCGTCACGCGTAAACGCGTGGCGCAGCAGTCCACCTCATCCAGGTTATCCCTGCCGCCCAGGCCTTCAATAATCGCCTGCGCCCGTTCGCTTTGAGGAAGCGCGGTTTCAGCCACGGCCTCTTTCTCCCGGCCCGGGGTCGCAAAATCGAAACGCTTAATCAGGAAGCGGAAGGTGAAGTAGTACAGGAAGAACCACGGGATCCCGACCAGCGGTACGTACAGCCAGTGGGTTTTGGCTTCGCCCTGCAGAATGCCGAACAGAACAAAATCGATAAAACCGCCCGAGAAGGTCTGCCCTATAGTGATCTGTAGAATATGGGCGAGCATAAAGGCCAGCCCGTCGAACAGCGCGTGGATGACGTACAGCACCGGGGCGATAAACAGGAAAGAGAACTCAATCGGCTCGGTGATACCGGTCAGGAATGAGGTCAGCGCCGCCGACAGCAGCAGCCCCGCCACCCGCTTTTTATTTTCAGGCTTTGCCGTGTGATACATCGCCAGGCACGCGCCGAGCAGGCCAAACATCATGGTAATAAAGCGTCCGGACATAAAGCGCGAGGTGCCGGCAAAGAACTGCTGGGTATTCGGGTCGGCGAGCTGGGCAAAGAAGATGCGCTGCGTGCCTTCAATCAGTTGACCGTTAACGATCTCGCTCCCGCCGAGGGCGGTGGTCCAGAAAGGCAGATAAAAAATGTGGTGCAGGCCAAACGGGCCGAGCATACGCAGGATAAAGCCGTACAGGAAGGTGCCCAGATAACCGGTAGCATCGACCAGACCGCCGAGGCCGAAGATCAGCTTCTGAAAGTGCGGCCAGACGACGGTCATGATGGCCCCCACCAGTATCGCCGCCAACGAGCTGATAATAGGCACAAAGCGTGACCCGCCAAAGAAACCGAGAAATTGCGGCAGGGCAATCTTGTTAAACCGATGGTGCAGCGTACAGGTTACCAGCCCGATGACCACCCCGCCGAAAACGCCGGTTTCCAGGGTCTGAATGCCCAGCGTCATCCCCTGCCCCACCGCACCGGGATTTTCCTGCGCCAGAGTGCCGTTCAGGATCAACAGCGCGTTGATGGTGGCATTCATCACCAGGAACGCCAGCAGTGCCGCCAGGCCCGCAGTGCCCTTATCGGTTTTCGCCAGCCCCACGGCCACCCCTACGGCAAAGAGCACCGAGAGATTGGCAAAGACAATCGAGCCGGCGCTGCTCATGATGGTGAATATCGCCTGTAGCCAGCCCACATCCAGGAATGGGTAGGCCGCGAGTGTGTTGGGGTTCGACAGCGCGCCGCCAATGCCTAACAGCAGGCCCGCGGCAGGCAGCACGGCAATAGGTAACATAAAGGATTTGCCGAAGCGCTGGGCTTTTTCAAACCAGGCACCCGACGAGGCGCCGCTGAACAGTTGCATCATTTTTTCACTCCCGGATTATTTGATGAAAATTTTTACCACATATAAATATTAAAGTGAAAATTATCACCAATAACCTGGAGAGCGATCATACTTTTTTAAAATGACTGGCATCCCGCCCCCGCTTTCCGCCACACTAGCCACAGAAAAACGCATTAAGGATTTTGCATGTCAGAAAATGAAAATCTGCTGCTGAGGCTGCGACAGGGCGTCTCTGGCTATAGTCCGACCCAGCAAAAACTGGGTGAGTTCGTCTTAAGCGATCCGGCAAAAGTGCTCTACTTCACCATTACCGAACTGGCACGTGAGAGCGAAACCAGCGAGGCAAGCGTGACCAGGCTGTGTCGCACGCTGGGTTGCAAGGGCTATACCGAGTTTAAGATGGCGCTGGCGCTGGACGTTCAGCGTGACCAGGCGCCGGTTGCGCAGGGCGATCGGGTAGATGAAGTCGTGGAGGAGTCCGTTCTGGCGCTGCGGGATACCGCCCGACTGCTGGACAGGGATGTGCTGCTGCAGGCTGCACAGGCGCTGCATCAGGCGCGTTCGGTCTCTATCTACGGCGTGGCGGCAAGTGCTATTTTGGGCGACTATCTGCACTACAAACTACTGCGTCTGGGTAAACCTGCGCAGCTGTTAAGCGACATGCACCGCGCCTCGATGAGCGCAACCACGCTGGGTAAAGAGGATCTGGTGGTGGCGATTTCGAGTTCAGGATCCACCCGCGATCTGCTGCACGTGGTGAAACTTGCCCGTAAACGCGGCGCGCGAGTGCTGACGCTCAGCAATACCCCGCGCAGCCCGCTGGCTTCAATCAGCGATATGCAGTTGGTGGCGGCAAAACCCGAAGGCCCGCTCAGCGCCGGCGCGATGAATGCCAAAGTGGGGGTGATGCTTTTGGTGGAGTTGCTTGCCACCACGCTTATCTCGCTGGACAACCGCTACGGCGACGCCAGCCAGCAAACCGCCAGCGCTACCCTGCCCCTGCTGCTGTAACGCAGGCATAAAAAAACCCGCCGAAGCGGGTTTTTTCTAAAGATTAAGGTTCAGAATTACTGGCCTTTGATCTCTTTACGGCCGTTGTATGGTGCTTTTTCGCCCAGCGCTTCTTCGATACGAATCAGCTGGTTGTATTTAGCAACACGGTCAGAACGGCTCATAGAACCGGTTTTGATCTGGCCAGCAGCGGTACCAACAGCCAGGTCAGCGATGGTCGCGTCTTCAGTTTCGCCTGAACGGTGAGAGATAACGGCAGTGTAGCCAGCGTCTTTCGCCATTTTGATCGCAGCCAGAGTTTCGGTCAGAGAACCGATCTGGTTGAATTTGATCAGGATGGAGTTAACGATGCCTTTTTCGATACCTTCTTTCAGGATCTTGGTGTTGGTTACGAACAGATCGTCACCAACCAGCTGGATTTTGTCGCCCAGTACTTTAGTCTGGTATGCGAAACCATCCCAGTCAGATTCGTCCAGACCGTCTTCGATAGAGACGATTGGGTACTGTTTGGTCAGGTCTTCCAGGAAGTGAGTGAACTCTTCGGAGGTGAACGCTTTGTTGCCTTCGCCAGCCAGAACGTATTTACCGTCTTTGTAGAATTCAGATGCTGCACAGTCCATCGCCAGGGTGATGTCGGTGCCCAGCTCGTAGCCAGCTGCTTTAACCGCTTCAGCGATAACAGCCAGTGCTTCGGCGTTGGAGCCCAGGTTAGGTGCATAACCACCTTCGTCACCTACTGCAGTGTTCATACCTTTAGCTTTCAGAACTTTAGCCAGGTTGTGGAACACTTCAGAACCCATACGTACCGCTTCTTTCAGGGATTTCGCGCCAACTGGCTGAATCATGAATTCCTGAATATCAACGTTGTTGTCTGCGTGCTCGCCGCCGTTGATGATGTTCATCATCGGAACTGGCATAGAGTATTTGCCTGGAGTGCCGTTCAGTTCAGCGATGTGTTCGAACAGTGGCTGACCTTTAGAAGCAGCTGCTGCTTTGGCGTTCGCCAGGGAAACAGCCAGGATTGCGTTCGCACCGAAGTTAGATTTGTTTTCAGTACCGTCCAGATCGATCATGATTTTATCGATGCCAGCCTGGTCTTTGGCGTCTTTGCCAAGGATTGCCTGTGCAATTGGGCCGTTAACCGCGCCAACAGCTTTGGTTACGCCTTTGCCCAGGAAACGGGATTTGTCGCCATCGCGCAGTTCCAGCGCTTCGCGGGAACCAGTAGAAGCACCTGACGGCGCAGCTGCCATACCGACGAAACCACCTTCCAGGTGTACTTCGGCTTCAACAGTCGGGTTACCACGGGAGTCGATGATTTCACGACCGATGACTTTAACGATTTTGGACATTAGATTTTCCTCAGTACAAGTTAAACTAAAACTCCAGACAAACAACGCGTACCCTTGGTACGCGCTGCCGTTCTAACTTTTCTTACTTCGCCTGACGCTTCTGGAACTCATTGGCGGCTTTCACAAAGCCAGCAAACAGCGGATGTCCATCACGCGGCGTAGAAGTAAATTCCGGGTGGAACTGACAGGCGACGAACCATGGGTGGTTCGGCACTTCGATGATCTCGACCAACTGATCATCCCCGGAGCGTCCCGCAATACGCAGGCCCGCAGCTTCAATTTGTTTCAACAGCAGGTTGTTGACTTCGTAACGGTGACGATGGCGTTCAGTGATTGTCGGCGCACCGTACATCTGGCGTACCAGGCTGTCTTCGGAAAGCTGACAGGCCTGTGCGCCCAGACGCATCGTGCCACCCAGATCGCTCTTCTCGGTACGGACTTCGACGTTACCTTCTTCGTCGCGCCATTCGGTAATAAGCGCCACAACAGGGTACTTACAGTCTGGCACAAATTCCGTAGAGTTCGCGTTTTCCATCCCCACCACGTTGCGAGCAAATTCAATCAGCGCAACCTGCATACCCAGGCAAATGCCGAGGTAAGGAATATTGTTTTCACGCGCGTAGCGTGCGGTAGCGATCTTGCCTTCAACGCCACGGTAGCCGAAGCCGCCAGGGATGAGAATAGCATCCAGATCTTTCAGAATTTCGACACCGCGGGTTTCAACATCCTGCGAATCAATCAGCTTGATGTTGACGGTTACGCGGTTTTTCAGGCCACCGTGTTTCAGCGCTTCGATCACTGACTTATAGGCGTCCGGCAGTTCAATGTACTTGCCGACCATACCGATAGTCACTTCGCCTGCCGGGTTCGCTTCTTCATAAATAACCTGTTCCCATTCAGACAGGTTAGCTTCCGGACAGTTCAAGCTGAATCGTTTACAAATATAATCGTCCAGGCCCTGTGATTTCAACAGGCCCGGGATTTTATAAATGGAATCGACATCTTTCATTGAAATGACGGCTTTTTCTGGCACGTTACAGAACAATGCAATTTTCGCACGTTCGTTGGCCGGAACGGCACGATCGGAACGGCAAACCAGGATGTCAGGCTGAATACCGATGGAGAGCAGCTCTTTTACAGAGTGCTGGGTCGGTTTGGTCTTCACTTCACCTGCGGCAGCCATGTACGGCACCAGGGTCAGGTGCATGAACAGCGCGTGTTCACGACCGATATCCACCGCCAGCTGGCGAATCGCTTCAAGGAACGGCAGGGATTCGATATCACCTACGGTACCGCCGATCTCTACCAGCACCACGTCGTGACCTTCGCCACCGGCAACGATGCGCTCTTTAATGGCGTTGGTGATGTGCGGGATAACCTGAACGGTCGCGCCCAGATAGTCGCCACGGCGCTCTTTGCGCAGAACGTCAGAGTAGATACGGCCAGTCGTGAAGTTGTTACGACGGGTCATTTTGGTGCGAATGAAGCGCTCGTAGTGACCCAGGTCCAGGTCGGTTTCAGCGCCGTCTTCAGTAACGAACACTTCCCCGTGTTGGATCGGGCTCATGGTACCTGGATCGACGTTGATGTACGGATCCAGCTTCATCATGGTCACATTGAGGCCACGGGCTTCAAGAATGGCTGCGAGGGAGGCTGCGGCAATGCCTTTACCCAGAGAGGATACAACCCCGCCGGTCACAAAAATATAGTTCGTTGTCATGCTGAACCTGAGAAGTTAGGGTGAAACGATGGAATAACCAGGACGGGAAAGTAGTATACCCGAACACGGCGAGCGCCACAAACTTTCATTCTCCGTCTCCTGTCTCAGGCTTTGACTCATATTGGGAGTGAGAAAATAGCCCCTTTTGGGTAAATGTTTTTGACGCAAATCAAGCGCTTGTCATTTAAAAAATCACACAAATTGCGCTTGATCGCAAAAACCCGTTAGAGATCAGATTCCTGGCGTTTTACTTCCTGCCACACTTCTTCCATCGCGTCGAGGTCCACGCCGGTCATTTCCAGGCCGCGGGCAGCGATAATCCGCTCCACTTCCCGGAAGCGGCGTTCGAATTTCAGGTTGGCTTTTTGTAGCGCCACTTCGGCTTTGACCCCCAGATGACGTGAAAGGTTGACGGTGGCAAACAGCAGATCGCCCATCTCCTCTTCCAGCTTGTCCTGGTCCACTACTGCCTGTTGCGCTTCGTGCATCACCTCGTCGATCTCTTCATGCACTTTATCGAGCACCGGGCCTAAAGAGGTCCAGTCAAACCCGACCGTCGAGCAGCGTTTCTGGATTTTGTTTGCGCGCATCAGCGCCGGCAGGCTTAACGGGATGTCGTCCAGCGCGGAATGTTGCGATTTTTCAGCCCGTTCCGCGCTTTTGATCTGCTCCCAGCGGGCCAGCACTTCGGTGCTGTTTTCAGCGGTGGCATCGCCAAAGATATGCGGGTGGCGGCGCTCGAGCTTGTCGCTGATGGCGGCGCAGATATCGTTGAAATCAAAGCGCCCCTCTTCCTGGGCCATCTGGGCGTAGAACACCACCTGGAACAGCAGATCGCCCAGTTCGCCGCGCAGATCGTCAAAATCTTCCCGGGAGATGGCGTCCAGCACCTCGTAGGTCTCTTCCAGAGTGTAGGGGGCGATGGTGGCGAAGGTCTGCTCTTTATCCCACGGACAGCCGGTTTCCGGGTCGCGCAGACGTTGCATAATGCCGAGCAGGCGGTCGATTTGGGTCATAAGTCTGTCCTGATAAAAAAATAAATGCCGGGCGGCGGCTACGCCTTGCCCGGCCTACAAAGAGAGTGCATTAACCGCCGTGCAGACGGCGGGCGTCGATCACATCCGGAACCTGGTTCAGCTTGCCGAGCACCCGGCCCAGCACCTGCAGGTTATAGATTTCGATGGTCATATCGATGGTGGCGAGCTGCTGGCGGGTGTCGCTGCGGCTGGCAACGCCCAGCACGTTCACCTTTTCGTTCGCCAGAATGGTGGTGATATCGCGCAGCAGGCCGCTGCGATCGTTGGCCGAGACCCGCACCACCAGCGAATAGCCAGCGGAGTAGCTCTCGCCCCACACCGCATCGACAATACGTTCCGGCGCGTGGGACTGTAAATCGTCCAGCTGATCGCAGTCCGCGCGGTGAATAGAGATCCCGCGCCCCTGGGTGATAAAGCCGACGATCTCGTCCCCCGGGATCGGCTGGCAGCAGCGGGCAATGTGGTGCATCAGATTGCCGACGCCTTCCACCACCACCCTGCCGTTGTCTTTTTCTTTGCTGCGGTGCTGCGGGGTGTAGCTCTTCTGCTGCAGCTGCTTCAGCGCCGCCGCATCCTGTTCTGCCGCGCTCGGCTTGTTGAACTGCGCCTGCAGGAAATTGACCATCTGGTTGAGACGAATATCCCCGCCGCCGATGGCGGCCAGCAGCTCATCCAGCTCGTTGAAGTTGTAGCGCGGCAGCAGGAATTTTTCCGCCTCTTTCAGGTGGATGCCCAGATGCTCCAGCTCGTCGTCGAGGATCTGACGCCCGGCAAGGATGTTCTTGTCACGATCCTGCTTGCGGAACCAGGCGTGGATCTTGGAGCGGCCGCGGCTGGTGGTGATATAGCCCAGGTTCGGGTTCAGCCAGTCGCGGCTCGGGTTCGGCTGCTTCTGGGTGATGATGTCCACCTGATCGCCCATCTGCAGCTGATAGGTGAATGGCACGATGCGTCCGCCGATTTTGGCGCCGATGCAGCGGTGCCCCACGTCGCTGTGGATGTGGTAGGCGAAGTCGAGCGGCGTTGAGCCTGCCGGCAGATCAACCACGTCACCTTTCGGCGTAAACACGTAGACCCGGTCGTCAAAGACCTGGCTGCGCACTTCGTCGAGCATCTCGCCGGAGTCGGCCATCTCCTCCTGCCACGCAATCAGCTTACGCAGCCAGGCGATGCGATCTTCGTGGCCGGAGCGCGCCCCGCCCGAGGTGCCCTCTTTGTACTTCCAGTGCGCGGCAACGCCGAGCTCGGACTCTTCGTGCATCTGTTTGGTGCGGATCTGGATCTCGACCGGTTTACCGCCCGGCCCCAGCACCACGGTATGGATCGACTGGTAGCCGTTGGGTTTTGGATTCGCGACGTAGTCGTCAAATTCATCCGGCATGTGGCGGAAATGGGTGTGAACAATCCCCAGCGCGGCGTAGCAGTCCTGCAAACGCTCGGCAACGATGCGCACGGCGCGCACATCAAACAGCTCATCAAAGGCGAGATGCTTCTTCTGCATTTTGCGCCAGATGCTGTAGATGTGCTTCGGACGGCCATAGACTTCGGCTTTGACGCCCTCTTCTTTCATCGACTGACGTAAGCCGCCGACAAACTCCTCGATATAGTGTTCGCGATCGATACGGCGTTCGTGCAGCAGTTTAGCAATACGTTTGTATTCCGCCGGGTGCAGGTAGCGGAAGCAGTAATCCTCCAGCTCCCATTTCAGCTGTCCGATGCCCAGACGGTTCGCCAGTGGGGCATAGATATTGGTACACTCTTTCGCCGCCAGCACGCGCTCATCTTCCGGCGCGTCCTTCACTTCCCGCAGATGGGCGACGCGTTCGGCAAGCTTAATCACTACGCAGCGGAAGTCATCCACCATCGCCAGCAGCATACGGCGAACGTTATCGACCTGTTCGGAAGAGACGGAGTCGGTGTGGGTGGCTTTCAGCTGGCGGATGGCCGCCATGTCACGCACGCCGTGGATCAGCGAGACGATTGATGTCCCGACGCTTTCGCGCAGCACCTCTTCGGAGACTACCTCGGCGTCGGCCAGCGGGAACAGCATGGCAGCGAGCAGGGTATCGATATCCATGCTCAGCATGGAGAGGATCTCTACCATCTCCACGCCGCGCCACAGCAGCAACTCCGCGTCGGGGTGCCCCGTGGTGGTGCGCAGACAGTAAGCCCAGGTTTCGGTTAAGCGTTCACACGACTGCTGGCTGGCAATCCCCAGACTTGCGATCCATTTTTGTGGGTCAAACTCACCAGCTTTATTGAGATGTGCACTTCTTACCGCAACCATTGTCCTCTCCTTTAGGGACCCTTGCCTGTCGAATTCGACAAGCCGAAACTCATCAGTTGTGTTCAAACAACGCCATTGATTCCAGATGTCCAGTGTGCGGGAACATATCAAGCATTGCCAGACGCTGAATCTGGTAACCCGCCGCTAATAACGCTTCGCTGTCCCGGGCAAGCGTCGCCGGGTTACAGGAAACATAGACCACGCGTTTAGGGGCGAGTTTAATAATATGCTGCATCACGCCTGGCGCACCTGCTCGGGCCGGATCCAGCAGAATCTTGTCGAAGCCGTGCGCCGCCCAGGGCTGTTGGGTGACATCCTCTTCCAGATTCTCGTGAAAAAATGTCACGTTTTGCAGCCCATTGTGAATCGCGTTATCGCGTCCTTTCTCTACCAGCGCCGCCACGCCTTCAACACCCACCACGCTGTGCGCCCGTTTTGCCAGCGGCAGGGTAAAATTCCCCATCCCGCAGAACAGATCGAGCACCCGGTCCTCAGGCTGAATATCCAGCCAGTCCAGCGCGGTGGCGACCATCTTTTGGTTCACGCCGTCATTGACCTGAATGAAATCACGCGGGCTGAACGTTAAGCGTAGCCCGTCTGAATCATACCAGGGCGTTTCCCCGCTCAGTTGCTCAAGTATCTCGCTTTGCGGGGCGAGATAAAGATCAAGCTCATGGGAATGCGAAAAGCGTTCCAGTTTTTCGCGATCTTTGGCCGAAAGCGGTGCAGTATGGCGTAGCACCATCAGCGGGCCGCTGTTTGCCAGCACCAGTTCGACGTGACCCAGGTGGCGAACGCCCTGCAGGTCAGAGAGGCATTTGCGCACTTCTGGCAGTAATGCCTCAAGACGGGGCACCAGAATGGGGCACTGTTTTACATCGACGATGTCGCTGGAGTTGGCCTTGCGAAAGCCCATCTCCAGACGCGCGGTTTTCGGCTGATAGTTCAGGCTCAGGCGCGCCCGGCGGCGGTAGCCCCAGGGCTTATCGGCGATCGCTTCGTTGACGTCGTGCTTCAGCAGGCGCGCCAGGGCATTGCTTTTGCTGCGCTCCTGTAACGCGATACTGGCATGCTGCTGTTGGCAGCCGCCGCAGACGCCAAAGTGCGGGCAGCGCGGCGTTTCGCGCTGCGGGCTGTCGTTCAGGCGGCGTTTCACCTGCCCGCGCGCGTACTGACGTTTCTCTTCCGTCAGGACGATCTCTGCACGCTCGTCGGGCAGGAGACCGGGAATAAACAGGGCCTTACCATCATGGCGCGCCACCCCCTGACCGAAGGGGTCGAGGTCTGTCACATCAACAGTTATGATCTGACGCGTCGTCACGCGCCGCTTTGCAGAGTAGAATTGCGCCATTGCCGGGTATTTTCTCAAATGAACATATTGACTCTAATTGTCCCATAACGGAACTCCATGACCAACTACAGCCTGCGTGCGCGCATGATGATTTTGATCCTCGCCCCTACCGTACTCATTGGTTTACTGCTGAGTACCTTCTTTGTGGTGCACCGTTATAACGACCTGCAGCGTCAGCTCGAGGATGCCGGGGCCAGCATTATTGAGCCGCTGGCGGTCTCCAGCGAGTACGGCATGGCCCTGCAAAATCGCGAGTCTATCGGCCAACTCATCAGCATCCTGCACCGCCGTCACTCGGACATTGTGCGGGCGATCTCGGTGTATGACCAACATAATCGCCTGTTTGTGACCTCCAATATCCAGCAGGATCCCGGCGTGCTCAAACTGCCGAACGACACGGCATTCCCGGCACGGCTGAGCGTGATCCGCCAGGGCGAGAGAATGATCCTGCGAACGCCGATCATCTCGGAAAGCTATTCGCCGGATGAATCTGCCGAGTCGGATGCCAAGCCTAATAACAACATGCTGGGATATGTGGCGCTGGAGCTGGATCTCAAGTCCGTGCGGCTGCAGCAGTACCGGGAAATTTTTATCTCAACGGTGATGATGCTGTTTTGTATCGGCATCGCACTGATCTTCGGCTGGCGTCTGATGCGCGACGTCACCAGCCCGATCCGCAATATGGTGAATACCGTTGACCGTATTCGCCGGGGTCAACTCGACAGCCGCGTCGAAGGTTTTATGCTCGGCGAGTTGGATATGCTGAAAAACGGCATCAACTCGATGGCCATGTCGCTGGCGGCCTACCATGAGGAGATGCAGCATAACGTCGATCAGGCCACCTCCGACCTGCGGGAAACTCTGGAGCAAATGGAGATCCAGAACGTCGAGCTGGATCTGGCCAAAAAGCGCGCCCAGGAAGCGGCCCGTATTAAATCGGAGTTCCTGGCGAACATGTCCCACGAGCTGCGCACCCCGCTCAACGGCGTGATTGGCTTTACCCGCCTGACTCTGAAGACCGAGCTCAACCCGACCCAGCGCGACCACCTGCATACCATTGAACGTTCGGCCAACAACCTGCTGGCCATCATCAATGACGTGCTGGACTTCTCCAAGCTCGAGGCGGGCAAGCTGATTCTCGAGAGCATTCCCTTCCCGCTGCGCAACGTTCTGGATGAGGTGGTCACCCTGCTGGCCCACTCCTCCCATGACAAGGGGCTGGAGCTGACGCTGAACATTAAAAATGATGTGCCGGATAATGTGATTGGCGATCCGCTGCGCCTGCAGCAGGTGATCACCAACCTGGTGGGCAACGCCATCAAGTTCACCGAGAGCGGCAATATTGACGTGCTGGTCGAAAAGCGCGCCATCAGCAATACCAAAGTGCAGCTTGAGGTGCAGATCCGCGATACCGGGATCGGTATTCCCGAGCGCGATCAGTCGCGGCTGTTCCAGGCCTTCCGTCAGGCCGACGCCAGTATTTCCCGGCGTCATGGCGGCACCGGCCTGGGGCTGGTGATCACCCAGAAACTGGTTAACGAGATGGGAGGCGATATCTCCTTCCACAGCCAGCCTAACCGCGGCTCGACCTTCTGGTTCCATATCAATCTCGACCTGAACCCAAATGTTCTGACCGATCGACCGGCGATGGATTGTCTGCAGGGTAAACGTCTGGCCTATGTGGAGGCCAATGCTGCCGCCGCGCAAAGCACGCTGGAGGTGTTAAGCACCACCCCGCTGGAAGTGGTTTACAGCCCGGAGTTTTCCACGCTGCCGGTTGAACATTACGACATTCTGCTGATGGGGATCCCGGTGACCTTTACCGGCGAACTGACCATGCAGCAGGAGCGGCTGGCAAAAGCGGCCTCGATGACCGATTACCTGCTGCTGGCCCTGCCGTGCCATGCGCAGATCAACGCCGAAGAGCTGAAACATGACGGTGCGGCCGCCTGTCTGCTGAAACCGCTCACCGCCACGCGCCTGCTGCCGACCCTGACCGAGTATTGCCGCCTGAACCATTACGCCGTGTCGCTGGTTATGGATGAGAGCAAGCTGCCGATGACCGTGATGGCGGTGGACGATAACCCCGCCAACCTGAAGCTGATTGGCGCCCTGCTGGAGGATCAGGTTCAGCACGTGGAACTTTGTGAGAGCGGTCTGCAGGCCGTTGAACGGGCGAAGCAGATGCAGTTTGACCTGATCATGATGGATATTCAGATGCCGGGTATGGACGGGATACGCGCCTGCGAGCTGATCCGCCAGCTGCCTCATCAGCAGCAAACCCCGGTGATCGCCGTGACCGCCCACGCGATGGCGGGTCAGAAAGAGAAGCTGTTAAGCGCCGGGATGAATGACTATCTGGCAAAACCGATTGAAGAAGAGAAGCTGCACAACCTGCTGCAGCGCTACAAGCCCGGCCCTGCGGGCAGCAACTGGATTGCCCCTGCTCAGGCGGCAGAGATCCCGATTAACGTCAACGCCACCCTCGACTGGCAGCTGGCGCTGCGTCAGGCGGCGGGCAAAAACGCCCTTGCGCGTGAGATGCTGCAGATGCTGGTGGCCTTCCTGCCGGAGATTCGCAATAAGGTGGAGGAGCAGTTGGTGGGAGAAAATCCGGAAGACCTCGTCGAGGCGATCCATAAACTGCACGGCAGCTGCGGGTACAGCGGCGTGCCGCGCCTGAAGAATCTCTGTCATTTACTGGAGCAGCAGCTGCGTTCCGGAACACCGGAAAGCGAGCTGGAACCGGAGTTTCTGGAGCTGCTGGATGAGATGGATAACGTGACGCGGGAAGCGATGAAGGTGCTGGGGTAGTAAGTTCCCCTCACCCTAACCCTCTCCCCCAAGGGGAGAGGGAATATACATCAGAGGCTACACCTCCATCCCCACCTTCAGCACCGCCGCAATATTCCTCGCCGCCATCCGCACGTTTTCTTCGGCATCTTCCAGCGCCTCCTCCAGCGTGCAGATGGTATAGATCACGCTGAACACCGCATCGATGCCATGATCGTGCACCACCCCAACATCCGCCGTCAGGCTACCCGCCAGGCCGATCACCGGTTTGTTGTGGCGTTTCGCGATCTTCGCCACCCCCACCGGGACTTTGCCATGAATGGTCTGGCTGTCGATTCGTCCTTCTCCGGTGATCACCAGATCGGCGTCGGCTACCAGGCTGTCGAGGTTGAGCGCGTCGGTCACAATCTCAATGCCCTGGCGCAGCTGCGCGCCGCAAAAAGCGTATAACGCCGCCCCCATGCCGCCAGCGGCACCGCCGCCGGCCAGGCCGAGCACATCCACATCGAGGTCGCGGGCAATAATCCGGGCATACTGCGTCAGCGCACCATCGAGGCGCGTAATCATCTCCGGCGTGGCCCCTTTCTGCGGGCCAAACACGGCGGTCGCGCCGTTTTCACCGATCAGCGGGTTGGTGACGTCACAGGCCACTTCAATCCGGCACGTTGCCAGCCGTTTATCCAGACCGCTATTATCGATACGCGCCAGCTTCTCCAGCTCGCCGCCGCCAGGGCCAATGGCGCTCCCCTGCTCGTCCAGTAGCTTTGCGCCCAGCGCCTGCACCATCCCGGCTCCACCGTCGTTGGTGGCGCTGCCGCCAATACCGATGATGATATGTTTCACACCCGCATCCAGTGCATGGCGAATCAGTTCCCCGGTACCCCAGGAGGTGGTTTTCAACGGATTACGCTGTGCCGGCGGTACCAGCTCCAGCCCGCTGGCCGCTGCCATCTCGATAAACGCGCTTTTACCATCACCGGAGCGGCCATAAAAACTGTCAACATGCTCGCCGAGCGGCCCCGTTACCCGCACCTGAATAATGTCACCCTGAGTGGCGGCAACCATCGCTTCCACGGTGCCTTCACCGCCATCGGCGACCGGCAGTTTGACGTACTCTGCCGTGGGGAAAATTTCGCAAAATCCCTTCTCTATCGCCGTCGCCACTGCCAGGGCACTCAGGCTCTCTTTATACGAGTCCGGTGCGATAACTATTTTCATAAGCCGTCCTTACGCATGTTGACTACCATAAGCATACACCCGTCACGCAGAGGAAAATGCCGACTCCCGCAGGAACCGGCACCGGACTTAACGCACCATGCAAGGGCGTTTGTTGTTGAAGGTCCACTCCGGGATCAGGTACTGCATCGCCATCGCGTCGTCGCGCGCGCCCAGACCGTGCTGCAGATACAGCTCATGCGCCTTCATCACCTGATCCATATCCAGCTCAACGCCCAGACCCGGAGTGGTCGGCACCTGCACCATCCCGCCCTTGATTTCGAACGGCTGTTTGGTCAGGCGCTGGTTGCCCTCCTGCCAGATCCAGTGGGTGTCGATAGCGGTAATTGTGCCTGGCGCGGCCGCGGCGACATGGGTGAACATCGCCAGCGAGATATCGAAGTGGTTGTTGGAGTGTGAGCCCCAGGTCAGACCGAACTCGTGACACATCTGCGCCACGCGCACCGAGCCCTGCATGGTCCAGAAGTGCGGATCCGCCAGCGGAATATCCACCGACTGCAGGGAGAGGGTGTGGCCCATCTGACGCCAGTCGGTGGCAATCATGTTCGTCGCCGTCGGCAGTCCGGTGGCGCGGCGGAACTCGGCCATCACTTCACGACCGGAGAAGCCCTGCTCGGCGCCGCACGGATCTTCCGCATAGGCCAGCACGCCCTTCAGGCGCTTACCGATGCGAATCGCCTCTTCCAGCGACCAGGCCCCGTTCGGATCGAGGGTGACGCGCGCCTGCGGGAAGCGTTTCGCCAGGGCGATAATAGATTCCGCTTCCTCTTCCCCGGCCAGCACGCCGCCTTTCAGTTTGAAATCGTTAAAGCCGTACTTCTCATAGGCCGCTTCCGCCAGGCGTACAACCGCGTCCGGGGTCATCGCCTCTTCATGGCGCAGACGATACCAGTCGCATTTATCATCCGGCTGGCTCTGATACGGCAGCGGGGTCAGCTTGCGGTTGCCGACGAAGAACAGGTAGCCCAGCATCTCGACTTCGCTGCGCTGCTGCCCGTCGCCCAGCAGCGAGGCCACGTTAACACCGAGATGCTGGCCCAGCAGGTCGAGCATCGCTGCTTCAATGCCGGTCACCACGTGAATGGTGGTGCGCAGGTCAAAGGTCTGCAGACCGCGACCGGCCGCATCGCGGTCAGCAAATTCGTTACGTACGGCGTTGAGAATGTTTTTGTACGCGCCCAGGGTTTGGCCCACCACCAGCGGGATCGCCTCTTCCAGCGTTTTGCGGATCTTTTCGCCGCCCGGGATTTCTCCCACCCCGGTATGGCCGGAGTTGTCTTTAATAATCACAATATTACGGGTGAAGAACGGGGCGTGGGCCCCGCTCAGGTTCATCAGCATGCTGTCATGACCGGCAACCGGGATAATCTGCATGGAAGTCACTACAGGGGTAGTAAATGTGCTCATTATTCAATCCTTTAATCAGTGGCGACCGAACGCCGGGCGTTTACGGTCAAATGTCCAGCCGGGGATAAGGTACTGCATCGGGCCTGCGTCATTACGCGCGCCGCCGGGCAGTTTCTTATAGGCTTCGTGGGCTTTGTGGATCTGATCCCAGTCCAGCTCCACGCCAAGCCCCGGTGCATCCGGTACGGCAATCTTGCCGTGTTTAATTTCCAGTGGATTTTTGGTCAGGCGCGCTTCGCCTTCCTGCCAGATCCAGTGGGTGTCGATAGCCGTTGGCGTACCCGGTGCAGCGGCACCGACATGGGTAAACATCGCCAACGAGATATCGAAGTGGTTATTAGAGTGGCAACCCCAGGTTAAGCCCCAGTCGTCGCACAGCTGCGCCACGCGTACCGCGCCGGAGAGGGTCCAGAAGTGCGGATCCGCCAGTGGGATATCCACCGCGTTCAGCATCACGGCGTGGCCCATTTCGCGCCAGTTGGTAGCAATCATGTTAGTCGCCACCGGCAGGCCCGTGGCGCGGCGGAACTCCGCCATCACCTCACGGCCAGAAAAGCCCTGCTCGGCGCCGCACGGATCTTCGGCGTAGGTCAGGACATCGCCCAGGCCTTTGCACAACGCGATGGCCTCATCCAGCAGCCAGGCCCCGTTGGGGTCGACGGTAATACGCGCATCCGGGAAGCGTTTTTTCAGGGCCCGAGCGCTGTCAATTTCCTGCTCACCCGGCAGCACGCCGCCTTTCAGTTTGAAATCCTTGAAACCGTAGCGATCCTGGGCCGCCTCCGCCAGACGGACCACCGCCTCGCTGGAGAGCGCCTCCTGATGGCGCAGGTGATACCAGTCGTGACTGCCCGGCGAACGTTCCAGATAGGGCAGATCGGTCTTAGTGCGATCGCCCAGGTAGAAGAGATAACCCAGCACGGTGACCGCATCGCGCTGCTTGCCCGGGCCGAGCAGTTCGCACACCGGCACGTTCAGCGCTTTGCCGAGCAGATCCAGCAGCGCCGCTTCCAGCGCCGCCACGGCATTGACCCGCAGTTCAAATGTCCAGGCCCCTTTGCCAAAGGTATCAAAATCGGCAGACTGGTTGCCCTTATGCACGCGCTGGACCACCTTGTTCAGCCGCGCCACCTCCTGACCGACCACCTGCGGGATGGCATCCACCAGGGTCTGGTAGATCACCTCCCCGCCCGGGGCTTCCCCGACGCCGGTATTCCCGGCGTTATCGGTCAGCACCACGATGTTGCGGGTAAACCAGGCGTTATGTGCGCCGCCGATGTTCAGCAGCATGCTGTCCTGGCCGGCAACCGGGATAACCTTCATTTCGGTGACAACAGGGCTCGATTGCAGACTCATCATGAACGCTCCGCGACAGGTTTCAGTTCGATACGTTTGATATCACCCACCAGCACCAGGTAACTCAGTACCGCCACCAGGGCGTGAACACCGACGTAGATCAGCGCCCCGTTGAACGACCCGGTGGTGCCGACGATATAACCGATGGCAATCGGGGTGACGATCCCGGAGATGTTGCCGAACATATTGAACAGACCGCCGCTCAGGCCGCTGATCTCTTTCGGCGCGGTATCCGCCATCACCGCCCAGCCCAGCGCCCCGATGCCTTTACCGAAGAAGGCCATCGCCATGAAGCCGATAATCATCCACTCAGCGTCAACGTAGTTACACACCACCATCGACATGGAGAGCAGCATCCCCAGCACGATCGGCGTTTTACGGGCGATATTCAGGGAACCGGTTCGACGCATCAGCCAGTCGGAGATCACCCCGCCCAGCACGCCGCCCACAAAGCCGCAGATGGCCGGAACCGAGGCCACAAACCCGGCTTTCAGAATCGACATGCCGCGGGCCTGCACCAGATAGACCGGGAACCAGGTGATAAAGAAGTAGGTTAAGGCATTGATGCAGTACTGGCCGAGGTAGATCCCCACCATCATGCGGGAACCCACCAGCTGTTTGATCTGACCCCACTTGTGGCTGAACGGCACTTTCTCTTTGCTTTTCGCCTGATCCATATTGATCAGCGCACCGCCCGCGGCGATGTAATCCAGCTCTTTCTGATTCACGCCCGGATGCTGGTTCGGCTCATGGATCACTTTCAGCCAGACAAAGCTGATGACAATGCCCAGACCGCCCATAAAGAAGAACACGTGTGACCAGCCCACCTCGTGGGTCAGCCAGCCCATGATAGGGGCGAAGATCACTGTGGCGAAGTATTGTGCGGAGTTAAAAATGGATACCGCCGTTCCCCTCTCCTGCGCCGGGAACCAGGCTGCCACTATGCGGCTGTTACCCGGGAAAGAAGGCGCCTCTGCCAGCCCGACGAGGAAACGCAGGGTGAAGAGCGCGACAATAATGCCAAAGCCGTTAAAGACATCAACGAAGCCCTGCAGCAGGGTAAACATCGACCAGATAAAGATGGACCAGAAGTAGACGCGTTTTGAACCGAAGCGGTCAAGCAACCAACCGCCAGGAATTTGGCCGATAACATAGGCCCATGAAAATGCAGAGAAAACATACCCCATACCGACCGGATCCAGACCGATATCTTTTGCCATTTCGGAACCGGCAATCGACAGCGTGGCGCGGTCGCCATAGTTAAAGGATGTGACGATAAACAGCATCACCACTATCCAATAGCGAGCGTTGGTGCGCTTTTCAGCGCTGCTCGCCGCCTGGCTTAATGTACTCATTCTTGCACTCCTGAATCATAGCTTTTATCGCTACGTTCATTCTGAACAGCACAACCGGTAGGGTAATCAGAATGACGTGTATGTGTTTTTTGCAGTTCAAACGCTGAGGTCTTTTGCCTCACTGACTGCATTTTTATTAACTGGCGGAAAAAGTATAAGAAAGGATCCAGGCCCCTCTCACCGTGCAACAACACAACATTGGCGGGAGGGTTTGAGGTTGTTTATGGCATAAGCCTAACTCAATGGAAGGTAGTTCACGGAAACGTGGCTGAGTGAGAAAACAGCAGAGGAGAAAGGGAAGAATGTGAATCAGGTCGCTTGACGCGGTGGAATGCCCTCCCGCAACCGGGAGGGATGTGTATTTAGCCGAGAAGCGTGCCCCAGTGTTCAACCCAGGGGTTCGACTGGCTTTCCGGCTCGGGGTGTTCAGAGGCATCGATCGTCAGCATCTCACCCACGCGCTGCGCGCTTTGCTCCTGTAACAGGGCGTCGAACTGCTTGCCGCCACCGCAGAAATTGGCGTAGGTGCTGTCCCCCAGCGCGATGATGCCGTAGCGCATCTCCGGCTGATAACCCAGCTTATCTTTGATGCCCTGGAACAGCGGGACGATACTGTCCGGCAGATCGCCCTGCCCGGTTGTCGAAGTCACCACCAGCGCGTACTGGCCCTGGTATTTTTCCCAGTCGGCCAGCTCGGGATCTTCATAGACCGTGGCTTTGTGGCCCATTCCCGCGAGAATTGCTTCGGCCTCTTCGGCCACCAGCAGCGAATTGCCGTACATCGTACCGACAAAAATTCCGACTACAGCCATGGTTTACTCCCTCAATGAATACAATTAACGTTCATCCTGAACGTTGGCGGGATCAAACTCAACCCTTTCATTTTCGGGGAGTTGGCCGCACCAGCCAAAGTGTGACAGCGCCTGCATCCACACCGGATCGAGACCAGCGCGGATCGTCAGCGGCTCACCGGTAAAGGGATGAACCAGGCTCAGCTGGCTGGCGTGCAGCATCAGGCGGTTGCAGCCAAAGTGCTCGGCGGCGCTGCGGTTCTGTTTCAGATCGCCGTGCTTGCTGTCCCCGATAATCGGATGGCGCAGATGCGAAAGGTGACGACGCAGCTGGTGTTTACGCCCGGTCTTCGGCTCCAGTTCGACCAGGCTGTAGCGCGTGGTGGGGAATTTACCGGTGGCGACGGGCATTTCGACAGTCGCCAGACCGCGATAGTCCGTCACCGCAGGCTGCGGCTCTTTGTCATCCCGGGAAAATTTATCGGCGATTTTATCCAGCTCTTCGACCAGCGGATAATCAAGCGTTGCGGCCTCGGTCAGCCAGCCCCGGACAATCGCATGGTAGCGTTTCTGGATCTGATGCTGCTCGAACTGCTGCGACAGTCGGCGTCCGGCCTCGCTGGAGAGCCCCATCAGCAGCACGCCGGAAGTGGGACGGTCGAGGCGGTGGACGGTAAAAACGTGCTGACCAATCAGGTCGCGCACCGTCTGCATCACCACCACCTTTTCATCGCGATCCAGCCAGCTCCGGTGCACCAGCCAGCCGGAGGGTTTATTGACGGCCACCAGCCACTCATCCTGATAAAGGATCTCAATCATGCGTCGTCGCCAAACAGCGTATCCAGCGCCAGCAGTGCTGCCAGCACCGCCTCGCGCGACGGATGGGCCGCATCCAGCGCCATTTCATAATAGGGGGCGACGGCAAAATTTTGCGGCAGCGGATGCCCGCCCTCAATCAGGGCATGCATGCGGGGAATGAGCACCCATTGCAGCCACTCAAAGGGCTCCAGGGTATCCATACAGAAAGGTTGCGTGCTCTCAAACGCGTCAGGCTGCGGCGCCGTCTCCTGCCACAGTTGATGATCGCGCAATAAAGCTTCGATGGCGTGCAGCTGCGCGCGCACGTTGTCGTGATGCGTCATGAAAACCTCAACTGAAAAACTGAACGGCGCGCAGCATAGCAAAGACCACGCAGAAATAAAAAAAGGGAGCACTGTAAAAACAGTGCTCCCGGTTCGTTTCGCAGCAATCCAGCTACTTTTAGTGCTCCCTGCTCATCCGTGACAACTTTTCCTCTGACCCGGAGGTCTGGCCATCCTCGACCACTGCATCCTGCGCACATCATCCTGATGTGACTGTTTCATCCTGAAACGTCCTGGCCTTCCTGACCCACCGGACATCCATACCGGCTCTCGTTCTCCTTCCTGGAGGTGTCCTTCACGCATCCTGCGTCATCCTTTTGCTTCGTCCTGAAGCCTTCCTTGTAACGCCTTCCTGACGTGTCCTCTTGAGAATCGCCATCATCCTGATGTTCGTTTCTCGTGTCGGCTTCCTGTCGACAAACATAGGATCCTCTATTCCGCTTCGTCTTACAAGGCACCCCGTAAGCCAAATTAAACAGATGTTACATCTTATTACGATAGGTCATGTACTCAATACGCTGATAATAAACAACTTATTTTACAGCATAATAGTTTGAGCCTGCCGATTATTACGGTGATCTCTTACAACCTTTGTAAGAGATCTCTCACACGCGCAGTAGTATTCAGGATTACACGACGGGACGTAGTTGTTTGAGGAAATCCGTAAGGGAAGCGGAGAGGAACTGGCGTTTCTGGGTACCTAACGTCTCTTTTACCACGTTCCCCGTGAGGTTGCAGACAGAAATGATATCCATTTCACTGTCGAGCGTAGCGATAAAGAGCGTTGGCGATAGTTTCAGACGCTTCTGGGTCACCAGGTGCCCAATCAGGTTCTCCTGCACGCGCAGCAGATCGTCTTCGCTCCAGGTTTGCAGCAGGGTCAGCATCTCGTTATCAAAGCGAGCGCACATATCCCCGGCAAACTGTGTGGTATAGAACGCGTGGACCGCAGGTTGTACCACAATGTCCATTGCACGTTCAATGGCATTTACATTCTGCTCAGCGGTAAACGGCTGGGGCTGCCAGGTCACGGTATTCCCGGAAGAGGTGATAATACAGGGCGACGGGACGCCATACAGCGCCTCGCTTTGTGGCCATGACGCTTTCTGGTCATGCCAGGCGTCACAGTAACGCGCCGTAAACGCGGTTAAGGCAGCAGCAGTCTCTTTATCCACCGGTTTCTCTCTTCATATAAGCCAGGATACACTCAGCCCCATAGTTTACCTTTAAAGTGACAACGAAACATGTCTTACGAAAACCACGATGCCTTATCGGGCTTAACCCTGGGCAAATCCACCGCCTATCGCGACATTTACGACGCCAGCCTGTTACAGGGCGTGCCGCGTAGTCTTAACCGCGATCCGCTGGGGCTGAAAGCCGATAGCCTGCCCTTCCACGGCGGCGATATCTGGACGCTGTATGAGCTCTCATGGCTTAACGCCCGCGGCTTACCCCAGGTGGCGGTGGGTCACGTGGAATTGGATTACACCAGCGTCAACCTGGTAGAGTCCAAAAGCTTTAAGCTCTACCTCAACAGCTTCAATCAGACCCGCTTTGACAGCTGGGAAGCGGTGCAGCGCACCCTGAAACGCGACTTAAGCGCTTGTGCTCAGGGGAACGTTACTGTGGCCCTCTACCGCATTGACGAGCTGGAAGGTCAGCCGATCGCCCACTTCCACGGCACCTGCATTGACGAGCAGGACATTGAGATGGACAACTACCAGTTTGATACCGCCTGGCTGGAAAATGCCGCCAGCGGCAAAATGGTGGAAGAAACGCTGGTCAGCCACCTGCTGAAATCCAACTGCCTGATCACCCATCAGCCTGACTGGGGTTCGGTACAGATCCAGTATCGCGGCGCAAAAATCGATCGCGAAAAGCTGCTGCGCTACCTGGTCTCCTTCCGTAACCACAATGAGTTCCATGAGCAGTGCGTGGAGCGCATCTTCAATGACATTCTGCATTTCTGCCAGCCGGAGACGCTGAGCGTCTATGCCCGCTATACCCGCCGCGGCGGGCTGGATATCAATCCGTGGCGCAGCAACGGCGATTTTGTTCCGGCAATCGGTCGTTTAGTCCGCCAGTAAGATAAATAAATTCACAATATGCGCGGTCCGTTCCGCGCTTTGGGTTGTGAAAGGTCATAAGCCAGGGCTATTGTAATCAACAGGGAAAGACGATAAACGTCCCGTAAGGAGCTCACTTGATTACACATATAAGCCCGCTTGGCTCAATGGATATGTTGTCGCAGCTGGAAGTGGACATGCTCAAGAGCACGGCCAGCAGCGATCTTTATCAACTGTTTCGCAACTGTTCACTTGCCGTTCTGAACTCCGGTAGCCTCACCGACAACAGCAAAGAGCTGCTGTCCCGCTTTGAAAGCTTTGATATTAACGTTCTGCGCCGCGAACGTGGCGTGAAGCTGGAACTGATTAACCCGCCGGAAGACGCCTTTGTAGACGGGCGCATTATTCGCGCGCTGCAGGCCAACCTGTTTGCCGTGCTGCGCGATATCCTGTTCGTGAACGGGCAGATCAGTAACGCCGGTCGTTTTCAGCATCTGAATCTGGAAAGCTCGGCGCATATCACCAACCTGGTGTTCTCTATTCTGCGTAACGCCCGGGCCCTGCACGTGGGCGAAGCCCCGAGCATGGTGGTGTGCTGGGGCGGTCACTCCATTAACGAAACCGAATACCTTTACGCTCGTCGCGTGGGCACCCAACTGGGGCTGCGCGAGCTGAATATCTGTACCGGCTGTGGCCCGGGCGCGATGGAAGCGCCAATGAAAGGGGCAGCGGTGGGTCATGCCCAGCAGCGCTACAAAGAGGGCCGTTTCATCGGTATGACCGAGCCATCGATCATCGCCGCTGAGCCGCCGAATCCGCTGGTCAATGAACTGATCATCATGCCGGATATCGAGAAACGTCTTGAGGCGTTTGTCCGTATCGCGCACGGGATAATCATCTTCCCGGGCGGCGTGGGTACCGCAGAAGAGCTGCTCTATCTGCTGGGTATTCTGATGCATCCGGCTAACCAGGATCAGGTTCTGCCGCTGATCCTGACCGGTCCGAAGGAGAGTGCAGACTACTTCCGCGTGCTGGATGAGTTCATCGTGCATACCCTGGGTGAGGCGGCACGCCGTCACTATCGCATCATCATCGATGACGCCGCCGAAGTGGCGCGCCTGATGAAAAAGGCTATGCCGCTGGTGAAAGAAAACCGCCGCGATACCGGAGATGCCTACAGCTTTAACTGGTCGATCCGCATTTCACCGGATCTACAGATCCCGTTTGAGCCGTCGCACGAAAACATGGCCAACCTGAAACTGTATCCCGATCAGCCGGTTGAAATACTGGCCGCCGATCTGCGTCGCGCCTTCTCGGGTATCGTTGCCGGCAACGTGAAAGAGGTGGGGATCCAGGCCATTGAAGAGTTTGGCCCGTATAAAATTCATGGCGACCGTGAAATGATGCGCCGCATGGACGATCTCCTGCAGGGCTTCGTCGCCCAGCACCGTATGAAGCTTCCGGGCTCTGCCTACATCCCCTGTTACGAGATTTCAGCGTAACGCCCTGCCCGGCACGCCTGCCGGGCGCTCCATCCCGCCGGGAATGGCCCTTCGCCTCCCGGCTTTTTTATTGCCTTCAGCGACATGGCCTCGCTTGCAATATCACTATTACTTATCTTTTTGCTATTTCGTAACACCACGCAAACGATTACTTATGTTTGCAGAGCGTTATTTATTAGCCATAACCCCCATAAAGCATGAAAAAATCCTCTAAACCGACGCTTTTACAGCGTATGCCTCCTATCTTTCGGGGGGATCTATCTCGCCTCATATCGTTAATGGTAGCCTTCGCGCCCAGAAATTCGTCGTGATGTTTTCTTAGCAGACAAATGGTCTAAAGATACCCACATCACAAGTGGATTATCGCATTTGAGATCGGGATCACTGATAGATCCATTACTAAAATGTATCTTTCCGCCCGCCGATAGTTACGGAGAAAAATTATATAAAAACCGTCGCTGAGCGAATTTCATATTACGAATAGCCCTTTTTGCATCGAATTTGACCAGAAACCTGACATTAGCTACTTCCTGGAGACACAATGGAAACCACTCAAACCAGCACCGTTGCTTCGCTTGAAACCCGAAGTGGATGGCGTAAAACAGATACCATGTGGATGCTTGGCCTTTACGGCACAGCAATCGGCGCTGGTGTTCTCTTCCTTCCTATTAACGCAGGTGTGGGCGGCTTAATTCCGCTAATCATCATGGCAATCATCGCCTTCCCGATGACCTACTTTGCACACCGCGGCCTCACCCGTTTTGTGCTCTCTGGTAAAAATCCGGGCGAAGACATCACCGAAGTGGTTGAAGAGCATTTCGGTATTGGCGCAGGTAAACTGATTACCCTGCTCTACTTCTTTGCCATCTACCCAATCCTGTTGGTTTATAGCGTGGCTATCACCAACACCGTGGAAAGCTTCATGAGCCACCAGCTGGGCATGACCCCGCCGCCACGCGCCATTCTGTCGCTGATCCTGATCGTCGGCATGATGACCATTGTGCGCTTCGGTGAGCAGATGATTGTGAAAGCGATGAGCGTGCTGGTGTTCCCGTTCGTTATCGCCCTGATGGTGCTGGCCTGCTACCTGATCCCACAGTGGAACGGCGCGGCGCTGGAAACCCTGTCCCTGAGCAGTGCGTCTGCCACCGGCAACGGCCTGTGGATGACCCTGTGGCTGGCCATCCCGGTCATGGTCTTCTCCTTCAACCACTCACCGATCATCTCCTCCTTCGCGGTAGCGAAGCGTGAAGAGTACGGTCAGGGTGCCGAGAAGAAGTGTTCCAGCATCCTGGCTCGCGCTCACGTGATGATGGTTATCACCGTTATGTTCTTCGTCTTCAGCTGTGTACTGAGCCTCGCTCCGGCGGATCTGGCAGCAGCAAAAGCACAGAACATCTCGATTCTTTCTTACCTGGCGAACCACTTTAACGCACCGGTTATTGCCTGGATGGCACCTATTATCGCCATTATCGCGATTACCAAATCCTTCCTCGGTCACTACCTGGGCGCACGTGAAGGCTTTAACGGCATGGTGATTAAATCTCTGCGCGGTAAAGGCAAGAGCATCGAAATCAACAAGCTGAACAAGATCACTGCACTGTTCATGCTGCTGACCACCTGGGCGGTTGCTACCCTGAACCCGAGCATCCTCGGGATGATCGAAACCCTGGGCGGCCCGATTATCGCGATGATCCTGTTCCTGATGCCGATGTACGCGATTCAGAAAGTGCCAGCGATGCGTAAATACAGCGGCCAGATCAGCAACGTCTTCGTTGTGATTATGGGTCTGATTGCTATCTCCGCTATCTTCTACTCGCTGTTCGCATAATTCCTCCCGCGCCGTCTTCGGACGGCGCACTCTTCTCCCAAGACGTAAAGCAACGGACGCATCATGATTAGCGTTTTCGATATTTTCAAAATTGGTATTGGTCCCTCCAGCTCGCACACCGTCGGGCCCATGAAAGCCGGTAAACAGTTCACGGACGATCTTATTGCACGCGGAATGCTGCACGACACGACCCGCGTGGTGGTGGATGTTTACGGCTCCCTGTCGCTGACCGGCAAAGGTCACCATACCGATATCGCCATTATTATGGGCCTGGCGGGCAACCTGCCGGATAGCGTCGATATTGACGCCATCCCGGGGTTCATCCAGGACGTTAACACCCACAGCCGCCTGCTGCTGGCGAAGGGTGAACATGAAGTTGAATTCCCGGTTGATCGCTGCATGAATTTCCATGCCGACAACCTGTCACTGCACGAAAACGGCATGCGGATCACCGCCCTGGCAGGCGACAAGGTGATTTACAGCCAAACCTATTACTCCATCGGCGGCGGTTTTATCGTCGACGAAGACCATTTTGGCCAGAGCGACAGCGCCCCTGTGGCGGTGCCTTATCCGTATAAATCGGCGGCCGATCTGCAGCGCCATTGCCAGGAAAGTGGTCTGTCACTCTCCGGCCTGATGATGCAAAACGAGCTGGCATTGCACAGCAAAGCCGAGCTGGAACAGCACTTTGCCAACGTCTGGGAAGTGATGCGCGGCGGGATTGAACGCGGTATTACCACCGAGGGCGTTCTGCCGGGCAAACTGCGCGTTCCGCGTCGTGCTGCGGCTCTGCGCCGTATGCTGGTCAGCAGCGACAAAACCACCAGCGACCCGATGGCGGTGGTGGACTGGATCAACATGTTCGCGCTGGCGGTGAACGAAGAGAACGCCGCGGGTGGCCGCGTGGTCACCGCGCCAACCAACGGTGCCTGCGGTATCGTTCCGGCGGTACTGGCCTATTACGACAAGTTCATTCGTGAAGTGAATGCTAACTCGCTGGCCCGCTACCTGCTGGTCACCAGCGCCATTGGCTCGCTGTACAAGATGAACGCCTCTATCTCCGGCGCGGAAGTGGGCTGCCAGGGCGAAGTGGGCGTAGCCTGCTCGATGGCGGCGGCGGGTCTGGCGGAGCTGCTGGGCGGAAGCCCAACGCAGGTCTGTATTGCCGCAGAGATCGGGATGGAGCATAACCTCGGTCTGACCTGCGATCCGGTGGCCGGTCAGGTACAGGTGCCGTGCATCGAGCGTAACGCGATTGCCTCCGTGAAGGCGGTCAACGCCGCGCGTATGGCGCTGCGCCGTACCAGCGAGCCGCGCGTCTGCCTCGATAAAGTGATCGAAACCATGTACGAGACCGGGAAAGACATGAACGCCAAATACCGCGAAACCTCCCGCGGTGGTCTGGCGATGAAGATTGTCACCTGCGACTAAGTCTAAAAAGGAGCCTCGTTATGCGAGGCTCCTTCCCGAACACTCCACCACACGTAGTTTCCCCCCGCCGACAGTGTTACCCTTATTTGACTGAACAGAAGGGAGAAAATCTGTGGCCGTTCATTTGCTTATTGTCGACGCGCTGAACCTTATCCGGCGCATCCACGCGGTTCAGGGCACGCCCTGCAAGGATACTTGCCTTAACGCGCTGGAGCAGCTTATTCGCCACAGCCAGCCCAGCCACGTGGTCGCCGTGTTTGACGATGAAGCCCGTAATAGCGGCTGGCGACATCAGCGCCTCCCGGATTACAAAGCCGGGCGCGCGCCCATGCCGGACGATCTGCACGCCGAAATGCCCGCCATCCGCGCCGCCTTTGAACAGCGCGGAGTGCCCTGCTGGGGCGCCCAGGGTAACGAAGCCGACGACCTGGCCGCTACCCTGGCGGTAAAAGTCGCCAGCGCCGGCCATCAGGCCACCATCGTCTCGACTGACAAGGGCTACTGCCAGCTGCTTTCGCCCACCGTCCGCATCCGCGACTATTTCCAGAAACGCTGGCTCGACGCCCCCTTTATCGCCAATGAGTTTGGCGTCTCGCCCCAGCAGCTGCCGGACTACTGGGGGCTGGCGGGGATTAGCAGCTCAAAGGTGCCGGGCGTAGCCGGGATTGGCCCGAAAAGCGCGGCCCAGCTGCTGACCGATTTTCAGGATCTGGAGGGGATTTACGCCCGTCTGGATGAGGTGCCGGAGAAGTGGCGCAAAAAGCTGGAAGCACATAAAGAGATGGCGTTTATCTGCCGCGACGTGGCACGGTTGCAGACCGATTTACAGCTAGACGGGAATTTGCAGCAGTTACGGTTAGATCGAGTGTGAGTTCATGCCCGGTGGCGCTGTGCTTACCGGGCCTACGATCTGGATCCCCTCTCCCTATGGGAGAGGGTTAGGGTGAGGGATAACTATCTCTCGTCGCGACGACCACCCACGGCAGCCCACCAACGGCGGATGTGCACGGTGACTTCTTCGCGATCGTGGTACAGCTGGCGCGCCTGGATCACCACGTTAATACCGTGTTCATCCATCTGCTCCTGAATATAGGCCAGGTTCTGCGAGACCTCCTCATAGCGCTTTTTCATCGGCAGCTTGAGGTTAAAAATGGTCTCACGACACCAGCCGTTGACCAGCCAGGAGGCCATCAGCGCCGCTACTTTTGCCGGCTTCTCTACCATGTCGCACACCATCCAGGAGATGTTGTTGCGGGTTGGGCGATAGCGGAAACCATCTTCACGTAGCCAGGTCACCTGCCCGGTATCCATCAGGCTTTGCGCCATCGGGCCGTTGTCGACAGAGGAAACCCACATGTTGCGTTTCACCAGCTGATAGGTCCAGCCGCCCGGACAGGCCCCGAGATCGACCGCGTACATGCCGTTTGCCAGACGTTCGTCCCACTCATCAGCGGGAATAAAGACATGAAACGCCTCTTCAAGCTTCAGCGTTGAACGGCTTGGGGCATCAGCCGGGAACCGCAGACGTGGGATGCCCATAAAGAACGGCGAATTATTGGTCGTATACGAATAACCGGTATAGCAGCAGCCTGGGGCGATAAAGAAGATATGCACCACGGGACGTTTTGGCGTCTCGTAGTTGGTCAACACGCCTGCTTCACGCAGGGCCGCGCGCAGCGGCACGGTGAACTTACGGCAGAACTTCATCAGCTCTTTGCTTTCGTTGGTATCGGCGACTTCAACGCGCAGATCGCCGCCCTTCTCCACCACGCCCTGCAGCATGCCAACAATCGGCGAAATGCGATCTTCAGGCGGCAGATCTTTCAGCAGTTCACC
Source organism: Leclercia adecarboxylata (assembly GCA_002360945.1). Lineage (GTDB taxonomy): Bacteria > Pseudomonadota > Gammaproteobacteria > Enterobacterales > Enterobacteriaceae > Enterobacter > Enterobacter adecarboxylatus_B. The sequence goes on along the minus strand of DERO01000042.1, from coordinate 6,636 downwards.
CGCAACAAACATCTGACGGGCAAAAATCAGCGAGCTGAACGGCAGGTCACGAACAAGCTTTTCTGCGTCATCTTCCTGATAGCATTCGAAAACAACGTAGCCCGAATTCTCTTTCACGCGGGCAAAACCAAACACTTCGCGCTTCGCGGCTTTATCAGTGATCTCCGCGGCACACTCTTTTTCAAAGCCCGGGCGACAATATAAGACAACTTTATTCATGAACAACGCCCTTGCGTTTCAGACGGAACGAACCGATTAACATTAATACCCACCCGACCAGGAAGCTGACGCCGCCGACCGGGGTAACAAACGCCCACAGGCGTAAATGCGACAGCGCAAGGCAGTACAGGCTACCGCTGAAAAGCACGGTACCCAGCGCCATAAATACGCTGCTCCAGTAAAACCAGATACTGATACGGCGCTGCATGGCCACGGCTAATCCGAAGATCGCCAGGGTATGAAACGCCTGATATTCCAGACCGGTGTGGATCCAGCCCATCTCCACCACACCTAATGATTTGCGTAAAACATGTGCGCCAAAAGCGCCCAGGGCAACAAAAATAAAGCCACTCACCGCGGCAAAAATCAGCATAAAACGGCTGGTCATGTTTCTGTCCTGAAGTTATGCGCGTCCTGCGCGCAAAAGAAAGTGTTACTCGTACCGAAAGCGGAATTTTTCTTGCTCGTTGGCCGCCTTTGCCAGGATCCACTGGCGAAACGCGGCTATTTTACCCAGTTCTGCCTGACTGTCATGACAAACCAGATAAAAAGCGTTCTTGCTGACCAGAACATCATTAAAGGGGCAGACCAGGCGGCCGGCCTCAATTTCGGACTGCGCCATGACGTTGTTAGCCAACGCCACGCCCTGTCCGTGGATGGCAGCCTGTAACACCATCGCACTGTGGCTGAAGATGGGGCCCTGCTGCACGTTTATATGGTTAAGACCAAGCTGGCGGGTATAAGTTTGCCAGTCGCGGCGAGAAGCATCATGTAAAAGCGTATGCTGCGCCAGATTTTCCGGCGCTTTTAACGCTTTTTCGCCTGTTAAGAGTAGTGGCGAGCAGACCGGCAGCAAATACTCTGCGTATAATTTTTCGACACGCAGGCCAGGCCAGTTGCCACGGCCATAGAAAATCGCCACGTCAACGTCGTCTGCCAGCTTGTCTTCCTGACGGTCGACGGCCTGGATTCGGACATCGATTCCCGGATAAGCTGAGTTAAAGCTTGAGAGTCTCGGCACCAGCCATTGAATGGCAAAACTGGGCAATAAACTGACCGTCAGCGCCCCTTTGGCACTGCGCGCCTGTAACTTACGCGTCGCCTCGGTCAGCTGGGAAAATATCTCTTTAATATCCTGAAAATAGCTCTGCCCCTCTTCCGTCAGAAGCAGGGAACGGTTGCGGCGGCGGAACAGCTTGAGGCCCAGAAAATCCTCAAGAGACTTGATTTGATGACTTACTGCGGCCTGAGTCACAAAAAGCTCATCGGCCGCGCGCGTGAAACTTAAATGGCGGGCGGCAGCATCAAATACACGTAATGCATTAAGGGGTGGTAATCGCTTGGACATGGTTATCTGGCTTAGATGTTAACGGCTTTTAACAAACAGGAAACAACGTTTAACCTATTAGTTTTTTTTATCTGAGCCATTATAAATTGTCCGTTGAGGAACTACCAGCAAATACCTATAGTGGCGGCACTTCCTGAGCCGGAACGAAAAGCTTTTTTTGGAATGCGTGTTCTGAAGGGCTTTTGGCTTACGGTTGTGATGTTGTGTTGTTGTGTTTGCAATTGGTCTGCGATTCAGACCTCGGTAGCGACGCTACCAATTTTTCACTTCCTGTACATTTACCCTGTCTGTCCATAGTGATTAATGTAGCACCGCCCAATTGCGGTGCTTTTTTTTGTCTGCAATTCCGTTATTTATTCAGCTCAACCATCTCTTTCACATCACTGCGGTTGATCTGCTGTTTGTTCCCGTTCGCATCCTTATACGAGATCATGCCGGTGTCATTATCGGTTTGCGGCTTACCTTCCGAGACGATAGAGCGGCCATCATTGGTATGCATAACGTAGTTATTACCGGAACAGGCGCTCAGTGCGAAAGTAAGCATACAGGCAGAAACAATTGCGACAGTCTTTTTCATCTTTTATCTCCTTTAGCAATTAATGCTATCTAAACCATGTTTCAGAACAGGCTAAAACATCTTCCTGACACTATTTCAGCATAACCTGCTTCGTCTGTTGCGCCAGGATAAACAGACAAATCCGATAGAGATCAACCTCCTTGCCCTACCGCTGAATTTGCGCGACGATCTCTCCATGATGAAGAGGAATTCCATGAACGCATTCAGCCCTGCCCATTTTCGCGCGCAGTTTCCGGCTCTGGCCGATGCCGGTGTCTATCTTGATAGCGCCGCGACAGCTCTCAAGCCTCAGGCGGTGATTGAGGCCACGCACCAGTTTTACAGTCTGAGCGCAGGTAATGTGCATCGCAGCCAGTACGCCGAGGCGCAACGCTTAACCGCGCGCTATGAAGCAGCCCGCGATCAGGTCGCGAAGTTGCTTAATGCCGAAAGCGGTAAAAATATTGTCTGGACGCGGGGCACCACCGAAGCCATCAACATGGTGGCGCAGTGTTACGCCCGTCCACGCCTGCAACCGGGCGACGAGATCATCGTCAGCGAGGCGGAGCATCACGCCAATCTGGTGCCCTGGCTGATGGTGGCCGAACAGACCGGTGCGCGGGTGGTGAAGTTACCCCTGGGCGCCGATCTGCTGGCGGATGTCGCCCGCCTGCCCGAATTTATCACCCCGCGCAGCCGCATCCTCGCGCTGGGACAAATGTCTAACGTCACCGGCGGCTGCCCGGATCTGGCCCGCGCCATTCAGTTGGCCCACGCCAGCGGCATGGTGGTAGTGGTTGATGGCGCGCAGGGGGTGGTGCATTTTCCGGCTGACGTGCAGCAGCTGGATATCGACTTCTATGCCTTCTCCGGACATAAGCTGTACGGGCCGACCGGGATCGGCGCGCTGTATGGCAAAGCGGAATTGTTGGAACAGATGACCCCGTGGCTCGGCGGCGGCAAGATGATCACCGAGGTGAGCTTCGACGGCTTCAAAACTCAGGCGGTGCCGTATCGCCTGGAAGCCGGGACGCCCAACGTCGCCGGGGTGATTGGCCTGAGCGCGGCGCTGGAGTGGCTGGCTGAGATCGATCTGCAGCAGGCAGAGAGCTGGAGCCGCGGGCTCGCGACGCTGGCCGAAGAAGCGCTGAAACAGCGCCCCGGTTTTCGCTCCTTCCGCGTCCAGGATTCGAGCCTGCTGGCATTCGATTTTGCCGGCGTGCATCACAGCGACATGGTGACGCTGCTGGCGGGTTACGGCATTGCCCTGCGCGCCGGTCAGCACTGCGCCCAGCCACTGCTGGCGGCGCTTGGCGTCAACGGCACCCTGCGCGTCTCGTTTGCCCCCTATAACACCCAAAGCGATGTCGACGCGCTGGTTGCCGCCGTCGATCGCGCCCTTGCCTTACTGGTGGATGAATGACAAGCCCAACCCTCGCCGGACACCCGTTCGGCACCGTCATCACGGAAGAGACGTTAAAACAGACCTTCGCCCCGCTGACCCAGTGGGAAGACAAGTATCGCCAGCTGATCCTGCTGGGCAAACAGCTGCCTGGGCTGTCCGATGAGCTGAAAGCACAGGCGAAAGAGATCCCCGGCTGTGAGAACCGCGTCTGGCTAGGGGTGACGCCCGTCGGGGATAAGCTGCACTTTTATGGCGACAGCGAAGGCCGTATCGTGCGCGGATTGCTGGCCGTACTACTGACGACCATAGAGGGGAAAAGCGCCGCGCAGATCCTCAGTGAGAGCCCGCTGGCGCTGTTTGATGAGCTGGGGTTACGCGGTCAGCTGAGCGCCTCGCGCAGCCAGGGGCTGACTGCGCTGAGTGAGGCGGTACTGGAGGCGGCGCGTCAGGCCTGACGTTCCGCCTTTGCCATCATCTTTTTCAGGGCGTGAGACACGGCGATAAAGCCAAAGGTGGCGGTCACCATGGTGGCCGCACCAAATCCAGAGGCACAGTCCATCCGTTTTGGCCCTTCCGCGGTGCTCTTCATGGCGCAGACCGAGCCGTCCGCCTGCGGATAGACCAGCGCTTCCGTGGAGAATACGCAGTCGATCCCCAGCTTGCCTTTGCTGTTTTTCACCACGCCAAAATCACTTTTCAGGCGCTCGCGCAGCTTGGCCGCCAGCGGATCCTGAATGGTTTTCGCCAGGTCGGTCACCTGGATCTGCGTCGGGTCGATCTGTCCGCCCGCCCCGCCGGTGGTCACCAGCGGCACTTTATTGCGACGACACCAGGCGATCAGCGCCGCTTTCGGGCGCACGCTGTCGATGGCGTCAATCACGTAGCTGTAACCGGCTCCCATATACTGGGCGACGTTATCGGCCGTCACGAAATCATCGATCACCATGACGCGGCATTCCGGGTTGATCTGGCGAATCCTTTCCGCCATCACCTCAGATTTTGCCAGCCCGACGCTATCGCGCAGGGCGTGGATCTGCCGGTTAGTGTTGGTGACGCAGACATCATCCATGTCGATAAGCGTAATGGCGCCGATCCCGGTTCGTGCCAGCGCTTCCGCCGCCCATGAGCCGACGCCGCCAATCCCGACCACGCAGACGTGCGCATCGGCAAAGAGTTGCAGGGCTTTTTCACCATATAAACGCGCGGTGCCACCAAAACGCTGGCGCCAGGCTTCGCTCATTACCACAGACATAGGACCTCAGATGTAAAAAGGGTGAGAGTTGCCCCTCACCCCGGAAAACATAGCGTCAATATTACCACACTCAGCCGCTAAACACGTTGCCCGCGCCTGCTGCGCTTTTCAGCACCCACACGCGTCCGTAGTGGTTATACCAGCCTGCGCGGTGACCGGCATCCGGGCCAATTCCCTGATAGATGTCGAAGTGCTGGCCTTTGATGGCCCCGCCCACGTCCAGCGCTACCATCAGACGCAGTTCATACTGACCAGAGAATTTACCGTTGCTGTCCAGCGTCGGCACTTCTGCCAGCAGCGTGGTACCCGGCGGGATCACCGTCTTGTCAGAGGCCACCGACGCGCGACCAATCAGCGGTACCGCGCTCGCGCCTTTCACCGGAGCAAAGTTTTGCGGCTTAAAGAAGACAAAGGACGGGTTCTGCTCCAGCAGTTCACGCACTTCATATTCGCTGTGCTTCTCGCCCCACTCGCGGATCGCCTGCATCGACATATCTTCGCGTTTCACCTCCCCGCGATCGATCAGCACCTTACCGATACTGCGGTAAGCGTGGCCGTTTTTACCGGAATAACTGAAGAAGTTAAGCGGGCTGCCGTCGCCAAAATCAATATAGCCGCTGCCCTGCACGTCCATGATGAAGTTATCCATCAGCGAGTTGCTGTAGGCCAGAATGTAGTTGTCGCTCAGCGCACCGGAGTAGATCTCGGCGCGGGACGGCAGGCGGCCACGTTTTGGCGGCATGCGGTAGATGGGGTATTTGAACTCACCCTGTGCGGTATGGCGCGCCTGCACCACCGGGGTGTAGTAGCCGGTAAACTGGACGTTACCGTAGTTGTCGGTACCTTCCATCTGCCAGGCATCGATGCCGAACTGGCGCATGGTGCGGGTATCACCCCCGGCGCGTAACCAGTCCTGTACGGCGTTATAGACGCTGTTCTGCGAGCCATACAGCCGCGGCGATGCGGTACGGATCTGGCTCACCTGTTCTGCGAAGTCGCCACCGTTAATGGGCGCGCCCACGGCGTCCGGCTGATTTACTAAAGAGAAAGGCTGGGTCAGTTTCCCGTCTTTATATTGCTGACCGCGATCGGTCGGTTTGGAGGAACAGGCAGCCAGAATAGCTACCATCGCGCCCGTCATCAGATACTTCGCCCAACGTCCTTTCATTATATCTCGTCTTTAAGTTGCCCGATTCTGCGCAATGAAGATAACAAACCGGCAAAGGTATTGAAATGCGATTACCTCCCCTCACGCAAATTTTGCGCAAAAATCAGTCGAACTGTCGGAGGAGCGTACAATCAACACCTAATTTGGTGATTTTTACGAAAAAGGGTTGCAACAAAAAGTCATCCGAGTATAGTGCGCATCCACGGACGCGGGGTGGAGCAGCCTGGTAGCTCGTCGGGCTCATAACCCGAAGGTCGTCGGTTCAAATCCGGCCCCCGCAACCAATTAAAATTTGATGAAGTATCTTCTACGACTGTAGAAAGACGGACGCGGGGTGGAGCAGCCTGGTAGCTCGTCGGGCTCATAACCCGAAGGTCGTCGGTTCAAATCCGGCCCCCGCAACCAATCAAATTTAAAGAAGTAAGATTCTACGAAGTAGAATGACAGACGCGGGGTGGACCAGCCTGGTAGCCCGCCGGGCTGATAACCCGAAGGTCGTCGGTTCAAATCCGGTCCCCGCAACCACCACTTGTTAAAACAATACACACCCTGCCGGGTGTCCGTTTGTATCTGCAGTTCGTCTTTTTGCCGGGCGTAAACCCGCCCATCCTGATTATCTGCCTCTCGCCAGCGTCGTCCCATCTGCGGCATAGGCCTTAACCCCCGCCAGTATCGACTCCGCCACCCT
>DERO01000040.1 GCA_002360945.1 Leclercia adecarboxylata | reverse complement strand
AATGTGCTAAAGGAAGGTTATCAATCTGATTTTATTGATTATTTAACGCGTTTCACATCCCTGTAACCTTGCTGTGGGCTTTAGGGTAGTGTGATCTGACTCACTATATGAAAGCGGTATTATCGCTGTAGCATGCTGAATAGTGCGATTTAAGCAGGATTTAATGCCGTCACGGGAATAAAGCCCGCATGATGTCACTGTTTTTCAGCACAGGCGATATAAATGAAAAAATCCTGCAGAACATAAGGAAAAGTAATTAGAGGAGCGATGAATGAAATTGCAGTTATTCTGGGTAATTATGCAAAAGATAAAAGCACGCCGGGACGATTGATCCAGGTCATCGCCGTCGGAGGTTAAAAATGGCAGGCTTGTCCCCTTTCTACGGGGCGGTCTATCAGATTATGCAGTTACAGAAATTAGTCAATATGTTTGGTGGGGATCTTTCACGCCGCTACGGGCAAAAGGTCCATAAGCTGTCGCTGCACGGGGGATTCAGCTGCCCGAATCGCGACGGCACTATCGGGCGCGGCGGCTGTACCTTCTGTAATGTGGCCTCGTTTGCCGACGAAGCGCAGCAGCATCAGTCTATTGCGGCGCAGCTTGCCCACCAGTCGACGCGGGTGAACCGGGCGAAACAGTATCTGGCCTATTTTCAGGCCTATACCAGCACATGGGCGGAAGTCCAGGTGCTGCGTTCGATGTATCAACAGGCGGTGAGCCAGGCAAATATCGTCGGGCTTTGCGTCGGGACACGGCCAGACTGCGTGCCGGAGGCGGTGCTCGATCTGCTCAGTGAATACAAAGAGCAAGGGTATGAGATCTGGCTGGAGCTGGGATTGCAGACCGCGCACGATAAAACCCTGCACCGTATTAACCGCGGCCACGATTTTGCCTGCTATCAGCATACCACGCGGCTGGCGCGCGAACGCGGGCTGAAGGTTTGCACCCATCTGATTGTCGGCCTGCCGGGGGAAGGGCAAGCCCATGCGCTGGAAACATTGCATAAGGTGGTGGAAACCGGCGTCGACGGCATCAAGCTGCATCCGCTGCATATCGTGACGGGCAGCATTATGGCTAAAGCCTGGGAGGCCGGACGCCTGAACGGCATTGAGCTGGACGAATATGTAGTGACGGCCGGGGAGATGATCCGTCACACCCCGCCGGAGGTGGTGTATCACCGCATCTCCGCCAGTGCCCGCCGTCCAACGCTGCTGGCACCGCTATGGTGCGAAAACCGCTGGACGGGGATGGTGGAACTGGACCGCTACCTGAACGAGCAGGGTGTTCAGGGCTCGGCGCTGGGCACGCCCTGGGTGCCCGCGTTATCTTCGGCGTCCACCTAATAAACTGCCCAGCACCCCGCGGACAATCTGATTCGTCACCTGACGTGCCGCGCTTTTCGCCATGGTTTGCACCACCCCGTCGCGTTTACCGCCGCGTGGACCGGTGCTGCCAAACAGGATGTCCTTCAACCCGCCGAGGATCCCGTCATCAACCGCAACGGACTGGCCTTTCGCGGCGGGAGCCTCCTGCTGTGCCGGACTGGTTTGCACCCCTTTTTGCAGCATCTCAAAGGCAGACTCTCTGTCCACCTGATCTTCGTATTTGCCGTAGACTGGCGAATGGTTGATCAGCCCGTTACGCTCATCGTCACTGACGGGCCCCATCCGGGAGTTGGGGGCGATAACCATCGCGCGCTCCACCATTGACGGGCTGCCTTTAGCATCGAGAAAAGAGATCAGCGCCTCGCCGGTTCCCAGTGCCTGGATAGCCGCTTCGGTATCAAAGGACGGGTTGGCGCGCATGGTCTGCGCTGCGGCTTTCACCGCCTTCTGATCTTTGGGCGTAAAGGCGCGCAGGGCGTGCTGGACGCGATTGCCCAACTGGCCCAGCACGTTGTCGGGAATATCGGCAGGGTTCTGCGAAACAAAATAAACGCCTACCCCTTTGGAGCGGATTAGGCGGATCACCTGCTCGATCTTATCCAGCAGCACCTGTGGCGCATCGCTGAACAGCAGATGGGCTTCGTCAAAGAAGAAGACGAGCTTCGGTTTTTCCAGATCGCCCGCTTCCGGCAGTTGCTCAAAGAGGTCGGAGAGCATCCACAGCAGGCTGGCAGCGTAGAGCTTCGGCATCTGGTAGAGCTTTTCCGCACTGAGGATATTAATGATGCCTTTACCATTGCTGTCGGTGCGCATCCAGTCTTTGATATCCAGCATAGGTTCACCAAAGAAATGTTCGGCACCCTGTTGTTCCAGCGTCAGTAATCCGCGCTGGATAGCGCCGACGGAGGCGCTGCTGATATTGCCATACTGATTCTGGAAAGATTTGGCGTTATCCCCGATGTACTGGGTAATGGCCCGCAGATCTTTAAAGTCGAGCAGCAGCAGACCCTGATCGTCAGCAATGCGGAAGATGATGTTCAGCACGCCAGACTGCACCTCGTTCAGATCGAGCAGTCGTGCCAGCAGCAGTGGACCGAGATCGGACACGGTGGCGCGCACCGGATGGCCTTTCTCACCGAAAATATCCCAGACCACCACCGGATTGCTCTCGGCTTGCCAGTCGGTGACGCCGATATTTTTCAACCGTTCAAGAAGTTTCTCCGAGCCGACACCCTCCCGCGCAACGCCACTGAGATCGCCTTTCACGTCGGCCATAAATACCGGCACGCCGATACGCGAAAATGACTCGGCCAGCTTTTGCAGCGTTACCGTTTTACCCGTGCCGGTGGCGCCGGTAATCAGGCCATGGCGGTTTGCCATTGCGGGCAGGAGATAAAGTTCGTTATCCAGCGTCCGGGCAATCAGCAGGGGTGTACTCATGATCGGCTTCCTCGTTCAGTCCTGCGTGGAGTATAGGCAACCTGACGGTAAAAAGAGCGGGTCAATTTCTGACTTTGCGGCGCATTACGCATCGCGGACTATGCTTTTACACAGGGTTAACAACATATTGGAAAGCTATGTCCAGATTCTTCTTTAACGACCGCAAACAGCTGGTTAATGACGCCATTGAAGGTATGCTCATCTCTGCCCCGCACGGCAATCTCGTCAAACTGGATAGCGATCCGGCTATCCGCGTGGTGGTTCGCGCCGACTGGGATAAAAGCCGCGTGGCGGTGATTTCCGGCGGTGGATCCGGCCACGAACCGGCACATGCGGGGTTTGTCGGTAAAGGGATGCTGACCGCTGCCGTCTGTGGCGATCTGTTTGCTTCACCGAGCGTAGAAGCGGTGCTGAACGCCATCGTGGCGGTGACGGGCGATCGTGGCTGCCTGCTGATCGTCAAAAACTACACCGGGGATCGTCTCAACTTTGGCCTCGCGGCGGAAAAAGCCAAGCGCCTCGGGCTCAAAGTGGAGATGGTGATTGTGGCCGATGATATCGCCCTCCCGGATAACAAACAGCCGCGCGGCATCGCCGGAACCGCGCTGGTGCATAAAATTGCCGGGCATGCCGCCGAACAGGGGAAATCGCTAAGCGACGTACGGGACATGGCCCGTCAGGCCTGCGATAACCTCTGGAGTCTGGGCGTGGCGATGCAGACCTGCAACCTGCCGGGCAGCGACGATGAGGAGGGGCGCATCAGGAAAGGCCACGTTGAGCTGGGGCTGGGGATCCACGGTGAGCCCGGGGCCTCGGTGGTCGAGACGCAAAACAGCAGGGCGATTATTGAGACGCTGGTGAAACCCTTGCAGGCGCAGGCAGGAGTTGGACGGCTGGCGGTGCTGATCAATAACCTCGGCGGCGTCTCAGCGCTGGAGATGGCGTTGCTGACCAAGGAACTGGCTCATTCGGCCCTGAAAAATCAGATCGCCTGTTTGATTGGACCGGCGCCGCTGGTGAGCTCGCTGGACATGAAGGGCTTTTCGTTATCCCTGCTGAAACTGAACCCGGCTTTTGAGGAGGCACTTAACGCGCCGGTGGAGACTCTGGGGTGGCAAAAGCCGGTGGCCTTTGCGCCGCTGCGCACGCTGTCGCACACCCCGCTGCATGACAGCGTGGAGTTTACCCCGTCGGCGAACGCCAACGTCGCGGAGTACCTCGCTGCCGCTACGGGCTGCTTAATTGCCCTGGAAAACCGCCTTAACGCTCTGGATGCGAAAGTGGGGGATGGCGATACGGGATCGACCTTTGCGCAAGGCGCGCGGGACATTGCGCAATGGCTGGAAGAGGGGCGTCTGCCGCTGAACGATCTGCCGCAGTTGCTGCTGGTGGTGGGTGAGCGGCTTGCGACGGTGATGGGGGGATCGAGCGGGGTGTTAATGTCGATCTTCTTTACCGCCGCCGGGCAGGCGCTGCGTAGCGGCAAACCCGTGCCCGATGCCTTGCTGACCGGACTTGCGCAAATGAAGCACTATGGTGGGGCCGATCGCGGGGATCGTACCTTGATCGATGCGCTTCAGCCCGCGCTGGAGGCGTTGCAGACAGCGGATATTCAGGCTGCCGCCAGGGCGGCGCAGCAGGGAGCAGATGCCACAGCAAGCATGAGCAAAGCCGGTGCGGGCCGCTCGTCGTATGTGAATAAAGAGAATCTTGATGGGGTAGTCGATCCTGGCGCGGTGGCGGTGGCCGAGGTGTTTGCTGCGTTAGTGCGGTAGGTGGAAAACGCCGGGTGGCGTGGTAAATGCAAAACGGTAACAACCGTTACCGTTTTTAATGTTTGCGCCCTCTCCCGGTGGGAGAGGGACGGGGTGAGGGCATCAGACCGCACCGTCCCATAGGCCCGGTAAGCGCAGCGCCACCGGGCAACAACAGCTTAAAAATCCGCTTTTAACACCACGCGGTAACGGGCTTTGCCGTCACGAACGTGCTGGAGCGCTTCGTTGATTTTCGACATCGGGTACATCTCGATGGTCGGAGCGACTTTAGTGCGGCCGGCAAATTTCATCAGCTTACGCAGCTCATAAGGTGTACCCGTCGCAGAACCCGACACGCTACGATCGCCGCCAATCAGCGTGAACGCAGGAACCGGCAGTGGCTTCAGCACGGCACCCACGGTATGGAAGTTGCCGCCGTAGGCCAGCGCTTCAAAGTACGGCTGCCAGTCAAGATCGACGTTCACGGTGTTGATGATCAGATCAAACTGACCGGCCAGCGCTTTCAACAGCTCAGGATCGCGGCTGTTCACCACCTTATCAGCCCCCATCGCCAGCACTTCTTGCTCTTTTGCCGGGTTTGAGCTGAACGCCGTCACTTCGCAGCCCATCGCATGCAGCAGTTTGATTGCAATATGGCCCAGACCACCAATACCGATCACCCCCACGCGGCTGGTAGCGGTGATATGGTGCATCAGCAGCGGTTTGAAGACCGTGATCCCACCGCACAGCAGCGGGCCTGCGGATTCGATATCGATCTGTTCAGGGAGAGGAATGACCCACTGCCAGTCGGCGCGCAGTTTGTCGGCGAAACCGCCGTTATTGAGGATGGTCGGGGTGGCACCTTCCAGACAGTTAATCTGGTTGCCGCTGATACAGGCGTCACAGTGACCACAGCTGCGTGCGGTCCAGCCGATGCCCACGCGCTGGCCAACCTTCAGCCCTTTTTCCTGTGCGGCACTGCCGAGGGCCACCACGCGGCCAATGACTTCGTGCCCGGCAATCAGCGGGTATTGCGAGAAGCCCCATTCATTATCGATCATCGACAGATCGGAATGGCAGATCCCGCAGTAATCAACCTGGACTTCAACGTCTTCTGCTTTCAGCTCGCCCGCATCGTATTCGTACAGCTCAAGTTCTGCACCCGCCTGCGGTGCGGCGTAGCTTTTTATCTTCGACATGATATTACCCCCTGATGGTGTGGAACTGAGAGTGTAGAGCATTCAGTTTACAGCCGCTTAACAGAAGGGGGCAGGAAAGGAATTATAACGTTTTCAACATCCGCACTTCGCAATCCACATGTCCGGTGCATCCCAGCGGCTGGTCGATATGCTCAAAGCCGAGATGTTCGTACAGTCTGATGGCGTCGGTAAGAAAGGCGGTTGTTTCGAGATAGCAGCGTTTAAACCCCTGCGCGCGGGCATAATCCAGCGCCTGTAACGCCAGTTTTTTCGCTAAGCCTTGTCCACGGACGACCGGCAGGAAATACATCTTTTGCAGCTCGCAGATGTCCGATTCGCTACATGAGAGTGGCGCAATGCCACCGCCGCCCACGACTTCGCCGTTTTGCTCTACCACCCAATAAGCGTGGCCAGGCTGGCTATATAGCTGGTACAACTCATCCAGATTGGGGTCCGCAACGGTGTAGCCTTTATCGGCAGTAAGCCCGTATTCTGCGGAAACCCGGCGGATTACCGTCGCGATGGCCTGATTATCTTTTTCACAGATTCGGCGCAGCATGAGCGTGGGGGATAACACAATATTCATAACATGACTCAATTTCAAAATTACATTTATACATTTATTTAATACCACTCTCCTCTTACAGGTGCAAGACCATCCTGAATTAAACAAAAAAATAAAACACAATCATATTTAAAAAATAGTATGGTTGCTGCACCCGATTGGGATGTTGGTGTTTATTATCAATATTAATGGAATGTTTGTTAGGGATATTTTTTATGAATAATGTTATCCGCAGCCAAGATAACCAAAATCACACCTTTGTTTTTACCGGAAAAGGTGCGACCTATTTTATTATTTGTCTTGCAAATTTATTTCTCATTTTTATCACTCTTGGGATTTATACGCCCTGGGCGATAGTTAAGTGCAGGCGTTATGTTTATCAGAACATGACACTTAATGGTCAACCTTTCGAGTATAAAGCAACGGGAGGCGCAATTTTTGTTAGCTTTTTGTTGCTGATGGTGATTTACAGCGTAAGTGTATCTTTAGTGATTCATGGAAACCATACGTTAGGATTCACTCTGTCAGGCTTATTAGTGGTTTCCATTCCTGTGATGGCAATAAAAAGCCTGGAGTATCAAGCGATGATGACCTCTCTGAACGGCGTACGCTTTGGGTTTGAATGTTCAAAATTACAGGCGTGGATTTCAATGCTGCTGGTACCTGTGTCGCTCTTTCTGGCAACCTGGGGGACAGTTTATCTTCTGTGGTTGGCAACCGAAGGATTAGAGGGCAGCACAGGTTCTGTCATGAGAATAATTCTTGTGGTACTGGTCAGTATTGTGGGAATGGGGATCGGTTACGGTATTACCTATGGTAAATGGATGCAGTTAATCGGCAATGGCGGTAATTTTGGTATTCACCGCTTTGCGATAAATGTGAGCCTTAAGGCGTGCATTATAGGTTGTGTAAAAGCGTTGCTGACGTTTTTACCTTTTATCGTTGTAATCGGTTATCTGATAGCTCCTATTTTTCTGCAAATGGTTTTGCTTACCGTCATGGGTGTTGCCGACGATGCATTTTTACTGGAACACCACAGCAGGATCACGGCTTGCTATCTACTTTATTTCACAGGGTTTATTGTGTTTGCCAGTTATTTATATGTCACGGTACGCAATCTCTTTATTAATAACCTGAAACTGGCGGAGGGAAATATTACGTTTCACTCTTCGGTGACTGCGTATGGTATGGTCTTGCGCTTACTGGCAGTAATATTTATCTCGGGGATGACGTTAGGACTGGCTTATCCATGGCTGAATATGTGGCTTGTTGGCTGGCTGGCCAGTAACACGCATGTGCGTGGCGACCTGGATTCCCTGACACTGACGAACGCGGAGACAGAGTTAAAAACAGGTCCGGCGATGTGGGTTTCGCGCGGCGTTATGGCTTACTTCCCGTTTATCTAATACAAAAAGGCCGGAGCAAATACGCTCCGGCCTTTAAGGTTTTACAGCGCGGCGATTACTGCCTGTTGCTCAATCAGTTTCGCTTTAGCATCGGCGAAACCAACCAGACGTTCACGCTCTTTAGCGATAACCGCTTCCGGTGCGCGGGCGACAAAGCCTTCGTTAGACAGTTTGCTTTCGATCTTACCGATTTCGATTTCGACTTTAGCCACTTCTTTCGCCAGACGCGCCAGCTCAGCATCTTTATCAACCAGGCCAGCCATCGGGATCAGCAGCTCGGCACCGTCGATGATTTTGGTCACGGAAACCGGACCTTTGTCATCCGCCGGCAGCACGGTGATGCTCTCCAGACGCGCCATGGTCTGCAGGAAGGTGTTGTTTTCAGTGACGCGACGAACCGCAGCCTCGCTGCAGCCACGCAGCAGCAGCGCCAGCGGTTTACCCGGGGAGATGTTCATCTCTGCACGGATGTTACGCACGGCAACGATCGCCTGCTTCAGCCACTCGGTATCAGCAGCAGCGGCTTCATCAACCTGCGCAGCATCGAATGCCGGGAACGGCTGCAGCATGATGGTGTCGGCACTGATACCGGCAATCACCTTCACGCGCTGCCAGATGGTCTCGGTGATGAACGGGATGATCGGGTGCGCCAGGCGCAGCAGACCTTCCAGAACGGTGATCAGGGTGTTGCGCGTGCCGCGCAGTTCCGCTTCAGATCCGCCGTTCATCACCGGCTTGGTCAGCTCAAGGTACCAGTCACAGAACTGGTTCCAGGTGAACTCGTACAGGATGCCTGCCGCGATATCGAAGCGATAGCTATCCAGTGCTTCACGGAACGCTTTGGTGGTCTGGTTGAATTCCGCAAGGATCCAGCGGTCCGCCAGCGACAGGGTCATTTCGCCGCCGTTGAAGCCGCAATCCTGATCTTCGGTGTTCATCAGCACAAAGCGGCTGGCGTTCCACAGCTTGTTACAGAAGTTGCGGTAACCTTCCAGACGTTTCATGTCCCAGTTGATGTCGCGACCGGTTGAGGCCAGCGCCGCCAGGGTGAAACGCAGGGCGTCGGTACCGTGTGGCTCGATGCCATCCGGGAACTGCTTCTCGGTACGCTTGCGGATCTTCTCAGCCAGCTGCGGCTGCATCATGTTGCCGGTACGTTTCTCCAGCAGGTCTGCCAGTGAGATACCGTCAACCATGTCCAGCGGGTCAATCACGTTGCCCTTGGATTTGGACATCTTCTGGCCTTCGTCGTCACGGATCAGACCGGTCATGTAGACGGTATGGAACGGAACCTGCGGCTTGCCGTCCTCATCTTTGATGAAGTGCATGGTCATCATGATCATGCGGGCGATCCAGAAGAAGATAATGTCGAAGCCGGAGACCATCACGCTGGTTGGGTGGAACTGACGCAGCGCGTCGGTGTTCTCTGGCCAGCCGAGCGTGGAGAAGGTCCACAGCGCGGAAGAGAACCAGGTATCCAGCACGTCTTCGTCCTGACGCAGCGCAACGTCCGCGCTCAGGTTGTTTTCCTGACGCACTTCGTCTTCGGTGCGGCCAACGTAGACGTTGCCTTCGTTGTCGTACCACGCCGGGATGCGGTGACCCCACCACAGCTGACGGGAGATACACCAGTCCTGAATATCGCGCATCCAGGAGAAGTACATGTTCTCGTACTGCTTCGGTACGAACTGAATGCTGCCGTTCTCAACCGCTTCAACAGCCGGTTTCGCCAGCACGTCGGCACGGACATACCACTGGTCGGTCAGCATTGGCTCGATCACTACGCCGCCACGGTCGCCGTAAGGAACGGTCAGGTCGTGCGGTTTGATCTCTTCCAGCAGGCCGAGGGCGTCGACAGCGGCAACCACTGCTTTACGCGCGGCAAAGCGCTCCAGCTTCTGGAACTCAGCCGGGATGTCGCTGGAATAGACGTCAGATTCTTCGCCTTTGGTGTCATACACTTCCGCGCTTTCGCGGATGTCGCCATCAAAGGTCAGGATGTTAATCATTGGCAGGGCGTGACGACGGCCAACTTCATAGTCGTTAAAGTCGTGCGCCGGGGTGATCTTCACGCAGCCGGTGCCTTTTTCCATGTCGGCATGTTCATCGCCCACAATTGGAATGCGGCGATTCACTAGCGGCAGCACCACGAATTTGCCAATCAGATCTTTATAACGTGGATCTTCCGGGTTAACGGCCACACCGGTATCGCCCAGCAGGGTTTCCGGACGGGTGGTGGCGACTACCAGGTAATCTTTACCGTCTGCGGTTTTCGCGCCGTCAGCCAGCGGATAGCGGATATGCCACATGGAGCCTTTCGACTCGCGGTTTTCCACTTCCAGATCAGAGATAGCGGTGCGCAGTTTCGGATCCCAGTTAACCAGGCGTTTGCCACGGTAAATCAGGTCTTCTTTATACAGACGGACGAACACTTCTTTCACGGCGTTGGACAGGCCTTCGTCCATGGTGAAGCGCTCGCGCTCCCAGTCCACGGAGTTGCCGAGACGGCGCATCTGACGGGTAATGGTGCCGCCGGATTCTGCCTTCCACTGCCAGATTTTGTCGATAAAGGCGTCGCGACCGTAGTCGTGGCGGGTTTTACCTTCTTCAGCGGCAATCTTGCGTTCAACCACCATCTGGGTAGCAATACCCGCATGGTCAGTACCGGCCTGCCACAGAGTGTTTTTGCCCTGCATGCGCTGGTAACGGATCATGGTATCCATGATGGTCTGCTGGAAGGCATGACCCATATGCAAACTGCCGGTGACGTTCGGCGGCGGGATCATGATGCAGAAGGACTCTTTGCTTTCATCGCCGTTAGGCTTGAAATAGCCCTGCTGTTCCCAGTGCTCGTAAAGCGGCTGTTCGATATCGCGTGGGTTATATGTCTTTTCCATTATTTC
This sequence comes from Leclercia adecarboxylata, assembly GCA_002360945.1. Lineage (GTDB taxonomy): Bacteria > Pseudomonadota > Gammaproteobacteria > Enterobacterales > Enterobacteriaceae > Enterobacter > Enterobacter adecarboxylatus_B. The sequence goes on along the minus strand of DERO01000040.1, from coordinate 50,660 downwards.
CAGGTTGCCGTATTCAGGTTAAAACCAGCCAGGCGGTACGCTTTATAGCGTTCGCGCGCCAGTTGTTTCAAAGAATCTTCGTGAGGGACAAAGTCTACCACTTCTGTGAAAGCGGTGGCAAAATCTGCAAAGCCGGTACGCAGGCTGATTAAAAGATCCCGCGGGCTGCTGTTGCGTTTTTGCGGCCAGGCGATCTCCACCGGCGCGCCACCGCGCGGTCCTTCCCCCGCAAGATTATGCGGAACAAAACTTTCCGGCGGTCTTGCCCACAGGGCTTCATCCAGGCGGATGGCCTGCTGTTCATCTTCGCAGGCAATCAGCACGCGAAGACCCGCCCGCCAACGTTCTGCGGCAATCTCACACACCAGCTGTTCGACGGCGCTTAAGCCATCCTGTTGCGTGTCATTGTCCAGAAGGTAGAACGTTGCGTTTTTCATATATGGGGCTTCTTGTGGTGAGTTTAAACGTATTGCCCGGTGGCGCTGCGCTTACCGGGCCTACGATTTGCGGCCGTTCCAGGCCGGGTAAGGCGAAGCCGCCACCCGGCATGTAACATTACTCTTCGCCGTTAAACCCGGCGCGGTTCAGCAGGAACTGCGACAGCAGGGCAACAGGGCGGCCAGTGGCGCCTTTGGCTTTACCGGAACGCCATGCGGTACCGGCGATATCCAGGTGAGCCCAGTTATATTTGCGGGTAAAGCGCGCCAGGAAGCAGGCCGCGGTAATGGCACCGCCAGGACGCCCACCGATATTGGCCATATCCGCAAAGTTAGACTCCAACTGCTCCTGATACTCATCGGCCATCGGCAGTCGCCACGCGCGGTCGCCCGCCTGTTCAGAAGCACCGATCAGCTCGTGGGCCAGCGGGTTGTGGTTCGACATCAGGCCGGTGATGTGGTGGCCCAGCGCAATCACGCAGGCGCCGGTCAGGGTGGCCACGTCGATCACCGCTTCTGGCTCGAAGCGTTCAACGTAGGTCAGTACGTCGCACAGCACCAGGCGGCCTTCGGCGTCGGTGTTCAGCACTTCAACGGTCTGGCCGGACATGGTAGTCAATACGTCGCCAGGACGATAGGCACGACCACCCGGCATGTTTTCACAACCGGCCAGCACGCCGATCACGTTGATAGGCAACTGAAGTTCCGCAACCATGCGCATCACGCCGTAAACCGCTGCCGCACCGCACATGTCGTACTTCATCTCATCCATGCCTTCGGCCGGTTTGATGGAGATACCGCCGGAGTCGAAGGTCAGGCCTTTACCGACCAGTACAATCGGACGCACGTCTTCCGACGGGTTGCCCTTGTACTCGATGACCGACATCAGGGATTCATTTTGTGAACCGTTGCCGACGGCCAGGTAGGAGTGCATACCCAGCTCTTTCATCTGCTGCTCGCCAATCACGCGGGTGACGACGTTTTTGCTGTAAGAGTCAGCCAGCTGGCGCGCCTGGGAGGCGAGATAGCCAGCGTTACAGATGTTTGGCGGCATGTTGCCGAGGTCTTTTGCAGCCTTGATCCCGGCGGCGATCGCCAGACCATGCTGAATGGCGCGCTCGCCGCTGGTCAGTTCGCGACGTGTCGGGACGTTAAAGACCATTTTACGCAGCGGACGACGAGGTTCGCTTTTGGTGGTTTTCAGCTGATCGAAGCTGTACAGGGTCTCTTTTGCGGTCTCAACCGCCTGGCGCACTTTCCAGTAGGTGTTGCGGCCTTTGACGTGCAGTTCGGTCAGGAAGCAGACGGCCTCCATTGAGCCAGTATCATTCAACGTATTAATCGTTTTCTGAATAACCTGTTTGTACTGGCGCTCGTCCAGCTCGCGCTCCTTGCCACAGCCAATCAGCAGGATGCGCTCGGACAGTACGTTCGGCACATGATGCAGCAGCAGCGTCTGTCCCGGTTTGCCTTCCAGCTCGCCACGGCGCAGCAGGGCGCTGATGTAGCCGTCACTGATTTTATCGAGTTGTTCGGCGATCGGAGAGAGTCTGCGGGGTTCAAACACGCCGACGACGATGCAGGCACTCCGCTGTTTTTCCGGGCTACCGCTTTTTACACTGAACTCCATGAACTACGCTCCTGAATCTTAAAGACAACAGCTGCAGCTACGGATAGAATTGAAACCTTTCGTAACTCATGCCCGCTGTTGCGGTGACTTCGTGTTAATCTTACGTTATTACGGTTTCGACACGTCATAGTAACTGCTGAAGCGCGAATCCGCCGGGTGTTCTAATCTTAGCGATGATTTCGACGACTCAAGAGAATAAATGACGTTTAAGCCATGAAACAAGCGATTTTCCTGCAAAGAGACGGGTTTTTACGGGCGTATTTAATGTGATAATCATAAGATATCTGGTGCGGGAGACGCTAAAAAGCCAGCTGGCGATACTCTTCATCCTGCTTCTGATCTTTTTCTGTCAGAAACTGGTGAGGATCCTCGGCGCGGCTGTCGACGGCGAAATTCCCACAAATCTGGTGCTTTCCCTGCTCGGGTTAGGCGTGCCTGAAATGGCGCAGCTTATCCTGCCATTAAGCCTTTTCCTCGGACTGCTGATGACGCTCGGTAAACTCTATACCGAAAGCGAAATTACCGTCATGCATGCATGTGGTCTGAGCAAAGCCGTTCTGATTAAAGCCGCTATGGTCCTTGCGCTATTTACCGGCATCGTGGCCGCGGTGAACGTGATGTGGGCCGGACCTGTCTCCTCGCGACATCAGGATGAAGTGCTGGCTGAAGCGAAAGCGAACCCCGGCATGGCCGCACTGGCACAGGGGCAGTTCCAGCAGGCAACCGACGGTAACTCCGTGCTGTTTATTGAAAGCGTGGACGGCAGCCGCTTTAACGAAGTCTTCCTCGCGCAAATCCGTACCAAAGGTAATGCCCGTCCCTCCGTGGTGGTAGCCGATTCCGGTCAGCTCGCACAGGGTAAAGACGGTTCGCAGATCGTAACCCTGAATAAAGGCACCCGCTTTGAAGGCACGGCGATGCTGCGTGACTTCCGCATTACGGATTTCCAGAACTATCAGGCGATTATTGGTCATCAGACGGTGGCGCTGGATCCTACCGATACTGAACAGATGAGCATGCGCACGCTGATCAATACCGACACCAATCGCGCCCGCGCGGAGCTGCACTGGCGAATCACGCTGGTATTCACCGTGTTTATGATGGCGTTAATGGTCGTGCCGCTCAGCGTGGTCAATCCACGTCAGGGCCGCGTGCTCTCCATGCTGCCCGCGATGCTGCTTTATCTGGTGTTCTTCCTGCTGCAGACCTCGATCAAATCGAATGGCGGTAAAGGAAAAATCGACCCGGTTATCTGGACGTGGGTGATTAACGGACTCTATCTGCTGTTGGCCGTCATCCTCAACCTGTGGGATACCGTGCCGATGCGCCGTGTACGAGCCCGGTTTACGCGTAAAGGAGCGGTGTAATGCAGGCGTTTGGCGTTCTTGATCGCTATATCGGTAAAACCATTTTTACCACCATCATGATGACCTTATTCATGCTGGTGTCGCTCTCCGGCATCATCAAGTTTGTTGACCAGCTGAAAAAGGCCGGGCAGGGGAGCTATGACGCGATGGGGGCGGGGATGTATACCCTGCTCAGCATTCCGAAAGACGTGCAAATCTTCTTCCCGATGGCGGCGCTGTTAGGCGCATTGCTGGGGCTGGGGATGCTGGCGCAGCGCAGTGAGCTGGTGGTGATGCAGGCATCGGGCTTTACCCGCATGCAGGTTGCGCTGTCGGTAATGAAAACCGCGATCCCGCTGGTATTCCTGACCATGGCAATGGGCGAGTGGGTTGCGCCGCAGGGCGAGCAGATGGCGCGTAACTACCGCGCACAGATGATGTATGGCGGCTCGCTGCTCTCCACCCAGCAGGGGCTGTGGGCGAAAGACGGCAATAACTTCGTCTATATCGAACGCGTTACCGGCGATAACACCCTGGGCGGCGTGAGCATCTACAGCTTTAACGATCAGCGTCGTCTGCAGGCGGTACGTTATGCTACCTCGGCCACCTTCGATACCGATAAAAAGGTCTGGCGTCTGTCCCAGGTGGACGAGTCAAACCTGCAGGATCCGAAACAGATCACCGGTTCGCAGACGGTCACTGGCACCTGGAAAACCAACCTCACCCCCGACAAGCTCGGCGTGGTGGCGCTGGATCCGGATGCGCTGTCCATCAGCGGCCTGCACAACTACGTGAAATACCTGAAGTCGAGCGGCCAGGACGCCGGGCGTTATCAGCTCAACATGTGGAGCAAGATCTTCCAGCCGCTCTCCGTGGCGGTGATGATGCTGATGGCGCTGTCGTTTATCTTTGGCCCGCTGCGTAGCGTCCCCATGGGGGTACGCGTTGTCACCGGCATCAGCTTCGGCTTTGTCTTCTACGTTCTCGATCAGATCTTCGGTCCGCTGACCCTGGTTTACGGTATCCCGCCGTTTATCGGCGCGCTGCTGCCGAGCGCCTCCTTCTTCCTGATCAGCCTCTGGCTGCTGTTGAAGCGCTCCTGACCCCTCACACCTCATCTCCCCCTTTGGGAGGTGAGGTGCATCCTCTGTTCTACCCCTCACTTTTTTGCACAACCTTCAACGTCTTGCCTGGAATTTGAGTATTATTGTGCGATGACGTCGTGAAGAGATCCCCTATGAAGCAAATTCGGTTACTGGCGCAATACTATGTCGATCTGATGATGAAGCTCGGCCTGGTACGCTTCTCCCTGCTGCTGGCGCTGGCGCTGGTGGTGCTGGCGATTGTGGTGCAGATGGCCATTACCATGGTGCTGCACGGTCAGGTTGAGAGCATTGACCTCATCCGGTCTATTTTCTTCGGCCTGCTGATTACCCCCTGGGCGGTCTATTTCCTCTCGGTGGTGGTTGAACAGCTGGAAGAGTCCCGCCAGCGGCTGACCCGGGTTGTGGAAAAGCTGGAGGAGATGCGCGAGCGCGATCTGAAGCTTAACGTCCAGCTGAAAGACAACATTGCCCAGCTGAATCAGGAGATCTCAGACCGCGTAAAAGCGGAGGCCGAGCGCCAGACCACGCTGGAACAGCTGAAAATCGAAATGAAAGAGCGCGAGCAGACGCAGATCCAGCTTGAGCAGCAATCCTCATTCCTGCGCTCTTTCCTTGATGCCTCTCCGGATCTCGTTTTCTATCGCAATGAAGACAAAGAGTTTTCCGGCTGTAACCGGGCGATGGAGCTTTTGACCGGCAAGAGTGAAAAACAGCTCGTCAGCCTGCGCCCACAGGACGTCTACTCACCCGAGGCGGCCGCCAAAGTGATCGAAACCGACGAGAAGGTTTTCCGTCATAACGTCTCCCTGACCTACGAACAGTGGCTCGACTACCCGGACGGGCGCAAAGCCTGTTTCGAAATCCGCAAAGTCCCTTACTACGACCGCGTCGGGAAACGCCACGGGCTGATGGGCTTCGGGCGAGACATTACCGAGCGTAAGCGCTATCAGGATGCCCTGGAGCGCGCCAGCCGGGATAAAACCACCTTTATCTCCACCATCAGCCATGAGCTGCGTACGCCGCTCAACGGCATCGTGGGCTTAAGCCGCATTCTGCTCGATACCGAACTGACGACCGAGCAGGAGAAATATCTGAAAACCATCCACGTTTCAGCGGTCACGCTCGGCAATATCTTCAACGATATTATTGATATGGATAAGATGGAGCGGCGCAAAGTCCAGCTGGATAACCAGCCGGTGGACTTCACCGGCTTCCTGGCCGATCTGGAGAACCTCTCCGGCCTGCAGGCGCAGCAGAAAGGGCTACGCTTTGTGATGGAGCCAACCCTGCCGCTGCCGCACAAGGTGGTGACTGACGGTACGCGCCTGCGCCAGATCCTGTGGAACCTGATCAGCAACGCGGTCAAGTTTACCCAGAGCGGCCAGGTCGCGGTTCGCGTGCGTTACGGCGAGGGCGAGATGCTGCACTTCGAGGTGGAGGATTCCGGGATCGGTATTCCGCAGGAGGAGCAGGACAAAATCTTCGCCATGTATTATCAGGTCAAAGACAGCCAGGGAGGCAAGCCTGCCACCGGCACCGGCATTGGCCTGGCGGTCTCGCGCCGTCTGGCGAAGAGCATGGGGGGCGATATTACGGTGAGCAGTAATCCTGGGCATGGCTCGGTGTTTAAACTGAGCGTCCGTGCCCCGGCGGTGGCGGAAGAGGTCGAAGATACCTTTGCCCATGACGATATGCCGCTGCCTGCTCTGCACGTGCTGCTGGTGGAAGATATTGAACTGAACGTAATTGTGGCGCGCTCGGTGCTGGAGAAACTCGGCAGCAGCGTGGATGTCGCCATGACCGGTAAAGCCGCGCTGGAGATGTTCACCCCAGGGGAATATGACCTGGTGCTGCTGGACATTCAGCTCCCGGATATGACCGGGCTCGACATCTCGCGTGAACTGACCAGCCGTTATGCCAGCGATGAGTTGCCGCCGTTGGTGGCCCTGACCGCCAACGTGCTGAAAGACAAAAAAGAGTACCTCGATGCCGGTATGGACGATGTACTGAGCAAACCGCTGGCGGTACCAGCCTTAACCGCCATGATTAAGAAGTTCTGGGACACCTGTGACGAAGAGGAGAGCACCATGACGACGATAGATACGGAAAAAGCGCAGTCTTTACTGGATATCGAGATGCTGGAGCAGTACATCGATCTGGTGGGTCCGAAGTTAATCACTGACGGTATAGCCATCTTCGAAAAGATGATGCCGGGTTATCTGAACGTGCTGGAGTCCAACCTGACGGCGCGGGATCAGAAAGGCATTGTTGAAGAGGGGCATAAGATCAAAGGTGCTGCCGGATCCATCGGTTTGCGCCATCTGCAGCAGCTGGGTAAGCAGATCCAGTCCCCGGATTTACCGGCGTGGGAAGATAACGTGGGTGAATGGGTTGAAGAGATGAAGCAGGAGTGGCAAAACGATGTGGCCGTCCTGAAAGCCTGGGTGGAGAGTAGAAAAAAATGACCCCGGCTAAACCGGGGTGCGCGAATACTGCGCCAACACCAGGGAAATCTTGGCTGCGCCTTAATAGTTTATTTTAGGATCATGGCGTAGCCGTAAAATTCAGGCCGCACGCAGTTAAGATAGCAAATCTTAAATAAGTTGTTACATGAATCAGTTAAATGTGTGAAGCACAGCGTTTTAATCAGAATTTTTAATGCGCATGAACGTTTTTCGAGAGGGATCCCAGGATGAAAAAGGTCGGTGTAGTACTGAGCGGTTGCGGTGTTTACGATGGTTCTGAAATACATGAAGCGGTTCTGACGCTGCTGGCGCTGGCGCGCAACGGCGCAGAAGCGGTCTGTTTCGCGCCGGACAAAGCCCAGTCCGATGTCATCAACCACCTCACCGGCGAACCGCTGGCGGAAAAACGAAACGTCCTGGTTGAAGCGGCGCGGATCGCGCGCGGGCAGATCCGCCCGCTCAGTGAAGCGCGTGCCGCAGAACTGGATGCGCTGATTGTGCCGGGCGGTTTTGGCGCTGCAAAGAACCTCTGCGATTTTGCTCACCAGGGCAGCGCCTGCCAGGTAGAAAGCGATTTAAAAAACCTCGCGCTGCAGATGCATGAGGCCGGGAAACCGCTGGGCTTTATCTGTATCGCCCCGGCGATGCTGCCGGCCATCTTCGATATTCCGCTGCGTCTGACCATCGGCACCGACATCGATACCGCCGAGGTAATTGAAGACATGGGCGGAGAGCATATCCCCTGTCCGGTGGACGATATCGTGGTCGACGAAGAGAACAGGATCGTCACCACCCCGGCGTACATGCTGGCGCAAAACATTGCCGAAGCCGCGACGGGTATTGAGAAGCTGGTCGCCCGCGTACTGGTGCTGGCGGCATGAGATTAAAGCGTCCCCGATCCGGCTGGGTAAGACGGATCGTCATTCGCGTTCTGGTAGTGATGGCGGTCTTCTGGGGCGGCGGTATTGCCCTGTTTAGCTTTCTGCCGGTGCCGTTTTCCGCGGTGATGATTGAACGTCAGCTGGGAAGCTGGCTGCGAGCGGATTTCAGCTATGTTGCCCATTCGGACTGGGTGAGTATGGATGAGATCTCGCCGTGGATGGGGTTAGCCGTGATTGCCGCCGAAGATCAGAAATTCCCCGACCACTGGGGGTTTGATGTGGGGGCGATAGAGAAGGCGCTAGCGCATAACGAACGTAATGAGAGCCGTATTCGCGGGGCATCGACGCTTTCTCAGCAAACGGCGAAAAACCTGTTTCTCTGGGATGGACGCAGCTGGATGAGAAAGGGATTTGAGGCGGGGCTAACGCTGGGGATCGAAACGGTGTGGAGTAAAAAACGCATCCTGACGGTATACCTGAATATCGCGGAGTTTGGCGAGGGCGTGTTCGGCGTCGAAGCCGCTGCCCAGCGCTATTTCCACAAACCTGCCAGCCGCCTGTCGGCGTCTGAGGCCGCGTTGCTGGCCGCCGTGCTACCGAACCCTATTCGCTTTAAGGCCAGCGCGCCTTCAGGCTATGTACGCAGCCGTCAGGCGTGGATCCTGCGCCAGATGCGTCAGCTGGGTGGGGAAGGGTTTATGCAGGCCAATAAGCTGCATTAATCCTCATCAAACCCGGCGTTGAACAGTGCAATCACTGCCGCCAGCGCCTCGACTTCCTGTGGGCCGGTGGCTTCGATTTCGATCTGGCGGCCCTTGGCGGAGTCCAGCATCAGCAGGGCAATCACACTGTTGGCTTCGGCTTCGGTGCCTTCGTCATTACGCAGCAGAACTTCCGCGTCAAAACCCTGCATCAGTTCAAACAACTTCATCGCCGGGCGTGCATGCATGCCCAGCTTATTGGTGATCTCAACGGTCTGCTTTACGGTCATGTTTTACGTTTTTCCAGCGTACGATGACGGGACTGCACGTTTTTGCCGCGCGAGCGGAAATAGTCAGCCAGTTGCTCAGCAATATAGACCGAACGGTGTTTGCCCCCGGTACAGCCAATCGCCACCGTCAGGTAGCTGCGATTGTTTGTCTCCAGCATCGGCAACCACAGTTCAAGGTAGCTGCGCGTCTGATAGATAAAGTTATGCACTTCCGTATGCCTGTCAAGGAAGGCGGCAACGGGCTTATCCAGGCCGGTCATCGGACGCAGCTTTGGATCCCAGTGTGGGTTCGGCAGGAAGCGCACGTCAAACACATAGTCTGCATCGATAGGGATGCCGTGCTTAAAGCCGAAGGATTCAAACACCATCGTCAGCTCGCGCTCGCGTTTGCCCAGCAGGCGGGTACGCAGCATCTCCGCCAGTTCATGAACGGACATTTCGGAGGTATCGACGATCAGATCGGCGCGGGAGCGCAACGGTTCCAGCAGATCGCTCTCCTGGTCAATAGCGCTTTCCAGCGACAGGTTTTTGCTGGAAAGCGGATGCAAACGGCGGGTATCGCTGTAGCGACGAATCAGCGTATTGCGATCGGCATCAAGGAACAGCAGCTGAGGTGAAAACGCCTCCGGCAAACTGCTCATCGCCTGCTCAAAGATCTCCGGCGATTCAGGCATGTTACGCACGTCGATACTGACCGCGGCGGAAATCTGCCGATCGGCCAGCGATTTCGCCAGCTCGGGCAGCAGCACCACCGGCAGGTTATCCACGCAGTAAAAGCCCATATCTTCCAGCGCTCGCAGGGCGACCGATTTCCCGGATCCCGAACGACCGCTGACGATCATCAGCACCATGTACCGTTTCTCCTCAGGACTACAGATGTCAAAGCCATCACCCGATTACACATCATCCTGATTGCCTTCCGTTTCCGTAATGATTTGATAAAGCTCCTCATCGCTCTGTGCCGCGCGCAAACGGCGGCAGATGGTTTTATCCGCAAGGCGTTTGGCCACCAGTGAGAGGGTGTGCAAATGTGTTTTGGTCTGATCCGCTGGCACCAGCAGGGCAAACAGCAGATCGACAGGCTGGTTATCAATGGCATCAAAGGCGATAGGTGTTTCCAGCTGAACAAACACGCCTACAGCGCGCAGCGTATCCTCTTCAAGTTTGCCATGGGGAATGGCGATGCCGTTGCCGATGCCGGTACTGCCCATTTTTTCGCGGGTCAGGATCGCTTCAAATACCACTTGCGGCGGCAGGCTCAGCTGTTTTGCGGCCAGTTCACTGATGATTTCCAGGGCACGTTTTTTGCTCTGGCAGTGAACGGCACTGCGGGTACATTCCTGATTAAGGACACTGCTCAGTTGTAGAGTTGAATCGTTATTCATCATAATTTCACCTAAGCGCTAACTGTACAAAGGGCCCGTTGTGTTTCACAACAGGCCATCCTGCACCCGTTAACTGCCCGGACAATTAGTGTTGTTTCAGTTTATCTTTATGTTTGTTTAGCTGTCGTGCCAGCTTGTCAATCAAGCCGTCGATAGCCGCGTACATGTCTTGTCCTTCCGCACTGGCATGGATCTCGCCTCCGTTAACATGCAGGGTCGCATCCGAGATATGAGTCACTTTTTCCACTTTTAACACAATGTAGACCTGATTGATCCTCTCGAAATACTGCTCCAGCTTGGCGAATTTCGTATTCACAAACTCGCGCAGGGCCTCAGTGATCTCGACGTTGTGTCCAGTGATGTTGAGCTGCATAGTGTCTTCCTTATCGGTTGTGTCAGACCAGTTGTTTACGCTGGTTTGACGGCGGAATGGACAAAGACTCTCGATACTTCGCAACAGTACGGCGTGCCACCATGATACCTTGATCGGACAGCATGGTGGTTAACTTACTGTCGCTCAGTGGTTTCGCGGGGTTTTCCGCGGCGATCAATTTTTTCACCAGCGCCCGGATGGCCGTCGACGAGGCTTCGCCGCCGCCTTCGGTGTTGACATGGCTGGAGAAAAAATACTTAAGCTCAAAAATACCGCGCGGACTGTGCAGATACTTCTGCGTCGTCACGCGGGAAATCGTCGATTCATGCATCTCGACGGCCTGGGCGATATCGGCCAGCACCATCGGTTTCATAAACTCTTCACCCTGTTCAAAAAACGCCTGCTGCTGCTCCACGATGCAGCGGCTGACGCGCAGCAGCGTATCATTGCGGCTCTCGAGGCTTTTAATCAGCCAGCGCGCCTCCTGCAGATTGCTGCGGATAAACTGGTTATCCGAGTCGTTGCGCGAGCTGGTGCACATCGAAGCGTACTGCTGATTGATTTGCAGGCGCGGGATGCTGTCGGAATTGAGCTCCACGGTCCACAGGCCGTTATGCTTGCGCACCAGCACGTCGGGAATGACGTACTCGGGCTCGCTGGTCTGGATGGACTGCCCTGGACGCGGATCCAGGGACTGGATCAGATTGACCGCTTCTTTCAGGATCTCTTCTTTCAGTCGCGTCACGCGCATCAGGGAGCGGAAGTCGTGGTTAGCCAGTAGATCCAGATGCTCGCTGACGATCAGGCGCGCCTCTTCCAGCCATGGCGTCTCTTTGACGAACTGCGAAAGCTGGATCAGCAGGCAGTCACGTAAATCCCGCGCCGCAACGCCAACCGGATCAAAACGCTGCACGCGCTTCAGGACCGCTTCGACCTCTTCAAGGTCGATCTCATCATCACCGATGCTTTCCAGAATGTCGTCCAGCGACACGGTCAAATAGCCGGTCTCATCAACAGCATCGACAATGGAAGTGGCAATTGCGCGATCGGTATCGGAAAACGGCGTCAGCTCCACCTGCCACATCAGGTAATCCTGCAGCGACTGGGTGGTCTCGCCCTGATACACCGGCAATTCATCATCCTGATAGTCTGCGCGCGTGCCGGATGGCGTGCCGGCGGTGTAGATCTCATCCCAGCTGGCATCAAGAGGAAGCTCGTCGGGCATCTCTTTTTGCTCCAGTGCGTCCACGCTGTCGAGCGTTTCGTTATCCTGGGTTTGCTGAGTTTCTACCTCGTCGTGAAGATCGGTTTGCTCAAGCAGGGGATTGCTGTCCAGCGCTTGCTGCAGTTCCTGCTGAAGTTCCAGCGTCGACAGTTGCAACAGACGGATAGCCTGTTGTAACTGCGGCGTCATTGCCAGCTGTTGGCTGAGCCTTAATTGCAAACCTTGCTTCATGTTCAGAGCATTTTTCTCCGTTTAGGCGAGACTGAACTTCTACCCTATCAGAGTCTGAAGTCTTCCCCAAGATACACGCGCTTAACATGATCGTCTTCGAGGATCTGCTGCGGAGTACCGTGGGCAATAAGATGGCCCTGGCTGACGATGTAAGCTCGTTCACAGACCGCCAGCGTTTCACGCACGTTGTGGTCGGTGATCAGAACCCCCAGGCCGCTGTCGCGCAGATGCTCGATAATCCGTTTGATGTCGATAACCGAAATCGGGTCAACGCCCGCAAAAGGTTCATCAAGGAGAATAAATTTCGGGTTGGCCGCCAGCGCACGGGCAATTTCCACACGCCGGCGTTCACCGCCGGAGAGCGCCTGGCCCAGGCTGTCGCGCAGATGTTCGATGTGGAACTCTTCCATCAGCTCGTTGGCGCGATCCTGACGCTGCTCAGAGGTCAAATCGTCACGGATCTGCAGCACTGCCATCAGGTTGTCGAAGACGCTCAGACGACGGAAAATTGAGGCTTCCTGCGGCAGATAACCGATGCCGCGACGCGCACGCGCGTGAAGGGGCAGCAGGCTAATGTCTTCATCATCAATGATGATGTTACCCGCGTCGCGCGGCACAATGCCGACCACCATATAGAAGGTGGTGGTTTTACCCGCACCGTTAGGACCCAACAGGCCGACAATTTCGCCGGAGTTGACGGTCAAACTGACATCTTCCACCACGCGACGGCCCTTGTAGGCTTTAGCGAGATTCTTTGCAGTTAATGTTGCCATAACGAATTAGTTACTCTTTTTCTGTGCCGGGGCCTGAGTGTTATTTTTGTCCTGCAGCTGCGATGGCACCAGGACAGTCGTCACGCGTTTGCCTTTTTCACTAAAGGCCTGCATTTTTTGCTCTTTCACCAGATAGGTGATCTTGTCGCCCTTGATGTTGCTGTCGAGTTGCTCCAGGAATGCATTGCCGGTCAGCACCACGAAATCTTTCGCCAGCTCATAGTGCATCTGGGAGGCGCGGCCTTTCACCGGTTTGCCGTTGTCCTGCATCTGGTAGAAGGTGGCAGGGTTGCCGTAGCCATCGATAATCTCTTTACCGTCTTCCCCGCCAGGACGCGTCACCACCACCTTATCGGCGTTGATTTTGATGGTGCCCTGGGTCACGACAACATTGCCGGTAAAGGTCACCACGTTGCCCTGCATATCGAGCGATTGCGTATCGGATTCGATATGAATCGGCTGCTCGGTATCACCCGTCACAGCAAGCGCAGGCAGGCTGACGGCCAGCATCGCGCTGGCAATAACAAATTTAAGGCTGAGTTTGTTTGCTTGGAATTTCATAGGAGGTTCTAACCTTTTCAATCAGCTCTGCGTTCTTGCTGCGTAAGTTCCCGCGCATTCTCAGACCGCTGGAATTAAATGTTGTGCCGTATAGCGTGACCAGATCCTGCGACGTGACATCCTGAGTCACAAGGTTAATCTGTGCGTTATCGGTTGTGATTTTGCGCAGCTGTGAGTCTGCGGTCAGCGCATTCACCTCAACATGACCATACAGATAAAGCATACGGTCATTCGTCAGTTTTGCCCGGTCTGATTTAATCGACCATGTCGGAATTTTATTGGTATCAAACGTGGTCATCACCGGTTGGGTAAACCAGGAGACGCCCTGTTCGGAAAAATACTCAACATGCTGAGCAATAAGGCGATAATTCAGCGCCCCTTCCGGGCTGTAAACCACGGTATCGCTATGATCGCTTTTATAGGTTGGATCGTTAGTATTGACCGTCGGCGCTTGTTCGTCGTCCTTGTCAGCGAGATTCACGCCAATCAGTACCAGTGCTACCAGCGAAAGCAGAATAATAACCCAACGTCTGGTTTTACTCATATCGATTGCCCTTTGGCCTCATCAAGCTTACCTTGCGCCAGCAGCAGCAGGTCGCAGACTTCTCTTACTGCGCCGCGGCCACCGTTGATACGGGTGACATAGTCAGCGCGCGGGATCAAAAGCGGATGGGCATCGGCAACGGCGACACTCAGACCCACCTCTGCCATCACTGGCCAGTCAATCAGATCGTCTCCGACATAGGCGACGTTTTCGGGGGCGATGGCAAGTTTACCAAGTAAGTCCCTGAAAGCGACCATCTTATCGGATTGCCCCTGATAGAGATGGGTAATGCCCAGCGTTTCGCAACGATCTTCTACCAGTTTAGCCTTACGCCCGGTGATGATGGCAACTTCTATGCCAGAAGTGAGCGCACAGCGAATGCCGTAACCATCACGCACGTTGAAGGCTTTTAGCTCTTCGCCATTGTTGCCCATATAAATCAGGCCGTCAGACAGCACGCCGTCCACATCAAGGATCAGCAGGCGAATGTTTTCGGCCTGCGACATCATCTGCGCACTGACCGGGCCATAACAGGTTGCAAGGGATGCACCCGCATTACTCATTGTCTTATCCTTCATTACACTACGCCTGCGCGCAGCAGATCATGCATATGTACCACACCCAGCAACTGGTCGCCATCAGCAACCATAACGGAGGTGATATTCCGGGACTGCATCAGGTTCAACACTTCGACAGCCAGCGTACCGGGACGGACCCGGATCCCACCGCTCGTCATCACATCGGCGATACCCAACTTACGGACATCAACACCCATATCAAATACGCGGCGCAGGTCGCCGTCGGTGAAGATCCCTTCGATTATCATCTTGTCGTTGCAGATAACGGTCATGCCGAGATTTTTACGGGTAATTTCCAGCAGCGCATCGCGCAGGGAGGCGTCTTTACTGACATGCGGAATTTCATCCCCGGTGTGCATGATGTCATTCACCCGCAACAGCAGTTTACGTCCCAGCGCGCCGCCCGGATGGGAGAGGGCGAAGTCTTCGGCGGTAAAGCCGCGGGCTTCGAGCAGAGCGACGGCCAGCGCATCGCCCATCACCAGCGCCGCGGTGGTGCTGGAGGTGGGAGCCAGTCCCAGCGGGCAGGCTTCTTTCGGCACTTTAACGCACAGATGGATATCCGCGGCGCGCGCCATGCTGCTCTCCGGGCGGCTGGTAATGCAGATGAGGGGAACGTGGAGTCGCTTCAGCACCGGGATCAGCGCCAGGATTTCATTCGACTCGCCAGAGTTCGATAACGCGATAACGATATCCTGCGCCGAGACCATCCCAAGATCACCGTGTGCCGCTTCACCGGGGTGAACGAAAAAAGCAGTGGTGCCGGTACTGGCGAACGTAGCCGCCATTTTACGACCAATGTGCCCGGATTTGCCCATTCCCATTACCACGACTTTACCAGTGCAGTGGAAAAGCTTCTCACACGCAAGGCTAAAGTCCTGATTAATGTATTGATCTAACTGCGCCAGACCTTCACGTTCTATCTCCAGAACTTGTATTCCTGCTTTCTGAAAGTCAAAACCCGGCTGCAATTCTATTTGCGACATAATGCGTTTCCGTTTACCCAGAGAGAAGAGGCGAGAGCCAGTACAGCATCGCCATCCATATGATAAATCCCACCGTCAGCAGGGCGCCTGCACCCTGACCAATCTGCCTCTTACGCCGCCAGCAGAGCAGGGCGAAGATGGCGCTGACGAAGACCATCACCCCGTAATCCCGGCTGAACGCCAGCGGATTAAACGCGCCAGGAGCGATCAGCGCCGGCAGACCCAGCACAATGGCGATATTGAAAATATTGGACCCGATGATATTGCCAATCGCTATGTCATCTTCGCCTTTACGTGCGCCGGCAATCGCCGTGGCCAGTTCGGGCAGACTGGTGCCGATAGCAATCACCGTCAGACCGATGGTTAACTCGCTCATGGCGAAGTAATTGGCCAGCACCGTGGCGTTATCCACGATCATCTGTGTCGCCATCGGCATGATGATTAACGCCACGCCCAGCCAGAGCAGCGCGACGGGTAAGTTCCCCTCACGCGGCAGTTCGGCAACCTGCTCGCGGGTTAACGTATCACTGCCCTGCTTTTCTGCCGCCCGTGCCAGCTTAACAATGTAAAACAGCCAGATGACCGCCAGCGCCAGCAGGAAAATGCCATCGCTGAAGGTTAACTGCCCGTCATATAACACGAAGCTGGCCAGCAGACTGACAATTAACATTAGCGGTAATTCACGTCGCAGAACATCAGAATGCACGCGAAATGGATGAAGTAGTGCAGCAAGCCCCAGGATGAGTAAGATATTGACGATGTTGGAGCCAATGGCGGTCCCCACGGCAAGATCCATCTGATCGTGCAGCGACGCGGCGACAGAGACAATGATCTCCGGCAGGGAGGTGCCAACACTGACCACCGTCATCCCAATAATTAGGGGGGGAATGCCTAATAAACGACACAGGATTGATGCGGAGAACACCAGACGGTCGGCACTGTAGACCACCAAAAGTAAACCAATTATTAACAGTGCCGTTGCAAGAAGCATCAAAAGTCCTTTCTTCAGGTATACTCGCCGGTCCACCGAGAAAAAATCTCTGCCGCTGCATACTGTCTTTAGACGTAACGTATTCCTAATTTTGACTTTATGCGTTGTAAAAGTAAAACAAATGCCAGCTTTCGCTTACCGGCAGAGGTAATATTCTGTAAAAATGTTGGGTTTGCGGCGAAATCAGGCATCAAGCCGATCCTGAACCGGCAACAGAAAGGAAATGTACATGAGCCTGAATGGGGCGAATATAGTCGATGTCCGTGGCGTCAGCTTCACGCGCAGCAGCCGGGTCATTTTTGACAACATCTCTCTCACCGTGCCTCGCGGTAAAATCACCGCCATTATGGGGCCCTCCGGCATTGGTAAAACGACGTTACTGCGCCTGATTGGCGGGCAGATCCCCCCGAGCCAGGGCGAGATCCTCTTTGACGGCGAAAATATCCCGGCAATGTCCCGCTCGCGCCTCTATACCGTGCGTAAACGCATGAGCATGCTCTTTCAGTCCGGGGCGCTTTTTACTGACATGAATGTCTTCGATAATGTCGCCTACCCGCTGCGTGAACATACTCACCTGCCGCCGGAACTGTTAAAAAGCACCGTGATGATGAAGCTTGAGGCCGTCGGCCTGCGTGGCGCAGCGAAACTGATGCCTTCTGAACTCTCTGGCGGTATGGCCCGCCGTGCGGCGCTGGCGCGCGCGATCGCGCTGGAACCCGATCTGATCATGTTCGATGAGCCGTTCGTCGGCCAGGATCCCATCACCATGGGCGTGCTGGTCAAACTGATTTCGGAACTGAACAGCGCGCTGGGCGTGACCTGTATTGTGGTCACCCACGACGTACCCGAAGTGCTGAGCATTGCCGACTACGCCTATATCGTGGCGGATAAAAAAATTGTGGCGCACGGCAGCGCCCAATCATTACAAAGCAACAGCGATGCGCGTGTCCGTCAGTTCCTTGACGGCATTGCAGATGGCCCCGTGCCGTTCCGTTATCCGGCGGGCGATTATCATAAAGATTTACTGGGAATAGGGAGTTAAGCCACTCATGCTGTTAAATGCGTTGGCCGCTCTCGGACACCGTGGCATAAAAACCATCAGGACGTTCGGGCGTGCCGGGTTGATGTTATTCAATGCGCTGGTCGGGAAACCGGAATTCCGCAAACATGCCCCTCTGCTGGTTCGCCAGCTGTATAATGTCGGCGTGCTGTCGATGCTCATTATCATCGTTTCCGGTGTCTTCATCGGGATGGTGCTGGGGCTGCAGGGGTATCTGGTCCTCACCACCTACAGTGCGGAAACCAGCCTCGGAATGCTGGTGGCGCTCTCCCTGTTGCGTGAGCTGGGCCCGGTGGTCGCTGCGCTGTTATTCGCCGGGCGCGCCGGTTCGGCGCTGACGGCGGAAATCGGCCTGATGCGTGCCACTGAGCAGCTCTCCAGTATGGAGATGATGGCTGTGGATCCGCTGCGTCGGGTGATTGCGCCGCGCTTCTGGGCGGGCATGATCTCGTTGCCGTTGCTGACTATCCTCTTTGTTGCGGTCGGGATCTGGGGCGGATCGATGGTTGGCGTGCACTGGAAAGGGATCGATGCCGGTTTCTTCTGGTCTGCGATGCAAAGTGCGGTTGACTGGCGTCTGGATCTGGTTAACTGCCTGATTAAAAGCGCGGTATTTGCCGTGACGATCGCCTGGATTGCGCTGTTCAACGGCTACGATGCCATCCCGACGTCTGCCGGTATCAGCCGGGCAACCACCCGCACTGTTGTTCATTCGTCGCTGGCCATACTGGCTCTGGATTTTGTGCTCACCGCACTGATGTTTGGGAAATGAGTTCATGCAAACGAAAAAAGTAGAAATTTGGGTAGGCGTATTTGTCTTGCTGGCACTGCTTGCCGCACTGTTTTTAAGCTTCAAAGTGGCGGATGTCACGACGATCCGCACCGAGCCGACATACCGCATTTATGCCACCTTCGATAATATTGGCGGCCTGAAAAGCCGTTCTCCGGTACGTATTGGCGGGGTGGTGGTAGGGCGTGTGGCCGATATCACCCTCGACGAGAAAACCTATCTGCCGCGCGTCGCGCTGGATATTGAAGAGCGCTACAACAACATCCCGGATACCAGCTCCCTGTCTATCCGTACATCCGGCCTGTTAGGTGAACAATACCTGGCGCTGAACATTGGTTTTGAAGATCCCGAACTGGGAACGACTATCCTTAAGGACGGTGGCGTCATTCAGGATACGAAGTCAGCCATGGTGCTGGAAGATATGATTGGTCAGTTCCTTTACAACAGCAACAGTAAAGGGGGTGACGAGAATCAAGCTGCTCAGACACCTGCGCAGAGTGACATTACACCGCCTGTTGGCACGACGAATTCATCTCAGGAGAAGTAATTCATGATTAAACGACTGTTAATGGTTGCCATGCTAATGATTGCCCCTTTGACTGCCGCTAACGCAGCCGACCAGAGCAATCCTTATCAACAGATGAATGAGGCGGCTAAGAAAACCTTCGATCGCCTTAAAAATGAGCAGCCAAAAATTCGTTCCAATCCCGACTACCTGCGCGATGTGGTGGATCAGGAGCTGCTGCCGTATGTGCAGGTAAAATATGCCGGTGCCCTGGTGCTCGGTCGTTACTACAAAGACGCAACGCCAGCGCAGCGTGATGCCTATTTCGCTGCGTTCCGTGAATACCTGAAGCAGGCTTACGGTCAGGCGCTGGCGATGTACCACGGCCAGACCTATCAGATTGCCCCGGAACAGCCGCTGGGCTCTGCCACTATCCTGCCTATTCGCGTGACCATCGTCGATCCGAACGGTCGTCCACCGGTGCGTCTGGACTTCCAGTGGCGTAAGAACAGCCAGAACGGTAACTGGCAGGCTTACGACATGATTGCCGAAGGCGTTAGCATGATCACCACCAAGCAGAACGAATGGAGTGACCTGCTGCGTACCAAGGGCATTGATGGCCTGACTGCACAGCTGAACAGCATCTCGCGTCAGAAAATTACCCTGGACGAGAAAAAATAATGACGTCGCAGCTCAGCTGGACCCGTGAGGGTGAAACGTTGTTACTCACTGGCGAGCTGGATCAGGATTATCTGAATCCTCTGTGGGATGCGCGTCATGACGCCATGCAGGGAATCACCTGTATCGACCTTGGCGGCATCTCCCGCGTGGATACGGCAGGCGTTGCGCTGCTGGTGCACCTGGTAGCGGCAGGCAAAGGGCAGGGCAAGCAGGTGACGCTTGCGGGCGTCAGCGACAACGTTATCACCCTGGCTCAGCTCTATAATCTGCCGGAAGACGTATTGCCTCGCTAATTTTTTCAGTACGTTACTATCAAAAGCCCCGACTGTTTCATCGTCGGGGCTTTTTGCTTGTTTAAGACCGCGCCACTTTGCTCTAAGATGTTGGGCTTGTTTTCACACCAGATGATAGAGATCCCATGGAAAATCATGAAATCCAGACCGTGCTGATGAACGCACTTGCCCTCCAGGAAGCCCACGTCTCCGGCGACGGCAGCCACTTTCAGGTTATTGCTGTGGGAGAGATCTTTGACGGCATGAGCCGCGTGAAAAAACAGCAGGCTGTGTATGCGCCGCTGATGGAATATATCGCGGATAATCGCATCCATGCCCTGTCGATCAAGGCGTTCACCCCGACCGAGTGGGCACGCGATCGCAAACTAAACGGTTTTTGAGCTGAGGGTGATTTGCCCGCAGCACGGTTGAATTCATACAGAGAGTAAATCATGGACAAATTTCGTGTTCAGGGGCCTACGCGTCTCCAGGGCGAAGTCACAATTTCCGGCGCCAAAAACGCCGCGCTGCCGATCCTCTTCGCCGCACTGCTTGCAGAAGAGCCGGTAGAGATCCAGAACGTCCCGAAACTGAAAGACATTGATACCACCATGAAGCTGCTCGGTCAGTTGGGTACCAAGGTGGAGCGTAATGGATCCGTGTGGATCGACGCCAGCAACGTGAACAACTTCTCCGCGCCGTACGACCTGGTGAAAACCATGCGTGCTTCTATCTGGGCGCTGGGTCCGCTGGTGGCCCGTTTTGGTCAGGGTCAGGTCTCTTTGCCGGGCGGCTGCGCTATTGGCGCGCGTCCGGTCGATCTGCATATTTTTGGTCTTGAGAAGCTGGGTGCCGAGATCAAGCTGGAAGAGGGCTACGTTAAAGCCTCCGTCAATGGCCGCCTGAAAGGCGCGCATATCGTGATGGATAAGGTGAGCGTCGGCGCCACCGTCACCATCATGTCTGCGGCAACGCTGGCAGAAGGCACCACCATCATCGAGAACGCCGCGCGCGAGCCAGAGATTGTGGACACCGCGAACTTCCTTAATACGCTGGGTGCGAAGATCACCGGCCAGGGTACCGACCGTATCACCATCGAAGGCGTTGAACGCCTGGGCGGCGGTGTGTATCGCGTTCTGCCTGACCGCATCGAAACCGGGACCTTCCTGGTCGCGGCGGCCATTTCTGGCGGTAAAATCGTCTGCCGTAACGCCCAGCCTGATACCCTGGATGCGGTCCTGGCTAAGCTGCGTGACGCCGGTGCGGATGTCGAAATCGGTGAGGACTGGATCAGCCTGGATATGCACGGTAAGCGTCCTAAGGCCGTGAACGTGCGTACCGCTCCACATCCGGCCTTCCCGACCGACATGCAGGCGCAGTTCACCCTGCTGAACCTGGTGGCAGAAGGGACTGGCTTCATTACCGAAACCATTTTCGAAAACCGCTTTATGCATGTACCGGAACTGATCCGTATGGGCGGGCATGCTGAGATCGAAAGCAACACCGTGATCTGTCACGGTGTGGAAAAACTGTCCGGTGCGCAGGTGATGGCGACGGATCTGCGTGCATCTGCGAGCCTGGTGCTGGCGGGCTGTATTGCGGAAGGTACGACTCTGGTGGATCGTATTTATCACATCGATCGTGGCTATGAGCGCATCGAAGATAAACTGCGTGCACTGGGTGCAAATATTGAGCGTGTGAAAGGCGAGTAATCGTTAAGGCAGCCCCCTGCCATTTCGACCGGGGGGTTGCTGGTCCCGTTTAGAGGAGCGTCATTGTTGGCGCTCTTTTTGTCTTCTGCTCTGGCGCATCATGCGCGTTCTGTCGACAAACTCATGGGTTATCGGGTCATGGTAGCGTGATGGCCAAATCACCCAGGGATCGGTACCTAACGCCGTGGCAATGATCAGTTCTCCCTTCGGCCATGGGCGCGTCAGCGCGTTTGCCAGGGTGGATGAACTGAGGCCATTACGGCGGGATTCTGCAGCCAGTGATGTTCCCTTTTTGCGCAGCGCGGCAATAATATCGGCCGAGTGCCAGTCGATAAATTTCTTATCCATTCAGCGGTCCCTCTGTTCTGGTACGTTCACGTCATTTCAATTAAACGACGGATTTACTATACCTTCTTCGAACAGCGGTTCTAAAAAGTTCGCGTTACTGGAAGCAACATTCAGATTTTGCCAGGGCTTTAATCATGCGGCCTGTAAGCGGATTCTTTAACAACGTTATGGATATTATTTGGAGCTTACTGGAACTCTCTTTTCATGAAAAAGAGAGTTCCAGGATCCTTTATCGATCGCGCTGAACAGCGATATGCGCGAGGCCGATCAGGGCATCTCGCCACGGGCTGTCAGGGATAACCTGAAGTGCGTGTATGGCTTTATCCGCTTCTTCCTCGGCACGCTGACGCGTCCATTCCAGGGAGCCACAGGTTGCCATTGCTTCCAGTACGGGTTCCAGAAGGTGTCGGCCGTTTCCTTGCTCAATGGCTTCGCGGATCAGGTTGGCCTGTTCAGGGGTACCGTTACGCATGGCGTGCAGCAGCGGAAGTGTCGGTTTGCCCTCATTGAGGTCGTCACCGACGTTTTTACCCAGGGTTTCGCCATCGGCGCTGTAATCAAGCAGATCGTCGATCAGCTGGAAGGCAGTCCCCAGGTAGCGGCCATAATCCTGCAGGCCACGTTCCTGCGCCTCAGAGCAGCCAGCCAGAATACCGGAGCACTGGGCAGCCGCTTCAAACAGACGCGCGGTTTTGCTGTAGATTACCCGCATGTAGTTCTCTTCGGTAATATCCGGGTCGTTGACGTTCATGAGCTGCAGAACTTCGCCTTCTGCGATCACGTTCACCGCTTTGGACATCACTTCCAGGACCTTCAGCGAGCCGAGGCTGGTCATCATCTGGAAGGCACGGGTATAGATAAAATCCCCTACCAATACGCTGGCAGCATTACCAAAGGCCGCGTTGGCGGTGGCTTTGCCTCGGCGCATATCGGACTCATCGACAACGTCATCATGCAGCAGCGTGGCGGTATGAATAAATTCGATCAGCGCCGCAATAGTGACGTGCGCATTGCCCTGATAACCGACCGCGCGAGCGGCCAGTACAGCGATCATCGGACGGATGCGTTTGCCCCCGCCGCTAACGATGTAGTAACCCAACTGATTGATTAGGGAAACGTCAGAGTCGAGCTGTTCCAGGATCGCTGCATTTACACCCGCCATATCTTGCGCGGTTAACTCATTGATTTTTTCTAAATTCATCGCAAAAGCCGGGCTTATAGTCCTGTTTTCCACATTTCAAATGGGCTAACGTAGGGTTCGGTTTATCAATAGTAGCGCTGATTGTACTGAAAAAACGCCTCAGATAAACGTTACCGTACGTGTTGTGTTTTTTTTCTTCATGTATTGACGGTAGCACTTGTCAAAGGCTCGCGTTTTGCGTAATATTCGCGCCCTATTGTGAATATTTATAGCGCACTCTGAATCACACGAGGATGTGCGCGGAAGCGGAGTTTATATGTACGCGGTTTTCCAAAGTGGTGGTAAACAACACCGAGTAAGCGAAGGTCAGACCGTTCGCCTGGAAAAGCTGGACATCGCAACTGGCGAAGCTGTTGAGTTCGCTGAAGTTCTGATGATCGCAAACGGTGAAGAAGTCAAAATCGGCGTTCCTTTCGTTGATGGCGGCGTTATCAAAGCTGAAGTTGTTGCTCATGGTCGTGGCGAGAAAATTAAGATCGTTAAGTTTCGTCGTCGTAAACACTACCGTAAGCAGCAGGGCCACCGTCAGTGGTTCACTGATGTGAAAATTACTGGCATCAGCGCCTAAGACCTGAGGAGAGATTTAAATGGCACATAAAAAGGCTGGCGGCTCCACACGTAACGGTCGCGATTCAGAAGCTAAACGCCTTGGCGTTAAGCGTTTCGGTGGCGAAACCGTTCTGGCGGGTAGCATCATCGTTCGTCAGCGTGGCACTAAGTTCCACGCGGGTAACAACGTAGGTTGCGGTCGTGACCACACTCTGTTTGCTAAAGCAGACGGTAAAGTGAAATTTGAAGTTAAAGGCCCGAACAACCGTAAATACATCAGCATTGTTGCTGAGTAAGGTTTTCTCGGTCCGGTAACGGATTAAAGCCCCGCAACGTGTTGCGGGGCTTTTTACATTGGAAACCCGGTAATTTTTTCTGTAGGGAAAACGGGCATGAAGCAGCAGGCCGGCATTGGTATTCTTTTGGCGCTCACTACCGCAATGTGCTGGGGTGCTCTGCCAATTGCAATGAAGCAGGTACTGGAAGTGATGGAGCCGCCGACGGTGGTGTTCTACCGCTTTCTGATGGCCGGTATAGGGTTGGGGACGATCCTTGCGATAAAAGGTAAGCTTCCTCCTCTGCGCATCTTTCGTAAACCGCGCTGGCTGGTAATGCTGGCGATTGCGACGGGTGGCCTGTTCGGCAACTTCATTCTGTTCAGCTCTTCCCTGCAATACCTCAGCCCTACGGCTTCGCAGGTTATTGGCCAGCTCTCACCGGTCGGCATGATGGTGGCCAGCGTCTTCATCCTCAAAGAGAAGATGCGTGGCACGCAGATTATCGGGGCGCTGATGCTGCTTTGCGGTCTGGTGTTGTTCTTCAATACCAGTCTGATAGAGATATTTACCCGCCTGACGGATTACACCTGGGGTGTGATTTTCGGCGTGAGTGCAGCGGCGGTGTGGGTAAGTTATGGCGTCGCGCAAAAGGTGTTATTGCGCCGTCTGGCGTCACAGCAGATCCTGTTTTTGCTGTACACTTTATGTACTATTGCACTGTTGCCACTGGCGAAACCGGGAGTGATTACCCAGTTAAGCGACTGGCAGCTGGCGTGTCTGATCTTTTGTGGTCTGAACACGTTAGTCGGCTATGGCGCGCTGGCAGAAGCGATGGCGCGCTGGCAGGCAGCGCAGGTGAGCGCACTGATTACGCTGACCCCGCTGTTTACGCTGTTATTTTCAGATTTATTATCAATGGCCTGGCCCGATTTCTTCGTCAAACCGATGTTAAACCTGTTGGCTTATCTCGGTGCGTTTGTCGTGGTTGCGGGCGCGATGTATTCCGCCATTGGTCATCGTCTTTGGGGACGTTGGCGCAAAAATGAAGCGGTTGTAGTGTCCCCCGCTCAGGCGAATGATTTACGGAGAGTAAAATGAAGTTTGTTGATGAAGCAACGATCCTGGTCGTGGCAGGTGATGGCGGTAATGGTTGCGTAAGCTTCCGCCGAGAAAAATACATTCCACGTGGCGGCCCTGACGGCGGTGACGGTGGTGACGGTGGTGACGTATGGCTTGAAGCCGACGAAAACCTTAACACCCTGATCGACTACCGTTTCGAGAAAGCTTTCCGCGCAGAGCGTGGACAGAACGGCCAGAGCCGTGACTGTACTGGCAAACGCGGTAAAGATGTCAGCGTGAAAGTGCCGGTCGGGACGCGTGTTATCGATCAGGGTACGGGCGAAACCATGGGCGATATGACCAAACACGGTCAGCGTCTGATGGTCGCAAAAGGCGGCTGGCACGGCCTGGGCAACACCCGCTTCAAATCCTCCGTGAACCGTTCCCCGCGTCAAAAAACGATGGGTACGCCGGGTGATAAGCGCGATCTGCAGCTTGAGCTGATGCTGCTGGCAGACGTTGGGATGCTGGGGATGCCGAATGCCGGTAAATCCACCTTTATCCGCGCGGTCTCTGCGGCCAAGCCGAAAGTGGCTGACTATCCGTTTACCACCCTGGTGCCAAGCCTCGGCGTGGTGCGTATGGACACCGAGAAGAGCTTCGTCGTAGCCGATATCCCGGGTCTGATCGAAGGCGCCGCGGAAGGGGCTGGTTTAGGGATCCGCTTCCTGAAACACCTTGAGCGTTGCCGCGTTCTGCTGCACCTCATCGATATCGATCCGATCGACGGTTCCGATCCGGTAGAGAACGCCCGTATCATTATTGGCGAGCTGGAAAAGTACAGCGACAAGCTGGCTGCTAAGCCGCGCTGGCTGGTCTTCAACAAGATCGACCTGATGGACAAAGAAGAAGCCGAAGCGAAGGCGAAAGCCATTGCTGAAGCGATGGGCTGGGAAGATAAATACTATCTCATCTCCGCTGCAAGCCAGATGGGCGTGAAAGACCTGTGCTGGGACGTGATGACCTTCATCATCGAGAACCCGGTTACGCAGGCAGAAGAAGCGAAACAGCCTGAAAAAGTCGAATTCATGTGGGATGACTACCACCGTCAGCAGCTTGAAGAGCAGACGGAAGAAGAAGACGACGAAGACTGGGATGACGACTGGGACGAAGACGACGAAGAAGGCGTCGAATTCATCTACAAGCGTTAAGACCGTCAATGGCCCCCTTATCAAGGGGGCTTTTTTTTAGTTCAGTTTTGCCGGTAGCCAGCAGCCGACCGTCAGCCCGCCTTCGGGACGATTTTCGAGGGTCAGTTTGCCGCGGTGCAGTTGCACGATACGCTGCACGATGCTCAACCCCAGCCCGCTGCCACCATAGCGCTGATCGATACGACGAAACGGCTCGGTAATCGACTGGCGGTGAGCCTCATCAATGCCAGGCCCTTCATCGTAGACGCTCACCAGCGTGCCATCGTCGATTTCCTGCATCCTGACTTCAATGGTGGTTCCCGTCGGGCTGTAACGCACCGCATTCTCCAGCAAATTGCGCAGCATCAGCCGTAACAGGATCGCATCACCCTGGACGCTCTGGGAGCCCGTCTGCGGCCAGATCAGGGTATGATCTTTGGCCTCATTCTCCAGCGCCAGCGGGGCAAAAATGGATTCGCTCCAGTTAACCGTCTCGTAATGACCGCTGGCCATGGCCTGACCCGCTCGAGCCAGCATCAGGAGTTGCTCCACGGTATGCATCAGCTGGTCAATACGGGCAATCAGCGTCGTCGCCTGAGGCGAGCCTGACTGCGCCATCAGCTCCAGATGCAGGCGAATGCCCGCCAGCGGCGTGCGCAGCTCGTGTGCGGCGTCAGCGGTGAACAGACGCTCCTGCTGAATGGTTTGATCCAGGCGGGCAAGAAGCTGATTCAGGGAGGTGGTGACGGCGCCAATTTCTTCCATGTCGGAATACATTGGAAGTGGGGAGAGGTTATCAGCAGAACGGTTTGCCAGACTGGAGCGGAGCTGATTGAGCGGGCGGGTGATCCAGCTGACCGCCCAGAAGGAGAAGAGCAGCGTAAAACCGACCATCACCAGCGAGGGCACCAGCAACGAGGCAATCGCCTCCCGGATCTCTTTCTCTACATGCTGGTTGCGCGCTTTGGCTGAAAGCGTCTCGTTGACCAGGAAGCTGATCTGCTCCCGGCTTTCATGCCATAGCCAGATGACGCTGACCAGTTGAAAGAACAGCAGAATGACTGCTAACAGCACCATCAGACGACGGCGCATGCTGTTCATTTTTGACTCTCCAGACGATAGCCCACGCCGCGCACGGTTTTGATCCGATCTTTGCCCAGCTTACGCCGCAGGTTATGGATATGAACCTCCAGGGTGTTCGAGCCAGGATCGTCCTGCCAGGAGTAGATATCCTGCTGTAAGGTTTCGCGGTGAACGGTCTGCCCGGTGCGCATGATTAACCGCGTCAGCAGGGCGAACTCTTTCGGCGTGACCTCAACCGGCTGGGACTGCTGTAATACCTGCTGCGTCTGCAGATTCAGCGTCAGATCGCCGTCGCTGAGCAGGTTATCACTGTGCCCCTGATAACGCCGAATCAATGCTCTGGCCCGCGCCTGCAGTTCCGCGAGGGCAAAGGGTTTCACCAGATAGTCGTCGGCACCGGAGTCCAGGCCGTTAATCCTGTCTTCCAGCGCATCGCGCGCCGTCAGGATCAGCACCGGATTATCCACTCCGCGACGACGCCACTGGCTGAGCAGGGTGGCTCCGTCTTTATCGGGTAGCCCAAGATCGAGGATCACCAGGCTGTATTCGCCGCTCTGGATAAGGCCATCAGCCTCGGCCGCAGTGCCGGCGCAATCGAGCGTATAGCCCTCGGCAGAGAGCGCCAGGGCCAGGCCTTCCTGCAGCAGCAGATCGTCTTCAACAATGAGTAATTTCATCGCTAGTTATTCTGGTAGATATCCTTGTAAAGCCGGCTCTCAAAGCGCACCAGCGGAATACGGCGATTGCGTTGGTCTGCAGGTTCAACCGCGTAGCCTGAAAGATACTGCACAAATGCCATTCGCTGCCCGCTGGCCGTGGTGATAAACCCGGCAAGGTTATATACGCCCTGCAGTGAGCCCGTCTTGGCAGAGACTTTGCCATCCACGCCCGCAGCATGCAGGCCGGCCCGGTACTGCAGGGAGCCGTCATATCCGGCGAGCGGCAGCATCGAGATAAAGTTTAGTTCAGTGTCGTGCTGAGCAATGTACTGAAGGACCTGCATCATGGTAGCAGGCGAGATCAGGTTGTGACGCGAAAGACCGGAGCCATCCACTGCGATGGTATTCCCGAGTTCGATACCCGCCTGCTGACGCAGGATCTGCCGGACCGCATCTGAACCGGCACGCCAGGTGCCAGGTACACCGAAGCGGGCGTGGCCAATCATGCGAAACACGGTGTCGGCGATCATGTTGTCCGATTTTTTCAGCATGATCTTCAACAGATCGTGCAGCGGCGCCGATTGCTTACTGGCAATCACGGTGCCCGGCTCGTTGTTCTGCGTCTGGCGCAACAGCGTGCCGCTGTAGGTGATATTAGCCTGCTTCAGCTCGTCTTTCAGGATCGCTCCGGCATAGCCTGCGCCATCCTGAATAGCGAAGGCCAACGGCAGTGGATCGGCGCGTTGCGTCAGGCAACCGGTCAGCGTAAAGCGGTTAAGATCGCCCGGGACGACATCGAGTTCACAGTACTGCGCTTCCGGCGACCCTTTTGCCAGGGTACGCACCTGGCTGAACATGGTGACGGGATAGTAGGAGGCTACGCGGATAAAGGCTAAATCATTGGGTTTTGGCGCGCTGTACAACGAGACGGAGAAGCAGTTGCGATCGACGATCGCGGCCGCAGGCGGCGCACTAAAGCACTGGGTCATGTCGTTCCACGGCCAGCCTGGGGCTTTATCATGGCTGGCGAAGATAGACGTGTCGATAAGCACATTGCCTTCAATGCGCTGCACGCCTGACTTCTTTAGCACGGCGACCATGTTGCGGATATCCTGACGCTTAAAGGTTGGATCGCCGCCAAAACGGGCGATAAGATCGCCTTTCAGCACGCCGCTCTCAACGTTGCCTTTACTCTCCAGCGTGGTGGTGAAACGAAAATCCGGCCCCAGTTGCAGCAGGGCGGCCAACGCCGTGATCACTTTTTGCGTACTGGCGGGCAGGGCCATCTGCTGGCTGTGATAATCAATCTCAGGTGCCTGGGCACCCACCTTCTGCACGATCAGGGCAAGGTTGGCACCATCGGGCAGCTGATTAATATACTCGTCAACGTTCGCTGCCTGGACAGTGAACGCAATCGTGGTGGTCAATCCGATGATAAATCTGGAAAATCGCATAATCTCGCGCTAACAACCCGGAAACAAACCGCCATACTACGGCCCAACGCCCTGTAAAGTAAACGATGACCCATACTGAACTTCGCGTTAAAATGCGTATCAAATTGAAAATTGCTGCTGTCCTGGAACTTTGCTTCCGGGTCAGTTTTCTTTTGCTTCTGACCTGTGCCAGGCTGTGATGCCTGCGGGGCCAGTCGTCGGGTCGGTTACCCGTACCCAACAGGAATGTCAAAGAGGTATAACAAATGCAAGCTATTCCGATGACCTTACGTGGGGCTGAAAAACTGCGCGAAGAACTGGATTTTCTGAAATCTGTGCGCCGCCCTGAAATCATTGCCGCTATCGCGGATGCGCGTGAGCATGGCGATCTGAAAGAGAACGCGGAGTACCACGCTGCGCGAGAGCAGCAGGGTTTCTGCGAAGGGCGTATTAAAGATATCGAAGCCAAGCTGTCCAATGCGCAGGTAATTGATATCACCAAAATGCCAAACAACGGGCGTGTCATTTTTGGCTGCACCGTTACCGTGATCAATCTGGATAACGATGAAGAGGTTTCTTACCGCATCGTGGGTGATGACGAGGCCGATTTTAAGCAGAATCTGATCTCGGTAAATTCGCCGATTGCTCGCGGTCTGATTGGCAAAGAGCAGGACGATGTAGTCACCATCCGCACCCCGGGTGGGGAAGTGGAGTTCGAAATTATCAAGGTTGATTACCTGTAATTCGCATCTCCCGCCAGATGTTGATACATTGTAAAGATAGGAAAAAGGCCGCATAGCGGCCTTTTATCAACTCAAGGAGCATGGCATTTTGCTCACCTGCTTAAGAAAAAACCCTCGTTTTACACATAAAATGTGTTCAATTCAGGATAATCTTAGCGTGGCAGCGAGATTTTACGCTCTTTAGATGGACGGTAGAGCACCAGCGTTTTACCGATGACCTGTACATTACAGGCGCCGGTTTCGCGCACGATTGCTTCCACGATCAAAGTCTTAGTCTCTCTGTCTTCAGAGGCGATTTTCACTTTGATTAATTCGTGGTGCTCCAGCGCTTGTTCAATCTCGGCCAGTACCCCTTCGGTCAAACCATTGTTGCCAAGCATAACTACAGGCTTGAGCGGATGTGCCAGACCTTTAAGGTGCTGTTTTTGTTTAGTACTCAGATTCATCGTATATTTTTGCTTACGTTGGGATTGAAAACGGTTCATTCTACCGCCATCTCCCTAATATCGCCAAATTGCTGAGTGGAAATTTACACCACAGGCTACGATGAACCAGGACGGAAAGTTAAATGACAGGTAAAAAGCGTTCTGCAAGTTCGAGCCGCTGGCTCCAGGAACACTTTAGCGATAAATATGTTCTCCAGGCACAGAAAAAGGGGTTACGTTCCCGTGCCTGGTTTAAACTTGATGAAATACAGCAAAGTGACAAACTCTTTAAGCCGGGGATGACGGTTGTCGACCTCGGTGCAGCGCCCGGTGGATGGTCGCAATATGCGGTGACGCAAATCGGTGGAACCGGCCGAATCATCGCCTGCGATCTTTTGCCTATGGATCCCATCGTTGGTGTGGACTTCCTTCAGGGCGATTTTCGTGATGAATTAGTACTGCAAGCGTTACTTGAACGGGTAGGTGACAGTAAAGTTCAGGTTGTCATGTCCGATATGGCACCAAATATGTGCGGAACACCGGCGGTGGATATCCCCCGCTCCATGTATCTGGTAGAACTGGCGTTAGAAATGAGTCGTGATGTATTAGCGCCAGGTGGTAGTTTTTTAGTGAAGGTGTTCCAGGGCGAAGGTTTCGAGGAGTATCTAAAGGAAATTCGCTCCCTGTTTGCGAAGGTCAAAGTTCGTAAGCCGGACTCTTCACGTGCACGTTCACGTGAAGTGTATATTGTTGCGACCGGGCGAAAATGATAGCCGGTAAATTTCAGGCGAATGTTTGAAATGAATCGGATACTGAGTATCCTGACGCTGTTTTTAACACAGTTGTAATAAGAGGTTAATCCCTTGAGTGACATGGCGAAAAACCTAATACTCTGGCTGGTCATTGCCGTTGTGCTGATGTCAGTATTCCAGAGCTTTGGGCCCAGCGAGTCTAATGGCCGTAAGGTGGACTACTCTACCTTCCTGCAAGAGGTCAACCAGGATCAGGTTCGCGAAGCGCGTATCAACGGACGTGAGATTAACGTTACCAAGAAAGATAGTAACCGTTACACGACTTACATTCCGGTGAACGATCCTAAGCTGCTTGATAACCTTCTGACTAAAAACGTCAAGGTGGTAGGTGAGCCGCCGGAAGAGCCAAGCCTGCTGGCTTCTATCTTCATTTCCTGGTTCCCGATGCTGCTGCTTATCGGCGTCTGGATCTTCTTTATGCGTCAAATGCAGGGCGGCGGTGGCAAAGGTGCCATGTCGTTCGGCAAGAGCAAGGCGCGTATGTTGACGGAAGACCAGATCAAAACCACTTTTGCTGACGTGGCAGGTTGCGACGAAGCAAAAGAAGAGGTGGGTGAGCTGGTTGAATACCTGCGTGAGCCGAGTCGTTTCCAGAAACTGGGCGGTAAGATCCCGAAAGGCGTCCTGATGGTCGGCCCTCCGGGTACCGGTAAAACCCTGCTGGCGAAAGCCATCGCCGGTGAAGCGAAGGTTCCGTTCTTTACCATTTCCGGTTCTGACTTCGTGGAAATGTTCGTTGGTGTTGGTGCATCCCGTGTGCGTGACATGTTCGAACAGGCCAAGAAAGCGGCACCGTGTATCATCTTCATCGATGAAATCGACGCCGTAGGCCGCCAGCGTGGCGCAGGCCTGGGTGGTGGTCACGATGAACGTGAGCAGACCCTGAACCAGATGCTGGTTGAGATGGACGGCTTCGAAGGTAACGAAGGTATTATCGTTATCGCGGCAACTAACCGTCCGGACGTTCTTGACCCTGCGCTTCTGCGTCCAGGTCGTTTCGACCGTCAGGTTGTGGTCGGTCTGCCAGACGTGCGTGGTCGTGAGCAGATCCTGAAAGTGCACATGCGTCGCGTACCGCTGTCTCCGGACATCGATGCGGCAATCATTGCGCGTGGTACCCCGGGCTTCTCCGGTGCGGATCTGGCTAACCTCGTGAACGAAGCTGCACTGTTTGCTGCGCGCGGTAACAAGCGTGTGGTCTCAATGGTGGAGTTCGAGAAAGCGAAAGACAAAATCATGATGGGTGCGGAACGTCGCTCCATGGTGATGACGGAAGCGCAGAAAGAGTCCACGGCTTACCACGAAGCAGGACATGCGATTATCGGTCGTCTGGTGCCGGAACACGATCCGGTGCATAAAGTGACGATTATTCCGCGTGGTCGTGCGCTGGGCGTAACGTTCTTCCTGCCGGAAGGCGATGCTATCAGTGCCAGCCGCCAGAAACTGGAAAGTCAGATTTCAACCCTTTACGGTGGTCGTCTGGCAGAAGAGATTATCTACGGTGTGGAACATGTCTCAACCGGTGCGTCCAACGACATTAAAGTCGCGACCAACCTGGCTCGAAACATGGTCACCCAGTGGGGCTTCTCCGACAAACTCGGTCCGCTGCTGTATGCGGAAGAAGAGGGCGAAGTATTCCTGGGCCGTTCTGTGGCGAAAGCGAAACATATGTCCGATGAGACGGCACGTATCATCGATCAGGAAGTAAAATCTTTGGTTGAGCGTAACTATGCACGAGCTCGCCAGATCCTGAATGACAATATGGACATTCTGCATTCGATGAAAGATGCGCTCATGAAATATGAGACCATTGATGCACCGCAGATCGACGACCTGATGGCACGCCGCGAAGTGCGTCCGCCAGCGGGCTGGGAAGATCCGGGTACCTCCAACAACTCTGACAACAATGGCACGCCACGTGCGCCGCGTCCGGTCGATGAACCGCGTACGCCAAACCCGGGCAACACCATGTCAGAACAGTTGGGCGACAAATAAGTCACCGCTGTAGATGATGTTCTCTTTACCTGAAACCCTGGGGCTTGCCCCGGGGTTTTTCTTGTCTGCTTAACCAAAAATCAGGGATTAGCCATGAAACTCTTCGCCCAGGATTCTTATCTCGATCTGTCTCATCCCCATGTGATGGGGATCCTGAACGTCACGCCAGACTCCTTTTCCGATGGCGGCACGCATAACACGCTGATTGAGGCGGTCAGGCATGCGAATCTGATGATCAACGCCGGGGCGACCATCATCGACGTCGGCGGGGAGTCGACGCGACCGGGCGCGGCAGATGTCAGCGTTGACGAAGAGTTGTCCCGGGTGATCCCGGTGGTTGAAGCCCTTGCACAGCGTTTCGAGGTCTGGATCTCGGTGGATACCTCCAAACCGGAGGTCATTCGCGAATCGGCGAGAGTGGGTGCTCACATCATTAATGACATCCGCTCCCTCACCGAGTCGGGGGCGCTTGAGGCCGCAGCCGAGACCGGGTTACCCGTCTGTCTGATGCACATGCAGGGCCAGCCGAAAACTATGCAGGATGCGCCGAAATATGATGACGTCTTTGCTGATGTGAACCGCTACTTTGTTGAGCATATTGCGCGTTGTGAACGTGCCGGTATCGCAAAAGAGAAATTGCTGCTCGACCCAGGATTCGGTTTCGGTAAAAATCTCTCTCATAACTTCGAGCTTCTTGCGCGCTTATCTGAGTTTCACCATTTTGGCCTGCCGCTATTGGTCGGGATGTCACGAAAATCAATGGTAGGTCAGTTGCTTAACGTTGGGCCATCCGACCGCCTGAATGGGAGTCTGGCCTGCGCGGTGATTGCAGCGATGCAGGGAGCGCATATTATTCGCGTCCATGACGTAAAAGAGACAGCAGAAGCCATGCGAGTGGTGGAAGCCACACTGGCAGCTAAGGAAAACAACCGCTATGAGTAATCGTAAATTTTTTGGTACCGACGGCATTCGTGGACGCGTGGGCGATGCGCCAATCACACCTGAGTTTGTGCTGAAGTTAGGCTGGGCGGCCGGTAAGGTACTGGCCAGCCACGGCTCGCGTAAAATCATCATTGGCAAAGACACACGTATCTCTGGCTACATGCTCGAGTCGGCGCTTGAAGCGGGTCTGTCTGCGGCGGGGCTCTCTGCCTCTTTTACCGGTCCAATGCCGACGCCAGCCGTCGCCTATCTTACCCGTGCCTTCCGCGCAGAAGCGGGGATCGTGATCTCTGCATCGCATAACCCGTTCTACGATAACGGCATCAAATTCTTCTCTATCGATGGCACCAAGCTGCCGGATGAAGTTGAAGAGGCCATCGAAGCGGAAATGGAAAAAGAGCTGACCTGCGTGGACTCCGCTGAGCTGGGTAAAGCCAGCCGTATCGTCGATGCCGCAGGTCGCTACATTGAATTCTGTAAAGGCACCTTCCCGAACGAGCTTAGCCTGAGCCATCTGAAAATCGTGGTCGACTGCGCGAACGGTGCAACCTACCACATCGCCCCGAACGTCTTCCGCGAACTGGGTGCGCAGGTGGTGGCCATCGGCTGTGAGCCTAACGGGCTGAACATTAACGCCGAAGTGGGCGCTACGGATGTTCGTGCTCTGCAGGCGCGCGTGCTGGCGGAGAAGGCCGATCTGGGCATCGCCTATGACGGCGACGGCGACCGCGTGATCATGGTTGACCACGAAGGTAATAAGGTCGACGGGGATCAGATCCTCTATATAATCGCCCGTGAAGGGCTGCGTCAGGGCCAGCTGCGCGGCGGTGCCGTCGGTACCCTGATGAGCAACATGGGCCTGGAGCTGGCCCTCAAACAGCTGGGTATTCCGTTTGTGCGCGCGAAAGTGGGCGATCGCTACGTGCTGGAAAAACTGCAGGAGAAAGGCTGGCGCATTGGCGCAGAAAACTCCGGCCACGTAATCCTGCTCGACAAAACCACCACCGGTGACGGCATTGTGGCAAGTCTGCAGGTGGTTGCGGCGATGGTGCGTAACCATATGTCCCTGCACGATCTGTGCAGCGGCATGAAGATGTTCCCGCAGATTCTGGTTAACGTCCGCTTCACGGCCGGTAAAGGCGATCCGCTGGAAAACGACAATGTGAAAGCGGTGATGGCTGAGGTCGAAGCGGCGCTGGGCTCCCGTGGACGTGTCCTGCTGCGTAAGTCTGGCACCGAACCGCTGATCCGCGTGATGGTGGAAGGGGAAGACGAAGCGCAGGTGACGGAGTTCGCGCATCGCATCGCGGATGCTGTAAAAGCGGCGTAATCTCCGTTAAGTGTCTAAAAAGGCGGCGCTTGCCGCCTTTATTTTACTCAGCGGGTGCGGTTTTGCTGTTTTTTTCCGCACTTGATACAATGAGCTGAAATTGCCCTTGCGAAGGTCATTCGCTTTGGTTAGTATTCACACCCGCTTCAGTGGGAAAGCAAAACTCCTGCTTATTGGTTGAAGCATTGGTATGCGGCAAATCCGCAAGGAACAGGTTGATTATGTACGAAGCTCTTTTAGTAGTTTTCCTTATTGTAGCCATCGCTCTGGTAGCGTTGATCATGCTGCAGCAAGGTAAAGGCGCTGATATGGGGGCCTCTTTTGGAGCAGGCGCTTCTGGTACGCTGTTCGGTTCAAGTGGTTCTGGTAACTTCATGACCCGTGCAACGGCGATTCTGGCAACGCTGTTTTTCATCATCAGTCTGGCGCTTGGCAATATCAATAGCAACAAGACCAGTAAAGGAAGCGAGTGGGAAAATCTGAGCGCGCCGGCGAAAACCGAGCAGACTCAACCAGCTGCACCGGCTAAGCCGACCAGCGATATCCCGCAGTAATAGTAGTATCAGTGCTGAGGTGGTGGAATTGGTAGACACGCTACCTTGAGGTGGTAGTGCCCTAACGGGCTTGTGGGTTCGAGTCCCATCCTCAGTACCAATATTCCGAAGAAAGGACGCCGCAAGACGTCCTTTTTTTCGTCTGTAGTTTGTGGTTCTGCCTGGTGGCGCAATGCTTGCCGGGCCTGTGAAAAGAGAAATCGCAGAAACGAAAAAGGCGCCCTGAGGCGCCTTTTGCATTTCTTATTCGCGATTACTGCTTATCGCTGTTTTCCAGATTCTCGACCTGCGGCAGACCGTTACCTGTTGATACGGAGAGCAGACCGTTCTCGGTATAGGTGAACAGCTTGGCACGGGTATCGGTGATATCCAGATTGCGCATGGTCAGCTGACCAATACGATCGTCCGGAGAGAAGACGGACTCGCCTTTTTCCATGGTCAGACGCTCTGCCTGGTAGGTCAGGTTGTCAGACACGGTATTCAGAATCGAGTAGTCGTTACCGCGACGCAGTTCCAGGGTCACTTCACCGGTAATTGCGCTTGCCACCCAACGCTGCAGAGCATCACGCAGCATCAGCGCCTGCGGATCGAACCAGCGGCCCTGATACAGCAGTTTGCCCAGCTGACGACCATGAGAGTGATACTGCTCGATGGTGTCTTCATTGTGGATACCGGTCAGCAGACGCTCGTAAGCAATGTGCAGCAGCGCCATCCCCGGGGCTTCGTAGATGCCACGGCTTTTCGCTTCGATGATACGGTTTTCAATCTGATCGCTCATGCCCAGACCGTGACGGCCGCCGATGCGGTTGGCTTCCAGCATCAGTTCCACATCGTCAGAGAAGGTTTGACCGTTCAGGGCAACCGGGTGGCCGCGTTCAAAACGCACGGTCACTTCTTCCGCCTGGATTTTGACGTTTTCGTCCCAGAACTTCACGCCCATGATCGGGTTAACGATCTTCACGCTGGAGTTCAGGAATTCCAGGTCTTTAGCTTCGTGCGTCGCACCCAGCATGTTAGAGTCGGTGGAGTAGGCTTTCTCGACCGACATTTTGTAGTCAAAGCCACAGGCGATCATAAATTCGGACATTTCATGACGGCCACCGAGTTCGTCGATGAAGTCAGTATCCAGCCATGGCTTGTAGATCTGTAGTTCGGCGTTGGTCAGCAGGCCGTAACGGTAGAAACGCTCGATGTCGTTGCCTTTATAGGTGCTGCCATCACCCCAGATGTTGACACCATCGTCTTTCATGGCGGCAACCAGCATAGTGCCGGTAACAGCACGGCCCAGCGGGGTGGTATTGAAATAGGTCAGGCCGCCGGTGGTATTATGGAAAGCGCCACACTGAATGGCCGCGATACCTTCGGCAACCAGCTGCTTACGGCAGTCAATCAGACGGGCGTTCTCTGCACCGTACTCCATGGCACGACGAGGGATCGCATCATAATCCTCCTCATCCGGCTGACCCAGGTTCGCAGTATATGCATAAGGAACCGCTCCCTTCTGGCGCATCCACAGCAGTGCAGCGCTGGTATCCAGGCCGCCTGAAAAAGCGATGCCAATACGTTGTCCTTGCGGAAGATGCTTGAGAATCGTCGTCATAAAATAAAACCCTGCTTGATTGACTGATGAGTGATCGCTTTCACCCTAAATGCATTTTTATGCAGAATAAGTGAGTTTTCATTTAATCATCTTTTGGCAACTACCGAAAGTGATTCGTGTATTTTTTGTAAAAATTTCCCGCCTGAATCGCTGCGGTTCACGGGGTTGACAGGGGGCGTCCACTATCAATATACTGAACGCCGATTTTACGTCCCGTCCTCGGTACCAAATCCCAGCATTATTTGCATTTTTTACCCACAGCGAGTAGAATTTGCCACGTTTCAGGCGCGGGGTGGAGCAGCCTGGTAGCTCGTCGGGCTCATAACCCGAAGGTCGTCGGTTCAAATCCGGCCCCCGCAACCACTTTCCTATAAAGTCCTTTTTCAAATATACTGTGAAGACTTAGCGCCTTCGTAGCTGGATTTGAAAAAATTCTTTTTGAAAGTGCTCCAGGCCACTGTTGTGGCTATAGGGTTCAGTTATCTAAAGCCCCGATTTATCGGGGTTTTTTGTTATCTGACTACAGAATAACTGGGCTTTATGCCCTTTTTTTACGTCTTGGGGGTGGGCTTGTCCACATTAGACCAAAAATTAACAGAGATGATTAAAGCACCGGTCGAAGCACTGGGCTACGAACTGGTCGGCATCGAATTCATTCGCAGCCGTACATCCACGCTGCGCATCTATATTGATAGTGAAGATGGCATCAATGTTGATGATTGTGCTGATGTTAGCCACCAGGTGAGTGCGGTTCTTGATGTTGAAGATCCTATTACCGTCGCCTATAACCTGGAAGTTTCCTCGCCTGGTCTGCATCGCCCGCTGTTCACTGCTGAACACTACACGCACTACATTGGTGAAGAAGCGGCTCTCGTTCTGCGTATGGCTGTACAAAACCGCCGTAAATGGCAGGGCGTTATTAAGGCCGTTGATGGTGAGATGATCACAGTAACAGTCGAAGGCAAAGATGAAGTGTTCGCGCTGAGTAATATCCAGAAGGCGAACCTGGTTCCCCACTTTTAACAGTCTGGATGAGGTGAAAAGCCCGCGATGAACAAAGAAATTTTGGCTGTTGTTGAAGCCGTTTCCAACGAAAAATCACTGCCGCGCGAGAAGATTTTCGAAGCGCTGGAAAGTGCACTGGCTACGGCAACCAAGAAAAAATACGAGCAAGAGATCGATGTCCGCGTTGAAATCGATCGTAAAAGCGGCGACTTCGATACTTTCCGTCGTTGGGTTATCGTTGAAGAAGTAACCCAGCCTACAAAAGAGATCACCCTGGAAGCGGCACGTTTTGAAGACGAAAGCCTGAACCTCGACGATTACGTTGAAGATCAGATCGAATCCGTGACCTTCGACCGTATCACCACCCAGACTGCTAAACAGGTTATCGTCCAGAAAGTACGTGAAGCTGAGCGCGCGATGGTCGTTGACCAGTTCCGCGAGCACGAAGGTGAGATCATTACCGGCGTGGTGAAGAAAGTTAACCGCGACAATATCTCCCTGGATCTGGGTAGCAACGCCGAAGCGGTTATTCTGCGTGAAGATATGCTGCCGCGCGAAAACTTCCGTCCGGGTGACCGCATCCGTGGCGTACTGTACTCGGTACGTCCAGAAGCGCGTGGCGCACAACTGTTCGTGACCCGTTCTAAACCTGAAATGCTGATCGAACTGTTCCGCATTGAAGTGCCAGAAATTGGCGAAGAAGTGATCGAGATTAAAGCCGCTGCCCGCGATCCGGGTTCCCGTGCGAAAATCGCGGTGAAAACCAACGACAAGCGTATCGATCCGGTAGGGGCTTGCGTCGGTATGCGTGGCGCGCGCGTTCAGGCGGTTTCGACTGAACTGGGCGGCGAGCGTATTGATATCGTTCTGTGGGACGATAACCCGGCGCAGTTCGTAATTAACGCGATGGCACCGGCTGATGTTGCGTCTATCGTGGTAGACGAAGACAAGCACACCATGGATATCGCCGTTGAAGCAGGTAACCTGGCACAGGCTATCGGCCGTAACGGTCAGAACGTCCGTCTGGCTTCGCAGCTGAGCGGCTGGGAACTCAACGTGATGACCGTTGACGACCTGCAGGCGAAGCATCAGGCAGAAGCCCATGCAGCCATTGATACCTTCACTAAGTACCTGGACATTGACGAAGACTTCGCCACCGTTCTGGTTGAAGAAGGTTTCTCAACGCTGGAAGAACTGGCCTATGTGCCAATGAAAGAACTGCTGGAAATTGACGGCCTGGATGAAGCCACCGTTGAAGCCCTGCGTGACCGCGCTAAAAACGCACTGACCACCCTGGCACTGGCTCAGGAAGAAAGCCTTGGTGATAACAAGCCGGCTGATGACCTGCTGAATCTGGAAGGTCTTGATCGTGCGATTGCGTTCAAGCTGGCTGCCCGTGGTGTTTGTACGCTGGAAGATCTCGCTGAACAAGGCGTTGATGACCTGGCTGATATCGAAGGTTTAACCGACGAGAAAGCCGGCGAGCTCATCATGGCCGCACGTAATATTTGCTGGTTCGGCGACGAAGCGTAATAAACTGTAGCAGGAAGGAACAGCATGACTGATGTAACTGTAAAAACGCTGGCTGCTGAG
Source organism: Leclercia adecarboxylata (assembly GCA_002360945.1). Lineage (GTDB taxonomy): Bacteria > Pseudomonadota > Gammaproteobacteria > Enterobacterales > Enterobacteriaceae > Enterobacter > Enterobacter adecarboxylatus_B. Next base: position 10,338 of record DERO01000040.1, on the reverse strand, counting down.
ATTCAGACTTCCGTGGACCGCCTGGTACAGCAATTTGCTGATGCAGGGATCCCGAAGTCCGCTGATGACTCAGTGACCGCGCAAGAGAAACAAACCTTATTGTCGCACCTGAACCGTGAACACGGTTCGGCGCCTGATAAACTGACGTTACAGCGTAAAACGCGCAGTACGTTAAATGTTCCAGGTACCGGTGGCAAAAGCAAATCGGTACAAATCGAAGTCCGCAAGACGCGCACCTTTGTAAAACGTGATCCGCAAGAGGCAGAACGCCTTGCCGCGGAAGAGCAGGCACAGCGTGAAGCGGAAGAACAAGCTCAGCGTGAGGCAGAAGCAACTGCCAAACGTGAGGCAGAATTAAAAGCTGAACGTGAGGCCGCAGAAAAAGCGAAGCGCGATGCCAGTGATAAAGCGAAGCGTGACGCGGCGGAAAAAGACAAAGTGAGCAATCAACAGACTGACGAAATGACCAAAACAGCCCAGACGGAAAAAGCCCGTCGTGAAAATGAAGCTGCTGAACTGAAGCGTAAAGCGGAAGAAGAAGCACGCCGTAAGCTGGAAGAAGACGCACGTCGTGTTGCTGAAGAAGCGCGCCGTATGGCAGAAGAAAACGAGAAGAATGGTGTTAATCCTGTCGAACAGACCGAAGACACCAGTGATTACCACGTAACCACTTCTCAGCATGCGCGTCAGGCAGAAGACGAAAACGACCGCGAAGTTGAGGGTGGCCGTGGCCGTACCCGCACCGCGTCGAAAACTGCCCGTCCTCAGAAGAAAGGCAACAAGCACGCTGAATCCAAAGCCGATCGCGAAGAAGCGCGTGCAGCGGGTCGCGGTGGTAAAGGTGGTAAGCGTAAAGGTTCCGCTCTGCAGCAAGGCTTCCAGAAGCCAGCTCAGGCCGTTAACCGTGACGTTATCATTGGCGAAACCATCACCGTTGGCGATCTGGCGAACAAGATGGCCGTTAAAGGTTCTCAGGTCATCAAAGCAATGATGAAACTGGGCGCGATGGCGACCATCAACCAGGTTATCGATCAGGAAACTGCTCAGCTGGTTGCCGAAGAGATGGGCCACAAAGTTATCCTGCGTCGTGAAAACGAGCTGGAAGAAGCAGTAATGAGCGACCGTGACACTGGCGCTGCGGCAGAGCCGCGTGCACCGGTTGTGACCATCATGGGTCACGTTGACCACGGTAAAACCTCTCTGCTCGATTACATTCGTTCTACTAAGGTTGCATCTGGCGAAGCAGGCGGCATTACCCAGCACATCGGTGCCTACCACGTAGAAACCGACAACGGCATGATCACCTTCCTGGATACCCCGGGCCACGCAGCCTTTACCTCTATGCGTGCTCGTGGTGCTCAGGCAACGGATATCGTTGTTCTGGTGGTGGCAGCAGACGATGGCGTGATGCCGCAGACAATCGAAGCTATCCAGCACGCGAAAGCGGCGCAGGTGCCTCTGGTTGTTGCAGTGAACAAAATCGATAAGCCAGAAGCGGATATGGATCGCGTTAAAAACGAACTGTCCCAGTATGGCGTTATGCCGGAAGAGTGGGGCGGTGAGTCTCAGTTCATCCCGGTTTCTGCAAAAGTGGGTACCGGTATCGATGACCTGCTGAACGCTATCCTGCTGCAGGCTGAAGTTCTGGAGCTGAAAGCGGTTCGCAATGGTATGGCGAGCGGTGCGGTGATCGAATCCTTCCTGGATAAAGGTCGTGGCCCGGTTGCTACCGTTCTGGTACGTGAAGGTACCCTGAACAAAGGCGACATCGTGCTGTGTGGCTTCGAGTATGGCCGTGTTCGTGCAATGCGTGACGAACTGGGTCGTGAAGTGCTGGAAGCAGGTCCGTCCATTCCTGTGGAAATCCTGGGTCTGTCCGGTGTTCCGGCTGCCGGTGATGAAGTGACCGTTGTTCGTGACGAGAAGAAAGCGCGTGAAGTTGCGCTGTACCGTCAGGGCAAATTCCGTGAAGTTAAACTGGCTCGTCAGCAGAAATCTAAACTCGAGAACATGTTTGCCAACATGACCGAAGGCGAAGTTCACGAAGTGAACGTCGTTCTGAAGGCAGACGTTCAGGGTTCTGTGGAAGCGATCTCCGATTCTTTACTGAAACTGTCTACCGACGAAGTGAAAGTGAAGATCATCGGTTCTGGTGTAGGTGGGATCACCGAAACCGACGCAACCCTGGCCGCAGCGTCTAACGCAATTCTGGTTGGCTTCAACGTCCGTGCCGATGCTTCTGCGCGTCGCGTGATCGAATCTGAAAGCCTGGATCTGCGTTACTACTCCGTCATCTATCACCTGATCGACGAAGTGAAAGCAGCGATGAGCGGTATGCTGTCTCCGGAACTGAAACAGCAGATCATCGGTCTGGCTGAAGTCCGTGACGTGTTCAAATCACCGAAATTCGGTGCGATCGCGGGCTGTATGGTTACCGAAGGTAACATCAAGCGTCACAACCCAATCCGCGTTCTGCGTGACAACGTGGTTATCTACGAAGGCGAGCTGGAATCCCTGCGCCGCTTCAAAGATGACGTTAACGAAGTCCGTAACGGCATGGAATGTGGTATCGGCGTGAAGAACTACAACGACGTTCGCGTAGGCGATATGATCGAAGTGTTCGAGATCATCGAGATCCAACGCAGCATCGATTAATCCCTGCGGATTAGTCCACATGTAAGCCGGGATCGCCTCGCGCCACCCGGCAAGAATTATCAAAAGGGGCTAAGAGCCCCTTTTTTGTCTGGAGAATTTATTATGGCGAAAGAATTTGGTCGCCCGCAGCGCGTTGCTCAGGAGATGCAAAAAGAGATCGCAATCATCCTGCAGCGCGAAATTAAAGACCCACGCCTGGGCATGATGACGACGGTATCCGGTGTTGAAGTGTCCCGCGATCTGGCCTATGCCAAAGTGTTCGTGACCTTCCTGAATGACCAGGATGAAGCCGCGGTGAAGCTGGGCATCAAAGCCCTGCAGGATGCCTCCGGTTTTATCCGCTCTCTGCTGGGCAAAGCCATGCGCCTGCGTATCGTGCCGGAACTGACCTTCTTCTACGACAACTCGCTGGTTGAAGGGATGCGCATGTCCAACCTGGTCACCAGCGTGGTGAAGCAGGATGATGAGCGTCGCGTCAACCCGGACGATAAAAAGGAGGACTGATGAGTCGTCCTCGTCGTCGCGGTCGCGACGTGCACGGCGTGCTGCTGCTGGATAAGCACCAGGGTGCCTCCAGCAACGACGTGCTGCAAAAAGTAAAGCGTCTCTACAATGCTAACCGTGCGGGTCATACCGGTGCGCTGGATCCGCTGGCGACCGGCATGCTGCCGGTTTGCCTGGGTGAAGCGACGAAGTTCTCCCAGTATCTGCTGGACTCCGACAAACGCTATCGCGTGATTGCGAAGCTGGGTCAGCGTACGGATACCTCCGATGCGGATGGTCAGGTGGTTGAAGAGCGCCCGGTGACGTTCAGCGCTGCACAGCTTGAGGCGGCGCTGGAGAGTTTCCGCGGCGACACCGAGCAGGTGCCGTCGATGTATTCAGCACTGAAATACCAGGGCAAAAAACTCTATGAGTATGCGCGCCAGGGTATCGAGGTGCCACGCGAAGCCCGTCCGATTACAGTGTATGAACTGCTGTTCATTCGTCATGAAGGTGATGAGCTGGAGCTGGAAGTGCATTGCTCAAAAGGCACTTACATCCGTACGATCATTGACGATCTGGGTGAGAAGCTGGGCTGTGGCGCGCACGTGATTTACCTGCGTCGTCTGGCGGTGAGCAAGTACCCGGCAGAGCGGATGGTGACGCTGGAGCAGCTGCAGGCGCTGGTTGAGCAGGCTCAGGAGCAGGGTATTGACGCTGCCGACCTGCTGGACCCGCTGCTGATGCCGATGGACAGTCCAGCTTCGGACTATCCGGTGGTCAATCTGCCACTGACCTCGTCCGTTTACTTCAAAAACGGCAACCCGGTGCGCACCACTGACGTCCCTCATCAAGGACTGGTTCGCGTTACGGAAGGCGATGACAACACCTTTATCGGCATGGGTGAAATTGACGACGAAGGTCGTGTCGCGCCGCGCCGTCTGGTGGTCGAATATCCAGCATAAGCTGACGCCTTACCTTGCGATAAGCAGGGGAGGCGGGTAGAATATTGCCGCTTAACGTCTGGTGAATTGTTTAACAATTGGCAAGCGTTATACATGGGATAGCTGAATTAGAGATCGGCATCCTTTCATTCTTTATACTTTGGAGTTTTAAAATGTCTCTAAGCGTTGAAGCTAAAGCTAAAATCGTTTCTGAGTTTGGTCGTGATGCTAACGACAGCGGTTCTACCGAAGTTCAGGTTGCACTGCTGACTGCACAGATTAACCACCTGCAGGGTCACTTTGCAGAGCACAAAAAAGATCACCACAGCCGTCGTGGTCTGCTGCGCATGGTTTCTCAGCGTCGTAAACTGCTCGACTACCTGAAACGTAAAGATGTTGCACGCTACACCGCGCTGATCGAGCGTCTGGGCCTGCGTCGCTAAGTCTTGCGAGTTTCAGAAAAGGGGGCCTTATGGCCCCTTTTTTCAACCAGACCGCAGCAATTCACTGGAAACTAATGTATTGTTGCTATAAATGATCTTCATTGCAGAGGTTCGCGCGGCTAATGAGAGGCTTCACCCATGGGGGTGTCGGTTGTCATTAGTCGCGAGGATGCGAAGAAGGTCCGGTTAAACGTCAGCACGCCTCTGGTGTGCTGTCATTCATTTAAGAAAGGACAGAATCTTGCTGAATCCGATCGTTCGTAAATTCCAGTACGGTCAGCACACCGTTACGCTGGAAACCGGCATGATGGCGCGTCAGGCCACTGCTGCCGTTATGGTAAGCATGGATGACACCGCGGTATTCGTAACCGTGGTTGGCCAGAAAAAAGCAAAACCAGGTCAGGACTTCTTCCCACTGACCGTTAACTACCAGGAGCGTACCTACGCTGCCGGTAAAATCCCGGGTGGCTTCTTCCGTCGTGAAGGCCGTCCAAGCGAAGGCGAAACCCTGATTGCGCGTCTGATTGACCGCCCGGTTCGCCCGCTGTTCCCGGAAGGCTTCGTTAACGAAGTTCAGGTTATCGCGACCGTTGTTTCCGTTAACCCACAGGTTAACCCGGACATCGTGGCGATGATCGGCGCATCTGCAGCCCTGTCCTTGTCTGGTATTCCATTCAACGGTCCAATCGGTTCTGCTCGCGTGGGTTACATCAACGACCAGTACGTGCTGAACCCAACTCAGGACGAGCTGAAAGAGAGCAAGCTGGACCTGGTTGTTGCCGGTACCGAAGCGGCTGTACTGATGGTTGAATCCGAAGCAGAACTGCTGAGCGAAGACCAGATGCTGGGCGCGGTGGTCTTTGGCCACGAGCAGCAGCAGATCGTTATCCAGAACATCAACGACCTGGTGAAAGAAGCCGGTAAACCACGTTGGGACTGGCAGCCAGAAGCGGTTAACGAAGCGCTGAACGCGCGCGTTGCTGCCCAGGCTGAAGCACGTCTGAGCGATGCTTACCGCATCACCGACAAGCAAGAGCGTTATGCTCAGGTTGACGTCATCAAATCTGAAACCATCGCTACGCTGGTTGCAGAAGATGAGTCCCTGGACGCAAACGAGCTGAGCGAAATTCTGCACGCTATCGAGAAAAACGTTGTTCGTAGCCGCGTTCTGGCAGGCGAGCCGCGTATCGATGGCCGTGAAAAAGACATGATCCGTGGTCTGGACGTGCGCACTGGCGTTCTGCCACGTACACACGGTTCCGCACTGTTCACCCGTGGTGAAACTCAGGCGCTGGTTACCGCGACCCTAGGTACTGCCCGTGACGCACAGAACATCGACGAACTGATGGGCGAGCGCACTGACAGCTTCCTGTTCCACTACAACTTCCCTCCGTACTCCGTTGGTGAGACCGGTATGGTAGGCTCGCCTAAGCGTCGTGAAATTGGTCACGGTCGTCTGGCGAAGCGCGGCGTTCTGGCAGTTATGCCGGATGCTGACAAATTCCCGTACACCGTTCGTGTAGTTTCTGAAATCACCGAATCTAACGGTTCTTCTTCCATGGCTTCCGTGTGTGGTGCTTCTCTGGCACTGATGGACGCGGGTGTTCCAGTGAAAGCAGCCGTTGCGGGTATCGCGATGGGTCTGGTGAAAGAAGGCGACAACTACGTTGTTCTGTCTGACATCCTGGGCGACGAAGATCACCTGGGTGATATGGACTTCAAAGTTGCGGGTTCCCGCGAAGGTATCTCTGCTCTGCAGATGGATATCAAAATTGAAGGCATCACCAAAGAGATCATGCATGCTGCGCTGAACCAGGCGAAAGGTGCACGTCTGCACATCCTGAGCGTGATGGAACAGGCGATTAACGCGCCACGTGGCGACATTTCTCAGTTCGCACCGCGTATCCATACCATCAAGATCAGCCCGGACAAGATCAAAGACGTTATCGGTAAAGGCGGTTCTGTTATCCGTGCTCTGACCGAAGAGACTGGCACCACCATCGAAATCGAAGATGACGGTACTGTGAAGATCGCAGCGACCGATGGCGAGAAAGCGAAATTCGCTATCCGTCGTATCGAAGAGATCACCGCAGAGATCGAAGTGGGCCGTATCTACAGCGGTAAAGTGACCCGTATCGTTGACTTTGGCGCATTCGTTGCCATCGGTGGCGGTAAAGAAGGTCTGGTACACATCTCTCAGATCGCTGACAAGCGCGTTGAGAAAGTGACCGATTACCTGCAGATGGGTCAGGAAGTTCCGGTTAAAGTTCTGGAAGTTGACCGTCAGGGCCGTATCCGTCTGAGCATCAAAGAAGCGACCGAGCAGTCCTCTGCCGCTGCACCGGAAGCTCCGGCAGCAGAACAGGGCGAGTAAGGTTGCCGTTTGCCCTCCGCGCAAGCGGGGGGCTTATTATCAGGCAGGACGCCTTGTTAAGCCGCCGGGGGACAGGACGTTCATCCAATAGTTGTCTTCGGGAGTGGGAAATGAAGCCTTTTCTGCGCTGGTGTTTCGTTGCGACAGCTTTGACGCTGGCAGGATGCAGCAACTCTGCCTGGCGTAAAAGTGAAGTCCTCGCAGTGCCACTGCAACCGACTTTGCAGCAGGAAGTGATTCTGGCACGCATGGAACAAATTCTTGCCAGTCGGGCTTTAACCGATGACGAACGCGCACAGCTTTTATATGAGCGCGGAGTGTTGTATGATAGTCTCGGTCTGAGGGCACTGGCGCGAAATGATTTTTCACAAGCGCTGGCGATCCGACCGGATATGCCGGAAGTATTCAACTACTTAGGCATTTATTTAACGCAGGCAGGCAATTTTGATGCTGCCTATGAAGCGTTTGATTCTGTACTTGAGCTTGATCCAACTTACAACTACGCGCACTTGAATCGCGGGATCGCCCTGTATTACGGCGGTCGTGACAAGTTAGCGCAAGATGATCTGCTGGCGTTTTATCAAGACGATCCTAACGACCCTTTCCGTAGCCTGTGGCTTTACCTTGTCGAGCAGAAGCTCGATGCGAAGCAGGCCAAAGACGCGTTAAAGCAACGCTTCGACAAATCGGACAAGGCACAGTGGGGATGGAATATTGTCGAGTTCTACCTGGGCAACATCAGCGAAGCAACGCTGATGGAAAGGCTCAAGGCAGACGCAACGGATAACACCTCGCTCGCTGAGCATCTCAGTGAAACCAACTTCTATTTAGGTAAGTACTACCTAAGTCTGGGGGATATGGACAGCGCCACGGCACTGTTCAAATTAGCGGTCGCTAACAACGTCCACAACTACGTTGAGCACCGTTATGCATTGTTGGAATTATCGCTCTTGGGCCAGGAGCATGACGACCTGGCAGAATCGGACCAGCAATAGCTGACGACATAACATCAGCCCGTAATCTTTTTGATTGCCATCATCTTAACGGGTGAGGGCGTTGTTGTTCGTCAATACACCTACTTTGAGCCGGTTCACACTTTCAATGAAAATTACCGAAAATTTTCACGATGAGTTATGTAGACTGGCCGCCATTGACATTGAGGCACTCGTACTACATGGCTGAATTCGAAACCACTTTTGCAGATCTGGGCCTGAAGGCTCCTATCCTTGAATCCCTTAACGATCTGGGTTACGAAAAACCATCTCCGATCCAGGCAGAATGTATCCCACATCTGCTCGCGGGTCGTGACGTGCTGGGCATGGCCCAGACTGGTAGCGGTAAAACTGCAGCGTTCTCGCTGCCGCTGCTGAACAACATCGATCCGGACCTGCGTGCACCGCAGATCCTCGTACTCGCTCCGACCCGTGAACTGGCTGTTCAGGTTGCGGAAGCGATGACTGAATTCTCTAAACATATGCGCGGCGTAAACGTGGTTGCTCTGTACGGCGGCCAGCGTTATGACGTGCAGTTACGCGCCCTGCGTCAGGGCCCACAGATCGTCGTCGGTACCCCGGGTCGTCTGCTGGATCACCTGAAACGCGGTACGCTGGATCTCTCTAAACTGAGCGGTCTGGTACTGGATGAAGCTGACGAAATGCTCCGCATGGGCTTCATCGAAGACGTAGAAACCATTATGGCGCAGATCCCGGAGGGTCATCAGACCGCTCTGTTCTCTGCAACCATGCCGGAAGCGATCCGTCGTATTACCCGTCGCTTCATGAAGGATCCGCAGGAAGTGCGTATCCAGTCCAGCGTCACCACTCGCCCGGACATCAGCCAGAGCTACTGGTCTGTTTACGGCATGCGTAAAAATGAAGCGCTGGTTCGTTTCCTGGAAGCAGAAGATTTTGATGCGGCGATCATCTTCGTTCGTACCAAAAACGCGACTCTGGAAGTGGCTGAAGCCCTGGAGCGTAGCGGCTACAACAGCGCCGCGCTGAACGGCGACATGAACCAGGCCCTGCGTGAGCAGACTCTGGAGCGTCTGAAAGACGGTCGTCTGGATATCCTGATTGCAACCGACGTGGCAGCACGTGGTCTGGACGTTGAGCGTATCAGCCTGGTTGTTAACTATGACATCCCGATGGACTCCGAGTCTTACGTTCACCGTATCGGCCGTACCGGTCGTGCAGGTCGTGCGGGTCGTGCACTGCTGTTCGTTGAGAACCGCGAGCGTCGTCTGCTGCGTAACATCGAACGCACCATGAAGCTGACTATTCCAGAAGCTGACCTGCCTAACGCAGATCTGCTGGGCAAACGCCGTCTGGAAAAATTCGCCGCGAAAGTACAGCAACAGCTGGAAAGCAGCGATCTGGATCAGTACCGTGCGCTGCTGGCGCAGATCCAGCCGACCGCTGAAGGCGAAGAGCTGGATATCGAAACGCTGGCTGCCGCTCTGCTGAAGATGGCTCAGGGGGAACGTTCTCTGATCGTGCCACCAGATGCACCGATGCGTCCTAAGCGTGAATTCCGTGACCGTGACGATCGTTTCGAACGTCGTGGCGATCGTAATGACCGCAACGACCGTGGCCCACGTGGCGACCGTCCGGAGCGTGGTGGTGAAGATCGTCCACGTCGCGAACGTCGTGACGCTGGCGAAATGGAACTGTACCGCATTGAAGTGGGCCGTGATGATGGTGTTGAAGTTCGTCACATCGTTGGCGCGATCGCTAACGAAGGCGACATCAGCAGCCGTTACATCGGTAACATCAAGCTGTTCGGTACTCACTCCACCATCGAGCTGCCAAAAGGTATGCCGGGCGACGTGCTGCAGCACTTTACCCGTACCCGCATCCTGAACAAGCCGATGAACATGCAGCTGCTGGGTGATGCTCAGCCGCGTCCGGACCGTGGTCCGCGTCGTGAGGGCGATCGTCCTGCTGGCCGTGGCTTCGGTGGCGGTGAGCGTCGTGAAAACCGTGGTCCTCGTCGTGAAGGCGCTGCACCAGGTGCAGGTCGTTTCAGCGGTGAGCGTCGCGAAAGCCGTGGCCCACGTCGCGAAGATGGCGGTGCACCTACCCGTCGCCGTGACGCGTAAGCCATACGCTTCAGTCGTAAAGTAATATATACAGCCCCGATAGCGATATCGGGGCTTTTTTTATTCCCTTTGTACTATTGTACTGGTACAGTGCGGCACATTAAGATGCAGGTCCCAAATTTTTGACTGGAGAAAAGGCTGTATGGCGACACTTACCACCACCCAAACGTCACCCTCACTGCTCGGCGGTGTGGTGATCATCGGCGGTACTATCATTGGCGCAGGGATGTTCTCCCTGCCGGTGGTGATGTCCGGGGCGTGGTTCTTCTGGTCGCTGGCAGCGCTGGTCTTCACCTGGTTCTGTATGCTGCACTCCGGCCTGATGATCCTCGAAGCTAACCT
>DERO01000044.1 GCA_002360945.1 Leclercia adecarboxylata | reverse complement strand
CTGGAGCAAGCTGATGTCATCAGCGCGTCAGCTGATTAACACCGTGCATGTGGATATGCTGATTGTGCCGCTGCGCGACGAAGACGACGAGTAAGTGCATTAAATTCCCCTCACCCTAACCCTCTCCCACAGGGAGAGGGAAGAGATCGAGGACGTAGGCCGGGTAAGGCGAAGCCGCCACCCGGCTTTTTTATTGCGGCGTACCGGAGTAAATATCAAACCGGTGCCCTTTGGTGGTCACCGCATTGGTCGTGGCGACCTCCGCCAGCGGCGGTGCATAGTCCGGACGTTTCACCACCACCCGCTTCGTTGCCAGCAGGCGAGCAGGCTCCAGCAGACCATCTGCGTCCAAATCCGGCCCCACCAGCGACTGAAACACCCGCATCTCTTTCTTCACCAGCGCACTTTTCTGCTTATGCGGGAACATCGGGTCGAGATAGACCACCTGCGGGCGCGGAGTGATATCCGTCAGCGCCGTCAGGCTTGAAGCATGGATCAGCTGTAACCGCTCCTGCAACCAGCCGCCAATCTCCGGATCGGCATAGCCGCGGGCCAGGCCGTCATCCAGCAGCGCAGCAACCACCGGATTACGCTCCAGCATCCGCACCCGACAGCCCACCGAGGCCAGCACAAAGGCGTCGCGTCCCAGCCCGGCGGTAGCATCCACCACGTCCGGGAGATAGCTACCCTTGATCCCGACCGCTTTGGCGACCGCTTCCCCGCGTCCGCCGCCGAACTTGCGCCGGTGCGCCATCGCCCCGCCGACAAAGTCAACAAAAATGCCGCCGAGTTTGGGCTCGTCGCGTTTACGTAACTCCAGATGCGCTGGCGTCATCACCAGCGCCATCGGGTTTTCTTCATCGTGTTCCAGCCCCCAGCGGGCCGCCAGAACAGATAAGGCGCCGTCTCCGGCGCCTGTTTCATCTGCTAAGTGAATCTTCACGAATCAACTAACCCTTGATGCCGTAATGCTCAAGCATCGCGTCCAGCTGCGGCTCGCGGCCACGGAAGCGTTTGAACAGCTCCATCGGCTCCTCGGAACCGCCGCGGGTCAGGATGTTATCGAGGAACGACTGACCGGTTTCGCGGTTGAAAATCCCCTCTTCTTCGAAGCGGGAGTAAGCATCTGCCGCCAGCACGTCTGCCCACAGGTAGCTGTAGTAACCCGCCGCATAGCCGCCAGCAAAGATATGGCTAAACGCGTGCGGGAAGCGCCCCCAGGTCGGGCCTGGAATAAGAGCCACCTGCTTCTTGATCTCTGCCAGGGTTTCGAGGACCTTCGCCCCCTGCTCCGGGCTGAACTCGGCATGCAGACGGAAATCGAACAGGCCGAACTCCAGCTGACGCAGGATAAACATCGCCGCCTGGTAGTTTTTCGCTTCCAGCATTTTATCCAGCAGCGCTTTTGGCAGCGGCTCACCGGTCTCGTAGTGGCCGGAGATAAACGCCAGCGCGTCCGGCTCCCAGCACCAGTTTTCCATAAACTGGCTCGGCAGCTCGACCGCATCCCACGGCACACCGCTGATACCGGCCACGCCTGCGGCTTCGATCCGGGTCAGCATATGGTGCAGGCCGTGACCGAACTCGTGGAACAGGGTGATCACTTCATCGTGGGTGAACAGCGCAGGTTTGCCGCTGACCGGACGGTTAAAGTTACAGGTCAGGTAGGCCACCGGCTTTTGCAGGGAGCCGTCGGCTTTACGCATCTGGCCCACGCAGTCGTCCATCCAGGCGCCGCCGCGTTTGTTTTCGCGAGCATACAGATCCAGATAGAAGCTGCCGCGCAGTTCGTTTTTGTCGTCATACAGCTCGAAGAAACGCACGTCGTCGTGCCACACTTCCACATCGTTGCGCTCTTTGGCGGTGATGCCATAGATGCGTTTCACCACTTCGAACAGGCCGTTAACGGCTTTGTTTTCCGGGAAGTACGGACGCAGCTGCTCATCGCTGATGCTGTAGAGATGCTGCTTTTGTTTCTCGCTGTAATACGCGATATCCCACGGCTGCAGCTCATCCACGCCGAACTCCGCTTTCGCAAAGGCGCGCAGCTGGGCCAGCTCTTTCTCGCCCTGAGGACGGGCGCGTTTGGCCAGATCGGTCAAGAAATCCAGCACCTGCTGTGGGTTTTCCGCCATTTTGGTGGCGAGGGATTTATCCGCGTAGCTGTCGAAGCCCAGCAGCTGCGCCAGCTCGTGACGCAGGGCGAGGATTTCCGCCATCACCGGGGTGTTATCCCACTTACCGGCATTCGGGCCCTGATCGGAGGCACGGGTGCTGTAGGCGCGATACATCTCTTCACGCAGGGCCTGGTTGTCGCAGTAGGTCATCACCGGCAGATAGCTCGGGATATCCAGGGTCAACAGGTACCCTTCCTGCTCTTTCGCCTCGGCCTGGGCTTTTGCCGCCGCCAGTGCGCTCTCCGGCATGCCGGCCAGCTCGGCCTCGTCGGTAATCAGCTTCGTCCAGCCCATGGTGGCATCCAGCACGTTGTTGCTGTACTGATTGCCCAGCTCGGACAGGCGCGTGGCGATTTCGCCGTAGCGCTGCTGTTTGTCTTTCGCCAGGCCAATGCCCGACAGTTCAAAATCGCGCAGCGCGTTATCAACGGACTTTTTCTGGGCGATGTTCAGGGTCGCATAGTGGTCGCCATCGCGCAGGTCGCGGTACGCTTTGTACAGCCCCTCGTGCTGCCCGACCCAGGTGCTGTATTCCGACAGCAGCGGCAGGGTTTGTTCGTAGGCTTCACGCAGCTCCGGACTGTTTTTTACCGAGTTCAGGTGGCTGACCGGGGAGAAGATGCGGCCGAGCACATCATCCACTTCCGCCAGCGGCTGACACAGGTTTTCCCAGGTGTAAGGCGCGCCCTGCGCTACCACGCGCTCGACGGCGGTACGGCAATCGTCCAGTGCTTTGGTGACAGCGGGAACAACGTGTTCAGGCAGAATGGAGGAAAACGGTGGCAACGAAAAAGGCGTCAGTAATGGGTTGGTCATAAGCACTGTCCTGTTAAATGAGTGAATGAAGCGCGCATCCTGCGCGAGCATATTGTTTCCAGGATGGGGTTAAGTGTAGTGAATTTCAATGGCTGAGGTGACAGAAAAACAGCCGCCGCGACGGGGCGTGCCGGGCCTGCGGGTAATCTGCGCCGTTCTGCTGTAAACTGTGGCCAATCGTCATTATCGGAATACATCTACCCATGCTCAGTTATCGCCACAGCTTTCACGCGGGCAACCACGCCGACGTTCTTAAACATACCGTTCAGAGCCTGATTATCGAGGCGCTCAAAGAGAAAGATAAGCCTTTTCTCTATCTGGACACCCATGCCGGCGCGGGCCGCTATCAGCTGAGCGGTGAACACGCCGAGCGCACCGGGGAGTACCTCGAGGGCATCGCCCGTATCTGGCAGCAGGACGACCTGCCGGCCGAGCTGGAGCCGTACATCAACGTCATCAACCACTACAACCGCAGCGGCCAGTTACGTTACTACCCGGGCTCGCCGCTGATTGCCCGCCAGCTGCTGCGCGAGCAGGACAGCATCCAGCTGACCGAACTGCACCCGAGCGACTACCCGCTGCTGCGCTCTGAATTCCAGAAAGACAGCCGCGCGCGCGTGGAGAAATCGGACGGCTACCAGCAGCTGAAAGCCAAGCTGCCGCCGGTGTCCCGTCGCGGCCTGGTGCTGATCGACCCGCCGTATGAGATCAAAAGCGATTATCAGGCGGTGGTCGCGGGCATCCACGAAGGTTACAAACGCTTTGCTACCGGCACCTATGCCCTGTGGTATCCGGTGGTGCTGCGTTCGCAAATCAAGCGCATGATCAAGGAGCTGGAAGCGACCGGCATCCGTAAGATCCTGCAAATTGAGCTGGCGGTTCTCCCGGACAGCGATCGACGCGGCATGACCGCCTCCGGCATGATCGTGGTTAACCCACCGTGGAAGCTGGAAGCGCAGATGAACAACGTTCTGCCGTGGCTGCACAAAAAGCTGGTTCCGGCCGGTACCGGCCACGCTACCGTCAGCTGGATCGTGCCCGAGTAATCACAGCAATCGGTGGAAGCTATTGATTTCAGGTATACAATCGCGGCAATTAACGATTAAGGATAAGACCATGACTAAGCATTATGACTACATCGCTATTGGCGGCGGCAGCGGCGGCATCGCCTCCATTAACCGTGCGGCCATGTATGGCCAGAAGTGCGCCCTGATTGAAGCGAAAGACCTCGGCGGCACCTGCGTCAACGTCGGTTGTGTACCGAAGAAAGTGATGTGGCATGCGGCGCAGATCCGTGAGGCTATCCACCTGTATGGCCCGGACTATGGTTTTGACACCACCATCAATAACTTCGACTGGGATCGCCTGATCGCCAGCCGTACGGCATACATTGACCGTATCCACACCTCCTACGACAACGTGCTGGGTAAGAACAACGTCGATGTGATCCGCGGTTTCGCCCGTTTTGTGGATGCGAAGACCATCGAAGTGAACGGCGAAACGATCACCGCCGATCACATCCTGATCGCCACCGGCGGCCGTCCAAGCCATCCGTCTATTCCAGGTGCGGAATATGGCATCGACTCCGACGGTTTCTTTGAGCTGCCTGCCCTGCCGAAACGCGTTGCCATCGTTGGCGCGGGTTATATCGCCGTCGAGCTGGCGGGCGTGATTAACGGCCTGGGTGCAGAAGCGCACCTGTTCGTACGTAAACACGCTCCGCTGCGCAACTTCGATCCGCTGATCGTCGATACGCTGGTGGAAGTGATGAACGCCGAAGGTCCACATCTGCATACGGAAGCCATTCCGAAAGCGGTGGTGAAAAACGCCGACGGCAGCCTGACGCTGGAGCTGGAAGATGGCCGTAGCCAGACCGTTGATTGCCTGATCTGGGCCATTGGTCGTGAACCGGCAAATGACAACTTCAACCTGGCGGTCACTGGCGTGAAAACCAATGAGAAGGGCTATATCGTTGTCGATAAGTTCCAGAACACCAGCGTGCCGGGCATTTACGCCGTGGGCGATAACACCGGTGCGGTTGAGCTGACGCCAGTCGCCGTTGCCGCGGGTCGTCGTCTCTCCGAGCGTCTGTTTAACAACAAACCGGACGAGCATCTCGACTACAGCAACATCCCGACCGTGGTCTTCAGCCACCCGCCAATCGGCACCGTTGGTTTAACCGAACCCCAGGCGCGCGCGCACTATGGCGATGACCAGGTGAAAGTGTATAAATCGGCCTTCACCGCCATGTATACCGCCGTCACTGCTCACCGTCAGCCGTGCCGCATGAAGTTAGTCTGCGTCGGCCCGGAAGAGAAGATCGTCGGTATTCACGGTATTGGCTTCGGTATGGATGAGATCCTGCAGGGCTTTGCGGTAGCGCTGAAAATGGGTGCCACCAAGAAAGACTTCGATAATACCGTGGCAATCCACCCGACGGCGGCTGAAGAGTTTGTGACCATGCGTTAATACGCCTGCCACACGCTTTTATGTGCTGATAAAGACCGGTCCTCTGTGGCCGGTTTTTTTATGCCCCCTCAGCCCGACTGTACAAACGGTAACAAAATTCACCGGAAACGGCGGCAGACCTGGCTAATCTTAAAAAGTATTAAGCGCTTACCTGGATCGATTATTTAAGATTAGAGAAAAGACAATGCAAGTGAAGATCAACGCAAAAAGCTTGGCTAAATTCCACCTGATTCTTGCCCTGGTCTGGGCGATGTTAACCATACCCACCCTGCTGTGGTGGAAAAACAGTATCCTCTGGGTCTCCCTGATGAGTATTTATGCCATCGTGGTTTCACATCTGGCAGCCTATAGTGCGGCCCATGCGGAAAAAGCGGCTAACAATGCCCTGAACCAAAGCGAAGAGACCAGGCAGAAGACCGATGAAATAGCGGGCGACCCTCGCCAGGCGCACTGATTGTGCTCCACCGGTGTCAGGCAAACAGGATCTGCCCGACGCCGGTACACTCCTCAAAAATAAACATTCTGCGCGGCATATTTAACAGCCGCATCCCGGCCACCTGACAATGACGTAAGCGAATCGGCTGTGTAATGACGCTATTCGAGAAAAAAACATTACGCATATCGCAGTTCTCGAAACAGAGCCCGTCGATATAGCAGCGGTTAATTAATAAACTGCTGAACTGAATATTACGGAACACACTTTGCTTCAGATTGCAGCGGAATATAATGGCTTTGTTCTCTCCTTCACAAATATCCAGCCACGCTAAATGGCGGCTTTCCAGCAGCCCCTGTAGTTCTGTTATAGTGGATTTACCGTCAGCTGGCTTTGCAAAAGAAATAGGCGCAACGCCCTGACGCTTCGCGTTAAGGTTCATAAGGGTTTCCTGTTTTGAGGTGGTCATCGGAAGCGATGACAACGGAGTGGAAGCCCTTAATTACTTATTTGCGCGTGGCGAAACAATGGCGATTTTGGACACTTATTTGCAGAGTGGGCCGATAAAATAAAAGTGCGATTGCACAGCAATATTAATTTTAAAAATAATTAATTTCACTTAGGTAAATATTATATGCCAATCAGCAGCAATAAGAATGCCATTCTGGTTCTTGAATCCCCATGGAAACTAGACGATCACGATGCCCACCGCTCGTCAGTATTGCCGTTTGTGCAAGGGATCGCGAAGATGCATGGTAATACCGAGGTCTACTGCCTGAACTTCTACAATAAAAGCAGCTTTGATTTAGCGCTGGATTGTCTGTGTCGGCAGAAGTTCGACAATACCATCGTCTATGTTGCGGCGCATGGCAGTAAAACCCATATCGGGGATGTTTCACTCAAGCATATTCTTTCCAGAATTAATGAAAACTCCCGCAAATTTAATATCAAGGGATTGATGCTGGGCTCCTGCTTTGCAGGCAGCAAAACCTATCTGTTGGAGGCTATAACCGAGGGCAGCAAGCTGACCTGGTGCGCGGCATACTCATCATCGTGTTACTGGTTGCAGGGCACGATGCTTGATTGCGCCCTTATTCACAGGGCTCTCAACATTGAGGACAAAGGATATAAAAACCATGAGGAGATGCAGGAGGCGTTTGCTCAAGCCGTTGCGCCTTTCGCCCCAGATGGCATCATCGGCACTGACAGTAAAGATCAATCCGTAGCGCTGTCCGAGTCTTTGCAGATCGTGATTCAGCCAGAAGGGAGAGGTTTCCGCGCCCGCCTCTCATCTGAAGACATTTTCGACCGCGCGCAAGCGCATCGCCTCAACGAGGAACCAGAAGAAGCCGTCTGATTCATACTCTGTTGCAAAGCGAATGATCCGAATTTTAGATCGCCTCCGCACTGCTGGATCAGCTGGTTATTGCCTGAAATAACATCAACATGCCTCCCGCAGTGCCGGTTTTTCTCTTGCAGTAAAACGTGATCTACCGCACATATACCTCTTCACAGACCGAAGCGAATGTCTAAGCTTAGTAGGCAACCGGATAAAACCAGACCCGAGACAACGCTAACCGGAGGTCCTGACCACCATGTTCAACCAGAATATACGCACTGTAGAGACCGTAGAGTTCGATATAGAACAAGAACTTCTCTACGAAATCGATCCCTGCGAGTTAAAACTGGATGAAATGCTCGAGGCGGAGCCGGAACCTGAAATGATTGAAGGGCTGCCCGCATCCGATGCGCTCACTCCTGCCGATCGCTACCTTGAGCTCTTTGAGCACGTGCAGTCGTCGCGACTGTTTGCCGACAGCAAAACCTTCCCTGACTGCGCACCAAAGATGGATCCGCTGGATATCCTCATCCGCTACCGTAAGGTGAAACGTCACCGGGACTTCGACCTGCGCGAGTTTGTCGAAAGACACTTCTGGCTGCCGGAAGTCCTGTCGAGCGAGTATGTGTCCGATCCGTCCCTTTCGCTCAAGGAACATATCGATAATCTGTGGCCGGTGCTGACCCGCGAGCCGCAGGATCACATCCCCTGGTCGTCGCTGCTGGCGCTGCCGCAGGCCTATATTGTGCCCGGTGGGCGATTCAGCGAAACCTACTACTGGGACTCCTATTTCACCATGCTGGGGCTGGCCGAAAGCGGACGCCACGACATGCTTAAGTGCATGGCGGATAACTTTGCGTGGATGATCGAAAAATATGGCCATATTCCCAACGGCAACCGCACCTACTACCTGAGCCGTTCCCAGCCGCCGGTATTTGCCCTGATGGTTGAGCTGTTTGAAGAGGACGGCGTGCGCGGAGCCAAGCGCTATCTGGATCACCTGAAAATGGAGTACGCCTTCTGGATGGACGGCGCGGAGTCGCTGCTGCTCAACCAGGCCTACCGCAGTGCGGTGCGTATGCCGGACGGCTCGCTGCTCAACCGCTACTGGGATGACCGCGACACCCCGCGAGATGAGTCCTGGATAGAGGACGTCGAGACCGCCCGCCATTCCGGTCGTCCGCCTAACGAGGTCTATCGCGATCTGCGTGCCGGGGCCGCGTCCGGCTGGGACTACTCCTCGCGCTGGCTGCGGGATCCGAGCCGCCTGGCGAGTATTCGCACCACCCAGTTTATCCCGATCGATCTCAACGCTTTCCTGTTCAAGCTGGAGAGCGCCATCGCCAATATCTCGGCCTCGAAGGGCGACAAAGAGACTGCGGAAATTTTCCATCAGAAGGCCAGCGATCGCCGCGCGGCGGTCAACCGCTATCTGTGGGATGAGGAAAACGGCTGCTATCGCGATTATGACTGGCGTCGGGAGGCGCTGGCGCTCTTCTCAGCCGCCAGTATCGTGCCGCTGTACGTCGGGATGGCAACCCACGAGCAGGCAGAGCGTCTGTCGGATGCGGTGAAAGCCCGTCTGCTGACGCCGGGCGGCATTCTGGCAACCGAGTACGAAACCGGCGAGCAGTGGGATAAACCCAACGGCTGGGCACCGCTGCAGTGGATGGCGATCCAGGGGTTCAAGCAGTACGGCAACGACTCGCTGGGAGATGAAATTGCCTGGAGCTGGCTGCAGACCGTTAACCAATTCTACAAGACGCACTACAAGCTGATTGAGAAGTACCACATCGCCAGCAGCCAGCCTCGCGAAGGGGGCGGGGGTGAGTACCCCTTGCAGGACGGGTTTGGCTGGACTAACGGCGTGGTACGCCGTCTGATTGGCCTCTACGGGGAGCCGTAGCTCCCCGCGCTGTCAGCGGATCACCTCATAAATGGCCGTCTGGATCGACTGCCATTTTTTGGTACTGGCATCCGGCTGCGCCTGCGCCCGCCGTTTCGCCTGATCCATCTCACGTCGCTGACGTTCGACCACCGCCGGCACGGTGCAGAATGCCTGGAGATACTCTTTACGCAGACCCGTCAGCGGTTCGCCTGCGGCCATTGCATGGCCGAGGTTGGTAATAAATTGCCGACAGGGCTTCTCCTGGGTCATCTGCAGACGATAACGCATCAGCAGATCCAGCACCTCGCGATGACCCGCCGAGAGCGCATGCTCGGTCCATGAAAGCTTCCAGTCCATCCCCGCTTTCAGGAACAGTACTGCCACCCGGGTGTCGTTGCGGTCTATCGCCGCGCGGAAGTTATTCTCATCCCAGGTGACGCCCATCCTGGTGAGCGTTTCACGGGAGGACGGGGTCTCGCGCATCTCTTCCGCCACCGTCTGTACCGGCTGCACCGGGGCCACGTTGCTGGCCGCCTGGGTCGGGGCGCTGCTTTCAATTAACAGCCAGGTACCCATCATCATCATGCCCATCACCATCACGCCTACCGCGCCCCACAGCACCACCGAGATCAGGTAATCGCGCTGCTCCGGGGTGCGTGCAGGCCGACGGTTCGGTTTTTCAATGGTGTCACGCACCTCAAAAATATCGTCACCGGTGGCGTTATTTTTTATCCGTGCGTTCTCCCAGAAAAGATCCAGCTCGTGGCTGTCCTCTGCCATCAGTCCCGCCGGATTTACGACGGTGCGGCCCTGATCAAACGCCCGCTGCACGGGGGTGGCGATCTGGGCGTAATAGTTATCCAGCAGCAGCATTTGCGTGGAGGTCAGCGGCTGCAGGGCAATGATTTTGTTGCGGATAAGCCGGATATCGTCAAGGAAGGTCTGTAGCGTTTTACGCGGTTCCACCATCAGCGTCAGCAGGGACGGATCGCTGAACAGCGCCGAGTAGGAGCGGGAGTACTCTTTTTTATCCACCAGCATCAGGGCCAGCTCGCTGAACATCATGCCGCCGAGGGCGTCGTTACGTTCGCCCTGTTGCAACCAGCCGCGCACCCGATCGGCGCTGAAGAGCGTTTTCAGGTGATTGTTGAGGCGCGTCGGATCCGGCCACGCCTGCATAATTAACCCTTTAATCATCAGCTCCAGCGTGCGCACCTGCTTCTGCGCGTGCTGCTGGCGCTGGTCATCGCTGGGGCCCATCTCCGTGCTGTAGGTCAGCAGCGGCTGCTGCAGACGCAGATGCTCAAGCGCCGTGACAAAGCGCGTCGCAGCGATCAGCTGGTTGTCGCTCACCTCCTGCCCGCTTTCGTACTGCGGTACCCGCTGCTGTAGCAGCCGCAGTTGCAGGGTGAACTGCGACAGCTCCGCGTCGTTGAGGTTAAGCTGCTTTGCCACCCTAGACCAGCCCCCCAGCGCCAGCCTGGCGGAATCGAGCTGCTCAAGAAACCAACGGGGATCTTTGCCTTCGGCAACGTGCACCTTTAACAGGAGCAGGATCTCAACGGAGGCCTGACGAATAATTCCCAGACAGCGTTCAAACTGCTCGCGGTTCACGTGCGATTTACTGAGGGTCATCATTTTCCTTTAAATGCTGCGCACATAGGTTGAGGCAGCTGTCGGAGAGCGGTCTTTTTTATAAGTGGTTATACCAGATTAAACATACCCGATAATGGGTACTATTTCAGTGATAATGTTAAAATCATTTACAAAAGTTCCCGGAGACCTGGCATGCCCGTGTTGCACACCCCGCGTTTAACCTGTTCCCCGCTACAGGAAGCAGATTGGCCCTTTTTCCTCTCGCTGCAGCAGCATCCCGATGTGATGCGCTACGTGGCCGAAGCCCGCCCGGAGGAGGCCATCCGCGAGGCCTTTACCGCGCGTCTGCCGGCATGGGCTCCGGGCAGCACCCATTGGCTGTGTCTGGTAGTACGCGATAACGCCAGCCAGCTGCCGCTCGGGGTCACCGGGTATATTCATCATGATGATGATTGCGCCGAAGTGGGATTCTTATTTGCCCCCGAGGCTCAGGGAAAAGGCTACGGCTTTGAGTCCTTGCAGGCGGTATGCGATTACGCCTTCGCCCAGGGCGGCATTCGCCGCTTAACCGCCACGGTGACGGCGGGCAATGTGGCCTCGAAACGCCTGCTGGAAAAAGTGGGGTTTATGCTGGAAGGGGAACTGCGCGACAGCTACTGGCTGGCTGGCCAGTGGCATAACGACTGGCTGTTTGGGCTGTTAAAGAGAGAGTACCACTAAGCGTACGCGGGGATCCCTCCCCGCCAGCGCGTTACAGGAACATTCCCCCTGAGACTTCAATCCGCTGCGCATTCATCCAGCCCAACTCGTCGCTGAGCAGGGCGGCAATCGCATCGCCAATGTCGTCCGGCAATCCGACGCGCCCCAGCGCCGTCTGCGAGGCAATGTGCTGATTAAGCTCCTTGTTATCACGCACGCGCCCGCCGCCGAAGTCAGTTTCAATGGCGCCCGGAGCAATGATATTGGCGGTGATCCCACGCGCGCCCAGCTCTTTCGCCTGGTAGCGGGTAAGCACTTCCATCGCCCCTTTCATCGCCGCGTAGGTGCTGGAGCCCGGCAGGGCAAAACGCGCCAGGCCTGAAGAGACATTCAGGATCCGCCCGCCGTTTTTTATCAGCGGTAACAGGCGCTGAGTCAGGAAGAAGGGGCCTTTGAAATGGATGTTCATCGCCTCATCAAATTGCGCTTCGGTGGTCTCCACATAGGGGGCGTATAAACCCACCCCTGCGTTGTTCAACAAATAATCGAAGCTGTTGCGCTGCCATACCCTGTGCAGTGTTTCTGCAACCTGTCCGGCAAAACCTTCAAAGCTCGCAATATCCCCGACGTTCAGCTGCAATGCCGCCGCTTTTACCCCTTTTTGCTCAATTTCGCGCACGACTTCGAGCGCCTCCTGCTGGCTGCGGTTCCAGGTCAGGAGGATCCCGACACCTTTCTCTGCCAGCTTCAGCGCCGCGTTTTTACCGAGCCCGCGGCTGCCGCCAGTCACTAATGCAATACGTTCAGTCATAAGAAACCTCGTTTCGGCTGTGGTGGTGATTGAGAAAGAGCTTATTAGGTGATAGAAAATCAATAAATATGGCTAACAACGCTTCACTGTTTCATAGCCAACAACAATGAGTGCTCCCTATGGATAAAATTCAGGCAATGCAGTTGTTCATTCGCGTCGCTGAACTGGAGAGTTTTTCTCGCGCGGCGGACTCAATGGGCCTTCCTAAAGGTAGCGTATCCCGTCAGATCCAGGCCCTGGAGAACGGACTTGGCACCCAGCTGCTGCACCGCACCACGCGGCGCGTCAGCCTGACCCAGGACGGGATGGTCTATTACGAGCGGGCCAAAGATCTGCTGGCCAACATGGATGAACTGGATGGTCTTTTTTTGCACGACCCTGCCAGCGTCAGCGGAAGATTACGGGTGGATATGCCCGCCAGCATTGCGCGAAATTTAGTCATCCCCCGACTGCCGCTTTTTTTGCAACAGTATCCCGGCATTGAACTGGAGCTGAGCAGCAGCGACCGGCTGGTGGATGTGATTCGGGAAGGATTTGACTGCGTGGTGCGCGTCGGCGCGCTGAAGGATTCCGGCTTGATCGCCCGGCCGCTCGGCAAGCTGTCGGTCATCAACTGTGCCAGCCCGGATTATCTGTCGCGTTTTGGCTATCCCGACGGGCTGGAGGATTTAGCCTCTCATGCCGTGGTGCACTACGCGACGCATCTCGGCACCCGGCCACAGGGGTTCGAATACTTCGACGGCGAGTCGAGCCACTGGGTGAAGACCGGCGGCGTGCTGACGGTCAACAGCACCGAGACGTACAACGCCTCGGCGCTCGCCGGGCTGGGGATTATCCAGGCGCCGCGGGTGGGGGTGCGTGACGCGCTGCGTGCCAAAAAGCTGCTGGAAATCCTGCCGCAGTACCGCGCCAGACCGATGCCGGTCTCGCTCATCTATCCCCACCGCCGCAACCTCTCCCGCCGGGTGCATCTGTTTATGGCCTGGCTCACGGACATCATGAAAGCGTACGTTGACTGAGGGCAGACTATAATTCCAAAGACCACCCGTTAAACGATAAGGAAAATGTGACTGATGC
This sequence comes from Leclercia adecarboxylata, assembly GCA_002360945.1. GTDB lineage: Bacteria > Pseudomonadota > Gammaproteobacteria > Enterobacterales > Enterobacteriaceae > Enterobacter > Enterobacter adecarboxylatus_B. The sequence goes on along the minus strand of DERO01000044.1, from coordinate 14,279 downwards.
CGGAAAGCAACCCGCAACGTCCTACTCAGGATCTGGACTTCGATCCGATTAAAAAACTGGAAACCCGTCCGCCCGAGGCTCCGCCGGAGCCTAAAATCACCGCAGTGCGCAAAACGGGCAGCCTGCTGGATAAGGCGAAGGATGTGATCCAGCTGCTACAGCAGCGGCCGATGATTGCCCACCTGCTGCGCGCCACCGAGCGGTTTAACGATCGGCTGGGCAATCAGTTTGGCGCGGCGATCACCTACTTCTCATTTTTATCGATGATCCCGATCCTGATGCTCTCCTTTGCCGCGGCGGGTTTCATTCTGGTGTCGCACCCGACCCTGCTTCAGGATATCTTCGGTAAAATTCTGCTCAACGTCAGCGATCCAACGCTGGCGGCCACCCTGAAAAACACCATCAGCACCGCCGTACAGCAGCGTACCACCGTGGGGATTGTCGGGCTGTTAGTGGCGCTCTACTCCGGGATTAACTGGATGGGCAACCTGCGGGAAGCGATCCGCGCCCAGTCCCGTGACGTCTGGGAACGTAAGGCGCAGGATGAAGAGAAATTCTGGATCAAGTATTTCCGCGACTTTATCTCGCTGATTGGCCTGCTGGTGGCGCTGATTATTACCCTTTCCATCACCTCCGCGGCAGGCGCAGCGCAGCAGATGATTATCTCCGCACTTTATCTGGATACCATTGAGTGGCTGAAACCGGTCTGGCATCTGGTGGGGCTGGCCATTTCGATGCTGGCGAACTATCTGCTGTTCTTCTGGATCTTCTGGCGACTGCCGCGCCACCGGCCACGCCGCAAGGCGCTGATCCGCGGCACCTTCATTGCCGCGATTGGTTTTGAGGTCATCAAAATCGTGATGACCTACACCCTGCCGTCGCTGGTGACCTCTCCGTCCGGAGCGGCATTCGGCTCGGTGCTGGGGCTGCTGGCCTTTTTCTACTTCTTCGCCAGGCTGACGCTGTTCTGCGCGGCGTGGATCGCCACTGCCGAGTACCCGGATGACCGACGAATGCCTGGCAAATCACACCGTTAAGCACCCCATCGGGCTGGATAAGAATGCAATATTTCAGCCCGATTCATCATTTCAGCATATAAATCCAGCCTGTAACTTTTATTTAACCCAAAACCAGTTTTATCCTCTAAGTATTAATTTCTGTGAAGCATTTCATAGATGTGAATTTCCTGGTCTGAAAATTATTCACTTTTTGCCGACTTTTTCGCCGCCCGCTGCGTTTGTTACAGATTGAAATGTCGCTTTTGCTGTGCGTAATATGGCCTTTCGTTCGCCAAAAATAAGAAAAGTTTATGCAAGCCACAGCCACAACACTCAATCCAGAGCAGGAAAACGTCCCGGTTAACTCGCGCAATAAAGTTGTCGTCGCATCGCTGATTGGCACCGCCATCGAATTCTTCGACTTCTATATTTACGCCACCGCTGCGGTCATCGTTTTTCCGCATATCTTCTTCCCACAGGGCGACCCGACGGCGGCCACGCTGCAGTCGCTGGCGACCTTCGCCATCGCCTTTATCGCACGCCCTATTGGTTCGGCGCTGTTCGGCCACTTCGGCGATCGCGTCGGGCGTAAGGTGACGCTGGTCGCCTCGCTGCTGACCATGGGGATCTCCACCGTCGCCATCGGCCTGCTGCCGACCTACGAGACCATCGGTATTCTGGCTCCGCTGCTGCTGGCGCTGGCCCGTTTTGGTCAGGGTCTGGGTCTGGGCGGTGAATGGGGCGGCGCGGCGCTGCTGGCGACCGAGAATGCCCCACCGCGCAAGCGTGCGCTCTATGGCTCCTTCCCGCAACTGGGTGCACCGATTGGCTTCTTCTTTGCCAACGGCACCTTCCTGCTGCTCTCCTGGCTGCTGACCGACGAGCAGTTCATGACCTGGGGCTGGCGTATTCCGTTTATCTTCTCGGCGGTGCTGGTGCTGATCGGCCTGTACGTGCGCGTCTCCCTGCACGAGACCCCGGTGTTTGCCAAAGTGGCGGCCGCGAAGAAACAGGTAAAAATCCCGCTCGGTACGCTGCTGACCAAACACGTTCGCGTGACGGTGCTCGGCACCTTCATCATGCTGGCGACCTATACGCTGTTCTACATCATGACCGTCTACTCCATGACCTTCAGCACCACCGCTGCGCCGGTAGGTCTGGGTCTGCCGCGTAACGAAGTGCTGTGGATGCTGATGATGGCGGTGATTGGTTTTGGCGTGATGGTGCCGATTGCCGGGCTGCTGGCTGACCGCTTTGGTCGTCGCCCAAGCATGATCGTCATTACTTCGCTGATTATTCTGTTTGCGCTGTTCGTCTTCCCGCCGCTGCTGGGTTCCGGTAATCCGGCGCTGGTGATGGCTTATCTGCTGATTGGTCTGAGCCTGATGGGGCTGACGTTCGGTCCGATGGGCGCGCTGCTGCCAGAGCTGTTCCCGACCGAAGTGCGTTATACCGGAGCGTCATTCTCCTATAACGTCTCCTCGATTCTGGGCGCCTCTGTCGCGCCGTATATCGCTACCTGGCTGCAGGCAAATTACGGTCTGGCGTATGTCGGGTACTACCTGGCGGCCATGGCGGCACTGACGCTGATTGCCCTGCTGCTGACCCACGAGACCCGTCATCAGTCACTGTGATTCAAAATACCCTCTCCCAAAGGGAGAGGGTGAATAACATCCAGGCCCGGCAAGCAACGCGCCGCCGGGCAAAAACCCCCGCTCTATTTCTTCATCTGCGACAGGATTACCTGACACTGATTGGCCTGCCCCTCTGACGGGGAAATCAGCGCCAGCAGCGCCGCCGCTGGCGTCACCAGTGTTGCCAGTGCCGCAGCTACCGCACCGCGTGCAATCAACGGCCCCGGTTTTACCCCAGCCTGCGGATCCTTGAATGGACCACGCACGTAGAGCGGTGAACGCAGGGTAACAATACGAATCCCTTTACTTTCAGGATTGATGGTCAGATCCAGCTGTTCCGAGGCCATGCTGGCCGTGCCGGTAATGTTGATAACGGCATTTTCAGTATCAAAGGCAAAGATCTGCGGACGGGCAACACCGTTGACCAGGTCAATATTGGCCGCCGCACAATTGACTCTCACCTCATCGTCACCAAAAAGCTGCCCTATCAGGTAGTTGCCGACGTTCAGCCCCAGAATCTCCATCAGGTTGCGGCTCACCAGACCATCGTTCATCAACAGCTTCAGGTTGCCGTTGCCGTTGCCCAGCAGGGCCGCCACAGAGTTACCCACGCCGCGAATGGTCGCATCGCCGTTCATCTCGCCCAGGGTTTTCTGCATCAACTCTACATCAGGCATCAACTGCTTGAGCTTCAGCCGTCGGGCCTGGATCTCCGCCTGGCCGTGCATCGGTTTCTTATCCCCTTCCAGCTTGATGTTGGCCGAGATCGTTCCGCCCGCCATGCCAAATTTCAGCGGCTTCAGCTGCAGGTCAGCATTTTTAAGAATGATATGGGTCGAGAGGTCGCTCAGCGGCAGGCTGCTGCCATGCTCGATGCGCCGCCCCTTGAAGCGCACGTCGGCATCCATCACATCCCATTTGTCGGTTTCGAAACGGTCGTTAGGCAGCACTTTCCCTGACGGCGGGGCCTGTTTTCTGACCTTCTGCGCTTTGGTGCCTTTACCGGAATCGACGCCAATCAGCGGCCCCAGATCGGCGAGGCGCAGCTGACGTGACTCCATATCGCCTTCCAGCTTCGGCCGTGGTTTGCCGGTGGTGTAGGTCAGCGAGCCATGAATATCGCTGTCGCCGATCCGACCATTGAAGTCGCGGTAATCATAGACAGACGTTTTTTCAGGGTCGATTTTCGCCACCAGATGACCATCGGTTTCAAACGGTGGGGTATCCGGGAGCAGGACCCCGGTCAGCTCGTACAGCTCGCCCAGCGAATCACCGGAGAATTTGAGGCGCAGATCGACCCCGCCCATCTTCATGGGGTCGCTCACCGTGCCGACAAAGGCCACCCGGGTATTGCCGGAGCGGAAATCCGCCTGCACCGGGAAAGGGGTGCCTTCGCCACGCAGGGCCAGCATGCCGCCAATTTTTCCGCTACCCTTCAGAGGCTGTTCGTTGTAACGCCCCTCCGCTTTCAGGCCAAAGACGTAATCACTCACCTTACCCTTCTCATCTTTTCCCTTCGTGCCGGTGACTTCGCTGAAAGGCAGCGCTTTACCCAGCGGATCGACGAAGATCTCAAGGTTGGCTTTGCTTACCGCATCGTCAATGGCGACGCGCCCGCGATCGAAAAGAATGTTGTCGAGACGGAACGACCAGGACGAGGGTTTGGCTGCGGCCTCTTTGTCCTGGCTTTCGGCTAAATCAAAGGTCCAGTTGTTGGTCTTCTCCGACAGGCGGATCAGCCGGGCATCGGGCTTCTGAAGTTTGACCCACGGCAGATAGACCGTTTTGGTCAGCAGCGCCAGCGGCGCCAGCGTGGCTTCGACGCGCGGCAGATGCACCATGGTGATTTCGGGAATATCGGGCGGATTGCCGAGCATAACGTCGTCGGCATGCACGTGTGGCCACGGGATCCAACTGCGCCAGCCCGTTTCGCCCTTCTGGCGCTCCCACACGACGCCCAGATCGCCGCGAATGGCGAATGGACGGTTGAGTTCAGTTGAGACTTTCTGGTTGATGGTCGGTTTGAGGCGGTTCCAGTCAAATGTCGCGATCACGACAATGAGCACCACAATCAGCAACAAGAAGACCCCCCCGGACCAGGTGATAATCTTCGCTGTTTTTGTCATCCCATAATTCCTTTTTTACCTTGCCAGTCATGAATATAGTTTAGACGAGGAAAAAAGGAGCGGCAGCGTCCGGTAATAACGCGTTAACCACGCGCTATTATGGGAAGCAGCCGGGGTTACAGGGTGACGATAACGTTGTCGAGCATCTCCATCGGTACCGGGCGGGAGAGAAAATAGCCCTGCGCGGCGGCGGCAGGCGAGTTTTGTACATCGCGCCACTCTTCCAGCGTCTCAACGCCTTCGACGATGACCCCCTGACAGTAGCGGTTCATCAGCTGCAGCAACAGGGTGAACAGGTTGCGACCTTCGGGGGTCTGACGCAGCATGATGAACAGATCACGCGCCACTTTGATGTAGTCGTAACGCACTTCGCTCAGGGCGGAGAAGTTCGCCATGCCGGTGCCAAAGTCATCCAGCCACAGGGGACCAAATTCGCACATGGTGGCAAAAGAGGAGTCCTGCGGCAGACGAACGTGCTCCACCAGCTCAAAGCGCAACCACGGCAGACGTTGGATCAGCTTCTGCAGGCTCTCATCCTGACGCACCGCCAGCAGGGTTGGGCCATCGACGTTGACCGAGGCCAGGATGTTGTTTTCGGCGAAGAAGTCCTGCTTTGCCGTCAGCATGCTGAGCTGTTCTTCGAGGATATCCAGACGGTGGCGCACCGGCAGTTCCGCAAAATAGCGATCCGGGGCGATCCGCTGTGCCGGGTTTGACGGATGGGTTACGACGGTCAGGATCTCGATCGCCATCAGTTTACCGTCGGTGCGGTAAATGGGCTGATAAGTATAAGCACGCTCACATTGCAGCCAGTAGCGATGTTCCTGCAAGTTCTCAATACTTGCCTCAGGGATGCTCAGCAGCTGGATGTCCTGCCTTAACTTCATTTCAGATATCCTGTTGAATGGGGAAGAGCCTGTGGGGACTGGTCAAAGGATTATCGGCCCCAGGTAAGAGAACTTTATGTTCGGTTGGGACGAATATGAAAATCTGGGATCTGCAACCTACCCGAAACTTGTCCTGGTTCAAAAAAATAATGGAACGTCGTTTTAATACAGTTGACCGCTCCCGGCCTCCAGAGCAAACTAACCTCAATTTAATTATTCAGGTTCATGACTATGTCCAGGAAAATTGCCGTGATCGGCGAATGTATGATCGAACTGTCCCAGAAAGGCGCGGAAGTGAACCGTGGCTTTGGTGGCGATACCTTAAACACCTCGGTGTATATTGCCCGTCAGGTAGATGCTGACGCGCTGGCGGTGAACTACGTGACGGCTCTGGGCACGGACAATTTCAGCCAGCAGATGCTGGACGCCTGGCAGAGTGAAAACGTCGACACCTCCCTGACCCAGCGGATGGAAAACCGTCTTCCAGGCCTCTATTACATCGAGACCGACAGCACCGGCGAGCGCACCTTCTACTACTGGCGTAACGAAGCGGCCGCCAAATTCTGGCTGGAGAGCGACAGCGCGGCCCGTATCTGCGAAACGCTGGCCCACTTTGACTATCTCTATCTGAGCGGTATCAGCCTGGCGATCCTCAGCCCGGACAGCCGTGAAAAACTCTTCTCCCTGCTGCGCGAATGCCGCGCCAACGGTGGAAAAGTGATTTTCGACAACAACTATCGTCCACGCCTGTGGGCCAGCCGCGAAGAGACGCAGCAGGTCTATACCCGCATGCTGGAGTGCACCGATATCGCCTTCCTGACGCTCGACGACGAAGATGCCCTGTGGGGTGAAAAGCCGGTTGATGAGGTGATCGCCCGCACTCAGGCCGCCGGTGTCAGCGAAGTGGTGATTAAGCGTGGGGCAGACTCCTGCCTGGTAGCAATTGCCGGAGAAGCGATTGTTGAGGTGCCTGCGGTGAAGCTGGCGAAAGAGAAAGTGATTGATACCACTGCGGCTGGCGACTCCTTCAGCGCCGGATATCTGGCGGTGCGTCTGACCGGCGGTACGCCGGAAGCCGCAGCACAGCGCGGCCACCTGACCGCCAGCACGGTGATCCAGTATCGTGGCGCGATTATCCCGCGCGAGGCGATGCCTGAATAACTGCGGTCTGGTGCCCTCACCCCGGCCCTCTCCCACAGGGAGAGGGAGCAAACACTAAAAAGGCAACTTACGTTGCCTTTTTGCTTTTATTTCGCGGGTGCCATAATCCCATCCCACGTCGCCTGCAGATCCTTCATGTTGTATTCCGGCTCGCCTTTCGGCTGCATCAGAATAAGCGACATATCCTGAGAAAGCTGCTGACGCAGATCCTGGCTCAGCATCTCTGCGGTCAGGCTATTAAGGAAATCCTGACGCAGCTTCTGATACTGTTCCGGCGCGATATCCACCACCTGGTTTTGCAGGGAGCGAATGCGCTGGCTGATCAGAATATCGGTATCGGTACGGGCATAGGTAGCAAACAGTTTTTGCAGCTCGAGGTTTTTCTGCGCCACCAGCGCGTTGAACTCCTCTTCGCTCAGGCCATTCTCACGCACCTTTGCCAGCTCTTTGGCAACTACCGCCATATTGGCGTTTAGCTTGTCGCCCGGCGACTCCACGTTAATGGCGCACTGGGCGCGCTGGAACAGCACCCGGCAATCAAAGCCCAGACCAATGTCTTTGGCGTTGTTCTTGCTCAGGGTTTGCTGCACATGCCAGAACAGCGCCTCACGGGCTAAGTCGGCGCGCCAGTAGCGCAGCAGCGCGGCTGATTCACGAATCGGCTGCCACGGGCTGTCCCACATAATAGAGAGTCGGTCCTGACGCACGGCATCGGTCATAATGCTTACCGGCTCTGCGCGCAGCGGCGACAGGGTTGGCACCGGCGCAGGGGTGCTGCGTTTGCCCTTCAACTCGCCGAAGGTTTTGCTAATCTGTTCGATCACCGAGCGGCTATCAATATTGCCGACCACAATCAGGGTCATGGCGTCCGGGGTATACCAGGTCTGGTAGAAGGATTTCACCTGCTCGATATCAACCGGCTGCTTCAGCGGCTCCGCCGGATCGTGCCCCAGCAGCGCAGAGCCTTTCAGGCGATAGCGCCACCAGCCATCTTTGGTATCCGCCGGCCAGGTCGCCACCATATCGCTGTTGCTCAGGGCATAGTTAACGGTGTCAGGCGTAATCGAGACGTTACCGGCGGTGTCGGACAGCCAGGTCAAAGCCTCTTTGAGCAGATCGTTACGGTTGTTTGGCAGGCTGAGGTTAAACATGGTGTAGTCATAGGAGACCACGGCAGGCGGCAGAGGGCGCTTAGGATCAATACCCTGTTGCCACAGTGAACGGACCTGCACGGCCTGCAGGCTGCCGCTTTGGGTCAGCGCCAGACGGGGAAGAAAATGGCTGAAACCGCTCTGTTGCGTACTCTCGGTCAGGGAGCCAGTATTGACGGAAAGGCGGATTTCGATGCGGTCGCTGGGGCGTTGCGGTGTGGCTAAAACCTGCCACTGAAAACCGTTCGCCAGCGTACCTTGTTGCCAGGCCGGGTCAGGCTGGAGCGCGTCAGCCTGCACATAACTGGCTGCTGCCATCATGAGCAAACCGCCGGTTAAGAGTCGAATTTTTGTGCCCTGCATGTGAACCCCTGATCAACATTCCTGGTTACAAAGAGTGCCACACGCCCTGTCGCACTCTAAAGATGATGTTCAAAACACTCCGATTAGACCGCGCGTGAAGCGAAACGTCACGGCAAGAAGTGAAATATACCCGAAATAAATCTTGTCCGATTATGACAAGTCTTTAGGGGCCATTATGCGCAGGAGCCCGCACCCCGACAAGGGAATGCGGGCCAGAGAGAAGATTTTAAGAGGACAAACCCTGTGTTTTGCCGTCTGGCGCACGATTATTCAGCGTATCGTCCAGTTTTTTATGGTCCAGCTCTTTCACCCACTTCGCCACCACGATGGTCGCCACGCCGTTACCCACCAGGTTGGTCAGCGCGCGGGCTTCGGACATAAAGCGGTCAATACCGAGGATCAGCGCCAGCCCGGCCACCGGCAGGTGCCCTACTGCAGAGAGGGTCGCTGCCAGCACGATAAAGCCGCTGCCCGTTACCCCAGCAGCCCCTTTCGAGGAAAGCAGGAGCACCACCAGCAGGGTGATCTGATGGAAGATATCCATATGGCTGTTGGTGGCCTGCGCGATAAACACCGCCGCCATCGTCAGGTAGATCGAGGTGCCGTCGAGGTTAAAGGAGTAGCCGGTCGGTATGACCAGCCCCACCACCGATTTACGGCAGCCCAACTTCTCCATCTTGTCGAGCATGCGTGGCAGCGCCGATTCGGATGAGGAGGTCCCCAGCACAATCAGCAGCTCTTCACGGATATAGCGGATGAACTTAAAGATGTTGAAGCCCGTGGCGCGGGCAATGCTGCCCAGCACCACCACCACAAACAGAATACAGGTGATGTAGAAGCAGATAATCAGCTGGCCGAGCTGCACCAGAGTGCCGACGCCATATTTGCCGATGGTAAAGGCCATCGCCCCGAAGGCCCCGATTGGTGCCAGGCGCATAATCATATTGATGATGCCGAAGATCACCTGCGAGAAGCTCTCAATCACGTTGAAAATCAGCTGGCCTTTGCTGCCGAGGCGATGCAGGGCAAAGCCAAACATCACGGCGAACAGCAGCACCTGCAGAATGTTGCCACTGGCGAAGGCGCCAATCACGCTGCCGGGGATCACATCCAGCAGGAAGGCGACCACGCCCTGGTCTTTCGCCTGATCCGCGTAGACCGCCACCGCTTTCGCATCCAGCGTCGAGGGATCAACGTTCATGCCTGCGCCAGGCTGAACCACATTCACAATGATCAGGCCAATGATCAGCGCGAGGGTGCTGACCACTTCAAAATAGAGGAGCGCAACCGCACCGGTGCGGCCCACGGCTTTCATGCTTTCCATGCCTGCGATGCCGGTCACGACGGTACAGAAAATAACCGGAGCGATCACCATCTTAATCAGCTTAACGAAGGCATCCCCAAGCGGTTTCATTTGGGCGCCTAATTCAGGGTAGTAATGGCCAAGCAGAATACCGATCGCGATGGCGGTTAAAACCTGAAAATAAAGACTTTTGAAGAGAGAGGTTTTCATAAGATGTCCTTGGGAAGAAAAACCGCAGGATTTGTAGGGTTAAATCCCACCTGCGGCTTTAAAATAGCATCCAATAATCAGGACAAATAGGAACTCAGGCTGAATTTGAAACGGAAATGTTAAGAAGTTTGAGCTGGCTCGCACAAGCCAGCAACATTTCATTCAACAGTGTGATTGTCAGTCTGGTGAAGATAACGACTTTCAAAAATATCCTGTGGAACGGCTCTGGCAAACAGAAAACCTTGTCCGCACTCCACCCCGGCCTCAGCCAGCCATCTCCGCTGAGCTTCGGTTTCGACACCCTCGGCGATGATTTCCAGCTTCAGGCTGTGCGCCATCTGGATAATCGCCTCCACCATGCTGCTGTCGTCAGGCAGGCCCTCGACAAAAGCCTTGTCGATTTTCAGCACGTCTACCGGCAGGGTCTTCATATGCTGCAGTTGACGCAGCCCGGCATACCCCATCCCGAAATCATCCAGCGCAATGCGCAACCCGGCATTACGCAGCGGGCGGAGTATCGCCACGGCTTCGTTAGGATCGTCGATCCGGCGGCTCTCGGTGACTTCCAGAATGAGGGTATCAGGCTGGATGCGGTAGCGACTAATAAGCGCCAGCAGCTCCGGCACCATGTTCGGGTGCATCAACTGTAGCGCCGACAGGTTAACCGACAAGGGCATCATCATCCCCCGCGACTGCCAGGCTGACAGCAAGCGGCAGGACTCTTCCAGCACCCACTGACCCACGGTCACCATCAGACCACAGTTCTCAATGCGGTCAATCAGGCCTTCCGGGAGCTCCCAGTTGCCATCGGCCTGGCGCATCCGCAGCAGCGCTTCGGCACTCCTGACCTTGCCGGTATGCAGATCCACCTGCGGCTGCAGCCAGATAGCGAAGTGGTTATGGTCCAGCGCGGTCAGGATATCGTTCTCTTCAGACAGCCGCTGCTGCGCCTTCTCCATCTGCTCGGGCTCGAAGAACTGGATCTGGTTCTTTCCCTTCTGTCGGGCAGTAAAGGCAGCGGAAAACGCCCGACGGAAGAGCTGCTCGGCGGTCAGGTTGTCGTTAAACATGGCGATGCCGATGCTGGCGCTCGGGCGCAGCTGGATCCCCTGTACCGGCAGCCGTTCATTTATAACAGTGAGCACTTGCTGACCCAGCGTAATGGCGTGCCACGGCTCCTTGACGCCATTGGCGATAATGACAAAGTCATAGGCACTCACCTGCGTCAGTACCATTCGCGGTGCCAGTACGGATTTCAGCTTTTCGACCAGCGTCAGCAGTACCATTTCCCGCTGACTCTCTTTTAATACGCCAGCGGTGTCCTGCAAGGTCTCGCAGGCCACGACCATCAGGGCGGTGGTCTGCTGGCGTTTCACCGCCTGCTCCAGCAACGCCATCAGAAACGCCTTATTGGGCAGATCCGAAACCGCGAAGCGGGTAGCATTATGGTTAAGCTCTTCATTCTGGCGCATTATGCGCTGCTGGTTGAGGTTGTAGCTGCGGACCAGCATGCCGATCTCATCATCATGGTGCAGGCGCGGCACAGGGAGCTGATGCCCGCTCTGTTGCTGCGGCGAGAGGGCATCCAGCTCACGGGCAATCCGGCGCAGCGGATGGACGATCAGCCGGTTGATGCACCAGGTCAGCGCCACGGTCAGCATCAGCGTCAATAATAAGTAAGTGGTTACCAACGTCGAGACCCAGCTGATGACGAATTTGTACATCCGCCAGGAGTCCGATTGCAGCACCAGATAGGCCAGCGGCTGCGGGTTCGCCGGCCGCTGCAGAGAATAGACCGGCAGGGAGATCTGTACCGGCAGCTCAAACATGCGCTTGACCATCACCGGCACCGGACGCTCAGGGATGAAGTTCATGCGCAGGGCCTGAAACTGATTGGGCAGTACTACGTCCGCCTGGCTGACGACGCCTGCCGGCCTGATGCTCTTAATAATGGATTCCGCCTGGGGAATGTCGCCCTTAAGAATGGCGGCAGAAAGAGGCTCCCGGATTGAGCGGGCGATACTTTCGAGTTGCGAAGCCGTGTTGTAGCGATTCTGCTGAATGGCATGAAACAGCAAAATGACGCAAAAGACAAAAACAAACACCATAGTGACGGCAGTCACCATCGCCATTTGTTTGATAGTTAAAGAGCGGCTGACACGCAAAATGAATCTCCAGAAACGCGAAACGCAGGTTAATCAACTGTTACCCTGCTGCTTTCAGAGTATACCTTATCGTGATGTGTTTAAGAGAGTGTAACCAACCGTTTAGGGATTATTCTGGTTGCCGCTTCGCACACGGGCTAAGCGGCTGTATGACTGACCGGGAGCTAGCGGCTCCCGGCCTTTTATTCGGCGCTGCGCAGAGAAATCTCACCGCCAACCCAGGGCTTAATCACACCATCCTGATCCAGCAGCAGCGCGCCCTGTTCGTTAATACCGCGCGAGGTGCCGTAGATCTCTTTATCACCAATAATAAGCTTCACCGGACGGTGAACAAAATTATCCAGCTTCTCCCAGCGAGGCAGGAACGGCGCTAAACCCTCCTGCTCGAAGATTTTTAGCGAATGGCGCAGCTCATTGATGACCTGTACCGCAAGGACGTTACGATCGATGGCGATCCCCGCTTCCTGCAGGTTGATCCAGCCCTGATTGATATCATCCGCCTGCACGTTACGCATCACCAGGTTGATCCCGGCCCCCATCACAATCTGTGCCGCATCGCCGGTTTTACCCGTGAGTTCAACCAGGATACCGGCCAGTTTACGATCCTTAAGATAGAGATCGTTTGGCCACTTCACCCGAACGTCGTCGGCACCGAGGGCTTGCAGCACCTCGGCCAGCACAATACCAATCACCAGACTAAGACCGATGGCGGCAGCGGGCCCCTGCTCCAGACGCCAGTACATGGACAGATACAGGTTAGCGCCGAAAGGCGAAAACCATTTACGTCCCCGGCGACCGCGACCGGCCTGCTGATACTCTGCCACACAGCTGTCGCCAGACTTCAGTTCGTTGAGCCTGTCGAGCAGATACTGGTTGGTGGAATCAATCACCGGCAGAACGGCGACGCTGTTGTCGGTAATCTGACTGTGGATAAAGGCTTCGTTCAACAGCTGAACCGGCTCCGGCAGGCTGTAGCCTTTGCCCGGCACGGTAAAGACATCCACGCCCCAGTCGCGCAGGGTCTGAATATGTTTGTTAATGGCGGCGCGGCTCATTCCCAGCTGTTCACCAAGCTGTTCACCGGAATGAAAATCGCCGTCGGCCAGAGTGGCGATCAGTTTCAGGGGGACGGTATGGTCTTTCATGCAATGGTCTCCACCGCGTTCACTTCACCGTGGTGTCCGATAAAGCGCACTTCTGGCTCCAGCCAGACGTTAAACTTCTCACCCACGCGCTGACGCACCTGATGGGCCAGTTGCACAACGTCATCGCTGGTCGCATTGTTTTCGTTGATCAGCACCAGGGCCTGCTGGCGATGTACCGCTGCGCCACCGCAGGTGATACCTTTTAGCTGACACTGATCGATCAGCCAGCCAGCGGCCAGCTTCACGCTGCCATCCGTCTGCGGATAGTGCGGCGCGTTAGGCCATTCAGCAAGCAGGTTCTGTGCGTGTTCGGTGGAGATCACCGGATTTTTAAAGAAACTCCCGGCATTACCGTTCACTTTCGGATCGGGCAATTTGCTCATTCGCATCTGGCACACTGCCGCAAAAATCTCTTTCGCGGTTACCGTCGCGGGATCCAGACGGGTTAAATCCCCATAGGAGAGGACCGGCTGCCAGTTTTTGGTCAGGCGCAGACCGACCGCGACGATGACATATTTGTCCTGATATTCATGTTTGAAAATGCTGTCGCGGTAGCCGAAACGGCATTCATCGGCCTGTAAACGACGCGCTTCACCGGTCGCCAGCTCGATACAATCAACATAGTCACAGACATGTTTGAGCTCGATGCCGTAGGCACCGATGTTCTGAATAGGGGATGAACCGGCGCAGCCAGGGATCAGGGCAAGGTTTTCCAGCCCTGGCATGTTGTGTTCAAGGGTGAATTGCACCAGATCGTGCCAGTTTTCTCCGGCACCCACATGCAGACGCCAGCATTCATGCGTCTCCTCAACCGCAATCCCACGGATGCGGTTAACGATCACCGTGCCGGAAAAGTCTTCCAGAAAGAGAACGTTACTGCCCTCGCCCAGAATAAGAACCGGTTGGTGGTGTTGCGTTGCATGATTCCATGCGGCCAGCAGTTGCTGCGCATCGTCGGCTCGCACGATCTGCCGAGCATTTCGGTCAATACCGAAGGTATTCCAGGGCTTAAGGGAGTGATTCATAGACGCTATCCAGATGCAAAAACCGGGATAGTTTACCCCATTGGGGGATCTTTGTCGGCTGGAATTGCCGGGCTGGATGGTCCTGCTTTATCACGCAGACGGCAAAAAACC
>DERO01000031.1 GCA_002360945.1 Leclercia adecarboxylata | reverse complement strand
GTTCACCCCTCACGCCAGCTTCACCCTGTGGCAGGAGCTGAAAGGCGAAGGCGATATCGACAATGCACCGTGGCCGGTGGCGGATGAATCCGCAATGGTGGAAAACACCACGCTGGTCGTCGTGCAGGTCAACGGCAAAGTTCGCGGTAAAATCACTGTTCCGGTTGATGCAACCGAAGAGCAGGTCCGCGAGCGTGCTGGCCAGGAAACTCTGGTGGCGAAGTATCTCGATGGCGTTACCGTACGTAAAGTGATCTACGTGCCCGGTAAACTGCTGAATCTGGTCGTTGGCTAAGCGCGGGAGGAAGCGTGCGACAACTGGCAACATTACTGTTATCGCTGGCGGTGTTGGTCACCGCCGGCTGTGGCTGGCACCTGCGCAACACCACACAGGTGCCAGAACAGATGAAAACGATGATTTTCGACTCGGGCGATCCAAATGGTCCGTTGAGCCGTGCCATTCGTAATCAACTGCGCCTTAACGGCGTTGACCTGATCGAAAAAGGGACGCTGCGCCAGGATATACCGTCATTCCGCGTATTAAGCTCTAGCCTGAGCCAGGATACCGCCTCCATCTTCCAGGATGGTCGTACTGCGGAATACCAGATGGTAATGGAAGTGCACGCCGCGGTGCTGATTCCGGGTAGCGATATTTACCCTATCAGCACCAAGGTCTACCGTTCGTTCTTCGATAACCCGCAGACTGCGCTGGCGAAAGATGCTGAGCAGACCATTATCGTCAACGAAATGTATGACAAGGCGGCGGAGCAGCTGATCCGTAAGCTGCCGAGCGTCCATACCGCTGAAAAAGAGAATGACCGTAAAGCTGAAACTACCGCTCAGCCAGCGGCATCCTCACCTCGCGTCACTACGACGCTGGGTCAGTAATGCTCCGGTTGTACCCTGAACAACTCCGCGCGCAGCTCAATGAAGGGCTGCGCGCGGCGTATCTGCTGCTCGGAAACGATCCGCTGCTGCTGCAGGAAAGCCAGGACGCCGTACGTCAGCATGCGGCAACCCAGGGTTTTGACGAGCACCACAGTTTCACTCTGGATAACAGCACCGACTGGCAGGAGATTTTCTCCCTTTGCCAGGCGATGAGCCTGTTTGCCGCCCGGCAAACCCTGCTTATTCAGCTCCCGGAAAACGGCCCTAATGCGGCCATCAACGAACAGCTGGCCACGCTGGTGAGTCTGCTGCACAGCGATCTTCTGCTGATTGTTCGCGGCAACAAGCTGACCAAAGCCCAGGAGAATGCCGCCTGGTTTACCGCGCTGGCAAACCATTCGGTACTGGTGACCTGCCAGACGCCGGAGCAGGCGCATCTGCCGAAATGGGTCGCGGCCCGGGCAAAGCAGAACAATCTGCAGCTCGATGACGCGGCAAATCAACTCCTCTGTTACTGCTACGAAGGCAACCTGCTGGCTCTTGCCCAGGCCCTCGAACGGCTGTCGCTGCTCTGGCCGGATGGCAAACTGACCCTGCCGCGCGTTGAGCAGGCGGTTAACGATGCCGCTCACTTTACCCCTTTCCACTGGGTTGACGCCCTGCTCTCGGCGAAGAGCAAGCGCGCCCTGCATATCCTGCAACAGCTGCGTCTGGAAGGCAGTGAGCCGGTGATTCTGCTGCGTACCTTACAGCGGGAGTTGCTCCTGCTGCTGACGCTGAAACGTCAGTCAGCGCACACGCCCCTGCGCGCGCTGTTTGATAAACACCGGGTCTGGCAAAACCGTCGCATCATGACCACCGAAGCGCTGAACCGCCTGAGCCCGGAACAGCTGCGCCAGGCCGTTCAGCTGCTGACGCGTACCGAGCTAACCCTGAAGCAGGATTACGGTCAGTCGATCTGGTCCGAGCTGGAAAGCCTTTCCCTGCTGCTGTGCCACAAGGCGCTGGCCGATATTTTTATAGAAGGTTAAGAGATGCACGCTCTCCAGGCCCTGTTTGGCGGCACCTTTGACCCGATACACTACGGACACCTGAAACCGGTCGAAATTCTGGCGAACCAGATTGGCCTGCAGCGCGTTACGATTATGCCGAACAACGTTCCGCCACACCGCCCGCAGCCCGAGGCCAGTCCTGCCCAGCGCAAAGAGATGGTGGAACTGGCGATTGCCGATAAGCCGCTGTTTCGCCTTGATGAGCGCGAGCTGCGTCGGGACACTCCGTCGTATACCGCCGAAACTCTACAGGCGTGGCGCGCCGAACAGGGGCCGCAGACGCCGCTGGCATTTATTATCGGTCAGGACTCGCTGCTTAACTTCCCGACCTGGTATCAATATCAGACGATCCTCGATAACAGCCATCTGATCGTCTGCCGTCGCCCGGGCTATGCCCTGACGATGAAAGAGGAGCAGCATCAGCAGTGGCTGGAGCAGCACCTGACGTATCAGGTTGAGGATCTGCACAGCCTGCCGGCCGGTAAGATTTACCTGGCTGAAACGCCGTGGTTTGATATTTCGGCCACCCTGATCCGCCAGCGTCTGCAGCAGGGACTCCCCTGTGATGAGATGTTACCGGCAGCGGTGCTACGTTACATTCAGCAGCAGGGTCTGTATCAGAAAAGCAGCAACTGACTGGACGGTGGGAGAAAAAGCGCGCCATTCGCGCTCTCGCCATTGACACCCCCGTCCAGGCTGATATCCTCCGCTGCCAGACTTCCCGCCAGCACTGTTTTACAAAAACTGTTTTACAAAAATGGCGATGCAATCTCCGGCATAGGGTGGGATGATACCCGCCTTCGCAGGCCCGTCAGGCGACATTTGTCCCGACACTGCGGCCAGTTCAGGTATACTGTCTGGCTACGAATTTACAGTTATTCAATCTCACTTTCCCAGGGGGAAAACTTGCAGGGTAAAGCACTCCAGGATTTTGTTATCGACAAAATTGATGACCTGAAAGGTCAGGACATCATCGCCATCGACGTTCAAGGCAAATCAAGCATCACCGATTGCATGATTATTTGCACCGGTACCTCCACTCGCCACGTTGCTTCTATCGCTGACCATGTGGTTCAGGAATCCCGCGCTGCCGGTATGCTGCCGCTGGGCGTAGAAGGCGAAGCGACCGCTGACTGGGTCGTCGTTGACCTTGGCGATGTGATTGTCCACGTCATGCAGGAAGAGAGCCGTCGCCTGTATGAGCTGGAAAAACTCTGGGGTTAATGCGTGAAGCTGCAACTGGTAGCCGTCGGCACAAAAATGCCCGACTGGGTACAAACGGGGTTTACTGAATATCTGCGTCGTTTTCCGAAAGACATGCCGTTTGAGCTGGTGGAGATCCCCGCCGGCAAACGCGGCAAAAACGCAGATATCAAACGCATTCTCGACAAAGAGGGTGAACTGATGCTGGCTGCCGCAGGCAAAAACCGCATCGTCACGCTCGATATTCCGGGCAAACCCTGGGATACACCGCAGCTGGCGCATGAACTGGAGCGCTGGAAGCAGGACGGTCGCGACGTCAGCCTGTTAATTGGCGGTCCGGAGGGGTTATCTCCCGCCTGCAAAGCGGCAGCAGAACAGAGTTGGTCTCTCTCCGCGCTGACGCTGCCCCACCCGCTGGTTCGGGTGTTGGTTGCTGAAAGTCTCTATCGCGCGTGGAGCATCACGACTAACCATCCTTATCACCGTGAGTAATGATGACGTCCTGGATAAATTAAGCAGCGGATGAAACTACAGAATTCTTTTCGCGACTATACGGCTGAGTCCGCGCTGTTTGTGCGCCGGGCGCTGGTCGCCTTTTTGGGGATTTTGCTGCTGACTGGCGTGCTGATCGCCAACCTCTATAATCTGCAGATTGTCCGTTTTACCGATTACCAGACACGCTCCAACGAAAACCGCATCAAACTCGTCCCTATCGCCCCCAGCCGCGGCATTATCTACGATCGCAACGGTACGCCACTGGCGCTGAACCGCACGATCTACCAGATTGAAATGATGCCCGAGAAGGTCGATAACGTGCAGGACACGCTTGAAGCACTGCGCAGCGTGGTCGATCTGAATGATGACGATATTGCCGCCTTCAAAAAAGAGCGCTCCCGCTCGCATCGGTTTACGTCGATCCCGGTAAAAACCAACCTCACCGAGGTGCAGGTGGCCCGTTTCGCCGTGAACCAGTACCGCTTCCCCGGTGTAGAAGTCAAAGGCTACAAACGCCGCTTCTACCCGTACGGCTCTGCCCTGACGCACGTCATCGGCTATGTCTCGAAAATCAACGATAAAGACGTCGACAGGCTGGACAAAGACGGCAAGCTCGCTAACTACGCGGCAACGCACGATATTGGCAAGCTGGGCATTGAGCGCTATTACGAAGATATCCTCCACGGCCAGACCGGTTACGAAGAGGTTGAAGTCAACAACCGTGGCCGGGTGATCCGCCAGCTGAAAGAGGTTCCGCCTCAGGCCGGGCATGACATCTATCTGACCCTGGATCTCAAACTGCAGCAGTATGTTGAAACCCTGCTGGCAGGCAGCCGTGCGGCGGTCATTGTGAGCGATCCGCGCAGCGGCAGCATTCTGGCGCTGGTCTCGACCCCAAGCTATGACCCGAACCTGTTTGTCGATGGCATCTCCAGCAAGGATTACTCTGGCTTGCTCAACGACCCGAACACGCCGCTGGTCAACCGCGCGACGCAGGGGGTCTATCCGCCTGCCTCGACGGTGAAACCGTATGTGGCGGTCTCCGCGCTGAGCGCCGGGGTGATCACCCGCAATACTGGCCTCTTCGATCCGGGCTGGTGGCAGCTGCCTGGCTCGGAAAAACGCTACCGCGACTGGAAGAAATGGGGCCACGGCCATCTGAACGTGACAAAATCACTGGAGGAGTCGGCAGATACCTTCTTCTACCAGGTTGCCTACGACATGGGCATCGACCGTCTGTCGGAATGGATGGGCAAATTTGGCTATGGTCATTACACCGGTATCGACCTGTCAGAAGAGCGTTCCGGTAACATGCCAACCCGCGAATGGAAGCTGAAACGCTTTAAAAAACCCTGGTATCAGGGGGACACCATTCCGGTGGGGATCGGCCAGGGTTACTGGACCGCCACCCCCATTCAAATGAACAAAGCGCTGATGATCCTTATCAACGACGGGGTGGTGAAAGTGCCGCACCTGCTGATGAGCACTGTTGAAGACGGCAAAAAAGTGCCGTGGTCGCAGCCGCATGAGCCGCCCGTGGGTGATATCCACTCCGGTTACTGGGAAATAGCTAAAGACGGGATGTACGGCGTAGCCAACCGCGCGAACGGTACGGCGCATAAGTACTTTGCCGGCGCACCTTATAAAATCGCGGCGAAATCCGGTACTGCTCAGGTCTTCGGCCTGAAAGCGAACGAAACCTATAACGCACATAAAATTGCTGAGCGTCTGCGTGACCATAAGCTGATGATTGCGTTTGCTCCCTACGATAACCCGCAGGTCGCCGTGTCGATTATTCTGGAAAACGGCGGTGCAGGCCCGGCGGTCGGTACCATCATGCGCCAGATCCTTGACCACATCATGCTGGGTGATAACAACACTGAATTGCCGAGTGAAAGCCCGGCTGCCGCCGGCGCGGAGGACCAATAATCATGACGGATAATCCGAATAAAAAATCGCTGTGGGACAAGATCCACATCGACCCCGCCATGCTGCTGATCCTGCTGGCTCTGCTGGTCTACAGTGCGCTGGTCATCTGGAGCGCCAGCGGCCAGGATCTCGGCATGACGGAACGTAAGATTGGCCAGATCACTATGGGTCTGGTCATCATGGTGGTCATGGCGCAGATCCCCCCGCGGGTCTACGAGGGCTGGGCGCCCTATCTGTACATTTTCTGTATTATTCTGCTGGTGGCGGTGGATGCCTTTGGCGCCATCTCGAAAGGTGCGCAGCGCTGGCTCGACCTCGGTATTGTGCGTTTTCAGCCTTCAGAGATCGCAAAAATCGCCGTCCCCCTGATGGTGGCACGCTTCATTAACCGTGACGTCTGCCCGCCGTCGTTGAAAAACACCGCTATCGCACTGGTGCTGATCTTCCTGCCAACGCTGCTGGTGGCCGCGCAGCCGGACCTCGGCACCTCGATTCTGATCGCCCTCTCCGGCCTGTTCGTGCTGTTCCTCTCCGGGCTGAGCTGGCGGCTTATCGGTATTGCGGTGGTGCTGGTCGCCGCCTTTATCCCGATCCTGTGGTTCTTCCTGATGCACGATTATCAGCGTCAGCGCGTGATGATGTTGCTCGATCCAGAGAGCGACCCGCTCGGAGCAGGCTATCATATTATACAGTCGAAGATTGCCATCGGCTCTGGCGGCCTGCGCGGTAAGGGCTGGCTGCACGGTACCCAGTCGCAGCTTGAGTTTCTGCCCGAACGCCACACCGACTTTATCTTCGCGGTGCTGGCGGAAGAGTTAGGCCTGGTTGGGATATTGATCCTGCTGGCGCTTTACCTGCTGCTCATCATGCGCGGATTGTGGATAGCCGCCCGGGCGCAAACCACCTTTGGCCGCGTGATGGCCGGTGGCTTGATGTTGATTTTATTCGTTTATGTTTTCGTAAATATTGGTATGGTGAGCGGTATTCTGCCGGTGGTAGGCGTACCGCTTCCGCTGGTGAGTTACGGAGGCTCGGCCCTGATCGTTCTGATGGCCGGGTTCGGGATCGTGATGTCGATCCACACACACAGAAAAATGTTGTCAAAAAGCGTATAAGGGGCACGCAATGCGTAAGCAGTGGTCTGGGATCTGCATCGCAGTGAGTTTACTGGCAGCCTGTACAAGTGACGATGGTCAGCAGCAAGCTGCCGTCGCACCTGCGCAGCCGGCAGTTTGTAATGGTCCGGTGGTTGAGATCAGCGGAGCCGATCCGCGTTTTGAACCACTGAGCGCCACCGCCAATCAGGATTATGAACGCGACGGTAAAAGCTACAAAATTGTTCAGGATCCTTCCCGATTCAGTCAGGCTGGCCTGGCGGCTATTTATGATGCCGAGCCGGGAAGCAACCTGACCGCCAGCGGCGAAGCGTTCGACCCGATGCAGCTCACCGCTGCGCACCCGACTCTGCCGATCCCGAGCTATGCGCGTGTCACCAACCTGGCGAATGGCCGGATGATCGTGGTGCGTATCAACGATCGTGGCCCTTACGGCAACGATCGCACGATCTCGCTGTCGCGCGCCGCGGCCGACCGCCTGAATACTTCCAACAATACCAAAGTGCGTATCGACCCAATTATTGTTGCTCAGGACGGGTCACTCTCCGGGCCGGGTATGGCCTGTACCACCGTGGCTAAACAGACCTATGCCCTGCCCGCGCGTCCCGATTTGAGTAGCGGTATGGGCGGCGCGTCGTCCGTTTCCGAACCTGCACCGCAGGGTGACGTGCGTCCTGTCAGTAACGACACGCTGAAAAGCGAAGACAGCATGGGTGCGCCGGTCAGCAGCAGCGGTTTCCTTGGCGCACCGACCACCCTCGCCCCTGGCGTGCTGGAAGGCAGCGAACCGCCTGCGCCTCAGCCGGTGGTCAACGCGCCGGTGAACCAGACGGCACCGGTCACGGCTCCCGTAACAGCACCGGCTCAGGCTCCGGTCGCGGCGCCCGTTTCTGCCCCAGCCCAGGCCGGCGGCTACGTCGTTCAGGTTGGCGCGGTTAGCGATCAGGCCCGCGCCCAGCAGTATCAGCAGCGCCTCGGCCAGCAGTTTGCCGTGCCGGGTCGCGTTGAGCAAAATGGCGCGGTTTGGCGTATTCAGTTAGGCCCGTTTGCCAGCAAATCTGAAGCAGCGGCGCTGCAGCAGCGTTTGCAGAATGAGGCGCAGTTACAGTCATTTATCGCTGTTGCAAAATGATTAATCAGCGGTATCCGAATTGTCAGTATTTGTCATGTTGATTCACACTCTCATGCTGAAAGTCGGATGCCTGCCTGTATAGCATTTGCTATAGTAAGGCACTTTTTTTAATTCCATCACGGATGTCGTTGTTCTGACCATGAAGACCACTTTCTCCGCTCGTTTTATGCAGCGCATGGCGCTCACTACGGCGCTTTGCGCAGCCACGCTCTCCGTTGCTCACGCCGATGACCTGAATATCAAGACCATGATCCCGGGCGTTCCGCAGATCGACGCGGAATCCTACATCCTGATCGATTACAACTCCGGCAAAGTGTTGGCTGAGCAGAACGCTGATGCGCGACGCGATCCGGCCAGTCTGACCAAAATGATGACCAGCTACGTCATCGGTCAGGCCATGAAAGCAGGTAAATTCAAAGAAACTGACCTGGTGACCATCGGTAACGATGCGTGGGCCACCGGCAACCCGGTGTTCAAGGGCTCATCTCTGATGTTCCTGAAACCCGGCATGCAGGTTCCCGTTTCTCAGCTTATCCGTGGTATCAACCTGCAGTCCGGTAATGACGCCTGCGTGGCGATGGCAGATTTTGCTGCGGGCAGCCAGGACGCCTTTGTCGGCCTGATGAACAGCTACGTTACGGCACTGGGCTTGAAAAACAGCCATTTCCAGACCGTTCACGGCCTGGATGCTGACGGTCAGTACAGCTCCGCGCGCGATATGGCCCTGATTGGCCAGGCGCTGATCCGCGACGTGCCGAACGAATACACCATCTATAAAGAGAAAGAGTTTACCTTTAACGGTATTCGTCAGACCAACCGCAACGGCCTGCTGTGGGATAACAGCCTGAACGTTGACGGCATCAAAACCGGCCACACCGACAAAGCCGGTTACAACCTGGTGGCCTCTGCCACCGAAGGCCAGATGCGTCTGATCTCTGCCGTGATGGGCGGTCGTACCTTCAAAGGTCGTGAAACCGAGAGCAAGAAACTGCTGACCTGGGGCTTCCGTTTCTTCGAAACCGTGAACCCACTGAAAGCGGGCAAAGAGTTCGCCTCTGAGCCGGTGTGGTTTGGTGATAACGATCGCGCCTCTCTGGGCGTCGATAAAGATCTTTACCTGACTATCCCACGTGGCCGCATGAAAGATCTGAAGGCCAGCTATGTGCTGACCGCCAGCGAGCTGCACGCTCCGCTGAAGAAAAACCAGGTCGTAGGCACGATTAACTTCCAGCTCGATGGCAAAACCATCGATCAGCGCCCACTGGTGGTGCTGGACGAAATCCCGGAAGGCAATTTCTTTGGCAAAATCATTGATTACATTAAATTGATGTTCCATCACTGGTTTGGTTAAGAATTGAACACTTGAAAGTGTGATTTCCGTCCCCATATACTATGTAACCAGATAACTCCCACATGACGTGGGAGTTATTATTTTTTTGACGTACTGCCGGAGCTCACATGAAAACCAAACTTAACGAACTGCTTGAATTCCCTACTCCTTTTACTTACAAAGTAATGGGGCAGGCGTTGCCTGAGCTGGTTGATCAGGTGGTTGAAGTGGTACAGCGCCATGCGCCAGGCGACTACTCTCCGACGGTAAAACCAAGCAGCAAAGGCAACTACCACTCCGTGTCTATCACCATCACGGCAACGCATATTGAACAAGTCGAGACGCTGTACGAAGAGCTCGGTAATATCGATATCGTACGTATGGTGCTGTAACGCCTTCCGGTTACCCGCATCGCCGGGTAACCTGTTTCCCCTCTGTGATATACTCCCCGCTACAGTTTGTCCCTTCGTTCGGAGATATCGTTTTGTATCAGGATACTATTCTCGTCCGCCAGCTTGGGCTGCAGCCCTATGAACCTGTCTCCCAGGCTATGCATGAATTCACTGACACGCGCGACGAGAACACGCCGGATGAGATCTGGCTGGTAGAGCATCCCCCGGTGTTTACCCAGGGTCAGGCCGGGAAAGCAGAGCACTTGCTCATGCCTGGCGATATCCCGGTGATTCAGAGCGATCGTGGCGGGCAGATCACCTACCACGGGCCGGGTCAACAGGTGATGTATGTCCTGCTTAACCTGAAGCGCAGGAACCTCGGTGTGCGCGAACTGGTTACTTTACTGGAACAGACTGTGGTTAACACCCTGGCCGAATTCGATATTGATGCACATCCGCGCGCGGATGCGCCTGGCGTCTATGTGGGCGAAATGAAAATATGTTCACTGGGTCTGCGTATTCGTAAAGGATGCTCTTTTCACGGTCTGGCATTAAATATCAATATGGATCTTTCGCCTTTCCAGCGCATCAATCCGTGCGGTTATGCCGGGATGGAAATGGCACAAATGCGCCAGTGGGTAGAGAACATCACCCCAGAAATTGCGCGCCCTTATTTGGTTAATGCTTTTTTAGCGCTGCTAAACAATCCGCCCCATAAATATATTCCTGCTTAATTACCTCTCCCGTTTGGCTCATTATTTGATGGGCCATTCTTATTTAAGGGCTTTTACGCTTTACATCAATGCCTGGTTTCTATATTTTCAAAAAGCCCGCAACGCGCCTGTGTATAAGCATTTACCTATTTTCTGCTCCGGCATGGCCAACCGACTGGCACGGATTGCGCCTGCGCAAAGATTAGGCAACCCGATGATTTTACTTAAATATGTTTATTCGCGAAAACAGTTTGACCATAACAATAAGCACATTATTTAAATTCAACTATTATTTGTATTGTGAATAAAGAGGGAGGAATAGCGTGGATAATAATAATTTTCCAGAAAAGCGCTTGAGCGATCCAGGCAGTGACGCAAAACCACAAATTTTTCGGACTTTACGCAATATTGATCTCAATCTGTTGACCATTTTTGAGGCCGTATATGTCCACAAAGGTATCGTTAATGCTGCGAAAATTCTTAATCTCACTCCCTCGGCAATAAGTCAGTCCATTCAAAAATTACGGACAATTTTCCCCGACCCGTTGTTTATTCGTAAAGGCCAGGGCGTGACCCCCACCGCCTACGCCACACATCTGCACGAATACATCAGCCAGGGGCTGGAGTCGATTCTCGGCGCGCTGGATTTAACCGGCAGTTACGATAAGCAGCGCACCATTACCATTGGCACCACCCCGACCGTTGGCGCGCTGGTTCTGCCGCAGATTTATCAGGCCGTGAAAACGCACGCGCCACACCTGATGCTGCGTAATATTTCGGTCACTGACGCCGAGACGCAGTTAGGCCAGTTCCAGACCGACCTGATCGTCGACAGCAACTCCCTGAATGCCCGTGCCCTGAGCCACAACGTGCTGTTCGCTGACAGACTGCTGCTGATTTGCCGTAAACACCATCCGGCACTGAGTCAGGCCCCCACGGTGGACAATCTGCAGCAGTACGAGCAAACGCTGCTGATGCTGGAAGGCCAGAACCTCAATGGGCTACGGCAACGTATTAACGACATTTTCCCCGAAAAGCAGGTGAACTTTAGCAGTTACAATCTCTTTACGATTGCCGCCCTGATCGGCAGCAGCGATCTGATTGGTATCATCCCGGAACGGCTGTTTAACCTCGTACGCCACTGCTGGCCGCTGGAGCAGATCCCCTTCGCCCCTCTCAACGCCGAGTGCGTTGAAATCTCGCTGTATTACAACAAGCTGAGCCTGCGCGATCCGGTGCTTGAAAATCTGATTAACGTCATCCGCCAGGCCTTCTGAACTGAGGCTCTGACCCGCAAAGCCGTGCTGACCCACATAAAAGGCACTAAACAACAACTATTTTACAATTTGGCGACCGGGCAGGCTGCTTTATCGTCCGTATCAATGATATACTGCCTGTCGTTCGTTCAAAAATAGTTGATAAATACAACATTCCCTTGAATTGAAACGCTTTCCTTCGATTTTCGCAACTGGAAGACGCACGCTATGAGTAAACCCATTGTGATGGAACGTGGTGTTAAATACCGCGATGCCGATAAAATGGCCCTAATCCCGGTTAAAAACGTGGCTACGGAGCGCGAAGCGCTGTTAAGAAAACCGGCATGGATGAAAATCAAACTTCCGGCGGACTCCTCGCGTATTCAGGGAATCAAAGCGGCGATGCGCAAAAACGGCCTTCACTCCGTTTGTGAAGAGGCCTCCTGCCCGAACCTTGCTGAATGTTTTAACCACGGCACCGCGACCTTCATGATCCTCGGCGCGATTTGTACCCGCCGCTGCCCGTTCTGTGACGTTGCCCACGGCCGTCCTGTTGCACCTGACGCCAATGAACCGCAGAAACTGGGCCAGACGATTGCTGATATGGCGCTGCGCTACGTGGTTATCACCTCCGTTGACCGCGACGATCTGCGCGACGGTGGGGCACAGCACTTTGCCGACTGCATCACGGCTATCCGCGAAAAAAGCCCGAACATCAAAATCGAAACGCTGGTACCCGACTTCCGTGGTCGTATGGACCGTGCGCTCGAGATCCTCAACGCCACCCCGCCAGACGTGTTTAACCACAACCTGGAAAACGTACCGCGCCTCTATCGTCAGGTGCGTCCGGGTGCCGATTACAACTGGTCGCTGAAGCTGCTGGAGCGTTTTAAAGAAGCGCATCCGGAGATCCCAACCAAATCCGGTCTGATGGTCGGTCTGGGTGAAACCAACGAAGAGATCATCGAAGTGATGCGCGATCTGCGTCGTCACGGCGTTACCATGCTGACGCTGGGCCAGTATCTGCAGCCGAGCCGTCACCACCTGCCGGTGCAGCGGTACGTGAGCCCGGAAGAGTTTGAAGAGATGAAAGCCGAAGCGATGGCGATGGGCTTTACCCATGCA
Organism: Leclercia adecarboxylata; assembly: GCA_002360945.1. Taxonomy (GTDB): domain Bacteria; phylum Pseudomonadota; class Gammaproteobacteria; order Enterobacterales; family Enterobacteriaceae; genus Enterobacter; species Enterobacter adecarboxylatus_B. The sequence continues at coordinate 59,003 of DERO01000031.1, read as the reverse complement.
GCCTGCGGCCCGTTCGTTCGTTCTTCCTACCACGCCGACATGCAGGCGAAAGGCGAAGAAGTGAAGTAAACCCGTCACAAAGGTTTACATTTCACCCATAAAAAAACCGGCCTGAGCCGGTTTTTTTCTATCGCAAGCCATGAGGCGTGGCCGTTACTCTTTGTGGGAGAGTTTCTCAGCAGTGATATCCGCATCGGCAGTTTTCTTCGCCGTGGCGTCATCGTCGTTCATCGCCTTCTTGAAGCCTTTGATGGCAGCACCCAGGTCTCCGCCCAGCGTACGTAATTTCTTGGTACCAAACAGCAGGACAACCAGTGCGGCTACCACCAGCAGTTTGGTAATACTAATCTCACCCATAGATACCTTCTTGACGTAAACAGGCTGCGTTTCGCGCCTAAAAAACCCGACGTTATTAACGGTCATTTGACGCCCGCACACAATAGCAATCTGTAACAAGGTGAATCAAGCGTTGTTTAAAAAACGTCACAATAATTGCGGAGGCGCAAAGCGTCGGTTGCGCAGGACCGGCAACTGCTGACGCGCCAGGGTAACGCGTTCCCGGCTAATCTCAGCAAACAGCAGCGCCGGCCCTTCTGCTGCGGCCGCTATCGTCACACCCAGTGGGTCGATAATGCGACTCTGGCCGATATTCTTGTTGCCGCACTCCCCTGCCGCCACCAGATAGCAGGTGGTGTCCAGCGCCCGGGCCGCCAGCAGCGTTGACCAGTGGTGCTCCTTGAGTGGCCCTTTCACCCATGCCGCAGGGAGAATCAATACTTCCGCGCCCGCCAGCGCCAGATTGAGCGCCATTTCCGGGAAACGCAAATCGTAGCAGGTCATCAACCCCAGACGGATGCCGTCGATGTCGATCAGTGGCGGCACGCTTGTGCCCGCATCCACCAGCCTGGATTCCCGAATACTGAATGCATCGTAAAGATGCAGCTTGGCGTACTGCTCAACGATGCTGCCACCTCGAAGCACCACCAGGGTGTTAACCGCCCTGCCCGCAGTTGACGGGACATGCACGGTCAGCACGGTGGTCATCTGATTACGGGCGCTCTCCGCCAGCAGCAGCGTCAAAAAGCCGCCGTCCAGCGACTGGGCCGACTTCACGGACAGGTCGGGATCGTTATCATCGCGGGCCAGCAAAGCTTCGGGCAGCACCAGCAGCGATGCGCCGCGCGCTGCCGCCTGTGCCATTAGCGAAGCGCAGGTTTCGGCATTTTTTTGCCAGTTTGCCGTTACTGCAAATTGTCCAACCGCAACATACATATTTTCCCCTTGCCGCAAACGGCGTTACACTCAAAGTCCTTACACATCAAATAGCAGGTATTGTTCGTGTTTCAACTTCTTTTAGCCGTTTTTATCGGTGGGGGCACAGGAAGCGTGGCGCGCTGGCTGTTGAGCATGCGGCTGAACCCTCTGCATCAGCAGATCCCGTTTGGTACACTCACGGCCAACCTGATTGGCGCTTTTATCATTGGGCTGGGTCTGGCGTGGTTCAATCGAATGACCCACATCGATCCGGTATGGAAGCTGCTGATCACCACCGGTTTCTGCGGCGGCCTGACGACGTTCTCGACGTTCTCGGCAGAGGTGGTGTTTCTGCTGCAGGATGGCCGCGCGGCCTGGGCGCTGCTCAACATTGCGGTTAACCTGCTGGGTTCGTTAATGATGACCGCGCTCGCATTTTGGTTAATTTCTGCGGTTAATGCTCACTAAAATACGCGGACCTTAATGTTGGCTTAATTTTTCTCATGCAACCTGTCCCCACATACATTGAGGGTGACGCAATGAAAGAGAAAATAACAAATGCGGGGATGGTCGTACTGAGCGTGGCGATCCTGGCCAGCTTTTTGAGACTGTACTTGTTCAGCTGAGCCAGAACGAAAAAAACCCGCTCAGGGAGCGGGTTTTGAAATTCTTGCTGGTCTCGTCTGAATTACAGAGCGATGACGTTAGCAGCAGAAGGGCCTTTGGCACCGTTAGTGATTTCAAACTCAACGCGCTGACCTTCAGCCAGGGTTTTGAAACCATTGCTCTGGATTGCAGAGAAGTGTACGAACACGTCTTTGCTGCCATCTTCCGGAGTAATGAAACCGAATCCTTTGGATTCATTAAACCACTTAACGTTACCTTTAATCTTAGACATCAAAATTACCTTTACATGAAAATTGGACACAAATGCTGTGTCGGGTATCAGTACAACAATTGTGAGCGGTTTTGTCCAGCGCCTTTTTGAAGAAAAGTGACAAAAGTCGCGTTAATTTTTTGCCCCCAATTTTTATCCTTTACCTTTCAAGAAGTGACTATTAAATCACCAGTACGTAAAGTTATTTCAGTTAAAACTGGAAGCGCATCCAGGCGAAGTAGACGTTACCATTGTTATAGGTGCCCGGGATATAAGTCATCTGGAAAGTGGCCGGGCCGTACCCCACGGACGCCAGCGGCAGGACCAGCGGAACGGGGATGTAATTCCAGTTATCGCGCGCCGTCACGGCAGCGGTAAAACCGAGCCCCAGATGGAAATTATCATCGGCCAGCGGACGCCAGGTTTTCTCCCAGCCGTAGCCCGCAATGGGCTCCCATTTATTGTAGGAGTCTTTGAACGCCATCGCGTAAAGGCCATGCCAGTTGCCCTTTTCATCCCAGCGTGACTGGCCAAACCCCGCCCCCCAGGGACGCTCGTTGTAGCGATCGGTCTTCTCTTTGTCGTAAGCAAAGCGGGCATGCCAGGTAATGGCAGGCACATAGAGATCGTAATGCTGGGGTGCTTCCCAGGTTTCAATCATATCGTTATGGATTGTTTTAACCCAGGCTCTCAGGGGAGGTACGTCTTTAGCCGCTGCCGCAGTCGAAAAAGTTAACTGAGCAAAAATAAAAGGAAAAATCAGGAAAAACTTATTAATAATTGTCACGATCTTATTACCACTTCACTCTTCGCTGCGTGTTCTTGCCTAGAATAGTGGAATAGAAACCTGACGGCATGGGCGTTTATCTTAATTATTTAATGAAACAGTTAAGAATACTCCTGGTAAAAAAGAGTGCGCCCTAAATATTTAAGGCGCAATTTAGAAAAATTAACGCTGGTGCAGTAGTTTATACAGCGCAGGTATAACCAACATTGATAACAGCGGCGCGCTAACCATGCCACCGATCATCGGAGCAGCAATACGCTGCATGACCTCTGCACCGCTGCCCCCGCCCCACATCACCGGCAGCAACCCGGCCATGATGGTGGCAACGGTCATCACTTTAGGACGCACGCGCAGAACGGCCCCCTCGTGAATGGCCCGCATTAATACCGCGTCTTCACCACTGGCATCCCGCATCCGATATTTATCCAGGGCCTGATTAAGATACAGCACCATAATAACGCCGAACTCTGCCGAGACGCCGGCCAGGGCAATAAAACCAACGGCACCTGCCACCGATAAATTATATTCCAGCAGCCATAACAACCATACCCCACCGATAAGAGAAAAAGGTAAGGTTCCCATGATGATAAGGACATCTGAAATACGTTTAAAGGTCAGCCAGAGCAGAACAAATATAATTATCAGGGTGACCGGAAGGACTATTTTTAGCTTCGCGGTGGCCCGTTCCAGATATTCAAATTGTCCCGACCAGGCGAGGGATACCCCCTGGGGCAAAATAACCTCCTGAGTCACCCGCTGCTGCATCTCCTCCACCGCCGATTTGAGATCGCGTCCGCGCAGGTCCACATAGATCCAGTTAGAGAGCCGGGCATTTTCACTTTTCAGCATCGGTGGCCCCTCGGTCACCAGGATATCCGCCAACTCGCCCAGCGCAATCTGGCTGCCGTTGGCCGCAATAACCGGCAATGCCCGCAACTTATCGACAGAGTCCCGGCTGTCACGGGGATAGCGCAGATTGATAGGGTAACGCTCGCGCCCGAGGATCACCTCTCCCACCTTATCGCCCCCTACCAGCGTGGCGACCATGCCCTGCAGCTCCTCCACCGAGACGCCATAGCGCGCGGCCTTCTGGCGATCGATACGGATATCGACATAACGCCCGCCCGCCAGCCGCTCCGCCAGCGCCGAGGTGACGCCGGGCACGTGCTTCACGACCTGTTCTATCTGCTGCGCCACCCGTTCAATATCCGCCAGGTTGTTGCCGTTGACCTTGATCCCAACCGGGCTTTTGATACCGGTCGCCAGCATGTCGAGGCGGTTACGGATCGGCGGCACCCAGACGTTGGCAATGCCCGGCACCCGCACGGTGCGATCCAGTTCCTCAACCAGCTTCTCCGGCGTCATCCCAGGCCGCCACTGGTCGCGCGGCTTAAAGTGAATGGTCGTCTCCAGCATGGTTAACGGCGCCGGATCGGTTGCCGTCTCCGCCCGACCGGCCTTGCCGAACACCGTGGCCACCTCCGGCACGCTTTTAATTAACCGATCCGTCTGTTGCAGCAGTCGGGCCGCTTCCCGGGCCGAGATCCCCGGCAGGGTTGATGGCATATACAGCAGGTCCCCCTCGTTCAGCGGCGGCATAAATTCGCTCCCCAGTCGACTCAACGGCCAGAGCGTCACCAGCAGCAGGAGCGCCGCCAGCGCCAGCGTCATTTTTGGAAAACGCAGCACCCAGTCCAGCAGCGGCTCATACAGGCGGATCAGCACCCGGTTGATCGGGTTCGCTTTCTCATCCGGGATGCGTCCACGAATGAAATAGCCCATCAGCACTGGCACCAGGGTAATGCCGAGCCCCGCCGCCACCGCCATTGCCCAGGTTTTGGTGAACGCCAGCGGGGCGAACATCCGCCCTTCCTGCGCCTCCAGCGAAAAGACCGGAATGAACGACAGAGTGATGATCAGCAGGCTGCAAAATAGCGCCGGGCCCACCTCAATGGCCGCCCGCTCCGCCAGCCGCCAGTAGTCGGTGGAGGCGGGTTCCTGACCCGGATTGTCGTGACGCCACTGCTCCAGCACCTTGTGCATGTTCTCGATCATCACAATTGCCGCATCGACCATGGCGCCGATGGCGATGGCAATCCCCCCGAGTGACATGATGTTGGCATTGATCCCCTGATAGTGCATCACCACGAACGCGCCCAGAATACCCAGCGGCAGCGAGACCACTGCCACCATCGCCGAACGGAAATGGAACAGGAACAGGGCGCAGACCAGCACCACCACCACAAACTCCTCCAGCAGTTTGTGGGTGAGCGTTTCGACGGCATCCTCTATCAGCGTCGAGCGATCGTAAACCGGAACGATTTCCACCCCAGCAGGCAGCGTTTTTTGCAGTTCAGCCAGCTTCACTTTTACCGCATGCAGCGTCTCCAGCGCGTTCTGCCCGTAGCGCATCACCACCACGCCACCCGCTACTTCGCCTTCGCCATTCAGCTCGGCCACGCCGCGACGGATCTCAGGGCCGTAGCCAATGCTCGCCACATCCCCCAGCAGGATCGGCACTCCGTCACGGGAGGCAATCACCACATGGCGAAAATCCTCCAGGCTTTGCAGATAGCCGGTGGTGCGCACCATGTACTCCGCCTCGCCCTTCTCAAGCAGCGCGCCGCCGCTCTCTTTGTTGGCCGCCTGCAACGCCGTTACGATTTGGTTATGAGTGATGTTCAGGGCGCGCATTTTTGCCGGATCGGCAACCACCTGATACTGACGCACCATGCCGCCGATGCTGGCCACCTCCGACACATTGGCCACGCTCTTCAGTTCAAATTTCAGGGTCCAGTCCTGAATGGCGCGCAGATCGGCCAGACTGTGCTTGCCGCTGCGATCGATGAGGGCATATTCGTAGATCCAACCTACTCCGGTGGCATCCGGGCCCAGGGCAACGTTCACCCCGGCCGGCAGCTGCGACTGAACCTGACTTAAATACTCCAGCACTCGCGATCGCGCCCAGTACAGGTCAGTGCCGTCCTCAAACAGCACGTAGACATAAGCATCACCAAACATCGAGAAGCCACGCACCGTTTTTGCGCCAGGAACCGAGAGCATTGAGGTCGTCAGCGGCCAGGTCACCTGATCCTCAATCACCTGCGGCGCTTTGCCCGGGAAACTGGCGCGGACGATCACCTGCACGTCCGACAGATCCGGCAGGGCATCCAGCGGCGCACGCTGCACCGCCCAGATGCCCCACCCCGCCATGATCAGGGCGGCGAGGAGCACCAGCAGCCGGTTACGCAGGGACGCTTTAATCACCGCCGCGATCATTTCGCCACCTCCGGCAGCACGCTGCGCAGGCTGGCTTCAGAGTCGATCAGGAACTGCCCGGAGGTGACTACCTCGTCCCCCACCTTTACGCCGGCGCGAATTTCGGTCCACCCCTGCGCGGTCAGCCCGGTTTCCACGTTCACCGGCTGGAAATAGCCGTTGCCGCTGGCCAGCAGCAGGCGTTTGCTACTCCCGGTGTCGATCACCGCCTCTTCCGGAACGGCCAGCACCGGTGCCCCTGCCGCCGACTGCGCCCGGGAGACGGTCAGGAACATGCCCGGTTTGAGCTGTTGCTGCGGATTGTCCACAACTATTCGCGCTTTCAGGGTGCGCGTGGCGGTATCCATCTGCGGCAGCAGTTCGCTGACCCGCCCGTGAAAACGCATCCCCGGGAAGCTCTCTGAGGTCGCCACCATCTCGCTGCCGACGCTCAGGGCTTGCGCCTGGGACTGCGGATAATCCACCACCAGCCAGACCGGATCGAGACGCGCCATTTCAAACAGCGCGGTCATCGCCGCCACCTGCGCCCCTTCGCGCACATCCAGTTTCGCCACATAGCCCGCATGCTGGGCCCTGAGGATCAGCGAGGTCTGCGGCCTCCCGCTGCGCTCCAGGGCGCGGATCACCTCCTCGGGCATAAACTGCAGCTTCAGCCGCTCGCGTGCGGCGGCAGATAAGGCGGCATCGCCCAGCGCACGCACCGCCAGATACTCCTGCTGCGCCTGCGTCCACTGGGGGATCCACAGCTGCGCCAGGGCTTCACCGGCTTGCACCTGCTGGAGCGGCGCCCGGACATACAGCTTCGTCACCACGCCAGCCGCGGGGGCTGAGAGCACCGTGACGCTGCGTTCATCCGCAGCGATGGTTGCAAAGGCCGTGAAGGGCGAGACCAGCTGACGCTGCTCAACGCGGGCGGTCTTCATGCCCAGATTTTGCTGCTGGGCAGCGCCGATCCCCACGCCTGCTGGCGCATCCTCCTCATCGGCATAGCGCGGCACGAGGTCCATATCCATAAACGGCGATCGCCCCGGCTTGTCAAAACGCTGGCCCGGGACCATGGGATCGTACCAGTAGAGCACCTTGCGTTCGGCGGGGGCAGGCGCTGCCTCGTGCGAAACATGACGTTGCCCGGTGTAATAGCCGCCAGCGGCCAGCAGCAATGCCAGAGGCACAGCGACCCGGAAAGTGATTTTCATTGTGCTAACTCCTGAGGGATTAACCATTGGATCGCAGCCCAGGTGCGCGCCATCTCGCGCTCGGCCTGGTTGACTGCCAGTTCGCTGTCCAGCACGCTGCGCCGTGCCTCAAGCAGGGCGGGCAGCTCTGACTGACCCGAACGATATTGCGCATTCAGCACCGTCAGCCGCTGATGCTGTAATGGCAGCACCTCTTCGCGCTGACGCTGCCACAGCGTCTGCGCGGCCTGGTACTGGGCTACAAGCGACTGCACCTGCGCGATGTGCTCCCGCTTTATCAGCGTGAGTTCATCCACCGCCTGCAGCGAGCGGGAGACCTCAGCGGCATAGTCCTTGTCCTGCCGTCGCGACTGGAACAGCGGCAGATCGACCGTGAACATGACCCCGGCCATATCGTCATAGCCTTCGGCACGATGGGCGTAGAACACCTCGACATCCACATCCGGGATCGCCGCCACCGCCGACTGCGCCGAGCGCGCTTTCGCAGTCTCGGCTTCACGCTGTGCGGCTTCCACTTCCGGGTGACGGGCGATGGCCTCTTCGAGCTGGCTGACGTCGGCAGGCAGACGCTGGTAGCGCGGCAGCGGCCCCTTCACGTCCTCGACCTGCTGGCCGGTGAGTTGCAGCAGCCGACTCTGCGCCAGCTGGACGTCACGCCTGGCCAGGGTCGCTTTATCGCGCATGGCGCTGAGGGTCATGCGCAGGGCCAGCACGCTGTCGGGGCTGGCGCTTCCGGCCCCCACGCTGGCCTTCTGTACGTTCATCTGCCGCGCCGTCTCATCGACCAGCCGGCTGGCCGACTTCAGCCCCTGCTGCGTCAGGGCCAGCTCCAGCCAGGCCTGGGCAGTATCCCGCTGCAGGGCCGCACGCACCGCGTCCGCTTTGGCCAGCACGCCGCGCGCCTGAGCCTGCAGGGTTTGCGCCTTTCGATCCCGCTTTTCATGGCTGACGTAGCTCTGCATGATCCCGACCCGCTGCATGGTCATCCCTTCCCGGGTGAAGCGGCGGTCGTTGCTGCCCTGTACCGGCACGTTTTCAATGCCGAATTTCAGTTTTGGATCGGGTAACTGGATGGCGGAATCTGCCATCGCATCCAGCGCCCGGGCCTCATTACGGCTGGCGGATAAGGCCGCCGAGTAGCGTTGGGCTTCGGCCAGGGTTTGCTCGAGCGTCCAGGGTGCGGCCTGCCCGGCCGCGCTGATAAGCCCGAGCAGCACCCCACCGAGCCAGATGCTCAGTGTTGCTGTTTTCATGGGATCCTCGCTTAGCGCAGCGGCGTGAGCGAGATTATCTGAAAGCCGTCACCGGCCCGCACCAGCGTAAATGTCACCGGATCGCCCGGTTTCACGGTGCTCAGGTCAACATCGGCTGAAATGGCAAACGGCATGGTCATGGCGGGCCACTTCAGGGCCGGGATCGCGTCATGCTCGATAACCAGCGCCCGGGCGTCGATCGCCCGAATAACGCCCTGCCCCTGCCACTGCGGAGTCGCCGGAGAGGTGTTCGTGGTCGCCTGAATGGAATACGAAGAAAGGGTAAAGCACGCGCCAAGCAGCGCGGAAAAGAGTAAAGCACGCATGATAAAGCTCCTGTTAAACGTAAATTAAAATAAAATCAACGAATTAACAGGTGGATTTATTCCCGGAACCGGCAAAAACGGATCGTTGCCGGCGGCCCCACGGCGGGCGGAGTGACGACGCGGGACGACGACGCGACAGCGGCGCAGTCCGGGTCATTGAGGGTAATCGTCATGGCGGCAGGCAGCGCCACCAGCTGCGGATGCCCGGTGTCTTTTTGCACCTGCTCCGGCACGCAGTGTTTATCACACAGCCCCGACGGCGCAGGCGCGGCGTGATGCTGCGGCATCGCCATCATGTCCAGATGCTGAAGGGTGGCCGTCTCGCCCTGCACGTTGATGGCGCAGTCGTGTGAAGCCACCGCCACCTGGCTCTGGATCAACAGCCAGCCGAAAGCGAACATCAGCATCAGCAGATGTTTTTTCAGGTAGCGCAGTCGAAAGATCCAGCTTGCAGGCATAGCAGCGTCCTGGGTCGCAAAAAGAGACCCGAGTATACGCAGGGATATTCCTGAGATAAAAGCCGTTTTAGATTTATTTACGCTTTGTGCGGTTATTGCAGTCATGGTGTCAGGACAGAACCAACACGTGCCCATTAACGTTACAACAGCAGCAAAATCGGGCTGGATACCCCTTTAGTAGTCGTTTTATTGATTTTGGTCAGCGAGGCCGGTCCATTATTTCGGCACATTTTGTCACCTTAATTTCATTGCTACTTTCTCCTTTCGCTCTGGGGCGTCGGGAACTGAGGGATCCATGCTAACGTTTATCGAGCTCCTGATCGGGGTGGTTGTCATTGTCGGCGTCGCGCGCTACATCATCAAAGGCTACTCCGCCACCGGGGTGCTGTTTGTCGGCGGCCTGGTCCTGCTGATCGTCAGCGCCCTGATGGGCCATAAGGTGCTGCCATCCAGCGCTACCAGCACCGGTTACACCGCAACCGACATCGTCGAATATATCAAAATCCTGCTAATGAGCCGCGGTGGCGATCTGGGGATGATGATCATGATGCTCTGCGGGTTTGCCGCCTACATGACCCACATCGGCGCTAACGATATGGTGGTCAAGCTGGCCTCGAAGCCGCTGAGCTATATCAACTCCCCTTACCTGCTGATGATTGCCGCCTACTTCGTGGCCTGTCTGATGTCGCTGGCCGTCTCCTCGGCAACCGGCCTCGGCGTGCTGCTGATGGCGACCCTGTTCCCGGTAATGGTCAACGTGGGGATCAGCCGCGGCGCGGCGGCGGCCATCTGTGCCTCCCCGGCGGCGATTATTCTCTCCCCGACCTCCGGTGACGTGGTGCTGGCCGCCAAAGCCGCCGAGATGCCGCTGATCGACTTCGCCTTTAAAACCACCCTGCCAATCTCCATTGCCGCCATTATCGGCATGGCGATTGCGCACTTCTTCTGGCAGCGCTACCTCGATAAAAAAGAGAACATCTCCCACGAGAGACTCGACGTCAGCGAAATCACCACCACGGCGCCATCCTTCTACGCCATCCTGCCGTTTACGCCGATTGTCGGGGTGCTGATTTTTGACGGTAAATGGGGTCCGGAGTTGCACATCATCACCATTCTGGTGATCTGCATGCTGCTGGCAGCGGTGCTGGAATTTATTCGCGGCTTCAATACCCAGAAGGTCTTTAGCGGCCTGGAAGTGGCCTATCGCGGCATGGCGGATGCCTTTGCCGGTGTGGTAATGCTGCTGGTGGCGGCCGGGGTCTTTGCCCAGGGGCTGAGCACCATCGGCTTTATCCAGAGCCTGATCTCCATCGCCACCTCGTTCGGTTCCGCAAGCATTATCCTGATGCTGGTACTGGTGGTGCTGACCATGCTGGCGGCGATGACCACCGGTTCCGGTAACGCGCCTTTCTATGCCTTCGTGGAGATGATCCCGAAACTGGCGCACTCCTCCGGCATCAACCCGGCCTACCTCACCATCCCGATGCTGCAGGCCTCCAACCTGGGCCGTACCATCTCCCCGGTCTCCGGCGTGGTAGTGGCCGTTGCCGGGATGGCGAAAATCTCGCCGTTCGAGGTGGTAAAACGCACCTCGGTGCCGGTGCTCGTCGGGCTGGTCATCGTGATCATCGCCACCGAAGTGCTGGTACCAGGCACCGCGGTGGGCTAAGCCCCCTCACAGCTAAAGCGCCTGCGGGCGCTTTTTGTGCTTTAATAACTTCCAGCAACACCCTGCTTCCAACCACCAGGAATTGACATGTTCAGAAAGGATTTCGTTTTCGCTATCAGCGCAACCGCAGCTTCACTGTGCGCACTCCCCGCGCAGGCAGCCCCGCTTCAGGCGACGCAGTACGCTGATTTTGATCGCTACGTGCTGGCGCTCTCATGGCAGTCCGGCTTTTGCCAGAGCCTGCATGACCGCAACCGTGCGGCGCCCGACGAGTGTCGCCTGCAAAAAGAGCGAGACGACAAAACCACGATCCTCACCGTTCATGGCCTGTGGCCGGGCTTACCGAAATCCATCGCCGCGCGCGGGGTCGACGATCGCCGCTGGATGCGCTATGGCTGCGCGACCCGCCCAATCCCCAATATGCCGGAGGTGAAAGCGAGCCGTAAATGTCACGCCGCAGAGACCGGGCTGTCGCTGACGGGTGCCGCGAAGCTGAACGAGGTGATGCCCGGCGCAGGGGGGAACTCCTGCCTGGAGCGGTATGAATATGCCAAACACGGGGTGTGTTTCGGTTTCGATCCGGATGCCTATTTCGGCACCATGGTGCGGATGAATCAGGAAGTGAAGGCCAGCCCGCTGGGGCAGTTCCTGGCGGCAAACTACGGCAAAAGCGTCACCCGCAGCGCGTTCGACGCCGCGGTCGCTAAAAGCTGGGGCCCGCAGACGGTTAAAGCCGTCAAGCTCAGCTGCAGCGGCAATCCGGCTTATCTCACCGAAGTACAGCTCACGCTGACCGCCGCCAGCATCAATGCTCCGCTGGCGACTTCTTCATTTATTGCCCAACCGCACCCGGGTAACTGCGGGAAGCAGTTTGTGATCGACAAAATCGGTTACTGACCGCTCGCTTTTCTGGCGTCCGGGCGTACCAGATCAAAACGCTGATCCTCCCCGATGGCGAAGTACGCCGTCGGACCACCGGCGCGCAGTACCGGCTGCGCTTTTGCCGTCTGATAGATCCCGTCATGCAGCAGGCTTTCATCGATGTGGATCCCTACCACTTCTCCCAGCACCAGCCAAGTATCGATCTCCGTACCGTTTGCCGCCGTCAACTGAATACACTGCGACAGGCGGCATTCAAAGTTGACCGGGCTTTCCGCGACGCGGGGCACCTTCACCACCCGGCTTTCCGCTTTGGTCAGCCCGGCACGTAAAAACTCATCCTCGCCGTGCGGCAGGCTGGCGGAGGTTTCATTCATGGCGCTGGCCAGTTCGCGGGTGGTGAGATTCCAGACAAACTCCCCGGTCTCCACAATATTGCGCACGCTGTCTTTCCAGCCGGAGCTGGCGAAGCCGATAATCGGCGGATGGTAGTTAAAGCAGTTGAAGAAGCTGTACGGGGCCAGATTCGGGCGTCCTTCGGCATCGCAGGAGGCAATCCAGCCAATCGGGCGGGGTCCAACAATGGCGTTTAACGGGTCGTGCGGCAGGCCGTGTCCCTGGGAAGGTTGGTAAAAATACATAGTGCTCTCTGGAAAAGTCAGGAAGAAAGACCGGCAGGCACGGATTACGCTTCGCTCATCCCCCTACCCCAAGAGGATCAGCGTAACGCAATCCGTAGAAAAGTAAGACTGAATTTCGTGCTACAGTCTTCGTTGTTCTGCTGTTATGGGTGTGTCACGCTACATAACCTGCGCCTTAGAAGGATAATCCAAATTTTAGAAGGATCACCTTTTTTGGCTGAATTTCATACTAACGACCCAGTTGCCGCCCTCTTACTACATCCACGCCGTGAATGTGACATTCATCACTTCAAACCGGGGCACAGACTCAGTATTATCAGACAGAGTTAAACCCTCGCTACCGGATGGCGAGGGTTTTCTTTTGGCATCTCTTCTGCGGTTGTCGCAGCATTAACGACATGGAGTAAATAATGTCCAGACCCACAATTATCATTAACGAACTCGATGCTGAGCGTATCGACCGCCTGCTGGAGCAACCGGCCTTTGCCTCGCTGCCTGTCGCTGCTGCTTTGAACGACGAACTGGATCGCGCGCAGATGTGCGCTCCGCAGGACATGCCCGCTGACGTGGTGACCATGAACAGTCAGGTGAAGTTTCGCGATCTGGCCACCGGTGAAGTGCGTACCCGCACGCTGGTCTATCCGGCGAACATGACCGACAGCAACACACAGCTGTCGGTGCTGGCACCGGTGGGTGCAGCATTAATTGGTCTGCGTACTGGCGATACCATCCACTGGGAACTGCCGGGCGGTACCGCCACGCATCTGGAGGTGCTGGAACTTATCTGGCAGCCTGAGGCCGCAGGCGAATACCTGCGCTGATCCCATCTGAACAAGCGTTAACCCGCTTTGCCCAGAGGATGCCGGGGCATCCTCTTTCCGCTCTTCCGCTCTTCCGCTCTTCCGCTATCAGATAACGCCACCCGGCATGGGGTTGACCAGCCCGGTGACCCGCTCTTTCGCCACTTCCGCGCTTTGTGCCCCGGGCACCAGAATAATTTTCCGGCAATCTTCCTGACGCTTATCAAAGATCTCGTAGCCGCGGGCTGCCTCTTCAAACGGCAGATAGTGGGTGACGATCTCTTCAGGCGTGATCAGCCCCTGCTCGATTAACGGCAACAGTTCACCCAGCCAGGCGTGAACGTCGGTCTGCCCCATTTTAAAGGTCAGCCCTTTGTCGAAGGCGTCGCCAAACAGGAAACCGTGAATAAAGCCGGCATAGACGCCCGGTACGCTGACGATCCCCCCGCGCCTTACTGCGGCAATACACTGCCGCAGGGCTTTACCGCTGCTGCCCTCGAGCTTGAGGTTGGTCAGCACCGTTTCCGTGGTACTGCCTTTTGCCTCAAAGCCGACCGCATCAATGACCGCATCCACCCCGCGCTGGCCCCGGGTCTGCTCGATGATTTTTTCTGCGGCATCGTCGTCGTGGTCAAAGTTAATCGGAATCGCGCCGTACCTGTCCTGGGCGAACCGCAGACGGTAGTCGTGATGATCGACGATAAAAATCTGCTCGGCCCCGAGGTAACGTGCGCAGGCGACGGTCAGGAGTCCCACCGGCCCGGCACCGAACACCGCAACGCTGCTGCCCTGGGTAATCTGGGCATTTTTAGCGGCCTGCCAGGCGGTGGGCAGAATGTCCGACATGAACAGGACTTTATCATCTGACAGCAGCGGCGGTACCTTGAACGGCCCGACGTTGCCTTTTGGCACGCGAACATATTCCGCCTGGCCGCCGGGTACGCCACCGTAGAGATGGCTGTAACCAAAGAGCGCAGCCGGAGGCGGGATCTGTTTTTTATTCAGGGTCGCGCCGGGTCCGCTGTTGGTGTTTTCGCAGGCGGCGTACTTCTGCAGGCGGCAGAAAAAACAGTCGCCGCAGGCAATGACAAAGGGGATCACCACCCGATCGCCCTTAGTGAGGTTTTTCACCTCTCGCCCGGTCTCCACCACTTCACCCATAAACTCATGACCGAAGATATCGCCATGCTCCACCTTCGGTATCTTCCCGTGGTAGAGATGCAAATCAGAACCGCAGATCGCGGTGGCGGTGATGCGCAGAATGATATCGTCAGCTTGCTCAATGGCCGGATCGGGTACTGTTTCAACTTTAACGTTATGTGGTCCGTGATACGTCAATGCTTTCATTCGACCTCCGGATTCAAAGAAAAAATGCGGGTTTACCTTAAAAGGGTAGCCATCAGCGGGGATATACCGGGAAATTGCACGGCTTTGGGATTATTCCTGGATTTAAAGCGGCGCGGCAAAATGTCAACAAACGGGGCGATATTAAAAAGTGTCAGCGAGCTATCAGAATTTGATTATATTTTGTGTTTGAATGGATTAAGCGTAAATACACAGGGAGAAACGGTTATGTATCAGACGATTATTATGCCGGTGGATGTTTTCGAGATGGAGTTGAGCGACAAGGCGATTCGCCACGCTGAATTCCTGGCGCAGCAGGATGGCATTATTCACTTACTGCATGTTTTACCCGGCTCCTCCAGCTTTGGTTTGCATCGCTTTGCCGCCGATATGCGCCGCTTTGAGGAGCATATCCAGAACGAGGCACAAACCCGCCTGAAGACCATGGTCAGCCATTTCAGCATCGACCCGTCGCGGATCCGAACCCATGTCTGCTTTGGCAATGTGCGCGACGTGGTGAACGAGGTGGCCAACGAGCTGAAAGCCGATATCGTGGTAATCGGGTCGCGTAACCCCTCCATCTCCACCCACCTGCTGGGCTCGAACGCCTCCAGCGTGATAGGTCACGCCAGGATCCCGGTGCTGGTGGTGAGATAAAAAAAGAGGCTACCATCAGGTAGCCTCTTTGCTTTGCAGGTGTTGTCTTACGTTCTTATGCTTTAGTACGGATCAGATGATCAAAGGCGCTAAGGGAAGCTTTCGCCCCTTCGCCGGTCGCGATGATGATCTGTTTGTACGGCACGGTGGTGCAGTCGCCCGCCGCAAAAACGCCTTTCACGCTGGTTTCACATTTGGCATCGATGATGATCTCGCCCATGCGGTTACGCTCAATCGCGCCTTCCAGCCAGGTGGTGTTTGGCAGCAGACCAATCTGCACGAAGATCCCCGCCAGCGGCACGCTGTGCACATCCCCGCTCACGCGGTCGCGGTACTCAAGACCGGTCACTTTGCTGCCGTCGCCTTTCACTTCGGTGGTCTGCGCGTTCAGGATGATATCGACGTTTTTCAGGCTGCGAACTTTATCCTGCAGGACCTGGTCAGCCTTCATCTCTGGTGCAAACTCCAGCAGCGTGACGTGCTCAACGATACCCGCCAGGTCGATAGCGGCTTCAACACCGGAGTTACCGCCGCCAATCACCGCGACGCGCTTGCCTTTAAACAGCGGGCCGTCGCAGTGCGGGCAGTAGGTCACCCCTTTGGTACGATACTGATCTTCGCCCGGCACGTTCATGTTGCGCCATTTGGCACCGGTAGCAATGATGATGCTACGGGCTTTCAGCACCGCGCCAGAGGCCGTTTCAATCTCATGGAAACCGCCTTCCTGCGCCGCCGGCACTAGCTTGCTGGCGCTCTGGCTGTCGATCACATCCACTTCATAGTCGCTGACGTGCGCTTTCAGGGCACCAGCCAGTTTCTGGCCTTCGGTTTTTGGTACGGAGATATAGTTTTCGATATCGACGGTATCCAGCACCTGGCCACCAAAACGTTCGCCCATTAGACCGGTACGAATGCCTTTACGGGCGGAGTAAACCGCAGCCGCCGCACCCGCCGGGCCGGAGCCAACAATCAGCACATCGTAGGCATCGCGCTTGTTCAGCTCTTCCGCCGCGCGTTTTTCAGCACCGGTATCCACTTTGGCAACGATTTCTGTCAGCGTCATGCGACCCTGACCAAACTCTTTCCCGTTCACAAACACGGCCGGAACGCCCATCACGTTGCGATCGGTGATTTCGTTCTGGAACACGCCGCCGTCGATTGCGGTGTGTTTGATGCGTGGGTTCAGCACCGCCATCAGGTTCAGGGCCTGCACCACGTCCGGGCAGTTGTGACATGACAGCGAGTAGTAGGTTTCAAACTCAAAATCACCGTCGATATCGCGGATCTGCTCAAGCAAAGCCTGCGCCTCTTTCGACGGATGACCACCGGTCCACAGCAGTGCCAGCACCAGTGAGGTGAATTCGTGTCCCAGCGGGGAACCGGCAAAGCGCGGGCCTTGGGTGGAGCCTGGGTTGGTGATCAGGAAGGACGGCTTGCGCACCGGCAGGCTGTTGTCTTCCTTAAAGGTCACTTTCGCAGACAGTTCGGCAATTTCAGCCAGCAGTTCCTTGATTTCTGCCGATTTAGCGCTGTCGTCCAGCGTGGCAATCAGCTCAACAGGTTTGGTCAGCTTCTCAAGGTAGGCTTTGAGCTGGGTTTTCATATTTGTGTCGAGCATTATTCATCTCCTGCTTAAAAAACATCATCATGCAAGCGGCCTTATCCGGGCTGCCTGAATGCAACTTGCATCATGGTGTTAGGGGATAACGGGTGCAAAGCACCCGTTAAAATTGAATCTGTAGGCCCGTGCAAGCGTAGCGCCGCCGGGCTTTTCAGATTTAGATCTTACCAACCAGGTCCAGAGATGGAGCCAGAGTCGCGTCGCCTTCTTTCCATTTCGCCGGGCACACTTCGCCTGGGTGAGAAGCAACATACTGAGCCGCTTTGATTTTGCGCAGCAGGTCGGATGCGTCACGGCCAATACCTTCAGCGGTAACTTCGATGGCCTGGATGATGCCCTGCGGGTCAACGATAAAGGTGCCACGGTCGGCCAGACCTTCGTCTTCACGCATGTTTTCAAAGTTACGGGTCAGGGCGCCAGTCGGGTCACCGATCATCGCGTATTTGATTTTGGCGATGGTTTCAGAGCTGCTGTGCCATGCTTTGTGGGTGAAGTGGGTATCGGTAGAGACGGAGTAAACGTCTACGCCCAGCTTCTGCAGCTCTTCGTAGTGATCTGCAACGTCACCCAGTTCGGTCGGGCAGACGAAAGTAAAGTCAGCCGGGTAGAAGAAGAACACGCTCCAGCGGCCTTCGGTATCTTTCTCGGTGATCTCTACGAAGTCGCCGTTTTTGAACGCCTGGTTTTTGAAAGGTTTGATCTTGGTATTAATTAAAGACATCTGTACTTCCTCCGTGTTTTCGTTGAGAGCTAAGGTAACCAACTTTGCCGTTTCGGGCTAATGCGTTTGCCGTATCAAATCAATCAGCAATACCTAACAACCCGGCTGGATCCCACAAAGTAAAAAGGCCGCCTGAACGGCGGCCCTGATACCTGAGCTACCCGGGGGTAACATCAGTGCCAGCCGAAGCTGGCGATGTGTTGCGCTCTACATTACCTTTAGCAAGGTCGTAACAGCGAAGTGGATTACACCACCCACCCAACGAAAGGGCAATTAGCTGACAGGGTAATAATACCTATGATTGTGATAGGTTTTACCGAACCCGCTCTTTGCGATTGATTTTATAAGGAATATTCATGTTCAGACCCGCCATGTTCCCCCTCCTCGCCCATGCAGAAGAGTTGCCCGCCCAGCAAAAAACATTAAAAAACCATCAGGATATAATGGATGCGCCAGCAGCCAGCGCCACACCCGCGCTTTATTACATGAATAATGAAAATGAATTACAGCAGGTGGTGGGCCTGCCCGATAATGACCAACTAAATATGATGATGGGCCCGCATTAATACAGGAGTGGCGGCCTAAATTCAACCAGGCCGCCCTACTTTCGCGGGTAAAATTATTACAACAACAGCCGCGACTTTATTTCATTAATCTGCAGCCATGATATATTAAGCTTGAATTTAAACTCAGTTAAGTTAGCCAGTCAAATGGATGGAGAATGGCTAACTTACTTCTATAGTTATCGTGTATAAGATTACGGTAACAGCACAGCTAATCAGGATGAATTATGGCTAATCTCTACGATCTTAAAAAATTTGACTTAAATCTGCTGGTCATATTTGAGTGTATCTATCAGCACCTGAGCATCAGCAAGGCGGCTGAAACCCTGTTTATTACCCCCTCGGCGGTAAGCCAGTCGCTGCAACGCTTACGCAATCAACTGAACGACCCGCTGTTCATCCGCTCCGGTAAAGGCATCACCCCCACCACCGTAGGCGTTAATCTGCATAAGCATCTTGAACAGAACCTGAACCAGATTGAGCAGACGATTAACATCATGCATGGCTCGTCTCTGCAAAAAAATATGGTCGTCTACGCCCCCCAGGCGCTGACTCCGGATCGCTTGTTCCTGCCGATGAAGAAGCTAATACGGGAACACAATTATGAGATTGAGTATCATGACCTGCTGCTGACAAAGGATACCGCAGAAGATTTGCTGGCCTACCGTAAAGCCGACCTCATCTTTTCGTTTTTCCCTGTCAACAACCGCTCTATTGTCTGCACGCATTTTTTGACCTTGCCCATTGTCATCGTTTGTCGACAGGCGCATCCGCGCATCGGGGAGAGTGTCACACTGGAGCAACTGAGCGAGGAAAAATATACCTATTTCATTGCTAACGAACCCGGCGTCAGTCAATTCCGTACCGAGTCAGAAAAGAATTTACCGGACAGAAAAATTGGCTTTCGCAGCGACTCTTTTTTCTCGCTCATCAATATGATCAGCGCCTCTAATTTGCTGGGTTATATTCCTGAATTAGCCCTGCAACAGTATCGTGACACGCTAAAGTTGAAAAAGGTGAATGCTCCCTTTGAATTACCCACTGTAAATATTTATATGATGTATAATCGTGCGGCATTAACCAGTAAAATATTTGCCAACTTTATTGAAAATTTCAGCACGGAAGGCTTTGATTATGATTGACGGGAAAAGTAACACGCCCAAACTATTTTCAGAGCAAATAAAATACACCGGAGTTATTTTATTATTCCGGTGTATTTAAACAGATAACCGGCTCAGAGCGAGACCAATCGCTCCGCCGCCGCCAGCAGCGTCGCTTCCTGCTTGGCAAAGCAGAGTCGGATAAGTTTGTGCGGGAAAGGATCGGCGCAGAAGACGGATAACGGGATTGCCGCCACGCCCACCTCTTTGGTTAACCACTGGCAAAAACTGACGTCATCCAGATCGGAAATGGCGCTGTAATCTGCCAGCAGGAAGTAGGTCCCTTCGCAGGGTAAAATCTCCAGCCGACTGGCGCTCAGGGCATCGATAAACAGATCCCGGCGGGCGCGATAAAAGTCCGGCAGTTCCCGGTAATGTTCCGGCTGGTTGCGCAGCATATCGGCAATCGCCAGCTGCGCCGGGGTGTTGACCGCAAAAGTCAGGAACTGATGCACTTTGCGCAGCTCGGCGCTGATAGCCGCCGGGGCCACGCAGTACCCCACCTTCCAGCCGGTCATGTGGAAGGTTTTCCCAAACGACGAGACGGCAATCGCCCGCTCCCGCAGCTGCGGATGGGCCAGCACGCTGGCGTGTCCCGCGTCGGCAAAGCAGATGTGCTCGTACACTTCATCGCTCAGGACATAGATTTCACGCTCCGCAATGGCCTGCCAGAGGGCGGCGAAATCCGCCTGCTGCCAGACGGTTGCCGACGGGTTATGCGGGGTGTTGAGGATCACCAGCCGGGTTTTGTCGCTCAGCAGTGCCGCAAAGGCCTGCCAGTCCGGACGGAAGTGCGGCGGCTGGAGCGCCACGCGCTTCACCACGCCGCCAGACAGTTCAATCGCCGGGGCATAGCTGTCGTAGCTCGGGTCAAAGCAGATCACCTCATCGCCGGTGCGTACCAGGGCGGTAATGGCAGCGTACAGGGCTTCGGTCGCCCCTGCGGTCACGGTGATCTCCGTGTTTGCATCGGGCTGATAGCCATACAGCTCCGCGGTTTTATCGGCAATCGCCTCGCGCAGCGGCTGCGCCCCGGTCATCGGCGCGTACTGGTTGGCGCCAGTCGCCACGTGGAAAGCCAGGCGCTGTTGCAGATAGTCCGGGCCATCGAAATCAGGGAAACCTTGCGACAGGTTAATCGCCTTGTGCTGCTGCGCCAGGGCGCTCATCTGGGTGAAGATAGTAGTGCCGAGAGCCGGAAGTTTACTCTCTGGAATCAAAGGGTTATTGCTCATATCGACGGACCTGTATGTAATACATATGTTGCTGCCACTATAACACGATGTTAGTATTTGGCAATCAAGACGCTTAGACGTCTAAACCATAATGATATTCCTGGCCGAAGAGGTAAGAAGGATGACAGACACCCTGCAACTCACATCCCTGGTCGATGCCTGCCACTGGATCGGCGCCAGGGGCTGGGCCCCCGCCACCGGCGGAAACATGTCGGTGCGTCAGGACGATACCTGGTGCTGGCTCAGCGAATCCGGTAAGGACAAAGGCAGCCTGACCCCTGATGATTTTTTGCAGGTGGAGATTGCCACCAACCGCGCCCCCTCCGGGCGTAAACCTTCCGCAGAAACCGGCCTGCATACCCTGGTCTATCGCCTTTTCCCGGAGGCCAACGCGGTGCTGCATGTCCATACGGTGAACGCCACGGTGCTGTCACGCCTGGTTAAAGAACCGGAACTGCGCCTCAGCGGTTTTGAGATGCAGAAATCCCTCAGCGGCCAGACCAGCCATCTCGATACCGTACCGATTGCCGTGTTCGATAACGACCAGGATATTGACGCGCTGGCCTCCCGAATCGCCCATTACGCTCAGGAACGTCCGCTTAATTATGGTTTTCTTCTGCGCGGTCATGGCTTAACCTGCTGGGGACGCGACGTGGCGGAAGCCCGGCGTCACCTTGAAGGCCTCGAATTCCTGTTCGAGTGCGAGATGCGTTTACGACAACTGGAGAGAGTATGATTCGCGCGATTGTGACGGATATTGAAGGCACCACCAGCGATATTCGTTTTGTCCACAATGTCCTGTTCCCCTATGCGCGCGAGCGGCTGGCAGCCTTTGTCAGCGCCCAGCAGTATGCCGAACCGGTCAACACCATTCTGGACAATCTGCGCGAAGAGATTGCTCAGCCGCAGGCCAGCACCCGCGAGCTGATCGACACCCTGTTCGCCTTTATGGACGAAGACCGCAAATCGACGGCGTTGAAAGCGCTGCAGGGGATCATCTGGCAGGATGGCTACGTCAACGGTGACTTCACCGGCCATCTCTATCCGGATGTGCTCCCTTCGCTGGAAAAATGGAAGTCACAGGGCATTGATTTGTATGTTTATTCATCCGGCTCCGTGGCAGCGCAAAAACTGTTATTTGGCTACAGCGACGAAGGTGATATTACTCATCTGTTCAGCGGCTATTTTGATACTCACATCGGTGCCAAGCGCGACGTGCAGTCGTATCAGAATATCGCGGCACAGATTGGCGCAGCCCCCTCGCAGATCCTGTTCCTGTCGGATATTCATCAGGAGCTGGACGCCGCGGAACAGGCGGGTTTTCGCACCCTGCAGCTGATTCGCGGCGATGAGGACGGCGACAGCCATCATCATCAGGTGCACCAGTTCGACGACATCAATCCGGAGCAGATCCCTTCATGAGCGCATTGACCATTTTTTCCGATAAAGAAGCCAGCGAGCCACAGTGGCACAGCACCGACCCTGAGGCGATCCAGCAGCAGCTGAATGCCCGTGGCGTGCGTTTTGAACGCTGGGAAGCCGACCGGGATTTAGGCCGCGATCCGGCTCCCGATGCAGTGATTACTGCCTATCAGCACGCCATCGACAGGCTGGTAGCAGAAAAGGGCTACCAGAGCTGGGATGTGATAAGCCTGCGCGCCGATAACCCGCAAAAAGAGGCCCTGCGCGCGAAGTTTCTTAATGAACACACGCACGGCGAAGATGAAGTACGTTTCTTTGTCGAAGGTGCCGGGCTGTTCTGCCTGCACATTGGTGACCAGGTCTGTCAGGTGCTGTGCGAGAAAAACGACCTGATCTCCGTCCCCGCCGGCACGCCGCACTGGTTTGATATGGGCTCCGAGCCGAACTTTACCGCCATTCGCATTTTCGATAACCCGGAAGGCTGGGTGGCGCAGTTTACCGGCGACGCGATTGCGGATAGCTATCCGCGATTACCGTAGGTAAAAGCAAAACGGCAACCAGGTTGCCGTTTTTAATGTTTGTTCCCTCTCCCTGTGGGAGAGGGCCAGGGTGAGGGCATCAGACCGCACTCCCCCCAAAAACCCCCTTCGCTACATCTTCAGGTAACACCACCCCGCTATCCAGCACCCAGCCGCTAATCAGCGCCGCAGGCGTGACGTCGAACGCCGGGTTATAGACCTGTGCGTCAATCGGTGCCCACTGTACCTCCCCGAAGCTCCCCGCCACGCCGGTCACTTCCCGGGCATCGCGCTGCTCAATCGGGATAGCCTCACCGTTCGGACACGCTGGATCGAGGGTGGTTTGTGGTGCCGCCACGTAAAACGGAATGCCGTGGAATTTCGCCAGCACCGCCAGGGAGTAAGTGCCGATTTTGTTCGCCACGTCGCCGTTGGCGGCAATCCTGTCTGCCCCGACCCACACCGCGTCCACCTGCCCTTTAGCCATCAGGCTGGCGGCCATCGAATCGGTGATCAGCCGGTACGGCACGCCCAGCTCACCCAACTCCCAGGCGGTTAATCTGCCGCCCTGTAACAGCGGACGGGTCTCATCCACCCAGACGTTGCTGACGTTGCCCTGCTGATGCGCGAGAGCAATCACCCCCAGCGCGGTGCCGACACCCGCCGTCGCCAGCCCGCCGGTATTGCAGTGGGTCAGCAGGCGGCTGCCCGGCTTCACCAGCTGACTTCCCGCCTGGGCAATGGCATCGCAGAGCCGCTTGTCTTCATCAATCAGGCGCAGCGCCTCAGCCACCAGCGCAGGGACGAAATCCTCCTGCCGCAGCGCCTGCTTCATGCGGTCAAGATTGTTCATCAGGTTCACCGCCGTCGGGCGCGAGGCGCGAAGGGTCTCCAGCGCTACCGCCAGTTCATCCCGGCTGTGGCCATTTTCCGCCAGCAGGGCTAAAAGCAGGCTGGCAGAGAGACCAATCAGCGGCGCACCGCGCACGCGCAGGGCGTGAATATGCCCCACCAGAGCGTCTACCGTCGACGCATCCAGCCAGCGTTTCTCCTGCGGAAGCGCCTGTTGGTCGAGAATAAATAGCTGATTTTCCGTCACCCGCAGGCTGGTCGTCTGTAATCTCTGCATGTCGTTAATTCTCTGTTGCGTTGTTGTAGCACATTGTGTCAGGATAAAATTCAGATGTATAGACGTCTAAATGTCTTTATTACCGGAACCGATGAGGAACATGCAATGTCGCAATACCGTACCTTTACCGCTCAGGACGCCGTGACCTACGCCCAACAGTTTGGCGGCCTGGAAGACCCCTCGTCACTGGTGGAGGCGCAGGAGGTGGGCGACGGCAACCTCAATCTGGTGTTTAAAATTTTCGACAGCGCAGGCACCAGCCGCATCATCGTCAAGCAGGCCCTGCCCTACGTGCGCTGCGTGGGTGAATCCTGGCCACTGACGCTGGACCGTGCCCGTCTCGAAGCGCAAACCCTGGTGGAACACTATCAACACAGCCCGCAGCATACGGTGAAAATTCACCACTTCGACCCGGAACTGGCGGTAATGGTGATGGAGGATCTCTCCAGCCATAAGATCTGGCGCGGCGAGCTGATCAATAATGTGTTTTATCCCCAGGCGGCACGTCAGCTGGGAGAATACCTCGCTCACGCCCTGTTCCACACCAGCGATTTTTACCTCCATCCGCACGCCAAAAAAGCGCAGGTGGCGCAGTTCATCAACCCGGAAATGTGCGAGATCACCGAAGACCTGTTCTTCAACGACCCGTACCAGATCCATGAGCGTAATAACTACCCGGTGGCGCTGGAAAACGACGTTGCTGCCCTGCGCAATGACGATCAGCTGAAGATTGCCGTCGCCGCCCTGAAACACCGCTTCTTCTCACAGGCCGAAGCGCTGCTGCACGGCGATATCCACAGCGGCTCGATTTTTGTCGCCGAGGGTAGCCTGAAGGCGATTGACGCAGAGTTCGGTTATTTCGGCCCGATCGGGTTTGATATCGGCACGGCGATCGGCAACCTGCTGCTTAACTTCTGCGGCCTGCCGGGGCATCTCGGCATCCGTGATGCGGCCGCCGCACGCGAGCAACGCCTGATCGATATCCAGCAGTTGTGGACCACCTTCGCCGAACGTTTCCAGGCCCTGGCTACGGAAAAATCCCGCGATGCGGCGCTCAGCGTGCCGGGCTATGCCAGCGCGTTTCTGAAGAAGGTCTGGCAGGATGCGATTGGCTTCTGCGGCACCGAGCTGATCCGCCGCAGCGTGGGTCTGTCGCACGTGGCGGATATCGACACCATTCGCGATGACGAGATGCGCCATGAATGCCTGCGCCACGCCATCACCCTCGGCAGGGCGTTGATTGTGATTGCCGACCGTATCGATAGCGTAGATGAGCTGGTGGCACGGGTGCGGCAGTACAGTTGAGTTGCGTGCGGCCTGTTTGCCGGGTGGCGGCTGCGCCTTACCCGGCCTACGTTTTTCTCCCTCTCCCTGTGGGAGAGGGCCGGGGTGAGGGCATCAAACCGCACTCAGCCCAAATACTCAATCACCGACAACCCGCCGTTATAATCCGTGCTGTAGATAATCCCCTGGGCATCCACAAACACATCGCAGGACTGGATCACCTGCGGGCGATTAGGTCGCGTATCCATCATCTTCTCCGGTGCGGCAGGCACCAGCGCGCCGGTCTCTACCGGACGATACGGATCCGAAATGTCGTACGCCCGCACGCCCGCATTCTGATACGTCGCGAAAATCAGCGTTGAGCTGACAAAGCTCCCCGGACGGTTTTCGTGCAGGTTATGCGGCCCGAAGTGCGCACCTTTCGCCACGTAATCCCGCTCCTGCGGCTGCGGGAAGGTGGAGATACTCACCGGGTTCGACGGCTGGCGAATATCAAACAGCCAGATCAGCTTCTCGCCGTCCTCCTGATTGTCGAGCACCGCTTCGTCCAGTACCACCAGCAGATCGCGATCGGGCAGCGGCAGCGCGGTATGGGTACCGCCGCCAAACGGCGGGCTCCAGTTGCGATGGCTGATAAGCGTCGGCTGGGTGCGATCCTTCACATCCAGCAGGGTCAGGCCGCCGTCGCGCCAGCTGCCGTAGGCGGTGTCCCCGGCGATAATCGCGTGATGCAGGGCATAGCGTTTGCCCTCCGGCCACGCTGGCGTTTCGCCTGCCGACTGGTTCATCCCCGGCAGCCACCAGCGCCCCGCCACCTCCGGCTTGCGCGGATCCGCCAGGTCGATGGTCAGGAAGATGTAGTCAGTAAAGCCGTCGATCAGCGCCGAGACGTACGCCCAGCGGCCGCCCACGTACCAGATACGGTGAATGCCGATCCCATCCAGCGACAGGAAGCTGATTTCCCGCGGCTTATCCGGGGTGGAGATATCAAAAATGCGCAGTCCGGCGCTCCAGCCTCTGTCCTGCACGTCGCTGACCGTCTCCCCCACCTGGCGGGTGTAGTAGACCTTTTCGTCAGCAAAGCGGGCATCGGCAAACAGATCCCGGGCGTTGATCACCAGCAGCAGGTCGTCGTGCGCCTGCAGATGCACGTTCCAGGTGCCCGGCGGCGCAGGCACATAGCCCGCGGCCTTCGGGTTCTTCGGATCGCGCACGTCGACGATCGAAAAGCCCTGCGACACCATATGGCCGATGTAAGCAAAGCCGCGATGCACCATCAGCTGCACGCCGTCCGGGCGTCCGCCCTGATCGCTGTGGCCGATTAAGCGCATATTGCGGCTGTATTCGGGGGTGGGTAATGCAGTCACGTTAGCTCCTGTTGCCCGGTGGCGCTGCGCTTACCGGGCCTACGGACTGTAGGCCGGGTAAGGCGCAGCCGCCACCCGGCAAATGTTACTTATTCTTCGCTTCCAGCGTCGCGAACCATGGGGCGATAAAGTCTTCGGTCTGGCCCCAGCCCGGGATGATTTTACCCAGCGACGCCACGTTCACTGCGCCCGGCTGGGCCGACAGCAGCGCCTGCGGAATCGCCGCGGCTTTAAAGTCATAGGTCGCAGGCGTCGCTTCTCCGGCAATCTTGTTAGCAACCAGACGCACGTTGGTCGCGCCAATCAGCTTCGGGTCCACCGCCACGCTCACCACCCACGGGCTGCCCGCTTCGCGCATCAGCTGCAGATCCTGGTTGGAGATGTCGATGCTGTAGAGTTTGATCTCGGTGCGGCCGTTCTCTTTCAGGGCCTTATAAGCGCCCTGGCTAAAGGCATCCCAGGTGCCCCAGATGGCGTCGATCTTGCCTTTCGGGTATTTCGCCAGCACCGCGCCCACTTTGTTGGCGGTGTCGCCCTGCACGTCAGAGGAAACTGCGCCGATGGACTCCAGCTCTTTGATGCCCGGATTCTGCTTCAGCAGCTCCTGATAGGCGGTCTGACGACGCTCCATCGGCGGGAAGCCAGCGACCCACAGTTTGATGATGTTGGCCTTGCCGTTGAAATCTTTCACCAGCTGCCCGAACGAGAGGTTGGTCAGGGAGGCGTCATCCTGCTGGGTCACGGTCACGCCCGGGATCTCCCCGTTCACCGCGGTATCGAACACCGCCACCTTGATCCCGGCATCGACCGCCTTTTTCACCAGCGCGGTGGAGTACGGATCGCGCCCCTGGGAGAGGATAATGCCGTCATATTTCTGGGTGATCGCCTGGTTCACGAAGTCCTGGAATTTGGCGTCGTCGCCGTTGCTTAAAAAGGTGCTGACCTTAAAGCCGAGCTTTTTCCCTTCCTGGATCGCCCCGGCGACAAACTGGGTGGTGTTATCGTCAGAGCCAAGGTTGCGGATCACCGCAATACGAATCTGCCCGTCGTGGTTGGCAATGGCCGCAGGCACAGGTGCAGGCGTCGCCGCATAGCCCGGCAGTGAACTCAGTAATCCCAGCGTCAGCAAAGAGAGTGCAACTTTTTTCATTTTTTATCCCGTCGTGTTGTTAACGTTTTTGTACGTACGTAATCGCCAGTGCGACTGCCAGCACCAGCCCTTTTATAATGTCCATGGCGTAATACGGCACCGAGAGCATCACCAGCCCGTTGGAGAGCACCCCGAGGATTACCGCCCCCACCAGCGTGCCCAGCGCGTTTGGTTTGCCGGAGCCGGCGAGCGAGAAGCCAATCCACGCCGCCGCCACTGCATCCATCAGATAGCCGCCGCCGGCATTCACCTGCGAGGAGCCGATGCGCGAGGCCAGCAGAATGCCGCCGAGGCCCGCCAGCAGCGAGGCAATGACGTACGCCGCCACCTTGTAGCGGGTGGTGCGGATCCCCGATAAGCGCGCCGCCTCCGGGTTGCCGCCAATGGCGTACATCCGGCGTCCGTGGGTGGTCAGGGACAGCCCGAGCTGCGCCAGCAGGGTGACCGCCAGCATGATAATAACGATTGTCGGCACCTGCCCCAGCGCGCCAAAGGCCGCCGGAATGGTCCCTTCCGCCATGTCGCCGCTCGGCAGGACCATGTTTTCGGTAATCGACCCGCCGTAGCTGTAGGTCATCGCCACGCCCTGAATAACAAACAGGCTGGCAAGCGTCGCGAGCATGTCGGGAATGCGCAGGATGACGATCAGGAAGGCGTTAAACAGCCCCACCAGGGTGCAGAGCGCCAGGGTGATCAGAATCGACTCGGTGGTGCCGAAGCCGTGCCAGACAAACAGCGAGATCACCAGCGCATTGGCTAACGACGCGGTGGATCCCACCGAGAGGTCAAACCCGCCAATGGTCAGCGAGATGGAGACGCCGATGGCAATCACCGTCACGATGGCGATAGAGCGCAGAATGTTGATGATGTTGTTCGGATCGAGGAAGTTCTCAGACGCCAGGCCGAAAATGGCCACCAGCGCGACCACCGTCAGCAACATGCCCCATTTGTAGAGAAAATCGAAAATTTGCTGACGGCCAGACGCTGCCGCCGTCACTGAAAGGGCCTTACTCACGACGCCGTTCCTCCGGTTGAATAATAAAGTAATGTCTCTTCGCGGGCGGTTGCCCCCTCGAGTTCCGCCACGATGCGCCCGTCCCACAGCACGCAAATGCGGTCGCACAGGCCCACCAGCTCGGCAAATTCGCCGGAGGCATAAATCACCCCTTTGCCTTCCCGCGCCAGGCCGTCAATCAGCTGGAACAGATCGGTTTTGGCCTTCACGTCCACCCCTTTGGTGGGCTCGTCGAAGATCAGCACCTGGGCGTTGCCGCGCAGCCATTTGCCAATCGCTACCTTCTGCTGGTTGCCGCCCGACAGACGGCGCAGCACCTGCCCTGGCCCACGGGTACGCACGCCCACCCGGGCGATCACCTCTTCCGCCCAGCGCCAGGCCTGGCGATGGCCGAACAGGCTCCAGCGCGAGAAGCTGTTATCCGCTGACACCGCCAGGTTCATGCTCACCGGCTCATCGATAAAAATGCCCTCTTTGCGCCGCTCTTCCGGCACCAGCGCCAGCCCGCGCAGGACCGAATCCGCCGGGTCGCGCGGTTTCCAGGACTGTTGATTCAGTTCGCCTTTCGCCACCTGGCTTTTGGTCGCGCCAAACAGCGCCTTGCAGAGTTCGGTTTTCCCGGCTCCTGCCAGCCCGGCGATACCCAGAATTTCGCCCTTGCGCAGGTGCAGAGAGATATCCTTCAACAGCCCTTCGTCATGCAGCCCCTCCACCCGCAGCAGGGTTTCCGCGCTGTGAGGTGGACGCGCAGGCGGGTAGATATCGCTCAGCTCATGGCCGAGCATCTTCTCGACGATGGCTTCTCCGCTGAGATCCACCATCGGGCCGGACTCAATCAGCTTCCCGTCGCGCAGCACCGTTAAGGTGTCGCAGATGGCCTTCAGCTCGTGAATGCGGTGGGAGATAAACACCACGCCGATCCCCTGCTGCTGCAGGCGTCGCACCACGGCGAACAGCCGCTCGCTTTCGTGGGCGTCCAGCGGCGCGGTGGGTTCATCGAGAATTAAAAACCGGCAATGATGGGACAGCGCACGCGCCAGCAAAATTTGCTGTTTTTCCGCCAGCGAACAGCCGTCGATGGAACGCCGCACGTCCAGGGTGACATCCAGCTGCGCCAGGGCCTGCCGCGCCTGCTCACGCAGTTTTCCCCAGTGGAAGCGGTGCCCCGGTTGCGCCAGATGATCGAGCATGATGTTTTCCGCAATGCTCAGGCCGGGGATCAGCGCCACGTCTACCTCCTGCTGAACCAGATGGATCCCCAGCTGTTTGGCATCCACCGGCTCGCGAATGGAGACGGACTGGTTATTGATGCTGATTTCGCCTTCATAGCGCGCGTGCGTACCGCACAGCACCGCCATCAGGGTGGATTTCCCGGCGCCATTCGCGCCCGTGAGCGCGTGTACCGATCCGCCCGTCAGCGTGAAATCAACGCGCGACAACGCCTGAAAGCCAGAAAAAGCCAGACTGATGCCGCGCATCTCGAGGCGACTGGTTGACATTCGCTGCGATCCCTTATCATTAATCTTTTGATTTATGGAATTTTTCACAGCCGGGACTGGCTGGCAACGAAGGAAAAAGCATAAGATAAAGCAAAATAGTATTAGCCATCTGGATGTCTAGCCATAACATCGGGTTAGCGCTTCATAAAAAGGACAACATCATGAGCAACACCGATATCCGCGTCGTTCCCGGCCCGGCCAACTACTACTCCCATCGCGGGGCCCTTGCCCGCCTGGACGCTTTTTTCACCCCGGAGCAGCTCTCCCGGGCGGTATGGATCTACGGTGAACGCGCCCTTACCGGGGCTCAACCCTTCCTGCCTGAGAGTTTCAATACAGAGGGAGCCAAACATCTGCTGTTTAAAGGCCACTGCAGCGAGCACGATGTCAATCAGCTTGCCGAGGCTTCCGGGGCGGATCGCAGCGTGGTGATTGGCGTCGGCGGCGGCGCGCTGCTGGATACCGCCAAAGCGGTGGCCCGTCGTCTGGGTCTGCCGGTGGTTGCCATTCCGACCATCGCCGCCACCTGTGCCGCCTGGACTCCGCTGTCGGTGTGGTACAACAATGCCGGGCAGGCGCTGCACTTTGAGATTTTTGACGATGCCAACTACCTGGTGCTGGTCGAGCCGGAAATTATTCTTAACGCCCCGGCGGAATACCTGTTGGCGGGGATCGGCGATACCCTGGCGAAATGGTATGAAGCGGTGGTGCTGGCCCCGCAGCCCGAACAGCTGCCGCTGACGGTCAGGCTCGGCATTAACGGTGCGCTGGCGATCCGCGACGTGCTGCTGGAACAGAGCGAGCAGGCGCTGGCAGACCAGACGCGCCGCGAGGTGACCCGGGAGTTTCATGACGTGGTGGACGCCATTATCGCCGGTGGCGGCATGGTCGGCGGCCTCGGGGAACGCTACACCCGCGTGGCGGCGGCGCATGCGGTGCATAACGGCCTGACGGTGCTGCCGCAGACCGCGCAGTTCCTCCACGGCACCAAAGTGGCCTACGGCATTCTGGTGCAGAGCGCCCTGCTCGGCCAGGACGAGGTGCTACGCGAGCTGGTCGCGGCGTACCAGCGCTTTAACCTGCCCACCACCCTGCGCGCGCTGGAGGTGGACATCCACAACCGCGACGAGCTGGATCGGGTGATCTCTCATACTCTGCGCCCGGTGGAGTCGATCCACGCCCTGCCCATCGCCCTGACGCCGGAGCTCCTGCGCGCCGCGTTTGAGAAAGTGGAAAACCTCAGTCGCTAAGCGCATTGACGCCGGACATGCGCCTTCTATACCTAATGAGGGTTCTCATCACTTAAGTTGAGGTCATCATGCAGATCGATTTAACAGGTAAGAAGGCGCTGGTTACCGGGGCCAGCCGGGGTTTAGGGCGCGCCATTGCGCTCTCGCTGGCCCGGGCGGGTGCCGATGTGGTTATCACCTACGAGAAATCCGCCGATAAAGCCCAGGCCGTTGCCGATGAAATTACAGGGCTGGGTCGCCTCAGCGAGGCGATTCAGGCCGACAGCGCCAGCGCAGAGGCCATTCAGGATGCCGTCACCCATGCGGCGCGCACCCTGGGCGGGCTGGATATTCTGGTGAATAACGCCGGGATTGCGCGCGGCGGCCCGCTGGAATCGATGACCCTGGCGGACATTGATGCCCTGATTAACGTCAATATTCGCGGGGTGGTGATCGCCACCCAGGCCGCGCTGGTGCATATGTCCGACGGCGGACGGATCATCAACATCGGCAGCTGTCTGGCCAACCGCGTTGCCCAGCCGGGTATCGCGGTCTATTCGATGACCAAATCGGCGCTCAACTCCCTGACCCGCGGACTGGCGCGCGACCTCGGCCCGCGCGGCATTACCGTCAATCTGGTCCACCCTGGCCCCACCAACAGTGATATGAACCCGGAGGACGGTGTGCAGGCCGCATCCCAGCGTCAGCTCATAGCCACCGGGCACTACGGCCAGCCGGAAGATATCGCCGCCGCGGTAACTTTCCTCGCCAGCCCTGCCGCCGGGCAGATCTCCGGCACCGGTCTGGATGTGGACGGCGGCCTGAACGCCTGACGCCTGCTCGCAAAGGTTATGCATGCCTCTGTCGACTGGCAGAGGCGTTTTCGACCCGCCTCGACAATCCGCTTTTTGCCCGTTTTTCCGCGCCGATCCCCGCCCTACAGTACCCCATAAGACATTCAGAATTTATCTAATAGTCTTATTATTCCCTTATATTTTGTGCGGGCGTACAGTGGAGGTACGGATGAAGATTGTGTGGTCAAAAACTGCAGAGAAGCAGTTGGCTAAAATTGATCCCCGATATCGAAAACGAATTGAATCCAGACTGGCAGGGTTGGATGACAACGCCGCTCCGGTAGCGGATATCAAAAAATTATCCTCGCCCCAGGATCACTATCGATTGCGACTGGGTGATTACAGAGTCATCTACACCTTAGCGAATCAGTTCAGTGATGCCTGTTACGTTGTTTCAGTAAAGCGTCGGACAACCACTACTTATCTACATGAGGAGCATACGGAATATGGCTGTTCAGATAATTAAGGATGAAGAAGGAAAGGCGCAATATGCCGTCATTCCTTACAGCGAATATTTCCACATGCGCTTAGCCATGCTGGAGTACGATGACGAGGATGAAAACGAGTGGGAGGATATCCCATACGAATCAGACATTTATGACAATGTCGGTTTACCGGGGGAAGTTTGCAACCTGATGCACAGCGAAAACGTCAGCCTGCAGGCTGCCTGGCGCATTCATCGCGGTTTATCGCAACAGGAGGTAGCCGACAAACTGGGCATCAGTCAGTCCGCCGTGTCACAGCTGGAAGCCGTTGACTCCCGTCCGCAGAAACGCACCCGTGAAAAACTGGCGGCTATTTACGGCTGTAAACAAGAGCAGATCAGCCTTTACCTGCCTAAAGAGGGTTAACAGCACTTCGCCCCGCCTTTGGCGCCGTAGCGGGCGTCCTGGCGATCGCGGAAGAATGCTTCGTAAGTCATCGGGGTCTGGTCAGGATGGTTGACGCGCATATGCTCAACGTAGTTGTCGTAGTCCGGCACGCCGATCATCATTTTTGCGGCCTGGCCTAAGTACTTACCTGCTTTGGATAGGGTGTCGAACATAATTCGGTTTCTCGTTGTTTCCCCTCACCCTAACCCTCTCCCAAAGGGAGAGGGGGATAAGGATCGTAGGCCGGGTAAGCGCAAGCGCCACCCGGCATTGTCTTTAATGGGCACTTTTCGCCTGGGTCACAATCTCTTCATAGTTGGCAGGCATCGGCTGATACGGCGTCTCTTTCGCCGTTGGCTTGTCCTGTTTCAGGGCAGCCAGCGCGGTCTTGAGAGAATACAGCGCCAGCACCACAACCACCACCATAAAGAAGATGGTCAGCCCGGCATCCAGACGGTTGTTAAACACCAGCTGTGACAGCTGCGACTCGGTGTACTGCGCCGGGATTTTGCCGCTGTCGATCATCGCCTGGAACTTGTTGGCGATAGCAAGGAAGCCCACTTTGTTATCCGGGCTGAAGGCTTTCTGCCAGCCAGCGGTCAGGGTACAGATCAGCAGCCAGGCCGTTGGCACCAGGGCCACCCAGGCGTAACGCTGACGTTTCATCTTGAACAGCACCACCGCGCAGAGCATCAGCGCCATACCGGCCAGCATCTGGTTTGCGATCCCGAACAGCGGCCACAGGGTGTTGATGCCGCCCAGCGGATCGACCACCCCCTGATGCAGGAAGTACCCCCACGCCAGCACGCACAGGGCCGTTGCCAGCAGGTTGGCCGGCAGCGATTCGGTGCGCTTCAGGTTAGGTGAAATCACCCCCAGCAGATCCTGCAGCATAAAGCGCGCGGCGCGGGTGCCCGCATCCACCGCCGTCAGGATAAACAGGGCCTCGAACAGGATCGCAAAGTGATACCAGAACGACACATCCATCAGGCCGCCCAGCGCGCCGTGCAGAATGTAGGCCATCCCCACCGCCAGGGTCGGGGCACCGCCCGCACGGGAGATAATCGACTGCTCGCCCACCTCATTGGCAATCTGTGTCAGGGTGTCCGGGGTAATGGCAAAGCCCCAGCCGCTGACCACCTGTGCTGCAGAAGCCACCACGTCCGCCGTCCCAGCCGGGGCCAGCACCGCCATCGGGCTGTTCATCGCAAAGTAGACGCCCGGATCGATAATGCAGGCCGACACCAGCGCCATAATGGCGACGAAGGACTCCATCAGCATGCCACCGTAGCCGATCAGGCAGGCCTGACTCTCATTGGCCAGCATCTTCGGCGTGGTGCCGGAAGCGATCAGAGCATGGAAGCCAGACACCGCGCCACAGGCGATGGTGATAAACAGGAACGGGAACATATTGCCGGTCCAGACCGGGCCGGTACCGTCAATGAATTTGGTCACCGCAGGCATGGTCAGGGTCGGGCGCATAATCAGAATGCCAATCGCCAGGCCGATGATGGTGCCGATTTTCAGGAAGGTGGAGAGGTAATCGCGCGGGGCCAGCAGCAGCCACACCGGCAGAACCGCCGCCACAAAGCCATAGCCCACCAGCATCCAGGTCAGCTGTACGCCGGTAAAGTCAAAGTACGGAGCCCAGGTCGGGCTTTCGGCCACCCAGCCGCCGGAGATAATGGCGAACACCAGGAAGAACAGGCCAATCACCGACACTTCGCCAATGCGCCCCGGGCGCAGATAGCGAATGTAGATCCCCATGAAGATCGCCAGCGGAATGGTGAAGGCAACGGTGTATGTCCCCCACGGGCTGTGGGTCAGGGCTTTCACCACGATCATCGCCAACACCGCGAGGATAATCACCATGATCATAAAGGTCGCTATCAGGGCAATGACCCCGGCGGTCGGGCCCATCTCCTCTTTCACCAGCTCGCCGAGCGAACGGCCGTCGCGGCGGGTGGAGACGAACAACACCATAAAGTCCTGCACCGCACCGGCCAGCACCACCCCGGCGAGGATCCAGATCATCCCCGGCAGATAGCCCATCTGCGCGGCAAGCACCGGCCCCACCAGCGGCCCGGCCCCGGCGATGGCGGCAAAATGGTGACCGAACAGCACTTTTTTGTCGGTCGGCACATAGTCCAGACCGTCGTTATGCCGCACCGCCGGCGTCATGCGCGTCGGGTCGACGGAGAGCACGTTACGGGCGATATACTGGCCGTAAAAACGATAGGCAATGAGATAGATACAGACCGCTGCGACGACTATCCACAGCGCATTGATCTGTTCCCCGCGGTTGAGGGCGATATAGCCCAGCGCAAAGGCACCCACCACGGAGAGCCCTGCCCAGATGAGGTATTTCCCTGAGTTGTTCATGATATGGTTTCCATCATCGCAGAAGTGAGATGTTACATTTTGTATCTATAACACTCGCTTAAGATTTAACAACTCAACCACATGGAAAAACAGACATCCAACCAGTCATTTACATAACAGTGTTAAGCCGATCACTTTCACCCAGAATGAAGTAGTTACTTTGGTGCACGAAATGCCCGGTGGCGCTGCGCTTACCGGGCCTACAATAACCCCGAACCGTAGACCGGGTAAGGCGAAGCCGCCACCAGGCAACATCGCGTAGCTTACCCCAACACCATCGTACTTAACCTGCAGGTGCAGCACCGCCGTCCCTGCTCGTCATACACCACAATCTCCCAGCTCTGGCTGGTGCGCCCGAGGTGCAGCGGCTGACACACTCCGCGCACGATACCCTGCGCCACCGCGCGGTGATGGGTGGCGTTCAACTCCGTGCCCACCACGCTCTGTCCGTCGCGGGTCATCAGGAAACCGGCCATCGACCCCAGGGTCTCCGCCAGCGCCGCCGACGCGCCGCCATGCAATAAACCAAACGGCTGATGCGTGCGGGCATCCACCGGCATCTCGGCTTCCAGCGTGTCGTCGCCGATTCGGGTGTAGACGATCCCCAGATGCGCCACCAGGGTGTTCAGGCTGGAGTCGTTCAGCGCCTCCAGGGATAAATGGCGTTTCCAGATCATCTAGGCCCCCAGCGTGGAGCCGCCGTCCACCACGATGTCCTGCAAGGTGATGTGGCTGGCGAGGTCGGAGGCGAGGAACAGCACGGTATGCGCAATCTCCTGCGGGCGGGCAATTTTACCCAGCGGAATGCCGAGCTTGAACTGCTCACCAAAGCCGCGAATACGCAGCTGTTCGGCGTCATCGCTCACCCACAGGGTGCGCTGCATGTCGGTGTCGGTCGAGCCTGGCGAGACCAGATTACAGCGCACACCGCTGCCCGCCAGCTCGAGGCCGACGGTCAGGGCCAGGCTTTTCAGCGCCGCTTTCGAGGCACCGTAGGCGCTCATGCCGATGCGCGGCGTATGGGCCGCGTCGGAGGCCACGGTGACAATCGCCCCGCCCTGCTGACGACGGAACTGGCCCATCGTCTGCTGAAACAGGTTAAATGCCCCGCCGACGTTGACCGCAAAGGTCTCCTGCCAGTCGTCCTGCGAGAGCTGGTCCGTCGCCCCCATCCGCAGGATCCCGGCGGCATTGACCAGCACATCCAGACGTTCGATCGTGGCCAGCAGACGCCCACAGACCTCGTGAACCTGAACCGCGTCCGCCACGTTCAGCACTTCGGTGGCAAAGGGATAGTTCGCCTGCGGGAAGTCGACGTCAAAGCCGGTCACCTGCGCGCCCGCCTCCGCAAATGCCCGCGCGGTGGCGTAACCGATGCCTTTACCGGCCCCGGTCACCCAGACGGTTTTCCCGGCGAAATCGAACGTAGCCATTATTTCACCTCGCGGGAGAGCAGTGCCCACCAGGCATCGAGGGTCGGGTTTTTCGCCAGCATGACGAAGTCGATATCGCCATGTACTTTGCGCCAGCGCGCCGCCAGCGCCATCATCCGCACCGAATCCAGACCGTAGTCGATCAGGTTTTCGTCATCCATCGGCTCGTCGGACTCGTCCAGCAGCGGCAGGATGAGTTCGCGCAGCGCCGCTTTCGAGACAGGAAGGGACGGCAGCAGTTCGTCGGTGGTCACCACGCGCCCGGAGCGACCGGCCACGTATTTGAGCGACATCAGGTGCTCGTCGCGGGTGAAGTCCGCCAGCGCATCGGCGACGAAGAACGGCTGGATGTCGCGCATAAAGGCGTCGGTGGCGGTGGTCATGCAGCCGATGTGGGCGTACACGCCGGTGATGATCAGCTGGTCGCGGCCGGTCTCTTTGAGCATCTGCTCCAGCGGCGAGCGGTGAAACGCGCTGTAGCGCCACTTCACCAGCACGGTGTCGGCTTCATCCGGGGTCAGCTCTGCGACAATGCGCTGCTGCTCCGGGGAACGGGTCAGGCCCGGCCCCCACATGTCGTTCAGCAGGGCGCGGTCTTCATCGCTCTGCTCTTTCGGCTGCGCGGTGTAGTAGACCGGAATATTGTGCTGTTTGCAGTAGTCGCGCAGGCGGGCAATGTTCGCCACCACCTGGGCCATCATCGGGCAGTTATCGCCCCAGAAGTTCAGGAAGTATTCCTGCATATCGTGGATCAGCAGCGCGGCGCGCGCGGGCTCCATGGTCCAGCTCACTTTGTTAGTCGGCATATCTGCCGCGCCTGGCAGCGCGTAACCGGTTAATTTTGGAATTGCCATCTTCTGCTCCTCAGCCCTGCGCCCGTTCGGCCAGCCACAGGCGTAATTGTTTTTTATCGACTTTGCCTACTGGCGTCAGCGGCAGTGCCTCCAGGCACTCCACGCGATCCGGCAGTTTGAATTCAGCCACGCCCTGCTCGCGCAGGAAGCGACGTACCTCGACCGCGCGCAGGGGCTGTTTCACCACCAGATACGCGCAGCTCTTCTCGCCCAGCAGGCTATCCTCCATGCTGACCAGCGCGGCGTGGATCACCGCCTCGTGGCGCAGGAGCAGGTTTTCCACCTCTTCGGCGGCAATCTTTTCCCCGCCACGGTTGATCTGATCTTTCTCGCGTCCCTGTACGGTGATGTAGCCCTGCTCGTCAATGGCAATCAGATCTCCGGAGCAGTAAAAGCCGTTGGCATCAAAGGCGCTGGCGTTGTGTTCGGGGCTCTTGTAGTAGCCGCGGAAGGTATAGGGCCCGCGGGTCATCAGACGCCCCACCTCGCCGCGTGGCAGTGGATTACCCTGCTCGTCGGCCACCCACACTTCGTCATCCGGGCACATCGGGCGGCCCTGGGTATTCATGATGCGTTCCGGGGCATCGTCCAGCGCGGTGTAGTTCACCAGCCCTTCCGCCATGCCAAACACCTGCTGGAGCTGGCAGCCCATCTCCGCCGGAATACGGGCGGCAAGCGTAGCGGAGAGGCGCGCCCCGCCCACCTGCAACAGTTGCAGCGACGCCAACTGGGCATTGCCTGCTCCTTCTGCGATAGCCTGCAGCCAGAGGCTGACCGCCGGTGGCACCAGCGAGGTGACGGTAATCTGATGCTGTTCGATCAGCGGGAAGCAGAGCGTGGCGCTCGGATCGTTAGCCAGCACCACGCACCCCCCGGCCATAAAGATCCCCAGCGTGCCCGGAGAGCTCATCGCGAAGTTGTGCGCCGCAGGTAACGCGTTCAGATACCGGGTTTGCGCACTGATACCGCAGATCTCGTTGCTGCGACGAATGCTGTAGTAGTAGTCGTTATGGGTACGCGGGATCAGCTTCGGTGTGCCAGTGCTACCGCCGGAGAGCTGGAAGAACGCCACCTCATCGGCCGGCGTCGGGCCGGGGATAAAGTTATCTGCCGGACGAGCAATCTCTGTTTCCAGCCCTTCGCCGCGCAGCAGCACCATGCGCACGGAGCGGTGTTGATCGACAAAGGTGTTGAGGAAGTCGTCGCCGGCAAACAGCCCGTGGGCACGATCGGCAATCAGCAGCGCGGGTTCAATCTGGCTGGCGTAGGCGTTCAGCTCGCTGCGCTGGTGGCTGAACAGCGCATTGACCGGGGCCACGCCCACCTGCAACAGCGCGAAAAAGGTGATGTAAAACTCGGCGACGTTGCCAAGTTGTACCAGGGCGGTTTCACCCCGCTGGACGCCCTGCGCCTGCAGCGCGGCTGCGAGGTTATTAACGGACTGCTGGAGCTGGCGATACGTGAAGCGGCGTTCGCCGTCGATAAGCGCCAGCGCATCGCTGTCGGCGTGGCGGGTCAGGATCTCCGTCAGGGGCAGATCCTGC
This sequence comes from Leclercia adecarboxylata, assembly GCA_002360945.1. Lineage (GTDB taxonomy): Bacteria > Pseudomonadota > Gammaproteobacteria > Enterobacterales > Enterobacteriaceae > Enterobacter > Enterobacter adecarboxylatus_B. The sequence goes on along the minus strand of DERO01000031.1, from coordinate 19,731 downwards.
CAGTAACCTTTTTCACGATAGCGGCGGGCGAAGTCGTCGGGCCAGCGGGTAAAGGGAATAGTCATGATTAATCCTTAATGCAGGCCAAAAACGTTGAGCATGGTGGTCAGTTTGACGCCGGTTTCGCGCCACTCGGCCACCGGTGAGGAGGCAGGCACAATCCCGGCACCGGCAAACAGGCGCACCCTGTTAGCGTGAAGGCGCGCGCAGCGGATGGTCACCACCCACTCGCCGTTGCCTTCGCTGTCGCACCAGCCGACGATGCCGCCGAACAGTTCGCGGTCGAACGGCTCCAGCTCGGCAATCAGTTCTTTCGCTGCCTGGTGCGGGAAGCCGCTCAGGGCCGGGGTCGGGTGCAGCAGGCAGGCCAGCGTCAGGGCGTTTTCATTTTCACGCGCCTCGCCTTCCACCGGGGTGGCGAGATGCCACAGGGTCGGGGTGGTCACCAGCTGCGGCGAGTCGGGCATGGTCAGCTGATGGCTGCGTGGAGCCAGCACCGCCTTCATCGCCTGGGTGACCAGCTCGTGTTCGTGGCGATCTTTGGTCGAGGCCAGCAGCTTGTTGCCCGCCTCGCGATCGAGCATGTCGTCCGGCTGACGACGGGCGGAACCGGCCAGCGGCAGGGAGCTGAAGTGAGCCCCCTCTTTGCGCAGCAGCAGCTCCGGGCTGGCACCCAGCAGCACTCCGCCATCCTCCAGCGGGACGTGGAAGTTAAAGCTGGCCGGGTTCTGGGCAATCAGTTTTTCCAGCAGCGCGCCGCTATCGAGACTCTCTTCGGTCGCGATGTCGATCAGACGCGACAGCACCACCTTGTTGACCCGCGGGGTGGCGGTCAGGGCGGCGGCGCGGGCGACCATCTCTTCGAAGGCTAACTGGGCCGGGATCTCGGTGCGGGATTTCACCGTCAGCGGTGCGGTCCGGGTGGCATAGCGAGCAGACTGCTGGCGTGCCGGGCGGGCAAAACTTTGCCACGCTTGCGGAATGAACAGCGACGACGGCTGGCGGGTATCAAAAGGGATCGCCCCCACCATCACCGGGTTAGCAATTCCGGCGGTTTTGGCATCAGCAAAGGCCTGAGCCAGTTGCTGCTGAAACGCGCTGGCCGGATCGTCGCCGCCGACGGCGGGGGTGGAAAATCGGGCAAAGCAGCCAGACGTGGTAAAGCTGCGATAGGGCGACATAAAGAAGAAGCTGTCTTTGTGCAGCGTGGTCGCGGTGTGCTGAACGTCCTCAGCCAGTGACGTATCCATATCATCCTCCTGAAATGATAAAAGCAGTAAGAATTATTATCATTTATATTTTCGCTGGCTAACCTAATCCCAGAGCGCGATGGTGTCAACCGTCGACGGCGCATCTTGTGCGACTATCGCTTGCATCCCTGCGGCTCATTCATGAAAATGAGAAGCATTAACTTCAACGAAAACAGGATGCCCCTTAGTGAAACTGCCCGCTGTTTGTCGTAACACCCTGCTTTTAATGGGACTTTTACTTTCAGGATTAACCTCAGCGCTGGCCGCCGACTGGCCGCGTCAGGTCACGGATAGCCACGGAACCCACACGCTTACGAGCAAACCGACGCGGATTGTCTCCACCAGCGTGACCCTCACCGGCTCGCTGCTGGCGATTGACGCACCGGTGGTTGCCAGCGGCGCCACTACCCCGAACAACCGGGTGGCAGACGATCAGGGGTTTTTGCGCCAGTGGGGCGAGGTGGCCAAACAGCGTAAGCTTGCACGGCTGTACATCGGTGAGCCGAGCGCCGAAGCCGTTGCCGCCCAGATGCCGGATCTGATCCTGGTCAGCGCCACCGGCGGGGATTCTGCCGTGGCGCTGTACGATCAGCTCTCGGCCATCGCCCCAACGCTGGTGATCAACTACGACGACAAAAGCTGGCAGGCGCTGCTGACCCAGCTGGGCACCATTACCGGCCAGGAGCAGCAGGCCGCCGCGCGAATTGCTGAATTTGATACCCAGCTCACCCGGGTGAAGCAGCAGCTGAAACAGCCGCCGCAGCCGGTGAATGCCATTGTCTACACCGCCGCCGCCCACAGCGCCAACCTGTGGACCGCCGAGTCGGCGCAGGGCAAGCTGCTGCAACAGCTGGGCTTCTCTCTGGCCACCCTCCCCGCCGGGCTGAACCCGTCGCAAAGCCAGGGCAAGCGCCACGACATTGTGCAGTTAGGGGGTGAAAACCTGGCGACCGGGCTGAACGGCGAAGGGCTGTTCCTGTTTGCCGGGGATCAGAAGGATGTGGACGCGATTTACGCCAACCCGCTGCTGGCCCATCTGCCGGCGGTGCAAAACAAACGCGTCTGGGCGCTGGGCACCGAGACCTTCCGTCTGGATTATTTCAGCGCGATGCGGGTGCTGGCGCGTTTAGAGGGGTTGTTTAAGTAAGGTGCGGCCTTGTGCCCGGTGGCGCTGCGCTTACCGGGCCTACGATTTTCTCCCTCTCCCTGTGGGAGAGGGTCGGGGTGAGGGCATCAAGCCGCACTATCGTTTAAAACAGGCTCCTGGCGGAACCGGCGCAGCTCCGCCAGGGCCACCAGCAGTATCGCCCCCACCATCGCCAGCACAAATCCGCTGCTGCTGGCCGAAGCCACCGGGGTCATGATCACCCCCAGCCCACCGAGAATGGCCGCGCCTATCGCATCCCCCGTCACGTTCTGCGCCGTCCACAGGCCGTTAATGCGGCCAAGCATCGCTTCCGGGGTCTGGGTCTGGATCAGGGTGTATTGCAGCAGGGAGCTGATCGCGCTCAGCCAGCCAAACAGCGCCAGGCAGATCACACCCAGCGCCCAGACCGGCATCAGGCTGAAGAAACCAATCGCAATAAACGAGGCCAGGGTCGCCAGCAGCATCATCAGCCCCGGCCGGGCACTCTGCGCCAGGTTGCCGCTGGTGAGCGCGCCAAAAGCCGCCCCCAGCGGGATCGCGGCATACAGCAGGCCAATCTGCGACACGCTCATCTGCCACTCCATCGCCAGCGCCGGATAGAGCACCCGCACCGCGCTCGCCATCGTCAGCAGCCCGCCCAGCAGGGCGATGCCGCCAATCAGCGGATTACTGAACAGAAAGCGGATTGCCGCCAGCAGCGACTTCAGCGGATGTTCACGCGGCTGCGGCGGAGGCGGCAACAGCGGCAGGCGCAGCAGGGTTAAGGTGGTGATAAAGGTACCCGCCGCCGCCAGGCCGTAGTTCCAGGCGACATTCCCGGTGCCGAGCAGCAGGCCGCCGACCATCGGCGAGATCACCGACCCCAGACGCACGGTCAGCATGGTGATGGCCCCCGCCTGCATCAGGTTTTCGCGCCCCACCAGCGCCGGCGTCGCCGCCAGTAGCGCCGTCACCCCTAATGAGGCAAAAAAGCCGTCCCACAGGCCCAGCGCGTAGATGGCAATCAACGACGGCTCCGGCAGCATCGCGTTCAGACACAGCCCGACAAAACCCACCCCGCAGGTACCGCGCGCCAGCAAAATTAGCTTTTTACGCTCGTAGCGATCCGCCAGCACCCCGCCGACCATCAGACCGATAAACATCGCCCCGCCGGTCAGGGTGACGGAGAGCCCCACCAGCCAGCTGGAGTGGGTCATCATCTGGATTTGCACCGGTACGGCCACACCAAGCAGGCCAAGGGATAAAATGGAGATAAAACGGGCAATAAAAACAGCACGAAACGCCGGATGGGTCTTCAGCAGGCTCAGATTGAGCAGCCAGGATTGTCGGGTCATTACAAAGCCTTAATGGTTTCTTTTGTACCAATTCCATGGCCGCACATGCTAACATAGCTAAATAAGATAGATAACGATAATTACTATCATTATCAAATCATGGACGTTGCTATGTCGTACTCCTCTTCCGCGTCACGCGCCCTTGCCGTGCCCGGTTTACTGTTACTGCTCACGCTTGCCGTCGCCCTCAGCCTGTCGGTGGGTGCGAAACCGCTGCCGTTTTCCGTGGTGGTGGATGCCCTCACCGCCCCCTGTCAAAGCGCCGACTGCACCATCGTGCGGGATGCACGCCTGCCACGCACCCTCGCCGGGCTGCTGGCAGGGGCCGCCCTCGGTCTCGCCGGGGCGCTGATGCAAACCCTTACCCGCAATCCACTGGCCGACCCGGGCATCCTCGGCGTTAACGCCGGAGCCAGCTTCGCCATCGTGCTGGGCGCGGCGCTGTTTGGCTTCTCCTCCCCCGGCGAACAGTTGGTGATGGCGCTGTGCGGCGCTTTTTCCGCCTCGCTGCTGGTGGCCTTTACCGGCAGCCAGGGCGGGGGCCAGCTCAGCCCGGTGCGCCTGACCCTTGCGGGCGTGGCGCTGGGCGCGGTGCTGGACGGCCTCTCCAACGGCATTGCCCTGCTCAACCCGGACGTTTACGACCAGCTGCGCTTCTGGCAGGCGGGCTCGCTGGATATCCGCACCCTGCAAACGTTGCAGGTGGTGAGCGTGCCGGTGCTGATCGCCGCCGCCGTGGCGCTGCTGTTAAGCCGGGCGCTCAACAGTCTGAGCCTCGGCAGCGACACCGCCACCGCCCTCGGCAGCCGCGTGGCGCGCACCCAGCTGACCGGATTAGTGACCATCACCGTCCTGTGCGGCAGCGCCACGGCGGTGGTGGGGCCCATCGCCTTTATCGGCCTGATGATGCCGCACATGGCGCGCTGGCTGGTGGGGGCCGATCACCGCTGGTCCCTGCCGGTGACCCTGCTCGCCACCCCTGCCCTGCTGCTGTTTGCCGATATTCTCGGGCGTCTGCTGGTGCCCGGCGAGCTGCGGGTGTCGGTGGTCAGCGCCTTTATCGGCGCGCCGGTGCTGATTTTCCTGGTGCGCCGCCGGCGCGGAGGTGCTCGGTGATGGCCCCCTCCCGTCGTTTAGTTCTCAGCTGCCTGGTTCTGGTGCTGGTCAGCCTCGGCGTGGCCCTGTTTAGCCTGCGCAGCGGGGCGGTGACGCTCGATTTTACGCAGGTCTTTAATGCCCTCACCGGCAGCGCGCCGCGCAATATCACCATGGTGGTCACCGAATGGCGTTTACCACGGGTGATGATGGCCCTGCTGGTTGGCGCTGCTCTTGGGATCAGCGGCGCGATTTTCCAGTCGCTGATGCGCAACCCCCTCGGCAGCCCGGACGTGATGGGCTTTAACACCGGGGCCTGGAGCGGCGTGCTGGTGGCGATGGTGCTGTTTGGTCAGCACCTGACGGCCATTACCCTGGCGGCGATGGCGGGCGGGATCCTCACCTCGCTGATCGTCTGGGCGCTGGCGTGGCGCGACGGAATCGAGACCTTTCGCCTGATCATCATTGGCATCGGCATGCGCGCTATGCTGATGGCCTTTAATACCTGGCTGCTGCTGCAGGCCTCGCTGGAGACCTCGCTCTCTGCCGGGCTGTGGTTCGCCGGGTCGCTCAACGGCCTGACGTGGGCCAAAACCCTGCCCGCCGCCCCGCTGATCCTGCTGATGTTTGTCTGTGCATTACTGCTGGTGAAACGGATGCGTCTGCTGGAGATGGGCGACGACAGCGCCTGTGCGCTGGGCGTCAGCGTTGAGCGTTCGCGTCTGATGCTGATGCTGGTGGCGGTGGTGTTAACCGCCGCGGCCACCGCCATTGCCGGGCCGATCTCCTTTATTGCGCTGGTCGCGCCGCACATCGCCCGCCGTCTGAGCGGCACCGCCCGCTGGGGGTTAACCCAGTCGGCATTGTGCGGATCGCTGCTGCTGCTGGCGGCAGATCTCTGCGCCCAGCAGTTGTTTATGCCGTATCAACTTCCGGTGGGGGTCGTGACCGTCAGTCTTGGCGGTATCTACCTCATCGTCTTGCTTGTTCAGGAGTCCCGCAAGAAATGAGTGCCAATCAAACCCGCTTGCGCGGCGAAAATCTGACCCTCGGCTACGGCAAAAAAACCGTGGCCGAGGATCTGCATGTGGCGATCCCCGACGGCCACTTCACCGCCATTATCGGCCCCAACGGCTGCGGTAAATCGACCCTGCTGCGCACCCTGAGCCGCCTGATGACGCCGCTGCACGGCAGCGTTTTCCTCGATGGCGAGCAGATCCAGCGCTATGCCAGTAAAGAGGTGGCGCGCCGGATCGGGCTACTGGCGCAAAACGCCACCACGCCGGGGGATATCACGGTGCAGGAGCTGGTAGCGCGTGGGCGCTATCCGCACCAGCCGCTGTTTACCCGCTGGCGCAAAGAGGATGAAGCGGCGGTAGCGAAAGCGATGCAGGCCACCGGGATTAACGACCTGGCGGCGCAGAGCGTGGACACCCTCTCCGGCGGGCAGCGCCAGCGGGCGTGGATTGCGATGGTGCTGGCCCAGGAGACGTCGATCATGCTGCTGGACGAGCCGACCACCTGGCTGGATATCAGCCATCAGATCGACCTGCTGGAACTGCTGAGCGATCTGAACCGCACCCAGGGCTTTACCCTGGCGGCAGTGCTGCACGACCTGAATCAGGCCTGCCGCTATGCCACCCATCTGATTGCCCTGCGCGACGGGAAGATTGTGGCCGAGGGTGCGCCGAAAGAGATTGTGACCCCGGAGCTGATCGAGCGGATCTACGGCATGCCCTGCATGATTATTGACGATCCGGTCGCGGGCACGCCGCTGGTGGTGCCGCTGGGACGACGGTAATTGCCGGGTGGCGGCTACGCCTTACCCGGCCTACAAAACCCGATGAAACGTGCGGTCTGATCCCCTCACCCCGGCCCTCTCCCACAGGGAGAGGGGGAAAACCGTAGGCCCGGCAAGCGTAGCGCCGCCGGGCGTTTTTACTATCCCAATATCCCCTTCAACACCGGCCCTATCGTCTCAAACGCCTGCGGGGAGATGATATCCACGTGGGCACAGTCCTGAGAGTAGACCTCCAGATCCCCTACCCACGAGGCCCAGGCCTGGTGCGGATCCAGGGTTCGCGTGCGTTCGGCGACAAACAGCGTCGCTTTGCCATCAAACTTCGCACTGTGCGCCGTGGACAGCAGACGCACCGCATCGGCGTAGTTACCTTCGATCGCGCTGAACAGCTCTCCGGATGCCTGCCCCTGCTGGGCGGCGAGGAACGCCTGGCGCTCACGCTCGATCTCCGCTAACACCTCAGGATCGAGACCGTTAGCCTCTTTTTCACGCCAGTTTTGCGTCTCCGGCGGCCAGGTATCCAGCAGGCCGAGGAACGCAACCTCTTCACCCTGCGCGCGCAGGCGGGCGGCGATGCCCTGTGCCAGCGTGCCGCCCAGCGAATAGCCGAACAGGTGATAAGGCCCGTGCGGCTGTTGGGCTAAGAGCGTCGCCAGATGCTGATCGATGACTTCATCGAGCGTGGTGCAGTGCTGCATCGGCCCCGGCCGCGGCGACTGGATCCCGGTAATTGACCAGCGTGGACTGAGGTAGCGTGCCAGCACGCTGAACTGCCAGCCAAAGCCCGAGGCCGGATGGAAGCAGAACAGCGCCGGACCCTGGCTTTCGCGCAGGGGTAAGATCGTCTCGTAGCCCAGACGCCGGGCCTGCTCGTCGCTGAGGTCGGATGCCAGCAGCGCGCTCAGCTTGCCCACCGTCGAGGCCACCATCACCTGCCCCGGCGTCACCGGGCGGCCAAAGTGGCGGCTCAGGCTGGCGGCAAGACGCATCGCCAGCAGCGAGTGGCCGCCAAGGGCGAAGAAATCCGCTTCGATGTCGTTAATCTCACAGCCCAGCAGGGCGGAAAACGCCGCGGCAATCGCCTGTTCGGTTTCGCTTTCCGGCGCGCGGCCCTGGGTTTTGACGGTCAGTTCCGGCAGCGGCAGCGCCTTGCGATCCAGCTTGCCGTTGGCGCTGAGCGGCAGCGCACTTAACTGCAGTAACACCACCGGCACCATATGCGGCGGCAGCTGGGTTTTCAGGGCCGTTAAAAGCGCGTCGCGATCCAGCGGCAGGCCGGACTCCGAAACCACGTATCCCACCAGTTGACGGGCATCGCCGCTGGTGGCCGCCGCCTGGTTGATGACGCAGGCATGGGTCACCGCCTGGGCCACGTCCGGCAGGGTCAGCATCGCCCGATCGATTTCCCCCAGCTCAATGCGCTGGCCGCGAATTTTCAGCTGATCGTCGCTGCGACCTAAATACTCCACCGCGCCGTTATCCAGCCAGCGGGCCACGTCGCCGGTGCGGTACATGCGCTCCCCCGGCGCGAACGGGTCGGCGATAAAGCGGCTGGCAGTCAGGTCCGGGCGGCCCAGGTAGCCCTGCGCCAGCTGGATGCCGGTGAGATAGAGATCCCCCGCCACGCCGAACGGCACCGGGCGCATCATCGCATCCAGAATGCGCAGGCCGGTGTTCCATACCGGGAAACCGATCGGCACGCTGTTGCCTGTCACCAATGCCAGCTCCGGGCCAAAGGCCGGATACCAGCTGACGTCCACCGCTGCTTCGGTTGGGCCATACAGATTATGCAGCGGCGCGTGGGTGAGCTGCTCCCACTCCCGGCACAGGGCAGTCGGCAGGGCTTCGCCGCTGCAAAAGACCTGTTTCAGGCTGGCGCAGCAGGCGGCGTTTTCCGGGGTCAGCGAGGCGACAAAGGCCGCCAGCATCGACGGCACAAAATGGGTGGTGGTGACGCCGTACTTCGCAAAGAAATCCTGCATCGCCAGCGGATCGCGGTGCGCCTCCGGCTCGGCCATCACCAGCTTCGCCCCGGCGATAAACGGCCACCAGAACTCCCATACCGAGACGTCAAAGCTGCACGGCGTTTTTTGCGCCACCACGTCGGCAGCGGTAAGCGGATAGTGGTTTTGCATCCACAGCAGACGGTTGACGATGGCGGTCTGGCCGACCATCACCCCTTTCGGCCGGCCTGTCGAGCCGGAGGTAAAGATGATATAGGCGGTCTGCTCCGGGGCACTGAGGTTGAGCGGGGCGCTGCCCTCACAACTCAATAGGGTGTTGTAACTAAATACGGCCACATGGCTGAAGCGCGGGCGCTGGTCGTCGGTGGTGATGAGCAGCGTCGGCTTCGCATCCTCGATCATCATCTGCAGGCGGTCGTCGGGATAGCCGGTGTCCAGCGGTAGCCACGCGGCCCCCGCTTCGACAATGGCATGCAGAGCCAGGGTCAGGAATATCGAACGCGGTAGCGCCACCGCCACGCTGTCGCCGGGCTTTACGCCCCGGGCGCGGAGCTGGTTCGCCAGGGCCACTACCTGCCCGCGCATCTGACGATAAGTTAATTCGTAGTGTGCATCGGCCAGCGCCGGGGCATCCGGGGTTTTCGCCGCCTGCTCCGCCACCAGCGCGCTCAGGGTGGTAAGCGGCAGAGGCACTGCGGTCTGGTTAGTCTTTTCCAGCTGCTGATATTCGGCGTCAGACACCGTTTCGGCCTCGCCGCAGCGCAGATCGATGTTGGCAGCAAACTGCGCCAGCAAGGCATGCAGGCGCTCGACGTGGCGCACCAGGGTGGTCTCATCGTAACGCTGCTTGTTGGCGAGGATCTCGATGCTCAGGCCGCCCTCCTCGTCCGGGAACAGCGCCATCTCGAGGTCGTTGACCGGGCCAGTCGCCAGCGTGTAGGTAACCGCCTGAACGCCCTCGATATCCAGCTGGTAGTCGAAGACCTTGACGTTGAACACCGGGCCAAACAGCGCCTCGTCGCTGGCGGCCCGCCCGCTGTCGCGAACAATCTGCTCGGCGTCGTAACGCTGATGGCGGCGCATCTTTTTCATCTGCCCGGCCAGGCGCTGGGCCAGCTCCGGCAGCGTCTCCTGCGCCTTAATGTTCACCGCCAGCGGCAGCACGTTCAGCACCGGGCCGGTGGCGGTCAGCGCCGCGGAGCCCATCCGACGCATAAAGATAAACCCGGCGGCGTAACTCATGCGTCCGGTCAGGCGGGCGAGCCACAGGGCCACCAGCGCCAGGGCGAGATCGGTGCGCTGGCTCTGGCTGACCGTGGTTAAACGGCTAAACGCCTGACGATCGGCGGTCAGCTTCAGGCGCAGAATATCGGTGGTGGCGGCACGTCCCGGCAGCGGCGCGCTTGAGAGCGACACCGGCGGCGGAAGCTGCTTACGCTGTTCGGCCCAGAAAGCACCGTCGCGCACGTATGCCTCGCTGTCGCGGTAGCGCTGATACTCCTCCACCACTTCAGCAAAGGGCGTAAACGGCGAATCCGGCGTGGCGTCGCCGTTGGACCAGGCGCGGTAGATGGCGGCGATCTGTCGGGTAATGGCCGGGAAACTGAAGCCATCCACTACTAAATGGTGATAGCGTTGATACCAGTACCAGCGGTTGTCCGCCACCTGAATCAGCAGGTGGAAGGCCAGCGGCTGACCGCTGTCGACGCGCAGGTTCTGGTTAAGATCGGCCTGCATCTGCGCCTGCGCCGCAGCGTGCGGGTGGGCGTGGGCGCGCAGATCGATAATCTGCGGCTCCGGCAGGAGCATGGTGTCGTCCACCCACTGCAAGATCTCGCCGTTGTCCTCGGTAAACCGGGTGCGCAGGGTATCGGCCTGCATCATGCCCGCTACCACCGCTTTCGCCAGCAGCGGGGCATTAACCGGGCCTGTCAGCTCGACGTAGTGGGCTACGCTCCAGGCGTTGGGCAGGTCGGAAAGCTGTTCCGCCATCCAAATCCCCGGCTGGGCGGCCACGAGAGGAAGTTGTGCGCTCATGCATTCACCTGTGCAAAATGGGCCGGGATCAGGGTTTGCCACCGGGCGGTAAGCCACTGCTGACAGGCTTCCTGCGACTGCGGCTCGCACACCACGCGCCAGCCGTCGGGCAAGGCGCACTGCTGCGGCCACAGGCTGTACTGCTGTTGGGCGTTTTGCACAATGGCGAACAGACCCTGCGGATTGTCGAAGGGGTTACTGAATTCCATACCAGACTCCATTGTTAAATAAGCGGCTGCCAGAGAGTCATCAGCCCCTGCGTCAGCCCTCCCCGCCAGCAAAGTGCATCATGTCCGCCGTCCACCGGACGCCAGTAAACCTGCTGCTGCGTATGCTGTAGCTCGGCATACAGCGTCTGACAGGCGCGGTAGATCAGCGGTTCCCGTCGCCCCGCCTCCAGGACGATGCGCAGGCCGTTTGCTGACAGCTGTTGGTTTTTAAGCTGTTCGATAATCATGCCGTCCTGCTTGCCGCCGCGATGCGGCCACCAGAAGGAGCCCGACTGGCTGAGCACGCAGCCAAAACGCTCCGGCCAGTGCAGCCCGGCATAGAGTGCGGAGAGCCCGCCGAAGCTCTGCCCGGCGACAACCGTGCGGTCGGCGCGGTCGCTGAACGGCGCCAGCTGCTGCACCTGCGGGAGTAACTCCTCCTGCACCGCCAGCCAGAAGTCGGGGTTACAGGGCAGCTCGCGGCTGCGGTGGGCGGTGTCAATCACGTCAATCAGCACGTACACCGCGGGCGGCAGCCGGCCCTGGTCGGTGAGCGCCGTCAGTGCGGGCCACACAGGCATGCTTTCGGCCCAGAACTGGCCGTCGAGCAGTACCGCCAGCGGGCGCTCGTATGGGGTTTCTTCGCCGGTGGTGAAGATCCAGACCCGGCGGATATTGCCGAGCCTGGCGCTTTCCCAGGAAATACATTGTGGAGGAGAATAGGCGGTAGTGAGGCGATCCCAGCCCGGCTGAACCGGTGCTTCGGGCATTTCCAGCGCCGAGACCGGATGACCGCGCCCGCCGCGCCAGTGCTGTGGGTTAAGCGGATCGGCAACGGCTTGCGGCAGCAGCTTGCGCCAGCCTTCGCGCAGGGCCATGCGGTCCGGCGGATCGGTGGCAAACACCGCCTCACTGAAGTCGTCTTCATGAGCGGAGGGGATAAAACAGTAACTGCCGCGCCAGTTGGGGCTGAACTCGCCCTGCCACTGCCAGACGTCGGTTCCGGCAATGCGCACCAGCGTCTGCGGACGGGCATTGTGGTGGTGATCGGTCACGCCGGTGATGTAGAGCCACACCCGTTTCAGCGGCGACGTCTGCTCTGTCCCGCCCGGATCGCGCCACCAGAAGGTGACCCGATAGTGATCCCCTTCCCGCACCCCTTCGGGCCCCTGTTTCGACTGCCACCAGCCGTCACTTCCCGTTTCCCGCGTCGTCACCACTCTAACCCCATGACCTGTTCGGTTTTTTTGATAAAAGATAAACAATATCGATAATATTATTGATAACTATTTGCATTTGCAATAGCGTATGGGCGCGCTGTGGGAAGCGCGAACATTAATTAACCATGCCATGCGCTGCGTACTGACTCAGGACTGAGGGGTTTTCGCAGACTGCGGGCGATATCCTTCCGCCGCCTCACCCATTCGGGATGGAGCCCTGAGGCATGCGGCATCGAAAAGCAGGACAGACAATGAATAACAAGCTTCACTCACTGGCCTTACTGGTCAACCTGGGGATTTACGGTGTGGCACTGCCTGCGATGGCAGCCGATACCGCGGGCAACGAAGACACCATGGTGATCACCGCCGCCGAGCAGAACCTGCAGGCACCGGGCGTTTCCACCATCACTGCCGATGAAATTCGTAAAAACCCGGCAGCGCGCGATGTGTCAGAGATCATCCGCACCATGCCGGGCGTCAACCTCACCGGTAACTCTACCAGCGGACAGCGCGGCAACAATCGTCAGATTGATATTCGCGGCATGGGTCCGGAAAACACCCTGATTCTGATTGACGGTAAGCCGGTGACCAGCCGTAACTCTATCCGTCTGGGCTGGCGCGGCGAGCGTGACACCCGAGGCGATACCGGCTGGGTGCCGCCCGAGATGATCGAGCGCATCGAGGTGATCCGTGGCCCGGCAGCGGCTCGTTACGGCAACGGTGCGGCGGGCGGCGTGGTGAACATCATCACCAAAAAAGTGAGCAACGAGTGGCATGGCTCCTGGAACACCTATCTGAATGCCCCTGAGCACGACGAAGAGGGCTCCACCAAACGCACCAACTTTAGCCTCAATGGCCCGCTGGGCGGGGATTTCAGCTTCCGCCTGTACGGCAACCTGGATAAAACCCAGGCCGACGCCTGGGACATCAACCAGGGCCATCAGTCTGAACGTACCGGCGCCTACGCCGATACGCTGCCTGCCGGACGTGAAGGGGTCGAGAATAAAGACGTCAACGGCGTGCTGCGCTGGGACTTTGCCCCGATGCAGGCCCTGCAGTTCGAAGCCGGTTACAGCCGTCAGAACAACCTCTACGCGGGCGATACCCAGAACACCAACAACGATAACAGCAGCAACGGGCTGGTGAAGAAGAACTACGGTAAAGAGACCAACCGTCTCTATCGTCAGAACTTCGCCCTCACCTGGACCGGCGGCTGGGATAACGGCATCACTACCAACAACTGGGCGCAGTACGAACATACCCGTAACTCCCGTCTGGGCGAAGGGCTGGCGGGCGGGCTGGAAGGGCTGTTCAACAGCAATAAGTTCACCGATACCGACCTGTCCGACGTGATGCTGCACAGCGAAATCAGCCTGCCGATCGACTTTATCGTCAACCAGAACCTGACCCTGGGCGCCGAGTGGGATCAGCAGCGGATGAAGGATATGTCCTCCAACGGCCAGGCCCTGCAGGGCGGCACCATTCCGGGCGTGAGCGACAGCCGCAGCCCGTACTCCGATGCGGAAATCTTCTCCCTGTTCGCGGAGAACAACATGGAGCTGACCGACAGCACCATGTTGACCCCGGCGCTGCGCTTCGATCATCACTCTATCGTCGGCAATAACTGGAGCCCGTCCCTGAACCTGTCCCAGGGGCTGGGGGATGATTTCACCCTGAAAATGGGCATCGCCCGGGCCTATAAAGCCCCGAGCCTGTACCAGACCAACCCGAACTACCTGCTCTACAGCAAGGGCCAGGGCTGCTACGCGAGTGCGGACGGCGTCGGCTGCTATATGCTGGGTAACGAGGATCTGAAAGCCGAGACCAGCATCAACAAAGAGATCGGCCTGGAGTGGAAACGCGACGGCTGGCTGGCGGGCGTGACCTGGTTCCGTAACGACTACCGCGACAAGATTGAAGCGGGTTATGCCCCGGTGGGTCAGACCTCCCTCGGCAAAACCAAAACCGATATCTACCAGTGGGAAAACGTGCCGAAGGCGGTGGTGGAAGGGCTGGAAGGCACCCTGAACGTGCCGGTCAGTGACACCATCAACTGGACCAACAACATCACCTACATGCTGCAAAGCAAGAACAAGGAGACCGGCGACCGTCTGTCGATCATCCCGGAATACACGCTGAACTCGACCCTGAGCTGGCAGGTACAGCAGGATGTCTCCCTGCAGTCGACCTTCACCTGGTACGGCAAGCAGCAGCCGAAGAAGTACAACTACAAAGGCCAGCCGGCGAGCGGATCTGAGCTGGATGAAGTCAGCCCGTACAGCATCGTCGGCCTGAGCGCGACCTGGGACGTGACCAAATACGTCAGCCTGACTGGCGGCGTGGATAACGTCTTCGACAAACGCCAGTGGCGTGCGGGTAATGCCCAGACCACCGGGAATACCACCACCGGGGCCTATATGTACGGCGCGGGGGCGTATACCTATAACGAGCCGGGCCGCACCTGGTATATGAGCGTGAATACGCAGTTCTGATACCTCCCTCTCCCTGTGGGAGAGGGCCGGGGTGAGGGCATCAGGCCGCACTATCGTCTGTTCCCCCTCACCCTAACCCTCTCCCTCAAGGGAGAGGGAACCGTCCGGAGTCGTGTGCTAACATGAGGTCCCTTTTTTAGCGGTGAGAAACAGATGTACTCCTCTTACTCCACGTTTCTTCTGGCCGGGCATACCGTTCACCGCATCACCTTCGATCCCGCGACCTTTACCGACGCCGATCTTCTGTGGCTTCCACATCATCAGCAGTTAAGCCAGGCCGGGCGCAAGCGCAAAGCCGATCACCTGGCCGGTCGTCTCGCCGCGTTTTATGCCCTGAACCGGAAAACTATTCCCGGCATCGGCAGCAGCGGCGAACCGCTGTGGCCTGCGGGTATGAGCGGCAGCATCTCCCACAGCGGTACGCAAGCCGTGGCGATATGCCGGGAAAATAGTCTTGTAGGTATCGATTGTGAAGCGATTATCGACGAAAGCGAAGCCCGGGAAATACAGGACGGAGTAATTGATAGCCGGGAAGCCCAGCTGCTGGCCGAGTGTGGCCTGCCGTTCGATCTCGCCTTTACCCTCACCTTCAGCGCCAAAGAGAGCCTGTTCAAAGCCCTCTTTCCCCAGGTGCAGGCGTGGATGGGTTTCGACAGCGCGCGCGTCACGGCGCTTGCGGCCAACACCCTGACGTTAACCCTCACCCACCTTCTTCCGCCCTTTGCACAAAATCAGGCATTTAGCCTTCACTGGTGCCGCATCGACAGTCTGGTCATCACGCTGATCTGCGATGCATAACAACTCAGGATCGTGATCCTTTTCTCCTTTTAAACAAATTAGCTGCCTAAACCGTAGACAGTTTTATCAGGCAGACTTATCGTTACATTGAATAATAAATCATTATTGAATAAATATTCAATGTGGAGAAAAAGAATGAACACGACCTTTGTTAAATCCGCTTTACTGGCCTCAATGATCGCCGCTTCCGGCTCCCTGTTTGCCGCCGATAACGGACTCATTGCGATTATTACTCCCTCACACGACAACCCGTTCTTCAAGGCTGAAGCCGACGGCGCGGCGGCGAAAGCGAAAGAGCTGGGTTACACCACCCTTGTCGCCTCGCATGACGATGACGTGAACAAACAAAACCAGCTGATTGAGACCGCCATCGCCCGTAAAGCGAAAGCGATCATTCTCGACAACGCCGGGGCGGATGCCACCGTCGGTCCGCTGGAGAAGGCCAAAGCGGCAGGCGTCCCTGCCTTCCTGATCGATCGTGAAATCAACAAAACCGGCGTGGCGGTGGCGCAGATTGTCTCGAACAACTATCAGGGGGCGCAGCTGGGTGCGGAGAAATTCGCGAAGCTGCTGGACGGCAAAGGCAAATACGTTGAGCTGCTGGGCCGTCCGTCGGACACCAACGCCCACGTGCGCTCCCAAGGCTATCACGACGTGCTGGATGATTACCCGGACATGAAGATGGTGGCGCAGCAGACCGCCAACTGGAGCCAGACCGAAGCCTTCACCCGTATGGAAGCCATCCTGCAGACCAACCCGGATATCGTCGGGGTGATCTCCGGTAACGACACTATGGCGCTGGGTGCCGAAGCGGCGCTGAAGGCCGCCGGGAAAAACAACGTGATTGTGGTCGGCTTTGACGGCAGCGACTACACCCGCGACTCGATCCTGAAAAAGGGCAACATCAAAGCCACGGTCCTGCAGCCGGGCTGGCAGCAGGCGCAGATGGCCGTTGAGCAGGCGGATTACTACCTGAAAAACGGCAAAGCGCAAAAAGACGAGAAACAGCTGATGGACTGCGTGCTGATCGATGAGTCCAACGCCAGCAAGCTGAATGTGTTCAACCTCAGCAAATAAGCGGAGGCAGTATGCGGTTAAAACAATGGGGCGCCGCGCTAACAGGCGCAGCCGCCCTGTTGCTGACGGCCTGCACCGTGGTGGATCTGGATGAGAACGGCAAGCCCATCATGCCTGCCGATCCCAATGCCAAAGCGAGCTTTGACAACCAGACCCCACAGCAGATCGCGCAACAAACCTGGCAGCCACGGATCCTCGATGCCGCCAAAAGCCATGCGCTGGACGCCAGCGCGCTTTCCACCCAGCTGAAAACGCCCTCTGACAACGCGCAGAGCGTGTTCGTGCGCCTCAGCGGCAAAGTGGAGCGCGTGGAGGCCAGCAGTGCCAACGAGCAGAAACTGGTGATGACGGTGAACGGCCAGCCGCTTCAGATCCAGACCGGGCCGGTGATGCGCGGCAACGCCATCCGCGACGCGGCGGGTTTCCGCTTCGATGAATTTACCAACCAGGTTCAGTATGCCCAGCTCTCCCGGGCGTTAAACCGTGAGGCGGTGAAGCATCTGCCAAAAGTCGATGACAGCTGGAGCGGCAAAAATGCCACCGTGCTGTTCGCCACCACCCTGACGGGCGGCAAAGCGAATGAAGCAGCGGCGCTGGAACTGAAACAGGAGACGCCGTGATGAGCGATAACCCGACAGAGGACATTATCCTCAGCACCCGCGGCATCTCGATGCTGTTTCCCGGCACCGTGGCGCTGGATAAGGTCGATTACCGCGTCTGGCGCGGCAAAGTGAACGTCATTATCGGTGAGAACGGTGCCGGGAAGTCGACGCTGATGAAAATCCTTGCCGGGGTGCAGCAGCCCAGCCTCGGCGAGATGTGGCTCAACGGCAAACAGGTGGCGTTCGCTAACACTCGCGATGCCGCCGCCCACGGCATCGGCATGGTGCATCAGGAGCTGAACCTGTTTGAAAACCTCAGCGTGGCGGAGAACGTCTTCCTCGGCCGCGAGCTGCAAAAAGGGGTGACGCCGATCAACGAGGCGGAGCAGGAGTCCCGCACCGCGGCGCTGCTGAAACGTCTCGATCAGCCTATCTCTCCGCGTGAACTGGTCGGCAACCTGAAGGTCGGGCAGCAGCAGTTGATTGAGATCGCCAAGGCGCTGGCCGAGGACGCCGACATTCTGATCCTCGACGAGCCCACCTCGGCGCTGAGTAAAACCGAGGTGGAGATCCTGTTTCGGGTGATCCGCGAGCTGACCCGCCAGGGAGTGACCATCATCTATATCTCCCACCGGCTGGAAGAGCTGATGGCGATAGGCGATGTGATCACCATCCTGCGCGACGGCAAATTCCAGGCCGAGGCGAAGGTGCAGGATATCGACGTGCCCTGGATCGTGCGCGAGATGCTCGGCAGCGACCCGGTGAGCAACTTCCTCGAGCCGGGCCGCACCTTCGGTGCGCCGGTGCTGGAGGCGGAACACATCACCTGCGTCAATGCCGCAGGCAATACGGTGGTTAACGACGTCAGCTTCCAGGTGAACGCCGGGGAGATCGTCGGCATCTACGGCCTGATGGGTGCCGGGCGCACCGAGCTGTTCGAGTGCATGCTCGGCACCGAGCGCAACTATTTGGGCAAGCTGTGGCTCGACAGCAAACCGGTGCCGCAGCGGCTCACCACCGCCGAGCGCATCCGCATGGGGATGAGCCTGGTGCCGGAAGATCGCAAGCGCACCGGGATATTTCCGGGGTCGTCGGTAGCCAGCAACCTGACCATCGCCAGCCTGTGGCGTCGTTTACAGCGCGGTTTCACCATCGCCCAGAAAGCAGAGCAGGCGGTGGTGGCCAGCACCATCGGCAATCTGTCGATCAAGGTTTCGTCTCCGGAGGTGGAGATCCAGGCACTCAGCGGCGGCAACCAGCAAAAAGTGGTGATTGGCCGCTCGCTGCTGACCAACCCGAAGGTGCTGTTCCTCGATGAACCGACGCGCGGCATTGACGTGGGTGCCAAAGCGGACGTGTTCCGCATGATGGTGCAGCTGTCGCAGCAGGGTATCGCGGTGGTGTTTTCCACCTCGGATTTGAAAGAGATTATGGCGGTATCGGACCGCATTCTGGTGATGTCCGGCGGCAAACTGACCGCCGATATTGTTCGCGATCGGGCCGAAGAATCGGCACTGGTCACCGCAAGTGCTCAGGGGTTCTAAGATGAAAACGACACAGTCTGTCGCGCTGACGCCGCAAAAAGGGGCCGCGCCCTCCCGGGAAAAATTACTTCTGCTGCTGCTGAAGATGCGCACCTTCATTGCGCTGTTTTTGATTGTCGGCTTTTTCACCATGACCGTGCCGGGCTTTCTCTCCGCCGGCAGCCTGGTGATCATGATTAAGCATATCGCCATCAACGCCTTCCTGGCGCTGGGGATCACCTTCGTGATCATCACCGCCGGAATCGACCTGTCGATCGGTGCCACGCTGGGGCTGTGCGGGATGATCGCCGGGTGGATGATCACCAAAGGGATTGTGCTGCCGATGTTTGGCATCGCCATCTTCCCGAGCGTGTGGGTGATTGTGCCCATTGTGCTGCTGATTGGCGCGCTAATAGGCGCGATGAATGGCTGGATCATCACCCGCTATAACGTCGCGCCCTTTATCTGCACCTTGGGCACCATGTACGTGCTGCGCGGCGCGGCGATGCTCACCTCCGACGGCCAGACCTTCCCCGGCCTGTCCGGCAATCCGCAGCTGGGGAATACCGGCTTCGATGAGATTGGCGCAGGCACGCTGCTCGGCATCCCGTGGGCCATCTGGATGATGATTGTGCTGGCGCTGGTGATCGCCTACATCGCCCGCCGCCTGCCGTTTGGCCGCCACGTCTACGCCATCGGCGATAACGAACGCGCGGCAGAGCTGTCCGGGGTGCGGGTCAAGCAGGTGAAAGTGCTGGTTTATACCCTGTCGGGGTTCTGTGCCGCCATCGCGGGGATTGTGGTCTCGGCGCAGCTGCTGGCGAGCCATCCGGCCAACGGCACCGCCTTTGAGATGAACGCCATCGCCGCGGTGGTGCTGGGCGGCACCTCGCTGGCCGGGGGGCGCGGCACCATTCTCGGCACCCTGATTGGCGCTTTCGTCATCGGCTTTTTGGCCGACGGCCTGGTGATGATGGGGGTCAGCGAGTTCTGGCAGATGGTGATCAAAGGGATCGTGATTATCGTGGCGGTGATCATCGACCAGATGCAAAACCGGATGCAGCAGAAAGCGGCCGTGGTCGCGCAAAAGGCGGTGATGGAAGGGAGGTAAAAGCAAAACGGCAACCAGGTTGCCGTTTTTAGTGTTTGCACCCTCTCCCCGTGGGTGTACGGTCCGGGGAC
>DERO01000022.1 GCA_002360945.1 Leclercia adecarboxylata | reverse complement strand
CGCAGGCGCATGTCGTCATCCACCACCAGAATCTTATAATTCTCTTGCATTGTCAGTACTCCCAAAGGTTCGGATAATCTTGAACAGCGTATTCTAAAAAAGTGCGCGTCCACGACCAGCTAATTCTGGTATAAATTCTAGTCGAAATTGTTACAAAGCATATTTTACAGCAGCTTATCTGCACAATCCGTCACATAACTCATTATTAATCTTGTCTGTTACGCTAAGTGATACGTAATGTGCGCAAGGTATGCAACCTAAGTCGTAAGGCCAGAGAATGAAAACGCCCCTGATCACCCGCGAAGGGTATGAAAATCTGAAGAAAGAGATGGACACGCTGTGGCGGGAAGAGCGCCCGGAGGTGACGAAAAAAGTGACCTGGGCCGCGAGCCTGGGTGACCGCAGTGAGAACGCCGACTACCAGTACAACAAGAAGCGGCTGCGCGAAATCGACCGCCGGGTGCGGTATCTGACCAAATGCCTTGAACACCTGAAAATTGTCGATTACTCCCCGCAGCAGGAGGGCAAAGTCTTCTTCGGCGCCTGGGTGGAGATCGAAAACGACGACGGCGATCTCAAGCGCTTTCGGATTGTCGGCTACGATGAAATTTTTGGTCGTAAGGATTACATCTCCATCGATTCACCAATGGCCCGGGCGCTGCTGAAAAAAGAGGTCGGCGATCTGGCCGTCGTGCAGACCCCGGCCGGGGAAGCGACCTGGTATGTGAACGCCATCGACTATGTGAAATAACCCGCCGGAACAATCCGAGAGCCTGGCGCGGCGACTGGCATTTTGCCGTGTCAGTCCGTATAACTATCCCCTGATTTTTTCGACCCACAAGATGAAATAGCCATGATGAAAGATTCGCTCTGCCGCATTATTGCGGGTGAACTTCAGGCCAGGGCTGAACAGGTAGAAGCTGCCGTTCGCCTGCTTGATGAAGGGAACACCGTGCCGTTTATCGCACGTTATCGTAAGGAAGTGACTGGCGGTCTGGATGATACGCAGCTGCGTAACCTGGAAACCCGCCTTGGCTATCTGCGTGAACTGGAAGACAGGCGTCAGGCGATCCTGAAATCCATCGGCGAACAGGGCAAGCTGACCGACGAGCTGGCCAAAGCCATCAACGGCACCCTGAATAAAACCGAACTCGAAGACCTCTACCTGCCGTACAAACAGAAACGCCGCACCCGCGGGCAGATCGCTATTGAAGCCGGTCTGGAGCCGCTGGCGGATCTGCTGTGGACCACGCCGTCCCACGACCCGGAAACCGAAGCCGCGAAGTATATCGATGCCGATAAAGGCGTGGCCGACACCAAAGCCGCCCTCGATGGCGCACGCTACATTCTGATGGAGCGCTTTGCTGAAGACGCCGCCCTGCTGGCAAAAGTGCGTGACTACCTGTGGAAGAACGCCCATATCGTCTCCACCGTGGTCAGCGGCAAAGAGGAAGAAGGGGCGAAATTCCGCGACTACTTCGATCACCACGAACCGATTTCTACCACGCCGTCTCACCGCGCGCTGGCGATGTTCCGCGGTCGCAACGAAGGCGTGCTGCAGCTCTCCCTTAATGCCGACCCGCAATTTGACGAGCCGCCGAAAGAGAGCCACGGCGAGCAGATCATCACCGACCATCTCGGCCTGCGCCTGAACAACGCCCCGGCGGACAGCTGGCGCAAAGGGGTGGTGAGCTGGACCTGGCGTATCAAGGTGCTGATGCACCTCGAAACCGAACTGATGGGCACCGTGCGCGAACGCGCCGAAGATGAGGCGATTAACGTCTTTGCCCGCAACCTGCACGATCTGCTGATGGCCGCTCCGGCGGGCCTGCGCGCCACCATGGGTCTCGATCCGGGCCTGCGTACCGGCGTGAAGGTGGCAGTGGTGGATGGCACCGGCAAGCTGGTTGCTACCGATACCATCTATCCGCACACAGGCCAGGCGGCCAAGGCCGCGGTGGCCGTAGCGGCGCTGTGCGAGAAGCACAACGTCGAGCTGGTGGCGATCGGCAACGGTACCGCCTCGCGTGAAACCGAACGTTTCTTCCTCGATCTGCAAAAGCAGTTCCCGAAAGTGACGGCGCAGAAGGTGATTGTCAGCGAAGCGGGCGCGTCCGTGTACTCGGCGTCCGAGCTGGCGGCGCAGGAGTTCCCGGATCTCGACGTCTCACTGCGCGGTGCGGTCTCTATCGCCCGCCGCCTGCAGGATCCGCTGGCCGAGCTGGTGAAGATCGATCCGAAATCCATTGGCGTGGGCCAGTACCAGCACGACGTCAGCCAGACGCAGCTGGCGCGCAAACTGGATGCGGTGGTGGAAGACTGCGTGAACGCCGTCGGCGTGGACCTGAACACCGCCTCCGTCGCGCTGCTGACCCGCGTGGCCGGTTTAACCCGCATGATGGCGCAGAATATCGTCGCCTGGCGTGATGAGAACGGTCAGTTCCAGAACCGCCAGCAGCTGCTGAAGGTGAGCCGTCTGGGGCCGAAAGCGTTTGAACAGTGCGCGGGCTTCCTGCGTATTAACCACGGCGACAACCCGCTGGACGCCTCCACCGTTCACCCGGAAGCCTATCCGGTGGTGGAACGCATTCTGGCCGCCACCCAGCAGGCGCTGAAGGCGCTGATGGGCAACAGCAGCGAGCTGCGTAATCTGAAAGCGGTCGACTTCACCGACGAGAAGTTCGGCGTACCGACGGTGTCCGACATCATCAAAGAGCTGGAGAAGCCGGGCCGCGATCCGCGTCCGGAGTTCAAAACCGCGCAGTTTGCCGAAGGTGTCGAGACCATGAACGACCTGCTGCCGGGCATGGTGCTGGAAGGCGCAGTCACCAACGTCACCAACTTTGGTGCCTTTGTCGATATCGGCGTGCATCAGGATGGCCTGGTCCATATCTCCTCCCTTGCCGACAAGTTCGTGGAAGATCCGCATACCGTGGTGAAAGCCGGCGACATCGTGAAGGTGAAAGTGCTGGAGGTAGATCTGCAGCGCAAGCGTATCGCCCTGACCATGCGTCTGGACGAGCAGCCTGGCGAGACCAATGCCCGTCGTGGCGGCGGTAACAGCGATGCGCGTCAGCAGCAGCGTCCGGCGGCGAAACCGCGCGGGCGTGAAGCACAGCCCTCCGGCAACAGCGCGATGATGGATGCGCTGGCGGCGGCCATGGGTAAAAAACGTTAATGATTTTCCCTCTCCTCTGCGAGGAGAGGGTTTATTTGTTATTTTTTATTTAATCATGCCGCAAATAAAAAACTCCTCGTCAGCACTTTATTAACAAATAACACATTCGCTTTTTCCGCAAATATTGAGCAAGGTCAAGCAGCCTGCAAATTAATGGCTCTGGCCACATTCCGTCACATATTTAATATTGATGATAGAAACCATTCTCATTACCATTGTGTCTGTTGATTATTTAACCTTCCGTTAAGTAGGCACTATGCAATTCACTCCAGACAGCGCGTGGAAAATTACCGGCTTCACCCGCGAAATAAGCCCGGCCTACCGGCAGAAACTGCTCTCTTTAGGGATGCTACCCGGCTCCTCTTTTCAGGTGGTGCGCGTTGCGCCGCTGGGCGATCCGGTGCATATCGAAACCCGACGTGTGAATCTGGTTCTGCGTAAGAAAGATCTCGCCTTAATAGAAGTTGAAGCCCTGTCTCAATAACACGCCAGCTCCCGTAGCGAGTCGAACAGAATGAAAAAATTAACCATTGGCTTAATTGGCAATCCGAATTCCGGCAAGACCACGTTATTTAACCAGCTTACCGGCGCACGCCAGCGGGTAGGAAACTGGGCGGGTGTGACGGTTGAACGCAAAGAGGGCCAGTTTGCCACCACCGATAATCAGGTCACCCTCGTCGATCTGCCCGGCACCTACTCATTAACCACTATCTCCTCCCAGACCTCGCTGGATGAGCAGATCGCCTGCCACTACATTCTGAGCGGCGACGCCGATCTGCTGATCAACGTGGTGGATGCTTCGAACCTCGAGCGCAATCTCTACCTGACGCTACAGCTGCTGGAGCTGGGCATCCCCTGCGTGGTGGCGCTGAACATGCTCGATATTGCGGAGAAACAGCAGATCCGCATCGACGTCGACGCCCTCTCCGCCCGCCTGGGCTGCCCGGTGGTGCCGCTGGTTTCTACCCGTGCCCGCGGTATCGATGCCCTTAAGCTGGCCATTGACCGCCACAGCCGTAATGCCGACGTGGAGCTGGTGCACTATGCCCAGCCGCTGCTGCGGGAAGCGGGGATCCTCGCCCAGGAGATGGCGCACAGCATGCCGTTTAAACAGCGTCACTGGCTGGGCCTGCAGATGCTGGAAGGCGATATCTACAGCCGCGCCTATGCCGGTGATGCAGCGCAGTATCTGGATGTCTCCCTCGCGCGGTTGAACGATGAGCTGGACGATCCTGCCCTGCACATTGCCGATGCGCGCTATCAAAGCATCAATGCCATCTGCGACGTGGTGAGCAACGCCCTCACCGCCGAGCCGAGCCGCTTTACCCGGGCGATGGACACCGTCATTCTCAACCGTTTTCTTGGCCTGCCGGTATTCCTGCTGGTGATGTACGTGATGTTCCTGCTGGCCATTAACATCGGCGGTGCGCTACAGCCGCTGTTTGATGTCGGCTCGGTGGCGATCTTCATTCACGGCATTCAGTGGCTGGGTTACACCCTGCACCTGCCGGAGTGGCTGACCATTTTCCTTGCCCAGGGGCTGGGCGGCGGGATCAATACCGTGCTGCCGCTGGTGCCGCAGATCGGCATGATGTATCTGTTCCTTTCGTTCCTGGAGGACTCCGGTTACATGGCCCGCGCGGCCTTCGTGATGGATCGCCTGATGCAGGCCCTCGGTCTGCCGGGCAAATCCTTTGTGCCGCTGATTGTCGGCTTCGGCTGCAACGTGCCGTCGGTGATGGGCGCCCGCACCCTCGATGCCCCCCGCGAGCGGCTGATGACAATCATGATGGCGCCGTTTATGTCCTGCGGCGCCCGACTGGCGATCTTCGCGGTGTTTGCCGCCGCCTTCTTCGGCCAGGAGGGGGCCCTGGCGGTCTTCTCCCTGTACGTGCTGGGTATTGTGATGGCGATCCTCACCGGCCTGATGCTCAAACACACCATCATGCGTGGTGAAGCCACGCCGTTTGTGATGGAGCTGCCGGTCTACCACGTTCCGCATCTAAAAAGCCTGCTGATCCAGACCTGGCAACGGCTGAAAGGTTTTGTCCTGCGGGCGGGTAAAGTGATTGTGGTGGTCAGTATCTTCCTCAGCGCGCTGAACAGCTTTACGCTCAGCGGCCAGGCAGCGGATAACATTAACGACTCGGCGCTGGCCTCCGTCAGCCGGGTCATCACCCCGCTGTTCAAACCGATTGGCGTGCATGAAGATAACTGGCAGGCCACCGTCGGGCTGTTTACCGGCGCGATGGCGAAAGAGGTGGTGGTCGGGACGCTGAACACCCTCTACACCGCAGAAAATATTCAGGACGAGGAATTCAACCCGGCGGAATTCCACCTCGGAGACGAACTGTTCAGCGCCGTGGATGAAACCTGGCAGAGCCTGAAAGAGACCTTTAGCCTGAGCGTGCTGGCGAACCCGATTGAAGCCAGCAAAGGTGACGGGGAGATGGCGACCGGTGCCATGGGCGTGATGAGCGAGAAGTTTGGCAGCGCCTCGGCGGCTTACAGCTACCTGATCTTCGTCCTGCTCTACATTCCGTGCATCTCGGTGATGGGGGCCATTGCCCGCGAATCGAGCCGCGGCTGGATGGGCTTCTCGGTCCTGTGGGGTCTGAATATCGCTTACTCGCTGGCAACGGTGTACTACCAGACGGTGAACTTCAGCCAGCATCCGCACTACAGCCTGGTCTGTATCCTGGCGGTGGTGCTGTTTAACGTGATGGTGATGGGCCTGTTGCGCCGGGCGCGCAGTCGGGTGGACGTCAACCTGCTGGCAAAAGGCAGAACCGCAGCGGCCTGTTGCGATAGCCCGGCCAGCGACTGTCATTAGGAGGCGGCATGGCATCGTTAATTGAGGTTCGTGATTTACTGGCGCTGCAGGGAAGAATGGAGGCCACCCAGCTCAGCCAGATCCTGCGCACATCGCAGGCGATGATCGAGGCCATGCTGCAACGTCTGGAGGCGATGGGGAAAGTGCAGCGCATCCAGGAGGATGCCGACGGCTGCTTATCCGGCAGCTGTAGAAGCTGCCCTGAAGGGAAAGCCTGCCTCAGGGAGTGGTGGGCGCTTCGGTAACCCGAAGCGCCACCCGGCAATCAGCGAGGCGTTACTTGAACACTTCTGCCGTAGCACGAATATCTTTTTCGTTCTTCGTGCCGCTGGTGATCACATAGTAGGTGCCGCCCAGTTTATCTGCTTTATCAGACAGCTCTTTTTTGGCGTCCATCGGCGCGGTTTTGTCAGAGGTAGAAACATCCCCTACCTTCGTCAGATTCATCTTTTTAGCTTCATCGCGTTGCAGCTCTTTCGCCGCAAAAGCACCAAAAGACAGCGATCCAATAACCAGTGAAGCGACAATTCCTGTGACAAGTTTCATATCCATACTCTCCATCGATTGGTAATTGTGTTTATCGCTGGCGTTACCGCCACCACGACGTAATGAGTATCGTAGCGACAGCAGACTTTTTCCATGATGAACATAAAACAATCAGAGTATTCGTTGACGCAGCGCGGTTAAGGCGGCGCAAAACGCCTGCGGATGCGAGATGAAAGGCGCATGGGCGGCTTTGGCGATAACCTGCGATTCGCTTTGCGGCCACAGGACGTCGAGCAGCGGTACCACCTTACGCGGCACCAGCCCGTCGAGATAACCATAAATACGCAGATGCGGCAGCGTCAGCGACGCCAGCGGCTCACGCAGATCGACCGTTTTCAGGATCTCCAGCCCACCGTTCAGCACCTCCACCTCCGGCATCGGCAATGAGAGCACCGTGGCTCTCAGCGTCCGGGCGTCCTGACGCGCGGTCTCCGTGCCCATGGTCTGCAGGGCGAGGAAACGCTCCACCGTGCGCTGGAAATCGTTGCTCAGCTGCTGCTGGAACCCGGCCAGCACCTCAGGTTTGATCCCCGGCCACTCCTCCTGGGCGCTAAAACACGGCGAAGACGCCACGGTGACCAGGGCCTGCACCCGCTCAGGATGGGTCAGGGCAATCTGGCTCGCCACCAGCCCGCCGAGGCTCCAGCCCAGCCAGATCGCCTTATCCGGGGCCTGAGCCAGTACCTGCTCCGCCATGTCGGCCAGAAGCATGGCATCGAAACCACGGCTGCGGCCAAAGCCCGGCAGATCCACCAGGTGCAATGTGAATTGCGAGGAGAGTTCCTCGCTGATGCAACGCCAGACTTCGGCATTCAGCCCCCATCCGTGCAGCAGCACAAGATGACAATTTCCTGTCCCGACGGTCTGCCACCAAAGCTTGTTCATCGTTTACTGTTCTCTTTTTCACAAGGAGGTTGTCTATGCTAACAGTGCCCGGCTTGTGCTGGCTATGCCGGATGCCACTTGCGCTCAGCCACTGGGGCGTCTGTTCGGTGTGCGAAAAGGGGCTGACGGGGCGTGCGGATGTTTGTCCGCAATGCGGCTTACCGGCCATCCACCCTCACCTGCCCTGCGGGCGCTGCCTGCGCAGACCGCCGCCCTGGCAGGCGCTGGTGGCGGTCTGTGACTACAGGCCGCCGGTGAGCCAGCTGGTGCATCAGCTGAAATTTTCCCGCCGCAGCCAGCTGGCAAAACCGCTGGCCAGACTGTTGCTGCTCGCGCTGCTGCGCGCCAGGCGCAGCCGGGGGCTGCCGGGTGTGGATATGCTGGTTTGCGTGCCGCTGTGGTCCCGGCGTCACTGGCGGCGCGGGTTTAACCAGAGCGACCTGCTCTGTCGTCCGCTGGCCCGCTGGCTGAACTGCCGCTACGTTCCCGACGCCATTCGCCGGATCCGCGCCACTCCAGCCCAGCACCAGCTCAGCGCCAGATTGCGTAAACGTAACCTGCAGCACGCCTTTGCGCTTGAATTCCCGGTCGCGGGCCGCCATATCGCTGTGGTGGATGATGTCGTGACAACAGGTGCTACCGTCGCGGAACTCTCCCGCCTGCTTTTGCGAAGCGGCGCGGCGTCGGTTCAGGTATGGTGTCTGTGTCGAACCTTGTAGCGCCCTCAGGTTGGGCGTATTATACCCAGGTATTTTAGTCAACTATTAGGCCAATGCTATGATCCGTATTTCCGATGCTGCACAAGCGCACTTTGCCAAACTGCTGGCAAATCAGGAAGAAGGGACCCAGATCCGCGTGTTCGTGATCAACCCGGGCACCCCGAATGCAGAATGCGGCGTCTCTTATTGCCCACCGGATGCTGTGGAAGCAACTGACACTGCCCTGAAATTTGAGCAACTCACTGCCTATGTCGATGAGCTGAGCTCCCCGTATCTGGAAGATGCGGAAATTGATTTTGTGACCGACCAACTGGGTTCCCAGTTAACCCTGAAAGCACCGAACGCCAAAATGCGTAAAGTGACCGACGACGCCCCGCTGATGGAGCGCGTTGAGTACCTGCTGCAGTCCCAGATTAACCCGCAGCTGGCAGGCCACGGTGGTCGCGTCACCCTGATGGAGATCACCGAAGACGGTCTGGCCATTCTGCAGTTTGGCGGCGGCTGTAACGGCTGTTCCATGGTCGACGTGACCCTGAAAGAGGGGATCGAGAAGCAGTTGCTGAACGAGTTCCCGGAGCTGAAAGGCGTGCGCGATCTCACCGAACACCAGCGCGGCGAACACTCCTACTATTAAGTTGCTGTTATCTATTGCCCGGTGGCGCTGCGTTACCGGGTCTCTCCTCGTTTTACCCTCCCTCATAACATGACCTGCGTCTCAGAATTCACATTTTGACCGTCAGGGTGATTCTCAATCCGACCATGTTACCCGTATCATTCTCGTGGGCACTTAAACACCTTTACGCCGACCGACTAAGCTTAATGATTTAGAAGTCAGCCTGTCTTTGTGCCAGGAAGTACGCTGTTCCCAGTTGGGGCAACATGAATATGTCGTTGAAACAATGACGTTACCCATAACAATTTTAAAGGCCAGATAATCATGCCATTAGTCATCGTCGCTATCGGTGTAGTCCTGCTACTGCTCCTGATGATCCGTTTTAAAATGAACGGCTTCATTGCCCTTGTACTGGTGGCCCTTGCTGTCGGCCTGATGCAAGGGATGCCGCTGGTAAAAGTTATCAGCTCCATTAAAGCCGGCGTCGGCGGTACGCTCGGTAGCCTCGCGCTGATCATGGGCTTCGGCGCCATGCTCGGCAAAATGCTGGCTGACTGCGGTGGCGCACAGCGCATCGCGACCACGCTGATTGCAAAATTCGGCAAAAAGAACATTCAGTGGGCCGTGGTGTTAACCGGCTTCACCGTCGGCTTTGCGCTGTTCTACGAAGTGGGCTTCGTGCTGATGCTGCCGCTGGTGTTCACCATCGCCGCCTCTGCCAGCATCCCGCTGCTGTATGTCGGTGTGCCGATGGCCGCTGCGCTGTCCGTGACCCACGGTTTCCTGCCGCCGCACCCGGGCCCGACCGCAATCGCCACCATCTTCCATGCGGACATGGGTAAGACCCTGCTGTTCGGCACTATCCTGGCGATCCCAACGGTTATCCTGGCTGGCCCGGTATTTGCCCGCACCCTGAAAGGCATCGACAAGCCGATCCCGGAAGGTCTGTACAGCGCGAAAACCTTTACTGAAGCAGAAATGCCAAGCTTTGCCGTCAGCGTCTGGACCTCTCTGGTGCCGGTGGTGCTGATGGCCCTGCGCGCCGTCTGTGAAATGATCCTGCCGAAAGGCCATCCGGTTCTCGGCGTGGCGGAGTTCCTCGGTGACCCGGTTATGGCGACGCTGATTGCGGTCCTGATTGCGCTGTTCACCTTCGGTCTGAACCGTGGCCGCTCCATGGATCAGATTAACGATACCCTGAGCTCTTCGATCAAAATCATCGCCATGATGCTGCTGATCATCGGTGGTGGCGGTGCGTTCAAACAGGTTCTGGTTGATAGCGGCGTGGACAAGTACATCGCCTCCATGATGCATGACACCAACATCTCCCCCATCCTGATGGCGTGGTCTATCGCGGCGGTTCTGCGTATCGCACTGGGCTCTGCAACCGTTGCAGCTATCACTGCGGGCGGTATTGTTGCCCCGCTGATTGCCACCACCGGCGTCAGCCCTGAGCTGATGGTCATCGCGGTAGGTTCCGGTAGCGTGATCTTCTCTCACGTAAACGACCCGGGCTTCTGGCTGTTCAAGGAGTACTTCAACCTGACCATCGGCGAGACCATCAGGTCCTGGTCAATGCTGGAAACCATCATCTCCGTGTGTGGACTGATTGGGTGTCTGCTGCTGGGTACGGTGGTTTGATGTGACAGTGCCGGGTGGCGGCTACGCCTTACCCGGCCTACAAGAGCAACAAAAAACCCGCCTGATGGCGGGTTTTTTTATTACTTCTTCGCAGCCGCTTTTCGCCGCTTATCCAGGTCTTTAATCAACTTATTCACCCCGTCATCAGCAAACATCGCTTCAAGAGAGGTGGACAGCTTGCGACGCCAGTTCTTGTACTGATAGCTGGTGCCCGGGATGTTCACCGGCTCCGCCATATCAATCCAGTCTTCCGGCTGCAGGCCCAGCAGGGCGCTGTTGCTGTCGGCAATGTAGCGCTGCAACCCGCGGTTGAGGGTCGGAGTCATCGACATCAATGACGCCTTGTGCCCGGTGCGCTTCGGCAGGCAGCCGTGCTCATGCAACGCATCCAGCAGCCCCTGCTTCGACAGCTCGCGATCCTGATACAGCCCGCGCAGCATCACTTCGTCAGGGTAGAGGCCCAGCGTTTTGCCCAGGGTAAGGTCGCCGCTGTCCCACCAGCCACGAAGCGTAGGAAGGTCATGCGTCGTCGCGACTGCCATTGATTGTTCTGGATACGCCTCCGGCGCGCGGAAGTTCTTCTCAAGGTCGTTTTCAAAATAGAGCACTTTGTAGGAGTAAACGCCGCTGTCACGCAGCTTGCTGACGATTTCCACCGGGACGGTGCCGAGATCTTCCCCGATCACCATACAGTTATGACGCTTACTTTCCAGCGCAAGGATAGAGAGCAGATCGTCGACCGGATAATGCACGTAGGCCCCGTGGTCGGCGGTTTCACCGTACGGGATCCACCACAGACGCAGGACCGACATCACGTGGTCGATACGCAGCGCGCCGCAGTTCTGCATGTTGGCACGCAGCAGTTCGATAAAGGGCTCATAGGCGCGGGCCGCAATCACGTGCGGATCCATTGGCGGCAGGCCCCAGTTCTGACCCAGCGGGCCAAGAATATCCGGTGGCGCGCCGACGGAGGCTTTCAGGCAGTAGAGCTCGCGATCGCACCAGGTCTCTGCCCCACCTTCGGCCACGCCGACCGCCAGGTCACGGTACAGGCCGATCGGCATGTCGTAGCCCTGGCTCTCCTGCCAGCAGGCGGCAAACTGGCTGTATGCCAGCCACTGCAGCCAGAGGTAGAAATCGACTTCGTCGGTATGTTCTTCACAAAACGCTTTTACCGCCGGGGAGTCAACGGACTGGTACTGCTCAGGCCATACCGGCCAGCCCCAGCGCATTTCATCCTCTTTCACCTGATACGCATGCAGCGCATCGAACGCCGCCTGCCAGTACAGGCTCTCCCCTTCACGGGCGACAAACTCGCGGAAGGCCGACATCTGTTCATCATCACGCTGAGCAAAGCCTTTCCACGCCATGCGCAGCGCGGCCATCTTCAGCGCGGTGACGGTGGCATAATCGACCCACTCGGCGTCGCGGGCGCGTTGCAGCGCCTGCCGGGTGGTCTCCATCTTCCACCATGCCTGCGCCTCCTCGCTGTTGCGGAAATCGTCCACGGCGTTAACGTCGATATAAATCACGTTCAGCCAGCGGCGGGATGACGGGCTGTACGGGCTGGCGCTCTCCGGGTTCGCCGGATAAAGCGCATGGATCGGGTTGAGGCCGATAAAGGCCCCGCCGCGCTTGCCGACGTCGGTCAGCATCTTCTGCAGATCGCCGAAGTCGCCAATGCCCCAGTTCGCCTCGGAGCGCAGCGTGTACAACTGCACGCAGGCACCCCACAGCTTCTTGCCCTCTTTCAGCGCCTGCGGCTCATAGCAGCGTTTTGGCGCGACGATCACCCGGCAGTGCCAACGATGGGCATCCTGGGTCAGCGTCAGGGTGTGGTAACCCTCCGGCAGTTTTGCCGGCAGGTTGAGATTTTTGCCGCCCGTGGCGTGGCCTTTATGCTGATGCCCCTCTTCGGTGGTCAGCAGCCAGCTAAAGTCGCCGCTGCCTTCAATCATCAGCGGCATCTTTTTGCCCGCGGTATAGACCATCACGTTCGGGACGGCGGTTACCGCCGCTTTCGCGACGGGTTTGGCTTTGTGCATGGCATCCAGCAAACGCCTCTTGGTCTCAGCACCAATAGACTGCGGTTTACCATGAGCATTGATATAGCTGGGGCTGATCCCCGCCGCCAGAGCGGCATTATCGAGACGTTTACTTTCCATCGCGCTTCCTTAGCGTTTTGCCTGCCAGATACGGGCCTGGTAGTCGCGGATTGAACGGTCAGAGCTGAACATGCCGCAGCGCGCGGTATTCAGAATACACGCCCGGGTCCAGGCTTCCTGGTCGCGATACAGGACATCGACCTGCTTCTGGGCCTCAACGTAGCCCGCAAAATCGGCCATCAGCAGGTACGGGTCGCCGCCCTGTTTGCCGATGCTGTGCAGCATCTGGTCAAACGCGTGCTTGTCGCCGTCGCTGTATTTGTCGCTCTCCAGCTCCTTCAGTACCGCATCCAGCAGCTTGTCTTTTTTACGCCATTTCACCGGGTCGTAACCTTTGGCTTTGATGGCTTTCACTTCTTCCACAGTATGGCCGAAGATAAAGATGTTCTCGTCGCCCACCTGCTCGGCAATCTCAACGTTAGCACCGTCCAGCGTACCGACGGTCAGCGCGCCGTTCAGGGCCAGCTTCATGTTGCCAGTGCCGGAGGCCTCTTTACCCGCAGTAGAGATCTGCTCAGAGACGTCCGCCGCCGGGATCAGCAGCTCCGCCGCCGAGACGCAGTAATCCGGCAGGAAGACCACTTTCAGCTTGTCGCCCACTTTCGGATCGTTGTTCACCGCGTCCGCCACTTTATTAATGGCGAAGATGATGTTTTTCGCCAGGTAGTAGCCCGGTGCCGCTTTCGCACCGAAAAGGAACACGCGCGGCACGCGGTCGGCCTGCGGGTTCTCGCGGATCTCTTTGTACAGCGCCAGAATGTGCAGCAGGTTCAGGTGCTGACGTTTGTACTCATGCAGACGTTTAATCTGGATATCAAAAATCGCGTTCGGGTTGATCTCAATCCCGGTACGGGTTTTGACGAACGCCGCCAGGCGCACCTTGTTGTCCTGCTTGATGGTGCGGTAGGTCTCGCGGAACGCCGCATCGTCGGCATACTTTTCCAGGTTGATCAGCTGGTCGAGATCGTTGGCCCACTCTTTGTCCAGCGAGGAATCCAGCAGCGCGGCCAGTTTCGGGTTGCACTGTTTGATCCAGCGACGCGGCGTGATGCCGTTGGTGACGTTGTGGAACTTGTTCGGCCACAGCTGGTGATATTCCGGGAACAGATCTTTCACCACCAGGTCAGAGTGCAGCGCGGCCACGCCGTTCACCGCAAAGCCGCTGACCACGCACAGGTTAGCCATGCGTACCTGCTTGTCGAACACCACCGCCAGTTTCGCCCATACCGCTTTATCGCCCGGCCAGGTTTTATCGACCAGTTTTTTGAAGCGATTGTTGATCTCGTTGATCAGCTGCATATGGCGCGGCAGCAGGGCTTTAATCAGCTTCTCGTCCCAGCACTCCAGCGCTTCAGGCATCAGGGTGTGGTTGGTGTAAGCGAAGGTCTTGCTGGTGATCGCCCAGGCGTCGTCCCAGCTCAGCTGATGCTCGTCGATCAGCACGCGCAGCAGTTCCGGGATAGCGATGGTCGGGTGGGTGTCGTTCAGCTGGATCACTTCGTAATCCGCCAGCTCAGACAGCTTGCGGCCCGCCAGGTGGTGACGACGCAGGATGTCGGCCACGGAACAGGCG
This sequence comes from Leclercia adecarboxylata, assembly GCA_002360945.1. Classification (GTDB taxonomy): domain Bacteria; phylum Pseudomonadota; class Gammaproteobacteria; order Enterobacterales; family Enterobacteriaceae; genus Enterobacter; species Enterobacter adecarboxylatus_B. Next base: position 83,763 of record DERO01000022.1, on the reverse strand, counting down.
CACTGGAAGTACTGCTGCATCAGGCGCAGCTTTTTGCCCGCCAGATGGTTGTCGTTCGGGTAGAGCACTTTGGTCAGCTTGTCGGCGTCGATACCCTGCTGCTCAGCACGCAGGAAATCACCGTCGTTAAATTTGGTCAGGTTAAACGGGTGAGCGTGCGTCGCCTGCCACAGGCGCAGCGGCTGCGCCACGCCGTTACGGTAGCCCAGCACCGGCAGGTCCCAGGCCTGGCCGGTAATGGTGAAGCCCGGCTCCCACTGGCCCGCTTTTGTCACTTTACCGCCAATGCCCACCTGCACATCCAGCGCTTCGTTGTGGCGGAACCACGGGTAGCTGCCGCGATGCCAGTCGTCCGGGGCTTCCATCTGCTGGCCGCCCGCGAAGGACTGACGGAACAGGCCGTACTGGTAGTTCAGGCCGTAGCCGGTCGCCGGCTGGCCCACCGTCGCCATTGAGTCGAGGAAGCAGGCCGCCAGACGCCCCAGACCGCCGTTGCCCAGCGCCGGATCGATCTCCTCTTCCAGCAGGTCGGTCAGGTGGATGTTGTGCGTGCTTAGCACATCGCTGACTTCCTGATACCAGCCGAGGTTCAGCAGGTTGTTGCCGGTCAGACGACCAATCAGGAACTCCATGGAGATATAGTTAACGTGGCGCTGGCCTTTGACGGGCTTCACCGCGGGTTGGGCGCTCAGCAGCTCGGCGAGCGCGCCGCTGACGGCCTGCCACCACTGGCGGGAGGTCATGTCTTCGGCGGCGTGTAAACCAAAACGCTGCCACTGACGCGTCAGGGCAGCCTGGAATTGAGCTTTGTTGAAAGTCGGCTGTGACATAGGGAATCTGCATCCTGTAGAGAGAAAATGAGGCGTTGGTGCTAGTGTGCCTGGCTCCTCATGCCTCTTCCTCCTCCTGCCGGGGATTAGACAGGGAGGAGTAGCGGGGATGAGCGCTAAAGTGTGATCGCGGCCACTTTCTGCGGCGAAAGTGTGGGGCATTCAGGCCGCGATTTCCGGGAAGGGAGTCAAAAAAATGAAATACGGTTTCGCCTGAAATAGAGGCACACAGAAATAATTACTTACCCGACGTAATATTGCTCAGAATTTACTGCATCGCAGAATGTTATTTCAGCCCCGTAACCTTCCCGGAACTTTATTAACTTTTCACCGCATTTACGCTTCTATATTCCTTTTTATGCTTAACCTCCTGGAAACACGCCACGCCAGTATCCATGCGCTTTCAAGGCCCATCGGAAAAGTTCCCTCCCCCATCGATATATTTTTGTGACCGAGTGCAAATTAAGGGACATAAAACCCGGACATAACTTGCAATAAAAGGGTTTCTGACCGACCTTATAAGGATTAATTACGAAGCGCAAAAAAAATCAAAAATCTCGATTTCCACACAGTGAAGTGAAAACTATGTTGATTCCGTCCAAATTAAGTCGCCCGGTTCGTCTTGACCATACTGTGGTCCGCGAACGCTTGCTGGCGAAACTTTCCGGCGCGAACAATTTTCGACTGGCGCTGGTAACGAGCCCTGCAGGCTACGGCAAAACTACGCTCATTTCACAGTGGGCTTCCGGCAAGACCGATCTCGGCTGGTACTCCCTCGATGAAGGCGACAACCAGCAAGAGCGTTTTGCCAGCTATCTGATCGCCGCCATTCAGCAGGCGACCAACGGACACTGTGTGACCAGCGAAGTGATGGTGCAGAAGCGTCAGTACGCCAGCCTCTCTTCCCTGTTTTCCCAACTGTTTATCGAGCTGGCCGAATGGCATCGCCCGCTCTATCTGGTCATTGATGATTACCATCTGATCACCAATCCGGTTATCCATGAGTCGATGCGCTTTTTCCTGCGCCACCAGCCGGAAAACCTGACCCTGGTGATCCTGTCGCGCAACCTGCCGCAGCTGGGTATTGCCAACCTGCGCGTGCGCGATCAGCTGCTGGAAGTGGGCAGCCAGCAGCTCTCCTTTACCCATCAGGAAGCGAAGCAGTTCTTTGACTGCCGCCTCAAATCCCCTATCGAGGTGGCGGAGAGCAGCCGCCTGTGCGACGACGTGGCAGGCTGGGCGACCGCCCTGCAGCTGATTGCCCTGTCGGCGCGGCATAACAACAGCTCGACGCAGCAATCCGCCCGTCGTCTGTCAGGCATCAATGCCAGCCATCTCTCCGATTACCTGGTGGATGAGGTGCTCGACAGCGTCGATCAATCCACCCGTCAGTTCCTGCTGAAAAGCTCCCTGCTGCGCTCGATGAACGATGCGCTGATCGTCCGCGTCACCGGCGAAGACAACGGCCAGATGCGCCTGGAAGAGATCGAACGTCAGGGGTTGTTCCTGCAGCGCATGGACGACTCCGGGGAGTGGTTCAGCTACCACCCGCTGTTCGGCAGCTTCCTGCGCCAGCGCTGTCAGTGGGAGCTGGCAACCGAATTACCGGAAATCCACCGCGCCGCCGCCGAGAGCTGGATGGCGCAGGGCTTCCCGAGCGAGGCCATTCACCACGCGCTGGCGGCGGGCGATGCCCATATGCTGCGCGATATTCTGCTCAACCACGCCTGGAGCCTGTTTAACCACAGCGAGCTGGCGCTGCTGGAGGAGTCGCTCCGCGCCCTGCCGTGGGAGAGCCTGCTGGAGAACCCGCGTCTGGTGCTGCTGCAGGCCTGGCTGATGCAGAGCCAGCACCGCTACAGCGAAGTCAACACCCTGCTGGCCCGTGCCGAGCAGGAGATGAAAGGCGAGATGGACGCCTCCTTGCACGGTGAATTCAACGCCCTGCGCGCGCAGGTGGCTATCAACGACGGCAATCCGGAAGAGGCTCAGCGCCTGGCCCTGGGTGCGCTGGAGGAGCTGCCGCTGGCGAACTTCTACAGCCGCATCGTCGCCACCTCGGTGCACGGCGAAGTGCTGCACTGTAAAGGCGATCTCACCCGCTCCCTGTCGCTGATGCAGCAGACCGAGCAGATGGCGCGTCGTCATGACGTCTGGCACTACGCCCTGTGGAGCCTGATCCAGCAGAGCGAAATTTTGTTTGCCCAGGGCTTCCTGCAGGCCGCCTGGGAGACCCAGGAGAAAGCCTTCACCCTGATCCGCGATCAGCACCTGGAACAGCTGCCGATGCACGAGTTCCTGCTGCGCATCCGCGCCCAGCTGCTGTGGGCATGGGCCCGCCTGGACGAAGCCGAAAGCACCGCCCGTCATGGGGTCGACGTGCTCTCCACCTATCAGCCGCAGCAGCAGCTCCAGTGTCTGGGCCTGCTGGTGCAGTGCTCGCTGGCGCGCGGCGATCTGGATAACGCCCGTAACCACCTTAACCGTCTGGAGAACCTGCTCGGCAACGGTCAGTATCACAGCGACTGGGTGTCGAATGCCGATAAGGTGCGGGTGATCTACTGGCAGATGACCGGCGACAAGAAATCGGCGGCCAACTGGCTGCGCCAGACGCCGAAGCCGGAGTTTGCCAATAACCACTTCCTGCAGAGCCAGTGGCGCAACATCGCCCGGGCGCAGATCCTGTTAGGCGAATTTGAACCGGCCGAGATGGTGCTGGAAGAGTTAAACGAAAATGCCCGCAGCCTGCGTCTGATGAGCGATCTGAACCGCAACCTGCTGCTGCAGAACCAGCTTTACTGGCAGGCCGGTCGCAAGAACGATGCCCAGCGCGTGCTGCTGGAAGCGCTGCAGCTGGCGAACCGCACCGGGTTTATCAGCCACTTTGTGATTGAAGGCGAGACCATGGCGCAGCAGCTGCGCCAGTTGATTCAACTCAACACCCTGCCGGAGCTGGACCAGCATCGCGCCCAGCGCATCCTGCGCGAGATTAACCAGCATCACCGCCACAAGTTCGCCCATTTCGATGAGACCTTTGTGGAGCGTCTGCTGACCCATCCGGAAGTGCCGGAGCTGATCCGCACCAGCCCGCTGACCCAGCGTGAGTGGCAGGTGCTGGGGCTCATCTACTCAGGCTACAGCAACGAGCAGATCGCCGGCGAGCTGGCCGTGGCGGCCACCACCATCAAGACGCATATCCGGAATCTGTATCAGAAGCTGGGCGTCGCCCACCGCCAGGATGCGGTGCTGCATGCGCAGCAGCTGTTGAAGATGATGGGGTATGGGGTGTAATTCCTCTGCGGTTTGATGCCCTCACCCCGACCCTCTCCCACAGGGAGAGGGAGCAAATCATCTCAGCACAATTCTAACTGCAACTTATTATCCCGAATCACTTTCAGCACCCCTTCAGGCGGCATCACGTCGGTATAAACCGCGTTCACCATGCTGATGCTGCCCATATTGACCATCGCGTTACGGCCAAACTTCGAGTGATCCACCACCAGCATGACGTGACGCGAGTTCTCAATGATCGCCCGCTTGGTGCGCACCTCATGGTAGTCAAACTCCAGCAAGGAGCCGTCGGTATCGATGCCGCTGATGCCCAGAATGCCGAAGTCGAGGCGGAACTGGGAGATAAAGTCGAGGGTCGCTTCACCAATAATCCCGCCGTCACGGCTGCGCAGCTCGCCGCCCGCGAGGATGATACGGAAATCTTCTTTCTGCATCAGGGTGGTGGCAACGTTGAGGTTATTGGTAACGACCCGCAGATTTTCATGGTTCAGCAGAGCATGGGCCACCGCTTCCGGCGTAGTGCCAATGTCGATAAACAGCGTCGCGCCGTTCGGGATCTGGCTTGCCACCTTGCGGGCGATACGCTCCTTCTCAGAGGTCTGCGTCGCCTTGCGGTCGTGCCAGGAGGTATTCACCGAACTGGACGGCAGCGCCGCGCCACCGTGGTGGCGCAGGATGCGGTTCTGATCGGCCAGGTCGTTGAGATCCCGACGGATGGTCTGCGGGCTGACGGCAAACTGCTCCACCAGCTCTTCGGTGCTGACGTATCCCTGCTTTTTCACCAGATCGATAATGGCGTCATGACGTTGTGTTTGTTTCATCAGAGTTCCCTGCCAGAATTATGTTCGTTTTCGCGCATTTAGCGTATCGGCAAACGCCATCGCCAGCCCGACCGCCAGCCCGGCCACGTGTGCGCCGTTGGCAATCGCCATGCCAAACAGATCAAACCATCCGGCAATAATCCAGATTAATGCAAAGGTCATCAAACCGCGCTGCAGATAGATACCGCTCTGCGGATCGCGCTCGCCGCGCAGCCAGACATAGCCCATCAGCGCATAGACCACACCGGAGAGGCCGCCAAACCACGGACCGCCAAACTTATGCTGGATAAAGCCGCTGAGCAGCGCGCTGATAAGGGTCAGCACGATGAGCTTGCCGCTGCCGAGCCGCTTCTCCACCGCCCCGCCGAGATACCACCACCACAGCAGGTTAAAGAGGATATGCAGCACCGAGAAGTGCATCAGCGCATGGCTGAAGTAGCGCCAGAACTCGAACTCAACGGAGGCGTCATATGGCCAGGCCAGCATCAGCATCACCTGCTGATCGCCCACCACGTTCATCAGAATGAAGACCAGGATACAGGCCGCCATTAACCCCAGGGTGAAGGGCCCTGCGCGTTCGCGCACGGTGGCGAGGAAAGGAAAGCGCTGGTAGTGCAGCCCGCTGCCGGTATGACCCGCCTGCCAGCTTGCCGCCAGATAGCGCGCATCGCCGGGGTTCTCGAGAAAACGCGCCAGCTCGGTATTCACCCGGGCGGCCTGGCTCTCATCCGCCAGCCAGACGTCGGTCTGGGTATGTTGTTGAATGGTGAGGATAACACCCTGCGTCGCCATGTAGTCGACAAACGCCTGGGCGACGCGCGGGTTGGTAAAAGAGGTAATCATCAGCATCGGCGGCAGTCGCTTATTCCACACAAAAGGGGACAGTATATACCCTAAATGTCCGCGTGCTCGACTTCTGCCGGGAAATGGCGATGCCAGGCATCGAATCCACCGTCCACGCTGTAGACCGCTTCAAAGCCCTGCTGGAGCAGGTATTGTGCCGCGCCTTTGCTGCTGTTGCCGTGATAGCACATCACCATTACCGGGGTTTCGAAATCGTTATCGCGCATAAATTCGCTCAGGGAGGCGTTGGTCAGGTGAAACGCGCCCGGCGTATGGCCCATCGCAAAGCTTTGCGGATCGCGGATGTCCACCAGAACCGCCAGTCCCTGGTGCATCTTCTGGTGGGCTTCTTCTACGTTAATGCATTCAAAATGTTCCATGGTGCTCTCTGTTGTTTATTCAGGGCCAGTGCGGTCTGGGCCCCTCACCCTGCCCTCTCCCCAAGGGAGAGGGAAATGTGCCCCCTCTCCCCGTGGGAGAGGGTTGGGGTGAGGGCATCAGACCGCATCATTTTACTGGCTAGTGTACGTCCTGGCGGCGGGTAAACGCCATTATGTTAGCTGTATCACTCAAATTTGTTTTTTTGATGTTACTAAAATCCATTTCCTTTGCTAATATGAGCGATATCGAACATTTTTGAGCTTTTACGAAAGTGCGTGAGGATACAATGGAAACCAAAGATCTGATTGTTATCGGTGGCGGAATTAACGGGGCGGGCATTGCGGCAGACGCTGCCGGGCGCGGGTTATCTGTCCTGATGCTGGAAGCGCAGGATCTCGCCTGTGCCACCTCCTCCGCCAGCTCTAAGCTGATCCACGGTGGCCTGCGTTATCTGGAGCACTACGAGTTCCGCCTGGTCAGTGAGGCGCTGGCCGAGCGTGAAGTGCTGCTGAAAATGGCCCCCCATATCGCTACTCCAATGCGTTTTCGTCTGCCGCACCGCCCGCATCTGCGTCCGGCGTGGATGATCCGCATTGGTCTGTTTATGTACGATCACCTGGGCAAACGCACCAGCCTGCCCGCCTCGGCCGGTGTGCGTTTTGGCGCAGACTCGGTGCTGAAGCCTGAAATCGTGCGCGGATTCGAATATTCCGACTGCTGGGTGGACGATGCTCGCCTGGTGCTCGCGAATGCGCAAATGGTTGAACGCAAAGGCGGCGAGGTGAAAACCCGCACCCGCGCTGTCTCCGCGCGTCGTGAAAACGGGCTGTGGATTGTTGAAGCAGAAGATATTGATACCGGCGAGCGTTTCAGCTGGCAGGCGCGCGGTCTGGTAAACGCCACCGGCCCGTGGGTGAAGCAGTTCTTCGACCAGGGCATGCAACTCCCGTCGCCGTATGGCATCCGCCTGATCAAGGGCAGCCATATCGTGGTGCCGCGGGTACATACCCAGAAGCAGGCCTACATTCTGCAAAACGAAGACAAGCGCATCGTGTTTGTGATCCCGTGGATGGATGAGTTCTCCATCATTGGTACCACCGACGTGGAGTACAAAGGCGATCCGAAAAGCGTGGCGATCGACGAGAGCGAAATCAGCTATCTGCTGAAGGTCTATAACGCCCACTTTAAAAAGTCGCTGGCGCGCGACGATGTGGTCTGGAGCTACTCCGGGGTGCGTCCGCTGTGCGATGACGAGTCCGATTCACCGCAGGCCATCACCCGCGATTACACCCTCGATATTCACGATGACCACGGCAAGGCGCCGCTGCTGTCGGTGTTTGGCGGCAAGCTGACCACCTACCGCAAGCTGGCAGAGCATGCGATGGAAAAACTGGCGCCGTTCTATCAGGGTATCGGTCCGGCATGGACCAAAGGCGCGGTACTGCCTGGCGGCGACATCGGCGGCAACCGCGACGACTACGCGGCGAAGTTGCGCCGTCGCTATCCGTTTATCAGCGAATCCATGGCCCGCCACTTTGCCCGCACCTATGGCAGCAACAGTGAGCTGATCCTGAGTGACGCGAAGGATCTCAGCGATCTGGGCGAACATTTTGGTCACGAGTTCTACGAGGCGGAGTTACGTTATTTAGCCGACCACGAATGGGTACGCCGCGCGGACGATGCGCTGTGGCGCCGCACCAAAGAGGGGATGTGGCTGAATGCGGAGCAGCAGTCCCGCGTAGCGCTGTGGCTGGCTGAGCGGACGGGAAAGCGTGAGCTATCGTTGGCGTCTTGAGAGTAATGCCCGGTGGCGCTAACGCTTACCGGGCCTACAAAAGATACAGAATCGTAGGCCGGGTAAGGCGAAGCCGCCACCCGGCATTTTTTTACAGCTTCACCGGATCAATATGCCAGATGGTTTCGGCATACTCCTGGATAGTGCGATCGGAAGAGAAGTAGCCCATGTTGGCGATGTTGTGCATCGCTTTGGTGGTCCACTCTTCCGGCTTGCGGTACAGCTCGTCGACCCGGTCCTGACAATCCACATAGCTGCGGTAGTCTGCCAGCACCTGGTAGTGGTCACCGAAGTTAATCAGCGAATCCACCAGGTCACGGTAGCGGCCAGGCTCGTCCGGGTTGAAGACCCCGGTACCGATCTGGGTCAGCACCTGGCGCAGCTCTTCATCCTTCTCGTAATAATCTCGCGGCGAGTAGCCCTTAGCACGCAGCGCCTCAACCTCTTCCGTGGTGTTACCGAAGATGAAGATATTGTCCTCGCCCACATGCTCCAGCATTTCGACATTGGCACCGTCCAGCGTGCCGATGGTCAGCGCGCCGTTAAGCGCAAACTTCATATTGCTGGTGCCGGAGGCCTCGGTGCCCGCGGTGGAGATCTGCTCCGAGAGATCGGCGGCCGGAATGATCAGCTGGGCCAGACTCACGCTGTAGTTCGGGATAAAGACGACCTTCAGTTTGTCACCAATCTGCGGATCGTTGTTGATCACCTTCGCCACGTCGTTGATCAGGTGAATGATGTGCTTCGCCATGTAGTAGGCCGAGGCCGCTTTACCGGCGAAGATGTTTACCCGCGGCACCCAGTCGGCATCAGGCTCGGCCTTGATGCGGTTGTAGCGGGTGATCACGTGCAGCACGTTCATCAGCTGACGCTTGTACTCGTGGATACGTTTGATCTGCACGTCGAACAGCGCTTTCGGGTTGGCCACCACGTTGAGATGCAGCGCCATCCACACCGCCAGCCGCTTTTTGTTCAGCAGCTTGGCATCACGCACCGCTTTATTCACCGTCGGGAAATCGGCGTGCTGTTTCAGCTCGCTCAGCTGGCTTAAGTCAGTACGCCAGTTGCGGCCGATGTTCTCGTCGAGCACGTCGGAGAGCGGCTGGTTAGCCAGCGCCAGCCAGCGGCGCGGCGTTACCCCGTTAGTGACGTTGCAGAAACGCATCGGGAAGATTTTAGCGAAGTCGGCAAACAGCGACTGCACCATCAGGTTGGAGTGCAGCTCCGACACGCCGTTGACCTTGTGGCTAATCACCACCGCCAGCCACGCCATACGCACCCGGCGACCGTTGGACTCTTCAATGATGGAGGTGCGGCTCAGCAGACCGGTGTCATGCGGATACTGCTCCTGCAAGGTTTTCAGGAAGAAATCGTTGATCTCGAAAATGATCTGCAGGTGGCGCGGCAAGATTTTGCCGAGCATGTCCACCGGCCAGGTTTCCAGCGCTTCGCTCATCAGGGTGTGGTTGGTGTAGGAGAAGACCTGGCAGGTCACCTCAAACGCCTCTTCCCAGCTGAACTTATGTTCGTCGATCAGCACGCGCATCAGCTCCGGGATCGACAGCACCGGGTGGGTATCGTTGAGATGAATGGCGGTTTTTTCCGCCAGGTTGGCGTAGGTTTTATGCAACTGGTAGTGGCGGCTCAGGATGTCCTGAATCGTCGCCGAGACCAGGAAGTACTCCTGACGCAGACGCAGCTCGCGCCCGGAATAGGTGGAATCATCCGGGTAGAGCACACGGGAGACGTTCTCGGAGTGGTTTTTGTCTTCCACCGCCGCGAAGTAGTCGCCCTGATTGAATTTACCGAGGTTAATCTCGCTACTGGCCTGGGCATTCCACAGACGCAGCGTGTTGGTGGCATCGGTGTCGTAGCCCGGGATGATCTGGTCGTAGGCCACGGCCAGGATCTCTTCGGTTTCGACCCAGCGGATTTTTTTACCTTCCTGCTGGATACGCCCACCGAAGCGAACTTTATAGCGGGTGTTGTGGCGCTTGAACTCCCAGGGGTTGCCGTACTCCAGCCAGTAGTCCGGAGACTCTTTCTGCCGTCCGTCGACGATGTTCTGTTTGAACATGCCGTAATCGTAGCGAATACCGTACCCGCGTCCCGGCAGGGCGAGGGTCGCCAGCGAGTCGAGGAAGCAGGCTGCCAGACGACCGAGACCGCCGTTGCCAAGGCCCGGGTCGTTCTCTTCGTCAATCAGCTCTTCTAAATCCAGCCCCATCTCTTCCAGAGCGGTCTTGACGTCGTCATAGATACCCAGTGACAACAGCGCATTGGAGAGAGTGCGGCCAATCAAAAACTCCATCGACAGATAGTAAACCTGACGGGTCTCCTGTGAGAGCTGGGCGCGGTTAGAGCGCAGCCAGCGTTCAACCAGCCGGTCGCGTACGGCAAACAGGGTGGCGTTGAGCCACTCGTGTTTGTTGGCAATCACCGGATCTTTGCCGATGGTGAACATCAGCTTGTAAGCGATTGAGTGCTTTAACGCCTCAATGCTTACCGTGGGAGACGCATAGGAAAAAGGTGCATTCATATCTCTGATTCCAGCATTGTTACATCAAGCGTTGATAAAGATCGCGGTAAGACTGCGCCGCAACTTGCCAGCTAAAATCCATGGCCATCGCCTGGCGCTGAACAAAACGCCACAAAGAGGGACGGGACCACAACACGAAGGCACGCCGAATCGCGCGTAACAGCGACCAGGCATTACTGTCCTCAAAGACAAATCCGCTGGCGATTCCGTCTGCCAGGTTTTCCAGCGAGGTGTCGGATACGGTATCCGCCAGCCCGCCGGTACGCCGCACCAGCGGCAGCGTGCCGTACTTCAGGCCATACAGCTGGGTTAAGCCGCAGGGCTCGAAACGACTCGGCACCAGGATAACGTCGGCGCCCGCCATGATGCGGTGCGAAAACGCTTCGTGATAGCCAATCTGGACGCCAACCTGCCCCGGATGCTCGGCAGCCGCCGCGAGGAAGCCCTCCTGCAATACCGGATCGCCCGCACCCAGCAGCGCCAGCTGTCCGCCCTGCTCCAGCAGGCCCGGCAGCGCCTCGAGCACCAGATCGAGCCCTTTCTGGCTGGTCAGACGGCTCACCACCGCAAACAGCGGCACCTTGTCGTTAACCTTCAGCCCCATGGCGACTTGCAGTTGACGTTTGTTCTCGGCCTTATCTTCCACCGAATCGCGGTTGTAGCGCGCGGTCAGCAGCAGATCCGACTCCGGACTCCAGATCTTTTCATCCACGCCGTTGAGAATGCCTGACAGACGCCCTTCGCGCTGGCGTTGCGCGAGCAGCCCCTCCATGCCGTAACCAAACTGCGGTTCGGTGATCTCCCGCGCGTAGGTCGGACTCACGGCGGTGATGTGATCCGCGTAGTACAGCCCGGCCTTGAGGAACGAAATCTGCCCGTTAAACTCCAGCCCATGGATATTAAAGAACGACCATGGCAGATCGATGTCATCCATATGTTTGGCTAAATACATCCCCTGATAGGCCAGGTTATGCACGGTAAAGACCGACTTCGCCGGATGGCCACGCGCCGCGAGATACGCCGGTGCCAGCCCGGCGTGCCAGTCGTGGGCATGCACGACGTCCGGGCGCCAGAACGGATCCAGCCCGGAGGCCATCTCCGCCCCGACCCAGCCGAGCAGCGCGAAACGCAGCACGTTATCGGTATAGGCAAATAAGTTGGTGTCGTGGTACGGGCTCCCTGGGCGGTCATACAGATGTGGGGCATCAATCAGATAGATGCCCACGCCGTTGTAGTGACCAAACAGTAATGTGATGCGCCCGGCAAAGGTGTCGCGGCGGCTGACAATCTGGGCGTCAGGAATACCGCGACGAATATCGGGAAAAGCGGGTAACAGCACGCGAGTATCAACCCCACCGGCAATTTGCGCCGCCGGTAGCGCCCCAATCACATCCGCCAACCCGCCGGTTTTAAGCAACGGGAACATCTCAGAACAAACGTGTAAAACCTGCATCATCGCTCCTGTTTGATCTGCAGTTTACGCAGCATTTCACGCGTAACCAGCACGATGCCTTCTTCTGAGCGGTAGAAACGGCGCGCGTCCTCTTCCGCGTTTTCTCCAATTACCATGCCTTCCGGAATGACGCAGGCACGGTCGATAACGCAACGACGCAGGCGGCACGAGCGGCCAACCCAGACGTCGGGTAACAATACTGACGAATCAATGTTGCAGAAGGAGTTCACCCGCACGCGCGGGAACAGTACCGACTGCACCACCACCGAGCCCGAGATAATGCACCCGCCGGAGACCAGCGAGTTCAGCGTCATGCCATGACTGCCCGAGCGGTCCTGGACAAATTTCGCCGGCGGCAGGGACTCCATGTGGGTACGGATCGGCCAGTTGTGGTCGTACATGTCCAGTTCCGGGGTCACCGATGCCAGATCGAGGTTAGCCTTCCAGTACGCCTCCAGGGTGCCAACATCGCGCCAGTACGGTTCTGAATTAGGATCGGACTGCACGCAGGAGAGTGGGAACGGATGTGCATAGGCCATGCCAGATTTGGTGATTTTCGGGATGATATCTTTACCGAAGTCGTGGCTGGATTTCTCATCCTTGTCGTCTTCTTCCAGCAGCTGATAAAGGTAATCTGCATCAAAGACATAGATCCCCATACTGGCCAGCGATTTGGTGTCGTCCCCCGGCATTGAGGGCGGGTTCGCCGGTTTTTCAACGAACTCGATCACCTTGTCGTTTTCATCCACCGCCATGACGCCAAAGGCCGTCGCTTCGGCAATGGGCACCGGCATACAGGCCACGGTGCAGCGCGCCCCTTTTTCGACATGGTCGATAAGCATGCGCGAGTAGTCCTGCTTGTAGATGTGGTCCCCGGCGAGGATCACCACGTACTCGGCGTCGTAGCGACGAATAATGTCGAGGTTTTGCGTTACCGCATCGGCGGTGCCGCGATACCAGTTTTCGCCGTGCACGCGCTGTTGAGCAGGCAGCAGGTCGACAAACTCGTTCATCTCCTCACTGAAGAACGACCAGCCGCGCTGAATATGCTGCACCAGGGTGTGGGACTGATATTGGGTGATCACGCCAATACGGCGAATGCCTGAATTCAGGCAGTTTGACAGGGCAAAATCGATAATACGGAATTTCCCACCGAAGTGGACGGCGGGCTTGGCGCGCTTAATCGTTAAATCTTTTAATCGGGTACCGCGGCCACCAGCAAGAATCAGGGCAACAGACTTCAATGGCAGCTGACGCGCCAACATTAGAGGGTCGTTCTTATCTAACCTAACCATGATCAACTCCTTTTATTATCATCTCTGGAATACACATACACCGTGCGCAGGCCCATGCCAGGCAGTCATAACGACCGGATTATCCTCTCCGGCAAATGGGGGGATGGCCCGCCACTCCCCTTCGGGTAAAACAATTTCTGCGACCTCATCTGTGGCGTTAAGCGTGATAAGCCAGCTCTCCGAAAGCAGGATTTGCAGGCACGGCACGCCGCTTTGCCACTCACGCGCTTCCAACGGTTGCGCCGCTTTATTCAGCCAGCAAACATGGCCGTCGCCCTCTTCCCACCACTGGTTCAGGGTGAGCGCCGGGATCTGCTGACGCAGATGGATCAGCGCAGCGGTAAAGTCGGCTAATCCACTGTTGGCCTGTTGCCAGTCCAGCCAGGTTAACGGGTTATCCTGGCAATACGCATTGTTGTTACCGTGCTGGCTGTGGCCATGTTCATCGCCTGCCAGCAACATCGGCGTTCCCTGCGACAAAAGCAGCGTGGAGAGCAGCGCGTGCACACTGGCGCGGCGCCGCTCAATCACATTCAGATTGCCACTTAATCCTTCGATACCATGGTTAAAACTGTGGTTATTGAAGGTGCCGTCACGATTTTCTTCGCCATTGGCTTCATTGTGTTTCTGATTGAAACAAACGCAGTCACGCAGGGTGAACCCATCGTGCGCGGTAACCAGGTTTATCGACGCGGAGGGCAGTCGCCCGTTGCGCTTGAACAGATCGCTGGAAGCGGCGAAACGCCCGGCAAACTGACCGAGTGACAGATCGCGCGCCAGCCAGAAGCGGCGCGCGGTATCACGATAGTGGTCGTTCCACTCGGCAAACGGCGGTGGGAAATTCCCCACCTGGTAGCCGCCAGGGCCGATATCCCACGGCTCCGCAATCAACTTCACGCCCGACAGCAGCGGGCAGTTCTTTATCGCCTCAAACAGCGGCGCCTGCGGGCTGTATTCCGGCGTGCGTCCCATCACCGGCGCCAGGTCAAAACGAAAGCCATCGATATGGAAGGTTTCCACCCAGTACTTCAGGCATTCATACGCGTACTGCACCACCGCCGGATGGCTGAGATTGAGAGTGTTACCGCAGCCGGTCCAGTTGTGGTAATCGCCATCCTCTCTTAACCAATAATAGCTAGGGTTATCAATTCCGCGCAGGGAGAACGTCGGGCCTTCCAGATCCAGCTCAGCACTGTGGTTGAGGACGATATCCAGAATGACCTCAATACCCGCTTCGTGCAGCGCCTTCACCGCATCACGAAACTCATCCCGGGCCCGCTCAGGATGCGAGGCATAGCGCGGGTCGAGGGCAAACATCGCCATCGGGTTGTAGCCCCAGTAGTTACTGAGACCCAGACGCTGCAGACGCGGCTCGGAGGCAAAATGGGCCACCGGTAATAATTCCAGGGCGGTGATCCCGAGATGCTTAAAATACGCAATCATCACCGGATGACCGAGCGCCCGGTAGGTGCCGCGGATCGCCTCCGGAATGCCTGGGTGCAGATACGTCAGCCCTTTCACGTGGGCTTCATAGATAACCGTCTTGCCCCAGGGCGTATTGGGAGCGGCGTCCTCTTCCCAGTCGTAACGCTCGTCGCTGACCACCACGCTGCGGGGTGCCACCGCGGCACTGTCCCGGTGATCGGCGGTCACTTTGCCGCTGTGCAGCAGAACATCGTCATTCAGTGTGCCTTCCACCTGATACGCGCAAGGGTCGAGCAGCAGCTTGGCCGGGTTAAAGAACAACCCTCTGGACGGCTCCCAGGGGCCATGCACCCGGAAACCATAATGGGTGCCGGGCCGGGCATGCTCGAGGTAGCCATGCCAGATATCGCCAGTGCGGCCCACCAGATCGTAACGGTGTTCAATGCCCTTATCGTCAAACACGCAGAGTTCAACCCGATCCGCATGGGCGGAAAAGAGGGTGAAGTTCACCCCTTTGCCATCGTAGCGTGCGCCGAGCGGCGCCGGGTTACCTGCAGCGAGCTGCGTCATTCCCCCTCCCGCACCAGCCAGATCGTGGACAGCGGCGGCAGGGTAAGGCTCAGGGACTGTGGTCGACCATGACTCTCCTGCTCATCGCTCTGCACCAGTCCGCCATTGCCCGCGTTGCTGCCGTGGTAATGCATGGAGTCGGTGTTCAGCACTTCACGCCATTTGCCCGGCTGATTGATGCCGAAACGGTAGTGATGACGCGTCACTGGAGTGAAGTTACTGGCGACAATAATTTCGTTACCCACTTTGTCACGGCGGACAAAGATCAGCACCGAGCGCTCGTTATCGTCTACCACCAGCCACTCGAAGCCGTAATCGTCAAAGTCCAACTCGTGCAGGGCCTTGTGGTGACGGTAGGTATGGTTAAGGTCGCGCACCAGGCGCTGAACGCCGTGGTGCCAGTTGTCGCCCCCTTCCAGCAGGTTCCAGTCGAGGCTGGTATCGTGGTTCCACTCGCGGCCCTGGGCGAACTCGTTGCCCATAAACAGCAGTTTTTTACCCGGGAAGGCGAACATCCAGCCGTAGTAGGCGCGCAGGTTGGCGAACTTCTGCCAGGCATCGCCCGGCATGCGGTCGAGAATGGATTTTTTGCCGTGGACCACTTCGTCGTGGGAGAGCGGCAGGACAAAGTTTTCGGTGCCGTTATAAAGCATGCCGAAGGTTAGTTTGTTGTGGTGATACTGGCGATGCACCGGATCCAGCTTCATGTAATCCAGGGTGTCGTGCATCCAGCCGAGGTTCCATTTGAACCAGAAGCCGAGACCGCCCATGGATGGCGGACGGGAGACGCCCGGGAAGTCCGTGGACTCTTCCGCCATCGTCACCGCGCCCGGCGTCTGCTCGCCGAGAATACGGTTGGTGTTACGCAGGAACTCAATGGCTTCCAGGTTTTCCCGGCCACCGAATTCGTTCGGGATCCACTCACCCTCTTTGCGGCTGTAGTCGCGGTAGATCATCGAGGCGACGGCATCCACGCGCAGGGCATCAATGCCGAAACGCTCGATCCAGTAGAGGGCGTTGCCCACCAGATAGTTGGTCACTTCCCGGCGGCCGTAGTTGTAGATCAGGGTGTTCCAGTCCTGATGGTAGCCTTCGCGCGGATCGCTGTGCTCATACAGGTTGGTGCCGTCGAATTCCGCCAGACCAAAGTCATCGGACGGGAAGTGGCCCGGCACCCAGTCGAGGATCACGTTCAGCCCGGCGGCGTGTGCGGCGTTGATAAAGTAGCGGAAGTCGTCCCGGGTGCCGAAACGGCGGGTTGGGGCATACATGCCGGTCGGCTGATAGCCCCAGCTGCCGTCAAACGGGTGTTCGTTAATCGGCAGCAGCTCCAGATGGGTAAAGCCCATCCATTTCACATACGGGATCAGCTGGTCGGCCAGCTCCCGGTAGCTGAGCCAGAAGTTGTTATCGGTATGACGACGCCAGGAGCCAAGATGGACTTCATAAATGGAGATCGGCATATCGAACTGGTTGGCGCGAATGCGCTCTTCGCTCTGGGCGACTTTCTCCGGCAGACCGCAGATGAGCGACGCGGTCTCCGGGCGCATTTGCGCTTCGAAGGCATAGGGGTCGGCTTTGATACGCAGCTTGCCGTGGGCATCGATCAGCTCATATTTGTACAGCTGGCCGTTTTGCGCCCCGGGGATAAACAGCTCCCAGATGCCGGTCTCGCGACGCAGGCGCATCGGGTGGCGACGGCCATCCCAGTAGTTGAACTGCCCCACCACCGACACGCGTCGGGCATTCGGTGCCCAGACGGTAAAGCGGGTGCCGGTCACGCCGTCCATGGTGTCGGCGTGGGCGCCGAGCGTCTCGTAGGGACGCAGGTGCGTACCTTCAGACAGCAGCCAGGCATCCATCTCCTGCAGCAGCGGACCGAAGCGATAGGGATCGTCGATCAGGTTCTGCTGACCATGCCAGATGACGGCGAGTTGATAACGGAAGAAGTTTTTACGGCGGGCCATCACGCCAGCGAAGAAGCCGCGTGAATCGATACATTCGAGTTTACCGACCTTGCGCCCGGTTTTGGGTTCGATGACCCACACTTCCGTCGCGTCAGGAAGCAGTGCCCGGACTTCCAGTCCAGCTTCAGTGCGGTGCATGCCCAATACAGAAAATGGATCCGCAAAGTGACCCGCAATAAGCGCATTAATCACGTCTCTATCAATAAGAACGGACATGGTATTCATCCTGTTTTTTTAGTTGCCGCCCCTTTCGCGCACGGGGTCCGACCTTAATGTGACCTGGACGGAACAGCACCTTGTGCATCCTCTCTGTTCCATCCAACCTCCAGGCGGAATATGTGACATCCCGCATAAAGCATAGCCAACGCTTTATATGACTCCCGAAAAATAATGAATCATTTGCGTTTTCGTCCTTTAGTACGCAAAAAAAGGGGTGATAAATCACCCCTAAGTATTAAGTATTTATTACGCCAGCTGGCGTAGCATCCTGCGCAGCGGCTCAGCGGCGCCCCACAGAAGCTGGTCGCCAACGGTAAAGGCGGAAAGGTATTCCGGGCCCATATTTAGTTTACGCAGGCGTCCTACAGGGGTAGATAATGTGCCGGTGACCGCAGCCGGGGTCAGCTCGCGCATGGTGATATCGCGATCGTTAGGGATGACTTTCGCCCACTGATTGTGAGAGGCGAGCAGCTCTTCCACTGTCGGAATAGACACATCTTTTTTCAGTTTAATGGTGAATGCCTGGCTGTGGCAGCGCAGCGCGCCGATGCGCACGCACAGACCGTCAACCGGGATCGCGGAAGCGGTGCGCAGGATTTTGTTGGTTTCTGCCTGGCCCTTCCACTCTTCACGGGTCTGGCCGTTTTCCAGCTGCTTGTCGATCCACGGGATCAGGCCACCGGCCAGCGGTACGCCGAAGTTATCTACCGGCAGCTCGCCGCTGCGGGTCAGCTGAGTGACTTTACGCTCGATATCCAGAATAGCGGACGCCGGGTTTGCCAGCTCTTCCGCCACGCTGTGGTGCAGCTGGCCCATCTGGGTCAGCAGCTCACGCATATGGCGTGCGCCGCCGCCGGAGGCCGCCTGGTAGGTGGCAACAGAGACCCACTCCACCAGATCCTGGGCAAACAGACCGCCCAGCGACATCAGCATCAGGCTGACCGTACAGTTACCGCCCACGAAGGTTTTGACGCCTTTGTTCAGGCCGTCGGTGATAACGTCCTGGTTAACCGGATCCAGAATAATGATCGCGTCGTCTTTCATGCGCAGCGAAGAGGCCGCGTCAATCCAGTAGCCCTGCCAGCCGCTTTCACGAAGCTTTGGATAAATTTCGTTGGTATAATCGCCGCCCTGGCAGGTGACAATAATGTCCAGCGCCTTCAACGCTTCCAGATCGTAAGCATCCTGCAACGTGCCTGTGGTACCCCCAAAGGACGGTGCAGCCTGGCCGAGCTGGGAAGTGGAGAAGAAGACCGGACGGATAGCGTCGAAATCGCGCTCTTCAACCATGCGTTGCATGAGTACAGAGCCGACCATACCGCGCCAGCCGATAAAACCAACGTTTTTCATAGCATTTTTTTCCTGCAGAGGGTGTGTGCTGTTTATGCAAGCCAGTAGTGAACTGGGATATGCTTCACATTACAAAATGCTGCCAAAGTCGCAAGCGAAATTAATCGATGATTGCCCGGCTATCAGAAAAAGCGCTAATCATCGGGATAACCATACAAGTATCAGGGATAATCTACGATGAGTGAAATCATTTCCGCAGCTGTTTTATTGATCCTAATTATGGATCCACTCGGAAACCTGCCTATTTTCATGTCGGTGCTGAAGCACACCGAGCCAAAGCGCCGTCGGGCCATCATGATCCGCGAGCTGCTCATCGCCCTGCTGGTGATGTTTATCTTCCTTTTTGCTGGCGAAAAAATCCTCGCGTTCCTGAATTTACGCGCTGAAACGGTCTCCATTTCCGGCGGGATTATTTTGTTCCTGATTGCCATCAAAATGATTTTCCCGAGCAGCGAAGGCAGCAGCAGCGGCCTGCCTGCCGGTGAAGAGCCGTTTATTGTGCCGCTGGCGATCCCGCTGGTCGCCGGGCCGACGATTCTGGCAACCCTGATGCTGCTGTCGCATCAGTACCCGAATCAGATGAGCCATCTGGTGATTGCCCTGCTGATTGCCTGGGGCGGGACCTTTATCATCCTGCTGCAGTCGTCGCTGTTTTTACGCCTGCTGGGCGAGAAAGGGGTTAATGCGCTGGAGCGGCTGATGGGATTGATTCTGGTGATGATGGCGACGCAGATGTTCCTGGACGGGATTAGGGCGTGGATGAAGGGATGAGGGGTTAGAGTTAGGGGAATATACTGGCATCAGTGGTAGTTTCGTTCACTTTACGTTCCTTGCTTCTCTGTTACATCAGCACCGGTGAACGTGCCAGGGTGGCTCAATCGCCACGCCTGCAAAATCAGGCGTCAGGATTAGCCTCCTGTGCTACCTCTTTGGTGACACAAGTATTTTTGTGTCGCGCGCTTAGCTACACTCCAACGGTGGGCCGAGCGGGGGCGTCGCAAGACGCGCCGGTATCCAAAGAGGCCGGTAAGGCTAACCCTGCTCGGTTCCGCCACCAGCGAGATTAGCCTCTCCAGTGGTGGAAAAAAACGACTCTTTGGAGGCTGTCTTATGACTACTACCCTTAGCTTTTCTCATTCTTTATTTACCACGCCCTTCGATCACACCACCGATTTCACCGAGCTGGCAGACAACTGCGCGCGATTTGTTGACGTACTGGTTGAATGCGACGATCCGGCTCAGAAGATGGCGCTGTGTGGACGGCTTTCTGCCTGCCTCACCCTTCTTCAGCCAACGCTTCTGGAGCCTGTGCCTGACCATTTGAAAGAGAGCCTGACGGTGAATGATCTGCCACTGAACGTGCCCGTTTTCGAACCGGAAGTGGATCAGCTTGGGCGCTATTGCCAACTGGTAACACAATTGCTGTTGAATCATTCGCTGTCAGAAAGTGACGAGAGAGTAGCGGGCGATTTGCTGCAAGATCTGGTGGGATTGTATAGCGATACGCTGAAAGCGCCGCGCTGGCTGCGTACAGATGAGGGTGTCGTGCTGCTGTAAAAAAGCCGGGTAGCGCTTGCGCTTACCCGGCCTACGGTTCGAGGTTTTGTAGGCCCGGCAAGCATCGCGCCGCCGGGCATTGCTGCTAGCTCAGCAGCGTAAACGCAATCATCCCGACAATCGCCCCGGTGGTGCCGAGGATGGTTTCCATCATCGTCCAGGTCTTCAGGGTTTGCGCTTCTGTCGCCCCGGTGAATTTACCGAACAGCCAGAAGCCCGCATCGTTGACGTGTGACACCACAATCGAGCCGCCCGCGATACAGATAGACAGCGCTGCCATCTGCGCACCGGAGTAGTTCAACTGCTCAATCACCGGCATCACCAGCCCGACGGCGGTTAAGCAGGCCACGGTCGCAGAGCCCTGAATGATACGCACCGCCGCAGCCAGCACGAAACAGGTCACCGCAATCGGCAGGCCCATCCCGGTCAGCGCTTCGCCCAATGCCGGGCCGACGCCGGAATCTACCAGCACCTGCTTGAACACCCCGCCCGCACCGATCACCAGCAGAATAATCCCTGCCGGTTGCAGCGCCGCGCCGCAGATTTCCATTACCCGGTCTTTCGCCATGCCCTGACGCATCGCCAGGCCATAAATGGCCACCAGACAGGCGACCAGGATCGCGGTGAACGGATGGCCGATAAACTCAAACCACTCGTAGGCATTCGATCCTACCGGCACAAAGCGCGCGGCGATGGTTTTCAGGCCAACCAGCACCAGCGGCAGCAGGATCAGCGACAGGCTGAAGGCGAACGACGGCATTTTGCCCTCGCCCAGGTGCGGCTCGGTGACGTCGTCCGGAATGTGCAGCTCAACGTAACGGCTGATGAAGTTGCCCCACAGCGGACCGGCGATAATCATTCCCGGGATCGCGGCACACAGGCCAATCAGGATCATCCAGCCGAAGTCAGCATGCATCTGCGAGGCCAGCAGCATCGGCGCAGGCCCCGGCAGCAGAAATGCCGCCGCCGCTGCCACACCGGCAAACAGGGGAATAACCAGCTTCACCAGGTTGGTGCCGGTATGGCGCGCCATGGAGAAGGCCACGCTAATCAGCAGCACGACGGCCACCTCAAAGAACAGCGGTAGCGCGCAGATCAGACCGGCCAGACCAATTGCGTAGTGCGCCCGGCTGTGGCCGAACGATTTCAGCATTTTAACGGCGATCTGATCGACCGCGCCGGTTTCATGCAGGATTTTGCCAAACATCGCGCCAAGCGCGACCACAATCGCCAGAAAGCCTAACGTGCCTCCCATCCCTTTTTCCATGGTCGCAGCGATTTTGTCGAGCGGCATTCCGGAAAAGAGACCTGCACCAATGGATACCACCATCAAAGCGACGAAGGCGTGCATACGGGCCTTCATCACCAAAAACAGCAGCAACAGCACGGAGCCGACTGCTGTTAAAACAAGCGTTAACGTACTCAAAACTTACTGCCTTTTGTTAATGACCTCAATGGTGCTGGCAACAACACCGTCCAGCGGCTGATCGATATCCACGACCAGCACATCGCTTTCATCTGCACCCGGTTCCTGCAGGGTTTCGAACTGCGTGACCAGCATCTGGGTTTTGAAGAAGTGCCCTTTACGCGCCTTCAGACGGCTTTCGATCACGTCGAAATCGCCCTTCAGGTAGATAAAGGAGAGATTAGCGTTACCTTCGCGCAGCTGGTCACGGTAAGTCTTTTTCAGCGCGGAGCAGACGATCAGCGACACTTTGTTGGTGCGCTGCATGGCAAAGGCGGCATCGTTCAGCGCCTGCAGCCACGGCTTACGATCGTCGTCGTTCAGCGGCTCGCCAGAGGCCATCTTGGTGATGTTGCTGCGCGGATGGAGAAAGTCACCATCAAGAAACGCGGCATGAATTTGATGCGCCACTTCGCTGGCAACGGCGGATTTACCGCTACCGGAAACGCCCATCAGGACATAAACGTGGTGATCTGGATTTGTGGTGCTCAAAGTATGTCCCTCAGTCGATTGTTACGGGTAACAGTTATCGGTAACATTGTCCTGCCGGGGCTGACGAGAAGCAATATCCAAACGTGTGCGAAGTGAATAAGTGTGAGCTAGTTCAAACTTGTCACGCTAAATAGATCCACCTGGTGACAGCGTGAAACCTAAATCTAACATTTTAGGCGTCACCGTTTCGCCACGAATGCGCGCCAGCAGGCGTTCCGCACCGATACGGCCCATGCGCTCACGCGGAGTCAGGACGCTCGCCAGACGCGGCTCCATGACCTGACCGATGTCGTGACCGTGGAAACCGGCAATCGCCATGTCACCCGGGATAGAAAGCCCCAGACGCTGGCATTCAAAGGCGGCGCCTACCGCGAGGTCATCGTTGGTACAGAAGATGCCATCAAGCTGCGGATACTCGCGACGGGCCTGGCGCATCAGCTCAATGCCGGAGGTGTAGGAGGAGGACTGCTCGACCATCACGCTGTAGGGCGTTAAGTTGGCGTCGAGCATCGCCTGCTCGTATCCCTTCTGTTTGATGATAGTACGTTCATCCAGACGTGCGCCAAGATAGGCGACATGACGGTGGCCGCGGGCGATGATCGCCGCCGTCATCTGGCGGGCGGCTTCGAAGTTATCGAACCCGACGGCGATGTCGAGGCACGGCGACTGGCTGTCCATCAGCTCGACCACCGGAATGCCCGCCACTTCGATCATTTTCAGCGTGCGTGCGGTGTGGGTGCGTTCGGTCAGGATCAGGCCGTCAATGTTCCAGGAGAGCATCGACTCCAGACGTTCCTCTTCCAGTTCCGGTTTGTAGCCGTAGTGAGCGAGCATGGTCTGATAGCCAAAGGCGTCGGTGACGCTTTCGATGCCGCGGAGCACTTCCGCGAAGACCTGGTTGGTTAAGGAGGGAAGCAGGACGCCGACCGCGCGGCTGGTCGCATTGGAGAGAATATCGGGGGCGCGGTTGGGGATATAACCCAGTTCATCGAGAGCAGCGGCAATCTTGCCACGTAACGCCACGGAAACCTGTTCCGGGTTACGTAAGAAACGGCTGACCGTCATTTTAGTCACACCGACGCGATCGGCTACATCCTGAAGTACGGGTCTTTTCTTTTTCATCGTCCTGAGAGAAACCGGTAGTGATAGATTCCCTCAGTTTATCACGGACAAAGGCCAACCTTCCCCTGGCAATGGGGAAGGCTGGTTATTTATTTAGACCGGCGGCAGGTCGAACAGCAGAATTTCAGCGGCGCTGTCGGCATGCACGGAGATCGCCTGCTCGTCCCAGATGGCCAGACCATCGCTGGTGGTCGCTTTGGTGCCGTTGATGGTCACTTCGCCTTTGACCACCTGGATCCACACTTTGCGGTTCGCGGCGATCTGGTGCACAGACTGCTCGTCTTTCGCCAGCGCCCAGCGGTACAGCTCCATGTCCTGATGCACTTTCAGCGAGCCGTCACGGGCATCCGGAGACAGAACCAGCTGTTTTCCCTGCTCGGCGTCAAAGCGACGCTGCTCGTAGCGCGGGGTGATGCCTTTGGCTTCCGGAATGATCCAGATCTGGTACAGACGCAGGCGGTCAGTTTTGCTTGGGTTGTATTCGGAGTGACGCACCCCGGTACCCGCACTCATAATCTGGAACTCGCCTGCCGGCACCTGCTCTTTATTACCCATGCTGTCCTGATGCTCAACGGCACCGTCCAGCACGTAGGTCAGGATTTCCATGTCTTTGTGCGGGTGGGTACCAAAGCCCTGCCCGGCATCGATCACGTCGTCGTTAATGACGCGCAGTGCCGAGAAACCCATAAAGTTCGGGTCATAATAATCGGCAAACGAGAAGCTGTGCCATGAGTCCAGCCAACCATGATTTGCGTGACCGCGGTCGTTTGCTTTGCGTAAGAAGATCATTGTTTTTACCCTCAGTTCGTTTCGATGGAGTAAGTGTGGACGCAATCGACCTGGGATCATAGAGGGTGAAAATTGACTCCTCTGTTCAAAATATCTGAACAAGTACAGAGGAGTCGTTCAGGCTTATTTGGCAAGGGTTACCGTGGCAGGTGACGCCTGCTCAAAGGCCCGTTCAAGGATTTCCAGGTTGGTCATCACTTCAATTTCCTTGACGTAATTAGGGGTACCTTTTGTGAGCGTCTCATAGAGCGCATCGTAGACCTGACCGTAGTCGCCGGTGCCCGGTTTGATCTCCTCTTTCACCGTCACGCCCGCGTCGTTAACGTACTCCAGCACGCCCACGGACTCATCCGCCGCAAACCCCGGTTCGCCCGGCATAATGTTGGCCTTCAGGCTGGTCTCCTGCTGGTCGATGCCGTACTTGATAAACGAGCCTTTGGTGCCATGGACGATGAATTTCGGGTAGTCGATCTTCACCAGATGGCTGGTTTTGACGATCGCTTTCAGGTCGCCGTAGAACAACTGGGCTTCGAAGGTATCGTCCGGGTTGGCTTTATTGCGCAGGCTGCGGATGTCGTAGGCGACATGGTCCGGACGGCCAAACAGGCTGATGACCTGATCCATGGTGTGCACGCCGAGGCCATAGAAGGAGCCATCCTGCGGCAGGCCGGGTTTGGTCTCCGCCACCGGACGGTAGTAATCGAAGTGGCTTTCGAACTCGACGATCTCGCCCAGCTTGCCGCTCTCAATCGCCTGTTTCGCGGTCAGGAAGCAGGTGTCAAAGCGACGGTTCTGATACGGGCTTACGGTCAGCCCTTTGCTGCGGGCGAGTTCGAACAGCGCTTTCGCTTCGGCCATCGTCGGGGTGAAGGGTTTTTCGACCAGCACGTTTTTACCGGCTTCCAGAGCGCGTTTCGCGTACTCAAAATGGCTGTCGGCGTGGGTACAGACGATCACCAGCTTAACCTCGGGGTCGTTCAGCACCTCATCGAGATCGCTGGTGAAGTGAATATGGGAGTACTGGGGGGACTGCTCTTCCGGTTTCGGGTGGCGGCGGTAGATATGCGCCACATGCCAGCTGGCTTTACGGGTAAGAACATACGGAAGGTGATAGCGGGTGGTGCTTTTGCCAAATCCAATAAATGCGCAGTGTAGTGTCATAGTGGTTTTCCTGGCTTAGGTCTCTGCTTTCAACCATAGCGCAACCTGGCGGCGAAATATATTTCTATAACGATTCCTAAAATGGCGGTCAGGACCTTGATCCTGACCGAAATTACCAGGATAAGGGGACGGCCAAAACCCCATGCCCGCGAAAGGAGTCGCGCTCATTTTCTATGGACAGAAAATATCTCGCGTTAAATAGCGCCCTTCTCTTCTGGCTGCTCGCCCTGGTTGCCTGGTGCTCAGGCGCCCCCTTCCTGACGTGGCTGTTCGCTGCAGTGTCCCTGCTGAGCTTTGGCATCTCCCTTTTACTTAATCAGGTCAAGATCATGTTTAAAAAGAGTAAAACCCCCGAGGCTGGCAAGCCAGAAATCATCCTTCCCCCGGTACCGGTGATTGAAAAAGAGCCCACCGCCACGGAGAAACACGGCACTACCGTTATCGCCAGCGATGTGCGCTTCGAAGGCAACGTCGTTTCCGGCGGTCACGTCTACGTTCACGGGACGCTAATCGGCAATATCGACTCCAGAGAGAGCCTGATCAAGATCATGCGTGGGGGTCAGGTGGAGGGGAATATCACCTGCCGGGAGCTGATCGTTGATGGCAAGGTGCTCGGCCAGTGCAGCAGCGAGGTGATTGAAATTTGCGAGAATGGCCAGGTGACGGGAACCCTTGCCTATCGCACTCTGGCGGTTAAAAAAGGCGGCCTGTTCTCCGGCCAGGCGGAGGTGCTACCGGCTGTCGCGGAAAAGACCAACGTGGTGGGCCTGATGAAAGAGAGCACGCCCGACCCGCTCGATCTCGTGCCGCTGCAAAAGCTTTAGGCAAAAAAAAGCCAGCGATAAGCTGGCTAAAATAATACTGGAAGCAATGTGAGCAATGTCGTGCTTTCAGGTTTCCGTAGAGGTCTTCCTGAATGCAGGACAATAATAATCATTCTCATTCGCACTTGTCCACTCATTTTTTGCAAAAAATGCTGGTTGACTCACATTTCAAACTCATGGATGTTGAAAGGGAACCTAACTGACTGAGGAAGAAGGAATGAGTGAGATAGTGATACGCCACGTTGAAGCCGCCGATGCCGAAGCTTTACGCCTGATTAACGCCCATCCAGGGGTGTATCACGATACTCTACAACTTCCTCACCCTTCGATGGACATGTGGAAGGAACGTGTCGCGCAAAAACCCGGCAGACGCCAGTTGGTGGCCTGCCTGGACGGACAGGTTATCGGTCATCTGGTGCTGGACGTGATGGAAAATCCACGCCGCAGTCATGTGGCGACGTTCGGGATCGGTGTTTCAGCTGCGGTGCAGGGCCACGGCGCAGGCAGCGCGTTAATGCGCGAGATGATCAACCTGTGCGACAACTGGCTGCGCATCGAACGCATTGAGCTGACGGTGTTTGTCGACAATGCTTCCGCCATCGCCCTGTATCGTAAATACGGCTTTGTGGTGGAAGGCACCGGGAAGAAGTTCGCCCTGCGTAACGGCGAGTTTGTGGATGCGCACTTTATGGCGCGGATGAAGTAAGCATGGATACCTCTCCCCATTGGGGAGAGGTAAAAGATTTAATACCCCGCCGTTAAATCCCCTGGCGTGCGCGGATCCGATGCGCCATACAGCGCGCCATCCGGCCCGACCATAATGCTCTGGGTGCTGCCCATCGCCTCTTTCACTGCCACTTTTTGCCCGCGTTGCTCAAGCAGCTTCAGCGTATCCGGGCTAAAGCCCTTCTCCACCCGCAGCTCATCCGGCAGCCACTGGTGATGGAAGCGCGGGGCGTTGGTGGCCTCTGCCACGTTCATCCCGTAATCGATGCTGTTGACCACCATCTGTAGCACGGTGGTGATAATGCGGCTGCCGCCAGGACTGCCGGTCACCAGCCAGGTTTTGCCGTCTTTCACCACGATGGTCGGTGACATCGACGACAGGGGACGCTTCTTCGGCCCTACGGCGTTGGCATCCCCGCCCACCAGCCCGTAGACGTTCGGCACGCCCGGCTTGGCGGAGAAGTCATCCATCTCGTTGTTGAGCAGAATGCCGCTGTTGCCCGCCACGATCCCGGTGCCGAAAGTGGTATTCAGCGTGTAGGTCACCGCCACCGCGTTACCGTCTTTATCCACCACCGAGAAGTGGGTAGTCTGGTTGCTCTCGTACGGTTCCAGTTTGCCCGGACGGATCTCGCTCGAGGGTTTGGCTTTGTTGATATCGATCTGATCGGCCAGGGTCTTGGCATAGGCTTTATTGGTCAGCGCCTGCCACGGCACCTTGACGAAGTCCGGGTCGCCCAGATACTCCGAACGGTCGGCGTAGGCATATTTCTCCGCCTCGGCCATCACCTGCAGGGTATCCGCGCTGCCGAAACCAAATTTATGCATATCGAAGTTTTCGAGGATGTTGAGGATCTGCACGATGTGGATCCCGCCCGAGGACGGCGGCGGCATGGAGTAGACCTGATACCCGCGATAGTCGCCGCTAATCGGCGAGCGCTCCACGGCTTTGTACTCCGCGAGATCGGCTTTGGTGATCAGCCCGCCGTTCTTGCTCATCTCTTCGGCAATCTGGTCGGCAATCACCCCTTTATAGAAGGCGTCCGGGCCATTTTCGGCAATCATCTCCAGACTTTTGGCGAGGTTGGTCTGCACCAGCTTGTCGCCCTTCTTCAGCGGCTCGCCCTCCTTCCAGAAGATCGCTTTACTGTTCTCATGGTTGGGGATCACTTCGCTGCCGTAGGTTTTCAGATCGTCGGCCAGAGCGTCGTTGACCTCAAAGCCGTCGCGCGCCAGCTTGATGGCCGGCTGCACCACTTTGTTCAGCGGCAGGGTGCCGTACTTATCCAGTGCCAGCGAGAAGCCCGCTACCGTACCCGGTGTGCCGGTCGCCAGATGGGAGGTGAGGGATTTTTTACTGTCGGCGTTGCCCTGGTCGTCGAGGAACATGTCGCGCGTGGCCTGGGAGGGTGCCATTTCACGGAAGTCGATTGCCGTGGTGGTGCCATCTTTGGTACGCAGCATCATAAAACCGCCGCCGCCGAGGTTACCCGCCTGCGGGTGCGTCACCGCCAGCGCATAGCCGACCGCCACCGCCGCATCCACCGCATTACCGCCCTGCTTGAGGATATCCACCCCGACCTGGGTGGCGAGGGCATCAACCGAAGAGACCATCCCCTTCTGCGCTCGCACGGGATGGAACACATCTTCTTCCACGCCGTAGGAGACCGGGGGCGCGGCAGGCGGATTCGCTGCCACGCAAAACGTACCGCCTGCCGTCAGGGCAGCAATCGCTACCCAGCGTAAAAACGTTGGTTTCATCATTGTTATTCTCCAGGTACAGGGACTCATGCTCCCGCTTAAGCCTGGTTCATAACTCTTAAAAAATCATCGTAGTGCGGGATCCGAGGTAAACTTAAAGGAGGCCTCAGAAGGAGGGAGTAACAATGAAACGACTGATTCTTGTTGCGGCGTTACTGCCGTTTGCCGTGCTTGCGCAGCCCATCAACACCCTGAACAACCCCAACCAGCCGGGCTATGAAAACCCCAGCCAGCAGCGGATGCAAAATCAGATGATGATCCAGCAGCAGCAGCAGACAGGGATGCTCAATCAGCAACTGCAGACGCAGACCCGCGTTCAGCAGCAGCATCTGCAAACGCAGATGAACAACAATACCCTGCGGGTTCAGCAGAGCCAGCCGGGGGTGCAGGTTCTGCCTAACACCAGCGGCGGGATGCTGAGCGGCGTAGAGTCGTCGGGCGGCGTGCAGCAGCAACATATGCTGCCGCAGCAGCAGAACGGCTCTATGCTGAATAACCCTTAGGGCTGAAAGTCCGGACCGATCAGGTCAATCGCATCGGTACAGATGCTATCCACGCCCCAGCGCAGCAGCTCTGCTGCCCGCTGGGGCTGGTTAACGGTATAGACCAGGATATGCAAACCGGCGGCCTTAATCGCTTTCACCCGCGCCTCATCCAGCAGGCGATGGTTGAGGTGAATCGACACGCAGCCCAGCCGGCTGGTCAGCTCGCGCCAGTCTTCGCGCCACTCATCCAGCAATAAACCGCGCGGCAGCTCGGGTGCCGCCGTCTGCGCCGCTTCCAGCGCGTCGATCTCAAAGGAAGACAGCAGCGGAGCGGTCATCCCCTCCCACAGCTCACGCGCGGCCAGCGCAATCACCTTGCCGGTGAGCGGCCCGGTGCCGGTGGTCGGTTTGATTTCGATATTGGCCATCATCCTTAGCTTCCGACAGCGGTCGGCCACCCCGGCCAGCAGCGGCAGCGGCTCGCCTTTGAACTCTTTGCCAAACCAGCTTCCGGCATCGACCTTCAGCAGATCGCGCCACGGCAGGTTGCCCGCCACGCCCCAGCCGTTGCTGGTGCGCTCGAGGTTGTCATCGTGCAGCAGAAAGATCTCGCCATCCTGCGACAGCTTGGCGTCGAATTCGATCATGGTGTGGCCGTAGCGCGCACCAACGTCAATCGCCGCCAGGGTGTTCTCGGGTGCCAGTTTACCGCCGCCACGGTGGGCGACGATGTGGGGATAAGGCCAGTAACTCATACGCGTTGTCCTGTTTCGCCATCAAATAAGTGCAGATGATTTTCCGGCAGATGCAGCCACAGCGTGCTGCCCGCTTGCGGGCGCTCCTGATGCGACATGCGCACCACCAGCTTCTGCTCGCCCCAGCGTCCGTGCGCCAGGTTATCGGCACCCAGCATCTCAAGGGTGTCCATTACCAGCGGCACCCCGCCTGCCGACTGGGAGCTTAGCGCAATATGTTCCGGGCGGATACCCAGCGTCATCTTGCGTCCGGCATAGCCGCGATAGAACCAGTTGATCGGCAGCGCCATGCCGCTCTCCAGTTCAAAATGGGTACCCGCAGTGCTGATGCGCCCCTCCAGCAGGTTCATCGCCGGGCTGCCGATAAAGCTCGCCACAAAGCGGCTGGCGGGCTTTTCATACACCTCCACCGGGGTGCCAATCTGCTCGGCAATGCCTTTGTTCATCACCATCACCCGCTGGGCGAGGGTCATGGCTTCCACCTGATCGTGGGTGACGTACAGAGAGGTGGTTTTCAGTCGACGGTGCAGGTGCTGCAGCTCAAGGCGCATCTGCACGCGCAGCTTGGCGTCGAGGTTGGAGAGCGGTTCGTCAAACAGGAACACCGCCGGATCGCGCACGATGGCGCGACCCATCGCCACGCGCTGGCGCTGGCCGCCCGAGAGTTCACGCGGTCGGCGTTTTAACAGGCCGTCCAGCTCCAGAATGCGCGCCGCCTCTTTGACGCGCTCGTCGATATGGCTTTTGCCCATCCCGCGGATTTTCAGTCCCCAGGCCATGTTCTCCTCCACGCTCATGTGCGGGTAGAGGGCGTAGTTCTGGAACACCATCGCGATGCCGCGATCTTTCGGCTCCATCTCGGTAACGCGCTGGCGGTCAATCCAGATATCGCCCGAAGTGACGCGCTCCAGCCCGGCGACCATGCGCAGCAGGGTGGATTTGCCGCAGCCGGACGGGCCGACCATCACGATGAACTCCCCGTCTGCCACGTCGAGCGTGAGCGGCTGAATGACCTGGGTTTTGCCATCCCAGCTTTTAGTGACTGCCTGTAATTTTAAACCTGCCATTTTATTTCTCGCTATCGACCAGGCCGCGGACAAACGCACGCTGCATGGCTAAAACAATGACTACGGGTGGGATAAGAGTGAGCAGCATCGCCGCCATCACCTGGTTCCAGAGGGTGGTGCCTTCGCCGGTTGAAATCATGCCTTTGATGCCCGCCACGGCGGTGCCGAGATTGACGTCCTGAATAATCAGCAGCGGCCACAGGTACTGGTTCCAGCCGTAGATAAAGGTGATGACAAACAGCGCCGCGAGGTTGGTTTTCGACAGCGGCAGCACGATGTCGCGGAAGAAGCGCATCGGTGAGGCGCCGTCGATACGCGCGGCCTCAATCAGCTCGTCCGGCAGGGTCATAAAGAACTGGCGGAACAGGAAGGTGGCGGTGGCCGAGGCCATCAGCGGCAGGGTTAAGCCCGCATAGCTGTCGAGCATCCCGAGGTTGGCGATCACCTCCACCGTCGGGAAGATACGCACCTCCACCGGCAGCATCAGGGTGATGAAGATCATCCAGAAGAACAGGTTGCGCAGCGGAAAGCGGAACCAGACGATGGCAAAGGCCGAAAGCATCGACACCGTGATTTTGCCCACCGTGATGCCGAACGCCATGATGAAGCTGTTGAGCATCATCAGCCAGAACGGGGCGCTGTTAACGCCGACGCCCTGGGTCCAGATGGTCGCCATGTTCTCGAAAAGATGGCCGCCCGGGACAAGCGTCATCGGGGTTTCAAAGATGGCGTTGCGATCCAGGGTGGCGGCAACAAAGGCCACGTACAGCGGGAACAGGATCACCACGATCCCCAGGATCAGCATGGTGTGGCTGAAAATCGTCAGCCCGCGACGGTTCTCAATCATTGGTAGCGCACCTTACTTTCGACATAGCGGAACTGCACCACCGTGAGGATGATGACGAGGAACATCAGCACCACCGACTGGGCGGCAGAGGCTGAGAGATCCAGACCAGCGAAACCTTCGCGGTAGATCTTGTAGATCAGCGTGGTGGTGGCCTGCACCGGGCCGCCTGCGGTGGCGGCGTCGATCACCGGGAAGGTGTCGAAGAAGGCGTAAACCAGGTTGACCACCAGCAGGAAGAAACTCACCGGGGCGATCAGCGGCAGCGCCAGCCTGAAGAAGCGGCGGATCGGGCCTGCGCCGTCAATCGCCGCGGCTTCCACCAGCGAGCGTGGGATGGACTGCAGCGCGGCAAAGAAGAACAGGAAGTTGTAGCTGATCTGCTTCCACACCGAGGCGAAGACCACCAGGAACATCGCCTGACCGCTGTTCTGGGCGTGGTTCCAGTCGTAGCCAAATTCACCGAGGAAATGGGTGATCAGCCCGCGACCCGGGTTAAACAGGAAGATCCACAGCACCGCGGCGACCGCCGGAGCCACGGCGTAGGGCAGCAGCATCAGGGTCTGATACAGACGGCTGCCGCGCACCACGTAATCCACCAGCGCGGCGAAGAACAGCGAGGCGAGAAGACCGCTGACGGTGACCAGCGCGCTGAACTTCATCGTCGTCCAAAAGGAGTCCAGGTAGTAGCTGTCATGCCACAGGGCGGCGAAGTTATCCAGGCCGACAAACTGGCTGGAGAGCCCGAAGGGATCGACGCTCTGCACCGAGTACCACAGCGCTTCGCCCGCAGGCCAGATAAAGAAGATGACGGTGATGACCAGTTGCGGCGCGACCAGCAGGTACGGCAGCCAGCGGGAACGGAACACCGGACGGGAAGATGACATGAAGGTTTGGTTCCTGAACAGTGCCGGGTGGCGGCTTCGCTTACCCGGCCTACGGTTTCGGTTTTCTCCCTCTCCCTGTGGGAGAGGGTTGGGATGAGGGCATCAGGCCGCATTAACCCGTAGGCCCGGTAAGCGAAGCCGCCACCGGGCATTTTTTACGATTTGGTCGACTGCTCGAAGCGGCGCAGCAGCTGATTCCCGCGTTCGACTGCGGCATCCAGCGCCTGCTGAGGCGTTTTCTTACCGGTCCACACGCTCTCCAGCTCTTCATCCACGATGGTGCGGATCTGCGGCATGTTGCCCAGGCGCAGGCCTTTGGTGTACGGCAACGGTGGCTTGTTCAGCATCTGACGCGTGGCGATGTCCGCACCCGGGTTCTTGTCGTAGAAGCCCTGTTCGCGGGTCAGGTCATACGCGGCTTTGGTGATCGGCAGGTAGCCGGTCTTCTGGTGCCATTCGGCGGCGTTTTCCGGTTTTGCCAGGAAGTCGAGAAACTCCGCTACGCCCTTGTAGGTGTCCTTGTCCTTGCCCTGCATGACCCACAGGCTGGCCCCGCCGATGATGGCGTTCTGCGGTGCGCCCTTCGAGTCGGCATCGTACGGCATCATGCCCACGCCGTAGTTAAATTTGGCGTAGTGACGGATATCCGCCAGCGAGCCGGAAGAGGCGGTGGTGATGGCGCAGTCGCCGCTGTAGAACTTCTCGGTGGATTCATCTTTACGCCCGAAGTAGCTGAAATCGCCCTTCTTGTTCAGCTCCTGCAGCAGAGCGATGTGCTTCACCTGCTCCGGCTTGTTGAATTCCAGTACCGCATTGGTGCCGTTAAAACCGTTGTTTTCGGTAGCGACCGGCTGACCGTGCCAGGCGCTAAAGTTCTCGATCTGGATCCAGCCCTGCCAGCCGCTGGCGTAACCGCACTTCATGCCGGCGGCTTTCAGTTTGGCGGTGTACGCGGCCAGATCCTGCCAGGTTTTTGGCGGCTGCTCAGGGTCTAAACCGGCTTTCTTGAAGGCGTCTTTGTTGTAGTACAGCACCGGGGTGGAGCTGTTAAACGGCTGAGAGAGCAGATGGCCGGATTTGGAGTCGGTGTAGTAGCCGGAGACGGTCGGCACGAACTGGGATTCGTCGAAGTTGATGCCCGCGTCCTTGAACACTTCATAGACCGGCTTGATGGCTTTGGAGGCCATCATGGTGGCGGTGCCTACCTCGTAAACCTGCAGCAGCGCCGGGGCATTGCCGGTACGGAACGCGGCGATACCGGCGCTCAGGCTCTGCTCGTAGTTGCCTTTGTACACCGGCACAATTTTGTAATCCGGGTGGGTGTCGTTGAAACGTTGCGCCAGGGAGTCAACTTCTTTACCCAACTCCCCTTCCATCGAATGCCAGAACGGAATAGTGGTGACGGCCATTGCGTTGCCCGCAAAAACCAGACCCATTGCCAGACCCAAAGCTGTGTGTCGTAACGATGTCATTGTCATCTCTCTTATTGTGCCGGATGCGCGATATCACGCGTTTTGTGCTCGCGAGGTAACATGACATGCTCGAATTACAGAAAAATAACCGTTTGTTTACAGAGATATGACAGCAGGGCGTCAGGGGGATGATGGTTGTGTGAAGGGGTAACTAGCGGCGTAAACGCTCCACAATCTCTTCAAGCGACAGGTGGCCCGCAGCAGCCTCAACCGTCATCGCCACATAATCCGGATTGGCCTTCAGCGAGATGCCGTTACGCTTGAGGAAAAGCAAGGTAATAAACAATGCCGTGCGTTTATTGCCGTCATTAAAGATATGGCCGCGGGAGATAGCCAGCAAATGCATCGCCGCCAGGATCCAGACATCTGTCACCCCTTCATATTGATATTTGTTTAACACGCGATAGAGCAGCGCTTCAGCACGACCCGGATCCGACATTCCCGCGACGCCAGGCGTGACGCTGAGAAGTTTGTCATGAAACAGGACTATCTCTTCCGCTGAGATAAATTGCAGGGTCATTTGTCAGCCAGTTCCCTAATTTCATTGCCATGAATACCCATAATGGCGTCAAACTCGGCATCCAGTTTTGCCACCTGATAACGTTCAAACTCTTCTGCACTGATAATCACGGCAGGTTTATGACCCCGACGCGTGATGGTGACGGGTGTTCCCGTCGCGGCAGAATCCAGCGCGGAGGCAAGATTCTGACGTGCTTCGCTATAGTTCATTGTACGCATATTGCCCCCTTTTAAGTACAAGTCAATTGTACAAGTAAAGCGTACAGAACACAAAAAAGCCGGGTGGCGGCTTCGCCTTACCCGGCCTGGATACGTGCGGCCTGATGCCCTCTCCCTGTGGGAGAGGGAGAAAAAGCGTGTAGGCCCGGCAAGCGTAGCGCCGCCGGGCAATACAGACGGCTTAGCCGCCCAGGTAAGCACTCCGCACCGCTTCGTTGGCCAGCAGCGCGTCGCCGGTGTCTTCCAGCACCACGCGGCCGTTCTCCAGCACGTAGCCGCGATCTGCGAGCTTCAGCGCCTGGTTAGCGTTCTGCTCCACGAGGAAGATGGTCATCCCCTCTTTACGCAGCTGCTCGATGGTGTCGAAGATCTGCTGGATGATGATCGGTGCCAACCCGAGCGACGGTTCGTCGAGCAGCAGCAGACGCGGCTGGCTCATCAGCGCGCGGCCGATCGCCAGCATCTGCTGTTCCCCGCCGGACATGGTGCCCGCCCGCTGAATACGACGCTCAAACAGACGCGGGAACAGGTCATAGACGCGCTTGATACGGGTCTGGAACTGTTCGCGCTCGGCAAAGAAGCCGCCCATCGCCAGGTTCTCTTCCACCGTCATGCGCGAGAAGACGCGACGCCCTTCCGGGACAATCGCCACCGCTTCGCGCATAATTTTCGCCGTCTGCCAGTCGGTAATGTCTTTACCATCAAAGACGATACGCCCGCTGGTGGCGCGCGGGTCGCCGCACAGGGTGCCGAGCAGCGTGGTTTTGCCCGCGCCGTTGGCCCCGATCAGGGTGACGATTTCACCCTGATTGATGTGCAGGCTGACGTCGTGCAGGGCCTGGATCTTGCCGTAATGCGCATTGACCTTGTCGAACGTTAACATCGTTTTTTCCATCTTATGCCTCACCAAGGTATGCGCGGATCACGTCCGGGTTGTTGCGGATCTCTTCCGGCGTACCGTTCGCCAGCGGCGTGCCCTGGTTTACCACGTAGATGCGATCGGAAATGCCCATTACCAGCTTCATATCATGCTCAATCAGCAGGATGGTGGTGTCGTGATGGTTACGCAGCTCGACGATCAGCTCGTCCAGCTCTTTGGTCTCTTTCGGGTTCAGCCCTGCCGCCGGCTCGTCGAGCATCAGGATCTCCGGCTGGGTCACCATGCAGCGGATAATCTCCAGACGACGCTGGTCGCCGTAGGCCAGGTTGCTGGCCTGACGGTTGGCGTGCTGCAGCAGGCCGATACGGTCGAGCCAGGTGGCGGCACGGTCTAATGCCTCGTCCTGTGCCCGGCGAAACGCCGGGGTTTTCAGCAGGCCGGCGAAGAGCCCGGTTTTCAGCTGCTGATGCTGTGCCACCAGCAGGTTTTCGATCACCGTCATCTCGCGGAACAGACGCACGTGCTGGAAGGTACGCACCACGCCCATACGGGCAATCTGCTGGCCCGGCAGCCCTTCCAGGTGCTGGTCGCGCAGCATGATGGTGCCGCCCGTCGGCTTGTAGAAACCGGTCAGGCAGTTGAACACCGTGGTTTTACCGGCGCCGTTCGGGCCGATCAGCGAAACAATCTCTTTCTGATGCAGATCCAGCGAGACGTTGTTGACCGCCAGCAGGCCGCCAAAACGCATCATCAGGCCGTTAACGGATAATAATGGCTGACTCATGCCTGCTCTCCTTTCGCTTGCCCGTTTTTCAGTTTCAGCTGTGGACGGGTCATCGGCAGCAAGCCCTGCGGACGCCAGATCATCATAAGTACCATCAAACCACCCAGCATCAGCATGCTGTATTCGTTAAAGTCACGCATTAGCTCACGGGAAACCACCAGCAGGATCGCCGCGAGAATAACCGCGAACTGCGAGCCCATCCCGCCAAGTACCACAATCGCCAGCACAAAAGCGGACTCCGCAAAGGTGAAGGATTCCGGGCTGACGAAGCCCTGACGCGCGGCAAACAGCGTCCCGGCGAAACCGGCGAACGCGGCGCTGATGGTAAAGGCGGTCAGCTTGATGCGGGTCGGGTTCAGGCCCAGGGAGCGGCAGGCGATCTCATCTTCACGCAGCGCTTCCCACGCGCGGCCCAGCGGCATACGCAGCAGGCGGTTAATCACGAACAGGGTGACGACCACCAGCAGCAGCGCCACCAGATAGAGCCAGATCACGCGATCGGACGGGTCATACTTCACGCCAAAGAAGTTGCTGAAGGTATCCCAGCCGCCTTCACGGGCGGAGCGGCTGAACTCCAGGCCGAAGAAGGTCGGTTTCGGGATCTGGCTGATGCCGTTCGGACCGCCGGTCACTTCGGTATTGTTAAGCAGCAGGATACGGACGATTTCGCCGAAGCCTAAGGTCACAATTGCCAGATAGTCACCGCGCAGACGCAGCACCGGGAAGCCGAGCAGGAAACCGGCAGCCGCAGAGACCAGCCCCGCCAGCGGCAGACAGGTCCAGAAGCCGAGACCGTAATAGTGGTTCAGCAGGGCGAAGGTGTAAGCGCCGATGGCGTAGAAACCGCCGTAGCCCAGCACCAGCAGACCGGACAGGCCCACCACCACGTTCAGCCCGAGGCCGAGGATCACGTAAATCATGGTCAGTGTGGCGATATCCACCGTACCGCGGGAGACCACGAACGGCCAGGCCACGGCCGCCACCAGCAGCGCTACCAGGAACAGCTTCTGTTTAACGGTCGAGCCATCGATGGCCGGCAGCACAAACTTCGGCCCGGAGACGCTCTTCAGTGTCTTCTGGAAAACCGGACGCAGCAGCTGGAAGAAGAAGACCACCGCTGTGCCGACAAAGACCCACTGCCAGCGGATATCCGACGCGGAATCCACCACCAGTTTAGTGCCGCTCAGCTCCAGCTGAACGCCCATGAAGACGCCCGCCAGCACGAAGAACATCGCCGCCGAGAGCAGCGCCATGGCAAAATGCATCGGTTTCATACTTTCTCTACCTCCGGACGACCCAGAATACCGGTAGGCATAACCAGCAGAACCAGAATCAGCAGGGCAAACGACACCACGTCTTTATATTCGGTACTCAGGTAGGCAGAGGAGAGCGCTTCCGCCACGCCCAGGATCAGGCCGCCGATCATCGCCCCCGGAATACTGCCGATCCCGCCCAGCACCGCTGCGGTAAAGGCTTTCATCCCGGCCATAAAGCCGATGTACGGGTTGATGACGCCGTAGAACTGGCCGAGCAGTACGCCAGCAACGGCAGCCATCGCCGCACCAATCACGAAGGTCAGAGCAATCACGCGGTCGGTGTTGATGCCGAGCAGGCTCGCCATTTTCAGGTCTTCAGCACAGGCGCGGCAGGCGCGGCCCATGCGGGAGTAACGAATGAAAAGGGTCAGCGCCAGCATAGCGATGAAGGTGACAATCCAGATCACCAGCTGCATGGTGGTGATCGACGCCGAGAAGTTCTCGCTGGCGCCCACAATCCACTGGCCATTGAACAGGCTTGGCAGCGCCACGTCGCGCGACCCTTCGGTCAGGCTGACGTAGTTTTGCAGGAAGATGGACATCCCGATGGCGGAGATCAGCGCGATCAGGCGTTTGGAGCTACGCACCGGGCGATAGGCCACCCGCTCGATGCTCCAGCCGTAGGCGCTGGCAATGACAATCGCCCCGACAAACCCGGCGGCCACCAGCAGCCAGCTGCTGTCGATCCCCATCATCATCAGCGCGGCGATAATCATAAAGGAGACATAACTGCCGATCATATACACCTCGCCGTGGGCGAAGTTGATCATGCCGATAATGCCGTACACCATCGTGTAGCCGATGGCGATCAGTGCATAGGTGCTTCCCAGCGTTACGCCGTTAAACATCTGCTGCAAAAAATAGAGAAACTGCTCGGACATAAGATAACCTTTCTAGTCCCGCCCGGTCGTGCCGGGCGGTGGGATAATGATTATTTGGCGACCGAGGATGAACCGTCGGCGTGCCACTTAAAGACACCAAACTCAAATCCCTTCAGATCGCCTTTCTCATCCCAGTTCAGCGGCCCAATCACGGTGTTTGCCCCGTGTGCTTTTAAATCTTTAATCAGATCCTGCGGTGCTTTGCTGCCGGTACGATCCATGGCGGTCGCCAGAGACTGTACGGCGGCATAGGTGATCCACACGTACGGACCACTTGCGTCTTTCTTCTCCGCTTTCAGGGCATCGACGATAGCAGCGTTGGCCGGATCCTGGTCATAGCGTTTTGGCATCGTCACCAGCATGCCTTCACCCGCGTCGCCCGCAATGTTCGACAGCGAAGCGTTACCCACCCCTTCCGGGCCCATAAACTGGGTTTTCAGGCCGACAGCACGGGCCTGGCGCAGCATCTGGCCCATTTCCGGGTAGTAACCGCCGTAGTAAACGAAGTCGATATTCTCTTTCTGCAGACGCGCCAGCAGCGCCGAGAAGTCTTTCTCGCCCGCAGTGATGCCGTCGAAGAAGACCACGTTTGCGCCGCCTTTTTTCAGGCCGTCCTGCACCGAGCGGGCCAGCCCTTCGCCGTACTGCTGCTTATCGTGAATGATGGCGATGCGCTGCGGCTTGACGTTTTCAATGATGTATTTCGCAGCGGTAGGCCCCTGAGAGGAGTCAAGACCGGCGGTACGCATAATGTTCTGATAGCCGCGCTGGGTCAGCTCCGGGTTGGTGGCCCCTGGCGTGATCATCAGGATGCCTTCGTCTTCGTAAATATCTGACGCCGGCTGGGTGGAGGAGGAGCAGAGATGGCCAATCACATATTGAATGCCATCGTTAACGATTTTGTTGGCGACGGCGACGGCCTGTTTCGGATCGCAGGCGTCGTCATATTCTACGCCGACCAGTTTGTCGCCCTTAATGCCGCCTTTGGCGTTGATGTCTTTAATTGCCTGGCGCGCGCCGTTGAACTCCATATCGCCCCACTGAGCGACAGGGCCGGACAGGGCACCAACAATGGCAACTTTAATATCTTCCGCCGCAGCGGTATGTGAGATCGCCAGTGCAACCATCCCCGCGACTAATGTTTTCGCGTTCATTCTCATCCAGGAATCCCCATTCGTGACGTGATGTATATATTTTGTTTTATTATGGTTAAAAAGCATTCTGTACTTTTATTAAACAACGCAACTTTTGCTATTGCCTTTAATGGTTTAGCGCAGTTTTTTAGCAAAAACCAGACTAAAATCTCTATATTTCAGGCGATTAAGCAAAGATAATATTCTGAAATCAGGCAGAGATAAACAACTAAAAGCGCGAGTTGCAGCATAAAATAACGAGACAATACGCCGAATAAAACGCTGCCTTTCAGGTTAAAATTCTGCTTATTTTTCGATCCCTGCGTTTTAAGACTACGCAACGTAACGCTAAAAAAGTAATCACCTGGAGAATGGATTTAAAAAGTGGAAGCGTCTGACAGAATAAATTGAGACACTGCCAGCACTCTTTTTGATTTGGACAAGCGGCTAATGAAACTGACCATCCACCGTCTGGAGAACTTTAGCGACCAGGATCATATCGACCTCAACAAAATCTGGCCGGAATATTCTCCCTCCTCGCTCACCGTTGATGAAACAC
Source organism: Leclercia adecarboxylata (assembly GCA_002360945.1). Classification (GTDB taxonomy): domain Bacteria; phylum Pseudomonadota; class Gammaproteobacteria; order Enterobacterales; family Enterobacteriaceae; genus Enterobacter; species Enterobacter adecarboxylatus_B. Next base: position 43,286 of record DERO01000022.1, on the reverse strand, counting down.
ACCGTATTTATGCTGCACGCTTTAACGAGCGACTGTTAGGCGCAGTGCGGGTCACCCTGAGCGGCACGCAAGGGGCGCTGGACTCCTTGCGCGTGCGTGAAGTCACCCGCCGTCGAGGCGTAGGGCAATATTTGATTGAGGAAGTGATGCGCGATAACCCGAGCGTGGCTTCGTGGTGGATGGCGGATATCGGCGTGGAAGACCGTGCCGTGATGGCGGCCTTTATGCAGGCGCTGGGATTTACGGCGCAGAGTAACGGGTGGGAGAAGCGGTAAAAAAGCCGGGTGGCACGAACCTGTAGGCCCGGTAAGCGTAGCGCCACCGGGCGGTGCGGCCTGATGCCCTCACCCCGGCCCTCTCCCACGGGGAGAGGGTGCAAACATTAAAACGGCAACCTTTTGGTTGCCGTTTGCTTTTACTTAGCGTCGGTCGCGGTACCGTTAGCATGCCAGTCAAACACGCCGAACTCGAAGCCCTTCAGATCGCCCTTCTCATCCCATGACAGCGGCCCCATCACGGTCTCAACGGAGTTCGCTTTCAGCCAGGTGGCGATGTCAGCCGGTTCAGCAGACTGATTCAGGCCAGCCTGCAGGGTTTGCAGCGCGGCGTAGGTAGTCCACACGAACGCGCCGCTTGGATCCTGTTTCTTCGCCTTGATCGCGTCTACGATAGGTTTGTTCGCCGGAACCTGGTCGTAGTTCTTCGGCTTGGTCACCAGCAGGCCTTCTGCCGATTCACCGGCGATGTTAGACAGGGAGACGTTTGCTACCCCTTCCGGGCCCATGAACTGGGTTTTCAGACCGGCAGCACGCGCCTGACGCAGAAGCTGGCCCATCTCCGGGTGATAACCACCGTAGTAGACGAAATCGATATTCTCTTTCTTCAGACGCGCCACCATTGTCGAGAAGTCTTTCTCACCGGCGGTGATGCCGTCGAAGAACACCACGTTAGCGTTGGATTTCTTCAGGTTGTCCTGCACGGAACGCGCCAGGCCTTCACCGTACTGCTGTTTGTCATGGACAATAGCGATACGCTTCGGCTTCACTTTATCGACGATATATTTCGCTGCGGTTGGGCCCTGGTCAGAGTCCAGACCGGTGGTGCGCATCACCATCTTGTAGCCACGGGAGGTCAGTTCCGGCGCGGTGGCGGCAGGGGTGATCATCAGAATGCCTTCGTCTTCGTAGATATCAGACGCAGGCTGCGTGGAGGAGGAGCACAGGTGACCGATAACGTATTTGATACCGTCGTTCACCACTTTGTTCGCTACCGCAACCGCTTGTTTCGGGTCACAGGCATCATCATATTTTACGATCTGCAGCTTTTCGCCCTTGATACCGCCCTTGGCATTAATGTCGGCAACCGCCTGCTCTGCGCCTGTAAATTCCTGATCGCCGTACTGCGCTACCGGACCGGACATTGCGCCAACCACGGCCACTTTGATATCAGCCTGAGCCATGGTGCTGAATGCCAACGCGATACATCCTGCCAGTAAGGCTTTACCCTTCATATTCATCCTGAGAATCCCCATTGTGGTGGTTATTGTGTTTGTTGTGATGTTGTTTTATGGCGCTTTATTTCAATTATGCGTCTGCCGTGCGCGCCTTTTCAGCATACTCTGCTAAAACATACCCCATTTTTATCTATTTGGAATAGCAATTTTGAAATGTATATAAGGTAAGCGAGGCTTTAACGAGTCAGCGCACAACGCTGCGGTAAGTGTTTGCGGAGAGGAGGGAATTCGGCCTGGGCAGGCGTTAAAAAAACAAAACCCCCGAATCTGCATTCGAGGGTTATCGGGGACTTCGCGGAAGTTACGCTTCGATAGCGGCGCGAAGTTTTTTCATGGCGTTCTTTTCCAGCTGACGCACACGTTCAGCGGAGACGCCGTAGCGGTCGGCCAGCTCCTGCAGGGTGGACTTGTTATCTTCGTCCAGCCAGCGGGCACGGATAATATCCTGGCTACGCTCATCGAGGCCTTCCATTGCGAAGGTCAGCTTGTTGGCGGCCTGCTCTTCCCAGTTGTCGTCTTCGATGCCGTCGGCAAAGTTGGACGATTTATCCTGCAGATACAGGACCGGGGCCATCGGCTGGCTGTCGGACGCGTCATCATCAGAGGACATATCAAAGGTCATGTCCTGCGCGGCCATACGGGATTCCATCTCGCGCACGTCTTTGCTGGAAACACCCAGCTCGCGGGCAACCATTTCCACTTCGTCCTGGTTAAACCAGCCCAGACGCTGCTTGGTTTTACGCAGGTTAAAGAACAGCTTACGCTGTGCTTTGGTGGTGGCGACCTTCACGATACGCCAGTTACGCAGCACGTATTCGTGGATTTCCGCTTTGATCCAGTGCACGGCGAAGGAGACCAGACGCACACCCACTTCCGGGTTGAAGCGACGCACCGCCTTCATCAGGCCGATGTTGCCTTCCTGGATCAGGTCAGCCTGCGGCAGGCCGTAGCCCGCGTAGTTACGAGCAACGTGAACAACAAAGCGCAGGTGAGACAGGATCAGCGTCTTAGCTGCTTCCAGATCGCCCTGGTAATGCAGCTTTTCAGCAAGCTCCTTTTCTTCCTCGGCCGTCAACATCGGCCAGGTGTTCGCAGCCCGGATGTAAGATTCCAGGTTACCAACAGGGGCTAAAGCTAAAGTTTGCATTTCTTTGGTCATTCATTCCTCTCAATCGATTCTTTCTGGCGGCGGTTTGTCCCCGTCAGGCAACGAACATGCCAGAATTAATGAGCAACGAGAATATCATTCACTCTTTTATCAGACAGTGATTTTATCCACAAGTTCCGAGTGAAACTGTGAATAAATTACGCACAAAATGTGACATGGGGATGATTATGCGGGGTAAGAGACAACAGGGGACTCTTTCCCTGCACGGTGATTCTCAATGCAGGGAAAGATTATACCAGAGATTTTTTAGTCAGGGGTAAAGTGACGTAAATGTTGCACAGTCGCTAACCACGCTGCGATCCAGCCGATCATCGAGCACACCAGCAGCAGTAACAGACACTCATCGAAGGCTAAACCACTGATATTAAACTTAGTTCCAAATACCTGCGCCACGTCGGTAACCGCTGCGGAGAGACGCATCACCAAAATTTCTGACAAAATCAGTGAAAGAAATGCACCGGAAAAACCGAGCAGTGCGCCGCCATACAGGAACGGACGCAGGATAAAACCGTCGGTTGCGCCGATCAGCTTCTGGACGTTAATGGTGTCGCGACGAGCGAAGATGCTCAGACGCACGCTGTTGCCGATAACGAGGAACACCGCCGCCACCATCAGCACGCCGATCATCGCCGCCACGCGCCCGACCAGGCCGGTCAGCGCCGTCAGACGGGCAAACCAGCTGTCGTCCATCCGCACTTCATCGATGCCGTTAATGCGGGAGACGCGATCGCGCAGGGTGTTCAGCGACTCGGTGCCCTGGAAATCCAGTTTCGGGATCACCACCGCCACTGCGGGCAGGGGGTTCTCCTCGAGCATATCCAGCGCGCCGCCAAAGCCGGACCAGTTACGGAACTCGCCTAACGCCTCATCCCGCGACAGGTAGTTGACCTTCTCAACGCCCTGCTCCGCCTGCAGTTGCCCCACCACCTGCGCAGCCGCGTTATCGTCGAGCGCTTTGTCGAGATAGACGGTGATCTGCGGGGACGGATAGTACTGCGACGCCGCCTGGTTAACGTTTTTGTAGACCATGTAGCAGACGCTGGGCAGGGTCAGGGAGATAGCAATCACCATCACTGTCAGGAAGGTGGCCAGCGGTTTGCTTTTCAGATCCTGCAAAGCGCCCTGGAAGGCGTACCGCACCTGCTCGTTAAACACGTTGGTTTTGCGCGAGTTGGGTTTTGGCGCGGCTTTGCTGCGCTTCGGCGCATTGCGGTTGCCGTCACCCGGGCCGCCCGCCGATTTACGAAAACGGTCGAGCTTGCTGCCAAACTGCCGCATCTGGTTTATTGCATCACGCTTATTCACCGAGGCCTCCGTGCAAATGACCGTCGCTCAGCGTCAGCATGCGGTACGACCGACGGGAGATAAGCCCCATGTCGTGCGTCGCCATCAGTACTGTCACCCCAACGCGGTTAAACTCCTCAAACAGACGCAGGATCCCTTCGGAAAGGGCGTCGTCCAGGTTACCGGTAGGTTCATCCGCCAGCAGCACCGCCGGTTTGTTTACCACCGCGCGGGCAATGCCCACGCGCTGCTGTTCACCGCCGGAGAGCTGGATCGGGAAGTTCTTCGCTTTGTCCAGCAGCCCGACCTTATCCAGCGCCGCCGACACGCGACGACGAATGTCATCCCCGCTGGCACCCGCGATAATCAGCGGGATCGCCACGTTGTCGAATACCGTGCGGTCCATCAGCAGATGGTGATCCTGGAAAATCATGCCGATCTGCCGACGCAGAAATGGCACTTCACGGTTTTTCAGACGGCTGATGTCGTGGCCGCTAAACCAGATTTTCCCGGCGCTGGGCCGTTCGATCCCACAGATAAGCTTGAGCAGAGTACTTTTCCCTGCGCCGGAGTGGCCGGTCAGAAATGCCATCTCGCCCGGCTGCAGGTGGAAGTTAATCCCCTGCAGCGCTTGTCTCCCACCGAGATAGGCCTTGCTGACGTGTTCAAAGCGAATCATTGTTAATCCTCTCGGGCAAAAAGTGCCTCAATAAAGTCGCCCGATTTAAACGGACGTAAATCTTCGATACGTTCGCCAACACCGATGTAGCGGATAGGGATCCCGAACTGATCGGCGACCGAGAAGATCACCCCGCCTTTCGCGGTGCCATCCAGCTTGGTCAGCGTGATCCCGGTCAGTCCTACCGCTTCATGGAACAGCTTCGCCTGACTGATGGCATTCTGCCCGGTGCTGGCATCAATAGTCAGCATAATTTCATGCGGTGCATCTTCGTCCAGCTTTTTCATTACGCGGACGATTTTCTTCAGCTCTTCCATCAGGTGCGATTTGTTCTGCAGACGCCCTGCGGTATCGGCAATCAGCACATCCACGTTACGCGCTTTGGCCGCCTGAATGGCGTCAAAGATCACGGAGGCGGAATCCGCCCCGGTATGCTGAGCAATCACCGGAATGTTGTTGCGCTGGCCCCAGACCTGCAGCTGCTCAACGGCGGCGGCACGGAAGGTATCACCCGCAGCCAGCATCACCGATTTGCCCTGCTGTTCGAACTGACGCGCCAGCTTGCCGATGGTGGTGGTTTTACCCACGCCGTTAACGCCGACCATCAGAATAACAAAGGGCATTTTGCCTTCAATATTAAGCGGTTCGTCAACTTTTGCGAGGATTTCACCCATCTCTTCTTTCAGCAAGCCGTACAGTGCCTCGGCGTCACGTAGCTGTTTACGGCTGGCGCTCTCCGTCAGACTGTTGATGATTTTGCGGGTGGTTTCTACGCCAACGTCGGCAATCAGGAGCTGTTCTTCCAGCTCTTCAAAGAGATCATCGTCGATTTTCTTACCGCGGAACAGACTGATAAATCCGGAACCGAGGTTCTCTTTGGTTTTGATCAGGCTGCGTTTCAGGCGCGCGAAGAAACCTTCTTTGGTCGGTTTTTCCTGCTCCTGGGCAATCTCTTCAACCGGCTCTTCCTCTTCGGCGACCGGGACGACGATAACCGCCTCTTCCGCCGCCGAGGCCGCCAGCGCCTGCGCTTCGAGCTCTTCATCGCTGATCGGTTCTTCAACGTCGGTCTCTGGCAGGTACTCTTCCGGGATCGCCTCTTCAATTTCGTCGAGGATCTCTTCCGGCAGCGGTAACTCTTCGTGTTCAACCTCAGCGACTGGCTCGACAATCTCTTCCACGACCACCGGTTCCGGCTCAACGGCTACCGGTACAGGCTCTGGCTCAACCGGCTGCGGTTTTTCGCTCTCCTGAACCTGCTCAGTGACCTCAACCACCTCTTCAGCGAAGGCTTCTGTCTCTTGCTGGCTGTGGGTGCGCGCTTCTGCTTCTATGTCAGCGACGGTCTCAACAGGGGTTTCAGGCTGCGGCTGTTCAACAACGGCAGGCTGTTCGGCGATCTGTTGTTCTTCGTTCTGCTGCTCGGTTTCCTGCTCTTTTTGACCAAAGCCCAGCCAGGAAAAGAAGCCACGTTTTTTCTCTTTTGCCATCTGCGACTACACCCCTCGCGGTTAATTACTGGCGCTATATACATGGAAGCTAAAAAAATGATGAAATAGTTTATCACTTAACTTAACGCACATCACCGCCTGCAAGCGCAGGCCGTCGGTGTACCCGAGCAAAGATATGAAGAAACCCAACCGTGCCGCCATGGGCCAGATACGCATTATCGGCGGCCAGTGGCGAGGCCGTAAACTGCCGGTGCCGGATAGCCCGGGCCTGCGCCCGACCACCGACCGCGTTCGCGAGACGCTGTTTAACTGGCTGGCCCCTTCAATGGTAGATGCCCGCTGCCTGGACTGCTTCGCCGGAAGCGGTGCGCTGGGCCTCGAAGCTCTGTCGCGCTACGCCGCCAGCGCCACGCTGCTGGAGATGGATCGCAGCGTCGCCCAGCAGTTGCAGCAAAACCTGGTGACCCTGAAAGCCGCGCACGCCAAAGTGGAGAATACCAATACCCTCACCTTCCTGGCCCAGGCGGGTAAGCCGCACGACGTGGTGTTTGTCGATCCGCCGTTCCGCAAAGGGCTGCTGGAAGAGACGCTGACGCTGCTGGAAAACAACGGCTGGCTGGCGGATGATGCGCTAATCTACGTCGAGAGTGAGGTAGAGAACGGTTTACCGCCGGTGCCCGCCCACTGGGATCTGCACCGGGAAAAAGTGGCCGGACAGGTCGCCTATCGTCTTTATCACCGTCAATCACAAGGAGAGACTGATGCCGGTACTGATTAATTTGGGTCGTTTGCTGATGATTGGGGTCTGGGCCTTTTTACTGCTCAACCTCGTCCACCCCTTCCCGCGTCCGATGAATATCTTCGTCAACGTGGCGCTGATCTTCACCTCATTTATGCATGCCCTGCAGATGGTGATGCTGAAAAACGGTATGCCGAAAGATGGCCCGAAAATGACCGGCTGGCAGCAGTTGCGGGTGTTTATTTTTGGCGTGTTTGAGCTGCTGGTGTGGATGAATAAGTTTAAGGCGCAGGCGAAGAAATAAGCCGTCTGATGCCCTCACCCTAACCCTCTCCCACAGGGAGAGGGGACCGTTCGAGCTCCCTCTCCCCTTGGGAGAGGGCTGGGGTGAGGGGAAAATCACGGCGCCGGACTGAACCCCTCAAACCGCGAGCCCTTATAACTCAACGTCCCTTTATCCCCCACCGTCAGCTGATGGTACTGCTTCTCGTCGAGGCGAAAGGTCATCTCCAGACCGCCGCTCTCCGGCTTAAAGCTCGCTTCATAGCGCATGCTGGTGCCGGCAGGCGTGACCTGCTGCTGTCGCGACCGACGATCGTTGAGCGCTTTTTCCCGCTTGTTGCTCACCACCACCCGCTTTTGCTGCAGCGGGGCGGCGTCGTTATCCGCCTTTTCCCGCCGCTGCTGCACGAAGCGAAACGAGGCGGCAATGACGATAATTGCCAGCACGATAATAAAAAAAAGCGGGATCTTGCTCATTAGACAATCCTTAAGACCAGGCTGAAATCAGGATAGCGTGCCACGCTGTGCATTGCTATTGGCCCGTCTGCACCACTACACTGAAGTGAAACTGTTTATTCAACAATAACAGATACAGGGACTTAATATGCTTTGGTCATTTATCGCTGTCTGTTTCTCCGCATGGCTGTATGTCGATGCGTCCTACCGCGGCCCTGCCTGGCAGCGCTGGCTGTTTAAACCCGTCACCTTGTTGCTGCTCCTGTTGCTGGCCTGGCAGGCGCCGATGTTTAACGCCATCAGCTATCTGGTGCTCGCCGGGCTCTGCGCGTCGCTGGCCGGTGATGCCCTGACCCTGCTGCCGCGCCAGCGTCTGCTGTATGCCGTGGGGGCGTTCTTCTTATCGCATCTGCTCTACACCATCTATTTCGCCAGCCAGATGACGCTGTCGTTCTTCTGGCCGCTGCCGCTGGCGCTGCTGGTGATTGGCGCGCTGCTGATCGCGGTGATCTGGTCGCGTCTGGAAGAGCTGCGCTGGGCGGTGTGTACCTTTATCGCCATGACGCTGGTGATGGTCTGGCTGGCGGGCGAGCTGTGGTTCTTCCGTCCGACGGCACCGGCCCTGTCTGCCTTTATCGGCGCCACGCTCCTGCTGCTGGGGAATATCGTCTGGCTGGGTAGCCACTATCGTCGCCGTTTCCGTGCCGATAACGCCATTGCCGCGGCCTGCTACTTCGCCGGCCACTTCCTGATTGTGCGTTCGCTGTATATTTAAATAGCACTTGACTCTGGAGTCGACTCCAGAGTGCATACTGCGGTTAATGAGAAAATTATCATTGCCGGAGAGTGCCATGTCGACTCCAGAAACACCTAAAAAAGTGCCGCAGTTTTCGGCACTTAAGCTCGCCCCCCTTCCCGCTAAAGAGTCCTGCTGCGCTGCAGATCACGGTTCTGTGCAGGCCGAAGCCTTGGCTCCCGTCCAGGGTCAGCGTTACAGCTGGGTGGTCAACGGCATGGACTGTGCCGCCTGCGCCCGCAAGGTGGAAACCGCCGTCCGCCAGGTCGCGGGCGTCAACCATGTCCAGGTTCTGTTTGCCACCGAAAAACTGCTGGTCGATGCGGGCAGCAACGTCAGCGCCCAGGTCGAAGCGGCGGTGATCAATGCGGGTTATACGCTACGCAACGAAAATGCCCCCGCCGAAAAAAACTCGGTGCTGCACGATAACCTGCCGCTCATCACGCTTGTTCTGCTGATGGGCATAAGCTGGATCCTCACGCAGTTCAACCCTCAGTTCGGGAATCTCGCCTTTATCGCCACCACCCTGGTCGGACTCTGGCCGGTGGCCCGCCAGGCGCTGCGCCTGATGAAAAGCGGCAGCTGGTTCGCCATTGAAACGCTGATGAGCGTGGCCGCTATCGGGGCGTTGTTTATCGGTGCCACGGCGGAAGCGGCGATGGTGCTGCTGCTGTTTCTGATTGGCGAGCGGCTCGAAGGCTGGGCCGCCAGCCGGGCACGGAAAGGGGTCAGCGCGTTGATGGCGCTGAAGCCGGAAACGGCTACGCAGGTGATTAATGGCGAGCGTAAAACCGTGCCCATCGCCGCGCTGCGTCCGGGGGATGTGATTGAAGTGTCCGCCGGAGGCCGTCTGGCTGCCGACGGAGCGCTGCTCACCCCCGCAGCCAGCTTTGACGAAAGCGCCCTGACCGGCGAATCCATCCCAGTTGATCGCGCGGCGGGAGAAAAAGTCCCGGCGGGGGCCACCAGCGTCGATCGTCTGGTGCAGCTGAAGGTCCTGTCCGAACCGGGCGACAGCGCCATCGACCGCATCCTCAAGCTGATCGAAGAGGCGGAGGAGCGCCGCGCCCCGGTGGAGCGTTTTATCGACCGCTTCAGCCGCATCTACACGCCGGTGATTATGCTGATTGCCCTGCTGGTCGCCGTGGTGCCGCCGCTGCTGTTCAGCGCCGCCTGGGAAGGCTGGATCTACAAAGGGCTGACTCTGCTGCTGATTGGCTGTCCGTGCGCGCTGGTGATCTCCACCCCGGCGGCCATTACCTCCGGGCTGGCGGCGGCCGCACGCCGTGGTGCGCTGATTAAGGGCGGTGCCGCGCTGGAGCAACTGGCGCAGGTGCAGCAGGTGGCGTTCGACAAGACCGGCACCCTGACGGTCGGTAAGCCGCAGGTGACGGGCATTTATCCGCAGGAAATCAGCGAGCAGGATCTGCTGGCGCTGGCCGCCGCGGTGGAGCAAGGCTCCACCCACCCCCTGGCACAGGCGATAGTGCGGGAAGCGCAGGCTCTCGAACTGACTGTGCCGCCGGCGACCGCCCAGCGCGCACTGATGGGCTCGGGCATTGAAGCCGAGGTCGCGGGCAGCAAGGTGCTAATTTGTGCCGCAGATAAATTCCCTGCCCCGCACCTGGCGGCGCACATCGCTACCCTGGAGCAGGCCGGGCAGACGGTGGTGATGGTGGTTCAGGACGGCGTGGCAAAAGGTCTGGTCACGCTGCGGGATACCCTGCGGGAGGATGCGAAAGAGGCCGTGCAGGCTTTGCATCAGCTCGGCGTCAACGGCGTGATCCTGACCGGCGATAACCCACGCGCCGCCGCGGCCATTGCCGGCGAACTGGACCTCGATTTCCGCGCCGGGTTGCTGCCTGCCGATAAAGTGCAGGCGGTGACGGCCCTGAATGCGGACATACCGCTGGCGATGGTCGGGGATGGAATTAACGACGCCCCGGCGATGAAGGCGGCCACGATAGGCATTGCGATGGGCAGCGGCACCGACGTGGCGCTGGAGACCGCCGACGCGGCGCTTACCCACAACCGCCTGACCGGGCTGGCGCAGATGATAAGTCTGGCCCGCGCCACCCGCGCCAATATCCGACAGAACATCGCCATTGCGCTGGGGTTGAAGGGGATTTTCCTGGTGACCACGTTACTGGGGATGACGGGATTGTGGCTGGCGGTGCTGGCGGATACCGGGGCGACGGTACTGGTGACGGCGAACGCGCTTCGGTTATTGCGTCGCCGGTAAAAAGTGGGGTGCGGCCTGATGCCCTCACCCCAACCCTCTCCCACAGGGAGAGGGAGAAAACACAACGGCTACTGCATTCCCAACATTCGCGGCAGCCACAGCGATATCGCCGGGATGTAGGTCACCATCCCCAGCACCAGCAGCAGCGCGCCGTAGAACGGCAGCATCGCCCGGACCACGGTTTCGATCTTCTGCTTACTCACCGCGCTGGCGACAAACAGCACTGACCCCACCGGCGGCGTAATCAGCCCGATCCCGAGGTTGACCATCATGATCATCCCGAAATGCACCGGATCGATGCCCAGCGAGTTGGTCACTGGCAGCAGCACCGGGGTCAGGATCAGGATGATCGGCGCCATGTCCATCAGGGTGCCAATCAGCAGCAGCATGACGTTGAGGTACATCAGGATCACGTACTTGTTGTCCGAGAGCGAGGTGAAGAACTCGGTGATCCGCATCGGCAGTTGCATGTAGGTCATCACCGCGCCAAACGCCGCCGCGAAGCCGATCAGGATCATCACGATCGTCACCGTCTTCACCGTGCGGCACATCAGCTTCGGCAGCTCGCTCCACTTGTAGTCGCGGTAGATAAACATGGTGACAAAGAACGCCCACAGGCAGGCGACGGCTGCGGATTCGGTGGCGGTAAAGATCCCCGACAAAATGCCGCCGAGAATGATCACCACCGTCATCAGTCCCCACAGGGCATCGAAGAAGATCTTCAGCGCCTGCTTAAAGGGGATCCGCTCACCTTTCGGGTACCCGCGCTTATGGGCAAAGCCCAGGCACAGGATCATCAGGCACAGCCCCAGCAGCAGCCCCGGCAGCACCCCGGCGATAAACAGCGTCGCAATCGACACCGTCCCGCCTGCCGCCAGGGAGTAGATCACCGAGTTATGGCTGGGTGGGATCAGAATCGCCTGCACCGAGCCGCTGGCGGTCACCGCAGCCGCGTATTCACGCGGATAGCCTTTCTTCTCCATCTCCGGGATCATCACGCTGCCGATGGAGGCGGTATCCGCCACCGACGAGCCCGAAATCGCGCCGAAGAAGGTCGAGGCGACGATATTCACCAGCGACAGCCCGCCGCGAATAAAGCCGACAAAGATATAGGCAAAGTTCACCAGCCGGCGGGCAATGCCCCCTTCCGCCATGATTGCCCCGGCGAGGATAAAGAACGGGATCGCCAGCAGGGTAAATTTATTCACCCCGCTGGTGATCTGGATCATCAGCGCTTCCAGCGGCAGATCGATCCACAGCGCCCCGGCCACCGCACTTAACCCGACGGCAAAGGCTACCGGCATCCCCAGCGCCAGCAAAATGGCGAGGGTGAAGAGCAAAACAAACGCATCCATAATTCACCCCTTAACTGTGGTTGCCGATCAGCACGACCGGACGGTTTTCCTGGGAGCCAAACAGCAGGCGCTCAAGGACAAACAAAATGAGGATCGCTGAGCCGATGGGCAGCGGCAGATAGCTCTCGCCGGAGGTCAGCACCGGGAACTCCGCCACCGGCTGTTCCCACAGTTCGATGCAGAGCAGATAGCTGTACCAGAAGATGATCAGCGAAATCAGCAGCATCAGCACATCCACCACCTTGGCGCACAGCGTTTTTAACGCCGCAGGCAGGCGGTCGGTGAGCATGTTTACCGCGATATGCGATCCGGCGCGGTAGCCCACCGCCGCGCCGATAAAGGTAAAGGTCACCATGCAGATAATGGCGATCGGCTCCGGCCAGGACTCGCCACGATTGAGGACGTAGCGGGAAAAAATCCCAATCGGGATCACGATGGTCATCACCAGCAACGAAACGCCCGCCACGGCCATGGCGAGCAGGTACAGGCGATCCATCCACTTCAGATAGTGTTCGGACATACGTCCTCCACGCAGAGGGTTACTGGACGTCAGCGATCGCTTTCATCAGATCCTGATGCTTGTCGCCATACTGGGCGCGCACCGGCTCCGTCGCTTTGATAAACACCGACTTGTCGATGTCATGGAACTGCACGCCGCCGGCCTTCATTTTTTCCAGCGCCTGGGTGTTGTAGGCTTGCCAGAGTTTGCGCTGCTCCATCTGTGCTTCACGGGCCAGGGTCTTAATCTTTTCCTGCTCATCGGCGCTCAGCTTGTCCCACTTCACTTTGGAGTAGAGCAGCATTTCCGGGGTGATAAAGTGGCCGCTGAGGGTGTAGTTTTTCGCCACCGGCATGTAGTTGTGGGCGACAAAGGTTGGCGGGTTGTTTTCCGCACCATCAATTACCCCGGTCTGCATCCCGCTGTAGACTTCGCTGACCCCCATCGCCACCGAGTTAGCCCCCATGTCTTTCAGCGTGGCCAGCGCCACCGGGCTGCCCTGAACGCGGATCTTCATCCCTTTCAGATCCTCCGGTTTCACCACCGGATTCTTGGTGATCAGGTTACGCGTGCCGGAGTCCATCCAGCCGAGGAACACCAGACGGGATTTCGGGTTGGCGGTCAGCTTCTCGCCGATCTGCTTGCCGATATCGCCGTCGATCACTTTGTGCATATGGTCTTCATCGCGGAAGACGTAGGGCAGCGTAAAGACTTCGATATCCGGCAGGATCGCGGCCACCGGCGCCATGGAGACACGGATGATATCGATGGCGCCCAGCTGGGCCTGCTCAATCATCTGCTTTTCATCCCCCAGCACGCCGCCGGGGAAGACTTTCATCTCCAGCTTGCCGTCGGTTTGTTGTTTGAGTTTTTCACCCATGTGCTGCACCGCCACCACGTTCGGGTAGCCTTCGGGATGCACGTCGGCGGCTTTAATGGTTTGAGCAGAAACAGAGGCAGCGACAGCAGACAGACACAGCGCGGCCAGCAACGGCTTGAGGGTCGTTTTCATCGAGTCAACTCCAGGGTAGTGAGGGTAGGTATCGAAACGTCGTTTTAGTTATACGTTTAATAACTAGACTACGGCCTGGAAAGCGAGGGTGAAGCACTTCACAAAAAGCGCCAAAAAATGAAATGGTGGTTTAGATTTGTGGCGGCGGTCATGCCGGGTGGCGGCTACGCCTTACCCGGCCTACGCGTAGGCCCGTGCAAGCGAAGCGCCGCCGGGCAAAATGGCATTAGCCTTTGCGAATCAGATACCGATACGGCAGCGCCCCGGTCTCCTGCGCCAGCAGCTCATGTTCCATAAAGGTACAAAAGCCCGGAATATCGCGGGTTGTGGCCGGATCGTCGGCAATAATTAACAGCGTTTCGCCGGATTGCATCGTGCGCACGGTTTTGCGCACCATCATGACGGGTTCCGGGCAGCGCAGGCCCTGGGCATCAAGGGTGTGGTCCGGGTGGGTAAACAGATCGGTCATCTTGGTCTCGTCCAGATAAAAACGGCAGTAGTTTACGCCGCGAGCCGGGCAAAGCAAACCAGGTTAACGATTGCGTGAAAATTAGCCATTGCAAACTGCAGTCAAAGCAGTATCATGCGGCGGCTTTCAGAATCTGGCCCATTAGGCGTTATTGTTGAAGCCAGTCTGGAGACGGACAGCGCGCAGAAACCGGAGCGTACACTTAGTACGTGAGGATTTCGAGCACTGCCCGGATTCAGAATGGCGAATAAAATAGCCTAATGGGCCAGATTCATATTGGGTTCCCTCACCCCAAATTCTAATCAAAAAGGTCACAATATGACGCAGTTCTCTCAATCGCAGCGCGTAAAAGCGTTGTTCTGGCTTTCGCTTTTTCATCTGCTGGTGATCACCTCCAGTAACTATCTGGTGCAGCTGCCGATCTCCATTTTTGGTTTTCATACCACCTGGGGTGCGTTCAGTTTCCCGTTTATCTTCCTTGCAACCGATCTCACCGTCCGTATCTTTGGCGCACCACTGGCCCGACGCATTATCTTTGCCGTCATGCTCCCGGCGCTGTTCGTTTCGTACGTGATTTCGTCCCTGTTCTATATGGGCAGCTGGCAGGGCTTTGAGGCGCTGACGCACTTCAACCTGTTCGTCGCCCGTATCGCCGCCGCCAGCTTTATGGCCTATGCGCTGGGACAGATCCTCGACGTGCATGTGTTTAACCGCCTGCGGCAGAACCATCGCTGGTGGATGGCCCCGACCGCCTCCACGCTGTTTGGCAACGTCAGCGACACCCTGGCCTTTTTCTTCATCGCCTTCTGGCGCAGTCCGGATGCATTCATGGCGCAGCACTGGATGGAAATTGCGCTCGTGGACTACGTCTTTAAGGTGCTTATCAGCCTGGTCTTCTTCCTGCCGATGTACGGCGTGCTGCTGAATATGTTGCTGAAAAGATTCGCGGATAAATCTGAAATCCCGGGATTGCAGGCTGGTTAAGGGTTCCCCTGAACAGTTGTGATAAGATGGATTGATGCGCCGTTATGGCCGTTTATCGAAAGGAAGAATGTAATGCGCAATCTGGTTAAATATGTCGGGATTGGCCTGCTGGTGATGGGGCTGGCAGCCTGTGATAACAGCGACACCAAAACGCCTGCTCAGGCTGCGTCTGCTGAAAGCAACGCCACGGGTCAACCGGTCAGCCTGATGGATGGCAAACTCAGCTTCTCTCTGCCGGCGGATATGACCGATCAGAGCGGCAAGCTGGGCACCCAGGCCAACAACATGCACGTCTATTCCGATGCCACCGGGCAAAAAGCGGTGATTGTGATCGTCGGCGATGACACCAATGAAGACCTGGGCGTGCTGGCGAAACGTCTGGAAGATCAGCAGCGTAGCCGCGACCCGCAGTTGCAGGTCGTGACCAACAAAGCCATCGAGCTGAAAGGCCACAAGCTGCAACAACTGGACAGCATTATCTCTGCCAAAGGCCAGACCGCTTACTCTTCCGTGGTGCTGGGTAAAGTGGACAACAAACTGCTGACCCTGCAGATCACGCTGCCTGCTGACGATCAGCAGAAAGCGCAAACTGCCGCAGAGAACATCATCAATACCCTCGTGATTCAGTAAGTTCTCACGATGAAATGGCCTCCACCGGAGGCCATTTTTTTAGCCGCCACGTCAGCAGTAACGCCACCGCCACCAGCCCCGCTGCCGCCAGATAGATAACCGGCACACCGGCCCATGCCATCACCAGCCCGGCCAGCGGTCCGGTGATCCCGAGCGACATATCCATAAATACCGTGTAGGTCGCCAGCGCCGCGCCCTGATTCTGCTGCGGCACTGCTTTGACCGCTACTACTCCCAGCGCCGGGAACACCAGCGAGAAGCCTGCTCCCGCGAGGAACACCCCTGTCCGCGCCATCCAGGGCGCATCGGCGATGCCGGTCAGCAGCAGGCCGACAATCTCAACGCTGAAGCAGATGATGGCAACGTTCAGCCCGCCCAGCCGGTTGATGCCGTTCGGGAACAGCAGTCGCGTCCCGACGAAGGCACAGCTGAACAGGGTCAACGCAAAGGCCGCTCCGTCCCAGCCTTTATCGGCGTAGAACAGGGTGATGAAGGTGGCGATCACCCCAAAGCCCGCTGAGCCGAGGGCCAGCGCCATGCCGTAGGGCCAGACGCGCCCCAGCACCGCGCGAAACGGCATCGGCTTGCCTTTGCTGGCTTTGACTTTTGGTCGCGGCAGCGCAAACAGAATCGCCAGCAGCGCCACCACCATAATGGTGAGCGCCAGCCCGCTCAGGCCGGTGTAGCGATAGCAGAGCACGCCGAGCGGGGCCCCCATCGCCATTGCGCCGTAAGTCACGATCCCGTTCCAGGAGATCACCCGCCCGATATGTGATGCCCCCACCACCCCGACCCCCCAGAGCGTGGAGCCGGTTCCGGCGAGGCTCTGCCCGACCCCTAGGATCACCCGCCCCAGACAGAGCAGCGCCAGGCTCACCATCGGCCAGGCGCTGGTTAACCCGGCGAGGAAATAGCTCACCCCGCTCAGGAAGCAGCCGCAGAGCCCCAGCACCACAATGCTTTTCGGGCCAAACAGATCGGCATAGCGTCCGGCATAGGGGCGGCTTAACAGGGTGGCGAAGTATTGCAGGCTGATCACCAGGCCGGCCCAGAAGGCGCTAAAGCCCATGATGTCATGGACATAGCCCGGCAGCACGGCCAGCGGCAGGCCGATGGTCAGGTAGCTGGCAAAGTTGAAAATAACGACGGAAACAATACGCAGGTTGAGGCGTAATCCACTCAGTGCCGGTTCGGCGGCGGGTTCGGGCATCAGGTTCACCAGAATTTTTACAACAGTGTTTCACTATTACCATGACAGGAGCTGAAATGCAGCAGCGACTTTAAGATTAACGGCCTCCGCCGAAGCGCTGCGCGCGCACTACACTTATGAGCATCTTATAAGAGGAAACACTATGTTAACCACGCCACCCGGTAAGCCGGGTCTTACACAGCCTGATAAATCCGGTCTTCACATTCTGCTCAAACTGGCCTGCCTGGTGGTGATCCTCGCAGGTATTCACGCCGCCGCGGATATTCTGGTGCAGCTGCTGCTGGCGCTCTTTTTCGCCATTGTTCTCAACCCCCTTGTCACCTGGTTTTTGCGCCGCGGGGTCAGCCGCCCGGTAGCCATCACCATTGTGGTAGTGGTGATGCTGATTGGCCTGACGGCGCTGTTTGGGGTGCTGGCGGCCTCGCTCAATGAATTTGCCGCCCTGCTGCCGAAATACAATAAAGAGCTGACGCGCAAGCTTGTCGATCTGCAGGAGATGTTCCCGTTTCTCAATCTGCATATCTCCCCGGAGCGAATGCTGAAGCGAATGGACTCGGAAAAGGTGATGACCTTTGCCACCGCGCTGATGACTCAGCTTTCCGGGGCGATGGCCAGCGTCCTGCTGCTGGTGATGACGGTGGTCTTTATGCTATTTGAAGTTCGCCACGTGCCGTACAAAATGCGTTTTGCCCTCAATAACCCGCAGATCCACATCGCCGGCCTGCACCGGGCGCTGAAGGGCGTGTCCCACTATCTGGCGCTGAAAACGCTGTTAAGCCTCTGGACGGGGGCGATTGTCTGGCTGGGGCTGACGCTGCTGGGGGTACAGTTTGCCCTGATGTGGGGCGTGCTGGCCTTCCTCCTCAACTATGTGCCCAATATTGGCGCGGTGATCTCCGCCGTCCCGCCGATGATCCAGGCGTTTCTGTTTAATGGCCTCTATGAGTGCGCCATGGTGGGGGCGCTGTTCCTGATCGTCCATATGGTGCTGGGCAATATCGTTGAGCCCCGAATGATGGGCCACCGGCTGGGGATGTCCACCATGGTGGTGTTCCTGTCGTTACTGATCTGGGGCTGGTTACTCGGCCCGGTGGGGATGCTGTTGTCCGTGCCGCTGACCAGCGTCTGTAAGATCTGGATGGAGACCACTCAGGGGGGCAGCAAGCTGGCGATCCTGCTTGGCCCGGGCCGACCAAAAAGCCGCTTACCGGGATAGTACAGCCTACTAAAAAAGGTAATGTTATACGCCTTCCACACTCTATTGATTCTTTGCCGCTATATAATAGCGGCATTTTTTTATCACTGTTGATAACTCAGGGTGTGGAATAGTCTCATCGGGAAAATATAAAAATCCGAAAATTTGTTCATATTTCCCTTAAGTCAAAAAAAGCTTAATTAACAGAATACTCATTCATGATACCCTGCCGCACTTAGACACATTGTCTCTGAGATAATAGCGTGGTGCAGATAGCGTCAGGATGAATGGGGTATTAATCCAATGTATACGTCCTGGTTTAAATCGTTTTATTGATAAGGAGTTGTTAATGAAAAAGATCGTTAAATTGTTCGCTGCATTTGCCGTCATGGGTGCCCTGGCCGGCTGTGCTCGCACCGCCCCTGTTCATCAGGTTCATACCACAGTGAGCGCAGGTCATACTGCCGATCAGGTGAAAACCGCGATCCTGAAAGCAGGCCAGAAGCGTGAATGGGTGATGTCCGAAAACGGTCCCGGTGTCATCAAAGCTCGTCTGCAGGCGCGCGACCACTTTGCCGAAGTCAAAATCACCTACTCTGCGACAAGCTATTCAATCAATTATGAAAATAGCCTCAACCTGAATGCTGCTGACGGTAAAATCCACAAAAATTACAACCGCTGGGTAAATAACCTCGACCATGATATCCAACTGAATCTTTCAGCAGGTGCTGCGCTGTAAATTTCCTGAAGTCGGGCCGAGATGGGCCCGATACTCTCTACTCTGGTTAGTAAAAGGTTACGCAACATATGTACGAAAAGGACTCCCTCAGCGCGCTTGATGCCATCACGGAAGCGCAACGTATCGCTTTTGCGCCGATGCTGTTTCAAACCGCGCTTTGTCTGCGTAACTCCGGGGTTCTCGCCTGGCTGGATAAACAAGGGAAACAGGGTTCGCCCCTTGAAGAGATCGTCGCCAATAGCACCCTCAACGAATACGCTGTCAGCGTCTTGCTGGATATGGGATTAAGTGGGCGGATCGTTACCCATAAAGAGGGAATATATTATCTGGCCAAAGTAGGCCATTATTTGCTGCATGACAGTATGACCCGTGTAAATATGGATTTCACCCAGGATGTCTGTTATCAGGGTTTATTTCACCTTGCAGATTCACTGAAAGAGGAAAAACCGGCCGGGTTAGCTGTTTTTGGCGAATGGCCGACCATATATCCGGCGCTGTCGCTCCTGCCTGAGCAGGCTAAACAGAGCTGGTTTGCGTTTGATCACTTCTATTCTGATGGCGCTTTCACCGCTGCATTGCCCTATATATTCGCCAGCTCGCCGACAAAATTGTACGATGTCGGCGGCAATACCGGTAAATGGGCGCTACGCTGCTGTGAGTATGATGAAAATATCAGCGTTACGCTGCTCGATCTGCCGCAGCAAATCGCGCTGGCACGGGAAAATATCGCAAAAGCAGGATTATCTCATCGCATTGGGTTCCATGCTGTCGATATGCTGAGCAACGCGACGCTGCCGGATGAAGCCGATATCTGGTGGATGAGCCAGTTTCTTGACTGTTTCTCTCCGGATCAGATTGTCACTATGCTGGGCAACGTGGCGAAGGTGATGAAGCCGGGTGCCCGTTTGTGCATTATGGAACTGTTTTGGGATGCACAAAAATTCGAAGCGGCTTCCTTTAGCCTGAACGCCACCTCGCTCTATTTCACCTGTATGGCGAACGGCAACAGTCGTTTTTACAGCGTAGAGAAATTTTACCATTACCTGGAGAGGGCTGGTTTCCGGGTAGAGCAACGGCTGGACAATCTCGGGGTGGGTCACACCTTGTTGATATGTCAGAAAAACGAACAATAACGTTACCGCTTCTTTTGCATCGCCATTGGATTACGGATTTACCGCGGACGCGCGCAGATGAAATTTGCACTTAACATTCTCGACTGGCAAGCCAGAGCGCCAGGCCTTAGCGATGCCAGCCAGTGGCAGGCATGGTCGCAGGGTATGCACACCATCGATCCTGCCGCGCCGCAGGCAAAACTGACCGATCTGCCGATGATGACCGCCCGCCGCCTCAACTCTGGCAGCAAGCTGGCGGTCGATTGCGGTCTGTCGATGGTGCGAAAACATGCTATCGATGCCGTGGTCTACACCAGTCGTCACGGTGAACTGGAGCGTAACTATCGCATCCTGCATGCGCTGGCGACCGGGCAGGACGTTTCACCTACCGATTTCGCCATGTCCGTCCATAACTCCGCGGTGGGCAATCTTACCATCGCTGCCCGTCAACCGATTGTCTCATCGTCACTTTCCGCCGGACTGGATACCTTCCAGCAGGGCCTGTGCGAAGTACTGAGCCTGCTACAGGCCGGACACGCGCGCGTGTTGATGGTCGATTTCGACGGCACCCTGCCCGATTTTTACCACCCCGCGCTGCCGTCAAAGATGCCGACCTGGCCATTTGCGCTGGCGCTGGTCATCGAAGCCGGTCATACCCTGCGCTGTGAAACGCGTCCCGGTAGTAGCGGCGAAGAATCCGAACTGCCACAGAGCCTGATGTTTCTGCAACACTATCTGCGCCAGGATCCGCAGTTTGTGGTATCCGGCGAACGCCTACAGTGGCAGTGGACGCGCGAATGAACGGCATCAAAAACATGCTCAATCACGGCTGGCGGCTGGTTATGACCGGCCTGTGCTTCGTACTGTTTGGCCTCGGTGGGCTGCTGCTATCGCTGGTGTGGTTCAATCTGTTATTGCTGGTGCAGCGCGATAGCCATCACCGTCGACGTCTCGCTCGTCGCAGTATCGCCGCCAGCTTCCGCCTCTTTTTAACCGTCGCCCGCGCTCTCGGTGTGCTGGATTATCGCTTTGACAATCTCGACGTGCTGCGCCAGGAGCGCGGCTGTCTGGTGGTGGCGAACCATCCCACGCTTATCGACTACGTGCTTATCGCCTCGGTGATACCGGAGACAGACTGTCTGGTGAAAAGCGCCCTGCTGCGTAATCCCTTTCTCCGCGGGGTGGTTCAGGCGGCCGATTACCTGATCAACAGCGAAGCCGACACGCTATTAAAAGCCTGCCAGCAACGGCTCGGCCAGGGTGATACGTTACTGATTTTTCCAGAAGGCACACGCACGCGAGTGGGCGAAGCCATCACGCTGCAACGTGGCGCGGCCAATATTGCCGTGCGCTGCGCCAGCGATCTGCGGGTGGTAATTATCCACTGTAGCGAGCATCTGCTCGACAAACAAAGCCGGTGGTATGACGTACCGCCGAACAAACCTTTCTTCACGGTCGATGTCCGTGAACGGGTGAACATTCATGATTTTTACGATGCGGCGGTACAAGAACCGGCTCTGGTAGCACGGCAACTCAACCGGCACCTGCAGCATCGCTTAACATCCGGTCTTCAATCTTTGTCAGGAATTAATGATGCAAGCGCTCAATCTTGAAATTAAAAATCTTATTATCTCTACGCTAAATCTGGACGAACTGACTCCGGACGATATCGATACCGATGCAGCGCTCTTTGGCGATGGTCTGGGTCTCGATTCAATCGATGCCCTGGAGCTGGGTCTGGCAGTAAAAAACCAGTACGGCGTGGTGCTCTCTGCCGAAAGCGAAGAGATGCGTCAGCACTTTTTCTCCGTCGCCACGCTGGCGTCTTTCATCACTGCCCAACGCGCCTGAGCCCGGATCCGCTATGACAACCGAACAAGAATCTATTTATCAGGAAGTCACCTCCCTGCTGGTCAAACTGTTTGAGATCGCCCCGGAAGACATCACCCCAGAGGCACGCCTGTATGAAGATCTGGAGCTCGACAGCATCGACGCCGTCGACATGATTGTTCATCTACAGAAGAAAACGGGTAAAAAGATCAAACCGGAAACCTTTAAATCGGTGCGTACCGTTCAGGACGTCGTAGACGCTGTTGAACAGCTTCTGCGAGAAGCATAAAACGCCATGCGTGGCAGACGGTCATTTCCGGCGATCCCGTTGTTGACGGGCGCGATGCTGCTTGCCTGGCCCTTCCTGATTGGCTTTGGGCTGACGCATAACAGCCTGCACTGGTTGCTGCCGCTGATGGCGTTGCTGTTGCTGTTCCGCTTTCGCCAGGCGCGGCACAATGCGGGCCCCATGCGCTATGTGGTACAGAGTGTGGCGCTGGCAGGCATTGCCTTATGCTCGGCAAGTTACCTGCTGAAAGCGCACCAGTGGCTGCTGCTGTATCCGGTGGTCGTTAACCTCGTGATGCTGGCGGTGTTTGGCGGCTCACTGTGGACGGCGATGCCGCTGGTGGAACGACTGGCGCGGTTACGGGAACCGAATTTACCCCCTGAAGGCGTGCGTTATACCCGTGTCGTGACGCGGGTGTGGTGCGGCTTTTTCATTTTTAACGGTAGCATGGCGCTTTTCACCGTGCTGCGGGGCGATATGCAACTCTGGACGCTGTGGAACGGGATGGTTGCCTACATCCTGATGGGAACCGTCATGGCAACCGAGTGGCTGGTGCGCCAACGGGTGATAAAAAAAGAGAAGCACAATGCATAAACCCCTTCCCCTGAGTCAGTGGTTGAATGCCCCCCGCCCTGACGACACGCCTGTCGCCTGGCTGGGCGATCGCTGCTGGACGCTCGGGCAGTTGCGCTATGACGTCAGCGCGTTGACGGCGAACTTACAACAGCAGGAAGGCGAGCGTTGGGCACTCTGTTTTGATAACAGCTATCTGTTTATCGTCGCCCTTCTGGCTGCGCTTCATGCGGGCAAAACCCCGGTGATCCCCGGGCACAGCCGCGTCTCGCAACTGGAAGAACAGCAACCGCTGTTCAGTGGCGTGTTAAGCGATCAGACGCTTAACTTCCAGGGCCGTCTGATGGTGGTTAACTCCGCCCGTCGCAGCACCTCAGGCTTCACTGCCCTGCCCGCCATTGATGACACCCGTTTTGTCGAACTTTTTACCTCGGGTTCAACCGGCGCGCCTGGCCGGGTCATCAAGTACATTACCCAGCTCGATCGGGAAATTGAACTGCTGGCCGCCCGTTTTGGCGAGCGGCTGAACGGCTGCTGCGTGGTGGCCTCCGTCGTACCCCAGCACCTGTACGGCCTGACGTTTCGCATTATGTTGCCGATGGCGCTCGGACTGCCGCTGCATGCGGCGATGCTCTACTATGCCGAGCAACTGGCGGCGCTGCCTCAGGATAAGCGTTACCTGTTTATCAGCAGCCCGGCATTTCTCAAGCGCCTCGACACGCAGCTTACACCGCCGCCGGTGGCGATGCTGATCTCCGCCGGTGGGATGCTGGCATGGCAGTCGGTCTGCGAAACCCATCGCTGGCTGGCCATCTGGCCGGACGAAATTTACGGCAGCACTGAAACCGGGGTGCTCGCCTGGCGTCATCGTCAGGAAGAAGCAGGCCCCTGGCTGCCCTTCCCCGGCGTAAACTTCAGCCACAACGACGACATACTGCGTGTGACCTCACCGCTGATCCATCAACCTGAGGGCTTGCCGCTCGACGACATTCTGCACTTTGATGCCCGGGGCCAGTTCAGCATCGCCGGACGCCGGGGCCGGGTGGTTAAAATCGAAGAGAAACGCATTTCACTCAATGAGATTGAGCAGCGTTTGCTGGAGCTGGATGGCATTTGCGAAGCGGCAGCGCTGCCAGTCACGCGCGGCGGACGTCAGGGCATTGGCGTGCTGCTGGTATTGAACGATGCCGCACGACAGCAGCTGAACCAGCGAGGCAATAAAGCACAGGAGTTTGCCTGGCGACGAGCCCTGCTGCCGTGGCTCGAGGCGGTCGCCATTCCCCGCTACTGGCGCATCGTTGATGAAATGCCGGTAAACAGCATGAACAAGCGTGTCTATGCGCAGTTACAGGAGTTATTTCATGAAAATCCATGAAATCGAGCGCCACCAGGCACATCCCCAACATCTTGAGATCGTCCTGTACCTCGATCCGGCGCTGTTCTGGTTCCAGGGACATTTTGCCGTGCAGCCCCTGCTGCCGGGTGTCGCGCAGCTCGACTGGGTGATGCACTACGCCACCACGTTGCTGGCACCGGGCTATCGCTTTCACAGTATTCAGAACGTCAAATTTCAGGCCCCGCTGCTGCCCGACACCCGGGTGGGGCTGACCATGGACTGGAACGCTGAGCGTCAGATGCTCTCTTTCAGCTATCAGCGTCACGAGGGTGAACAACGCCACACCGCCAGCAGCGGGAAGATTCGCTTATGTCGTTAACCTTCCATCCCTGCATCCTGATTCCCTGCTATAACCACGGTGCGATGATGGCCAACGTGTTGGCCCGCCTGGCACCGTACGCCCTGCCGATTATCCTGGTTGACGATGGCAGCGACGCCAGCACCCGTCAGGAACTGGACCGCCTGGCTGCCGATCATGCTCAGGTGACGCTACTGCGACTGCCGCATAATGCCGGAAAAGGCGCAGCGGTGATCCACGGGCTGAAAGCCTCTGCCGGGGCGGGTTTTACCCACGCGGTGCAGGTGGATGCCGACGGCCAACATGCGATTGAAGACATTCCGCAGCTGCTGGCGCTGGCACAGCGCCATCCGCAGGCGTTGATCTCCGGCCAGCCGATTTATGACGACTCGATCCCCCGCTCGCGCCTGTATGGCCGCTGGGTCACCCATGTCTGGGTGTGGATCGAAACCCTGTCATTGCAGCTCAAAGACAGCATGTGCGGATTCCGGGTCTACCCAATAGCCCCGACGCTACAGGTTATCAACAGCGTGCCGCTCGGCAAGCGGATGGATTTTGACACCGAAGTGATGGTGCGCCTCTACTGGCAGGGCAATACCAGCTATTTTCTGCCGACCCGGGTGACCTATCCGCAGGATGGTCTGTCCCATTTCGATGCCCTGAAAGACAACCTGCGCATTTCCTGGATGCACACCCGGCTCTTCTTCGGCATGCTGCCGCGCATCCCTTCCCTGTTATTCCGCCGCCGCAGCCAGCACTGGGCGCAGCAGCAGGAGGTGAAAGGCCTGAACGGTATGCGCCTGATGCTGCGGGTCTGGCAGCTGTTTGGCCGCAGGGCCTTTACCCTCCTGCTGTGGCCGGTCATTGCCGTCTACTGGCTGACAGCCCGCCCGGCACGCCAGGCATCGCAACAATGGCTTGCCCGGGTGCGCGAAACCCTGGAACAGCGCCAGCTGCCAAAACCCGCGCGCCTGAACAGCTTTTTCCACTTCCTGCGTTTTGGCAACGCGATGCTGGATAAAGTCGCGAGCTGGCGTGGCGAGCTGAAGCTTCATCAGGATGTGGTATTTGCCCCCGGTGCGCGTGAAGCGCTGGATATTGATGCTCCGCAAGGCAAGCTGCTGCTGGCCTCCCATCTTGGCGATGTGGAAGTCTGCCGCGCGCTGGCGCAGCTGGAAGGTCACAACACCATTAATGCACTGGTGTTCAGTGATAATGCCCAGCGCTTTAAGCAGATCATGCAGGAGATGGCCCCAGAGGCCGGCCTGAATCTGATCCCGGTGACCAACATGGGCCCGGAGACCGCCATCCTGCTGAAAGAAAAGATAGATCGAGGTGAATGGGTGGCGATCGTCGGGGATCGGATCGCTGTCGATCCGCAGCGCGGCGGCAACTGGCGCGTGGTATGGAGCGACTTTATGGGCCAGCCTGCGCCGTTCCCACAAGGGCCGTTTATCCTCGCGTCGATTTTGCGCTGCCCGGTGGTGCTGATTTACGCCCTGCACCAGCAGCAACAACTGCACATTCACTGCGAAACCTTTGCCGATCCACTGCTGTTACCGCGCGGCGAGCGTCAGCAGGCGTTACAACAGACCGTTGACCGTTATGCCCAACGGCTGGAGCATTTTGCGCTGATGTCGCCGCTCGACTGGTTTAATTTTTTCGATTTCTGGCGTCTGCCGGATGCCAAAGAGAAGGAGTAAAGGGTGCTGACCGATCCCCGCTTTACGACTGAAGTAGAGCTGACCGTGCCGTTTCACGACGTCGATATGATGGGCGTGGTCTGGCATGGCAACTACTTCCGCTATTTTGAAATTGCCCGCGAGGCGCTGCTCAATCAGTTCGATTATGGCTATCGCCAGATGAAAGCCTCCGGCTATGTCTGGCCGGTGGTCGATACCCGGGTAAAATACCGCGATTCGATAACCTTCGAGCAGCGGATCCGGGTCCGCGCCCACATTGAAGAGTTTGAAAACCGTCTGCGCATCGCCTATCAGATTTTTGATGCCGCCAGCGGCAAACGGACCACCACCGGCTACACCATCCAGGTGGCGGTGGAAGAGAAGAGCGGCGAGCTCTGTTTTGTCAGCCCGCCGATCCTGTTTGAGCGTATGGGAGTGACGCCATGAGATGGTTACCGCTGCTTGCCATGCTGGCAAGCCCGTTCGTCAGCGCCGTGACGCTGGACGAATTACAGCAGCGCTTTACTGAGCAACCGGTGGTGCGCGCCCACTTTGAACAGACCCGCACTATCAAGGATCTGCCTCAGCCGCTGCGATCCCACGGCGAAATGCTGATCGCCCGCGACAACGGTCTGCTGTGGGATCAAAAAGCCCCCTTCC
Organism: Leclercia adecarboxylata; assembly: GCA_002360945.1. GTDB lineage: Bacteria > Pseudomonadota > Gammaproteobacteria > Enterobacterales > Enterobacteriaceae > Enterobacter > Enterobacter adecarboxylatus_B. Next base: position 16,743 of record DERO01000022.1, on the reverse strand, counting down.
CGATGACGCTGCTGCTGGACGACAAACGGATGGTGCAGGTCATCAACGGCCAGCCGCCGCAGACCATCACCGCGGAAAACAACCCGCAGATGTTCCAGTTCAATCACCTGCTGCGCGCCCTGTTCCAGGCGGATCGCAAGGTGCTGGAAGAGAACTTCCGCATTGATTTTAAAGACCTCGGCAATGGCCGCTGGTCGCTGGTGCTGACCCCGATCACCACCCCGCTGGACAAGATTTTCGCCTCGCTGGATCTGGGTGGCGCGACCTATCTGGAGTCCATCGTGCTGAACGATAAGCAGGGCGACCGCACCGATATCGCTCTTTCCCGCCACCAACTGACGCCCGCCCGCCTGACCGATGACGAACGCCAACGCTTTGCCGCACCATAATACACGGCGTCCGGCGCTGCTGTGGGCGCTGACCTGCCTGATCCTGCTGGGGGTGCTGCTCTCGCTGCTGCCCAATGCACGGCTGAACAGCAGCGTCCTCGCCATGCTGCCGAAACAGACCCTCGGGGCGATCCCCCCGGCGTTGAACGACGGTTTTATGCAGCGTCTCGACCGCCAGCTAGTGTGGCTTGTCAGCCCGGGTAAACAGCCCGATCCGCAGGTGGCGCAGCAGTGGCTTAATTTGCTGCAAAGTTCGTCGGCGCTCAATGAGGTGAAGGGCCCGATGGACGCCGCCGGACAGAAAGCCTGGGGCGAGTTTTTCTGGCAGCACCGCAACGGCCTGATCGATCCCGCTACCCGCACTCGCCTGCAAAACGGCGGCGAAGTGCAGGCGCAGTGGATTTTATCCCAGCTCTACTCGGCGTTCTCCGGGGTCAGTGGCAAAGAGTTGCAAAACGACCCGCTGATGCTGATGCGCGGCTCGCAACTGGCGCTGGCGCAAAACAGCCAGAAGCTGCGGCTGATGGACGGCTGGCTGGTGACTAAAGATGAGGCGGGCAATTACTGGTATCTGCTGCACGGCGAGCTGGCCGGTTCGTCGTTTGATATGCAGCAAACCCACAAACTTGTCACCACGCTGCACGGGCTGGAAAGCCAGCTGAAAACGCAGTCCCCCCAGGCGCAGCTGCTGTCGCGCGGCACGGTATTTTACAGCGACTACGCCAGCCAGCAGGCGAAACGGGATATCTCGACCCTCGGCGTGGCAACTATTCTGGGAGTGATCCTGCTGATTGTGGCGGTATTCCGCTCCCTGCGCCCGCTGGTGCTGTGCCTGATCTCCATTGCCATTGGCGCGCTGGCAGGCACGGTGGCGACCCTGCTGCTGTTTGGCGAGCTGCATCTGATGACGCTGGTGATGAGCATGAGCATCATCGGTATCTCGGCGGATTACACGCTCTACTACCTAACCGAGCGGATGGTTCACGGCGGGCAGGACTCGCCGTGGCAAAGCCTGGCGAAAGTGCGTAACGCCCTGCTGCTGGCGCTGCTCACCACCGTGGCGGCCTATTTCATCATGATGCTGGCACCCTTCCCGGGCATTCGCCAGATGGCGGTGTTTGCCGCCGTGGGGCTGAGCGCCTCGTGCCTGACGGTGATCTTCTGGCATCCGTGGCTGTGTCGCGGCTTACCGGTGCGCCCGGTCCCGGCGATGGTGCTGATGCTGCGCTGGCTGGCGGCATGGCGGCGTAATAAAAAATTATCAGTAGGGCTACCGGTGTTGCTGGCATTGCTGGCTGTCGCGGGCATGGCCACGCTGCGGGTGGATGACGATATCGCCCAACTGCAGGCCCTGCCGCAGGATATCCTGGCCCAGGAAAAGACCATCACCGCCCTGACCGGACAGAGTGTCGATCAGAAGTGGTTCGTCGTGCATGGCGCCTCGGCCCAGCAGACGCTGGAGCGGCTGGAGGCCTTTACCCCGGCGCTGGCGCTGGCGCAGCAGGCGGGCGAACTGAAGTCATGGCGCGCGTTACCGCTCAATTCACTGGCACGGCAAAAAAGCGATCTCGCGCTGCTGAAAAATGCCGCGCCGGCGGTGACGAAAGTCCTGCAAAATGCTGGGCTGACAGCTGTGTCGCCGGATCTGAATGCGATGCCGGTTCAGGTTGAGACGTGGCTTGCCAGCCCGGCCAGCGAAGGCTGGCGCCTGCTCTGGTTGACGCTGCCCGACGGGGAAAGTGGGGTCCTGGTACCGGTCAATGGGGTAAACAACAGCCCGGCGCTGGCGGCGCTGGCCGAAAAGCATCCGGGCGTGGTGTGGGTGGATCGCAAAGCCAGTTTCGACAGTCTGTTTGCCCTCTACCGTACCGTACTGACCGGGCTGCTGTTTGTCGCCCTGGCGGTGATCGCCTGCGGCGCGATGCTGCGCCTGGGCTGGCGTAAGGGGCTGGTAAGCCTGGTGCCATCGCTGCTGTCGCTGGGCTGTGGTCTGGGGGCGCTGGCGCTCACCGGCCATCCGGTGAACTTGTTCTCGCTGCTGGCGCTGGTGCTGGTGCTCGGGATCGGGATTAACTACACCCTGTTTTTCAGCAATCCACGCGGCACGCCGCTGACGTCAATGCTGGCGATCACCCTGGCCATGTTGACCACCATTTTGACCCTCGGCATGCTGGTCTTCAGCGCCACTCAGGCCATCAGCAGCTTCGGCATTGTGCTGGTCAGCGGTATTTTTACCGCCTTCCTGTTAGCCCCGCTGGCGATGCCCGCAAAAAAAGAGAGAAAACGATGATGTCCCCTTTTTACCGCGCCGCCGCCTTAATCAGCGTGTTGTTAATGGTCGGTTGTAGTCACTCAACGCAGAATGCCGACGGCGCGCGTCCACAGGCCTGGCTGCAACCAGGAACAAAAGTGACGCTGCCTGCGCCGGGCATTACCCCGGCGGTGAATTCGCAGCAGTTGCTGACCGGTAGCTTCAACGGTCAGACTCAATCACTGCTGGTAATGCTGAATGCCGATGCGCATAAAATTACCCTTGCAGGGCTGTCCTCGGTCGGTATTCGGCTGTTTCTCGCCACCTACGATGCAACCGGCATTCATACTGAGCAGTCGATTATCGTGCCGCAGCTGCCTCCGGCCAGCCAGGTGCTGGCAGATGTGATGCTCAGCCACTGGCCGATCGACGCCTGGCAGCCACAGCTGCCGAAAGGCTGGACGCTGAAGGACATCGGCGACCGACGTGAGTTGCGCAATGCCAGCGGGAAGCTGGTGACGGAGATCGTCTACCTGCAGCGTAAAGGTAAGCGCGAGCCAATCAGCATCGAGCAGCACGTCTTTAATTACCACATCACCATTCAATATCTGGGTGACTGAGATGATCTACATTTCTGCCGTTGGCATGGTCAACGCGCTGGGCAACTCCCCCGACGAAATTGCCGCTAACCTGACGCGCGGCGTCTCCCCGGGCATGCACATTCGCCACGGCTGGCTGCAGGGACAGGATGCGGTACTGGGCGGCATTGAGGGCGAGTTACCTGCGATCCCGGATAACTTTGCCGCGCACCGCACGCGCAACAATCAGCTGCTGCTGGCGGCGCTGGCGCAGATCCAGCCCGCCGTCGACGAGGCGATTGCCCGTTTCGGCCGTGACCGGGTAGCGGTGGTGCTGGGCACCAGTACCTCCGGGCTCGACGAGGGTGATGAGCATGTGCGGTTGTCGCTAAACGGTGAAGCGAGCCCTAACTGGCAATATTCGCAGCAGGAGTTGGGTGACCCGTCGCGTTTTCTGGCGAACTGGCTGAAGCTGGAGGGTCCGGCCTATACCCTCTCTACCGCCTGTTCCTCCAGCGCGCGGGCGATCATCAGCGGTCAGAGGTTGATTAACGCCGGGCTGGTGGATATCGCCATTGTTGGCGGGTCGGATACGCTGAGCCGAATGCCGGTCAATGGCTTTAACAGCCTTGAATCCTTTTCCACCACGTTATGTGAGCCGTTTGGCCGCGACCGCCAGGGCATTACCATAGGTGAAGCTGCAGCCCTGATGGTGCTCACCCGCGAGCCGCAGCCGGTGGCGCTGTTGGGCACCGGTGAGTCGAGCGATGCGTACCATATTTCTGCCCCGCACCCCCAGGGTGAGGGGGCGATCCGCGCCATTACTCAGGCCCTGAACGAAGCCGGATTTACGCCGGATGAGGTGGGCTATATCAACCTGCATGGCACCGCGACGCCGCTCAACGATCAGATTGAATCCCAGGTGGTGCACGACCTGTTTGGCGAGGCGGTTCCCTGCAGTTCAACCAAACATTTAACCGGCCATACGCTGGGCGCGGCGGGGATCACCGAGGCCGCGTTGAGCTGGCTGATCCTGACCCGCGCCCTGCCGTTACCCGCTCAGGATTTCGAGCGCTATGCGCCCGACCTGACGCTTGCTGCCTGCGGGGTCCTGCATAAACCCGCCACGCTGGAAAAAGCGGTGATCCTGTCCAACTCGTTCGCGTTCGGCGGCAATAATGCCAGCATTCTGCTGGGGAGAGTGTCATGAGTTATTTATCACCGGTGGCCTACCTGCCCCACGATGCGCCGATGCTGCTGCTGGAGTCGGTCGAAAAGGTCACCGAAGAGTCGGCTGTCTGCCGGGTAGCGGTCAATAGCCAGGGCGTGCTGGCCCCGTTCCTGAATACCGCTGGCGATCTGCCGGGCTGGTACGCGCTGGAGCTGATGGCCCAGACCGTGGGCGTCTGGTCTGGCTGGCATCGTCAACAGCAGGGTCAGGAGAGTATTTCGCTCGGCATGGTGTTAGGTGCCCGCGAACTGGTGTGCGCCGCAGGCCAGTTTGCAGCCAATAGCCTGTTGAGCGTCACCGTCAAATTGCTGATGCAGGATGAACGCTTTGGCAGTTTCGAGTGTGCAATATCTGCCGATGACGCCATCCTGGCGACCGGTCGGGTGAATACCTTTCAGCCTACCCAGGAAGAATTAACCTCGCTTTTTAATCAGGGAGCAAGCGCATGAATCGTTCCGTTCTGGTCACCGGTGCCAGCAAAGGCATTGGCCGGGCCATCGCCATGAAACTGGCAGCTGACGGGTTTACCGTCGGCGTGCACTATCACCGTGATGCCGCAGGCGCACAGGACACCCTGAGCGCTATCGAACAGGCTGGCGGCAACGGACGCTTACTGTCGTTTGATGTGGGCAACCGTGCGCAGTGCCGCGAGGTGCTGGAGCAGGATATGGAGGCCAACGGCCCCTGGTATGGGGTGGTCAGTAACGCCGGGATCGCCCGCGATGGTGCCTTCCCGGCGCTCAGCGACGATGACTGGGATAACGTGATCCACACCAACCTCGACAGCTTTTACAACGTCATCCACCCCTGCATTATGCCGATGATTGGCACCCGCAAGGGCGGCCGCATTATCACCCTGTCGTCCGTTTCCGGGATGATGGGTAATCGCGGTCAGGTGAACTACAGCGCAGCGAAAGCCGGCATTATCGGTGCGACTAAAGCGCTGGCGATCGAGCTGGCGAAACGCAAGATTACCGTCAACTGCATTGCGCCAGGGTTGATTGATACCGGGATGATCGAGATGGAGGAGGCCGCGCTGCAGGAGGCGATGGCGATGATCCCGATGAAACGTATGGGCCACGCGGACGAAGTCGCCGGGCTGGCCAGCTATCTGATGTCTGATATTGCGGGCTATGTCACCCGCCAGGTCATTTCCATTAATGGAGGAATGCTATGACACGTCGCGTGGTGATTACAGGCATGGGCGGTGTAACCGCCTTCGGTGAAGACTGGCAGTCGGTCTCCGCACGCCTGCTGAACTATGAAAATGCGGTGCGCAAGATGCCGGAATGGACGGTGTATGATGGCCTGCACACCCTGCTGGGTGCACCGATTGATGACTTTACCCTGCCGGAACACTACACCCGCAAGCGTATCCGCGCCATGGGTCGCGTGTCGCTGATGTCGACCCGAGCCACCGAACTGGCGCTGGAGCAGGCCGGGTTGATTGGCGATCCGGTGTTAACTCACGGCGAAACCGGGATTGCCTACGGCTCGTCGACCGGCAGTACCGGCCCGGTGAGCGAGTTCGCCACCATGCTCACCGAGAAGCACACCAACAACATCACCGGCACCACCTATGTGCAGATGATGCCGCATACCACGGCGGTGAACACCGGCCTGTTCTTCGGCCTGCGCGGGCGGGTGATCCCCACCTCCAGCGCCTGTACCTCCGGCAGCCAGGCGATCGGCTATGCGTGGGAAGCCATTCGTCACGGTTATCAAACCGTGATGGTCGCGGGTGGCGCAGAGGAGCTTTGTCCGTCAGAAGCCGCGGTGTTCGATACCCTGTTCGCCACCAGCCAGCGTAATGATGCCCCTAAAACCACCCCTTCGCCGTTCGATACCCAGCGCGACGGGCTGGTGATTGGCGAAGGTGCCGGAACGTTGATCCTGGAAGAGCTGGAGCATGCGAAGGCGCGTGGCGCCACCATCTACGGAGAAATTGTCGGCTTCGCCACCAACTGCGACGCGGCGCACATCACCCAGCCGCAGCGGGAAACCATGCAGATCTGCATGGAGAAGTCGCTCAACATTGCCGGGCTGAGTCCGCAGGATATGGGCTATATTTCTGCCCACGGCACCGCCACCGACCGGGGCGATATTGCCGAAAGCCTGGCGACTGCCGCTCTTTTTGGCGACAACGTGCCGATTTCGTCGTTAAAAAGCTATTTCGGCCATACCTTAGGCGCCTGTGGCGCGCTGGAAGCCTGGATGAGCCTGCAGATGATGCGCGAGGGCTGGTTCGCCCCGACCCTGAATTTAAGACAACCGGATGAGCAATGCGGCGCATTAGATTATATTATGGGAGAAGCCCGTCACATTGATTGCGAATATCTACAAAGCAACAACTTCGCGTTCGGCGGCATTAATACTTCCATCATCATTAAACGCTGGGCGTGACTATGTACCAGTTCCTACTGGGAAAAATCTCTACCCTCAGCGCTGACCCTCTGGCGTCAGCGCTGGCCGAACAGGCGCCCCAGGGCGCGCGTCGTATCCCCTGGCTGGCCGGACGGACGCTGCTCGCCCGGGCGCTATCCCCCTCCCCGGTCCCGGAAATCGTCTTCGGTGAACAGGGGAAACCCGCCTTCGTCGATGCCCAGCCGTACTGGTTTAACCTGAGCCACAGCGGGGATGATATTGCCCTGCTGTTAAGCGATGAAGGCGAAGTGGGCTGCGACATCGAAGTGATCCGCCCGCGGGATAACTGGCAGGCGCTGGCCAATGCCGTCTTCAGCGTCGCGGAACATGCTGAGCTGGAGCGGGAAACTCCCGAGGCAAAACTGGCAGCCTTCTGGCGCATCTGGACGCGCAAAGAGGCGATCGTCAAACAGCGCGGCGGCAGTGCCTGGCAGATTGTCAGCGTCGACAGCACCTTTACCTCGGCGCTGAGCGTCAGCCACGTCCAGCACGGCGAACTTAGCCTCGCCGTCTGTACGCCAACGCCCTTCACCCTCCATAACGGTGCCCTTCAGGTTCTGTAACCCGCTTATTTCAAATTATTCGGAAAGTCTGCCGGCAGCTCGCTGGCAGCACAGTCAATGACAGCATCGTTATTGGCACCGCAGTCGCGCACAAAGGTGATGGTGGCGAACTCATCAATGACCTCGGTTGGGTAGGCCGGGCCCGCCTCGCGATAAGAGACCATCAGCGGAATATGATCGTTCTGGAAGCAGACGGTTTTTTCCGGGTTATTCATCACCCAGCGCGGGAAGAAGATAGTGCCGTGGAACAGCTTGTCGCCGAGGTTCACAATCAGGCTCACATCGGTACCGGTCGGTTCAGTCCACGAAATTTTATAAATACTCTCGCCCACACGAACGATATAAGCCTGCTGATCTTTTACCCAACGGTTTGCCACAATCCCGCTGTGAATACGGTAGTCGAGGGTCTGCTCGTTTTTAACATAAATCTCGTAGTTCCAGCCATTATCGTAGGTGTATACCAGATGTTTGCCGACGAAACCGCTCAAATCATGTTTATCAAAATGGCTCATAGTATGTCTCCTCTGTTTCAATGAGACCATCTTACGCCTGCAAAAAATGGATGAATAACGCTATGATTTAATCAAATTCATTCAAAATTTAGATGAGTCATGCACAAAACTACCCTTGAGCAGTGGTCGTTGCTTGAACGCGTCGTTGAGTTGGGCAGCTTTGCCCGCGCCGCACAGGAGACGCATCGCAGCCAATCTTCCGTCAGTTATAACCTGGCATTGTTGCAGGAGCGGCTGGGCGTGGCGCTCCTGGTTCAGGCGGGGCGCAAGGCGGTGCTGACCCCGGAAGGAGAGTTGCTGTTAAATCAGGTCAAACCGCTGTTAAACGCCTTTACCCTGTTGGAGACTCGCGCCACGACGCTACGCAACGGGATGCGTACCCGACTGGATGTGGTGGTGGACAGCATTTTCCCTCGCCGGCATCTGTTTGCCATTCTGCGCCAGTTTCAACAGCGCTATCCGCAAACCGAAGTGCATCTGACCGAAATACTTGAGAACGCCGGCGAGGCGCTGACCCAGAGCGAAGCCGACGTGATGGTGCTCACCCGCCGCCAGGATGTGACCGGGCGCGGCGAGTGGCTGATGAATATCGATTTCGTTGCCGTGGCGCATCGGGAGCATCCACTGTTCGAACACGACACGCCGCTCACTGATGACATGCTACGCCTCTGGCCACTCATCCAGATCGCCGGGCAGAACTACGCTGCGCCTCCCGGCGGCGAAGCCTGGACCTTCTCCACCATCGATGCCGCTATTGATGCGGTAATGTATCAGGTGGGGTATGGCTGGCTACCGGAAGAGCGAATTCAGCAACAGCTGGAAAGCGGTGTGCTGAAAACACTGCCCCTGAACCACGGCACGCGCCGTGCTACCCCGCTGCATCTGATTGTAAAACGCACGCTCGCCCCGCTCGACGAACAGGTTGAAACCTTACTGCATCTCTTCAGACAGCCGTCATAAAGGTGAACTGCTACGCTTAACGGTCTGAACGTCAAATATGATAAGGAGCAGACCGTGAAAATCGATCTTACGGGAAAAGTGGCGTTAGTGACCGCCTCTACCGGCGGCATTGGCTTCGCCATCGCCAGAGGGCTGGCGGAAAGCGGCGCAGAGGTGATTGTTAACGGACGCAGCACCGACTCGGTCAACCGGGGTATTCAAAAGCTACAGCAGGTGATCCCCGGGGTGCAGGTGCGGGCGGCGATTGCCGATCTCAGCACTTCTGACGGCGTGGAGACCCTGCTGAAGGTCGCCTCGGGCGTCGATATTCTCGTGAACAACGCCGGGATTTACGGGCCACAGGATTTTTACGCCACCGATGACGAGACCTGGAATAATTACTGGCAAACCAACGTCATGTCCGGTGTGCGCCTGTCGCGCGCCCTGCTGCCCGGCATGGTGCAAAAAGGCTGGGGCCGGGTGGTATTTATCTCCTCGGAGTCGGCCTGCAATATTCCGGCGGACATGATCCACTACGGGGTGACGAAGACCGCCCAGCTGTCGCTGGCGCGCGGGCTGGCAAAATTTGTCGCCGGCAGCGGCGTCACCGTCAACAGCGTCCTGCCAGGCCCGACGATGTCGGACGGCTTTGCGGAGATGATGAAAGACGAGATCGAGAAAACCGGCAAATCGCTGGAGACGCTGGCAAAAGAGTTTGTCATGGCTCACCGCCCAAGCTCGGTGATCCAGCGGGCCGCCACGGTAGAAGAGGTCGCCAACATGGTGGTCTACGTCTGTTCCCGGCAGGCGTCTGCCACCTCCGGCGCGGCGCTGCGCGTCGATGGCGGCGTGGTGGACGATATTATCTAGCCATGCCAATGGCCGCCCGCCCGCTGGCGGGTGGCATCTGACGCTAAAGCAGGTAAACTGATGGGCAGAATGTGTATTTCAGCTAAGACGTAGCTATGACCAATATGATTGCCGATGAGGCAGTGGCAAAATCCAGCGTACTTTCGGTGTTCGACTTCGACGGCACGCTGACGCATCACGACAGCTTTATCCCTTTCTTACGCTTTGCGTTCGGCAAACGCTATTTTGCCGGTCGCCTGGTGCGGATGGCGCTGCCTACCCTGCACTGCGTGCGCCGCAAGCTGACCCGTGACGAGCTGAAAGAGGTGTTGATCAGGACCTTCCTGACCGGCGTGGATGAGCACTGGCTGCGTCAGCAGGCGGAGCTGTTCTGCGAGAAATACTGGGATAAACTGATGCGCCCGCAGGGCGTACTGGCGGTGGCTGCGGAAGTGAACTCCGGTGCGGAAGTGACGATCTGTTCCGCCTCCCCGGCGCTGGTGTTGCAGCCCTGGGCCGACAAGCTCGGCATTAAACTTATCGGCACCCAGCTGGAAGTGAAAGACGGCAAGCTGACCGGACGCATCACGGGACATAACTGTCGCTGTGCGCAGAAGGTGGCCCGGCTGGAGCACGTCTACGGCAGCCTGACCAACTACCATGTGCGCGCCTGGGGCGATACCCGCGGCGATCACGAGCTGCTGGCTGCAGCGCAGGATCCACACTGGCGACATTTCCACCCGCCGCGCGCGCGTCGCAATTCACCTATCAAATAAAAGCAAAAAGGCAACCTAAGTTGCCTTTTTAATGTTTGCGCCCTCTCCCGTAGGCTGAGGAATCCCCAGTAATTTTATTGCCTTTAAAGCAATGAAATAATCACATAACGATAAATGACTTACAGCGGCTCCCTGGTCCGGCTGAAAATCGCCGAAGCGTTTCCGGAAGGCCGGGGCGAGGCGCAGGGACGCGCCGAGAGGGCATAGCCTGCAAGGATGCAGGCTGGTGCCCGACCCAAAAGCCTGGAGGAATAAGCTGAGGGTACCGCGAAGCGGCGATTTTCTTTGCCGGGAGCCGGGGTAGCCAGGGGGGAGGCGGCGAGCCCCCCTGGCACGTTCACCGGCTCTGGCGTGTCAGAGAAGCAAGGAACATGAGGTGAACGGAACCACCACTAGAGCCGCATGTTCCCCCTCACCCTAACCCTCTCCCCAAAGAGGAGAGGGGATCCGTCCGTGCGAATATTATTTCTGGGGATCCCTCACCCCGTGGGTGAGGGAATCAGGCCGCACGTTTCCCTTTGTAGGCCCGTGCAAGCGCAGCGCCGCCGGGCAATATCACTCAAGCTTCCCGTTTCCCCGGGAACAATAAACTCGCCACAATCCCCGCAGCCAGCACGCCCAGCACCACCAGCAGACTCGCCGTGGCACCGATCCCGTAGCCGTGATGCCAGAAGTGATCCGTGGCGTTCAGGCCGAGCTTGAAGGCCACAAAGAACAGCAGCGCGATCACCGCTTTCTCCAGATGCACCAGATACTGCTTCAGCGCCTCCAGCACGAAATAGAGGGTACGCAGACCGAGGATCGCGAACATCATGGCGCTGTAGATAATCAGCGGCTCGCGGCTCACGGCGATGATTGCCGGCACCGAGTCAAAAGCGAACATCACGTCGGACAACTCCACCACCGCCACGCAGAGCAGCAGCGGCGTGGCATAGCGCTTCGCCTTCTTGACGCGGCCAACCATCACATCCTGGTTCTCCGGTTTTTCCAGCTCGGCGTCCACCTCTTTCTGACTCAGCAGGAAGGCGTTGCCGGTGATTTTCGGCCAGATCGGATAGAAGCGTTTGACCGCGCGATAGGCCAGGTGCTGAGAGTAATCTTCGATCTCGTCCTGCTCTTCGCCGCGCTTAAGCATCATCACCGCCGTCCAGGCGACAATCAGGGCAAAGACCACCTCAACGTACGGCCCGAGGCTCAGCAGGCTGGTGCCGATGGCGACGAAAATGCCGCGGAAGACGATAGCACCAATTACCCCCCAGTAGAGCACCCGGTGACGATACTGATCCGGCACGCCAAACCAGGCGAAGATCGCCATCATCACAAACAGGTTATCAACGGAGAGCACCTCTTCCAGCGCGTAACCGGTGAGGAACAGGCTTGCCACTTCGGCGCCGTGATGAACGTACAGGAACCCGGCAAACGCCATCGCGGTCATCACCCAGAAGATCGACCACAGCGCAGCACTTTTCAGTGAAATGGGTTTGTCATGGCGATGCATGAAGAGGTCGATGAACATCGCCCCCACCGCCATAACCACAAATACAACAACGGTTTCCGTCGGGAAACCGAGATGAGCAGATGACATACACAACCCTTTTTGAAGACAAAATACAAACCATGCAGACTGGCGAGGCCAGTAAAGGAAAAGGGGGGACAGTTTTACGCTCTTCTCCCCTTAAAACACGAAACCCTTCGTGCGGGAATGTACTTTACCTCACAACGCAGAGGTTCTGCCATTGGCGGTTTAGGGGCTCATGCCGCGCAGTCGTTGCAGTACCGCCACCAGCACCGCGACCGACCAGCCGACCATCAGCGCCCCGATCAGCCCCTCCACGCCGCCAATCAGCCGCCAGTGTTCCGGCAGAGTGACATCCCCGTACCCTACTGTAGCGTAGCTGACCAGCGAGAAATAGAAGCTGGTATTCCAGTCAGAAAAGGCCTCTACAACCCGATAAAAAACGGCAAACAGGCTGGCTTCAAGCAGATGGGCAAAGAGCGCGGTGACAATAATGGCAATATTGCGGAACACAATACGGATAACCGATTCAACATTCAGATTGATGTATTTCAGGACAACGAACATCCATACGGAATGAATAATCACCGTCAGGTTGATCAAAATAATAATGCTGACAAGCTGCATATCACCCTCTCTGGTGAGCAACAAAACGCGCGCTGTTCAGACGAACAGCGCGCAGGATGGAGAGACATTTACAGTGCAGTGTAGCGGAACCGGAGGATGGAAAAGAGGCAATAGTTGCGCTGAGGTACTATTTCTCCGCCAGGGCTTCAGCACAGGCCCAGGCGCTGGCCCACGCCCACTGGAAGTTATATCCACCCAGCCAGCCGGTTACATCCACCACCTCACCGATAAAATAGAGTCCCGGCACGTTGCGGGCCTCCATGGTGCGCGAGGAGAGCTCGTTAGTGTCCACGCCGCCAAGCGTCACTTCTGCGGTGCGATACCCTTCAGTACCGTTGGGCTGGACGCGCCAGGCGGTTAAGGTCTCTACCAGCGCCTGCTGGTCACGGCTATTGAGTTGCTTCAGCGAGACGTCGGGAATTTGCCCCAGCAGCTGCAGGCACTCCACCAGCCGCTTCGGTAGCTGCATGGCTAAAGTGTTTTTCAGGCTCTGATTCGGGTGCGCCGCGCGCTGTTCATCCAGGAAGCTCGTCAGATCGCAGTCCGGCACTAAGTTGACGGTGACGAATTCCCCCGGCTGCCAGTAGCTGGAGATTTGCAGGACCGCCGGACCGGAGAGTCCGCGATGGGTGAAGAGCAGGTTCTCACGGAATACGGTGCCGTCCTCAGCCGTGATGACTGAAGGCACCGAGACGCCGGAGAGGGTTTGCAGCTGCTCCAGCAAAGGTTTATGCAGGGTAAAGGGCACCAGGCCGGCACGGGTCGGGAGCACCTTCAGGCCAAACTGTTCGGCAGCTTTATAGCCAAACGGCGACGCGCCCAGCCCGGGCATTGAGAGCCCGCCGCTGGCAATCACCAGCTTTTCCGCGCTCACGGTTTCGCCATTCAGTTGCAGGGTGTATCCCGCCTCATCGCGGGCCACTTCCAGCACTTCGCTGCGCAAACGCAGGGTAACCTGACCTTTTTCGCACTCTGCTAACAGCATATCGACAATCTGCTGCGCCGAATCGTCGCAGAACAGCTGGCCGAGGGTTTTCTCATGCCAGGCGATACCGTGTTTCCCCACCAGGTCAATAAAGTCCCACTGGGTGTAGCGCGCAAGAGCAGATTTGCAAAAATGACGGTTCTGGCTCAGATAGGCCGCAGGCTCGATATAAAGGTTAGTAAAGTTGCAGCGGCCCCCGCCAGACATCAGGATTTTACGACCAGGTTTTTTACCGTTATCGAGCAGCAGAATCCGGCGCCCTGCCTGTCCGGCCATCGCCGCACAGAATAAACCCGCCGCACCGGCGCCAATAATGATGGCATCATACTTTTCCACGTCTCGATTCTCCTGGTTTTGAGGCCGCGGATTGTAAAGTTTCCTCAAGAAGCGTGCCAGCGTAAATATCCGCGATCTCGTTCATTTAATTGAAATTTAAAAAATAATTCTTTTACTGCTACGCTTATGTCAGTAGGCAAATCAAAAAAAGTCTATATTTCACTTTGCCCGTTGCGCATTTGTCCTGGATAATGCGCCGCGTTCATGTCCTCAAGATGGCGTAACGTCCTATGCTACATTTGTTTGCCGGCCTGGATTTTCATACCGGGCTTTTACTCTTGCTTGCTCTGGCCTTTGTATTGTTCTACGAAGCGATTAACGGCTTCCACGACACTGCGAACGCAGTCGCAACCGTTATCTACACCCGTGCTTTACGATCGCAAGTTGCGGTTGTGATGGCTGCGGTGTTTAACTTCTTTGGTGTTCTTCTGGGAGGTCTGAGCGTAGCCTACGCCATTGTGCATATGCTGCCAACGGATCTGCTACTCAATGTCAGTTCCGGCCATGGTCTCGCCATGGTGTTCTCACTGCTGTTTGCTGCAATTATCTGGAACCTCGGTACCTGGTATTTCGGCCTGCCAGCATCCAGTTCTCACACGCTGATCGGCGCCATCATCGGTATTGGTTTAACCAATGCGCTGATGACCGGTACGTCTGTGGTGGACGCACTGAATATCCCTAAAGTTCTGGGCATTTTCGGTTCACTGATTGTTTCCCCGATTGTCGGTCTGGTGGTTGCGGGGGGGTTAATCTTCCTGCTGCGTCGTTACTGGAGCGGCACCAAAAAACGTGCCCGTATCCACCTGACGCCAGCCGAGCGTGAAAAGAAAGACGGTAAGAAAAAGCCGCCATTCTGGACGCGTATCGCTCTGATCGTTTCTGCTATCGGCGTGGCCTTCTCTCATGGCGCGAACGACGGCCAGAAAGGGATTGGTCTGGTGATGCTGGTGCTGATCGGCGTGGCACCTGCGGGCTTCGTGGTGAATATGAATGCTACCGGTTACGAAATTACCCGTACCCGCGACGCAATCAACAACGTCGAAACCTATTTCCAGCAGCGTCCTGACCTGCTGAAAAAAGCGACCGGCGTGGATCAGCTGATCCCTTCTCCGGAAGCGGGCGCGACCAAACCGGCTGAGTTCCATTGCCATCCGGCCAATGCGATTAACGCGCTGGAGCGGGCGAAAGGCATGCTGACGGACGTCGAAAGCTACGACAAGCTCACTCCAGAGCAGCGTGGCCAGATGCGTCGCATCATGCTGTGCATCTCTGACGTGACCGAGAAAGTCTCTAAGCTGCCTGAAGTCTCTTCTGACGACCAGCGTCTGCTGAAGAAACTGAAAGTCGACATGCTGAATACCATCGAGTACGCACCGATCTGGATCATCATGGCGGTCGCGCTGGCGCTGGGTCTCGGTACTATGGTCGGCTGGCGTCGCGTGGCGACCACCATTGGCGAGAAGATCGGTAAGAAAGGCATGACCTATGCCCAGGGGATGTCTGCTCAGATGACGGCAGCGGTCTCTATCGGTCTGGCCAGCTACACCGGTATGCCGGTATCCACAACCCACGTTCTCTCTTCGTCCGTGGCGGGTACCATGCTGGTTGATGGCGGCGGTCTGCAGCGCAAAACCGTAACCAGCATTCTGATGGCTTGGGTGTTTACCCTGCCGGCCTCGATTCTGCTGTCTGGCGGTCTGTACTGGATCTCCCTGCAATTCCTCTAATCGCAGGCAGATAATGCGAAAAGCGGGTCAGGAAACTGGCCCGCTTTTTTTTGCGCTCAATGCCAGATGAGGAGAGCAATCATACTCACCACCACCAGGCCGCACAGCGCGCTGGTCAGAATGAACTGACGGCGCAGGCGTTCACAGCGGCGGATAAACTCATCGTCATGATGATCGCGATAACGCTGGGCGTAGATATACCACACCAGGCGCATCTGTTTGCTGGGCTGCCCGTGCGAGGTGAAAAAGCCCCCGCCGTCGACATATTGATAAAGCAACGGATCGCAGCCACGCAGTACCACTAACAGGGCGCGTAAGGACGAGAAATAACGCGCCATATTCACGATGCAAACTACACATAACGCCCAAAACAATGCGACGGTGCTAATCATACTTCCTCCCCGGCGTCCGCCCGCGAAGCAATGCTCCGGGACTACCGCACCCATGCCCTGACAGACGGTTCAGTGAAAGAGAGACTCAAAAGCCGATCGGCTTCACATTTTATTATCCGAACGGCTTATTCAATAGTGTAGGAGATCCGCTAATTTTTTTGCCACAAGGTTAATCGTTATCAACACCAATGCTTGAAAATTTTGTTTAACTGGGCCGTAATGAAGACAGGTAGACGACTGCTTCACGCATTGGTCATCGATAACTTAAGGAAGGAGTAACACTATGGCTTATAAACACATTCTTATCGCGGTTGACCTCTCCCCGGAGAGCAAGGTGCTGGTTGATAAAGCGGTATCCATGGCCCGTCCGTACAATGCGAAAGTTTCCTTAATTCATGTGGACGTGAATTACTCCGATCTCTACACCGGCCTGATTGATGTGAATCTGGGCGACATGCAGAAGCGTATCTCTGAAGAGACTCATCAGGCGCTGACCGAACTCTCCACCAACGCGGGCTATCCGATCACCGAAACCCTGAGCGGCAGCGGCGATTTGGGCCAGGTGCTGGTTGATGCAATCAAGAAATACGATATGGACCTGGTGGTCTGCGGCCATCACCAGGACTTCTGGAGCAAGCTGATGTCATC
>DERO01000045.1 GCA_002360945.1 Leclercia adecarboxylata | reverse complement strand
GTCTGAGGGCAGGCAAGGCGTTCAGGAATGAACTGGTCGAGCTGAAGGAGACTCAGGAGGACGGATATTACGAAGTGTGGTGGTACAGCACGAAAGTGGGGGTGATCGACCTGAAGAAAAAGTCGATCGCCATGGGTAAGGGATGTTAAAAAGTGTTCACCCTGTCCCCGAACACCTGTCTGCCATGTCCCCGGACCGTACAGTGGGAGAGGGCCGGGGTGATGGCATCAGGCCGCACCAGGCAAATCACATCTCAGAGCTTCGCAAACACCCGACGCGCCGCGTCGATGGTGTTGTTGATATCCTCTTCGCTGTGCGCGACCGACATAAAGCCTGCCTCAAACGCAGACGGCGCCAGGTAGACACCTTCCTCCAGCATCAGATGGAAGAAACGCTTGAAGCGCTCAACGTCGCACTTCACCACGTCCTGATAGCTTGTCACGGTTTTCGCGTCGGTGAAGAAGATGCCGAACATGCCGCCGACATAGTTAACTACCAGCGGAATACCCGCGTCTTCAGCCGCCTCCAGCAGGCCGTTTGCCAGCTGGGTGGTGCGTTCGGTGAGGGTAGAGTGGATACCCGGCTGCGCGACTTCGGTCAGGCAGGCGAAACCGGCCGCCATGGCGATTGGGTTACCGGAGAGCGTACCCGCCTGATAGACCGGACCGGTTGGTGCCAGTGCGTCCATCACCTCTCTACGGCCACCAAAAGCACCTACCGGCATGCCGCCGCCGATGATTTTGCCCAGACAGGTCAGATCCGGCACGACGTCGTAATAGGCCTGCGCGCCAGCGAGGGCCACGCGGAAACCGGTCATCACTTCGTCGATAATCAGCAGCGCGCCGAACTCGTCGCACAGCGCACGCAGGCCCTGCAGGAAGCCCGGCTGCGGTGGAATGCAGTTCATGTTGCCCGCTACCGGTTCGACGATGATGCAGGCGATCTCCTGCGGATACTGCTCAAAGGCCGCACGCACGGAGTCGAGATCGTTATAGGTGCAGGTCAGGGTGTGCTTCGCGAAGTCCGCCGGCACGCCCGGGGAGTTCGGCTGGCCGAGGGTCAGCGCACCGGAACCGGCTTTCACCAGCAGGCAGTCCGCGTGGCCGTGGTAGCAGCCTTCGAATTTGATGATTTTGTCGCGGCCGGTAAAGCCGCGGGCCAGACGGATGGCGCTCATGGTGGCTTCGGTCCCGGAGTTCACCATACGCACCATATCCATGGTCGGCACCAGCTCGGTCACCAGCGCTGCCATTTTGACTTCCATCTCGGTCGGCGCGCCGAAACTTAATCCGCGTTGTGCCGCTTCGATCACCGCGTTGCGGATCGCCGGGTGGTTGTGACCCAGCACCATCGGGCCCCATGAGCCGACATAATCGATATAGGCTTTGCCATCCACATCGTACAGATAGGCGCCATCGGCACGTTCGATAAACAGCGGTGTACCGCCCACGCCGGTAAAGGCACGGACCGGGGAGTTCACACCGCCGGGGATAAGCTCGCGGGCTGCACTGTAGAGGTTTTCAGACTTGCTCATGGCGTCGTTCCTGGCTCGTATAAAATGATTAAGCCCACTATTCTAAGTGATTCGTGGAAGGTTATGAAATGTTTACCCTGGTAATCCATTAACAATTGTTAAGCAATTTTCCGGAGACGGCCGGACGGTCTCTGGTAAAATCCCTGCGGCTATTTGTATGACGAAAAATAACAGACCATGAAATCAGATTCTCCCTCATTTGAAGAACAACAGTTTGCCCGGGCGCGATATCGCATCAGCATCCGACGGCTACTTAACCGCGACAAGACTCCCCTGGCGATTTTGCTGGGTGCCGCCGTTGTCGGCACGCTTGCCGGCCTGGTAGGCGTCGCGTTCGAAAAGGCCGTTAATGGCGTGCTTAACTGGCGTATTGGCACCGTTGCGGGCTATGCCGACCGTGAAGGTCTGGTCTGGATCCTGGCGTTTGGTTTATCTGCCCTGTTGGCGATGGTCGGTTATTTTCTGGTGCGTAAATTCGCCCCGGAAGCGGGGGGCTCGGGGATCCCTGAGATAGAAGGGGCGCTTGAAGAGTTGCGCCCGGTCCGCTGGTGGCGCGTCCTCCCCGTGAAGTTTATCGGCGGGATGGGGACGCTGGGCGCAGGGATGGTGCTCGGGCGGGAAGGGCCGACCGTGCAGCTGGGCGGTAACCTTGGCCGTATGGTCAGCGATCTGTTCAGGATGCGCAGCGCGGAAGCACGTCATACGTTGCTGGCAACCGGTGCCGCCGCGGGGCTTTCTGCCGCCTTTAATGCCCCGCTGGCGGGGATCCTGTTTATCATCGAAGAGATGCGCGCTCAGTTCCGCTATAACCTGATCTCCATTAAAGCGGTATTCACCGGCGTGATTATGTCGAGCATTGTCTTTCGGCTTTTCAATGGCGAAGGGGCGGTGATTGAGGTCGGTAAGTTGACCAACGCGCCGGTCAATACGCTGTGGCTGTATTTGATCCTCGGCATGATTTTTGGCATTGTCGGCCCGCTGTTTAACGCCCTTATCATTCGCGCTCAGGATATGTTCCAGCGGATCCACGGCGGCAACACCACCAAATGGGTGCTGGTGGGGGGGTTGTTGGGGGGCGTGTGCGGCGTGCTGGGCTTTATCGAACCTAACGCGGCAGGCGGTGGCTTTGGCCTGATCCCCATTGCGGCGGCGGGTAATTTCAGCATCGGCCTGCTGCTGTTTATGTTTATCTCCCGGGTCATCACCACCGTGCTCTGCTTCTCCTCCGGCGCGCCCGGGGGCATTTTTGCCCCGATGCTGGCGTTAGGCACTTTGCTGGGTACGGCTTTTGGCATGGCCGCTGCTGCAGGATTCCCGGCCTGGCATCTTGAGGCCGGCACCTTTGCCATCGCCGGCATGGGGGCGCTGCTGGCGGCGTCATTGCGCGCGCCGTTGACCGGCATCGTGCTGGTGCTGGAGATGACCGACAATTACCAGCTCATTTTGCCAATGATCATTACCTGCCTGGGGGCCACACTATTAGCCCAGTTCCTCGGCGGACAACCGCTATACTCCACCATTCTTGCCCGTACCCTGGCGAAGCAGAATACTTGAATGAATTACCAGGGTATTAGATAATGACAACAAGAATTGGGTGATTTTTACCCACTAGCAGTATTCATGGGAGCATAAGATGAGTGATGACGTAGCGCTGCCGTTGCAGTTTACCGAAGCAGCAGCCAAGAAAGTAAAAGACCTGATTGCCGATGAAGACAACCCGGCGCTGAAATTGCGTGTGTACATTACCGGCGGCGGCTGCAGCGGCTTCCAGTATGGTTTCACCTTTGACGATCAGGTTAACGATGGCGACATGACCATTGAGAAGCAGGGCGTTGCGCTGGTGGTTGACCCGATGAGCCTGCAGTATCTGGTGGGCGGCGCGGTGGACTACACCGAAGGTCTGGAAGGTTCCCGCTTTGTGGTGACCAACCCGAACGCAACCAGCACCTGCGGGTGTGGTTCGTCGTTCAGCATCTGATAGTTATGCCCGGTGGCGCTTCGCTTACCGGGCCTACAAAACCCTTCCCTTTACCTGCCGTTTTCATCCAGCGCAAAGGTTGGCAGCTTCAGGTGCCAGCGAATTGCCGCGAGGCGGATCCCCAGCGTTACTACCATCCCCAGCATCGCCGCCTGTTCCAGCGGGACGTTAAACGTATACCAGGCCGTGGCGTGGACGATACCACCCAGAATACAGGCCGTGGCATAGATTTCCGTTCTCAGGATCATCGGTACTTCGCGCGCCAGAATATCGCGGATAATCCCGCCGCCTACGCCGGTGACCACGCCCATACAGATCGCCACCAGCGGGCCGGTACCGGCCATAAAGGCTTTGTTGACGCCAATGCCGACAAACACCGCGAGGCCAACCGCATCCAGTACCGGCAGTAGCCATTTCGGCATGCGGCGCGGCTGGCGGACCAGAACAATGGTTAACAGGCAGGTGACCATCGCCACCACCAGATCGGTGGGATCCTTGACCCAGAATACCGGGCCATGATCGAGGGCCATATCGCGGATCGTCCCGCCGCCCACGGCGGTGACCACGCCTAACACCAGCACGCCAAACGGGTCCATGCGTAATTTACCGGCCAGCAGAACGCCGGAGATCGCAAAAACGGCTGTGCCAAGAATATCCAGCCAATAGACGAGCATCGTCATCCTCGAGAAATTAGTGGCTCTGCGACAGCGCAGAGCAGAGTTGTTTTGCGGCGAGGATAATACGCGGGCTCGCGCGCTCAAACCAGTCGCTGTTCAGCGGAATCACGGGTATTTTTAGCTGACTTTGCCAGTACTGTTCTATTTTCGGAATATCGCCCGGCGAACCGCCCACCACAATCGCCTGCGGCTGGCGCGACAGCACCTGCTCGCGGCTCACCTGAGGCCAGGGAACGCGGCTGGCAGCAAAGATGTTTTCCCCGCCACATAACTCAACTATCTGATGTTGCAAGGAGCCCTGGCTGGTGGTGAACAGCGGCTGTTGGCCGAACTGAATAAACACCCGCTTTTTCGGCTGGGTACCGTAGGTGGCTTTTAAGGCGGCATAATCGTTGAGCATTTGCTGTGCGGCCTGTCGGGCCTGGTCTGGCGTCGGGCTCCAGGAGGCGAGATCGCGCAGGGCCTGGGCGACCTGTTCAATACTGGTGGCATCGATCCACTGTACTTTTATCCCGAGCGAGGCGAGCTGGTTCACCTGACGTTCTGCGTTGCCGCCACGCCAGGCCAGCACCAGATCGGGTTTCAGGGCCACGATACGTTCGACGTTCATCCCTTGCCAGGTGGCGACCTGCTCAATCTTCGCCGCTTCAGGGGGATAGTCGGAAAAGCTGCTGACCCCGACGGGGGTGATCCCGGCGGCAAAGGCCAGTTCGGTATTGGCGGGGGAGAGGGTGATAACACGCGGCGCGGCCAGAAGCCACGCCGGTGTCAGCAGAAACAGCGCCAGTAGCGCCCTAAGGAGCGGCTTAGCCACGCGCCAGTTTCTGTACCAGGGTCTCAACCATCAGGCTGGACTGTTTGGCTGCGACCACGAGGAACTCATCGAAGCTCAGGTGAGACTGCTGATCCGCGACGTCAGAGATGGCGCGAACCACCACGAAGGGGACGCTGAAGTTATGGCAGACGTGGGCAATGGCGGTCGCTTCCATCTCAACGGCAATCGCCTGTGGGAAGTTGTGACGGATTTTGGCCAGGTTCACGGAGCCATTGATAAAGGCGTCGCCGCTGACGATCAGGCCGCGCACGGCGTTGAGGTTCAGCTCTGCGATGCAGCTTTCTGCGGCGGCAACCAGTTTTTCGTCGGCTTTAAAACCGGCCGGGCAGCCCGGGAGCTGGCCGTACTCGTAACCGAAGGCGGTCACGTCGGCGTCGTGATAGCGCGCTTCGTCAGAAACCACGATATCGCCCACTTTCAGGGTGGGTGCCAGGCCGCCCGCAGAGCCGGTATTAATAATCACGTCTGGCTTGCAGCGTTCCAGCAGCAGGGTAGCGCCCAGCGCGGCGGAAACTTTACCGATACCGGATTTCAGAAGAGCAACTTCTGTACCGTTCAGCGTGCCGGTGTAAATCTCGCAGCCACCCAGGGAGAGGGTCTGACGGTTCTCAATTTTGTCACGCAGCAGCGTAACTTCTTCTTCCATTGCTCCAATAATACCGATTTTCATAGATTTACTCGCGATGTGCCTTGTTAAGATGCATAGTCTATCATGCGCTTCAGGGGAAACGCATTCTCACGCGGGGGAGCACATGGCACCAATCGATTTTCGCACCAAAATTAACTGGCATCGCCGGTACCGCTCGCCGCAGGGGAACAAGAGCGAACATGAGATCCTGCGGATCTTCGAAAGCGACCGCGGGCGCATCGTTAACTCGCCGGCGATCCGCCGCCTGCAGCAAAAAACGCAGGTCTTTCCCCTCGAACGCAACGCTGCCGTGCGCACCCGTCTGACCCATTCGCTGGAGGTGCAGCAGGTTGGGCGTTATATCGCCAAAGAGATCTTAAGCCGCCTCAAGGAGCAGCGCCTGCTGGAGACTTACGGGCTGGATGAACTGACCGGGCCGTTCGAGAGTATCGTTGAGATGGCGTGCCTGATGCACGACATCGGGAATCCCCCCTTTGGTCATTTTGGCGAAGCGGCCATCAATGACTGGTTCCGCCAGCGCCTGTTCCCCTCCGATGCCGCCAGCCAGCCGCTGAGCGACGATCGCTGTCTGGTGCAGGCTCTGCGGCTGCGTGACGGTGAAGAGGCGCTGAACGGGCTGCGGCGCAAGGTGCGTCAGGATCTGTGTCATTTTGAAGGCAACGCGCAGGGCATCCGTCTGGTGCACTCCCTGATGCGCATGAACCTCACCTGGGCGCAGGTGGGATGCATTCTGAAATATACCCGCCCCGCCTGGTGGCAGGGTGACCCTCCCGCGACGCACAACTATTTAATGAAAAAACCGGGCTACTATTTCTCGGAAGAGACGTATATCGAGCGTCTCCGTCAGGAACTCTCGCTCACGCAGTATGCCCGTTTTCCATTGACCTGGATTATGGAAGCGGCTGACGATATTTCCTATTGCGTGGCCGATCTGGAAGATGCGGTAGAAAAAAGAATATTCAGCGTCGAGGGGCTTTATCAGCATCTTTATGATGCCTGGGGCAACCACGAGAAAGGGTCATTGTTTTCCCAGGTGGTTGAAAATGCCTGGGAGAAATCACGCTCTAATTCCCTCAGTCGCAGCACCGAAGATCAGTTCTTTATGTATTTACGCGTCAATACATTAAATAAGCTGGTGCCTTACGCGGCTGAGCGTTTTATCGACAATATCGAACAGATCTACCAGGGTGAATTCAACCATGCGCTGCTGGAGGACGATAGCAGTTTTAGCCAACTGCTTGAACTCTATAAAAATGTTGCTATGCGCCATGTGTTCAGCCACCCGGAAGTGGAGCAGCTGGAATTACAGGGCTATCGGGTGATAACTGGCCTGCTGGAGATTTACCGCCCGCTGCTACAATTATCCGCCGAGGAGTTCAGCGAGCTGGTTGAAAAGGAACGGATCCGCCGTTTCCCGATTGAATCCCGACTATTTCATAAACTGTCGCCGCGCCATCGGTTGGCGTATGTGGAATCGGTGAGTAAATTTGACCGGCAGCAGCCAGACTGGCCGGTACTGGAGTTTTATTATCGCTGCCGCCTGATTCAGGACTATATCAGCGGAATGACAGACCTGTATGCCTGGGATGAATACCGCAAGTTGATGGCGGTGGAATAAGGCTGAGTTTTGTAAAGACGGCCAATAAATTTTTACTTTTTCCAGAAACTTAATGCCGGAACTAAGCGCGTCGAAACGAATCTGATATACACAGCAATTGTGCGTGACCTGTAAATCGAGATTAAGAAACATGAAAAAAACCACTTTAGCAATGAGTGCACTGGCTCTGAGTTTAGGTTTAGCGTTATCCCCTCTGTCTGCCAGCGCAGCAGAGACCGTCTCTTCCGCAGCCACTGCGCAACAGATGCCAAGCCTGGCACCGATGCTGGAAAAAGTGATGCCGTCGGTGGTGAGTATCAACGTCGAAGGCAGTACCACCGTCAACACGCCGCGTATGCCGCGTAACTTCCAGCAGTTCTTCGGTGATAACTCGCCGTTCTGCCAGGAAGGTTCACCGTTCCAGAGCTCACCGTTCTGCCAGGGCGCTGGTCCGGGCGATGACGGCGGCAATGGCGGCGGCCAGCAGCAGAAGTTTATGGCGCTGGGCTCCGGCGTAATCATTGACGCGGCCAAAGGCTATGTCGTCACCAACAATCACGTGGTGGACAATGCCAGCACCATCAAGGTTCAGCTGAGCGACGGCCGCAAGCTTGACGCGAAAGTCGTCGGGAAAGATCCGCGCTCTGATATCGCCCTGATTCAGATTCAGGATCCGAAAAACCTGACCGCGATTAAGCTGGCCGACTCTGACGCGCTGCGCGTCGGGGACTACACCGTGGCGATCGGTAACCCGTTCGGTCTGGGTGAGACGGTCACTTCCGGTATCGTTTCTGCCCTCGGCCGTAGCGGCCTGAACGCAGAAAACTACGAAAACTTTATCCAGACCGATGCGGCGATTAACCGCGGTAACTCCGGTGGTGCGCTGGTCAACCTGAACGGTGAGCTGATCGGGATTAACACCGCGATCCTCGCCCCGGACGGCGGCAACATCGGGATTGGCTTTGCTATCCCAAGCAACATGGTAAAAAACCTGACCGCGCAGATGGTTGAGTTTGGCCAGGTGAAACGCGGCGAGCTGGGTATTCTGGGTACAGAGCTGAACTCCGAGCTGGCGAAAGCGATGAAGGTTGACGCCCAGCGCGGCGCCTTTGTCAGCCAGGTGATGCCAAACTCCTCCGCGGCGAAAGCGGGGATCAAGGCCGGTGACGTCATCACCACCCTGAACGGCAAACCGGTAAGCAGCTTCGCGGCACTGCGTGCGGAAGTCGGCTCCATGCCGGTGGGCAGTAAAGTCTCCCTGGGCCTGCTGCGCGAAGGGAAGCCGGTAACGGTGACGCTGGAACTGCAGCAGAGCAGCCAGCAGAATCAGGCCGGTGCTGCCGCTGTCTTCAGCGGGATCGAAGGTGCGGATATGAGCAACAAAGCCCAGGATAAAGGCGTGTCGGTAGATAACGTTAAAGCCAACAGCCCGGCTGCCCGTATCGGCCTGAAGAAAGGCGATGTGATTGTCGGTGCCAACCAGCAACCGATTAAGAACGTTGATGAACTGCGCAAAATTCTCGACAGCAAACCGTCGGTGCTGGCGCTGAACATCCAGCGTGGCGACACCTCCCTCTATCTGCTGATGCAGTAAGCTGTTCCGCCCCTGTTTCTGCCTGGAAACAGGGGCTTTTTCACTCCTTTCTGTGAACCCTCCCACAAGTCCATACTTCTCCCTGTGAGTTTGTGCATTCGCACAATGCGGCCCTGATTAATCTTCCTTATGCTTGAGCTCTGCTCAGAGGAGGGCGACATGGCTGGCTGGCATCTTGATACCAAAATGGCGCAGGATATCGTGGCGCGAACAATGCGCATCATCGACACCAATATCAACGTGATGGATGCACGTGGCCGGATTATTGGCAGTGGCGATCGCGAGCGTATTGGGGAATTGCACGAAGGTGCGCTATTGGTGCTCTCTCAGGGGCGCGTGGTGGATATTGATGACGCGGTGGCGCGGCATCTGCATGGCGTGCGCCAGGGGATCAACCTGCCGCTGCGTCTGGAAGGCGAGATCGTCGGGGTCATCGGTCTGACCGGCGAGCCGGAATCCTTGCGCAAATACGGCGAGCTGGTCTGTATGACGGCAGAGATGATGCTGGAACAATCCCGTCTGATGCACCTGCTGGCGCAGGACAGCCGCCTGCGTGAAGAGCTGGTGATGAACCTGATTCAGGCGGAAGAACATACCCCGGCGCTGACCGAGTGGGCGCAGCGTCTGGGCATCGACCTCAACCAGCCACGCGTGGTGGCGGTGATAGAAGTCGACAGCGGTCAGCTGGGGGTCGACAGCGCGATGGTGGAGTTGCAGCAACTGCAAAACGCGCTGGCGACGCCGGAACGCAATAACCTGGTGGCGATCGTCTCGCTGACCGAGATGGTGGTACTCAAACCGGCCTTGAACCAGTTTGGTCGCTGGGATGCGGAAGATCACCGTCGGCGGGTGGAGCAGCTGATTGCGCGGATGAAAGAGAATGGGCAACTGCGTTTTCGGGTGGCATTAGGCAACTACTTTACCGGCCCGGGCAGCATTGCCCGCTCCTGGCGTACGGCCCGCACCACGATGATGGTCGGCAAGCAGCGTATGCCGGAAAACCGCAGCTATTTTTATCAGGATTTGATGCTGCCGGTGCTGCTCGACAGCCTGCGCGGCGGCTGGCAGGCCAACGAACTGGCCCGCCCGCTGGTACGTCTGAAAGCGATGGATAACAACGGCCTGCTGCGGCGCACGCTGCAGGCGTGGTTCCGCCATAACGTGCAGCCGCTGGCCACCTCAAAGGCGCTCTTTATTCACCGCAATACGTTGGAGTACCGCCTGAACCGTATCTCGGAGTTAACGGGGCTGGATCTGGGGAATTTTGACGACCGGCTGTTGCTGTATGTGGCATTGCAACTGGATGAGCAGCGATAAAAGCAAAAAGGCAACGTAAGTTGCCTTTTTTAGTGTTTGCACCCTCTCCCTGTGGGAGAGGGCCGGGGTGAGGGCATCAGGCCGCACCGGGAATTACTTATTACGGGTCAACTTCTCAAGATCGGCTTCGATTTCAGCGATTTTGTGGGTAACGACGCTTTCCAGATGACGCAGGTCATCCAGGATCTTCCGCTTCAGATCCACTTCCGTGCGATCGCGCTGGCAAATCTGATCCAGCTCATCGATCACATAGCGCAGATTCGGGCTGATCTCCTGCACCTCTTTGTAACCCTGGCCGACGCCATCGGCAACGACAGTTTTACGCTGACGTGGGTACTTGAACTTCACGCTCTTGGCGAAGAACTCGCCTTTATCCTTGTGGAAATAGATTTTCAGGATATCGTTGTTGGCTTCCTGACGGAGGCTGTAACGGTCAATTTCATCAGGATTAGTAATGCCCAGACTTTTCAGATTATCGTACATAGCGGTACCCTTGATCTCAACATAACCCATGAATAATTCACGAAAAAATCTATTTTCGCCACCCTCAGATATAAAAAAAGCGGGGTTGCCCCCGCTTTTTGTTATACCCGATTAATCGATGGTGCGCAGCAGTTCGTTGATACCTACTTTGCCGCGGGTTTTCGCATCGACTTTTTTGACGATGACCGCACAGTAGAGGCTGTATTTGCCATCTTTTGAAGGCAGGTTGCCGGAGACCACCACGGAGCCCGCCGGTACGCGACCGTAATGCACTTCGCCGGTTTCGCGATCGTAAATACGGGTACTCTGGCCGATGTAAACGCCCATGGAGATCACCGAGCCTTCTTCGACAATCACGCCTTCAACCACTTCGGAGCGTGCGCCGATGAAGCAGTTGTCTTCGATGATGGTCGGGTTCGCCTGCAGTGGCTCCAGAACGCCACCGATACCCACGCCGCCGGAGAGGTGGACGTTTTTACCGATCTGTGCACAGGAACCTACGGTTGCCCAGGTATCCACCATGGTGCCTTCGTCAACGTAAGCACCGATGTTCACATAGGATGGCATCAGCACGGTGTTGCGGGCGATAAATGCACCCTGACGCACCGCTGCTGGTGGTACCACGCGGAAACCTTCTTTCTGGAAACGCGCTTCGTCGTAATCAGCGAATTTCATCGGGACTTTATCGAAGTAGCGGCTTTCCGCACCGTCGATAACCTGGTTATCGTTAATACGGAAAGAGAGCAGTACCGCTTTCTTCAGCCACTGGTGAGTGACCCACTGACCGTCGATCTTTTCGGCTACACGCAGCGCGCCGGAATCAAGCAGAGAAATCACCTGATTGACCGCCTCACGGGTCACGGTATCCACATTAGCCGGAGTAATCTCGGCGCGACGCTCAAAAGCGGACTCAATAACGTTCTGTAACTGCTGCATAGTTCAACTCTTTCCAGGTAAAAAAAACATCACCCTTTATCGTTTGGATTGAGGGCTGCTGTCAACCGTTGTTGCACTTCCTGTTGCAGGGCATTATTAAGCCCACGACGGTCGGCTGTGGCGATTATAAATAAATCTTCTACTCGCTCGCCAATGGTTGTAATTCTGGCCCCGTGCAGTGAGATTCCCAGATCGGCAAACACCTGTCCGACCCGGGCCAGCAGCCCAGGCTGGTCGAGGGCGATCAGCTCGAGGAAGGATTTCCGGTCAGTATGCGTCGGCAGGAAATTGACCTCGGTATCGACGGTAAAGTGGCGCAGTTTGGCCGGCTGTCGACGCGGCTGCGGCGGCTGCCAGCTGTGCTGGGTGATCGCCTGTTCCAGCCCGTAGCGAATCGGCTCGTGGCGATCCGCCGACAGCGGACTGCCGTCCGGCTCCAGCACGATAAAGGTATCCATTGCCATACCGTCGCGGGTGGTAAAAATCTGCGCGTCGTGCACGCTGAGGTTACGTCGGTCAAGTTCCGCGCAGACCGCAGCAAACAGATAAGCGCGGTCGGGGCTCCAGATAAAGATCTCCGTTCCCCCGCGGGTCGCCTGCGGGCTGAGCAGGATCAACGGCTTCGTCAGATCGTGCTGCAGCAGATGGCGGGCGTGCCAGGCCAGCTGGTTCGGGCTGTGGCGCACAAAATAGTTGGCGCGACAGCGGGCCCAAATCAGATGCAGCGCCTCTTCATTTATATTCTCCATCCGCAACAGCGCCAGGGCCTGCATCTGGTGATGGCGAACACGCTCGCGCATGTCCGGGGTGCTCTGCATCCCGCGACGCAGCTGCTTCTCGGTGGCGAAGTAAAGCTCGCGCAACAGGCTCTGCTTCCAGCTGTTCCACAGCGTCTCGTTGGTGGCGCAGATATCGGCTACCGTCAGGCAGACCAGGAAACGCAGGCGGTTCTCGGTCTGCACCGCTTCGGCAAACTGTTTGATGACCTCAGGATCCTGAATGTCGCGCCGTTGGGCGGTGACCGACATCAGCAGGTGATGGCGTACCAGCCAGGCCACCAGCTGGGTTTCACGTGAATTGAGCCCGTGCAGCTCGGCGAATTTCAGCACATCTTCCGCGCCCAGCACCGAGTGGTCGCCGCCGCGCCCTTTGGCGATATCGTGGAACAGGGCGGCAATCAGGATCAGCTCCGGGTTGGTCAGGCGCGGCCAGAGTTCAACGCAGAGCGGATGGCGGCTGCGCACCTCTTCCTGGGCGAAGCTTTCCAGCTTCAGCATCACCCGGATGGTGTGCTCATCAACGGTATAGGCATGGAACAGGTCAAACTGCATCTGGCCAACGATATGCGACCACTGCGGCATATAGGCCCAGAGTACGCTATGGCGGTGCATCGGCAGCAGCCCGCGGCTGACCGCACCCGGGTGGCGCAGCATGCTCAGGAACAGCGACCGCGCTTCCGGGATGTAGCACAACGGTTGAGTCAGATGGCGGCGGGCGTGGCGCAGGTGACGCAGGGTGGTGGAGTAGATCCCGGTGATGGTGCTGTTACGCACCATAGCGTAGAACATCCGCAGGATCGCTTCCGGCTTACGGATAAACAGCGTCTCGTCGCGCAGGTCGATTAAGGTGCCGCGCAGCTGGAATTCATCATCAATCGGGCGCGGTTTTTCATCCGCGGTCAGGGCGAGGATCGCCTCGTCGAACAGCTGCAACAGCATCTGATTCAGTTCACCCACGCGACGGGTGACGCGGAAGAAGTCCTTCATCATCTGCTCGACCGGCTCGTTACCCTCGCCGCGGTAGTGCAGGCGCTGGGCGACGCTCAGCTGACGGTCAAACAGCAGGCGATTGTCGTAGCGGGTCACTTCGAGATGCAGGGCAAAACGGATGCGCCACAGCAGATGCAGACACTCATTCAGCTCGGTCCGTTCGGCTTCGGTGAGAAAACCAAAGCCGACCATCTCATCCAGCGAGGTGGCGCCGAAATGGCGGCGGGCGACCCACTGCAGGGTGTGGATGTCGCGCAGGCCGCCGGGGCTGCTTTTGATATCCGGCTCCAGGTTGTAGCTGGTGCCGTGGTAGCGCTGGTGGCGCACCTGTTGCTCATCGACCTTGGCGGCGAAGAACTTTTCCGACGGCCAGAAGCCGTCGCTGAAAATGTGCTTTTGCAGCTCCAGGAACAGGGCTACGTCGCCAATCAGCAGGCGCGTTTCAATCAGGTTGGTGGCGACGGTGAGATCGGATAATCCCTCGAG
Organism: Leclercia adecarboxylata; assembly: GCA_002360945.1. Lineage (GTDB taxonomy): Bacteria > Pseudomonadota > Gammaproteobacteria > Enterobacterales > Enterobacteriaceae > Enterobacter > Enterobacter adecarboxylatus_B. Next base: position 33,971 of record DERO01000045.1, on the reverse strand, counting down.
CAGACACTCTTCCAGAGTGCGCACACTGTGGCCGATTTCAAGCTTAACGTCCCACAGCAGGGTTAGCAGTTCGCCAATTTTCTGCGCCTGTTCGTCCGGCAACTTTTTCCGGCTCAGGATCAGCAGATCGATATCCGAAAGGGGGTGCAGTTCGCCGCGGCCATAGCCGCCGACGGCGACCAGCGCCACATCGCCCAGTTGGCCAAAACCGTAATCAATCCACAGGCGCTGCAGGAGCTGATCGATGAATTCCGTGCGTGCTTCGATAAGCGCTTCGGCGGAGATGCCGCTGTCAAAGGCATCTCCCAGCCAGCGCTGGAAGGTATCGATATGCGCTTTGATGCCGGCGCAGTTCAGTTCGGCCGTCGGCCAGACACCGGGGTTATCCGGCTGACCGGGCAGGGTGGGGAGTGCCGTATTGGCATACTGTTCGGGTAAAAGGTTACTCATTGCGCGCCACCCATAAGAAAAAACGATAGCCATTAAAAAAGCCGGCATTTGCCGGCTTCTTATCATGCGTCTTGCGAGAGTATCGCCGGGATGGTGTCATCCTTGCGTAACGTCAGAATTTCGCAGCCGTTGTCGGTCACCACAATAGTATGCTCGTACTGGGCAGACAAGCTCCGGTCTTTGGTTTTCACCGTCCAGCCATCTTTCATGGTACGGATGCGATAGTCGCCGGAGTTGACCATCGGCTCGATGGTAAAAGTCATGCCCGCCTGCAGCACCACGCCGCCGTCATCTGCATCATAGTGCAGAACCTGCGGCTCTTCGTGGAAGACACGGCCAATACCGTGACCGCAGTATTCGCGCACTACGGAGAAACCTTCTGCTTCAACGAATTTCTGGATAGCTGCACCGAGGGTACGCAGACGAATGCCTGGCTTGACCATCTTCAGGGCCAGGTAGAGGCTCTCCTGGGTCACTTTACACAGACGCTCGCCCAAAATGGTCGGTTTGCCAACGATGAACATCTTAGAGGTGTCGCCGTGGTATTCATCTTTAATGACGGTCACGTCGATGTTGACGATATCGCCATCTTTCAGCAGCTTTTCGTCATCCGGGATGCCGTGGCAAACCACTTCATTAATAGAGATACAGACGGATTTCGGGAAGCCGTGGTAGCCAAGGCAGGCGGAGACTGCCTGCTGCTCGTTCACGATGTAATCATTGCAGATGCGATCCAGCTCGCCGGTGCTGACGCCCGGTTTGACGAACGGTTCGATCATTTCCAGCACTTCAGCGGCCAGACGACCGGCGACGCGCATCTTTTCAATTTCTTCAGGTGTCTTAATAGAGATAGCCATGTAATCTGTCCATCGATGTCGTTTTTTTCGACAATACTAGTCTAAGTGTTGTCAATGGTATCAGTCTGGCGCACATGCTGCCAAATTGAGATTCCTTCACCGCACACACCGCCAACAATTGTTGGTTTCGGGTAGCGTTTTGTGGTATAAAGCGCGCCGGACTTCCGATCCATTTCAGATACACAGGATGGACGGGAGCGACAAATCTCACTTTGTGTAACAACACACACGTATCGGCACATATTCCGGGGTGCCCTTTGGGGTCGGTAATATGGGATACGTGGAGGCATAACCCCAACTTTTAAATAGAGGTTTTAAACATGGCAACTGTTTCCATGCGCGACATGCTCAAGGCTGGTGTTCACTTCGGTCACCAGACCCGTTACTGGAACCCGAAAATGAAGCCTTTCATCTTCGGCGCGCGTAACAAAGTTCACATCATCAACCTTGAGAAAACTGTACCAATGTTCAACGAAGCCCTGGCTGAGCTGAACAAGATCTCTTCCCGTAAAGGTAAGATTCTGTTCGTTGGTACTAAGCGCGCTGCAAGCGAAGCTGTGAAAGAAGCTGCTAACAGCTGCGACCAGTTCTTCGTGAACCATCGCTGGCTGGGCGGTATGCTGACCAACTGGAAAACCGTTCGTCAGTCTATCAAGCGCCTGAAAGATCTGGAAACCCAGTCTCAGGACGGTACTTTCGAAAAGCTGACCAAAAAAGAAGCGCTGATGCGCACTCGTGAGCTGGACAAGCTGGAAAACAGCCTGGGCGGTATCAAAGATATGGGCGGCCTGCCAGACGCGCTGTTCGTTATCGATGCTGACCACGAGCACATCGCAATCAAAGAAGCTAACAACCTGGGTATCCCAGTATTCGCAATCGTTGATACCAACTCCGATCCGGACGGTGTTGACTTCGTTATCCCGGGTAACGACGATGCAATCCGTGCTGTTAGCCTGTACCTGAGCGCTGTAGCTACTACCGTTCGTGAAGGCCGTTCCCAGGATCTGGCTTCTCAGGCGGAAGAAAGCTTCGTAGAAGCTGAATAATAAGGTTCTACCCCTTATTAGTACCGTGTATGAATAGGGGCCCATTATCGGCCCCTTTTTTCAATTTATACTGTTTGGCTTCTGGCCGGGCAGTTCACATCTCCCGAGGATTTAAGAATGGCTGAAATTACCGCATCCCTGGTAAAAGAGCTGCGTGAACGTACTGGCGCAGGCATGATGGATTGCAAAAAAGCGCTGACTGAAGCGAACGGCGACATCGAGCTGGCAATCGAAAACATGCGTAAATCTGGTGCGATCAAAGCAGCTAAAAAAGCAGGCAACGTTGCTGCTGACGGCGTGATCATCACTAAGATCGACGGCACCTACGGCATCATTCTGGAAGTTAACTGCCAGACTGACTTCGTTGCTAAAGATGGCGGTTTCCAGGCATTTGCTAACAAAGTACTGGACGCAGCTATTGCTGGCAAAATCACTGACGTTGAAGTTCTGAAAGCGCAGTTCGAAGAAGAACGTGTTGCTCTGGTTGCTAAAATCGGTGAGAACATCAATATCCGTCGCGTTTCTTCCCTGGAAGGCGAAGTACTGGGTTCATACCAGCACGGCGCGCGTATCGGTGTTCTGGTTGCGGCTAAAGGCGCTGACGAAGAGCTGGTTAAACAGCTGGCAATGCACATCGCTGCAAGCAAGCCAGAATTCGTTAAGCCAGAAGACGTGTCTGCTGAAGTAGTAGAAAAAGAGTACCAGGTTCAGCTGGACATCGCCATGCAGTCTGGCAAGCCAAAAGAAATCGCAGAGAAAATGGTTGAAGGCCGCATGAAGAAATTCACCGGCGAAGTTTCTCTGACTGGCCAGCCATTCGTTATGGATCCAAGCAAAACTGTTGCTCAGCTGCTGAAAGAGCACAACGCTGACGTAACTGGCTTCATCCGCTTCGAAGTGGGCGAAGGCATCGAGAAAGTTGAGACTGACTTCGCAGCAGAAGTTGCTGCAATGTCCAAGCAGTCTTAATCAGCGAAAAGAAGCCGCCTGAGGGCGGCTTCTTTTTGTGTACGTTATGTATAAATCAGCCAGATGCCTATAGTGTCTGTGTTGAGATGCGATATATCATGTCGCCAGAATTAACCCCATCTTAATCGTTGACAGTCCCAGGAAAGAAATATGGCTACCAATGCAAAACCCGTTTACAAACGCATTCTGCTTAAGCTGAGTGGCGAAGCGCTGCAAGGGTCGGAAGGCTTCGGTATTGACGCAAGCATCCTTGACCGCATGGCGCAGGAAATCAAAGAACTGGTTGAACTGGGCATCCAGGTTGGCGTAGTCATTGGCGGTGGTAACCTTTTCCGTGGCGCGGGTCTGGCAAAAGCAGGCATGAATCGCGTGGTGGGCGACCACATGGGTATGCTGGCAACGGTCATGAATGGCCTGGCTATGCGTGATGCACTGCATCGTGCCTATGTGAATGCACGCCTGATGTCCGCTATTCCGTTGAATGGCGTGTGTGATAACTACAGCTGGGCCGAAGCCATCAGCCTGCTGCGCAACAACCGCGTGGTGATCCTCTCCGCCGGTACGGGTAACCCGTTCTTTACCACCGATTCCGCGGCCTGCCTGCGCGGTATTGAGATCGAAGCCGATGTGGTCCTGAAAGCAACCAAAGTGGACGGCGTGTTTACTGCCGATCCGGCAAAAGATCCTGCTGCAACCATGTACGATCAGCTGTCCTACAGCGAAGTGCTGGATAAAGAGCTGAAAGTGATGGATCTTGCCGCGTTCACGCTGGCTCGGGACCACAAACTGCCGATTCGTGTCTTCAACATGAACAAGCCTGGCGCGCTGCGTCGCGTGGTCATGGGTGAAAAAGAAGGCACTTTGATCACGGAATAATTTCCGTCGACGCTAAATACAGGTAAGATTCCGCTTTACTTTGTAGTGATATCTTACCTGGACGCGCCTTTGGCGTTGTCATGAATTAAACGCGACTATACTTAGCACACCTGTAGCGATGTGCTGGTGGATAGTCTGCCTGAGACAAGTTTCCAAGGATTCGTAACGTGATTAACGACATCAGAAAAGATGCTGAAGTACGCATGGACAAATGCGTAGAAGCGTTCAAAACCCAAATCAGCAAAATCCGTACTGGCCGTGCTTCTCCAAGCCTGCTGGATGGTATCGTCGTGGAATACTACGGTACGCCAACCCCGCTGCGTCAGCTGGCGCAGGTGACGGTAGAAGATACCCGTACGCTGAAAATCAACGTCTTCGATCGTTCAATGGGCCCGGCCGTTGAGAAAGCCATCATGGCCTCCGATCTGGGTCTGAACCCAAGCTCTGCAGGCACGGATATCCGTGTTCCACTGCCAGCGCTGACCGAAGAGCGTCGTAAAGATCTGATCAAAGTGGTACGTGGTGAAGCAGAGCAGGGCCGTGTGGCCGTGCGTAACGTTCGCCGTGACGCGAACGATAAAGTGAAAGCGCTGCTGAAAGACAAAGAGATCAGCGAAGATGACGATCGCCGTTCTCAGGACGACGTACAGAAACTGACCGATGCTGCTATCAAGAAACTTGATGCGGCGCTGGCAGAAAAAGAAGCGGAACTGATGCAGTTCTGATTTCTGACGTAATCTGATAAAACGCCGTACAGAAGGCCCGATGGGCTTTGCTGGCGGCGTTTTGCTTTGCTGGTTTCACTACTTCTGGACAATTCATGAAGCAATTAACACTCCTCGGCTCAACCGGATCTATCGGTTGCAGCACGCTCGACGTCGTTCGCCACAATCCTGAACACTATACCGTGGCCGCGCTGGTCGCCGGAAAAAACGTTCAGCGGATGGTTGAGCAGTGTCTTGAGTTTGCGCCACGCTATGCGGTTATGGACGACGAGGAGAGTGCTCGCCAGGTAAAAGCCTTGCTGACAGCGCACGGCAGCCGGACCGAGGTATTAAGCGGTCAACAGGCTGCCTGCGATATGGCCGCTCTGGATGACGTTGACCAGGTGATGGCGGCGATTGTCGGGGCTGCAGGCCTGCTGCCGACGCTGGCGGCGATCGATGCCGGGAAAACGGTATTGCTGGCCAACAAAGAGTCGCTGGTGACCTGTGGACGCCTGTTTATGGAGGCGGTGAAGCAGCGCGGCGCGCAACTTTTGCCGGTAGATAGTGAACATAACGCGATTTTTCAGAGTTTACCGCAACCGTTTCAGCAAAACCTGGGGTACGCTGATCTCGAGCAGAATGGCGTCTCTTCTATCCTGCTTACCGGGTCTGGTGGCCCGTTCCGTGATACGCCGTTGTCTGACCTGGTCTCCATGACCCCGGATCAGGCCTGTCGTCATCCGAACTGGTCGATGGGGCGAAAAATCTCCGTGGATTCTGCCACCATGATGAACAAAGGTCTGGAATACATTGAAGCCCGCTGGTTGTTTAACGCCTCGGCAGCGCAGATGGAAGTGTTGATTCACCCGCAGTCGGTGATCCACTCCATGGTCCGTTATCGGGATGGCAGCGTGATGGCGCAGTTAGGCGAACCCGATATGCGTACGCCTATTGCCCATACGATGGCGTGGCCAAACCGCGTGGTCTCCGGCGTTAAGCCGCTCGATTTCTGCAAATTAAGTGCGCTGACGTTCAGTGCGCCGGATTATCAGCGCTATCCGTGCCTGAAGCTGGCGATGGAAGCATTCGAGCAGGGACAAGCGGCGACAACCGCCCTCAACGCGGCGAATGAAATTGCTGTCGCCGCCTTCCTCGAACAGCGGATCCGCTTTACGGATATCGCTGCGTTGAACCTGTCTGTTCTTGAGGCGATGGATCTACGCGAGCCGCAAAGTGTGGATGATGTGCTGACCGTCGATGCGAATGCCAGGCTCACGGCGCAAAAAGCGGTGACGCACCTCGCAAGCTGGTGATAATCCAGCCGCGTGTGGTCATGCTATTTGTTAGCGTTGGGCTTCAGTGATATAGTCTGCGCCACCTGATTACGGGTAGTTGACGTTACGTGGTCAGGTAAGCCGTGGTATGACACGGCTTTTTTACGTAAAGGCTTCAGTATTCCTGAGTACCGTTAAATCCTTTCAGGGACCAAAAACGCGTTATGTTGTCTGCGAATCAACCAATAAGCGAGAACTTGCCAGCACATGGCTGTCGTCATGTAGCAATCATTATGGATGGCAATGGCCGCTGGGCGAAAAGACAAGGGAAGATCCGAGCCTTTGGGCATAAAGCTGGGGCGAAATCTGTGCGCCGCGCCGTTTCTTTTGCCGCCAATAACGGCATTGACGCGTTAACGCTCTATGCTTTCAGCAGTGAAAACTGGAATCGACCTGCGCAGGAAGTTAGCGCGTTGATGGAATTGTTCGTGTGGGCGCTCGACAGCGAAGTAAAAAGCCTGCACCGCCACAACGTGCGCCTGCGTATTATCGGCGACACCAGTCGTTTTAACTCACGTCTCCAGGAACGCATTCGTAAAGCGGAAGCGTTGACCGGTCAAAATACCGGCTTAACGCTCAATATCGCGGCGAATTATGGCGGACGTTGGGATATTGTCCAGGGTGTACGGCATTTGGCTGAAAAGGTTCAGGAAGGGCTATTACAGCCGGACCAGATTGATGAAGAGGCGCTGAGTCAGCAAATCTGCATGAGTGAACTGACACCCGTGGATTTAGTAATTAGGACAGGGGGAGAACATCGCATCAGTAACTTTTTGCTGTGGCAAATTGCCTATGCCGAACTTTACTTTACAGATGTTCTTTGGCCCGATTTTGATGAACAAGACTTTGAAGGTGCGCTGCATGCCTTTGCCAATCGAGAGCGTCGTTTCGGTGGTACCGAGCCTGGTGGCGACAACGCCTGATGGGGGTAGCTTTTGCTGAAGTATCGCCTGATTTCTGCGTTTGTTTTAATACCTGTTGTCATCGCGGCGCTGTTTTTACTGCCTCCGGTGGGCTTCGCTATTGTCACACTGGTCGTTTGCATGCTGGCAGCGTGGGAATGGGGGCAGTTTAGCGGCTTTACCTCGCGTTCTCAGCGGGTATGGCTGGCGGTGCTGTGTGGCCTGATACTGGCGCTGATGCTTTTTATGCTGCCAGAGTACCATCACAATATTCATCAGCCGATAATAGCGGGTTCGCTCTGGCTTTCGCTGGGATGGTGGCTGGCAGCACTGCTGCTGGTGCTTTTCTATCCTGGCTCTGCGTCGCTGTGGCGTAATTCAAAATTACTGCGCCTCTGTTTTGGGCTATTCACCATCGTTCCTTTCTTCTGGGGAATGCTGGCCCTCCGTACCTGGCACTACGACGACAATCCTTACAGTGGGGCATTATGGCTGCTGTATGTCATGATTCTGGTCTGGGGGGCTGACTCTGGCGCCTATATGTTTGGTAAACTGTTTGGCAAACATAAACTGGCACCCAAGGTCTCTCCGGGCAAAACCTGGCAGGGCTTTATCGGCGGTCTGTTTACGGCGGCGATTATCTCCTGGGGTTATGGTGTATGGGCCAACCTTGAGGTGGCACCGGCAACATTATTGGTCTGCTCCATCGTCGCAGCACTGGCTTCCGTGCTGGGTGATTTGACCGAAAGTATGTTTAAGCGTGAAGCAGGGATCAAAGACAGTGGCAATCTTATTCCAGGGCACGGCGGTATCCTGGATCGTATAGACAGCCTGACGGCGGCAGTACCCGTGTTTGCTTGCCTGTTTTTGCTGGTGTTTGGGACGATTTAACGGAAGGTTTTATGCTTAGCATTCTCTGGAATCTGGCGGCGTTCATTGTTGCACTGGGTGTACTTATCACGGTGCATGAATTTGGCCATTTCTGGGTTGCTCGGCGCTGTGGCGTACGAGTAGAGCGCTTTTCAATTGGCTTTGGGAAAGCGCTCTGGCGTCGTAACGATCGCTACGGCACAGAATTTGTTATTGCCCTTATCCCACTCGGCGGCTACGTCAAAATGTTGGATGAGCGCGTTGAGCCAGTGGCGCCTGAAGTGCGTCACTACGCGTTTAACAATAAAACCGTCGGCCAGCGCGCCGCGATCATTGCTGCCGGTCCGGTGGCAAACTTCATCTTCGCTATCTTTGCCTACTGGCTGGTGTTTATCATCGGTGTCCCTGGCGTTCGTCCGGTTGTTGGTGAAATTACACCCAACTCCATCGCGGCCAGCGCGCAAATTAATCCGGGCATGGAACTTAAAGCGATTGATGGCATCGAAACCCCTGATTGGGATGCCGTGCGGTTACAACTGGTTGCCAAAATTGGCGACGAGCAGACCACCGTCAGCGTGTCACCTTTCGGTTCCAGTACGCGTCAGGATAAAATCCTGAATTTACGCAACTGGACCTTTGAGCCAGATAAAGAAGATCCCGTTGCGGCGCTAGGCATTCGCCCACGCGGCGCGCAGATTGAACCGGTGCTGGCAGAAGTCCAGTCTGATTCGGCAGCGCGTAAAGCAGGTTTGCAAGCGGGCGACAGGATCGTTAAAGTCGATGGTCAGCCTTTAACGCAGTGGATGACCTTTGTTACTCTGGTGCGTGATAATCCAGGTACGCCGCTGGCGCTGGAGATAGAAAGGCAGGGCAGCCCGCTCTCCTTAACGCTTATCCCGGATACCAAACCGGGCGGTGGAAAGGCAGAAGGGTTTGCAGGCGTGGTGCCAAAAGTGATCCCGCTGCCTGATGAGTACAAGACAATACGCCAGTATGGGCCGTTCAGTGCCATCCTTGAAGCCACGGATAAAACATGGCAACTGATGAAACTGACCGTGCAAATGCTGGGGAAATTGATTACCGGTGACGTAAAACTGAACAACCTCAGTGGGCCGATTTCGATCGCTCAGGGGGCTGGGATGTCAGCAGAGTTCGGGGTGATTTACTATCTCATGTTTCTTGCGCTCATTAGCGTGAACCTCGGGATAATCAACCTGTTCCCACTGCCTGTTTTAGACGGGGGTCATCTGCTGTTTTTAGCGATAGAGAAGCTAAAAGGCGGGCCGGTATCCGAGCGAGTTCAAGACTTTAGTTATCGCATTGGTTCGATTTTACTGGTGCTGTTAATGGGGCTTGCACTTTTCAATGATTTCTCTCGGTTGTAAGAGAGTGTTAGGAAGAACGCATAATAACGATGGCGATGAAAAAGTTGCTCATAGCGTCGCTGCTGTTTAGCAGCGCGACCGTATACGGTGCTGACGGGTTCGTAGTGAAAGATATTCATTTCGAAGGCCTTCAGCGTGTCGCCGTTGGTGCGGCCCTCCTCAGTATGCCAGTGCGCCCAGGCGACACGGTCAATGATGAAGACATTAGTAATACCATTCGCGCGCTGTTTGCCACCGGCAACTTCGAGGACGTTCGCGTTCTGCGCGATGGTGACACGCTGCTGGTTCAGGTAAAAGAGCGCCCAACGATTGCCAGCATCACCTTCTCCGGCAACAAGTCGGTGAAAGACGACATGCTCAAGCAAAACCTTGAAGCCTCTGGCGTGCGTGTTGGCGAATCTCTGGATCGCACCACCCTGTCTGATATCGAGAAGGGGCTGGAAGATTTCTACTACAGCGTCGGTAAATACAGCGCGAGCGTTAAAGCGGTGGTGACTCCGCTGCCACGTAACCGTGTCGACCTGAAACTGGTGTTCCAGGAAGGCGTTTCCGCGAAGATCCAGCAGATCAACATCGTCGGTAACCATGCATTCAGCACCGATGAGCTGATCTCCACTTTCCAGCTGCGTGACGAAGTGCCGTGGTGGAACGTGGTGGGCGATCGCAAATACCAGAAGCAGAAACTGGCAGGCGACCTCGAGACCCTGCGCAGCTACTATCTGGACCGCGGCTACGCGCGCTTCAACATCGACTCGACGCAGGTCAGCCTGACGCCGGACAAAAAAGGCATCTACATCACCGTTAACATTACCGAAGGCGATCAGTACAAGCTTTCTGGTGTGGAAGTGAGTGGTAACCTCGCGGGTCACTCTGCCGAGATCGAAAGCCTGACCAAACTGCAGCCGGGTGAACTCTATAGCGGCGCGAAAGTGACTAAGATGGAAGACGGCATTAAAAAGCTGCTCGGCCGTTATGGTTATGCTTACCCGCGCGTACAGACTCAGCCTGAAATCAACGATGCGGATAAAACCGTTAAGCTCCACGTCAACGTCGATGCGGGTAACCGTTTCTACGTACGCAAGATCCGCTTCGAAGGCAACGATACCTCTAAAGATGCCGTTCTGCGCCGCGAAATGCGCCAGATGGAAGGGGCGTGGCTGGGCAGCGATCTGGTTGATCAGGGTAAAGAGCGTCTGAACCGTCTGGGTTATTTCGAAACCGTCGATACCGATACGCAGCGCGTGCCGGGTAGACCGGACCAGGTAGACGTCGTCTACAAGGTTAAAGAGCGTAATACCGGTAGCTTCAACTTTGGTGTCGGTTACGGCACGGAAAGTGGCGTCAGCTTCCAGGTGGGCGTGCAGCAGGATAACTGGTTAGGTACCGGCTATTCTGTGGGTATCAACGGTACCAAGAACGACTACCAGACCTATTCTGAACTCTCCGTTACTAACCCGTACTTCACCGTTGATGGTGTGAGTCTGGGCGGTCGTATTTTCTATAACGACTTTAAAGCGGATGATGCGGACCTGTCTTCGTACACCAACAAAAGCTACGGCGTTGATGGTACGCTCGGTTTCCCAATTAACGAATACAATACCCTGCGTGCGGGCTTAGGTTACGTGCATAACGACCTGTCCAACATGCAACCGCAGGTGGCCATGTGGCGTTATCTGGACTCTATCGGACAGTCTGCAAGCACCTCGAATGATGATAACGGCTTTGCCGCCGATGACTTCACCTTCAACTATGGCTGGACGTACAACCGTCTCGACCGTGGTTTCTTCCCGACCGAAGGTTCACGCGTCAACCTGAACGGTAAAGTCACGGTCCCGGGCTCAGATAATGAGTTCTATAAAGTCACCCTCGATACCGCGTCATACTTCCCGATCGACGAAGATCACAAATGGGTAGTTCTGGGTCGTACGCGCTGGGGTTACGGTGACGGCTTAGGTGGCAAAGAACTGCCATTCTACGAAAACTTCTACGCGGGCGGTTCAAGCACCGTGCGTGGCTTCCAGTCCAATAACATTGGTCCGAAAGCGGCCTATTACGGCGGAAACGACGAAGATAACTGCGATAAGGCTTCATCGAGCGAAGTCTGTAGCTCTGATGATGCAGTCGGTGGTAACGCCATGGGTGTCGCCAGCCTGGAATTTATTACCCCTACGCCGTTCATCAGCGATAAGTATGCCAATTCCGTACGTACCTCCTTCTTCCTGGATGCGGGTACCGTATGGGATACTAACTGGGAAAATACCAGTGCGACCCGGGCTGCAGGCATTCCGGACTACAGCGATCCGAGCAATATTCGTATGTCTGCAGGTCTCGCACTACAATGGATGTCACCGCTGGGGCCGTTGGTCTTCTCTTACGCCCAGCCGTTTAAGAAATACGAGGGAGACAAAGCGGAGCAGTTCCAGTTTAACATTGGTAAAACCTGGTAATTGTCCGTTGCAAAGGAATGCGTTGGCAGTGTAGCGCTGACAACTGGCGATCGCAGGATCGCCTTGCCACGCAAAGAACGGTACCTTCGGGTACCAATGGGATGGTAAGGAGTTAATTGTGAAAAAGTGGTTATTAGCTGCAGGTCTCGGTTTAGCGATGGCAACTTCTGCTCAGGCAGCGGACAAAATTGCAATCGTCAATATGGGTAACTTGTTCCAGCAGGTTGCGCAGAAAACAGGTGTTTCTGCCACGCTGGAAAACGAGTTCAAAGGCCGTGCAAGCGAACTGCAGGGTATGGAAAAAGATCTGCAATCCAAAATGCAGCGTCTGCAGCGCGATGGTTCTACCATGAAAGCGAGCGAGCGCAGCAAGCTGGAAAAAGACGTAATGGCTCAGCGTCAGACTTTCTCTCAGAAAGCGCAAGCTTTTGAGCAGGATCGTCAGCGCCGTTCTAACGAAGAACGTGGCAAGCTGGTTACCCGTATCCAGTCCGCTGTGAAAGCTGTTGCCGCCGATCAGAACATCGATCTGGTTGTTGATGGCAACGCTGTTGCATTCAACAGCAGCGATGTTAAAGACATCACCGCTGATGTCCTGAAACAGGTTAAATAAGTAATGCCTTCAATTCGACTCGCTGATTTAGCTCAGCAGTTGGATGCAGAATTACACGGTGATGGCGATATCGTCATCACCGCTGTTGCGTCCATGCAGTCTGCTAAAGCAGGCACTATCACCTTCATGGTAAGCCCGAAGTACCGTGAACATCTGGCGCTTTGCCAGGCGTCTGCTGTCGTACTGACGCAGGACGATTTGCCGTTTGCCGCAGGTGCTGCGCTGGTAGTGAAGAATCCCTACCTGACGTATGCCCGTATGGCACAAATTCTCGATACCACGCCGCAGCCGGCACAGAACATCGCACCCAGTGCGGTGATTGATCCGACGGCGCAGCTGGGTAACTACGTCTCAATTGGTGCTAATGCGGTTATCGAATCAGACGTTGTGCTGGGCGATAACGTGGTGATTGGTCCCGGCTGCTTCGTGGGTAAAAAAACAAAGATTGGTGCAGGCTCTCGCCTGTGGGCCAATGTCTCCATTTATCATGAGATCGAAATCGGTGAACATTGCCTGATCCAGTCCAGCACCGTCATTGGCGCGGATGGTTTCGGCTATGCCAACGATCGTGGTAACTGGGTGAAGATCCCGCAACTGGGCCGGGTGATCATTGGCGATCGCGTCGAAATTGGCGCATGCACGACCATTGACCGTGGTGCGCTTGATGACACGATTATCGGTAATGGTGTTATCATCGATAACCAGTGCCAGATTGCACATAACGTTGTGATTGGCGACAATACCGCGGTTGCCGGTGGCGTTATTATGGCAGGCAGCCTGAAGATTGGCCGTTACTGTATGATTGGCGGTGCCAGCGTCATTAACGGGCATATGGAAATATGCGATAAAGTCACGGTCACAGGGATGGGCATGGTTATGCGTCCTATCACCGAACCGGGCGTCTACTCCTCAGGCATACCGTTACAGCCTAACAAGGCGTGGCGTAAAACTGCTGCCCTGGTGATGAATATTGATGATATGAGCAAGCGCCTCAAGGCCATTGAGCGCAAAATCGATCAACAAGACTAAGCGTTCACCCGTTTAACGCACACTTCCCGGCCTGTCGGCTTTCTTATAAACCGGCAGGCCGTGTTATTATTGCCATTCAGATATTTTGACAGGAAGAGTATTTTGACTACTGACACTCATACTCTGCATATTGAAGAGATTTTAGAACTTCTGCCGCACCGCTACCCGTTTTTGCTGGTAGACCGTGTGCTGGATTTTGAAGAAGGTCGTTTTCTGCGCGCAGTGAAAAATGTTTCTGTAAACGAGCCATTCTTCCAGGGGCATTTCCCTGGGAAGCCTATCTTCCCGGGCGTATTGATCCTGGAAGCGATGGCTCAGGCTACCGGTATTCTGGCGTTTAAAAGCGTTGGTAAACTGGAGCCGGGTGAGCTGTATTACTTCGCAGGTATCGACGAAGCGCGCTTTAAGCGCCCGGTTGTGCCTGGTGATCAGATGATCATGGAAGTGACTTTTGAAAAAACGCGTCGTGGCCTGACTCGCTTTAAAGGTGTAGCTCTGGTTGACGGCAAAGTTGTTTGCGAAGCTACCATGATGTGTGCGCGTAGCCGGGAGGCCTGATACGTGATTGATAAAACCGCCTTTATTCATCCAACCGCCATTGTGGAAGAGGGTGCCGTTATTGGTGCTAACGTTCACATTGGTCCATTTTGTATTGTTGGACCCCATGTCGAAATTGGTGAGGGTACCGTACTGAAATCTCACGTCGTCGTGAATGGTCATACGATCATTGGCCGCGATAACGAGATCTATCAGTTCGCCTCCATCGGTGAAGTGAACCAGGATCTGAAATATGCTGGCGAACCGACCCGTGTGGAAATTGGCGATCGTAACCGCATTCGCGAAAGCGTCACCATTCATCGTGGTACCGAACAGGGTGGTGGATTGACGAAGGTGGGCAGCGACAACCTCTTTATGGTCAATGCGCATATCGCGCATGACTGTACCGTGGGTAGCCGCTGTATTCTCGCCAACAACGCAACGCTGGCGGGACACGTATCCGTTGACGATCATGCCATCATTGGCGGCATGACCGCAGTCCATCAGTTCTGCATCATTGGTGCGCACGTGATGGTTGGCGGCTGCTCCGGCGTGGCGCAGGACGTCCCGCCGTATGTGATTGCGCAGGGTAACCATGCGACGCCGTTTGGCGTCAACATCGAAGGCCTGAAGCGTCGCGGTTTCAGCCGGGAAGCGATTATGGCTATCCGTAACGCCTACAAACAGCTGTACCGTAACGGTAAAACGCTGGAAGAGGCCAAGCCGGAAATCGTTGAGCTGGCGAAACAGCATCCTGAGGTGAATGCGTTCGTGGAATTCTTCGCACGCTCAACTCGCGGTTTGATTCGTTAATGGTTGATAGTCGCCCGCTGACGATCGCCCTTGTCGCCGGAGAAACCTCCGGCGATATTCTTGGTGCAGGTCTTATCCGAGCGCTCAAAGCGCGCGTTCCCAACGCGCGCTTTGTCGGCGTTGCCGGTCCATTGATGCAGGCTGAAGGGTGTGAAGCCTGGTATGAGATGGAAGAGCTGGCGGTGATGGGTATCGTCGAGGTGCTGGGGCGGCTGCGTCGTTTGCTGCACATTCGCGCCGATCTGACGCGCCGTTTTACCGAACTTAAGCCCGACGTGTTCGTCGGCATTGATGCGCCTGACTTCAACATTACCCTCGAAGGTAATCTGAAAAAGCAGGGGATCAAAACCATCCATTACGTCAGTCCGTCCGTCTGGGCGTGGCGACAGAAACGTGTTTTCAAAATAGGCAGATCGACGAATCTCGTTCTGGCTTTCCTGCCTTTCGAAAAAGCGTTTTACGATAAATTCAACGTACCGTGCCGCTTTATCGGCCACACCATGGCCGATGCCATGCCGCTGGATCCCGATAAAAATGCGGCCCGCGATTCGCTCGGCATTGCCCATGACGTTCACTGTCTGGCTCTGCTGCCGGGGAGCCGTGGTGCAGAAGTGGAAATGCTCAGCGCAGATTTCCTGAAAACGGCGCAGATCCTGCGTCAGACCTACCCCGATCTCGAAGTGGTCGTGCCGCTGGTGAACGCCAAACGCCGGGAGCAGTTCGAGCGCATAAAGGCGGAGGTCGCCCCGGATCTGCATGTTCATCTGCTGGATGGCAAAGGCCGCGAGGCGATGGTTGCCAGCGATGCCGCGCTGCTGGCATCGGGCACCGCCGCGCTGGAGTGCATGCTGGCGAAATGCCCGATGGTGGTGGGCTATCGCATGAAGCCGTTCACCTTCTGGCTGGCAAAACGGCTGGTGAAAACCGATTACGTCTCCCTGCCAAACCTGCTCGCCCGACGCGAGCTGGTGAAAGAGCTGTTGCAGGATGAGTGCCAGCCGCAGGCGTTAGCCGCCGCGCTGTTACCGCTGCTGGCCGACGGCAAAACCAGCCATGAAATGCATGCCACCTTCCGGGAACTGCATCAGCAAATCCGCTGTAATGCCGACGAGCAGGCGGCTGACGCGGTGCTGGAGTTAGCACAATGATGGAATTTGTATACCCTCACACCCATCTGGTGGCGGGTGTGGATGAAGTAGGGCGTGGGCCGCTGGTGGGTGCCGTTGTCACTGCCGCGGTGATCCTCGATCCTGCTCGTCCGATTATCGGTCTCAATGACTCGAAGAAATTATCCGAAAAGCGCCGCCTGGCGCTGTACGATGAAATTAAAGAGAAAGCGCTGGCCTGGAGTCTGGGACGAGCGGAGCCGCATGAGATTGACGACCTGAACATTCTGCATGCCACCATGCTGGCGATGCAGCGCGCGGTGGCCGGGCTGAGCGTAGTGCCGGAGTATGTGCTGATCGACGGGAACCGTTGCCCTGCACTGCCGATGCCGTCGCTGGCGGTCGTTAAAGGCGATAGCCGGGTGGCCGAAATCAGTGCCGCCTCGATCATTGCTAAGGTTACCCGCGATGCCGAAATGGCCGCGCTGGATCTCACTTTTCCCCAGTATGGCTTTGCCCAGCATAAGGGGTATCCTACCGCTTTCCATCTGGAAAGACTGGCTGAACACGGCGCAACTGAACATCACCGCCGCAGTTTTGGACCGGTGAAACGCGCACTGGGACTGATGTCCTGAATCAAGACGCCAATAAGTAACGCGGAATCTGAAGATGGCTGAACCACGTTTCGTACACCTGCGGGTGCACAGCGACTATTCCATGATTGATGGGCTGGCGAAGACCGGGCCGCTGGTAAAAAAGGCGGCCGCGCTTGGCATGCCTGCGCTGGCGATCACCGACTTCACCAACCTGTGTGGTCTGGTGAAGTTCTACGGAACGGCGCACGGTGCCGGTATGAAGCCGGTGATTGGTGCCGATTTTCACGTTCAGAGCGAGCTTCTCGCCGATGAAATGACGCAGATCACCGTCCTGGCGATGAATAACACCGGTTATCAGAACCTGACGCTGCTGATCTCCCGGGCCTATCAGCGCGGCTACGGTCCGCAGGGGCCATGGATCGATCGCGCGTGGCTGGCGGAGCTGAATGAAGGGCTGCTGCTGATCTCCGGCGGGCGCATGGGCGACGTTGGCCGATGCCTGCTGCGCGGCAATGACGCGCTGGTGGAACAGTGCGTCGATTTTTATAAAGAATTCTTCCCGGATCGCTTCTATCTGGAGCTGATCCGCACCGGCCGTCCTGATGAAGAGAATTATCTGCACGCCGCAGTGGCCCTTGCAGAAGAGCACGGTCTGCCGGTTGTGGCGTCTAATGACGTGCGCTTTATCAACGCCGACGATTTTGATGCCCATGAAATTCGCGTCGCTATCCATGACGGTTTTACCCTCGACGATCCGAAACGCCCGCGCAACTATTCGCCGCAGCAGTACATGCGCAGCGAAGAGGAGATGTGCGAGCTGTTTTCCGATATCCCGGAAGCGCTGGAAAACAGCGTAGAGATTGCCAAACGCTGTAACGTCACCGTCCGTCTGGGCGAGTACTTCCTGCCGCAGTTCCCGACCGGGGACATGACCACCGAAGATTTCCTGGTCCTGAAATCGAAAGAGGGTCTGGAAGAGCGTCTGGAATTTCTCTTCCCGGATCCGGCCGTTCGCGCCGAGAAGCGCCCGCCCTATGACGAACGTCTGGATATTGAACTCCAGGTTATCAACCAGATGGGGTTCCCCGGCTACTTCCTGATCGTCATGGAGTTTATCCAGTGGTCGAAGGACAACGGCGTACCGGTAGGGCCGGGCCGTGGTTCGGGTGCCGGCTCGCTGGTGGCCTATGCGCTGAAAATTACCGATCTCGATCCGCTGGAGTTTGACCTGCTGTTCGAACGTTTCCTTAACCCGGAACGTGTCTCGATGCCCGACTTCGACGTCGACTTCTGCATGGAGAAACGCGACCAGGTCATCGAGCACGTGGCGGACATGTACGGCCGCGATGCGGTATCGCAGATCATTACCTTCGGTACGATGGCGGCGAAAGCGGTTATTCGCGACGTGGGCCGCGTGCTGGGGCATCCGTACGGCTTTGTCGACCGCATCTCGAAGCTGGTACCGCCCGATCCGGGCATGACCCTGGCGAAAGCCTTCGAAGCAGAACCGCAGCTGCCGGAAATCTACGAGGCCGACGAAGAGGTCCGAGCGCTGATCGACATGGCGCGCAAGCTGGAAGGCGTCACTCGTAACGCCGGTAAGCACGCCGGTGGGGTGGTTATTGCCCCAACCAAAATTACCGATTTTGCGCCGCTCTACTGCGACGAAACCGGCTCGCACCCGGTCACCCAGTTCGATAAGAACGACGTGGAGTACGCCGGCCTGGTGAAGTTCGACTTCCTCGGCTTGCGTACGCTCACCATCATCGACTGGGCGCTGAAGATGATCAACCCGCGCCGGGCCAAACAGGGCCTGGAGCCGATTGATATCGCCGCGATCCCGCTGGATGATAAGAAAAGCTTCGACATGCTGCAGCGGTCGGAGACCACGGCGGTCTTCCAGCTTGAATCCCGCGGCATGAAAGATCTGATCAAACGTCTGCAGCCTGACTGCTTCGAAGACATGATCGCGCTGGTAGCCCTGTTCCGTCCGGGTCCGCTGCAGTCGGGGATGGTAGATAACTTTATCGACCGTAAGCACGGTCGCGAAGAGATCTCTTATCCTGATGTGCAGTGGCAGCATGAATCCCTGAAACCGGTACTGGAGCCCACCTACGGCATCATCCTGTATCAGGAACAGGTCATGCAGATTGCCCAGGTGCTCTCCGGCTACACCCTCGGCGGCGCGGACATGCTGCGTCGTGCGATGGGTAAGAAAAAGCCGGAAGAGATGGCCAAGCAGCGCGGCACCTTTGAAGAAGGGGCCAGGAAAAACGGCGTTGACGGCGAACTGGCAATAAAAATCTTCGATCTGGTAGAGAAATTTGCCGGATATGGCTTTAACAAGTCACACTCTGCCGCCTACGCGCTGGTCTCCTATCAGACGCTGTGGCTGAAAGCACACTATCCGGCAGAGTTTATGGCCGCGGTAATGACCGCCGATATGGACAACACCGAGAAGGTGGTCGGTCTGGTGGATGAGTGCTGGCGCATGGGGCTGAAGATCCTGCCGCCGGATATCAACTCCGGTCAGTACCATTTCCACGTCAACGATGACGGGGAAATTGTTTATGGCATCGGCGCCATTAAAGGCGTGGGTGAAGGCCCGATCGAAGCGATCATTGAAGCCCGTAACCAGGGCGGTTACTTCCGCGAACTGTTCGACCTCTGCGCCCGTACCGATATCAAAAAGCTTAATCGCCGGGTGTTGGAAAAGCTGATTATGTCCGGGGCGTTTGACCGCCTTGGGCCACACCGCGCCGCGCTGATGAACTCGCTGGGCGACGCCCTGAAGGCTGCCGATCAGCACTCGAAAGCCGAAGCCATTGGTCAGGCAGATATGTTTGGCGTGCTGGCAGAAGAGCCGGAGCAGATCGAACAATCCTATGCTAGCTGTCAGCCGTGGCCGGAACAGACGGTGCTGGATGGCGAGCGGGAAACGCTGGGTCTGTATCTGACCGGGCACCCGATCAACCAGTATCTTAAAGAAATTGAGCGCTATGTCGGAGGCTACCGGCTGAAAGACATGCATCCGACAGAACGTGGTAAGATTACCACGGCTGCGGGGCTCGTCATTGCCGCGAGGGTTATGGTCACCAAGCGCGGCAATCGTATCGGTATCTGTACGCTGGATGACCGTTCCGGGCGTCTGGAGGTGATGTTATTCACCGACGCGCTGGATAAATACCAGCAGCTGCTGGAAAAAGACCGCATACTTATCGTCAGCGGACAGGTCAGCTTTGATGACTTCAGTGGGGGGCTTAAAATGACCGCCCGCGAAGTGATGGACATTGACGAAGCCCGGGAAAAATATGCTCGCGGGCTTGCTATCTCGCTGACGGACAGGCAAATTGATGACCAGCTTTTAAACCGACTCCGTCAGTCTCTGGAACCCCACCGCTCGGGGACCATTCCAGTACATCTCTACTATCAGAGGGCGGATGCGCGTGCACGATTGCGCTTTGGTGCGTCGTGGCGTGTCTCTCCGAGCGATCGTTTACTTAACGATCTGCGTGGCCTCATTGGTTCGGAGCAGGTGGAACTGGAGTTTGACTAATACAGGAATACTATGAGTCTGAATTTCCTTGATTTCGAACAGCCGATTGCAGAGCTGGAAGCGAAAATCGATTCTCTGACCGCCGTTGGCCGTCAGGATGAAAAACTGGATATTAACATCGACGAAGAAGTGCATCGTCTGCGTGAAAAGAGCGTAGAACTGACGCGCAAAATCTTTGCCGATCTCGGCGCATGGCAGGTTGCCCAGATGGCACGCCATCCACAGCGTCCGTACACCCTGGATTATGTCCGCCTGGCGTTCGATGAATTCGACGAGCTGGCAGGCGATCGCGCTTATGCCGACGATAAAGCTATCGTTGGCGGTATCGCACGCCTCGACGGTCGTCCGGTGATGATTATTGGCCACCAGAAAGGGCGCGAAACCAAAGAAAAAATTCGCCGCAATTTCGGGATGCCAGCGCCGGAGGGTTACCGTAAAGCCCTGCGTCTGATGGAGATGGCCGAGCGTTTCAACATGCCGATCATCACCTTTATCGACACCCCGGGTGCTTATCCGGGCGTCGGCGCAGAAGAGCGCGGCCAGTCTGAAGCGATTGCCCGCAACCTGCGCGAAATGTCACGCCTGAGCGTGCCGGTTATCTGCACCGTTATCGGTGAAGGTGGATCCGGTGGTGCGCTGGCGATTGGCGTGGGCGATAAAGTGAATATGCTGCAATACAGCACCTATTCCGTTATCTCTCCGGAAGGCTGTGCATCCATTCTGTGGAAAAGCGCCGACAAAGCGCCGCTGGCTGCCGAAGCGATGGGCATTATCGCTCCGCGTCTGAAAGAGCTGAAGCTGATCGATACCGTTATCCCGGAACCTCTGGGTGGCGCGCACCGTAAGCCAGAGGTCATGGCGGCCTCTCTGAAGGCGCAGTTGCTGGCTGACCTCGCAGACCTCGACGTGCTGAGCAAAGAAGATCTGCTTAACCGTCGTTACCAGCGTCTGATGAGCTACGGTTACGCGTAAGTCAGGTCATACTCCGAAAAGCCGCACATTGTTGCGGCTTTTTTTATGTCTGCGGTTTACCTCAACTATGCTTAGCGAATGTTTTTTAAGGAGGTATACCGTGAACATCATTGCCATTATGGGGCCGCACGGCGTCTTTTATAAAGACGAACCCATCAAGGAACTGGAGCAGGCGTTAGCATCGCGCGGGTTTCAACTCATCTGGCCGCAGAACAGCGCCGATCTACTGAAGTTCATCGAACACAACCCGCGCATTTGCGGCGTCATCTTCGACTGGGACGAATATGATCTCGAGCTGTGCAGCGATATCAATCAACTCAATGAATACCTGCCGCTGTACGCCTTTATCAATACCCACTCCACGATGGACGTCAGCGCCCACGATCTGCGGATGGCGCTGTGGTTCTTTGAGTATTCGCTGGGCGTGGCAGAAGATATTGCTACCCGCATTCAGCAATATACCGGTGAGTACCTGGATACCATCACGCCACCCTTTACCCGGGCGCTCTTCACCTATGTGAAAGAGGGGAAGTACACCTTCTGCACTCCGGGCCATATGGCGGGAACGGCGTATCAGAAAAGCCCGGTGGGCTGCCTGTTCTATGATTTCTTTGGCGGGAATACGCTGAAGGCGGATGTGTCGATCTCGGTGACGGAGCTGGGATCGCTGCTGGATCATACCGGCCCGCATCTTGAAGCCGAAGAGTATATCGCCCGCACCTTTGGCGCCGAACAGAGCTATATGGTGACCAACGGCACCTCGACCTCCAATAAGATTGTCGGCATGTACGCCGCCCCGGACGGCAGTACCCTGCTGATTGACCGCAACTGTCATAAATCGCTGGCGCATCTGCTGATGATGAGCGACGTAGTACCGATCTGGCTGTCACCCACCCGTAACGCGCTGGGTATTCTGGGCGGCATCCCGCGCCGGGAGTTTTCCCATGCGGCGATTGAGAACAAAGTGGCCGCCGTGCCAGGAGCAAGCTGGCCGGTTCACGCGGTGATCACCAACTCCACCTACGACGGCCTGCTCTACAACACCAACTGGGTGAAACAGACCCTGGACGTGCCCTCGATCCATTTTGACTCGGCGTGGGTGCCCTATACCAATTTCCATCCGATCTATGCCGGTAAAAGCGGCATGAGTGGCGAGCGGGTGCCGGGGAAAGTGTTCTTCGAAACCCAGTCCACGCACAAGATGCTGGCGGCGTTTTCCCAGGCCTCGCTGATCCACATTAAAGGCGAATATGATGAAGAGACCTTCAACGAAGCCTTTATGATGCACACCACCACCTCGCCGAGTTACCCGCTGGTGGCCTCGATTGAAACCGCTGCGGCGATGCTGCGCGGTAATCCCGGCAAGCGTCTGATCAACCGCTCCGTTGAGCGTGCCCTGCATTTTCGTAAAGAGGTCCAACGCCTGAAAGATGAAGCCGATGGCTGGTTCTTCGATATCTGGCAGCCGGACGATATCGACGAAGCCGAATGCTGGCCGGTTGCACCTGGCGAGAGCTGGCACGGCTTCCGCGATGCCGATACGGATCATATGTTCCTCGATCCGGTCAAAGTCACCATTCTCACGCCGGGCATGGACGAGCAGGGAGTCATGAGCGAGGAGGGCATCCCGGCCGCGCTGGTGGCGAAATTCCTTGATGAGCGCGGCGTGGTGGTCGAAAAGACCGGGCCCTATAACCTGCTGTTTCTGTTCAGTATTGGTATCGACAAAACCCGGGCGATGAGCTTGCTGCGCGGGCTGATGGAGTTTAAGCGCGCCTACGATCTAAATCTGCGGGTCAAAAATATGTTGCCGGATCTCTACGCCGAGGATCCAGACTTCTACCGCAACATGCGCATTCAGGATCTGGCCCAGGGGATCCACAAGCTCATCCGCCAGCACGACCTGCCGCGGCTGATGCTGCAGGCGTTTGACGTTCTGCCGGAAATGAAGCTTACTCCGCACCATGCCTGGCAGCGCCAGGTGAAAGGGGAGGTGGAAACCGTCGATCTGGAAGATCTGGTCGGGCGGATCTCAGCCAACATGATCCTGCCCTATCCGCCGGGCGTGCCGCTGCTGATGCCAGGGGAGATGATCACCGAGCAGAGCAGGGCGGTGCTCGATTTCCTGTTAATGCTCTGCTCGATTGGCCGTCACTATCCGGGGTTCGAAACCGATATCCACGGTGCCAAACGGGATGAAAACGGCATCTACCGGGTACGGGTCTTAAAAGCGCAGTGACCCCTTGCACGGCACGGGTGTTCGGATATAACGTTCAGGCACATTAAAAAGGAGAGACTATGCTGGGCTTAAAGCAGGTTCACCATATTGCCATTATTGCTACCAACTACGCCGTCAGTAAGGCGTTTTACTGCGATACGCTGGGATTTACCCTGCAGAGTGAGTTTTATCGCGAAGAGCGCGACTCCTGGAAGGGCGATCTGGCGCTGAATGGTCAGTACGTCATCGAGCTGTTTTCGTTCCCCTTCCCGCCGGCGCGTCCGTCCCGGCCGGAAGCCTGCGGTTTACGTCACCTCGCCTTTAGCGTGGATAACATCGACCAGGCCGTGGAGCATCTCGAATCACAGGGTGTAAAGTGCGAAGCCATTCGCATTGACCCCTTCACCGGGAAACGCTTTACCTTCTTCAACGATCCTGATGGCCTCCCGCTGGAGTTGTACCAGCAGTAACGCTTGCCTCCATGAGAATTGCCCGGTAACGTGCCGGGCATCTTTCTGCATAAATTACGACGATGACCACAGCCGATCTTCAGCAAGCCCTTCACCCGTACCGCCGACTGCTGGTGGGATTTAGCGGTGGCCTGGATTCCACGGTGTTGCTGCATCGGTTGATGCGCATGCGTGAACAGGATCCCGGTCTCGAACTGCGCGCTATTCATATTCATCACGGTCTGAGCCCGCACGCGGACAGCTGGGTCGCACACTGCGAAAGCCTCTGTCGCGAATGGGCTATCCCGCTGCTCGTAACGCGGGTGACGCTGGCGGAAGAGGGGCTGGGACTGGAAGCGCAGGCGCGGAAGGCGCGTTATGCTGCCTTTCGCGAGGCGCTTCTGCCCGGTGAAGCGCTGGTCACGGCGCAACACCTGGACGATCAGTGTGAAACCTTTCTGCTGGCGCTAAAGCGCGGCAGCGGCCCGGCGGGGCTGTCGGCCATGCCTGCGCGGGCGCGTTTTGCCGATACCGAACAGATCCGTCCCCTGCTGGGTGAGACGCGCGAATCGCTGCACGAGGAGGCGCTACGTTGGGGCCTTCGCTGGATAGAGGATGAAAGCAACCAGGACGACAGCTATGACCGTAATTTCCTGCGGCTGCGCGTCCTGCCCCTGATGGTACAGCGTTGGCCGCATTTTACCCAGGTCACCTCCCGCAGCGCTACGCTGTGCGCGGAGCAGGAGCAGTTGCTTGATGAACTCCTGGCTGACGAGCTGTCATCCCTGATTTCCGACGATGGGGCGCTGGCTATCACACCGCTGGAGGCGATGAGCGCAGTGCGGCGGGCGGCGCTGCTGCGAAGATGGCTGGCGGCGCACGGGGCTTTAATGCCGTCCCGGGCCATGCTCACCCGGCTCTGGGAAGAGGTGGCGCTTGCCCGGGAAGATGCAACACCGCAACTGCGCATGGGTGAGGGAGAGGTCAGGCGCTTCAGGGGGCAGCTGTGGTGGGTGAAAAGCCATGCCTCGCTGGCCGATCGGGTTATCGACTGGCCTTCGCTCGGTCGACCTCTACAGCTGCCGGAAGGCCTGGGCGCTCTGCACATTCAGGCGGGCGGTAATCTTCGTCTGCCGCAGTATGACGAGCCGGTGACGGTACGCTTCCGCGCCAGCGGAACGCTGCACATTGTCGGGCGAAACGGTGGACGCAAGATCAAAAAAATCTGGCAGGAGCTCAATGTTGCCCCCTGGCGTCGGGATGCCACACCGCTGCTGTTTTACGGCGAAACGCTGGTCGCGGCTGCGGGCGTGTTTGTGACGAGAGAAGGAGAGGCGGACAGGGAGATGGGCGTACAGCTGGAGTGGAAAGCGTAACGGACAGCGGGCTGTCCGTTACAGCGGATCAGGACTCGCTCACCACGACGGTGCCGATTTCGGGATGACTGAAGCTGGCAATTTTATCGAGACGGAGTTCGCGCGTTGCGCCGCCGTCCTCGACCACCAGGTACTCCACATTTTTACGGGATACCAGATCGTTCGCTTTAGCCTTCAGGACTTCGCCATCTTTTAACGCCAGCGTCAGAACCAGATGATGCTGGCAGGCGAGTTCGAGGTTGTCATAGTCATCGCAATTGATGGGTTGATAAGTTTCATTCATTGACATAATCGCTCACCAGTAAATTCGCAGCAGCATATGCTGCCTTTTCTCTGACCGATTCTGAAAGCGTGTCATCCGACGCCATTTCATTCAGAACTTTCAATACACAGCCCAACGCATCAGGGATGTATCCCAGATCGCCGCTGGCAATTTCCGCATACCGTTTGCGAATTAGCTCACAATAATTATTCACATCCCCTCCTGCCAGCGCACTGACTTTACTGTGAGATACAATTAAGCCTACGAGCATAAACCCGGTTTAGCAAGGTGACTATACCATACTCATTTAAGCAATATCAGCAGGTTGATGTCGCAGACATTCGCGAGCCTGTAACAGCCTTTTGGCGGAGTTTTCGCTACAATGCGCACCTGATTCGAAAGGAGTTCTCTCATGGCGCTTAAAGCGACAATTTACAAAGCCGCGGTCAATGTGGCGGATTTAGACCGCAATCAGTTTCTGGATGCGACCCTGACGCTGGCGCGTCATCCATCAGAAACCCAGGAGCGCATGATGCTGCGCCTGCTGGCATGGATTAAGTATGCCAACGAGCGACTGCAGTTTACCCGCGGCCTGAGCGCGGAAGACGAGCCGGAAGCCTGGCTGCTCAACGATCATCTGGGTATCGATCTGTGGATTGAGCTTGGCCTGCCGGATGAGCGCCGTATTAAGAAAGCCTGCACCCAGTCAGCTGAGGTGGCGCTCTTCACCTATAACAGCCGCGCCGCGGAGATCTGGTGGCAGCAGAACAAAAATAAATGCGCACAGTTCAACAACCTGTCGGTCTGGTACCTCAATGATGAACAGCTTTCTGCGCTGAGCGCATTTGCCGGACGAACTATGATCCTGCAGGCAACGATTCAGGACGGCGCCATCTGGTTATCGGATGCTGAGAATAATCTGGAAATTCATCCTGAAGCCTGGCAGTCCCGCTCATGATTGCCCTGTCCCGAACTGTCAGCCTTCCCGATAATGAAGTTGAGATCACCGCAATCCGCGCTCAGGGTGCGGGTGGCCAGCATGTCAATAAAACCTCAACGGCCATTCATCTGCGCTTTGACATTCGGGCATCCAGCCTGCCAGAGTACTATAAAGAACGCCTGCTCGCCGCCAGCCATCATCTGATCACCAGCGAAGGGGTGATTATCATCAAGGCGCAGGAGTACCGCAGCCAGGAGATGAACCGGGAAGCGGCGCTGGCCCGGCTGGTGGCGGTGATCCAGGAGTTAACGGCAGTGCAAAAAAGCCGTCGGGCCACCCGCCCGACCCGCGCTTCGAAAGAGCGTCGTCTGGCTTCGAAATCACAGAAATCGTCCGTTAAGGCGCTGCGCGGCAAAGTTCGACGCCCTCAGGATTAACGGGCGACAGTCGGGATACGATAAGGAATAAAAAGTGAAAACAGCGATATTTTCAGTGGTGGCAGCAAGCACGCTGTTCGTCCTGATGGGGTGCCATAACCGTGCAGAGATGCAGGCGCTGGAACCGACCCAGGCAGAGGCGTTAAAACCGATGCAGCAGAGCTGGCGTGGCGTCTTGCCCTGCGCCGATTGCGAAGGTATCGAAACCTCGCTGTTTCTGGAAAAAGATGGTTCCTGGGTGATGAATCAACACTACCAGGGGGCCAAAGCGCCTTCCTCGTTTGCCAGCTACGGTACCTGGGCGCGAACCGCCGATAAGCTGGTGCTGACGGATACGGCGGGTGAAAAGCGCTATTTCCGTGCCAAAGGTGAAGGGCTGGAGATGCTAGACATGCAGGGTAATCCCATCGAGTCACAGTTCAATTACACGCTGGCACCCGTAACCGCCGCGCTGCCAGCGACGCCGATGGCGATGCGCGGCATGTATTTCTATATGGCTGATGCCGCGACCTTTACCGACTGTGCGACAGGCAAAAAGGTGAGCGTGGCCAATAACGCCCAGCTTGAGCGGGATTACGCGGCAGCGCGCGGAAGTGACACCAAACCGGTACTGCTCACGGTCGACGGGCACTTTACGCTGGAAGCCAACCCGGATAGCGGCGAGAAAATGAAAACGCTGGTGCCGGATCGGGGCGCCAGGTTTGAAGAAGGTAAGAGTTGCAACAGCAAATAGCTGAAATAAAAAACCCCGCCGGAGCGGGGTTTTTTGTGACTTAGCCCTTGATGGCTTTCACCAGGTAATCAAGTACGTCACCGGTTTTGATCATCTGCTTCTCGCCGTTACGACGATACTTGTACTCGATCTCTTCGTTATCGAGGTTACGATCGCCAATGACCACGGTGTGCGGAATACCGATAAGTTCCATATCGGCAAACATCACCCCCGGACGCTCTTTACGATCGTCCATCAGCACTTCGATACCCTGGGCACGCAGCTCGCTGTACAGCTTCTCGGCCAGCTCCTGCACGCGGTAGGATTTGTGCATGTTCATAGGCAGGATCGCCACCTGGAACGGGGCAATATTGTCCGGCCAGACGATACCGCGCTCATCGTGGTTCTGCTCAATTGCAGCCGCCACCACGCGTGTTACCCCGATACCGTAGCAGCCCATGGTCAGGATCTGGTTACGGCCATCTTCGCCCTGAACCGATGCGTTCAGCGCCTGGGAGTACTTGGTGCCCAGCTGGAAGATGTGACCCACTTCGATACCGCGTTTGATCTGCAGTACGCCCTGGCCATCCGGGCTTGGATCGCCCGCAACCACGTTACGAATGTCAGCCACTTCCGGGGTCGCCACGTCGCGATCCCAGTTGATGCCAAAGAAGTGCTTACCGTCAACGTTGGCACCAGCAGAGAAATCGCTCATTGCCGCAACGGTACGGTCGATCACGACCGGGACCGGCATATTGACCGGGCCAAGGGAGCCTGGACCAGCATTGACCACCGCGCGGATTTCCGCTTCGGTTGCGAAGGTCAGCGGGCTGGCAACCTGAGGCAGTTTTTCGGCTTTCACTTCGTTCAGCTCGTGATCGCCACGAACCAGCAGAGCAACTAGTGGGTAGCTGCTGCCTTCAACCGCTTTCACCAGCAAGGTTTTCACGGTTTTTTCAACCGGCAGATTGAACTGCTCAACCAGCTCGGCGATGGTTTTGGCGTTCGGCGTATCAACGACTTTCATCTCTTCCGTTGCTGCCGCGCGTGGCGTCGTTGGCGCCAGGGCTTCAGCAAACTCGATGTTGGCCGCGTAGTCAGAGGAATCAGAGAAGATCACGTCGTCTTCGCCGCTCTGTGCCAGCACCTGGAATTCATGAGATGCGCTACCGCCGATGGAACCGGTATCGGCCAGCACAGCACGGAAATCCAGACCCATACGGGTGAAGATTTTGCTGTACGCGTCGTACATCTTGTCATAAGTCTCTTGCAGAGATTCCTGTGAGGTATGGAAGGAGTACGCATCCTTCATCAGGAACTCACGGGAGCGCATCACGCCAAAACGCGGGCGCACTTCGTCACGGAATTTGGTCTGGATCTGATAGAAGTTCAGCGGCAGCTGCTTGTAAGAGCTCAGCTCGTTACGGATCAGATCGGTGATAACCTCTTCATGCGTCGGACCCAGAACAAACGGACGCTCGCCGCGGTCAACAAAGCGCAGCAGCTCCGGACCGTACTGCTCCCAACGGCCACTCTCAGCCCACAGGTCTGCAGGCTGAACCACGGGCATGGACACCTCAATAGCACCGGCGTTATCCATCTCTTCACGCACGATGTTCTCGACTTTTCTCAGGACGCGCAGGCCGGTCGGCAACCAGGTATACAACCCGGAGGCCAGCTTGCGGATCATCCCGGCGCGCAGCATCAGCTGATGGCTGATAACTTCGGCGTCGGCAGGTGTCTCCTTCAGTGTGGAGAGCAGATATTGGCTAGTACGCATGTTGTTACGGTTCCATTTCGACGATTGGAACAGGCTGCCAGGCAGCCTGACACAAAAAAAGTGGTTTAGTTTACCAGTGTGGCAATGATGCCAAAAGAGAAGAGAATAAAATTACTGCGGCTCGAGGGCAAACACTTCAAAGCCTGCAGAAGTGACGCGCCAGCGAACGTTAAAATCCAGCAGCAGAACGGCGTAAGTTTTCCCGGTCTCTTCCTCTTTTCGGTAGGCCGGACGGGGATCCTGCGCCAGTACCTCGACGATAAAATCCCGCAGGCGAGGGTAGCGCTTTTCCAGCTCAACTAACCGGGGAGCCAGCTCGTCGGTAAAGTAAACGGGCATATCCGCCTGCGGGGCCTGCTGGGCGTAGCTGGCGCGGGCATCCGGCACGGCTTCGGCAAAGGGCAGATAGGGTTTGATATCCACCACCGGCGTGCCGTCGACCAGATCCAGACTGCCAAGCTCAAGGATCACCTGATCCTTCTGACAGCGAATGCCTTTCAGCTCCACGAGCGACATGCCGACAGGGTTAGGACGGAAGGTCGAGCGCGTGGCAAATACCCCCATCCTGGCATTACCACCGAGACGAGGCGGGCGTACGGTGGGGCGCCAGCCGCCTGCCATGGTCTGATGAAAGATAAACAGCACCCACAGGTGGCTAAACGCTTCCAGTCCGCGCACGGCATCGGCCTGATTATACGGCGCGAGCAAGTGAAGTTCGCCGCCACCGCTTTTTACCAGCCCGGGCTGGCGTGGCACGGCAAACTTCTCTTTATAGGGCGAGCGGATAACGCCTATCTGCTCGAACTGGAATGCACTCATTTCGCCGAGACGTTAAGGGCAGAACCCACGCAAACGGCCTGACGGTAACACCCTGGGGTGCCGCTGGTCACTTCGCAGCTGTGCAGCAGAACCGCATTGGCCTTCATTTTAGAGGCGTTGACCTGCATGCGTTTGCGCGCAGTCGGGATATTCGGAGGAGAGTCCTGATTGGTGGCCTGGCAGGAATCGCCGGAGACTTCACCCAGATCGCGGAACGGTTTACCCACTAAGGCTTCAGCGCTGGTATAGATTTTGACGGGCGCAGGGCGTGGCGCTTTTGGCTTCTCGGGCTCCACTTTTGGCGGGGTTGCTGTGCTTTTAACAGGTTCAACAGGAGATCTGCTTAGCATAGAACAGCCGCTCAGCATCAGTGCTAAAAGACAGATCGGTAAAGCACGCATAATATTTCCTCTATGAATAATCAAATCGTCAGATATTGAATCAGTTGCCTGCATAAATGACAAGACGGGCTTTCGCCCGTCCTGAATGATATTACACAGAGGTCAGATTACCAGCCTTTAACTGCTCCGCCGTTAAAGACTTTGTTCGCTTCCTGGTAAACTTCGTCAGACTGGTAAGCCTGGACGAATTTCTTCACGTTCTCTGCGTCTTTATTGTCTTCGCGGGTCACGATGAGGTTAACGTATGGAGACTCTTTGTCTTCAACGAAGATGCCGTCTTTCGCTGGGGTCAGGTTGATCTGGCTGGCGTAAGTGGTGTTGATAACCGCCAGGGCGATCTGCGCATCATCCAGAGAACGTGGCAGCTGTGGTGCTTCCAGCTCAACAATTTTCAGGTTTTTTGGGTTCTCGGTAACGTCCAGAACGGTCGGCAGCAGGCCAACACCGTCTTTCAGTTTGATCAGGCCCACTTTCTGCAGCAGCAGCAGGGAACGGCCGAGGTTAGTTGGGTCGTTCGGTACTGCAACCTGAGAACCGTCCTGCAGCTCTTCTAAAGATTTGATCTTTTTAGAGTAGCCTGCAATTGGGTATACGAAGGTATTGCCTGCTGCAACCAGCTTGTAGCCGCGATCCTTGATCTGCTGATCCAGGTACGGTTTGTGCTGGAAGGCGTTAGCATCGATATCGCCTTTGCTCAGCGCTTCGTTCGGCAGAACGTAATCGTTGAAGGTCACCAGCTCGACGTCGAGGCCATACTTCTCTTTCGCCACTTTGGCTGCCGTCTCGGCAACCTGCTGTTCCGCACCGACGATAACGCCCACTTTGATGTGGTTTGGATCTTTTTCATCCTGACCGCAGCCTACCAGTGCCAGAGAGCCGATCAGCGCGCCTACCGCAGCAAAGGTCTTCAATTTAAACGCCATGTTCTTATCCTTAACTCGTCGAGTTTGTGTTGTGTAACGTTATTTGTGCGTAACAGCCCGGACGATGCGATCGCCAGAGAGTTGAATGAGGTAAACCAGCACAACCAGCAGAACCAGTACGGTATTCATGACGGTGGCATTGTAGCCAATGTAGCCGTACTGATAACCGATCTGACCCAGACCGCCTGCACCGACGGCACCGCCCATCGCAGAGTAACCCACCAGGGTAATCAGCGTGATGGTGGCTGCATTGACCAGACCCGGCAGGGCTTCTGGCAGTAAGATTTTACGAACGATCTGCATCGGCGTCGCACCCATGGCGCGTGAGGCTTCAATCAGACCCGACGGGATCTCTAGCAGCGCGTTCTCAACCATACGGGCAATAAAGGGCGCAGCACCTACGGTAAGAGGAACAATCGCCGCCTGCAGGCCGATGGAGGTTCCCACAATAACGCGGGTGAATGGAATCATCCACACCAATAGAATAATGAAGGGAATCGAACGGAAGATGTTCACTAGCGCAGAGAGCGTGCGATACAGCTTTGCGTTCTCGATAATTTGACCCGGGCGGGTGACATACAGCAGCACGCCCACCGGCAGGCCAATAACAAAACCGAAAAAGCCGGATACGAAGGTCATCGCCAGCGTTTCCCATACGCCGCGCGCCAGCAACCACATCATTGCTTCAGACATAACCCAGTACCTCTACTTTTACATGGTGCTCTTGCAGCCAGGCGATAGCCGCCTGGGTATCCTGTTGCGTGCCGTGCATTTCGGTCAGCATGATGCCGAACTTCACGCCACCGGCGTAATCCATCTGCGCGCTAATAATGTTGTTGTTCACGTTGAAACGACGGGCGGTTTCAGACAACAGCGGGGCATCTACTGATTTGCCGGTAAACTCCATTCGCAGCATCGGAACGCTGCTGGCTTCTGGTTGCGCTTTTAAACGTGCCAGATAATCTTCCGGAATATCCAGATGCAGGGTGGCCTGAATAAACTGCTGCGCCAGTGGCGTTTTCGGATGCGAGAACACTTCGCTCACGGTGTCTTGTTCAATCAATTCACCCTGACTGATCACTGCCACGCAGTCGCAGATGCGTTTAACCACGTCCATTTCGTGCGTAATAAGGAGGATAGTCAGTCCCAGTCGACGGTTGATGTCTTTTAACAGTTCCAGAATCGAGCAGGTGGTTGCAGGATCCAGGGCGCTGGTGGCTTCGTCGCAGAGCAGCACTTTTGGATTGCTGGCCAGTGCACGCGCAATGGCCACGCGCTGTTTTTGGCCGCCGGATAAGTTTGCCGGGTAGATATCATGCTTATCGCTCAGGCCGACCAGATCCAGCAGCTCGGTGACGCGACGTTTGATTTCGTCTTTAGGTGTATTGTCCAACTCCAGCGGCAGGGCGACGTTGCCAAACACGGTACGCGAGGAGAGCAGGTTGAAGTGCTGGAAGATCATGCCAATCTGGCGACGAGCTTTGGTTAAATCTGATTCAGAAAGGGTTGTCAGCTCCTGGCCATCAACCTGAACCTGACCTTCGGTCGGGCGCTCGAGTAAGTTAACGCAACGGATGAGCGTACTTTTACCTGCACCTGAGGCGCCAATGACGCCATAAATTTGTCCAGCCGGAACATGCAGGCTAACGTTGTTCAACGCCTGAATGGTACGGTTCCCTTGCTGGAACACTTTGGTGATATTCGAAAGTTTAATCATTAGATTATTTTTATCGTATGTAAGTTAGCCGTGGCATTTTCTGCTGCCCTGGACGGGCGATGACCGTCAACAAAACGGATGTTAAGGCATCCAGACGTCTAAATCAATCCAACTCTGCGCGATGAGCACTTTATTGCGCGGTGATTCATGAGATACTAGCCGGACATCCCTTTTCAGGAGCAAACCGGTGGCAAAATCAGTACCCGCAATTTTTCTCGATCGTGATGGCACGATTAATGTCGATCATGGCTACGTGCATGAGATAGACGAATTCGAATTCATCGATGGCGTTATAGATGCCATGCGTGAATTAAAAGAGATGGGTTTTGCGCTGGTGGTGGTGACCAACCAGTCAGGTATCGCACGCGGTAAATTCACCGAAGCACAGTTTGAGACCTTAACCGAATGGATGGACTGGTCGCTGGCCGATCGTGGCGTTGACCTGGACGGTATCTATTATTGTCCTCATCACCCGCAGGGGACCGTAGAAGAGTATCGCCAGACCTGTGATTGCCGTAAACCGCATCCGGGTATGTTCATCTCGGCACAAGAGTTCCTTCATATAGATATGAGCGCTTCCTATATGGTGGGCGACAAACTGGAAGATATGCAGGCAGCTGCCGCCGCAGGTGTAGGGTATAAAATTCTGGTGCGTACCGGTAAACCCGTCACCCCAGAAGCAGAAAATGCAGCGGATTGGGTGATTAATAGCCTGGCGGCGCTGCCGGAAACCATCAAAAAGCAGCAAAAATAGGCGTTATGGCGAAAAGGTGAGCGGTTGAAATAAAATTGTCGTTTTCCACTTGTCACTGTCAGATAACTCCCTATAATGCGCCTCCATCGACACGGCGGATGTGAATCACTTCACACAA
>DERO01000051.1 GCA_002360945.1 Leclercia adecarboxylata | reverse complement strand
ACGGGCTGGTTTTTTGCTTTTTAGCGCTCCCTCACCTAATCATCACCGACGACAGCCGGTACCAGCCATCGCTCAGCTTCCCCTCGTTAGCAAGCTGTATGCGCGCCTTACCGGTTTTATCCACCAACCCCACGTCCAGCTGGTAGCGTCCTGCCTCCAGGTTAAGCGGAGTGGTCAGCTGATACGTCGAGCTGAATCTGCCCGGCAGCCACTGGCGAATATCATCCCCGGCGTTGCCCTGCGCGACCGTGTTCCCGCGCTTATCCTGTAAACGCCAGGCGAGGATATAGCGCAGATAAATCGGTGCGACGCCGTCGTTGGACCACTGGCTGCTGAGCGAAACGGCCTGCCCGGCGCGGGCGCTTGCCGGATGGGTCAGCGACACCACCCGGAAGCGGTAGCCGATTTTCGTCAGCGCCTTGTCGAGAATATCGCGGTACACCTGCGGCACGTCGGTGGATTTCAGGTTCAGGGTACTGGCATGCTGCGCCAGGGCCCAGTCAAAGGTGGCCTGCACCTCTTCCCGGCTATACTTCTGCTCGCTCAGCCATTCCGCCATGTGGCCGCAAATCTCCAGGCTGACGGGGGCTTTTTTCCACGCCTGATTAAACCCCGGCCAGGCCGTCTGGGCCGCCGCAATGCGCTCCGGGTAATCGTTGCTCATATGACTCCAGGTAGGACTAAAGTTGCGCCAGTCGCCCCAGCAGTCTGCGCGCCAGCCTGCCCCTTTCCTGACCGCATAGGCCACAGAGTCATAGCCGTTGAGCAGCATAATTTTGGGGGTATCAGGGAAGGCACTGAAATGCATGTCGACATAGCGGTTGAGCAGTTCAGGTGGATAGCGTTCCTGCAACGGCGGTAGTGTCGGGAAGTTGCTGTTGTGCCACTCCCCCCATGCGCCCACCATCCCGATATCGATAAAAGCCAGCTCCGGATTATTGTTATAACGCGCGCCAAAGGCCTGAAGAAGACGCTGGGCATAGGCCAGATAAGTAGGATCGTCCAGATCCGGGACAAAGGTCTTGTGATCCGGCGTCCAGGTGCCTTTGATCCCTTTATCGATCAGCCACTGAGGGATCTCCGAGCCCGACTCGGGTCCATCAAGGATCATAAAACGCAGGCCAACGTTCATCGCCGGCTGATGCGCTGCCGCAGCGGCAAACCCCTCATCCACCAGCGCAAAATTATACTGCCCTTCCCTCGGCTCCACTTCGCTCCAGTAATAGCGGCGATACTCGAGGCCGGTCGCCGGGTATTGGGCGACGCTCAAGTCCTGACTGTGAAAACGGGCCACGCCAGTGCCGGGATTGGTCAGCGGCCCGCCGATGGCCGGAGGATTCACCGTTTGCAGCGGTTCCGTACTCTCAGCCTTCGCCCACCCCGATGAGAGCGCGAGCGCCCCGGCGACCAACAACAAATACCGATTTTTTTTGCATAGCAGATCGTGTAAATGCATCAATGCCCCTTTTCCCAGGAACGAGTATTATAGGTGCGGCTGACAAGTCCGCGCGAAAGATGACCTCATTTTATTTCATAAGATATATCCCGGACTCACCCTTTTACATTATTTATTTATAGAAACATTGGTCATATGGTTGTTATACACATGACGTACCGCTTTTCCTCGTGCTGTTTATGACAGCACATTCTGGATTTATTAATATTTCCTCTGAGAAGCAGGATAAAATGTTTAATAAAAATAACAGGATAATCAAAAAGCTGTTCTTCCATGAGTCCTGGGACATCATGGTCATTAACAGCAATGGCCAGCACGTTTTCCCGGAAAACACGCTGGATATCCTTAGAAACTCCAAAGCACAGCAGCTTGATAAAAAATATATCTTCCAGGCCGATCCTTTTATTATTGATAAAGACGATCTGCTGTATGTTTTTTATGAAGCGTTTTCCTTTCTTAACTCGAAGGGGGTGCTGCGCTGCCGTATCCTCAATAAAGATCTTGAAGAGATTGATGACGTGAAGCTGGAAGGGTTTGATGACTTAAAATGTCACCTCTCTTTCCCGTTCCTGTTCCAGCTCGACGGGAAACTGTTCATGATCCCCGAGTCGTCAGAACGCAAAGAGGTGATTCTGTTCCAGTCCGTCAATTTCCCCGCGCGCTGGGAGAAAGTCAAAGTGCTGGTCTCTGATATGGCCGTCACAGATAACGTGGTCTTTGAGTTGAATGGCGTCAGTTATCTGGTCTCGACCACCATGGATAACGAGCTGGTCATTCACACCTCTGAGGGGATTCTTGGCGACTGGAAGCTGATCTCCCCGAACCTGGATGTCTGCAACGTGCATTTCCGCGGAGCCGGCAAGCCGTACTCGGTCAACAATAAAACCTACCTCTTTACCCAGGAGTGCAATCCTGAGGTATACGGTAAGTCCATCTTCATCAAAGAATTGACCAGCTTAACCCCGCATAAGTATCAGGAGAAACTGGTGGGGAGAATAAGCGCGTCGATTAATAACAGTGACGGTATTCACACCTTAAACTTTACCGACAATTATATTGTCTATGATACCAAACACCTGACGTTCAGCCTGCTCTCCACGCTTAAAAAGCTGGCGTATAAAATTATGGTTAACCACCGTAAGCGGCTGTTTAACTAAGTGACAATATCGGGAAGTCGCACTACGCTAACCAGAGCGGCAAAATAAAACACGACGAAAGCGCATCTTTTTTCCGGCCCCCCCCGGGTGCCGGCCGTTGATGGCTTTTTGGGGAATTTATTATGGCAATTCTGGTCACGGGTGGCGCAGGCTATATTGGTTCACATACGGTGCTGGCATTACTGGAGAGAGGTGAAGATGTCGTCGTCATTGATAATCTCTCGAATGCCTCGCAGGAGTCATTAATCCGGGTCGCAGAATTAACGGGCAAACAGCCGGTGGTCTGCGTCGCTGATATTCTGGATCGCAACGCGTTAAAAACGCTTTTCGCACAACACAGCATTACCGACGTTATCCACTTCGCTGGCCTTAAATCCGTCTCGGAGTCCATTGCTAAGCCCCTCGCCTATTATGAAAATAATGTCGTCGGGACCATGGTACTGCTGGATGAAATGCAGCGTGCGGGGGTGCACAGCCTTATTTTCAGCTCGTCGGCCACGGTATATGGCAACCCCGAATCGGTTCCTTTAAGCGAAGCGTCGCGTACCGGCGGGACCACCAATCCCTACGGTACCTCCAAGCTGATGGTGGAGCAGATTTTACGGGACTTCTCCCTTGCCGAGCCGCACTTCAGGATCACCTGCCTGCGCTATTTCAATCCCGCTGGCGCGCACCCCTCCGGGCGGCTTGGGGAAGATCCGAACGGAATTCCGAATAACCTGGTGCCCTATATCTCTCAGGTGGCCATCGGCAAGCTGGCGTGCCTGACCGTCTTTGGCGATGACTATCCGACGCCGGACGGCACCGGCGTGCGCGACTATATCCACGTCATGGATCTGGCCCACGGTCACCTGGCCGCGCTGGATCACAAAAACGACGGCGAGGCCTTTAAGGCTATCAATCTCGGTACCGGGGTGGGCTATTCGGTGTTGGATCTGATCAAGGCCTTTGAAAAAGCCGCGCAGACCAAAATTAACTACCGGATTGTCGGCAGACGCTCCGGCGACGTGGCGGAGTGCTGGTCGGATTCATCGCTGGCGCGCCAGCAGTTGGGATGGCAGGCCACGCGCAACCTGGAGGAGATGATGCGCGACGCCTGGAACTGGCAGAAGAAAAATCCCGGGGGCTACAACGCCTGAGCCCCGGCAAGGTCAACAGGTGCCGTCATCCGGCACCTGCTCGTCATTGGTATTTCAGGTTGAGCCACCAGTCCCAAATCCCGACGTGAAAGTGCTGGAAAACGTCGATTCCCAGCGCGGACTTGATCATATAGAGCGTCAGCAGCACGCAACAGAGCAGGAACAGCGTGGCGAACAGGATAAGAAATGTCACCAGGATCCGCGACAGCTTTGACTCCGGCCGCGAGCGCGAACGCAGATCCCGTCCCAGTAAGAACACCATATAGAGGCGTTTGCCGAAGAAAGGAAAACTTTTACGGATATCGATCCGGTGCCGCGATGCGAGGGTAATCGAAACGATCGCGCTTTCGATCTCCTCTTTTTGCTCCGGAGTCAGTTGGGCGCTCACGTCCTTATCAAGCACTTCATAAAAACGATCGATAACAATCGGGTTTCTGGTGTTACTGGTCAATTTTAACCTATTGTTTTATCTAATCTATGGTAAATGGATACGGTCTTTCTGGCGATTTCGTCCCAGTTGTAACGCTGCAGAAAATCGCCGTAATCAATCCGGGGTGAGTCCGCCCATCTGGACATTTTACTTGCCAAATCAGCCACATCACCCAGCTTAAAACTGGTCTCTGCCGGTAAGCCGACCTCAAGGTTTGGCAAAATATCGCTCACCACCACTGGCAGCGAAAACGACATCGCCTCCAGCAGCGCAATGGGTAAACCCTCATGGTACGAAGGCATCACAAACAGCGAGGCCTGAGAGAAGACGACCTGCAGCTCCTCACCTTTTAAAAAACCGGTCATGACGACGCCAGGCGTCTGAAACGCCAGCTGTTTCAGGTGTATGCTGTACTCCGTGTCATGATCCGCATCCCCGACCAACACCAGCGGCAGGGTCAGGCCCGATAGCTGGTAAGCGGCGATCGCATCATGCATCCCTTTCTCTTCAACGAACCGCCCGACCATCACGATATAACGCCCCGGATGCAGCTCATAACGCCCGAGGATCCTGTCGATCGTCTCGTCAGCCAGCGGCTCCGGCACGTTAACACCGTTATAAACCAGATGCGCATTGTAGCGATGGTGTTTCTGCTGGATCAGCTGGTTGATCACCTCAGAGATCACAATCACTTCGTTGGCGTACTTCACCGCCACTTTTTCGCCGAGCATCAGAATTTTTTTCGCCATCCTGCCCCACTTCTGGCGCTCGTAGTCCGGCCCATGATGGGTAAAGACCACGCGTTTGCCCAGCAGGCGTAATAGCGGCACCACGAGGCCCGGTCCGATGGCGTGAACATGCACAATATCGGATCGGTCAACGAATGTCCTCAACGCCGCAATAACAGAGTGCACAATGGCTTCGAAACTGCGTTTTTTCGGCGCCCAGAGCGCCAGCGTCTCGACGTTTTTATAGCGCGATCGCCGGTAAGGGACATAGGGTGACCGGGCAATCACGCAAATCTCCACGTCATATTGCTGCCGGATAGCCGGGTACAGATTCTGACAATGGGTTTCAACGCCGCCTAATACATCGGGGATGCCGCGTGTACCCAACACCGTGATTTTTTTTGACATGTTATGGCCTGTCGAGCAGCTCGCGATAGAGCGACTGCAACGTTTCCATGTGCTTGCGCAGTGAGTATTTCTGGCAAAGCCGTACCCGGCCTTTCAGCCCCATCTCGTGGGCCTGCTGCGGGTTTTCCGCTATCACGTCCAGCGCATCGGCCAGATCCTGAGCGTTGCCAGGTTCGAACAGCAATCCTTCCACACCATGACGTACCTGCTCCGGGATGCCGCCAATACGGGCCCCTACCACTGCCCGGGCGAACGACATCGCCTCCAGTACCGCCATGGAGCAGTTTTCATAACACTCTGACGGCAGCACCACGGCCCGGGCATTCTGGATCAGCGCATCCAGCGCCGGACCCTGCTGCACATAGCCGAGGAACTCTGCGTTGGGGAAGTCCGCCACCATCTCGTCATACAGCGGCCCGTGGCCGACGATTTTTAACGGCATTTTATTGCGCATTAACTGGTGCGCCCGGGTAAGAGTCGGTACCCCTTTCTCCCGGCTCAGACGCCCGACGTACAGCAGATAACCCTGATCCGCCCCCGCCTCTGGCGTGTGGCTGTCATCGATACCGTTCACAATCACATCGATGCGGGAGTCCGGCAGGGAGCGTTTTAGCTCGGTACGCAGAAACTCGCTCGGGGAGACAATCACGTCCAGCGCCTGATAATTCTGGGCGATGTACTGCCAGGTCGCCTCTAACGACAGCAGCAGACTCTTCGACGCCGAGCCCTCCTGACAGCGATAGCGAAACGCATTAAACACGCTACCCGTAACACAGGCATCGCACACTTTGCCGTCGCGCAGCATCGAGTACGACGGACACATAATCTTATAGTCGTGGGCGGTTAAGACGGTCTTACAGCCGAAGTCCCGGGCGACCTTGATCAGGGCCGGCGTCAGTTGGTGATAGATGTTGTGGAAATGGACGATCTCCGGGCGCGTCTGCTCCAGCAGCGCCTGCATTTTTTTACAGGCTTCCCGGTTGTGGATAAAGCTGATGGCGGTCTTCACGCCTGCCAGCAGCCCGCCCTCTTTGTGATAATCGACATTGCTGACGAAATAGTCGGCATAGTCAGACGGAAAGTTCTTCTCATGCTGCATGGAGAAATCGATCACCTCCACGCCGGCCTCTTTCAGCATATGGCGTTCCTGAAAATAGACCGTCTCCGCTCCTCCTTTGATAAAGAAGAACTTATTCACCAGTAAGACTTTCATTACTCTACCTGTTCATGAATAACTTTATTGTCCGGCGGAACCCGGGGATCGCGCTGCGGGTGGAAAAGACCTTTCACCAGCCCGGCAGAGAGTACGGCAAGGTTGATCACGCTGTTCAGCCCGTTTTTTAATGAACGGTTCTGAATGGTTTTTAACAGGATAAAGGCCAGCAGCGGCAGCAGGGCGATATCAATCAGGCTGACGTCGAAGGTGAAGAACGCAATCAGCACGAGGATGATGTAACTCGCAAAGATCACTTCGTTTTTCACCAGCTTCAGCGCATCGCGGAACCAGGGTTTACCCCATGCGCTGCGCAGCAGTTCGCCGGGTGCCTGATGGAAGCCGCTCTTCCAGCGATAGCGCAGCATCCGGAAGGTCGGCATCGTATAGGAGGTATGCCGGAAATAGGGCACGTTCAGGCGATGCAGCTTATAGCCCGCAGCCAGCAGGCGAATGCCTAACTCCGCCTCTTCATAGGCGTGCAGGCTGCGGTTGGTCAGATAGCCGATATCGGCAATCGCTGACAGACGGTACAGGCCGCCGCCGCCCAGATGGTCGCTGTCACCCAGTGGGTAGATCTTATTGATGCGCTGCTTGCGGGAGGTAAATTCATAGTTTGAGGCGTCGTCCATCTCCACCGTACCGGCTACGCCCGCGTACGTCGGGTTGCTCTGCAGAAACGCCACCGCATGATCGATAAAACCGGGCTCCAGCTCCATATCGCCATCCATCAGCAGAATGAACTCCCCTTCGCTGTGAAGGTAGCCCAGCTGATGTCCGACGCCGCAGCAGCGATCTGCCGGT
The DNA here is from genome assembly GCA_002360945.1 of Leclercia adecarboxylata. GTDB lineage: Bacteria > Pseudomonadota > Gammaproteobacteria > Enterobacterales > Enterobacteriaceae > Enterobacter > Enterobacter adecarboxylatus_B. The sequence goes on along the minus strand of DERO01000051.1, from coordinate 80,731 downwards.
TCGGTTAACGACACCACCACCACCCCTTTATCGCTGGCCAGTTGCTGGGTGTTATCCGTTGAAAGACTGTCAGCAACAATGATCTTGTGCGGATAGTCACCGATCTGGCTGCGAATGCTGTCGATGGTTTTCTCAATACATTCGGCTTCGTTAAAGGTCTTGATACTTACGGTAATAAACGGTTTATACATCAATAGAGCCCCGTATAACGGCGTACGGTCCGGCGAATAATTAAGCTGGAACCTAAAGATAAATAGAACAGGAATTGCAGCATTGGCACAATCATCAGGATCTGGCTGTAGGGAATACTGAGCAGACAGGCAATTGAAAACACGTTAAAGGCTGGCGCAAAGCTCAGAAGCTGGAGGTCCTGCGTATCAATCTGGTCAATCGACAACAGCGGTTCAGGCTGAACCACCTTCAGAATATAAATAAACAGCCCGATAAAGATGAGGGTACCCACCAGACCCACCTCCCATAACAGCATACTCAGGGCAGTACTATCGAGGGTCAGGTTGTAGACCTGGTTCAGGAAGCCCGGGGAGAGGAAGCTACCGCTGTTGGTGGCATTGAGCCCGTAGCCAAACAGCGTGCCCGGCAACCCCGACAGATCGTTATGCTGTAACCAGAACGTCAGGGTGGTGAAACGTCCTATCTCCCCGCCAGGCAGGATGAAGTTCGGGTCAAAAATATAGCTCAGGGAGTCAAAGAAGACGGTGAACGGGTTTTCCGACATGTCGATGCCATAGGCTGCAGTATAGCTGTAGGCCAGGATGACGATGGCCAGCCCGATGAGCAGCACCATCGCCACCACAATGGAGAGCAGCACGGCTAAGTTGACCTTACTCGCCTCCTTGACCCAGGAGGGCATAATCCACACCCAGGCCAGCAGCAGCGGCGACAGCAGGATCACGAACTTCACTTCACCAATAATGCACATCGCAAAACCCAGCACGATATGCAGCGCCATGTTTTTAAAGGTGGTCAGCCCGTGCTTATACTCCGAGACTTTCAGCAGCATGATCAGCAGACAGAACAACCCCATCGCCGCGGTGTTTCCCCCGCCCATCGGATCGCCGCCAAACGTCCCCACCACGGAGTCCCATTTTTCCTCTTCGCCGCGTAACGCCACGCGCTGCGGCACCACAAAGATGAGCTGGTACAGCGCCACCGGAAACTGGATATAAAAAATCCAGTACAGGCCGCGCGTCACCTGGTAAATCTGCGATTCCCGGCAGAACCCCAGCAGCAGGCAGAGCATCACCAGCGACAGCGCTATCTCGTTCTTAAACCCGATAAGGGTGATCAGGGCCCCGCCCTGAAACAGGGTCGAAATACCCGCCAGTATGATAAAGGAGAGATACAGCGTCAGAACAATGGCTTCCTGTGCATCCAGCCGCACGGGTTCATGACGGGTCTGCAGCACCAGGAAACCGGCCATCAGCATGGTCATGAAGAAGGGGAGCCACAGGATCGCCAGCTCACCGGTGAAGTACTGCACCAGCCCGATAAATATCAGGGTCAGCAGGGTGAAGGTTTGTAAGTAATGTCCGGTATTAAGATTCATGATGCCACTGACCCGTTTCTCAGAATGTCGGCGCGCTTATTCACCTTCAGGTAGATGAAGGCGTAGCGAATGAACGTCAGAATCGAAAATAAGATGATGGAGGTCGCGTAGTCATTGTAGAAATACGGTACAACGACAAACGCGATGACCACGATCGCCAGTTGTTCAAGCTGGATCCGCAGGAAATAGCGGTGCGAACCGAAAATCAGCTCAATCACCGTCAGCGGACAGACCGCCAGCGCCGGGAACAGGTACGGCAGCATGTAGCGCGAGGTCGGCACGGAGGCAACCCACTCCTCGCTGAACCCCAGATTCATCACAATCGGATAGAAGATAAATACGCCCAGGGTGCAGACCACGCCCAGCACCAACAGCAGCAGGCGGACCCTGGTGTACTCTTCGTAATTGAAGACGTTGTTTCTGAAATCAATCGACCATTTCGAGAAGATGGTATTGCGCACCGCATTGCCGATAATCACCACCGGAGCCAGGCAGAAGCGGCTGACCACCGAGAAGTAGCCCGCCGTTAAGGCCGAGAACCAGAAGTTGATCAGCATGATCGGCAGGTTACTGCTCGCCATCGCCAGCACTTCGGCACTGCCCACCTTGGTGATGTGGTGAATATTCTTCTTCAGGAACGCCAGGTTGCTGGAGGGCAGCAGGTGATGCAGGGTGACGGTGCGAAGATCAAATGCCCGCAGGATGCAGACGCTGGTCAGCGCCATCATCAGGATCGCCCACATCCAGTAAAACGCCATCACCTGGCTGGTGAGCAGGACAGACACCACCACCACCACCGAGACGGAGATGCGCTGGACCACCAGAAAGCGAAAGTTTGCCGTCCGCAGCGACAGGTTTTCTGCCACCAGCACCCAGGTATTCGAGAGCGTGAGCAGGTAGAGGAAGAGCATATTCTGATGAAACAGCCAGCCCGTCAGCACGGCATAAGGAACGGCGATCGTCAGGCTTTGCAGCAGACAAAACACCACGTTCTGGGCCAACTCGTCATCCGGTTGCCTGGGGATCAACAGCTGCGAAGCAAAGGTACAGACCTGGGCCCCGATCAGGGCAATACTGTAGTTGAGCGCGTAAAGCCCCACTTCGCCAAGATCGTACTTATGCGAAATGAGCCAGATCGACAGGGCACCAATCAGCTGTGAAATGACTGATGACCCGGCGATCGTGGACGCGCTCCTGAGCAGACTCATGCCCGGCCTGTGTTATTCATCAGTTCATGGGTATGGTAGTTGAGTGAACGCAGCCCCTCTTTGCTCTCCAGATTTTTATCCACCACCTGATTCAGCACGCCGCCGATCAGTACGGTGTGGTCGTTGGTCGCTTTCTCAATGGCCGGTCCAATGGTGTCGGCAGAGTTCAGGCCCGCTTTCAGGACGAAGATCAGACCGTCCGTCGCCTGGCTCACCAGCTGCACCTCCTGGCTCTGATTCACCGCCGCCATATCGATGATGATGCGCTGGTAACGGCTGCGCAGGGAATCAATCAGCGGTTTCAGTCGTTCAGGCGACAGCAGCAGCAGCGCCGAGACCGGCGTATTGCCGCGCGGCAGGAAGTCGAGATTGTCGCTCATCTTCACCAGCACGTTCTCGGTCACGCCCTCACCGCGCAGCACTTCCGCCACGCCCGGCGCCTTCGGTGAACCCAGCTCGCCCGACAGCCCGTCGTTGTTAAAGAAATCCATATCGATCAGCAGCGTTTTCTGGTCAAAGCTGAAGGAGTTCGCCAGCAGGTTCGCCAGCAGAGTACGCCCCTCCCCGGCTTCCGCCGACGTAACGGCAATCACCTGCAGCGGTTGACTGCTCAGCATGATCTGGGTACGCATGCTGTGAATGACATCGGCATTCAGCGGGTCGCTGGTGATCAGATCGCGGATTTTGCCGCGGCCGCCCACGCCCTTGAAGCGGCGGATCTCACCCAGCGGCAGCAGATTGAGCCGTTTTTGCATCTGGCTGAGGGTGTTGACCGATTTGTCGGTGGCCGTTTTCACCATGATGTACATCACGTAGAAGAGCATCACCAGCAGCACAACCATCAGCATCAGCAGCGGCTTATTCGGTTTTGCCGGCAGCGCGGCGGGCACGGCAGGATCGTAGATCTCCGCATCAGCATCGGAATAAGAGCCCGGTAAGGTCAGCTCCTGCGTGCGCTGATAGGCCATCTTGTACATCTCTTCCGTTTTATCCAGCGCCAGCTTGAGGTCGTTGTAGCCATCACGCTTCAGAGACAGCTTCTGGAAGTTCGCCTTCTGTTCATCCAGCTGTTTCTGGTAATTTTTTTCATCCGCCAACGCCGCCTCATAGCTCTGGCGTAATCCGGCCTGCTGCTCTCTGAGCGTCATCGACGTTTGCGCCTGGATCGCGTTGATACGCGCCCGGGCCTGTATCACTTTGTCATGCTGCGGCCCGTAGGATTTCTCCAGCTGGGAAAGCTCGCTGTTCGCCTGGATCAGCGCAATGCGTAAATCCTGGATCTGGGCATGATTGGAAATCGACGGCAGCGAGATCACGTTCCCCCTGCCAGAACGCACTTCGTTATAGAGCGATTCAGCCGCCACCCGACGCTCGGTCGCATTCGCCAGGCGGTTGGTGATAATGCCCATCTGCTCCGTTTCGAAGCCATCCACGCCACGGAAGGTCAGCAGCCCCTCTTTTGCCAGATAGCTGTCCAGCGCGGTTTTTTGTTGGACCATCTGCTTCTGAAGGTCCTGCAGTTTCTGCTGGTTATCTTCTCTCGCCTTCGCCGTTTTTTGCTGCTTGAGCGCCAGGGTATAGTTGATAAACGACTCCGCCACGCCGTTGGCAACATCCGCTGCCAGCTGTGGAGAGGTGGACTCATAGGAGACGGTGGACAAATGGGTCGTGCGTACGTTGCTGATCGTCAAATCTTTCTGCAGCGTTTTCAGGGCATTATCTACCCGCTGCTGTTCATTCAGAGGGGCTGAGCCACTGCCCGATCCCTCGCCGTTAAAGGCGGGGTTTTGATCGAGTTTCAGGGTACGAATGGCCTGCTCAAGCACCACGCGCGATTGCATCAGCGCGTTTTGCGTTTCGTAGTAGCCGTTACGGGTGGAGTCATAGCCCTCCACCCTCTGGAATGGTGAAACGTTGTCCGGCTGAGCTTTAATCAGTACCGTGGCGGTGGATACATACTTCGATGACATCAAACTCATTAATGGCCAGGCAATCGCCCCGGCAATTACGCCGGAGAGAACGATTTTCCAGGAGTTCTTTTTAATTTCTCTGGCAAATCTGGCGATATCGATAGCGCTTTCTCGCTTTTTGCCATTTTCCACTATTGATAGTTTCATGATCAGAAGAACCCTGTGCCAATAATGACGAGATCGCCCGGGAGAACGGAATGGGTAACATCAACATTTTCGAGTAACTCACCGGTGGATGACTGACGAATATTGAGATCCGAACGGTCTGCCCGGTCGGTATAGCCACCCGCAAGGGCAATGGCTTTTTCCACGGTCAGACCTGGCTCATAGGAATAGCCATTCGGGTTCTCAACTTCACCAGAGATATAGAACTTACGGAATTCGGCGATATTGACCGTCACCATGGGATTAAGCACAAAACCTTTACGCAGGCGTTGCGTAATCTCTGCATCGACCTGACTTGCGGTTTTGCCCTTTAAATCCAGCTTGCCAATATAGGGGTAATTAATAGTCCCACTATTATCAAGTACTACTTTCATGGTCAGGTCAGGTTGACCGGCAACGTTAATGTTGACGGTATCGCCGGAGCCCAGTAAATAATTTGCTGTATCAACCACGCTATTGTCCATTAGCGTCGGCTGCGGTGATTTGCAGCCGGCAAAAACAATGCTGAAGAGTAAAAACGCGCACAGTTTCATTATTTTCATTTTAAATCTGAACCTTAGCTGTAAGCATAATCAAAGATTGATCATAGCCCAACGTTTCAGTCACTACGCGATCGTCGTTGGGGCCGATAGTGAACGTATCCGTATCTTTATTAGACTTAAGCGTATCAAGATGATATTCCACACCAAAGTTAATTGATGGTGTGAGGTCATAACCTACGATAAATGAAAACACGCCATTCTTGTCGTGACGGTCCTTGTCCTGATCTTTGTAGTCTTCGGTAATGTATGCGTAATCAAGCAACGTCGTTAATCGGTTGTTCATCCACAAATGTTTGTATGAAATTCCGTATTCCGTTACTAAATTATATCCTCCCGCTTCGGAAGGATCCTTAATACTTTGTGATGTTCTTAACGTAAACAGTGCCTGTTCAAGAGGCCGCCATTCACCCAGAATATCCCAGTTGATCCCGTTGAAATCCTTCGAGCCCGGGTTATTTTCAAAGGTTTTATAGAGCCACGATACGTTCATATCAACGTTCGTTTTACCCGTCAGCTGCGACTGTATTCCGTAACGCAAATAGTATTCATTACTATCTTTCTCGGATGCATGGTCGTAATGAAACTGGTTGGTAATAAAACTATAGCGAAAACGCGTCTTAGATGTGTATTGATCGAAAATTTCTGCAATCAGGGTATTTTCGGTCCACTCCTGCTCGCGGATATATTGCGCGAAGTCCTCATCCTGGCTTTCAACCTGACCGGTATTGCCAAAGGTCCACTTGCGGTGCAGTAACGCCAGGTCTGCCCTTCCTCGTCCGTCCGGCGCACCATAACTATAGCGTAGCTCGCTGTTGAACAGATTGGTGGTTAAAGGTGACGTGACGCCAAATTCGCGGAACTGTTCCGGCAGGAATCCTTCCGTCACCCCGCGCCCGCGCTCCTCATGGCCGAGCGTATCTTCCAGGTTCAGCGTCAGGCCATGCATCTGACCAAAACGCCAGTCGCCTTTGAAGCGGAAAAAATGATCGTCGTAATCATCGGTAGAATCGCTGGAGTAGTGGCGATAATCCCCGGAGTACATCAGCAGATACTTATCCTGGCCGCGCTCGCCGTTCATGGACAAGACGGGCTTGAGCCCCTGGAAGTCGGAGCTTTTTGCGTCGCTGTCGTGAGGCTGGAAGGTCACGTTATCGTTACGACCATAATCCACACCGACGTTGCTCTGGAAGTCTATACCTGCCCAGCCGATGTGTGATTTTGGTGTTAATTCTGCCAGAGCGACTGGAGACGCCATAATCCCAGCAATAATAATTATTTTAGTATGCATTCTTACCAACAAATCCCTTAAAAATGGTTTTAATGATGATTTTTATATCTAACCAAAAGGACCAGTTCTGAATATATTCAATGTCGTACTGGACTCGCTTTTCCATTTTGTATAGCGCATCAATTTCGCCACGATAGCCATTAATTTGCGCTAAACCTGTGATCCCAGGCTTTACTTTATGGCGAATCATGTAGTTTTCGACCTGCTTACGGTAAAGCTCGTTGTGCGCCACAGCGTGCGGCCGTGGACCGACAATAGACATGTTCCCCTGTATGACATTAATGAACTGCGGCAGCTCATCCAGTGATGTCCGACGTAAGAATGCGCCAAAGCGGGTGACCCGAGGATCGTCTCGTGTCGCCTGTACTACCGTGTCGGTATTTTCCATAACTTTCATCGTCCGGAACTTCCAGACTTTGATCTTCTGCCCGCTCAGGCCATAGCGATCCTGTTTGAAGAAAACAGGCCCACGTGAAGTGAGTTTGATGCCGATGGCAATAGCGATCATTAACAGCACAATCATTATCATAATCACGCTGCCCAACACCAGATCTTCAGCGCGTTTAATAAACGACCCACCGCCATCCAGCGGAGAGGTAAAGATACCGATGGTCTGCAGGTTGTGGATGGAGCGGATCTGCGAGGTGTTGGTGCTGTAGGCGTAAAAATCCGGCACGATATAGGTGTCCACGGTGGTATCCGACATCATCGCCAGAAAATGGCGGATGCGCTGTAGCGCCACCATCGGCAGGGCAATATAGATTTCGTCGACTCTGCTGGCTTTGGCCTCCTCAACCAGATTAATCACCGGCCCGTTATAGGGGCTGGTAATTTTGGTGGCCAGCTCGCCGAGCCGCTCCGGGCCACGCTCATCGTAGAAGGCGAGTTCCAGTTGTACGTCAGCGTATTCCACGCGCAGCGCCTGCTCAGCCGCGAGACCGTTTTCCGTAATGCCGATAATAGCCACCCTTATTTTCTTTTTTGTCGACAGTTTGAAAATAATCAGGCGGACAATGTAGAGAAAAGGGATCGGCGCGGCATACCAGAGCGGCACGGCAGGAATATTACGCACGTCGATAAAGTTGAGGTAGCCCAGGGCGTATAATTTCCCGACCAGCAGACGCACCAGGCCGATAAAAAGAATGGCTAAAAAAGCGGTCAGAAACAGGCGCCGCTGGTTACGCAACTTGTTGTTTTTAGGCCGATAGAGATAGCATTCCGTGTACTCTCCAAACAGCAAAAAGGCGGTGGAATACAATAAGCTGATCAGAATTACAGTATCGAAAGACTCCATTTTCAATACCCAACCACTCAGTATTAAAATTAAATTAATTGAGAAAAAATCAATTAATTTAATCAATACCGAGTAACTTCCATGGGTGATCTTTTGCGAATTTCTCAGCATGTCCAGACCTACTTATAATTAAGATTTGGTATTATTATTTTTGTACTAATTGCATTAGCAAAGATTCTAAAAAATAAAATGCTGTTCGTGCAGAGGGAAGTGACAGAACTGTCAACCTCCAGAGTAGTGCATGCATTGACAACTATGTCGGTGTAAAACTGAGCATACACACCCCTTGTCGAGAAGAAAGCGTCGATTTTATAGAGACATCCGCTTATATACAGCGTAAGCACTATTCATTAAAACCGCCAATAAACTTTCGCGGGATTCCATTTGGGTATGAAAAAAAACCCGGCCGGAGCCGGGTTTTTTATTTACTCATTAATGCGGGGATGTTGATCTACCAGTCGGGAACGCTTCGCCTGCAACTCGGCAATTTCAGCATCAAGATCTTCTATCTTCTGCTCAATGTTGTCGTGATGCTCACGCAGGATCTCTTTGGCTTCCTGAAGGTCAGACGCGGCAGGCGTCGCCCCTTTCAGCGGCAGGTTCGCCGTCTCTTTCATGTAAATGCCGGTAATCAGGCCAATCACCGCAATGACCATCAGATAGTAGGCAGGCATCATCAGGTTCTGGGTGCTCTCCACCAGCGAGGCTGCCAGGGTCGGGGTCAGACCGGCAATCAGTACCGAGATATTAAAGGCTGCCGCCAGCGCACTGTAACGAATGTGCGTCGGGAACATCGCCGGCAGGGTCGAGGCCATCACGCCGATAAAGCAGTTGAGGATCACTGCCAGCATCAGCAGGCCGGCAAAAATGAGGCCGATCACATCGCTGTTAATCATCATGAAGGCCGGGATAGCCAGCACGAAGAGTGCGATACTGCCGAAAATAATGAACGGACGACGTCCGAAGCGGTCGCTCAGCAGACCCATAATCGGCTGCACAAACAGCATCCCCACCATAATGGCGATGATGATCAGCACGCCGTGATCTTCTGAATAGTGCAGGTTATGCGACAGGTAGCTCGGCATGTAGGTCAGCAGCATGTAATAGGTCACGTTAGTGGAGATCACCAGACCAATACAGGTCAGCAGGCTACGCCAGTGGCGGGTAGCGATCTCTTTGAACGAGACTTTCGGTCCCTCCTGCAGACCTTCGCGATCGCCCTGCTCCAGCTTATCGACATGCTGCTGGAACGCAGGGGTCTCTTCTAACGCGTGACGCAAATAGAGGCCAATCAGCCCCAGCGGCAGCGCCAGGAAGAACGGAATACGCCAGCCCCAGGAGAGGAAGTTCTCTTCGCCCACCACGGTGGAGAGCAGCACGACCACGCCCGCGCCCAGTACAAACCCGGCAATAGAGCCGAAGTCGAGCCAGCTGCCCATAAAACCGCGCTTGCGGTCCGGAGAGTATTCGGCAACAAAAATTGACGCACCGGTATATTCACCGCCGACCGAGAAGCCCTGGGCCATCTTACACAGCAGCAGCAGGATCGGTGCCCAGATGCCTATGCTCGCATACGACGGGATCAGCCCGATACAGAAGGTACTGACCGACATAATGACTATCGTGATGGCGAGGATTTTCTGGCGGCCATACTTGTCCCCCAGCATCCCGAAGAACAGACCCCCTAACGGGCGGATAAGGAAGGGAACAGAGAAGGTCCCGAGGGCGGCAATCATCTGCACGCTGGGATCGGCACCAGGGAAGAAGACTTTACCCAGCGCATAGGCCACAAAGCCATACACACCAAAATCGAACCATTCCATCGCATTACCGAGCGAGGCGGCGGTGATCGCTTTGCGCAGCTTACCATCGTCAATAATGGTGACGTCGCGCAGGGTGATCGGTTTAACTTTTTTCCTTTTCAGCATTGCTATCCTCGTTGACTAAGCCCAGCGCTCACCACAGCGCATAAAATGGCGCTCTGTGGAACCCGGGAAGCGCCTCATGCGCATTCTCCTTTCTCAAGCGTAGCAGGTTTACTTACACTGACCTTTCGGAGCGGTACAACCGAACCTGTGACGCCTGTCTGGGCTGTTAATGATGCCTTTACCCTACCAGCGTTTATATTTGTGATCAACTTCACATATATTTTTAAGTTTTCTACCAGAAGTGTCAAAAGTGTAAATAACCCGTCATGCGTTGTTTCTTATACCTGTAGCTGAAAATACGCTTTCAGCCGTTATTATTTGTCGTGAAATCAAAAAATCACGACATTTATTTACAATGCGTTCACAGCCATTTTAATAATCAAGATGCAAATTACGGGTTTCCGCAAAATATGTGATCGAGATAACTAAAACACTGTTTTATTTTCATTGAATCATCATTCCAACGATCGCATCATAAGTCCGTCAAAACGAGTCTGGTGGCCTTCAGGTGAAGGTTTAAAAAACCAAACTGGTTATATCTGCTGTATGAATGACGAATCGCCTGACGCTTTAAAGTCACAATTCGTTGAATTCATTAGATTATTAAATATCACTTATCCGCAGGCGTTGCGTGATGAGATGTGAGGGTTAATGATGAAGATTAAAGCCGCGATTGAACGCATCCCCGGAGGGATGATGCTGGTTCCGCTGGTACTGGGTGCAATTTTAAATACCTTAGCACCTAATACCGGAGCCTATTTTGGTGGATTCACCAAAGGCATGATTACCGGGACAGTTCCAATTCTGGCGGTATGGTTCTTCTGTATCGGCGCCTCCATTAATTTACGCGCAACGGGCACCGTATTACGTAAATCCGGTACGCTGGTGATTACCAAAATTGCCGTCGCCTGGGTTGTGGCGATGATTTGCGCCATGTTTATCCCGGAAAACGGCATTCAGACCGGCTTCTTCGCGGGCCTCTCCGTGCTGGCGATTGTCTCTGCGATGGACATGACCAACGGCGGCCTGTACGCCAGCCTGATGAACCAGTACGGCACCAAAGAAGAGTCCGGCGCCTTCGTGCTGATGTCGCTGGAATCCGGCCCGCTGATGACCATGCTGATCCTCGGCTCTGCCGGTCTGGCCTCCTTTGAACCGCACCACTTTGTTGGCGCTGTCCTGCCGTTCCTGATCGGTTTTGCTCTCGGCAACCTCGACCACGATCTGCGTGACTTCTTCAGCAAAGCCACCCCGGTTCTGATCCCGTTCTTCGGCTTCGCGCTGGGTAACACCATCAACCTGAACGTGATTCTGGATACCGGCCTGCTGGGTATCGTGCTGGGTGTGGCGGTGATCATCATCACCGGTATTCCGCTGATTATTGCCGACCGTGTTATCGGTGGAGGGAATGGTACTGCAGGTGTCGCCGCCTCGTCCGCAGCGGGTGCTGCCGTGGCGAACCCGGTCATTATCGCCCAGATTAACCCGGCGTTCGAACCGGTTGCCGCTTCCGCCACCGCGCTGGTTGCTGCAAGCGTCATCGTGACGGCGATTCTGGTGCCGATTATTACCGCGCTGTACGCCAGACGCTTTGGCCAGGTCCCGGCGAATACTGCGGAACAGACCCCGGTAGAATCACTGCACCACTAATGAATATCCAGCCCTCTCCCCACCCGGGGAGAGGGTAAAACCTTACTCCCCAAACACCTCTTCCACCATCGCTTTTGCCAGCCTTGCCGCCGAACAGAGTCTCGGCATCCCCAGCGCCACGTTCTGCCAGCTCTGCGTCACCGACCAGCACACCGGATGCCTGTCGGCATCACACCAGTCCCCCAGCCAGCCAAGCATATCTTTATGATCGATAATCCCCGGCGTACTGGGCGTGGTCAGCCACTGATGGTAAAAATGGCGGGTCGCGGGCGCGGCATTGATCCCCTGCGCCAGGTAGTTAGCCACCATGCTGCGCAGGTTATCTTTCAGCATGGCGCTGACATCGGCATTCGCCAGTCGACAGGCGTCACCAAACGCCCCCCAGCGCAGCTCCTCCAGCACGACATAGCCGCGCCCGGCCAGCGACCAGCCGTCATAGTGCCCGGCCCGCCAGCGGGTAAAAATCTGTTCGCTGTGAACGCCTGCCTGCACCGTTAACCCACGCTGGGTTAACGCCTTCTCTTTAAACTGGGCACGCTGATGGAAATGAGCAGAGAGGACTTCGTACTGATGCACCACGCCAATAGGGGGTTGGTTACGCAGGTTGGCCTGCTGGCGCAGCATGGTCAGGGTCTGGGTCATGCGGGTCAGCGCCAGATGGCCGGGATCAACCATGCCCGCCAGTTTCTCCGCCAGCCCGAGCCGCAGCACAGCATTTTCGCTGAACATTCCCCCCATCGCCCACTGGCGAAGCTGAGCCTGCGCCATAATCTCCTGGGTTAAACGTTCACGAAAGTGCTGCTGTTGCGACCCCACAGAGGTGTGACGCTGCGCGTCCACCCCCTGCACCAGGTCGACCATAAATTTAGGATGAATACATTCCAGCGTCCGCCCGGGACCGTCCAGTAAGTTTTTTGTCATGGTTGCTCTGCCGCGAATAGCGTTTGAATATCATCGCGTAACAGTCGGGTATCTTCCTGAATCCACGTCGCAGTCGTAATACATTGCTGCAACAGCTGGCTGAGCGCACGTGTGGCATGCTCATTCTGCTGACGCACCGCGAGGCTATCACGCAAGCTTTCCTGTAACCCTGCCAGGCATAACGAGAATTCTGCAAAGAATGTCGCCATACCTGCTGTAACAGAGACATCGACCTGCGCGCCCAAAGCTTTACGGATTTGTTCACAAAATTGATCTATATGCTGATTAAATTTCTCATGAAGCTGTGACACGTTGATAACATACCGCGTCCGCGTCATCACATAATCTTCCCATCCCCAGCCCGGATTGTTCAACCAGCGGGAGACCGTCTCGCGCAGCGCGCTCCCGGCCCCCTGGGACTGGCCGGCAGGCTGACTCTCCTGGGCGATAGCATCGTTGAACAGCCCGCGGGTATTGAAGTTAAGCTGGTTGGCCTGAAACGCCGGGAAGCTAATCCGCGCCCGGAAACCGGCATGGCTCAACTCTTCTTTAATACGCGTTTCAATCGGGCGCATGGCATCGTTCAGCGACCGCGCCAGCGTGGTCTCCAGTTGGTCGAAACGCAGCGCCAGCTCACGACCGATTTTTGCCTGTGCATCCAGCATGATCATCTCGCAGGAGGAGCGGATTTTGCTCAGCAGGATCTGTGCCTGGCCTTCATCCTCCAGCACCAGCTGACCGGGCGTTGCCGTGGCATCAGCACACTGTTTATGCGGATCAAACCCCGCCAGATCGAGCAAATTGTCGGGATTAAAGATATGCGCGATAGCGTATTTGATCTCGTTCTGCTGGGCAGAGAGAAACAGATCCGAGGCGCTCAGGGCCTGGCTCACCTCATGCCGCACCTCGTCGCTCACCGTCGCCTGGCGGGAGTGCAGCAGCGCCATGTCCTCTTCCAGGCGGGCAATATTGTGCTGCAACTCCTCGAAGGCTACCGTCAGCCCCTGATAGCGAAAATCCAGGTACTCGCGGGCGTTCTGAGCGTAGTTCAGCAGCTTATGCGACGCGGAACGTAACGCGTACAGCGAGGCGTTAGCGTAGGCGGCATAGATCAGCTTGCGGATCGGCTGTTCAAACAGGGAGTCCTCCCACAGCAGATCGGCGGAGTGGCGAACATGTTCAATATCATCCAGATCGGCAGTCCGCCAGCGACGGCCCAGCGCGGCTTCGGCAAAGTCCTGCACCCAGCGCTGCTCCTGGTGATCGGGCAGCTTGCCGTGCATCTCCAGTTCGTGACGCGCCCGGTTCGCCAGGTATCCCCACATCGACGAGACGGGGAATATCTGGCCGGGGGAAATATGGCCCTTCATCAGGGTGCCGGAGATCATCGCCCGCACCTGCTCTTCATCATCGCTATTACGGTCTTTCTGATCGAACTTATTGACCAGGGCATACAGCGGCACCGACTTGCCGACGGCAGAGATGGCCAGTCGCACTTCAGCGTCGGAGATCGACTTCAGCTGGGTATAGTCCATCACCGCCAGCACCGCCGACGCGCGGGCGAGCTGCTCGGTGAGCATTTTTTGCAGATGCGGCTGTCCGGCCTCGTTCGGCCCGGGGGTATCCAGCAGAGTTAATTGACCCAGATGGGCATCCAGTCCGGCCAGATGGACAAATTCCACCTCAATGACCGGGATATTCTCGATCGCGGCATAGGCAGGGAACGGAAATTCGGTGCCCAGCGCCTGGGAAAGCCGCACTAAATCGTTCAGACTTTTTAAACAGTTAAATATTGGCTGCGCACCCAAATAATGTTTTTCAAATGCCTCGCCGGTTTCAATGCGCCCGAGTAGCGCATTCATATCTTTGTCAATTTCCAGCTGCTGCGCCAGCTTGCCGCGATCGTAATTGGCGAGCTTCTTTTGCATTTGCTTTATTAATGTATCGATGGGCGCAACGTGAGAAAAATGCAGCACCGGCTCTGTCTGGCCGGGAGTATGACGGATCAGCGTCGGCAGCGCGGTCATCGGGCGATTGCGATTGGGTAATACTTCGGTGCCCACAATGGCGTTGATGGTCGTGGATTTCCCGGCCTTCATGGTGCCCACGATAGCCAGCACCATCTCCAGGCGGGTAATTTTGCGCAGCTCATTATTGAGCATCGACTGCTGTGCCTCTAAGCCACGGGCACTGAAATGCAGAGGTAAGACATTGCTGGTTTCGCCGGTAATGGCCGCCGTTGCGTTGTCCAGCATCGCGGCAGGCATGGCGCTCAGCGCCTCAAGATTCTGCAATGAGAGCTGCAGCAGCCTTTCAGCTTCCTGGCTTAATTCAAATATGGTTTGTGTGTGCATAGTAAAAAGCCTTCCCTTAACACAAATTTTATATAACCGAATTGTTTTAAGAATGAAGGATCGGCTTATATGATTACGTGTTGTAAATATGTTCGAAGCAATATAATTCTGTAATGACAGTAAAAATATATTCTTTCAACGCATAAAGCAGCGGAGCGCGCTTCTTCGGTCAGGGAAACCGAAAGATTAAGAGCGTAGCTCAATTTTTGAAAACTTCAGGAAAATTCATCATTAGTTACCCACCAAAATTGAGGGGTAAATCATCCCTTGCAGACCAGGGATGGCGATTAAAGCAAGTAAGTGAAATATCATTAGCGTCTTAACCTTATCTGAAATAACACGGCGTATCAATTTGCCGCAATAAAATATTGTCGCTTTTAATCAGGCGCGATTCGTTTCTGCGTCTGACCCCCAGCATCGCCCAGGTCACTGACAAGCCATGTCATTGAAAAGATTTTTTTTCGCCAAAAGCGAAAAATAATGTCACCGACAAGAGTAAGGACATGCGTTATACTTGCCGCCTTTTTCGACAACCTGTCGATTTTTGGCGGGCCTGATTACCGCCGGTTCGCACTATTTTGAGGAGAACACCATGTCACTGCCACACTGTCCAAAATGCAGCTCTGAATATACTTACGAAGATAACGGTATGTTCATTTGCCCCGAATGCGCTTACGAATGGAACAACGCAGAACCTGCGCAAGAGAGCGATGAGCTGATCGTTAAAGATGCCAACGGCAACCTGCTGGCTGATGGCGATAACGTCACCGTCATTAAAGATCTGAAGGTTAAAGGCAGCTCGTCGATGCTGAAGATCGGTACCAAAGTCAAAGGTATCCGCCTGGTTGAAGGCGACCACAACATTGACTGCAAAATTGACGGCTTCGGCCCGATGAAGCTGAAATCCGAGTTCGTGAAAAAGAACTGATTTTTGCCGTTAACTTTTGTAGGCCCGGCAAGCGAAGCGCCGCCGGGCGCTTTTGCCGGATGCGCTGCGCTTATCCGGCCTACCAATACCGAACTACACTTACTGGGCTTCTCTTTACCTGAGGTAATGATTATGCCGTTAAGTCCCTACATCTCATTCGCCGGTAACTGCGCAGAGGCCACCGCCTTCTATCAGCAGGCCGTCGGCGCTGAACTCCTCTATAAAATCACCTTCGGCGAAATGCCCAAAGACGACAATAGCGAAGAGGGCTGTCCTTCCGGCATACCGTTCCCGGACTCCGCTATCGCCCACTCCAACGTGCGCATCGCCGGTAGCGATATCATGATGAGCGACGGCACGCTCAGCGGCAATGCCGCCTACTCCGGCTTTACGCTGGTGCTTGACACCCAGGACGTCGCGGAAGGCAAGCGCTGGTTCGATAATCTGGCCGCAGGCGGCAATATAGAAATGGCCTGGCAGGAGACCTTCTGGGCGCACGGCTTCGGCAAAGTGACCGATAAATACGGCGTGCCCTGGATGATCAACGTCGTTAAACAGCAATAATCCCGACGGCGGGCGTTCGCGCCTGCCTGTCATCGCTTTCTCGTCAACTCTTCAAACTCCCGCAACCAACACTTAACCTAAATGTCACATTGATCCGCCAGCATGAGGCCACATTTGAATCGAGGCCTCACCCATGCAAACCGTCATCCGCGTCGAGAAACTGAGCAAGACCTTCCATCACAATAAGGCTCTGCATGCCGTTGATCTGACCGTCCAGCAGGGCGAAATGGTAGCGCTGCTGGGGCCATCCGGTTCAGGTAAATCCACCCTTCTGCGCCACTTAAGCGGCCTTATCACCTGCGATAAAACCTCAGAAAGCCACGTTGAGCTGCTGGGCAATACCGTGCAGCGCGCGGGTCGTCTGGCGGGTGATATCCGCAAAAGCCGCGCGCAGACCGGCTACATCTTCCAGCAGTTCAACCTGGTGAATCGCCTGACGGTGCTGGAGAACGTGCTGATCGGCGCGCTCGGCAGCACCCCGTTCTGGCGCACCTGTCTGCGCTGGTTCGCACCTAAGCAGAAGCAAGAAGCGCTGCACGCCCTGACCCGCGTTGGTATGGCCCACTTCGCCCACCAGCGCGTTTCCACCCTGTCCGGTGGACAACAGCAGCGCGTAGCGATTGCCCGGGCGCTGATGCAGAAAGCCAAAATCATTCTCGCGGATGAGCCGATTGCCTCCCTGGATCCGGAGTCGGCCCGCATCGTGATGGAAACCCTGCGCGACATCAACCAGAAGGACGGCATCACCATCGTGGTGACGCTGCATCAGGTGGATTACGCCCTGCGCTACTGCGAGCGCATCGTCGCCCTGCGTCAGGGGCACGTGTTCTTTGATGGTGCCAGCCATCAGTTTGATAACGACCGTTTTGACCATCTCTACCGCAGCATCAATCGCGTCGAAGAGAACGCGCAGGCTGCTTAACGTCCCCACACAGAGGAATAGAAATGCGCAATAAAACGATTGCCGCGCTGGCCTTTACCAGCCTGTTCAGCATCAGCACCCTGTTAAGCCCGGCGTACGCCCAGGAGCAGGAAAAAGCGCTGAATTTTGGCATCATTTCGACGGAATCACAGCAGAACCTGAAGCCACAGTGGGAACCCTTCCTGAAAGATATGGAAAGCAAACTGGGGATCAAAGTGAACGCCTTCTTCGCACCGGACTACGCGGGCATCATCCAGGGAATGCGCTTTAACAAGGTCGACATCGCCTGGTACGGCAACCTCTCCGCCATGGAAGCGGTGGATCGCGCCAACGGTCAGGTCTTCGCTCAGACGGTGGCCGCCGACGGCTCCCCGGGTTACTGGAGCGTGCTGATCGTCAATAAAGACAGCCCGATCAACAACCTCAACGACATGCTCGCTAAACGTAAAGAGCTGACCTTTGGCAACGGTGACCCGAACTCCACTTCAGGCTTCCTCGTCCCGGGCTACTACGTCTTCGCCAAAAACAACGTCTCCACCAGCGAATTCAAACGCACGGTTAACGCCGGGCATGAGACCAACGCCCTGGCGGTCGCCAACAAGCAGGTGGACGTGGCCACCAACAACACCGAAAACCTCGACAAGCTGAAGACCTCCGCCCCGGACAAGCTGAAAGAACTGAAAGTGATCTGGAAATCCCCGCTGATCCCGGGCGACCCGATTGTGTGGCGTAAAAACCTCTCCGAAAGCACCAAGGACAAGGTGTACGACTTCTTTATGAACTACGGCAAAACCGCGGAAGAGAAGACCGTGCTGGAACGCCTGGGCTGGGCGCCGTTCCGCGCCTCCAGCGATCTGCAGCTGGTGCCGATTCGCCAGCTGGCACTGTTTAAGCAGATGCAGGGCGTGAAGGACAACAAGGGCCTCAAGGAAGAAGAGAAAACCAGCAAAGTCTCGGAAATTCAGGCCCAGCTGGACGATCTCGACCGCCTGACCGCCGCCCTGGGTGCGATGACCAGCGTGAATAAAGTGGTGCAGTAAGGCCTTTCTCCCTCTCCCTGTGGGAGAGGGCCGGGGTGAGGGCATCAGCGCGCACATTTCCCCCTCACCCTAACCCTCTCCCTCAAGGGAGAGGGAACTAAAACACAAGGAACCGACATGCAAACCATCACTCTCCCACCGCCAAAGCGCAGCTGGTTTTCGCTAATAAGCTGGGCCATCCTGCTGGCGGTGCTGGTTGTCTCCTGGAAGGGGGCGGAAATGGCGCCGCTCACGCTGATTCAGGATTCCGGCAACATGGCGACCTTCGCCGCCGACTTCTTCCCGCCGGACTTCAGCCAGTGGCAAGACTACCTCAGCGAAATGGCCGTCACCCTGCAAATCGCCGTCTGGGGTACCGCGCTGGCGGTGGTGCTCTCTATTCCGTTTGGCCTGATGAGCGCCGACAACATCGTCCCCTGGTGGATTTACCAGCCGGTGCGCCGCCTGATGGACGCCTGCCGCGCCATCAACGAAATGGTCTTTGCGATGCTGTTCGTGGTGGCGGTCGGTCTCGGGCCGTTCGCCGGGGTGCTGGCGCTGTTCATCCACACCACCGGGGTGCTCTCCAAGCTGCTTTCGGAAGCGGTGGAAGCCATCGAGCCCGGCCCGGTCGAAGGCATTCGCGCCACCGGTGCCAATAAGCTCGAAGAAATTCTTTACGGCGTCCTGCCGCAGGTGATGCCGCTGCTCATCTCCTACTCCCTGTACCGCTTTGAATCCAACGTTCGCTCCGCGACGGTAGTAGGCATGGTCGGCGCGGGCGGGATTGGCGTCACCCTGTGGGAAGCGATTCGCGGATTCCAGTTCCAGCAAACCTGCGCCCTGATGGTGCTCATCATCGTGACGGTTAGCCTGCTGGATTTCCTCTCTCAACGTTTGCGTAAGCACTTCATCTGAGAAGCGAGGCTTTGATTTGTATGCACTTATCCAGACATCCGACCAGTTACCCGACCCGCTGGCAAGAGATTGCCGCAAAGCTCGAAGTGGAGCTGCGCACCCACTACCGCTGCGGGGATTACCTGCCTGCCGAGCAGCAGCTCGCCGACCGTTATGAAGTGAACCGCCACACCCTGCGCCGTGCCATCGATCAGCTGGTCGAGCGCGGCTGGGTGCAGCGCCGCCAGGGCGTCGGCGTGCTGGTGCTGATGCGCCCCTTCGATTACCCGCTCAACGCCCAGGCACGCTTCAGTCAGAACCTGCTGGATCAGGGCAGCCACCCCACCAGCGAAAAGCTGCTCTCGGTGCTGCGTCCGGCCTCCAGCCACGTCGCGGACGCGCTGGGGATTGCGGAGGGGGATAACGTCATCCACCTGCGCACCCTGCGCCGGGTCAACGGGGTGGCGGTATGTCAGATCGACCACTACTTCGCTGACCTCGATTTATGGCCGGTGCTGCAAAACTTTGCCAGCGGCTCGCTGCACGACTTCCTGTTCGAGGCCACCGGGATTGCGCTCAAGCGCACCCAGACCCGCATCAGCGCCCGCCGCGCCCAGGCCAAAGAGAGCAAAGTGCTGGAAATCCCCAACATGGCGCCCCTGCTCTGCGTGCGCACCCTCAACCACCGTGACGGCGAGGTCAACGCGACGGAGTACTCCGTCAGCCTGACCCGCGCCGACATGATTGAATTCACCATGGAGCACTGAATGCATTTCGATACCTCCACCCGCCAGCACTGGATGGCCGTGCTGGCCCACAGCCAGCCTGCGGCGCTTGCCGCGCGGATGTCAGCCCTGAGCCTGACGCCCGCCTATGAAACGATCCGCCCCCCGGAAACCGGGCTGGTGCAGATCCAGGCGCGGATGGGCGGCACCGGGGCACGCTACTTTGCCGGCGATGCCACCCTGACCCGCTCCGTGGTGCGCCTGGCCAGCGGCACGCTCGGCTACAGCTACCTGCTCGGGCGCAACAAAGCGCATGCCGAGCTGTGCGCGGTAATCGATGCCCTGCTGCAGGAAGCCCCGCACTTTCAGACCTTAATGGAAACCCTTATTGCCCCGCTGGAAGCCGACCGCGCCGCACGCCTTGCCGCGCGTCAGGCCGAGGTCAACACCAGCCGGGTCGACTTCTTTACGCTCGTTCGCGGAGACAACGCATGACCCTTCAACCCGCTTTTACCCTTGCCGTGCAGGATGCCCAACACAGTTTTCGCCGTCTGCTGAAAGCGATGAGCGAACCGGGGGTGATCGTCTCCCTGCACCAGCTGAAACACGGCTGGCAGCCGCTAAACCTCGCCACCACCAGCGTGCTGCTGACCCTGGCCGATAACGACACCCCGGTCTGGCTATCGGGCGCGGTGAGTAACGATATCGTCAGCTCTAACCTGCGTTTTCACACCAGCGCCCCGCTGGTGGATCAGCCCCAGTTGGCAGTGTTCGCCGTCGCCGACGAGCAGATTAGCCACGAGCAGCTTAACGCCCTGAGCGAAGGCAGCGCCGTGGCGCCGGAGACCAGCGCCACCCTGATTTTGCAGGTGCCGAGCCTGAGCGGCGGGCGCATGCTGCGCCTGACCGGAGCCGGAATTGCCGAAGAACGCATGGTCGCCCCGCAGCTGCCGGAGTGCATCATCCATGAGCTGACCGAGCGCCCGCACCCGTTCCCGCTGGGGATCGACCTGCTGCTGACCTGCGGCGAACGCCTGCTGGCGATCCCGCGGACCACCCACGTGGAGGTGTGCTGATGTACGTTGCCGTTAAAGGGGGCGAAAAGGCGATCGCCGCCGCCCATGCCCTGCAGGAGCACAGACGCCGGGGCGATGAGCAGCTTCCCGAGCTGAGCGTCGCCCAGATTGAACAGCAGCTCAACCTCGCCGTGGACCGGGTGATGACCGAAGGCGGCATTGCCGACCGCGAGCTGGCGGCGCTGGCATTGAAGCAGGCCAGCGGCGATAACGTCGAGGCCATCTTTCTGCTGCGCGCGTACCGTACCACCCTGGCGAAGCTGGCGGTGAGCGAGCCAATCAACACCGCGGAGATGCGCCTCGAGCGCCGTATTTCGGCCGTTTATAAAGACATCCCCGGCGGCCAGCTGCTCGGCCCGACCTACGACTACACCCACCGCCTGCTCGATTTCACCCTGCTGGCGAACGGCGAAACTCCGCCTCTGAAAACCTCAGACGCCCCGCAGGATGCCGCCCCGCACGTCTTCAGCCTGCTGGCAAACCAGGGGCTGGCGAAGGCGGAAGAGGATCGCGGCGATGAGCCGGATGACATCACCCGCACCCCGCCGGTCTATCCCTGCTCCCGCGCCTCGCGCCTGCAGCAGCTGATGCGCGGCGACGAGGGCTATCTGCTGGCGCTGGCCTACTCCACCCAGCGCGGCTACGGGCGTAACCATCCCTTTGCCGGCGAGATCCGCAGCGGCCACGTTGATATTGAAATTGTGCCGGAAGAGCTGGGTTTTGCGGTAAACGTCGGCGAACTGCTGATGACCGAGTGTGAAATGGTTAACGGCTTTGTCACCCCGGATAACGAGGCCCCGCACTTCACCCGCGGCTATGGGCTGGTGTTCGGCATGGGCGAACGCAAGGCGATGGCGATGGCGCTGGTCGACCGCGCCCTGCAGGCCCCGGATTACGACGAAAATCTTGCCGGCCCGGCGCAGGACGAGGAGTTCGTGCTGGCCCACGCGGACAACGTTGAGGCCGCCGGGTTTGTCTCGCACCTCAAGCTGCCGCACTACGTCGATTTCCAGGCCGAGCTGGAACTGCTGAAACGTCTGCAACAGGAGCGCGATCATGGCTAACCTCAGCGGCTATAACTTTGCTTATCTGGATGAGCAAACCAAACGCATGATCCGCCGCGCCATTCTGAAAGCGGTGGCGATCCCCGGCTATCAGGTGCCGTTCGGCGGCCGTGAGATGCCGATGCCCTACGGCTGGGGCACCGGCGGGATCCAGATCACCGCCAGCGTGATTGGCGAAGCCGACGTGCTGAAGGTCATCGACCAGGGCGCTGACGACACCACCAACGCCGTGTCGATCCGCCAGTTCTTTAAGCGCGTTACCGGGGTGAACACCACCGAACGCACCGAAGACGCCACGCTGATCCAGACCCGACACCGCATCCCGGAAACCCCGCTGGTTGAAGATCAGATTTTGATTTTCCAGGTGCCGATCCCGGAGCCGCTGCGCTTTATCGAGCCGCGCGAAACCGAAACCCGCACCATGCACGCCCTGGAAGAGTACGGCGTGATGCAGGTGAAGCTGTACGAGGACATCGCCCGCTTCGGCCATATCGCCACCACCTACGCCTACCCGGTGAAGGTCAACGGGCGCTACGTGATGGACCCGTCGCCGATCCCGAAATTCGATAACCCGAAGATGGACATGATGCCCGCCCTGCAGCTGTTCGGTGCCGGACGCGAGAAGCGCATCTACGCCGTGCCGCCGTACACCCGGGTCGAAAGCCTCGACTTCGACGACCACCCGTTTACGGTGCAGGAGTGGGACGAGCCGTGCGCCATCTGCGGATCGCAACACAGCTATCTCGATGAAGTGGTGCTGGATGACAGCGGCAAACGGATGTTTGTCTGCTCCGATACCGATTTTTGCCGCCAACAGAGCGAGGCCAACAGCCAATGAAACCGCTGCTTTCGGTCAATAACCTGACCCACCTTTATGCGCCGGGCAAAGGCTTCAGCGACGTGTCGTTCGACCTCTGGCCAGGCGAAGTGCTGGGGATTGTCGGCGAGTCCGGCTCCGGCAAAACCACCCTGCTGAAGGCGATCTCCGCCCGTCTGGCCCCGCAACATGGCGAGATTTTGTATGAAGACCAGTCTTTGTACGGCATGAGCGAGGCCGAACGCCGCCGCCTGCTGCGCACCGAGTGGGGCGTGGTGCATCAGCATCCGATGGACGGCCTGCGCCGTCAGGTGTCGGCGGGGGGTAATATCGGCGAGCGGCTGATGGCCACTGGCGCACGCCATTACGGCGATATCCGCGCCACGGCGCAGAAGTGGCTCGAAGAGGTGGAAATTCCGGCCTCGCGCATCGACGACCTGCCGACCACCTTCTCCGGCGGGATGCAGCAGCGTTTACAGATTGCCCGCAACCTGGTCACCCATCCGAAGCTGGTGTTTATGGACGAGCCCACCGGCGGGCTGGACGTGTCGGTGCAGGCGCGTCTGCTGGATCTGCTGCGCGGTCTGGTGGTGGAGCTGAACCTGGCGGTGGTGATTGTCACCCACGATTTGGGCGTTGCCCGCCTGCTGGCGGACCGTCTGCTGGTGATGAAGAGCGGCGAAGTGGTGGAAAGTGGGCTCACCGACCGGGTGCTCGACGATCCGCATCATCCCTACACCCAGCTGCTGGTGTCGTCGGTACTACAAAACTAAGAGGCGAACATGATCCGCGTCGAAAACGTCAGTAAAACCTTTGTGCTGCACCAGCAAAACGGCGTGCGCCTGCCGGTGCTGCAAAATGCCTCCCTTGAGGTCAACAACGGCGAATGCGTGGTGCTGCACGGCCACTCCGGCAGCGGCAAATCGACCCTGCTGCGCTCCCTGTACGCCAACTACCTGCCGGACGAAGGCCACATTCATGTTCGTCACGGCGACGAATGGGTCGATCTGGTGCAGGCCCCGGCGCGCAAGGTGCGGGACGTTCGCCGCACCACCATCGGCTGGGTCAGCCAGTTTTTACGGGTTATCCCCCGCGTCCCGGCGCTGGAGGTGGTGATGCAGCCCCTGCTGGATCTCGGCGTACCGCGCGATATCTGCGCCGCTAAAGCCGCCAGCTTGCTGACGCGCCTCAACGTGCCGGAGCGCCTGTGGCATCTGGCCCCCTCGACCTTCTCCGGCGGGGAGCAGCAGCGGGTGAACATCGCCCGCGGCTTTATCGTCGATTACCCGATTTTACTGCTCGATGAACCGACCGCCTCGTTGGATGCGAAGAACAGCGCGGCGGTCATAGAACTGATCGAAGAGGCCAAAGCGCGCGGCGCGGCGATCGTCGGGATCTTCCACGACGACGCGGTGCGGGATCGCGTGGCGGATCGTCTGCACCCGATGGGGATCACCGCATGATCGTAAACAATGTAAAACTGGTGCTGGAAAACGAGGTGGTTGACGGCTCCATCGAGGTTCAGGACGGCGTTATTCGAACGTTTGCTGAAACCCCGAGCCGCTCACCGCAGGCGATGGACGGCGAAGGCGGCTGGCTGCTGCCGGGGCTGATCGAGCTGCACACCGACAACATGGACAAGTTCTTTACCCCGCGGCCCAGGGTGGACTGGCCCGCCCATTCGGCGATGAGCAGCCACGACGGGATGATGGTCGCCAGCGGCATCACCACCGTGCTGGACGCGGTAGCGATTGGCGACGTCCGCGACGGCGGTGACCGGCTGGAGAATCTGGAGAAGATGATCAACGCCGTGGAGGAGACGCAGAAGCGCGGTCTCAACCGCGCCGAGCACCGCCTGCACCTGCGCTGCGAGCTGCCCCATCACACCACCCTGCCGCTGTTTGAGAAGCTGGCGGGCCGCGAGCCGGTGACCCTGGTGTCGCTGATGGATCACTCCCCGGGCCAGCGCCAGTTCGCCAGGATCGAAAAGTATCGTGAATATTATCAGGGCAAATACTCCCTCAATGACGAACAGATGGCGCGCTACGAAGAGGAGCAGTTGGCCCTTGCCGCCCGCTGGTCGCAGCCCAATCGCCAGGCCATTGCCGCCCTGTGCCGGGAGCGCAATATCGCGCTGGCCAGCCACGACGACGCCACTGCGGATCATGTGCTCGAATCCCGACAGCTTGGCAGCGTCATCGCCGAATTTCCTACCACCTTCGAAGCCGCAGAAGCCTCACGCCAGCACGGCATGAACGTGCTGATGGGCGCGCCGAACATCGTGCGCGGCGGCTCGCACTCCGGCAACGTGGCGGCCAGCTCGCTGGCATCGCTCGGGCTGCTGGATATTCTCTCCTCCGATTACTACCCGGCCAGCCTGCTGGATGCGGCGTTCCGGGTGGCTGACGATGCGGGCAACGGCTTTACCCTGCCCCAGGCGATCCGTCTGGTGACAAAAAACCCGGCGCTGGCACTGAACATGCACGATCGCGGGGTGATTGGCGAAGGCAAGCGCGCGGACCTGGTGCTGGCGCACCGCAAAGGCGAGCACATTCATATCGACCACGTCTGGCGTCAGGGAAAACGGGTGTTCTGATGGGAAGAGTGATCTGGTTAATGGGGCCGTCGGGCTCCGGAAAGGACAGCCTGCTGGCGGCGCTACGCCAGAAGACCCACCCGCAACTGCTGGTGGCACACCGCTACATCACCCGCCCCGCCAGCGCGGGGAGTGAAAACCATATCGCCCTCAGCGAGCCCGAGTTTTTTACCCGCGCGGGGCAGCAACTGTTTGCCCTGAGCTGGCACGCTAACGGCTATTATTATGGGGTGGGTCTGGAGATCGACCTCTGGCTGCACGCCGGGTTCGACGTAGTGGTCAACGGCTCGCGCGCCCATCTGCCCCAGGCACAGGCGCGCTATGCCGAGGCGCTGGTGCCGATCTGCCTCCAGGTGTCGCCAGACATTTTGCGCAGCCGACTGCAAAGCCGTGGCCGGGAGAACGCCCGAGAGATCGACCAGCGGCTGGCGCGCGCCGCCCGCTATACCCCGTCCGATTGTCCTGTTCTGAATAATGACGGCAGTTTGCTCCAGTCCGTCGAACACTTTCTGTCACTCATTCACCAGAAGGAGAACAACCATGCCCGAGTGTGAGTTGCGTCCCGCCACCGCGGAGGACGTCGACGCTGTCTATGGCCTTATTTGTGAGTTAAAACAGGCGGAGCTGGATCGGTCAGCGTTTCATGCCGGATATGCGGCCAATCTGCAGGATCACAATATGCGCTACCAGCTGGCCGAGCAGGATGGACACATCATCGGCATGATCGGCCTGCATATGCAGTTTCACCTGCATCACGCCAACTGGATCGGCGAGATCCAGGAGCTGGTGGTGATGCCGCAGGCGCGCGGGCTCAGGGTGGGCAGCCAGCTGCTGGCCTGGGCAGAAGAAGAGGCTCGCCACGCCGGGGCGGAGATGACCGAGCTTTCCACCAGCGTAAAGCGCCTCGACGCGCACCGCTTTTATCTTCGTGAAGGGTACACACAGAGCCATTTCCGCTTTACCAAACCACTGTAAGGGGGCGCGATGAGTCTGACCATAACGTTAACAGGAACCGGTGGTGCCCAGCTGGTGCCTGCTTTTGGCTGTGACTGTCCGGCCTGTCGCCGGGCGCGTTTGCAGGACGACTATCGCCGTCGCCCCTGTAGCGCGGTGGTCAAATTCAACGACGCGGTGACGCTGCTGGATGCGGGGATCCCGCACCTGATGGACGACTGGCCGGCGGGCAGCTTTCAGCAGATTTTACTCACCCACTACCATATGGATCATGTCCAGGGGCTGTTCCCGCTGCGCTGGGGCGTGGGGGCGACCATTCCGGTCTACGGCCCGCCGGACGAAACGGGCTGCGACGATCTGTTTAAGCACCCCGGTATTCTCGACTTTAGCCACACCCTGGAGCCCTTTGTGGTGTTTGAACTGCAGGGGCTACGGGTGACGCCGCTGCCGCTCAACCATTCGAAGCTCACTTATGGCTATCTGCTGGAGAGCGCCCACAGCCGGGTGGCCTGGCTGTCGGATACCGCCGGGCTGCCGGACAAAACGGTGAAGTTTTTACTCAACAACCACCCGCAGGCGATGGTGATTGACTGCAGCCACGCGCCGCGCCCGGAAACGCCGCGCAACCATTGCGATCTGAATACGGTGATCGCCCTGAATCAGGTCATTGGCTGTCCGCAGGTGATCCTGACCCATATCAGCCATCAGTTTGACGTGTGGATGATGGACAACCCGCTGCCGGAGGGGTTCGAAGCGGGGTATGACGGGATGGTGCTGGTACTGGACTGAGGCATCGCATCGCCGGGTGGCGGCTACGCCTTACCCGGCCTACGGTTCGCGGCCATTTGTAGGCCCGTGCAAGCGAAGCGCCGCCGGGCGTTACCGCCGATCGTAATCGTCCTCTAACCGCCGCTCGTCATCTTCCAGCCGACGCCGGTCTTCGTCCAGCTGACGCTGGCGCTCATCTAAACGCTGCCGTCGGTCTTCAAGCTGCCTGCGACGATCGTCATACTGGCGGCTATCGCTGCTGCGACGGCTATCTTCGTAGCGATCGTCATCGGAATCACGATTATTGCTGTTGGGGTTGTAGGCGTCATTGATGGCCTGCTGAATATTGCCGATCGCATCATCAACGACATCGGCATGCGCCAGCTGGCTGGTTAAAGAGAGCAGACCAAATAACAGAGCGGTAGAGGTACGTTTCATAAAGCCAGTCTCGCAGGATAAGCTGGCCTTACGGTAATAAACGGTAGTCAGAGCGAGTAGCGGAGGAATCTCAAATGTTGACCGCTTTCTCCAGCGCCTGTGCCAGTTGCCCGCGGGTAAAAGGCTTACGCAGCAGCTCCACCTCGGGCAGCTGCGGGTTGTGCGCCGGGCGCAAATCCTGGCCGCTCATCAGCAGCACCGGAAGATGCGGGTAATGCTGGCGCACGTGCTGGATCACCTCCGCGCCGCTCAGATTGCCGGGCAGCATTAAATCGCTGATAAACATCTCAATATCCCCAGAGGCGTCCAGCATCTGCAGCGCCTGCTCACCGGTTTCGGCCTCCAGCGTCAGGTAGCCCAGTCGGTGGAGCTGTTCGCACAGCGTCTGCCGCACGTCGATCTGGTCGTCCAGCACCAGCACCAGCCGGTCGCCCGGCGGCGAGGCGGGGACTATACCGGCTTCCGGCGAGGGTACCACCTGCAAGGTGGCACGTGGCAGATGCAGCCGCACGGTGGTGCCCTGGCCGGGCGCGCTTTCGATCTCCACCCGCCCGCCGGACTGGCGCACGAAACCGTAGACCATCGACAGCCCCAGCCCGCTGCCGCTGCCGGTCTGTTTGGTGGTGAAGAAGGGTTCAAAAACCTGGGATTTGATCGCCTGCGACATCCCGGCACCGTGGTCGATCACCTCCAGCGCCACCATGTCCTGTCTGCGCCCGTCGCTGCGGGTGACGCGCTGGTTCCAGGTGCGGATTTTGATGGTCCCGCTGTGCCCTTCCATCGCATCGCGGGCGTTCATTACCAGGTTGATGATGGCGTTTTCCAGCTGGCCAACGTCAATCCACGCCGGCCACGCCGGGGTCTGCGCTTCGATATCCAGCACCACCGTGGCGGGCAGGGAGTGGCGCATCAGTTCGGCCAGGTTCTCCAGCAGGGGCTTCATCTCCACGGCGTGCGGGTTCAGGGACTGTTTGCGGGAGAAGGCCAGCAGACGCTGGGTTAACAATGCCCCGCGCTCGGCGGCCTTCAGCGCGCGGCCAATGCGTGGGGCATCGGGCGAATGGGGATCGGCCAGCTCCAGGCTACCGATGATCACCGCCAGCAGGTTATTGAAATCATGCGCCAGCCCCCCCGTCAGCTGCCCGACCGCCTTCATCTTCTGGCTGTGCAGCAGCGCCTCCTCCAGCCCCTGGCGTTCGAGGCGATCCACCTCCATCTGCGAGGTCTTCTCCTTAAGCAGCCGGGTGGTGTGCTCCAGCGAGGCGGTATTGCGGGCAAAGACGTTAAACGCCCGCGCCAGCTCCCCCAGTTCATCCCGTCTTTGCAGCGCAGGCACCGAGACATCCTGTTCGCCGTGGGCCAGCCGCGACATCGCCCGGGAGATGGCGGTCAGGTTGGTGCCCAGATTGCGGTAAATATACCAGCAGGCAAAGGCGGTGATGATCAGCGCCAGCACCGCGAACAGGGTGATAAAGACGCTGATGGAGCGTAGCTCCTGATGGCTCTCGGCGGTGCGTAATTGCGAGGCCTGGGCCACCTGCTCCACGTAGCGGTTGATATCGCTGTTCAGGATCGCCACCAGCGCCTTGATGTGGAACATATACCAGTTGATCGACAGATCGCTCTGTTCCAGCTGCCCGGAGAGCGGGCCGAGCTTGTTGAGTTCGGCATTGAAATCGGGCAGGACGAAGCTCACCACCGGCTGCGTGGCCTGATGGGGCAACATCGCCGTCACCGTATCCAGCTGCTGAAGGGTTGCGCGCGGCGAGGGGGTTTCGATGGCGGCGACGATCAGGCGGTCCATCTCGCTGAGCAGCCGGGCGTCGGGCAGGTTACTGGCGTAGCGGCGGTTGATGTCCTGCAGATGGCGAAGATAGCTCTGGCTCTGGTAGAGCGAACTGAGCAGAGCGTTACGCTCCAGGTGGCGTCGCTGCCCGCGCTCCAGCATGCCGGTCACGCTTTGCTGAAGCTCGTTGCTGCGCTGGATGATCCGCGCCACCAGCCCCGGCTCCTGCTGCGCCAGCGGCGCATCGGCAAGCTGCTCCAGCGCGTGACCGAGCGCCGTCTGGGTCTGTTTCAGGCGGTTGGCTTCGTCTTTATACTCCAGTGCTCCCACCACCTGCGACAGTCGCACCGCCGCCGTCGCCACGTTGGCGGTTTCCCGTGCCAGGTTCATGCTGCCGGTCATGTCATCCAGGGTCTGACGCTGCACCTGCTCCTGAATATGGCTGGCGTGGCGAAAGCCCAGCACCGCCACGCCGCTGACCATTAACGTCACCGCCACCACCAGCAGATTGAAGATCAGCAGGCGGCCACGGGCGCTGGCGAAGAAGGGGGGACGGCGTGAGGGCATTTATGTCAGCTCCTGTGCGGTGTGATGCCCTCACCCTGACCCTCTCTCACAGGGAGAGGGAAAAAAGCGGGGAATTGTGACGGCGGTTAACTATTCATAACTATGACAAATATGAACGACTTCTGACATTTTGCATTTACCGGGGTGTGATGAAGTGCGGATATCGAACGTCACAGGAGATCCGCCATGAGCAGAACCCCGGTTTTAGAGATGCGCAACATTGCCAAAACCTTTGGCAACTTCCACGCGCTGAAGGGTGTGGATCTGACGGTCTTCCCCGGTGAAATCCACGCCTTAATGGGCGAAAACGGTGCCGGAAAAAGCACCCTGATGAAGATCCTCGCCGGGGCCTACATCGCCAGCGGCGGTGAGATCCTGATCGACGGCAAGCCGTTTCATATCAAAGGCCCGAAAGACGCCCTGGCTGCAGGCATTACCCTGATCTATCAGGAGATGCAGCTCGCCCCCAACCTCACCGTGGCAGAGAACATCTTCCTCGGCAGCGAGCTATCGCGCGGCGGGCTGGTACAGCGCAAAGAGATGGCGGCCCAGGCCCAGGCGGTGATCGATCGCCTCGGCGCCAACTTCAAAGCCACCGACCTGGTGATGAAGCTGACCATCGCCGAGCAGCAGCAGGTGGAAATCGCCCGCGCCCTGCACCGCAACAGCCGCATCCTGGTGATGGATGAACCCACCGCCGCCCTCTCCTCGCGCGAAACCCACCGTCTGTTCGAGCTGATTTTGCGCCTGCGCGACGAAGGGATGGCGATTATCTATATCAGCCACCGCATGGCCGAAGTGTATGAGTTATCCGACCGGGTCAGCGTGCTGCGTGACGGCCAGTACGTCGGCAGCCTGACCCGCGACAAGCTCAACGCCTCCGAGCTGGTGCGGATGATGGTCGGGCGGCCGCTGAGCGATCTGTTCAACAAAGAGCGCGATATCCCGCTCGGCAGCCCGCGTCTGAACGTCCATCACCTGACCGATGGCGGCAAAGTGCAGCCCTGCAGCCTGCAGGTGCGCTCCGGCGAAATCGTCGGCCTCGCCGGGCTGGTAGGGGCCGGACGTTCCGAGCTGGCGCAGCTAATTTTCGGCGTGCGCAAGGCCACCGGCGGGATGATTGAGGTGGATGGCGAGCCGGTGGTGATCCACTCCCCGCGCGCCGCCATCGATCACGGGATTGGCTTTTTAACCGAGAACCGCAAGGAGCAGGGGCTGTTTCTTGAGCTGGCGGCGCAGGAGAATATCACCATGGCGACCCTGGAGCGCGACGCCAGTTTCGGCATGCTGAATCGCAAAAAAGCCCAGTCGATCTCCGATGACGCCATCGCCCTGCTCAATATCCGCGTGCCGCACTCTCAGGTGCGCGCGGGCGGGCTCTCCGGCGGCAACCAGCAAAAGCTGCTGATCTCCCGCTGGGTGGCGATTGGCCCGCGCATTCTGATCCTCGACGAGCCGACCCGCGGCGTGGACGTCGGGGCAAAAAGCGAGATCTACCGGATCATGAACCAGATGGCGCGTAAAGGGGTGGCGATCCTGATGATCTCCAGCGAACTGCCGGAAGTGGTCGGCATGAGCGATCGCGTGTACGTCATGCGTGAAGGGAGCATTGCCGGAGAACTCCATCGGGCCGATATCACACAAGAAAACATCATGACGCTGGCGACCGGCGTTAACGACTCTCACCATCGGGCGGTATAACCATGACGCAACCTAACACTCCGCAACAGGTGGCCAAAGCGGCCTCCGCCAAAAAAATGTTGATGGGCGATCTGATGCAAACCATCGGTATCCTGCCGATATTGATCCTGATTGTCGCGGTATTTGGCTTTATCGCGCCGAACTTCTTTACCGAAAGCAACCTGCTGAACATCACCCGTCAGGCGTCGATCAACATCGTGCTGGCGGCGGGGATGACCTTCATTATTTTGACCGGCGGTATCGACCTGTCGGTGGGCTCGATTCTCGGCACCACCGCGGTGGCGGCGATGGTGGTCTCGCTGATGCCGGAGCTGTCGATGCTCTCGGTGCCGGCGGCGCTGATGCTCGGTATGGTGCTGGGGCTGTTCAACGGCGCGCTGGTGGCTTTTGCCGGACTGCCGCCCTTTATCGTCACCCTCGGCACCTATACGGCGCTGCGCGGGGCGGCCTATCTGCTGGCCGACGGCACCACGGTGATCAACTCCAGCATCAGCTTTGAGTGGATCGGCAATAACTATCTCGGACCGGTGCCGTGGCTGGTGGTGATCGCCCTGGCGGTGATCGTCGTCTGCTGGTTCATCCTGCGCCGCACCACCCTCGGGGTCCATATCTACGCGGTGGGCGGCAACATGCAGGCCGCCCGCTTAACGGGTATCAAAGTCTGGATGGTGCTGCTGTTTGTCTACGGCATGAGCGGCCTGCTCTCGGGCCTCGGCGGGGTGATGAGCGCATCAAGGCTGTACAGCGCCAACGGCAACCTCGGCACCGGCTATGAGCTGGACGCTATCGCGGCGGTGATCCTCGGCGGCACCAGCTTCGTCGGCGGCATCGGCACCATCACCGGCACGCTGGTGGGGGCGCTGATTATCGCCACCCTTAACAACGGCATGACGCTGATGGGCGTCTCCTATTTCTGGCAACTGGTGATCAAAGGGGCGGTGATCATCATTGCGGTGCTGATCGACAAATACCGTACCCGACACCATCAAAGTGCATAACAACAATACCCTACGTGAGGAATACAGCATGAGATTAAAGCCATTAGTTACCGCGCTCTGTGCTGGCGCACTGCTTGCAGCAAGCCCGTTTGTTCAGGCCAAAGAGCTGAAGTCCATCGGCGTGACGGTGGGCGATCTGGCCAACCCGTTCTTTGTGCAGATCACCAAAGGGGCGGAACTGGAAGCGCGCAAACTGGCGGGGGATAAAGTGAAAGTGACGCTGGTGTCCAGCGGCTACGATCTCGGCCAGCAGGTTTCTCAGATTGATAACTTTATCGCCGCCAAAGTCGATATGATCATTCTCAACGCCGCCGACTCGAAAGGGATCGGCCCGGCGGTGAAGCGCGCGAAGGACGCCGGGATCGTGGTGGTGGCGGTTGACGTGGCGGCAGAGGGCGCCGACGCGACCATCACCTCCGACAACACCCAGGCCGGTGAGATGGCCTGTAAGCTGATCACCGACCGCCTGAAAGGCAAAGGCAACGTGGTGATCATCAACGGACCGCCGGTGTCTGCGGTACAAAACCGGGTAGAAGGCTGCAAGACGGAATTTAAAAAACATCCGGATATCAAAGTGCTTTCCGATAACCAGAACGCCAAAGGCAGCCGTGACGGCGGGCTGGAGGTGATGACCTCCCTGCTGGCGGCCAATCCGAAGATCGACGGCGTGTTCGCCATCAACGATCCAACGGGGATCGGTGCCGATCTGGCGGCAAAACAGGCGCAACGTAACGAGTTCTTTATCGTGGGCGTCGATGGATCGCCGGATGCCGAAGAGGCGCTGAAGCGCGAAAACTCCCTCTTTGTCGCCACTCCGGCGCAGGATCCGCAGGTCATGGCGGCAAAAGCGGTGGAGATCGGCTATGACATTCTACAGGGCAAACCGGCACCGAAAGAGCCGGTGCTGATCCCGGTGACGATGATCGATAAGAGCAACGTCGGCAATTATAAGGGCTGGACGGTTAAGTAAGACACTGTGCGGTCTGATGCCCTCACCCTAACCCTCTCCCACGTAGAGAGGGAAGTTATCCCCCCTCTCCCTTGAGGGAGAGGGCCGGGGTGAGGGGGTTTTGCACACTATTCAAGGAGTCATTATGAAACGCTCCGAAATTAACGAGATCCTTGGCCACACGCGACAGTTTTTCTCCATGCACGACGTGCATCTGCCCCCCTTTGCCAGCTTTCCCCCCACCCGCTGGCAGCAGCTTGATCCCAACGCCTGGCAGGAAGTGTTCGACCTGCGGCTCGGCTGGGACGTGACCGCCTTCGGCGGCGACAACTTTGCGGCGCAAGGCTTAACCCTCTTTGCCCTGCGCAACGGCTCTCCCGGCGGCAAGCCGTGGGACAAATGCTACGCCGAGAAGATCATGCACGTGCGCGAGGGCCAGGTCACGCCCCTGCACTTTCACTGGCGCAAACGCGAGGACATCATCAACCGCGGCGGCGGCAATCTGATCGTCGAGCTGTGGAATGCCGATGAAAATGAGCAGAAAGAGGACGGCGATATCCAGGTCGCCATCGACGGATGCCAGCAGACCCACGTGGCGGGCAGCCATATCCGCCTCGCGCCGGGGGAGAGCATCTGCCTGCCGCCCGGTCTGTACCACAGCTTCTGGGGAGAACAGGGCTTTGGTGACGTGCTGGTCGGGGAGGTCTCGTCGGTCAATGACGACGAGCACGATAACCACTTCCTGCAGCCCACCGCCCGCTATAACAACATCGACGAAGACGAACCGGCCGTGCTGGTGTTGTGCAACGAGTACAGCCTGTTTCGCCTGTAAGGAGTGAACATGCCGCTTATTTCTCTCGCCGACGGGCTGGCGCACGCCCGCGAGCACCGTTACGCGTTGGGGGCGTTCAACGTCCTCGACTCTCACTTCTTGCGGGCGCTGTTTGCCGCCGCCCGTCAGGAGAACTCGCCCTTTATCATCAACATTGCCGAAGTGCATTTTAAGTATGTGTCGCTCGACTCGCTGGTGGAGGCGGTCAAATTCGAAGCCGCCCGGCATGACATTCCGGTGGTGCTGAATCTCGATCACGGCCTGCATTTCGAGGCGGTGGTGCGCGCGCTGCGCCTGGGGTTCAGCTCGGTGATGTTCGACGGTTCCACGCTGAGCTACGAGGAGAACATCCGCCAGACGCGGGAAGTGGTGAAGATGTGCCACGCGGTGGGCGTGTCGGTGGAGGCGGAACTGGGTGCCGTGGGCGGCGATGAGGGCGGTGCCCTGTACGGCCATGCCGACGAAGCCTTTTTCACCGATCCGCAGCTGGCGCGGGAGTTTGTCGACCAGACCGGCATCGACGCCCTGGCGGTGGCGATCGGCAATGCCCACGGCAAGTACAAGGGCGAGCCGAAGCTCGATTTCGCCCGCCTTGATGCCATCCGCCAGCAAACCGGCCTGCCGCTGGTGCTGCACGGCGGGTCCGGGATTAGCGATGCCGATTTCCGCCGCGCCATTGAGCTGGGCATCCACAAGATTAATTTCTACACCGGCATGTCCCAGGCGGCGCTGGCCGAGGTGGAGCGGCGAATGGCCAACCGCCAGCCGCTGTACGATGAGTTTGCCGAACTGCTGCTGGGCATCGAAGAGGCCATCACCGACACCGTGGCCGCGCAGATGCGCACCTTTGGCAGCGCGGGGTACGCCTGATGGAACGCCGGGGGATTATCGCGGCGGGCAATATGCTGGTGGATCACGTCCACCAGATTGTGCAATGGCCGGAGCGCGGCTGGCTGGCGGAGATCGTCCACAGCGAACGCGCCACCGGCGGGGCGCCGCTCAACGTGCTGCTCACCCTGGCGAAGATGCATGCCGGGATCCCGCTGCAGGCGGTCGGCCTGGTGGGGGATGATCACGACGGGGATTACATTCTCGCCATGCTCGACCAGTATCACGTCAACCGCCAGCGGGTGCAGCGCACCACCTTTGCCCCCACCTCCATGTCGCAGGTGATGACCGATCCCAGCGGCCAGCGCACCTTTTTCCACTCTCCGGGGGCCAACCGGCTGCTGGATCTGCCCGCCTTCGACCGGCTCGACAACAGCCTGAAGATCTTCCATCTGGGCTACTTGCTGCTGCTGGATAGCCTGGATATGCCGGACGAAGAGTACGGCACCCGCAGCGCGCGGCTGCTGGCGCAGATGCATGAGCTGGGATTTCAGACCTCCCTCGACCTGGTGTCACGCAAGGGCGATCCGCGCTACCAGCCGCTGGTGCTCCCTGCCCTGCGCCATCTCGACTATCTGGTGATCAACGAGCTGGAGGCGGGCGAGTTCAGCGGCCTGCCGATGCGCGATGACCAGGATGCGCCCGTTATCGGTAATATTGCCGCGGCGGCGGCCGAACTGCTGGCGGCGGGCGTGAAGGCGCGGGTGGTGATCCACTGTCCGGAAGGCGCCTGGGGGCAAGAGCCGGATCGGGAGGGGTGCTGGATCCCCTCGTGGCGGCTAACGCAGGAGGAGATTATCGGCAGCGTCGGGGCGGGAGATGCCTTCTGCGCCGGGTTTTTGTATGGCTGCCACGAATCGCTGTCGCTGGCGGAGAGCATCCGGATGGCGCATGCCTGCGCGCGGGCCAGCCTGCTGGCGGCCAACGCCATCGACGGGGCGAAAACCCTGGCGGAGCTGCAGCTGTTTATTCAGGAGAACCCGCTGGCTTAGGCCGCCCTGTCGCCGTGCTGCACGTCGGCGGCAAAGACATAGCCCAGCCCGCGGATGGTTTTAATCAGCAGCGGCTGGTGGGGGTTGATTTCGATTTTGCGGCGCAGGCGCATGATCAGTACGTCGATGGTGCGATCGAATACCTCCGCGCTTTCGCTGTGGGTCAGCTCCAGCAGCTGTTCGCGGCTCAGCACCCGCCGGGCGTTCTGGGTCAGGGCCAGCAGCAAACCGTACTCGCCCTGAGTCAGGGCGACCACGCCGCGCTGAGGGTCAATCAGTTCACAGCGGGTGGTATCCAGGGTCCAGCCGTTAAAGCCGATCCCGGCCGCGCGCGCAACCACCGGTTCGGCCGCCAGCGCGCCGGTGCGGCGCAGCACGGCTTTGACCCGGGCCACCACCACCCGGGGGTTGAAGGGTTTGCCGATGTAATCGTCGGCCCCCATCTCAAGGCCCACCACCACGTCCGACTCACTGC
This sequence comes from Leclercia adecarboxylata, assembly GCA_002360945.1. GTDB lineage: Bacteria > Pseudomonadota > Gammaproteobacteria > Enterobacterales > Enterobacteriaceae > Enterobacter > Enterobacter adecarboxylatus_B. The sequence goes on along the minus strand of DERO01000051.1, from coordinate 43,888 downwards.
CGAGGCCGGTAAGCATAATCACCGGCAGCTCCGGGCGCTGCTTTTGCAGCTGCTGGAGCACCTGCAGGCCGTTGATATCCGGCAGCATCATATCTAGCAACACCAGCGCGATCTCCGGTGCCTGCTGCGCCAGCCGCAGGGCATCCTGGCCGTTGTGGCACACATGGACGGTGAAGACGTGCTCGTTGAGCACATCCTGCAACAGTTCGCAGACCGCGGTGTCGTCATCGACCACCAGAATTGCTGGTTTCATTACGGGATTCCATCAGGGAGATAGAGATCAGTCTGGCCCATTCTGTGCAAGGCTCCAGCCAAAACGCCCTTTCCATCACGGATCTTCAACCGCCGTCACATCCCCATCGCTTCTGCTGCCGCAATTTATGACGCGGGCCTGTTTTTCGTCAGGGTTTTGACCAGGATTCGCCCGTAAAGTCAGGGTAATCCCACAATAAGAATGTGGCATAGACGCGGCATACTAAACCGACATGTCAGCATCATTTACATCAGGAGCGAGACCGATGAAAAACGTCATCACGGTGTGCCCCTATTGCGCCTCAGGATGCAAGATCAACCTGGTGGTCGATAACGGCAGCATCGTCCGCGCGGAGGCGGCCGAAGGGAAAACCAACCAGGGCACGCTGTGCCTGAAGGGTTATTACGGCTGGGATTTTATCAACGACACGCAAATCCTCACCCCGCGGCTGAAGACCCCGATGATCCGGCGCGTTCGCGGCGGCAGGCTGGAGGCTGTCTCCTGGGAGGAGGCGCTGGACTATGTCGCCCGCCGCCTCAGCGAAATTAAAGCGCAGCACGGTCCGGATGCGATCCAGACCACCGGCTCCTCGCGCGGCACCGGGAATGAAACCAACTACATTATGCAAAAATTTGCCCGCGCGGTGATTGGCACCAATAACGTCGACTGCTGCGCACGCGTCTGACACGGCCCCTCGGTTGCAGGTCTGCACCAGTCGGTCGGCAATGGCGCCATGAGCAATGCCATCAACGAGATTGATGACACCGATCTGGTGTTTATTTTTGGCTATAACCCGGCAGATTCGCACCCCATCGTCGCCAATCATATTCTGCGCGCGAAGCAGAACGGGGCAAAAATTATCGTCTGCGATCCGCGGCGCATCGAAACCGCGCGTATTGCCGATATGCATATCGCGTTGCGAAACGGCTCGAACATCGCCCTGCTCAACGCCATCGGCCACGTGATTATCACGGAGGAGCTCTACGATCGGGCCTTCGTTGCCACCCGCACGGAAGGCTTTGATGCGTATCGTCAGATTGTCGAACGTTACACGCCGGAGTCGGTCGAGGCCATTACCGGCGTAAGCGCGCGGGAGATCCGCCAGGCGGCGCGGCTCTATGCAGGGGCGAAAACGGCTACCCTGCTGTGGGGGATGGGCGTTACGCAATTCTGGCAGGGGGTAGAGACCGTCCGTGCGCTCACTAGTCTCGCCATGCTGACCGGCAACCTCGGCAAAGCCCACGTCGGAGTCAATCCGGTGCGCGGGCAGAATAATGTGCAGGGTGCCTGTGACATGGGGGCGCTGCCGGATACCTATCCGGGCTACCAGTTTGTTAAATTCCCGGAAAACCGCGAGAAATTCGCCAGGGCCTGGGGCGTGGAGAGCCTGCCGGCGCACCCCGGCTACCGTATCAGCGAGCTGCCGCACCGCGTGGCGCACAAAGAGGTGCGGGCGGCGTACATCATGGGGGAAGATCCGCTCCAGACCGATGCCGAGCTGTCGGCGGTGCGGAAAGCGTTTGAGGATCTCGAGCTGGTGATTGTCCAGGATATCTTTATGACCAAAACCGCGGCGGTGGCGGATGTTATCCTGCCCTCCACCTCCTGGGGCGAGCATGAAGGGGTCTATACCGCGGCCGATCGCGGCTTCCAGCGCTTCTTTAAGGCCGTCGAGCCGAAGTGGGATTTGAAAACCGACTGGCAGATCGTCAGCGAGATTGCGACCCGGATGGGTTATCCAATGCATTACGACAACACGCAGCAAATCTGGGATGAGCTGCGCCAGCTCTGTCCGGGCTTTAAAGGGGCGACCTACGAGAAGATGGGCGAGCTGGGCTACATCCAGTGGCCGTGCCGGGACGAATCGCCGGAGGACCAGGGCACCTCGTACCTGTTTGCGGAAAAATTCGATACCCCGAACGGGCTGGCGCAGTTCTTCACCTGCGACTGGATGGCACCGATAGACAAGCTGTCGCCAGAGTATCCGCTGGTGCTCTCCACCGTGCGCGAAGTGGGTCACTACTCCTGCCGCTCGATGACCGGCAACTGTGCGGCCCTGTCGGCGCTGGCCGATGAGCCCGGCTATGTGCAGATCAACACCGAAGATGCCGCACGGCTGGGCATTGATGATGAGGCGCTGGTGTGGGTCACGTCGCGCAAAGGGCGGGTCATTACCCGGGCCCAGGTAAGCGATCGGCCAAACGTCGGGGCGGTGTACATGACCTATCAGTGGTGGATCGGGGCCTGCAACGAGCTGGTGACGGAAAACCTGAGCCCGATAACCAAAACGCCGGAATATAAATATTGTGCCGTGCGCGTCGAGCCGATAGCGGATCAGGTTGCCGCCGAGCAATATGTGATTGATGAATATAATAAGCTGAAAAAAGCGTTACGGGAAACCGCGATGGGTTGATGCAATTAAAGGAGCAATTAATAAAAGCGGGGTGAAATATTCACCCCGCTTTTATTTGCATAATAACAACGGAATATGGCGAATATTATTTTGCGAGCATGATTCCAGATAAATGTAATTGCCCACAAATTGAATTACATCTTTTCTTTTTAGTTCATAGGGATAAGATTACCGACGGGTGCTTAAGGCTTTCTGTCTTGAGCATAAGTTGAGGGACAGAAAGTGAAAAACCCCGGAAATGTTTCCATTAACCGGGGCTATCCCTCAACTCCAAACAAGTCGAGGATAGCCTCTTATTCTTTTCTTAGCAAGGAGTAAAAGGCATGACGCCATTAAAAGCAGCGTTAGGGATAATATTTATTATCTGTCTGACCATCGTGATATTCACCTTTATTAATCGCGGGAAGTTATGCGAACTGACAATAAAGACGAAACAACACGAAGTGGCGGCTAAATTAGCCTGCGCAGCAGGCTAACGTCAGCGGCGGGGAAACCCGCCCGGCTTGTGGGGGAGTGGAGGTCTTAACGCACCCATTTTTTTCTGCTCTTCCCGCGCTTATACTGCCCGTTATCTATCCCTATGAAAATAACGCATGAAACCTCTTTATCTGTTGTTGATCCTGTTTTCTTCCCTGGCAGGCGCCGAGGAGATTGGCAGCCAGTACCTGAAGCAGGCTGAGGCGGGCGACAGCCGGGCTCAGTATTACCTTGCCGAAACGTATTACAGTTCGGGTGATGATAAGCAGGCCGAAACCTGGGCCGAAAAAGCCGCCAAAAACGGCGACGTGGATGCCATGGCGCTCCTGTCGCAAATCAAGTTTAAGCACGGCGATTTAGCCCAGGCCAAAGGGCTGGCGCAGCAGGCCACCGTGGCGGGCAGCTCGCCAGGTGCGGTGATGCTGGCGCGTTTGCTGGTCAATACCCGGGCCGGGAAAACCGACTACCCGCAGGCGCTGAGCTTGCTGCATAAAGTGGCAGAGAATACCGAAGATGACGCCGCCGTTGATGCCCAGCTGTTGCTGGGGCTGATCTACGCCAACGGCGCGGAGGTGGCGCAGGATGATGTGCAGGCCGCGCAGTGGTTTAAGCAGAGTTCCACCCTCTCGCGTACGGGTTACGCGGAGTATTGGGCGGGTCAGGTGTTTCAGCAGGGCGAGGACGGCTTTATCACCCCGAATAAACAGAAGGCGTTGTACTGGTTAAATCTGAGCTGTAGCGAAGGCTTTGATACCGGATGCGAGGAGTTTGAGGCGTTAAGCGGGGAGTAGTGCGGTCTGCGTGCCGGGGGCGCTTCGCTTGCCCGGCCTACGGGACCGTAGGCCGGGCAATGTACTTTACTGGTCTGCGGTCTTATCGAAACGACCCAGCACCTCGCGTTCATACGCCAGGGCTTTCTTGCGGTCGAACTTGTGTTCCCACTTGGCAATCACCAGCACCGCCAGCGCATTACCCACCACGTTCAGCGCGGTACGCGCCATGTCGAGGATACGGTCAACACCGGCGATAAACGCCAGTCCTTCCAGCGGAATACCCACGCTTCCCAGGGTCGCCAGCAGCACCACAAAGGAGACGCCCGGCACGCCGGCAATCCCTTTTGAGGTCACCATCAGCGTCAGCACCAGCACGATCTCCTGCCACAGGGAGAGGTCGATGCCGTACAACTGGGCAATAAAGATGGCCGCAATACTCTGGTACAGCGTGGAGCCGTCGAGGTTAAACGAGTACCCGGTCGGCACCACGAAGCTGGTGATCGACGCAGGCGCCCCGTAGGCTTCCATCTTCTCAATAATACGCGGCAGCACGCTCTCGGAGCTGGCGGTGGAGTACGCCAGAATCAGCTCGTCCTTCAGGATACGGATCAGGATCCAGATGCTCAGGCCACACATCCGCGCCACCAGCCCCAGCACCACCAGGGCGAAGAACAGGATGGCGAAGTGCACCAGCAGCACCAGCTTCGCCAGCGGCCACAGGGAGGCAAAACCGAAATTCGCCACGGTGACGGCGATAAGCGCAAACACCCCTACCGGCGCGTAGCGCATCACCATGTGGGTCACTTTAAACATGGTTTCGGAGATAGAGCGGAAAACGGTCACCAGTGGTTCGCGATGCGTCGCTGGCAGAGAAGAGAGTCCCAGACCAAACAGCACCGAGAAGAAGATGATCGGCAGCATTTCGCCTTTCGCCATCGACGCTACGATATTGGTCGGCACCAGCGACAGGATAGTTCCCATCAGGCCATGAGCATGGCTTTGCACATCTGCGGTCGTGCTTTGGTATTTCGAAATATCCACCGTCGCCAGCTGCGACATATCAATGCCCGCGCCAGGCTGGAACAGGTTCGCCAGCGTGATGCCGAGAATGATGGCCACCGTAGTGATCACTTCGAAATAAAGGATGGTTTTTGCGCCGATGCGGCCGAGCTGCTTCGCGTCACCGACCCCGGCAATCCCTACCACCAGCGTCGAGATGACAATCGGCACCACAATCATCTTGATCAGATGGATAAAGATATCACCGGCAGGCGACAGTAAGTTGGCGATCAGCCATTCGCGGCTGTCACTGTGATAATGCAGATAACTACCCAGCAAGATACCCAGCACAAGGGCCAGCAAAATTTGCCAGGCCAGGCTGACTTTCAAATTTTTCATGACAAGAAACTTCCTCAATGAAGTGTTCGTACTCGTAAAACGATGGGGACGACACATACTGAAAGGGTATGAATTGTGTTGCGTTCATTTATGGGGTTTTTTAACGCGCGGTATCAGTACCATTTGCACGGCATGCTGCGCAAGCCTTTAAGAACAAGGCATTTGACTGACAAAAGGCGTTATTACGCTAATTTGTATTAGTGATGATAAATAACCTTTTGTTATAAAAACGCTTTTTTATCCATAAATGCAAATAATCCGCAAGAGTAATTATTTTTCTTCAAAGTGTCATTTGCTCAATTTTCGAACTCTTTAATTTTTGCGTGATCTGTCGCCCAAATAGTAAACAAAGCTTCCAAAGCCCCTACTATTAACGTTTTTGCGACATATTATTAACATTCTACAAGGAGAACAAAAACCATGAGCCAGGTCCATAAACACGACATTCCCGCAAATATTGCGGACCGCTGCCTGATTAACCCGGAGCAGTACCAGGAGAAGTATCAACTGTCTATTACCAACCCTGACGCCTTCTGGGGCGAGCAGGGCAAGATCCTTGACTGGATCACCCCGTATCAGACGGTCAAGAACACCTCTTTTGCGCCCGGCAACGTCTCTATTAAATGGTATGAAGACGGCACGCTGAACCTCGCCGCCAACTGCCTGGATCGTCACCTCGCCGAGCGCGGCGACCAGACGGCGATTATCTGGGAGGGCGATGACGCCACCCAGAGCAAAAATATCACCTACCGTGAACTGCACCGCGATGTCTGCCGCTTTGCCAATGTGCTGCTGGCGCAGGGCATCAAAAAAGGCGACGTGGTGGCTATCTATATGCCGATGGTGCCGGAAGCGGCCGTGGCGATGCTGGCCTGCGCCCGCATCGGTGCCGTGCACTCCGTGATCTTCGGCGGCTTCTCGCCGGAAGCGGTGGCCGGACGCATTATCGACTCCAGCTCAAAACTGGTGATCACCGCCGATGAAGGCGTGCGTGCTGGCCGTGCCGTTCCGCTGAAAAAGAACGTCGACGATGCGCTGAAAAACCCGAATGTGAACAGCGTTAACAGCGTGATTGTGCTGAAGCGCACCGGCAATGCCATTGAATGGCATGAAGGCCGCGACCTGTGGTGGAGCGACCTGATCGAGCAGGCCAGCGACCAGCACCAGCCGGAAGCGATGAACGCGGAAGATCCGCTGTTTATCCTTTATACCTCCGGATCCACCGGCAAGCCGAAGGGTGTGCTGCACACCACCGGCGGCTATCTGGTCTATGCCGCCACCACCTTCAAGTATGTCTTTGATTATCATCAGGGCGATATCTACTGGTGTACCGCCGACGTGGGCTGGGTCACCGGTCACAGCTACCTGCTGTACGGCCCGCTGGCGTGCGGTGCGACCACCCTGATGTTCGAAGGGGTGCCCAACTGGCCGACCCCGGCGCGTATGAGCCAGGTGGTGGATAAGCATCAGGTCAATATTCTCTACACCGCTCCAACCGCGATCCGCGCGCTGATGGCCGAAGGCGACAAGGCGATTGAAGGGACCGACCGCTCCTCCCTGCGCATCCTCGGATCCGTGGGCGAGCCGATCAACCCGGAAGCCTGGGAGTGGTACTGGAAGAAGATCGGTAACGGGAAGTGCCCGGTAGTCGACACCTGGTGGCAGACCGAAACCGGCGGGTTCATGATCACCCCGCTGCCGGGCGCCACCCAGCTGAAAGCCGGCTCCGCAACCCGTCCGTTCTTTGGCGTCCAGCCTGCGCTGGTGGATAACGAAGGTAACCCGCTGGACGGGGCCACCGAGGGCAACCTGGTCATCACCGACTCCTGGCCGGGCCAGGCGCGGACCCTGTTTGGCGATCACGATCGCTTCGAGCAGACCTACTTCTCCACCTTCAAAAACATGTACTTCAGCGGCGACGGCGCGCGTCGTGACGAGGATGGTTACTACTGGATCACCGGGCGCGTGGACGACGTGCTGAACGTCTCCGGCCACCGTCTGGGAACCGCCGAGATCGAATCGGCGCTGGTGTCGCATCCGAAGATTGCCGAAGCGGCGGTGGTCGGTATTCCGCACAGCATCAAAGGCCAGGCGATCTACGCCTACGTCACCCTGAACCATGGCGAAGAGCCGTCACCGGAGCTGTATACCGACGTGCGTAACTGGGTGCGTAAAGAGATTGGCCCGCTTGCCACCCCGGACGTGCTGCACTGGACCGACTCGCTGCCGAAAACCCGCTCCGGCAAGATCATGCGCCGTATTCTGCGCAAAATCGCTGCGGGGGATACCAGCAACTTAGGCGATACCTCTACGCTCGCCGATCCTGGCGTGGTGGACAAACTGCTCGAAGAGAAGCAGGCCATCGCCATGCCATCGTAATACCGCTTTTCTCCCTCTCCCTCTGGGAGAGGGCGGGGTGAGGGTATTCCACCGCACCTTCCCCCCTCACCCTAACCCTCTCCCTCAGGGAGAGGGGATAAAAACAAGCCCTACCTTACCTCGGAGACTTCTGTGATGAATGATAATATTTGTCAGCAGATAGAGAATAGTGCGCACTACAGGGAGCTCGTCGATAAGCGGCAACGGTTTGCCTTCACTTTATCTATCATCATGTTAATCATTTACGTCGGCTTTATTCTGCTGATCGCCTTCGCCCCACACTGGCTGGGCACCCCCTTACATGCCGGGACCAGCGTCACCCGCGGCATCCCTATTGGTATCGGGGTGATCGTCATTTCGTTCGTGCTGACCGCCGTGTACGTCATTCGTGCTAACGGTGAATTTGATCGTCTGAATAAAGCGGTTCTGCGTGAGGTAAAAGCATCATGAAGCGAGTTCTGACGGCGCTTGCCGCCACCCTCCCCTTTGCGGCACATGCCGCCGATGCCATTACCGGCGCCGTTGAACGCCAGCCAACCAACTGGCAGGCGATTGTGATGTTCCTGATCTTCGTGGTGCTGACGCTGTATATCACTTACTGGGCGTCGAAACGCGTGCGCTCCCGTAACGATTACTACACGGCGGGCGGCAACATTACCGGCTTCCAGAACGGGCTGGCGATCGCGGGCGACTTTATGTCGGCGGCCTCCTTCCTCGGGATCTCCGCGCTGGTCTACACCTCCGGCTACGACGGGCTGATTTACTCCCTCGGCTTCCTCGTCGGCTGGCCGATTATTCTGTTCCTGATCGCTGAACGCCTGCGTAACCTCGGTCGCTATACCTTTGCCGACGTGGCCTCCTATCGCCTGAAGCAGGGGCCGATCCGTACCCTCTCCGCCTGCGGCTCGCTGGTGGTGGTGGCCCTGTATCTGATCGCCCAGATGGTGGGTGCCGGTAAACTCATCCAGCTGCTGTTCGGCCTGAACTACCATATCGCGGTGGTGCTGGTGGGCGTGCTGATGGTGATGTACGTCCTGTTTGGCGGCATGCTTGCCACTACCTGGGTGCAGATCATCAAAGCCGTGCTGCTGCTGTTCGGCGCCAGCTTTATGGCCTTTATGGTGATGAAGCACGTCGGGTTCAGCTTCAACAATCTGTTCAGCGAAGCGATGGCGGTCCACCCGAAAGGGGAAGCGATCATGAGCCCGGGCGGGCTGGTGAAAGATCCGATCTCGGCGCTGTCGTTAGGCCTCGGCCTGATGTTTGGTACCGCAGGTCTGCCACACATCCTGATGCGTTTCTTCACGGTGTCCGATGCGCGTGAAGCGCGTAAGAGCGTGCTCTACGCCACCGGCTTTATGGGTTACTTCTACATCCTGACCTTTATCATCGGCTTCGGTGCCATCATGCTGGTGGGCGCTAACCCGGCGTTCAAAGACGCGGCAGGTGCGCTGATTGGCGGCAACAACATGGCGGCGGTGCATCTGGCTGACGCGGTGGGTGGCAACCTGTTCCTTGGCTTTATCTCCGCCGTGGCCTTCGCCACTATCCTCGCGGTGGTCGCAGGCCTGACGCTGGCCGGTGCTTCGGCGGTTTCCCATGACCTCTATGCCAACGTCTGGCGTAAAGGTGCCTCCGAGCGCGATGAGCTGAAAGTCTCCAAAATCACCGTGCTGATCCTGGGCGTGGTGGCAATCCTGCTGGGTATTCTGTTCGAGAACCAGAACATCGCCTTTATGGTGGGACTGGCCTTCTCGATTGCCGCCAGCTGTAACTTCCCGATCATTCTGCTTTCCATGTACTGGTCAAAACTGACCACCCGTGGAGCGATGGTGGGCGGCTGGCTGGGCCTGCTGACGGCGGTGATCCTGATGATCCTCGGCCCAACCATCTGGGTGCAGATCCTCGGCCACGAAAAAGCCCTCTTCCCTTACGAATACCCGGCGTTGTTCTCCATCGCCGTGGCCTTCATTGGGATCTGGTTCTTCTCCGCCACGGATAACTCGGCGGAAGGGAATCTGGAGCGTGAGAAGTTCCGCGCCCAGTTTATCCGTTCTCAAACCGGCCTGGGTGTCGAGCAGGGCCGCGCGCACTAACATCCCCTCCCCGGCCGCTGGTCGGGGATCACATTTTTTTCCCCTTCTGGTGACGTTTATCACGTCGCCAGAACGGAAAAAGCCGATGCACATCACAGGCTTTATCTGCGATCCGCAAAGGCCATCACACTTTTCCCGATTTCACGTCAATCCCCGGCTTTCCCTCTCCCCGCCGTACAGACAATCCCCGTCTCAGTTTTTATTCTTTAGTCACAGCGACGCGCTCAGGCTTCTGGCAAAACGCTCCAGCCGCTCCGGGCTCAGCAACAGCGGCAGGAATAACGGGCCGCTGGTGGGTGGCTCAACCAGCCAGCGATCCAGGGTGTCGGCGTAGTGAAGCAGCCGCTGCTGATGCTTCTGCAGGGTATCCGCAGGCAGGCTGTCAGTGCCGTAATGGTCCAGCCACAGCACGTCGGTCACCGCGGCGGCCACGTGGGAGAACATCTGGCTGTAGATCTCCGCGCTGCGCCAGGCGGCGAGCAGGATGGCCAGAGTATCGTCCGGACAGGTTATACGCGGCATCAGCTCACGCAGATTTTGCAACGTGCGTGTTGCGAGGAAGCAGGCGGCCTCTTTCTCCAGCGCTATCTGCTCCCGCTGCTCTGTGCCAAGCGCGGGAGCGTCGGTGGGCATCAGCGGCTGCCAGGCGTGCAGCCAGTTAGCGCTGCGGGTGTCCATATGCAGCAACTGCTGCGCCTGGGCAATGCTCTCCGGGATCTGGCTCTGATAGTGCAGCCGTCGCCCGAGGAGGTTCGGCGTTTTGCACAACCAGTCGTAGCTGGCATGGACGATGGCCGAGAGCTGATGCTTGTCCTGCAGGGAGCGAAAGCCGAGCTGATGGTGTTCCGCCCAGCGATCGAAGGTGGCAGGCAGCGCCGCATCGGCGGCCTGGTTGGCGGCGGTAAGCCCGAACAGGTTGATGGCGTTGGCGGAGTCCATCACCCGGCTGTCGGGCAGCCACTGCCAGCTCACGCGGGAGGTAATAGCTTCGATTTCGTTTTCGGCGGCGCTGAGTGCCCAGCTTAAGCGGCCACCGATCTCATCGGCCAGATAGCACGGCAGCGCGGTCCAGCCGTAACCGGTGCCGAAGAGGTCGTACTCGATCCACTTTTTATGCCCTGGCAGAGTGGCGATGTGCGGATGGTTGGCAAAGCCGGGGTGGTAATCCAGCTCGGTGGCTTTTACCGAGGCGCGCACGTCGTCCGGGAGCGTCGCCAGAATGTTAGAGAGCTGCTGGCGCGGCCAGCTGTTATCAATGAAGTCGCGCAGGATCAGCTTTTTGCCCCGAGCGCGCAGCAGGCTCCAGACATCATGCAGGCTTTGCTGCCAGCGGGCGGTCTGAAAGTCCGGCGTCGTCAGACTGAGAATAAGCCCGCTGAGATGGGGCAAGGCGTGTAATAGCGGATGCAATATCGCGGCATAAAAAGAGTGCCAGAAATCGTGCGCGCTTTTTTCGTCGAACGTCAGTTCAGGAAATTTACGCTTAATAATGTCGTCATTGGGCGCGGCTTCACCCTGAAGCCAGAACGACAGGTTATTTTCCGCCAGATAACGATCGACGCGGATTAAATACTGCAGGGCGTAATGTTGCTGATGAATAAGGTTCTCGACGTTGAGCTTCTGGCTTAACGGCGAGGGCGTCGCAAGTATCGAAAGCAGTTCCTGTTGGTGCAGGATGATCCCAGTGAAACCGTGCTGTTTCGCGCTTTTCACCCCCTGAATAAACCAGGGCCAGTGCCAGATAAAAGTGCTGTTCAGCTCCATCAGTTGATGGGGAATACGTTTCATTGGGCCACCTTGCTGATTTTTTATTATTCATATTAATCGAGGATGCCATGAAAACTTATGCTCTGGTAGGAACCGGTGGTCGCGCAGGTTTATATATTTCCGCCATCGGCGGCGCCTGGCGGGAAAATGCCAGAATGGTCGCGTTCTGCGATACCAACACCACGCGCATGCATTACGCCAATCAGCTATTAAAAAACGAAGGGGCAGCGCCGGTTTCCACCTGGCAGGCCGCGCAGTTTGAAGAGATGATCCGCGAAACGCGTCCCGATGTGATTATTGTTACCACCATGGACCGCACCCACGACGACTACATCGTTCGCGCCCTGCACGCCGGCTGCGATGTGATCACCGAAAAGCCGATGACCATCGACGAACAGCGCGCCCTGCGCATTCTTGACGCCATCGAAGAGACCGGCCGCAGCGTGCGCGTGGCCTTCAACTACCGCTACGCTCCGCACCACAGCAAGGTGCGCGAGTTGCTGATGCAGGGGACGATCGGCAAGGTCACCTCGGTGCACTTCGAGTGGCTGCTCAACACCGAACACGGCGCGGACTACTTCCGCCGCTGGCATCGGGAAAAACGCAACAGCGGCGGCCTGCTGGTGCATAAATCCACCCACCACTTCGACCTGATGAACTTCTGGCTCGGCAGCTACCCGGAGCGGGTTTACGCCGAAGGCAGCCTGCAGTTTTACGGCCGGGAGAACGCGGAGAAGCGCGGGGTGACGCACTTCTACCCGCGCGCCCACGGTTTTGCCGAGGCAAAAGCGGATCCCTTTGCGCTGCAGATGGCAGAGAACGCCCAGCTGAAAGCGCTCTATCTCGACGCGGAGCATGAAGATAATTACTTCCGCGACCAGAGCGTGTTCAGCGACGGCATTACTATCGAAGACACTATGTCGGTGCTGGTGAAATACCAGAATCAGGTCCAGCTCACCTACTCCCTCAATGCCTACCTGCCGTGGGAAGGGCTGAACGTGGTCTTTAACGGCACCGAAGGCCGCCTGGAGATGAAGATTGTCGAGAAGTCCTACGTCAACGCCGGAGGCGATCGCGAAAACGAGGGCAGCCTCGAGCAGTGCGATCTTACCGTCTTCCCGATGTTTGCCGAACCCTGGAAGGCGGAGTTCAGCCTCGGTGAAGGGGGCCACGGCGGCGGCGACAACGCCATGCTGGCCGACCTGTTCGGTACGCCGGGCCACGATCCGCTGCAGCGGGCGGCCGACCACCGGGCCGGGGTGATGTCTATCCTCACCGGGATTGCGGGCAACATCTCCATGCAGCAGCAGCGTCCGGTCAACTTCAGGGAGTTTGAGCTGGTTTCCCGTCTGACGAAACGCTAAGGACCTGTTGCAGGCACGGCAGGAAGCTGCGCCGTTATTCACCTGTTTAATAATAAAAGTCCCGGAGAAAAATAATGAATAAGCTCCTGTCAGGTGTCATCGCATCGCTGTTATTTTCCTGTACCTCTGCCTGGGCGCAGCCCGTTGAATTACGCATGTCGTGGTGGGGTGGCAACAGCCGCCACCAGGCCACGCTGAAGGCGCTCGACGCCTTCGAAAAAGCGCATCCGGAGATCAAAGTGAAGGCCGAATACACCGGCTGGGACGGGCACCTTTCGCGCCTGACCACCCAGATGGCGAGCGGCACCGAGCCGGATGTGATGCAGACCAACTGGCCGTGGCTGATCGTCTTTTCCAAAAACGGCGAAGGCTATTACGATCTCGACAAGCTGAAAGCGGAGCTCGATTTAAGCCAGTACCAGGCGCAGGATCTGCAGTCCACCACCATTAAAGGCAGGCTCAACGGCCTGCCGATCTCGGTCAATGCCCCGGTCTTTTACTACAACGACGTCACCTGGCAGAAGGCCGGGCTGGCGTACCCGAAAACCTGGGATGCGTTCTTTGCCGCCGGAAAAACCTTCCAGCAGAAGTTGGGCAACAATTACTACCCCTACGCGATGGTCGATCAGGACGTCATTCTGCTGCTCAATGCGTACATGATGCAGACCCACCACCAGCCGATGTTCAACAGCGACGGGACCTTCGCCTGGAACGACGCCCAGTGGGAGGAGGCCTTCAGCTTTGTGAAGCGCCTGAGCGATGACCACGTTCTCCCGTCGCCAAAAACCCTCTCCTCCTACGGCAAAGGCAATCTTTATGAGATGAAGCCGTGGATTAACGGCGAATGGGGCGGCCTGTTCACCTGGAACATCACCATCCGCATGTTTGCCAACAACATGACGCCGCCGGCGAAGCTGGTGCTGGGCGACTACGTGATGCAGCCCGGGATGGACGAATCGGGGGTGTACTTCAAAACGGCGCAGATGCTGTCGGTGGCGAAATCCACGAAGCATCCAAAAGAGGCGGCAATCCTGGTGAACTACCTGCTTAACGATCCGCAGTCGGTTGAAGCTCTGGGGCTGGAGCGCGGCATCCCGCTCAACAAGGCAGCGGAGAGGCAGCTTACGGAGAAAGGGGTGATTGACCCGCAGGATCCGGTGATTGCCGGGCTGCGCCAGGCGCAGGCGCTGCACACCACCGTCGTCGCCACGCCTTATATTGAGGATTTGCAGGTAATCGACCAGTTCACCTCGGCGCGGGAAAAGCTGGAGATGGGCCAGGCGCCCGCCCAGGTCGCGGCGGATTTCCGGCAGAAGGTGGAGCGGATTGTGCGGCGTTTGAATCGTTAGCCTTGCCGGGTGGCGCTACGCTTGCCCGGCCTACAATACCGTAGGCCCGTGCAAGCGCAGCGCCGCCGGGCAAAAATCAGAACATCAACCAACCCACCAGCGGGGCCACCAGCACCATCACCACGCCGGAGAGCATCATCACCAGGCTGGCGACCACGCCCTCCTGCTGGCCCAGCTCATAGGAGCGGGCGGTGCCTGCGCCGTGAGAGGCCGCGCCAAACCCGGCCCCTTTCGCCATCCCTTCGCGGATCGAGAGCCGCAGAAAAAGCATATCCCCCACCGCCATGCCAAACACCCCGGTCACCACCACAAACAGCGCCACCAGATCCGGCTGCCCGCCGAGCGGTTTTGCCGCGGCCAGCGCAAAGGGCGTGGTGACGGAGCGCACCGCGAGGCTGCGCTGGATCTCGTCCGACAGGGTAAACAGTCGCGCCAGCCAGACCGAGCTGGTGACGGCCACCACCGTGGCGGTGATTACCCCGGCCGAGAGCGACATCCAGTGACGTTTAATCACCGCGAGGTTGTCGTACACCGGCACCGCAAAGGCGATGGTCGCCGGGCCGAGCAGCCACAGCAGCCAGTGCGCTTCCCCGATATAGTTCTGCCAGGAGATATGGCCCCACACCAGCATCATCACCAGCAAGATCGGGGTGAAGACCAGCGGCATCAGGGGCAGTTTGCGAAAGCGGCGGTAAAGACGCTTGTTGGCGAAATAGATCGCCAGGGTCACGACCAGGCAGAGAACGCTGATCTGAAAGTTAGTCATGTTTCTGCCTGCTGATTTCATAGCGATAGACTTTATCCACCACCCAGGCGGTAGCGCCCAGCACCATCAGCGTGCTCAGGGCAATCACCGCAAAGATACGCCAGCCGTCCACCATCAGCAGCTGGACGTAATTGACCACCGCCACCACCGCCGGCACAAAGAACAGCAGCATTTCTGCCAGCAGCCAGCGCGAGCCTGCCCGCACCCAGTTCAGAGGAATGATGCGGCAGAGGATCAGGCTGAACATCAGCACCATGCCGACCAGATTGGCCGGCAGCGGCAGATGTAGCCAGCCAACCAGGTATTCAGCGAAGACAAAAAGACCCGCATAAAGCAGTACCTGAACCGGTACCTGGAGTCGTTGCACGACGGCAGGCGTAACGCGACCTAACGCCACGGTCATGGGGATTTCCTCAAAATGAGAGAGAGCGCCAGTATAGTCAGCGCCCGTAATTGACTGAAATGAATTAAAATCATCAAAGGTATAGTTTCGAGGAATAGTCATGGACATACGCACGCTGCGTTACTTTGTCGAAGTGGTCCGCCAGCAGAGTTTCACCCGCGCCGCGGAGAAACTTTTTGTCACCCAACCTACCATCAGCAAGATGCTGAAAAACCTCGAAGATGAACTGAACTGTACCCTGCTGATCCGCGACGGGCGCAAGCTGCTGTTAACCGACACCGGCCGCGTGGTATTTGAGCGCGGGCTGGCGATCCTCGCGGAATTTCGCCAGCTGGAGGCCGAGCTGGGCGACATTAACCACCTTAACAAGGGGATACTGCGCCTTGGGATCCCGCCGATGGTGGGGATGATGATGGCCGGGCCCATCGGCCTGTTTCGCCAGCGCTATCCCGGCGTGGAGCTCAAAATTTCTGAATTTGGCGGCTTAACCGTCCAGCAGGCGGTAATCAACGGCGAGCTGGATCTGGCGATGACCGCCCTGCCGGTGGAGGAGGACAGCGGTCTGACGGCGCTGCCGCTGTTCAGCCATCCGCTGTGCGTGCTGGTGCCGCGCACCGGCAGCTGGTTGACGCTTGAGACCATCAATCCGGAGTTGCTGGCCGAGCACCCGCTACTGATCTACAACGAAGATTTTGCCCTCAGCCGACAGCTGATGCAGCTCTTCAGCCAGCACGGCGTGAAGCCGCGCATCGCGGTGCGCAGCGGGCAGTGGGACTTTCTGGCGGCGATGGTGCAGGCGGGCGTGGGGATTGCGATATTGCCGCAGCCTATCTGCGAGCGGCTGGATAAAAATACCCTGCGCTGGATCCCGCTGCAGAGCGATCTGCACTGGCAGCTGGGGATGATCTGGCGGGAGGGAGTATACCTGTCGAACAGCGCCCAGGCGTGGCTGAAATGCTGTGAAGGGTTTTGGGTGCCGAGGTAAACGCAAAACGGTAACCGCCAGGTTACCGTTTTGAGTGTTTGCACCCTCTCCCTGTGGGAGAGGGCTGGGGTGAGGGCATCAGACCGCACTCACCCTACTGCTTCTCTATCAACAACGCTTCCATCAAATCGAGATCGTGCAGCAGCTTCTGCAGCGTCTCGTTGCTGATCTCCCGGGTCGCGCGCAGGTGGTACAGCTCCGCGCGTTCAGAGCGCAGCGCGGCCAGGCGGAAGCGGCGTTCGAGGTTCTCTTCCATCAGCGAGCTTTCCACGTCGTTGCGGCCATCCGCACGGCGACGCAGGTTACCAATCACCCGCGAACTCACCTCTTTCAGCAGCTGGTTATCGATGTTCTCTTCGGTATCCGCGGCCAGACGCTCCTCCATCTTCTGGATAGCGACAATCGCCACTTCAGCGGTTGCTGCCCGGGCAATACGCGCCTCTTTATGCTGCTGAACGTGATCGCCGACTTCCATATGTTGCAGCAGAATCGGCAGCATCACCACGCCGACAAACAGCGAGAAGAGGATCACCCCGGCGGCGAGGAACACCAGCTCGTAGCGGGCCGGGAAGACGTCACCGGTCGGCAGCAGCAGTGGAATGGAGAGCACACCAGCCAGCGTAATCGCCCCACGCACCCCGGCGAAGGTGGAAATCAGCAGTTCGCGCGTGGTCCAGGAGCCAAACTCCATCGGTTTCTTTTTCAGGAAACGCATGCTGAAGTTTTTCATCGTCCACAGCCAGCCGAAACGCACCAGCATCAGCGCGGCGTAAATGAGCACGATGTCGGTAAACAGCATCCAGGTTTCAACATTCGGGTCGGCCTCGGCCGCCACCAGGGAGGACTCGAGGATCCCCGGCAACTGCAGACCCAACAGCAGGAACACCATGCCGTTAAAGACAAACTCCAGCATCGACCAGGTGCTGTTCGCGCGCAGGCGCATCGCCAGCGGCGCGCGGCGCATAACCCCGGCGCGAGTGATGGTCATCCCCGCCGCCACCGCGGCCAGAATACCCGACACGCCGATGTGTTCTGCTATCAGATAAGAGGCGAACGGCAGCAGGAACAGCAGCACGATTTGCGTGGCGGGTTCGTCGCCGCCCCAGCGGCTGAGGAAGCGCAGTGAACGGCCATACAGCCAGCTCACCACAAACCCAGCCAAAATGCCGCCAATGGCCACTTTGAAGAATTCAACGGACGCCCCGCCGATGGTGAAGACCATGGTGCCCATCGCCACGGCGACGGCAAACTTCAGCGCCACCAGGCCGGAGGCGTCGTTCATCAGCGCCTCGCCCTGCAGGATGCCCATGATTTTCTTCGGAATGCGCCCTTCACCGACGATCCCGGACAGCGCCACGGCATCGGTGGGTGACAGTACCGCCGCCAGCGCAAAGGCCGGTATCAGCGGGATCCCCGGCACCACCCAATAGATGAGAAAACCAATCCCCACCACGGTGACCACCACCAGCGCCAGCGCCAGGCCGAAGATTTCGCGCCCGTGTTCAAGAAACTCACGGGTCGGGGTTTTCCAGCCGTCGGCAAACAGCAGAGGAGGAATAAACAGTACCAGAAACAGTTCGGGATCAAACTCGACATGCAATCCGAACGTCGGCCACGCCAGCAGAGCACCGATGGCGATCTGCATCAGCGGCAGCGGTAACTGGAAGGGCAGTACGCGGGTAACTACCCCGGAGAGGGAGACCAAAAGGGTCATGATGAGTATTGTGAAGAAGATTTCCATGCGTTCCCTGTTTGCGAGATTTCTGTACGTTTACATCACTGGCATCTTGCCACAGTGTATCTCCCCCAGAGTAACGCATAAGGCAACAAGATGTGTTCCGAAAATAAAAACGGGCGGCCTTAGCCACCCGTCTTTTTACGCAGTTGACAGCTTAGATAGCCCAACCGCCCGCGTAGAACGCCACCAGCGCCACGGCAATCACTACCGTACCGATGTTCAGCTTGCGCCATTCACCGGAAACGATACGGCCGATCACCAGCGAGGCGAAACCGATCATGATGCCGGTGACGATATTACAGGTCAGCACGATGAACACTGCGGTAATCAGACCCGCCATCGCATCAACGAAGTCGGCAAAATCGATTTTCGCCACGTTGCTCAGCATCAGCAGGCCAACGTACATCAGCGCAGGCGCGGTCGCGTAGGCCGGCACCAGATAAGAGAGCGGGGCAAGGAACAGGATCAGCAGGAACAGCACGCCGATGGTGATCGCCGTCAGACCGGTTTTCCCGCCTGCCGCCGTACCCGCCGCGGATTCGATATACACGGCTGCCGGCGCGGCACCCACCAGACCGGAGAAGACGCTGCTCAGGGAGTCGGTGGTCAGCGCTTTGCCGCCATCGATAATCTGACCGTCTTTATCCAGCAGGTTCGCCTGGCCCGCTACCGCGCGGATGGTGCCGGTGGCGTCGAAGACCGCGGTCATCACCAGCGCCAGCACGCTTGGCAGTACCACCGGGTTCAGCGCGCCCATGATATCCAGGCTGCCGATCAGCGAGTTGCCGTTTTCATCGCTCAGGGATGGCATGGCGAACACGCCGGAGAAGTGCACCGCGGGATCGAAAATCAGCCCCACCACAGAGACGCCGATGATGGTCAGCAGGATGCCGCCCGGCACTTTCAGTTTTTCCAGACCGATGATCACCGCCAGGCCAATCAGCGACATGATCACCGGGAAGCTGGCGAAATTACCCAGCGCAACCGGCAGACCGTCCAGCGGGTTCTTGATCACCAGACCAACGCCGTTGGCGGCAATCAGCAGCAGAAACAGGCCGATACCAATCCCGGTGCCGTGCGCAACGCCCTGCGGCAGGTTGCGGAGGATCCAGCTACGGATACCGGTGGCGGAAATAATGGTAAACAGCACACCCATCAGGAACACAGCACCCAGCGCAACCGGCACGCTGATGTGCTGGCCCAGCACCAGGCTGAATGCGGTAAACGCGGTCAATGAGATGGCGCAACCGATCGCCAGCGGCAGGTTGGCCCACAGACCCATTACGATGGAGCCGACACCGGCCACCAGACAGGTGGCGACAAAGACCGCCGCCGGTGGGAAACCGGCTTTGCCCAGCATGCCCGGGACCACGATCACCGAGTAGACCATCGCCAGGAAGGTCGTCAGACCGGCAACGATCTCCTGACGCACGGTACTGCCGCGGGCAGAAATTTTGAACATGGCGTCGAGTGAACCGCCGGTACGCGCAGATGGCGTAGACATAGAAAACATCCCCTGAAAATTATTATCGTCGTCGGTCAGCGTGATGGACACTCCACGACCAGCGAAACGTCTTATCCCTGTGCTGCGTTTATGACAAAGAGGGGCGTCATAAAAAAAGCAAACGTTTAGCTTCGCGCTGACAAAACGGGTGTTGAATTAAAGGCAAACGATTATCCGGCCTAAAGATGGGCGTTTTCAACTTAACTTTGCCGTTTTTCGCTAATTTCCGTACGAGGTGGTGAAGAAGTAGACAGAGTATGCGCAAACGTTATCGTGAATGCGCAATTTGATAACATTTTCAGGCCTCGCCAGGGATTTCGAATGGACCGCCCTGCTGGATCGCCCGCTGCCAGGCCGGACGCATTTCGACGTTTTTCATCCACCTCTGCAGGTGAGGAAGATCCTCGATGCCGCCACGCTTCAGCAGGGCAAACACCGGGAAGCTCATCTGCACATCCGCCATGCTGAGATGATCCCCGGCAAACCAGCGGTGATCCTTCAGCCAGGACTCCAGAAAACGGGCGTGGGTTTCCAGTTGTTTGTTGAGATACGCCTTCTGTACCCCCTGCCCCAGCACTTTGCCCAGCGAGCGCAGGCCAAACGGAATCGGCGGTTTACCGAGGCTGGAGAAGACCAGCTTCATCAGCAGCAGCGGCATCAGGGAACCTTCCGCGTAATGGAGCCAGAAACGGTAGTGCAGTTTCAGCTCGCGATCCTGCGGCTTAAGCTGTGACCCGGGATCGTAGGTCTCCTGCAGGTATTCGAGGATAGCGCCCGACTCCGCCAGGATCAGGCCGTTATCCTCCAGCACCGGAGATTTGCCCAGCGGATGGACTTTGCGCAACGCGGCGGGCGCCATCATGGTCTTATCCCGCTGATAACGTTCAATCTGATAGGACAGTGAGAGCTCTTCCAGCGCCCAGAGCACGCGCTGGGATCGGGACTGGTTGAGGTGGTGGACCTTAATCATGGTCATCTCCAGTTGGGCTTATCCACTAACTATAGAAAATTGCACAACCTGGCGAAAAAATTTCGCCGAGTTTTTGCGCAGTGGCGCTGGCAAACCCGGGGCCCCGGCCTAGACTTAAATTGTCAGCACAAACCGGAACCTCCAAAGCATGCTCGACTGAGGGGTGTTGATGTCGGGGGAAACCCTCCTGTGAACCAGCGGGATAGAGAGAAAGACAAAGACCGGGAATAAACTAAAGCGCCCCTGTGGCGCTTTAGTTTTTTAGGCAGCGGGCTAATCCTCTTCCAGTAGCCGCGCACCGGTGCCCTGTTCGCCCAGTCTGTCGCCAGGGTTACGCAGCGGGCAGTCGCTGCGCGACAGGCATCCGCAGCCAATGCAGCCGTCCAGTTCATCCCGCAGCGCCTCCAGAGTATGAATGCGCCGATCCAGCTCGTCCCGCCACTGGGAGGATAGCGCCTTCCACTCCTTCGCACTCAGGGTATGCCCCTCCGGCAGGATGCCGAACGCCTCGCCAATGGTGGCGAGCGGGATGCCAATGCGTTGGGCAATCTTAATGATCGCCACGTAGCGCAGCACGTCGCGGGTATAACGCCGCTGGTTACCGGTGTTGCGAATGCTCTTAATTAACCCTTTGCTTTCATAGAAATGCAGTGCCGACACCGCCACGCCGCTGCGCCTGGCTACCTCGCCCGGGGTCAACAGCGGTTTTATCCGGGGTAATTTCTTTTCCATAAAACCTCTTTACCTCAAGTTAACTTGAGGAATTATACTCGCCCGCAGACAAAACGACGAATCTATAGACACAGGTGTACCCAGAGGGAGGCTGCTTTATGTCGCATCAACAAATTATTCAGACACTTATTGAATGGATGGATGACCATATCGATCAACCCTTGAGTATCGATGTGGTGGCGAAAAAGTCAGGTTATTCGAAGTGGTATTTACAGAGAATGTTCCGCGCCGTGATGCACCAGACGCTGGGCGAGTACATTCGTCAACGCCGGTTATTGTTGGCCGCTCAGGCGCTGCGCACGACCCAGCGTCCTATTTTTGATATCGCCATGGATCTGGGCTATGTCTCGCAGCAGACGTTTTCCCGCGTATTCCGCCGTGAGTTTGATCGCACCCCCAGCGACTACCGTCATCAGCTGAATTAGTGGCTGTGGGCGAGTGATGCTGCGACAGGCTGTTGCTGCCAGGTCATGAAATCCTGCGGCGACATCGCCTTTGCAAAGTGCCAGCCCTGACAATACTGCACGCCGCGCTTGTTTAACCACGTGACCTGTTCCGCCGTTTCCACCCCTTCCGCGATGGTTTTTAAGCGCAGGCTCTGGGCCATTTCAATAATGTGCTCGACGATCAGGTGGCTGGTGCTGTTGGTGGTCAGCGTATCGATAAAGGATTTATCGATTTTCAGGATATCGACGTTCAGGGAGTAGAGGTTGTGCAGGTTGGAATAGCCGGTACCAAAATCATCGATCGCCACTTCATATCCCGCCTGACGAAACGCCTGGATCACCGGTGTGGTTCTCGGTACGTCGATGAACCCGCGCTCGGTCACTTCGATTTTAATCTGCTGGGCACGAACGTTGTAGTGGCGGGCCTTATCGGTGATCATCGCAATCAGGCGTGAAGAGTGGAAGTCCGTGGCCGACAGGTTAATGGAGATATAGATATGCGGGTTGCAGGCCAGGAAAGGGCCCAGGTCGCTGAAGACTTCTTCCACCACGTAGTCGGTAATGCGCTCGCTCATGCCCTCTTCTTCTGCCAGCGGGATAAATTCTACCGGGCTCATCACCGGGCCGTTAAAACCAGGCCATCGCAACAGCGCCTCTGCCCCGACACAGACGTTGGTTTTAATATCAATAATCGGCTGGTAGTGCAGGCAAAGCTGTCTTTTATTTAATGCCCGATGCAATAAGCGACCCGGAGAATTAAATTCCCGTCGCGTTCGCGACCACATCAGTAAAATAATAATGCTGCTGATCATCCCCAGCGGTAGGGTTAATGTCGCCTGGTGATAAAGCACTTCGTAAAAACGCTGGTTAGTCGTTGACACAATGGCGGCAATCGGGCGCTTGTCCGAGCGAACTATAGTATAAAAGCGGCCTTCGTTCTGGAATGCGAAATCGTTATTGCCAATCTGCGTTTTTAATTCATTTTGATTCGCCTGTTCGCTGACCGAGAAAAAAGCATTGGTCACCGTGTCAAATACCCCCCACGCCAGCGAGCGATCAGAGGACATCACTTCGCTATAGGTGAGGGGGTTAACCACCACCACATAATGCCCTAATTGCATATAAGTCATCTTATATCCCGCATAAAACGGCGTATCGCGGTAATAATAGATAGAGACGTCAGGCTGGCGTTGGTAATTAGCAGCGGAAATCGTATAGGGGATATCAGGGGTGCTGGTCGTGGAGCAGCGGAATTCACGTCCATCAGCATAGAGCAGGTCGGCAATGTAAAGCCGCCCCCGGACGATATTTAACATATTCTGTCGGTGTGCCGGGGTGCAAATATCGCCTGAATACTGTTCAGCCGTATGACGAGCCAACTCCACCTGCTGAATGACCAGTTCAGTTTTGTCTAAAGCGAGTTGAGCAAAGGTACTAAGTTGGCTGCGTGTTTCGTTAACCGCGCGTTGCTGGGCAAACCATAGCGCAAGCATCACAGGTAGCGAAACTACCATGATAACCCCGACTATCCTCAGCACCTTGTCCCGTGCGTTACGATTCATTTCCGCCCTTTTTCCCTGCTTTTTATGTGCCTGTAATCATGAAGGCCGGATGCTTTGCTAAACAGGTGATTACGTTGCATGAATCATGCGAAGTTAGCAACTGACTTTTAACACCAATAACCTAATATTTGGTTATGCCGATAATATTTGTCCGTAAGCCAAACTGAAAGTATTCGTTTCCTGTTTATTAAGTAAAATAAATACCCTTTTTGAAAGCCAGGCTCCCGGATAACTCAACAGAATGTCGTCGATTAAGTCAAACTACCGACAGCGTGAAAAAAGCGCAACTTCCTCATGAAATTTTGTGCTATTTATCCCACGATAATGATTAAAGTGATTTATAAATAATCAACCGCGACGATTGTTTTTCCTCTTCCCGCGCGTTTGGCATCATAAAGTGCCTTATCTGCGCTAATGAGTAACGAGGAGGTATCATGCTGTTCGCCGCTCACCTCTACCACTCCCGCGCTAAAGGAGAGGATCAGCGTCCGACTGCCAACGTTAAGCGGCGTCACGGCAAGCGCCTGGCGGAGTCGGGTGGAGAGTTGCACCGCCGCGTCGCTGCGACTCTTCGGCAGCAGCAGCAGAAACTCCTCTCCGCCTACCCGACCTAACGCCGAGCCAGGCGGGAGCAGCGCTCGCAGGCAGTCGCAGAAGTGTACCAGCGCGGCATCCCCCACCAGATGGCCCCACTGGTCATTAATCTGTTTAAAGAAATCCAGATCGAACATCAGAATGGAGAAGTGGCTGTCGACCTCCTGCCGCTGGCTGGTCTCCAGGGCGACGGCAATCTGTTGCAGGATGGCAAAGCGATTTAAGCAGCGCGTCAGATCGTCGGTCATGGCCTTCATCTCCAACTGCCGCTCCGCTTTTTTGCGGGCGGTGATATCGAGCCCGATATTGAGGATTGAGCCGTCCGGCAGGGAGATGTTCGACCACAGGATCGTCAGTTGCATCCCGTCCCGGCGCACCGGGTGCCATTCATACATATCGTTTAGCGGGGTGGTGTTAACCGACTCCTTTACCCGGCGACGCACCTCCGGGTCAGGGTAAAACAGCGCCAGCGGATCGGCATGAAGGTTGATCTCCGCCATCGTCCAGCCAAACACCTTTTCGCATTCGACATTCCACAATATGCAGCGGCTATTCCTGTCGAAAGAGTTCATCAGCACCGGCGCCCGTTCAAACAGCGTTTTGTACTGGGCGATCGTCCGCTGCATCTCTTTCGCCGTGCGTTCACGGGCGACGAGCCCGGTGACAAAATCCTTCAATTTTTCCACCAGGATAATCATTACCTCTTTCAACACGGTAATGCTGCTTTGCGGTTGCGTAAATCCCAGGAAGAAATAGCCGTGCTGATGCGGTGCCATTTTACACAGCACCCCGCACTGTAATTGAAGGTGACCCGGGTGCCCGGGAGGAAATATCAGCGCGCCTGTATTCTCTTTCCAGCCGATGACCTGCCATGAACGGCGATGGCGTTGCAATAACAGGCTGGCAAGAAACGCATTAATTTCCAGCGGATGGCAGGTTAATTCACCGGCACTGACAAACTGCGGCCGGCCCGTATCATCCTGCATCATCACCCAGCTGAGCTGGGCGCCAAAGGTATGATTAATCGTCCCCAGCAGATCCGTTAAGGTGGCGTGGGACGATAACTTTGGCATTAATTTAGCTAATGCGTGCAGGGCCCGGGTACTGTCATTAATATTCTCTCGATTTACTTGCGTCATTGTTTATTCGCAGCTCATTAACGAGACAGAAATACCGCAACGAATTAATCAGGAATAAAGTGATGTTCAGTCGGCATAGAGTAATGCGACTTTCTTACAGGGATGCGTGTGTAAAATTAAAATGACATAAAATAATAACCAGCAAAAAAAGTTTAAGCCTGATTTATTTATTACGAACTGAGTAAGCAACCGGAAGAAGCATAATCCATAGCCCTGAGACTGTAAATATTGTACATCGACGCCCGCTCTGTACATGTTTTCTTATCCCGATGAATTATCAGCAAAGTTATCATAAATACACCGGTTAGCAGGCTAAATATATATTTCAGATTGCAATAGCCATAATAACTACAGGGTTAAAAAAAGACCATTTTTATGCATTTGCCCAGTGGCGAATAAAAGAACAAACGTGATATAGTTCACATATCTTATGTAACAAGAAACATCGTTTCATTGTTGTGAGTCTGAGCCTGCCGATAGCCAGTTTGCCACAGCGTGTGGGCAACGTCGCGCTTTACCCGGCGGCGGTTATCTTTGAGGATCGTTTTATGGCAGCTATTACCACCGGTGTTGTGCTTGCACGCTGGGAGTTGTTGAGCGCGGTGCTGATGTTTCTGGCCAGCACGCTGAACATTCAGTTTCGTAAATCAGATTACACCGTCCTGGCGGTGGTGAGCACCTGTCTGGGGCTGGCTGCGGCATGCTGGTTCGCGACCGGTCTGCTGGGCATCACCCTGCTGGATGTGGCCGTCATCTGGAATAATGTGAAAGCGGTTATGGTCGAGGCGATGAGCCATACGCCACCAGACTGGCCAATGATGTACACCTAGTGAATATAAAAAAACCCAGACATCGTCTGGGTTTTTTGTGGTTGCGAAACGCAGGTTCTGCTTATCAGAACGGGATATCGTCGTCGAAATCCATTGGCGGTTCGTTGGACTGCGCCGGTGCAGACGGCTGCTGCTGCGGACGGGACTGTGCGCCGCCGCTGAACTGGTTGCCGCCCTGTGGCTGCTGAGGTTGACCCCAACCGCCCTGCTGCTGCTGACCGCCACCTGCTGGTGCGCCACCGCCCTGACGGCCACCCAGCATCTGCATGGTACCGCCGACGTTAACCACCACTTCGGTGGTGTATTTTTCTGCGCCGGACTGATCGGTCCATTTGCGGGTACGCAGCTGGCCTTCGATATAGACCTGGGAGCCTTTACGCAGATACTCACCGGCCACTTCGGCCAGTTTGCCAAACAGCACAACGCGGTGCCATTCAGTCTGCTCTTTCATCTCACCGGTCGCTTTATCACGCCAGGATTCGGAAGTAGCCAGCGTAATGTTGGCCACTGCACCACCACTCGGCATATAGCGTACTTCCGGGTCCTGGCCCAGATTACCGACGAGAATCACCTTGTTTACGCCTCTGCTGGCCATGATCGTGTCTCCTGAAAACGTTTCTAAATAGTGTAAGCGCGCGAGTGTACCATTTCCACGTGGTCTTTCGATAGTTTCGAAGCATCTTCCAGAGTTCTCACGAAGGAATCATTGTTGCACAAGTCATCAGAATTTGCATTCCAATACTGTATATCCAGCCAGTTCAATTTGTGTCATAATTAATCGTTTCTGCCGGTTGTCCTTCAAACAAACCAGGCATTCCGTGTATCTACCTACCGGGAAAGGTGAATGGATAAGATAGAAGTTCGGGGCGCGCGCACCCACAATCTCAAGAATATCAACCTCGTCATCCCTCGCGACAAACTGATCGTCGTGACCGGGCTTTCAGGCTCAGGCAAATCTTCACTGGCTTTCGACACTTTGTATGCCGAAGGGCAGCGTCGTTACGTTGAATCGCTCTCTGCGTATGCGCGTCAGTTCCTGTCGCTGATGGAAAAACCGGATGTCGACCATATCGAAGGGTTGTCGCCTGCCATCTCCATTGAGCAGAAGTCGACCTCCCACAACCCGCGTTCTACCGTCGGGACCATCACCGAAATCCATGACTACCTGCGTCTGCTGTATGCCCGCGTGGGTGAGCCGCGCTGCCCGGACCACGATGTCCCGCTGGCGGCTCAGACCGTCAGCCAGATGGTGGATAACGTGCTGGCACAGCCGGAAGGCAAACGCCTGATGCTGCTGGCGCCAATCATTAAAGAGCGTAAAGGCGAGCACACCAAAACGCTGGAAAACCTGGCCAGCCAGGGCTACATCCGCGCCCGTATCGACGGGGAAGTGTGCGATCTCTCCGATCCGCCGAAGCTGGAACTGCAGAAGAAACACACCATCGAAGTGGTGATCGACCGCTTCAAGGTGCGCGATGACCTGACCCAGCGCCTGGCGGAGTCGTTCGAAACCGCGCTGGATCTCTCCGGCGGTACGGCCGTAGTAGCCGATATGGACGATCCGCAGGCGGAAGAGCTGCTGTTCTCTGCTAACTTCGCCTGCCCGATTTGCGGCTACAGCATGCGTGAGCTGGAACCGCGCCTGTTCTCGTTCAACAACCCGGCGGGGGCCTGCCCGACCTGTGATGGTCTGGGCGTGCAGCAGTATTTCGATCCTGAGCGAGTGATTCAGAACCCGGAACTGTCGCTGGCCGGCGGCGCGATCCGCGGCTGGGATAAGCGTAACTTCTACTATTTCCAGATGCTGAAGTCGCTGGCTGAACACTATAAGTTCGACGTTGAAGCGCCGTGGGGCAGCCTCAGCCCAACCGTGCACAAAGTGATCCTGTTCGGTTCCGCGAAAGAGAACATCGAGTTTAAGTACATGAACGATCGCGGCGATACCTCGGTGCGCCGTCATCCGTTCGAAGGCGTGCTGCACAACATGGAGCGCCGTTACAAAGAGACGGAATCCAGCGCGGTACGTGAAGAGCTGGCGAAGTTCATCAGCAACCGCTCCTGCGCCACCTGTGACGGTACCCGTCTGCGTCGCGAAGCGCGTCATGTGTATGTTGAAAACACGCCGCTGCCGACCATCTCGGACATGAGCATCGGCCATGCGATGGACTTCTTCAACAACCTGAAGCTCTCCGGCCAGCGCGCGCAAATTGCCGAGAAAGTGCTGAAAGAGATCGGCGATCGCCTCAAGTTCCTGGTCAACGTCGGCCTGAACTACCTGACCCTTTCCCGCTCGGCAGAGACCCTGTCCGGCGGCGAAGCGCAGCGTATCCGTCTGGCGAGCCAGATTGGCGCGGGCCTGGTGGGGGTGATGTACGTGCTGGATGAGCCGTCCATCGGCCTGCACCAGCGCGACAACGAACGCCTGCTCGGGACGCTGATCCACCTGCGTAACCTTGGCAACACGGTGATTGTGGTTGAGCACGATGAAGACGCTATTCGTGCCGCCGACCACGTGATCGACATCGGCCCGGGGGCTGGCGTCCACGGCGGCCAGGTGGTGGCAGAAGGTCCACTGGACGCTATTATGGCGGTACCGGAATCCCTGACCGGCCAGTACATGAGTGGCAAGCGCAAGATTGAAGTCCCGAAACAGCGCGTGCCCGCCGACCCGGAAAAAGTGCTGAAGCTGACCGGTGCCCGCGGCAACAACCTGAAAGACGTGACCCTGACCCTGCCGGTCGGCCTGTTCACCTGCATCACCGGTGTCTCGGGTTCCGGTAAATCAACGCTGATTAACGACACCCTGTTCCCGATTGCTCAGACCCAGCTGAACGGCGCAACCCTGGCTGAACCGGCACCGTATCGCGAGATCCACGGTCTGGAGCATTTCGACAAGGTGATCGATATCGACCAGAGCCCGATCGGCCGTACGCCGCGCTCCAACCCGGCCACCTATACCGGCGTGTTTACGCCGGTACGTGAACTCTTTGCCGGCGTGCCGGAATCGCGTTCACGCGGCTATACGCCAGGACGTTTCAGCTTTAACGTTCGCGGCGGTCGCTGTGAAGCCTGTCAGGGCGATGGCGTTATCAAGGTTGAGATGCACTTCCTGCCGGACATCTACGTCCCGTGCGACCAGTGCAAAGGCAAGCGCTATAACCGCGAAACGCTGGAGATTAAGTACAAAGGCAAGACCATCCACGAAGTGCTGGATATGACCATCGAAGAGGCGCGTGAGTTCTTTGATGCCGTTCCGGCGCTGGCGCGCAAGCTCCAGACCCTGATGGATGTCGGTCTGACCTACATTCGTCTGGGCCAGTCAGCAACTACCCTGTCGGGCGGGGAGGCGCAGCGCGTGAAGCTGGCGCGTGAGCTCTCCAAACGCGGTACCGGGCAGACGCTGTACATTCTGGATGAACCAACCACTGGTCTGCACTTTGCCGATATCCAGCAGTTACTCGACGTGCTGCACCAGCTGCGCGATCAGGGCAACACCATCGTGGTGATTGAGCACAACCTGGACGTGATTAAAACCGCGGACTGGATTGTCGATCTCGGTCCGGAAGGCGGCAGCGGCGGCGGCGAAATCCTGGTTTCCGGCACCCCGGAAACCGTCGCGGAGTGCGAAGCCTCGCACACGGCCCGCTTCCTTAAACCGCTTCTGAATTAGTCACACTGAAAGCTGCTGCCGGGTCATCTCCGGCAGCAGTTCCACCGCCTGCTTGTAAGAGGCATCCACCAGGTAGTAAATCTGCGAATCCGGTATCGACCCATCGAGATAGACCGTGCTCCAGTGCGCTTTATTCAGGTGCTTGCTGGGACGCACGTCGGTGTGCTGTTGGCGCAGCAGATCCGCCAGTTCCGGGCTGGTTTTTAGCGAGGCAGCCGGACGCCCCTCCACATCTTTCACCATCGCAAACAGCACGTCTGCGACCTTAATCTGGGTTGCCTTCCAGTCACTGTGCACGCTTTGCTCCGCACCCGGCTTGTTCATGCAGTACTGAAGTATCTCCGAAATTGTCATCATTATTCCCCTTGTAGCGTAGCGATAATTTTGCGCGAACCGCCATGGATACGATGTTCTCCCAGCCAGATCCCCTGCCAGGTGCCGAGCTGCACGCGGCCGTGATTCACCGGCAGCAGCAAAGAGACGCCCAGCAAGGAGGATTTAATATGGGAAGGCATGTCATCTGGCCCCTCGTCATCATGTTCCCAGCGAGCATCGTCGGGAACGGATTTGAGAAAATGCTGCTCCATATCGGAACGGACGGTGGGATCGCAATTCTCGTTGAGAGTGAGAGAGGCTGACGTATGTTGCAGCAACAGATGC
This sequence comes from Leclercia adecarboxylata, assembly GCA_002360945.1. GTDB lineage: Bacteria > Pseudomonadota > Gammaproteobacteria > Enterobacterales > Enterobacteriaceae > Enterobacter > Enterobacter adecarboxylatus_B. The sequence continues at coordinate 13,620 of DERO01000051.1, read as the reverse complement.
AGTAAACCGACCTTGATGCGGGGGAGATCGCGGATCTGTCCGAGGACCTCGTCCGTCACCAGATGAAAACCACGAGACCTGGCGCGCAGGGTCAGGGTTTGCTGATACCACATGTGCTGCTCCGTATTACAGGATAATCCTTCTAAGTGTGCAGCAATACGACGAAAGGTAAAACCCGTAGCGGGTAAATCTGCTTAAAAAAGCGTCTTTTCTGCCCGAATACTCAATATTCTGAATTGACGATCACCTCTTCACCAAACGCCCCTGCCTGTGGCAGCGGTTTCCAGGTCGAGTTGGAGGCGCGCAGCACCCGGATGCCCCGGGCACCCGCCTCGCGGGCCGCAATGATGTCGCTGTCGGCGTCACCGTAGTAAATTTTGACCTGCTTCTGTTCAATCCACTGGGCTTTGTTGTTTATGCCAGCCTTCTCACCGGCAAAAATGACCGGTTTCATGGCCGCGGCGGGGATCAGAAAGGCGTCCTGCAACGCTTTGGTGACGGTTTCGGTTTTAGTGGGATGACGCCCGGTAATAAACCAGATCCTGTCGCCACGCTTAACGTGCATGGCAATCAGCGCGCGGGCCACCTCTTTCGGAATGCTGAACTCATCCCAGCCGTTGTTCATCTGCTGCCAGAAGGCCGGGTTTTTCAGGTAATCGTCGCTGTGCGGCGACCAGGTTTTTTTACCCCGCCAGAAGCCCGGACTGGAGAACAGCACGGTGTCATCAATATCAAATCCCACCGACATCGGCGGACGGCCCATCAGGCTGTTTTCAATCTGGGCAACGGACACCCAGTGGATAGGTGCCTGCTCGGCCAGTCTGGCAGCGTTGGTGCCGGTGTATAACGGCGGAGGTGATGAGGGGCGCGCCACCACCGGGTGGCTAAGCGAGAGCAACAAGCAGACAGCGCTGAGCGCCTGTGTGATTTTGCGCATGATTTCCCCTGAATATTCAAACCGTTATTTTTTATTTTGAGCGGATGGTCAAAAACCACCTCGAAAATAACCGTAGCCGGAGGGGAATGAAAGGGAATTTTTTATATAAGTCACAATAAAAAGAGGGGTATCACAAAGCGGGGTTTTACCCATTCCGGCCCCCTTCGCCAATAGAAGGAGGCCGTAAGTAAGTGCTTACATTACAGCAGCAAAGGCCTGGGCCACGCGCTGAACGTTGCTGCTGTTCAGGCCCGCCACGCACATGCGTCCGCTGGCAATCAGGTAGACGCCAAACTCATCACGCAGGCGATCCACCTGCTGCGCGCTGAAGCCGGTGTAACTGAACATGCCGCGCTGCTTCAGCAGGTAGTCGAAGTTGTGCCCCGGCACCGCCTCTTTCAGCACGTCGACCAGCGTCTGACGCATAGACAGGATACGGGTACGCATCGCCTCTACTTCCGCCAGCCACTCGGCTTTGAGTTCGTCATCGCCCAGCACGGTCGCCACGACCTGCGCGCCAAAGTTTGGCGGGCTGGAGTAGATGCGGCGCACGGTGGCTTTCAACTGGCCGAGCACGCGCCCGGCAGCATCCTGATCTTCACAGACCACCGACAGGCCGCCGACACGCTCGCCATACAGCGAGAAGATTTTGGAGAAGGAGTTGCTGACCAGCGCCGGCAGGCCTGCGCTGGCGATGGCGCGAATGGCGTAGGCGTCCTCTTCCATCCCGGCACCAAAGCCCTGATAGGCAATGTCGAGGAACGGGATCAGGTTACGGGCCTTCAGCACTTCAATCACCGCATCCCACTGATCGTTGGTCAGATCGGCACCGGTCGGGTTATGGCAGCACGGGTGCAGCAGCACGATGCTGCGTTCCGGCAGGGTACTCAGTTTTTCCAGCAACGCGCCAACGCGCACGCCGTTGGTCTGGTCGTCAAACCACGGGTAGGTTTGCACCGTGAAACCGGCACCTTCAAAGATGGCGACGTGGTTTTCCCAGGTCGGGTCGCTCACCCAGACACCGGATTCAGGGAAATACTTGTGCAGGAAGTCGGCACCGACTTTCAGCGCGCCTGAGCCGCCCAGGGTCTGGATGGTGGCAACGCGCTTTTCCGCCAGCACCGGATGGTCTGCGCCAAACAGCAGCGGAGCAATGGTGTGACGATAGCTGTTCAGTCCTTCCATCGGTAGATAGAGCGACGCGCCGTGTGGCGTGGCATTGAGACGCGCTTCGGCTTTGGCCACCGCCTGCAACTGCGGAATAATGCCTGCTTCGTTATAGTACAGACCGATACTGAGGTTAACTTTATCGCCGCGCGGATCTTCTTTGAAACGCTCCATTAAGGAGAGGATAGGGTCGCCAGCATAGGCGTCGACTTTCTGGAACACGCGATGGTTCTCCGGATAATAATGAGGCAGGGAATTCAACAATAAACCGGAAGCAGCAGAAGATCGAGAGGATGTTAAGGAAGATGGGGTGTGGGCGACATAACCTGCTTTACTCCCTCTCCCTGGAGGGAGAGGGAAGTCGATATCAGTCCAGATAGTGCATCGCCACCCGCGACGTCAGGCGTGTGATAAGTTCGTAAGCACTTACTTTTGTGATTTCCGCGATCCGCTCTACGGGTAAACCTTCGCCCCACAGGGTCACCGGATCGCCCGCTTTCTCCTGCGCCTCTGGCCCGAGGTCAACGCAGATCATGTCCATCGCTACACGTCCGACGATGGTCACCTCGCGGCCATTCACCAGCACCGGCGTACCTGAGGGTGCAGCGCGCGGGTAGCCATCGCCGTAGCCCATCGCTACCACACCCAGACGGGTATCGCGCTCGCTGATCCAGGTGCCGCCGTAGCCCACCGGCTCCCCGGCTTTATGCTCGCGCACCGCAATCAGGCTGGAGGTGAGCGACATCACCGGCTGAAAACCGAAGTCTGGTCCCCAGGGTTTACCCTCCAGCGGCGAGACGCCGTACAGGATTATGCCCGGACGCGCCCAGTCGAAATGGGACTGCGGCCACAGCAGAATGCCGCCGGAGGCCGCGATGGAGCGCATCCCCGGCTTGCCTTCGCAGAAGGTATTGAAAATATCGAGCTGCTGCTCGGTCGCACCGCATTCGGGCTCGTCGGCGCGGGCGAAATGGCTGACGATATTGACCGGCTGGCGGACGTTCTGACACTGGCTTAAGCGCTGATAAAAGGCCTCCGCCTGCTCCGGGCGCACGCCCAGACGGTGCATGCCGGTGTCGAGCTTCATCCAGACGGTGACGGGCTCACTGAGCTCCGCATTTTCCAGCGCCTCGAGCTGCTCCAGGTTGTGCACCGCGGTATGCAGCCTTTTATCGGCGATGGTCGGCAGGTCGCTGGCATTAAAGAAGCCTTCGAGCAGCAAAATCGGCTGGGTGATACCCCCTTCGCGCAGGCGCAGGGCTTCTTCGAGACGGGCGACGCCAAAGGCGTCGGCATCGGGGAGCGTTCGCGCGGTCTCGATCAGACCGTGTCCGTAAGCGTTCGCTTTCACGACTGCAACCAGTTTGCTGGCGGGAGCCAGTTCACGCAGGCGTTGCAGGTTGTGTCGCAGAGCGCGGCGGTTAATCACTACAGTTGCCGCTTGCATTTGAATTCCTTAATAAAAAGACTCTCCAAAATCCTTCGCGTTGCAGGAAGGCGACAAGCCCGTGAATCCCCGGGAGCTTAGTAAACTAAGTGACCGGGGTGAGCGGGCGCAGTCAACGCTCCTGCGGCGTGAAGGATGATGGAGAGTTATTCGTCATCGTATTGCGGACCGGCATAGTTGTCGAAACGCGACCACTGACCGTTAAAGGTAAGCCGCACCGTACCGATAGGGCCGTTACGCTGCTTACCGATAATAATTTCGGCGATCCCTTTCAGGTCGCTGTTCTCGTGATAAACCTCGTCACGGTAGATAAACATGATCAGGTCGGCATCCTGCTCGATGGAGCCGGATTCACGCAGGTCGGAGTTGACCGGGCGCTTGTCGGCGCGCTGCTCCAGGGAGCGGTTAAGCTGCGACAGCGCTACCACCGGGACCTGCAGTTCTTTCGCCAGCGCTTTCAGCGAGCGGGAAATCTCGGCAATTTCCAGGGTACGGTTATCCGACAGCGACGGGACGCGCATCAGCTGCAGGTAGTCGATCATGATCAGGCCAATGCCGCCGTGCTCACGGGCGATTCGGCGCGCGCGGGAGCGCACTTCCGTCGGCGTCAGGCCGGAGGAGTCATCGATATAGATGTTCCGTTTTTCCAGCAGAATACCCATGGTGCCGGAGATCCGCGCCCAGTCCTCGTCGTCCAGCTGGCCGGTACGAATGCGGGTCTGATCCACGCGCGACAGCGAAGCCAGAGAACGCATCATGATCTGCTCGGAGGGCATCTCCAGACTGAAGATAAGAACCGGTTTATCCTGCAACATCGCCGCATTTTCGACGAGGTTCATCGCAAACGTTGTTTTACCCATCGACGGACGCGCGGCGACGATAATCAGATCCGACGGCTGTAAACCGGCGGTCTTTTTGTTCAGGTCATCATAGCCGGTGTTAACCCCGGTGACCCCGTCGTGCGGCTGCTGGAACAGCTGCTCAATACGCGAGACGGTGGCATCCAGCACCTCGGCAATATTTTTCGGCCCTTCGTCTTTATTGGCGCGACTTTCGGCGATTTTAAACACCCGGGACTCGGCCAGGTCGAGCAGTTCGTCGCTGTTACGCCCCTGGGGATCGAAACCCGCTTCGGCGATCTCGTTGGCGACAGAGATCATGTCGCGCACTACCGCACGTTCGCGCACGATATCGGCGTAAGCGCTAATGTTCGCCGCACTTGGGGTATTTTTCGATAACTCGGCCAGATAGGCGAAGCCGCCCACGGACTCCAGCTGCCCCTGACGCTCCAGCGATTCCGCGAGCGTGATCAGGTCGATGGGGCTACCGGATTCCTGCAGACGCGCCATTTCGGTAAAGATATGGCGGTGCGGACGGGTGTAGAAATCGTCGGTGACGACGCGCTCGGCGACGTCGTCCCAGCGCTCGTTATCCAGCATTAAACCGCCCAACACCGACTGTTCCGCTTCAATCGAGTGCGGCGGGACCTTTAACCCGGCTAACTGCGGATCGCGCTCGCGGGGTTCAGTCTGTTTGTTGAAGGGTTTGTTTCCTGCCATAGTGAATGGAGTTACCGAGATAGAGAGTGGGTCGAAAGATTACCATATTTTCTAAGTCTAATGGAGGGAGCATGGCAACGCGTATTGAATTTCATAAGCACGGCGGCCCGGACGTTCTCAGGGCGGTAGAGTTCACGCCCACCGCGCCTGGCGATAACGAAGTCCAGGTCGAAAACAAAGCCATTGGCATCAACTATATCGACACCTATATCCGCGGTGGCCTCTATCCGCCCCCGGCCCTGCCAAGCGGGCTGGGCACCGAGGCTGCCGGAGTGGTAGTCAAAGTGGGCAGCGCCGTAAAGCATATAAAGGAGGGCGACCGCGTGGTGTATGCGCAATCCGCCCTCGGGGCCTACAGCTCGATCCACAACGTCCCGGCGGATAAAGCCGCTATTCTGCCCGCCGCCATCTCCTTTGAGCAGGCCGCCGCCTCCTTCCTGAAAGGGCTGACGGTCTTTTACCTGTTGCGCAAAACCTATGAGATCAAACCTGACGAACAGTTTCTGTTCCACGCGGCTGCGGGCGGCGTCGGGCTGATTGCCTGCCAGTGGGCAAAAGCGCTGGGGGCCAAACTGATTGGCACGGTGGGCAGTGCGCAAAAGGCGCAGCGCGCGCTACAGGCGGGTGCCTGGCAGGTGATTAATTATCGTGAAGAGAGCATCGTTGAGCGGGTGAAAGAGATCACCGGCGGTAAAAAGGTGCGCGTGGTCTATGACTCGGTGGGAAAAGATACCTGGGAAGCCTCGCTGGACTGTCTGCAACGCCGTGGCCTGATGGTCAGCTTCGGCAACGCCTCCGGCCCGGTGACCGGCGTCAATCTGGGCATTCTTAACCAGAAAGGCTCGCTGTTCGCCACCCGCCCTTCGCTGCAGGGTTACATCACCAACCATGACGAACTGGTGGAGGCCAGCAACGAGCTGTTCTCGCTGATTGCCAGCGGCGTGATTAAGGTGGATGTAGCAGAGGCGCAGAAGTATCCGCTGAGTGACGCGCAACGCGCGCATGAAGTGCTGGAGAGTCGGGCGACGCAGGGGTCGAGTTTACTGATCCCCTAGAAAGAAATTGGGCTTCCCGTAGGAAGCCCTTTTCTTTTCTTTTTTTAGTTCGGCTGTATGTAGGGTACAGCTCGATGAATTCTTTAACGGCGGCAATAGTGACAGATTCGATAAGTAAATCCTATTCTGTTCTAAGCAATGCTGCCGTAAAAGTTGCAAGGATGTGACGAACCGCTCAATACCTTAGTAACGAAAGCGGTTATTGCGCTGATAGCGTGGGATTTTTGGCGATTTTATCGCCCGTATCGCCCACACCACCGCCACGGCCAACAGCAACCACGGCAGCAGTTTCAGCATCAGGGCAAACAAGCCGCCGATAAACATCACCACGGTGGCGACCACCAGCGCGGCAATAATCCCCAGCAGCGAGACGCCAGTTACCAACAGCATGACAAAAAATCCAATCACAAAAAGTAGTTCCAGCATGGCTCTCTCCCGAATGCATCACAACGATACGCTGCTATACCCATTACAAGATCCGTGCCAAAACGTAACTCATTGAGATAAAAACAAAACGCCCGACAATGCGTTGCCGGGCGTGGTGAATTTGACGAACTTTTGGTGAAAATTATCGCTTGTCTGCCACCAGACGCAGCGCCTGCTCCAGCACTTCGATATCGGCACCCGCCTTATGGGCGTTTTCACTCAGATAACGCCGCCACTGGCGCGCGCCCGGGATCCCCTGGAACAGACCCAGCATGTGGCGGGTCACGTGGCCCAAATAGGTGCCATTGCTCAGCTCGCGCTCAATGTAGGGATACATCGCCCGTACCACCGTCACCGGATCGCGATCGGTGCTATCCATACCAAAGATTTCGCGATCCACTGCCGCCAGCACGCCCGGGTTCTGGTACGCCTCGCGGCCCACCATCACGCCGTCCATATGCTGTAAATGCGCTTTAGCCTCGTCAAGAGACTTGATGCCGCCGTTGATCGACATGGTCAGCTGCGGGAAATCGCGCTTCAGTTGATACACGCGCGGGTAATCCAGAGGCGGGATCTCACGGTTCTCTTTCGGGCTCAGGCCAGAGAGCCAGGCTTTGCGGGCATGGATGATAAACATCTCGCACTCGCCCTTGCCGGCCACCGTGCCGATGAAGTCACAGAGAAATTCGTAGCTGTCCTGATCGTCTATCCCGATACGGGTTTTGACCGTCACCGGAATGGAGACCACATCGCGCATCGCTTTCACGCAGTCGGCCACCAGCTGCGCGTTGCCCATCAGGCAGGCGCCAAACATGCCGTTCTGTACGCGATCGGAAGGGCAGCCGACGTTGAGGTTAATTTCGTCGTAGCCGCGCGCCTCAGCCAGCTTCGCGCAGTGCGCCAGCGCGGTCGGATCGCTGCCACCGAGCTGCAACGCCACCGGATGTTCCTCTTCGCTGAAGGCGAGATAGTCGCCCTTGCCATGAATAATCGCCCCGGTGGTCACCATCTCGGTATAGAGCAGAGTATGGCGCGACAGCTGGCGCAGGAAGTAGCGGCAGTGTCGGTCTGTCCAGTCGAGCATCGGCGCGATGGAAAAACGGTGAGCAGGATAGAGGGACGAGTTTTCTGACGACATGGCGAAGTTTTAAGCATCTGCTGAAAATGGGGCGCTACTATAGCACATATTCGCCGGAGGCAGAGCGCCTCCGGATCCCGTCAGAAGGTGACGCTGAACTGCGCCCCGGCTCCCCAGGTTTCATCCTCACCGTAAATGCCGGTCAAATCGATATGCACGGTATTAAAGGGAGCGAAGCCGAAACCGCCGGTAAAGACGTTACTGTCGTTGCCCTTCACGTCCCCGCGAAAGCCGCCGCGCACCGCCAGCCAGCCCAGCAGGGACACCTCTGCCCCCGCCCCGACATACTGGGCGTTCTCTTCGCTTTTGAAGCCCCGGGTTTCGGTCAGATCGCCATCGGCGCTGAGGGTGAGCAGGCCGGTATGCCAGGCCACCCCCGCCGTGACCAGAGGGCGGATCTGGTACGTGTCCTGATAACTCACCACCTGCCCGGTACGCCCGTTGAGAATACGGATATCTTTGGTATCAATATCCCGTGAGAACAGGTTCTGTCCGCTCAGGCCGACCGTCCAGTTTTCGCCGAAGTCGACCGCGACGCCGACATCAACGTTAAAACTGGTATCGTCATTGCGGTTACGACTGCTGTTAAAATCGCCACTGTCGTAGGTGTAGATAGAGGTAGTGTAGTTGTAGAGCCAGGTTTGCTGCAGTTTTGGCGTTACGCCGACAGAGACCGGCAGGCCGTTAAACTCAAACTGACGGGCAACCGCCACGCCGTAGTCGGAGACGATCGCCGCCCTACCCAGGGCGACGGAGTTAAGGTTGCGGGTAATGACGTCGCTGCCGTTCCGGGCCGCCCCCAGCGCCATCTGGTTGGTCATCCCTGCGTTGCCCTGCAGTCTACGCAGAAAATCGATATCCTGCGGATCGATCTCCGAGCTGATGCGCGCGTGGGCATTGGCCTTAGCGACAAACGCCAGCGACAGCCCCGAGCCCGGAATGCTGACGGCTATCCCTGCCCCGGCGTTGCCGTGCGCGGTTTTGCCCTCGAGGAATTCCAGTTGATCGGCCAGATTGCCTGCGGCACCCTGAAGCTCACCGAGCGTCCCCTGCGGATCGGCCAGGATCCTCGCCACGGTCAGATCGTCGATCATCTCCCGATCGTTAGCGATCTCATCGCTGATTTCATCGATCTTGTCCTGCAGATTGTCTTTATCGCTGATTTGCGCCCCCACCGAGGGGAATATAATGGCGACGTCGTCTTCTGCTTTCGATTTTGCCAGCAGGGCCGGGTTGATCAGCACCCCGCTGCTATAATGCGCCGACGCAACGCCCGTTCCGCCCATTGCATCGCCGCGTGCTTCCGTCCAGGTATTTGCTGCTCCAGCCTGATTAGCCAAAAGAATGCCGGTGGCAATTCCCGCCACAGAAATTTTGAATTTAATTTTCACAGGACACCTGACTTATTGTGGGTGAATAAACCCCGGCGGCTAAATACCGCGCAGGGGCATACGTCCTTTGTGAAAAAAGTATGAGGAGCCGAATTTATCTAAACTTTAGTATTAGATTAAGTTATTGATTTCCTTATTTCTTTAATATGTATAGAACAAGAAATTACTTTTGCCCTGGTTTTCCGTCATGAGGTCCAAAAAATTGCGGCGGATGATCTATCCAGCGATCTTCGCGCGTGGCGGCATATACCGCATTCAGCGGATAATAAATACGGTTATGTTTTTTATTCGCTTCACCCACCACTAATAACCGCACTTCTTCACTGGTATTATTAATAAAGGTGTGACAGACCCCTGTTCCGGCAGGAAAACCAACGCTGTCCCCCGGTTCCAGCTTCCATAAATAACCGTTGATCCAGGCTTCGGGGTAACCCTCGAGCACAAAGATAAACTCCTCTTCATCGCTTTCGGCATGAGGATAGGAGGTACGACGCCCGGGCGGCAGGCGTTCATGGTGAATACCGAGGCGGCCCAGCCCCAGCGCACGGGCCAGCGGTGCGCCAATGGAGAAACGCTCTGTGCTGTCAGGGTAGGTAGAGTCGTCCGCGCCTTCTACTTCACGCCAGTGTCGAATACAGTCAGGTCTTTTCATCTTTCCATCTCCTGTGGTTTTTCGTCAGGGTAGCATACCCGGGGGATCTCGGCGTTTAGGTCAGAACATGGTAAACTGGCGGTTTGTTATTCCACGTCATTCGAGGTGCAAAATGGAAACGACCACAATGCAGGCACTGTTAGCGCAAGCCGAAAAGCTGTGCGCGCAACGCAATGTGCGCCTGACTCCGCAGCGCCTTGAAGTGTTGCGTCTGCTGAGCCTGCAAAACGGTGCCATCAGCGCCTATGACCTGCTCGACCTGCTGCGCGAGAGCGAGCCGCAGGCTAAGCCGCCTACCGTCTATCGGGCGCTCGATTTCTTACTCGAGCAGGGCTTTGTGCATAAAGTGGAATCGACCAACAGCTACGTGCTTTGCCATCTGTTCGATCAGCCGACCCACACCTCAGCGATGTTTATCTGTGACCGCTGTGGCAGCGTTAAGGAAGAAGGCGCGGAAGGGGTGGAAGATATCATGCACAGCCTGGCGGCGAAGTTGGGCTTTGCCCTGCGCCACAACGTGATTGAAGCGCACGGCCTGTGCCGCAACTGTGTAGAAGTGGAAGCCTGCCGCCATCAGGAAAATTGCCAGCACGATCACTCTATCCAGCTGAAGAAAAAGCCGCGCTGAGGGCAAAAAAACGGGCGACCTGAAAGGTCGCCCTGGGCGTACATCCGTGTACCTGCGGGTATAGGTTAATTACCAGCGATAGTTGTTACGGGTTTCCCAGTCACCAACTTCTTTCTCTGCCTGGTCTTTCTCATAACCATAGCGTTCCTGGATTTTACCCACCAGCTGGTCACGTTTACCTTCAATGACGGTCATATCGTCATCAGTCAGATCGCCCCACTGTTCTTTTACTTTACCTTTAAATTGCTTCCAGTTACCGCCGACTTGGTCTTTATTCATCATCGATTCCTCTTCGTTCGGTCGTTAAGGTTAAGTTCGTCCTGAAATACGTTTCGTGCTGGACGTGATAATAATTATAGATAAGCCTGCGGCGTTGGGTTTGTTATTCGGAATCTTTTACCATTCAGCCAGGCGAAGCCGCTATGAAAACCAGCTGCCGTTGCGCCAGTGACGGTGCCAGATCCAGGCCAGAGAGAGCCCCCGCAGGGCCAGGAACACGCTCAGGGCCAGCCACAGGCCGTGGTTACCCAGCCACGGCAGGGTTAACAGCGTCAGGCCAAATCCGGCGGCCGCCACGGCCATGCTGTTGCGCATCTCTGCCCCGCGGGTTGCGCCGATAAACATGCCATCCAGCAAATAGCCCCAGACGCCCACCACCGGTAAAACCACCTGCCAGATAAGATAGTGGCTCGCCAGCACGCGCAGTTCAGGCAGCGAGGTCAGCAGGGCAATGATCCTGTCTCCTGCCAGGGCATAGACGAGCGCAAAGGCCAGCGCCACCAGACCGGACTGTCGGCAGGCCGCCCGCCACACTTCCCGCAGCTGGCCGCTTTCCCGCGCGCCATATGCCTGCCCGGAGTGCGCCTCAACCGCATAGGCAAAGCCATCCAGCGCGTAGGCGGTAAAGGTCAGCAGGGTCATCAGCACGGCATTGACGGCGATGATCTCCGGCCCCAGCCGCGCGCCCATCACCGTCAGCGCTCCGAAGCAAAGCTGCAGCAGCAGCGAGCGCAACATGATGTCGCGATTGAGGGCCAGCAGCTTGCGAATATTGCCCCGCCAGCTCGCTTTCAGCAGCGCCAGCGAAATACCGCGCAGGGCCAGCACCCGCCAGACCATCTACAGACCGATTAACAGGGTGGCGTACTCAGCGATAGCGGTCGCCAGCGCGGCCCCCTGCACGTTCATCTGCAGGCCCATCACCAGCCACAGATCCAGCACAATATTGAGCAGGTTGCCCACCACCAGCAGGATCACCGGCGCCCTTGCATACTGCACCCCCAGCAGCCAGCCGAGCAGCACCAGGTTAGCCAGCGAAGCCGGGGCGCTGAGCCAGCGAATTTCAAGGAAGCGCCGTGCCTGATGGAGAACGGCCTCGCTGCCGCCAACGATATGCAGCGCCAGATCGATAAGCGGCGTGCGCAACAGCACAATCAGCAGCCCGGCACCCAGGGCCAGGATCAGCGGCTGTACCAGCGCGCGGGCCAGACGCAGCGGATCTTTCGCGCCATAGGCCTGGGCGGTGAGCCCGGTAGTACTCATGCGCAAAAAGAGCAGCAGCATAAACAGGAAGCTGGTTGCCGTCGCGCCGATGGCGACACCGCCCAGATAGACGGGCGAATCGAGGTGACCAATTACTGCCGTATCCACCAGCCCAAGAAGAGGGACGCTGATATTGGAGACGATCATGGGAAGTGCAAGACGCCACAACGCCTTGTCGGAAGCAGTCAGGAGAGACATGAAAATGTTCGCCAGAGGCAGGAAAAGCAGACTGCGGCAGTGCCGCAGTCTGTCAGAAAGGAGTTATAACCACTCACCGTTACGGATGACGCCAACCGCCAGCCCTTCGATGGAGAAGTTATTTTCACGCAGGTCGACAACAATCGGAGAAAACTCGCTGTTTTCCGGCAGCAGTTGCACGGTGTTGCCCTGCTTTTTCAGGCGCTTAACGGTGACTTCATCATCGATGCGCGCCACGACGACCTGACCGTTACGTACGTCCTGCGTTTTATGCACCGCCAACAGATCGCCGTCCAGAATACCGATGTCTTTCATCGACATACCGCTGACGCGCAGCAGAAAATCTGCGCTCGGTTTGAACATGCCCGGATCGACCTGATAGTGGCCTTCGATGTGCTGTTGCGCCAGCAGCGGTTCACCGGCGGCGACGCGACCGACGAGCGGCAGGCCCTCTTCGGCTTCAACCAGCAGGCGAATGCCGCGAGACGCACCGGAGACAATCTCAAGCACACCCTTGCGCGCCAGTGCCTTAAGGTGCTCTTCGGCGGCATTTGGAGAACGGAAGCCAAGACGCTGCGCGATTTCTGCACGCGTCGGCGGCATACCCGTCTGGCCGATATGATCCCGAATGAGATCAAACACCTCTTGCTGCCTGGTCGTTAACGCTTTCATTCCGCCCCCTGGGTGTATATACAGTTATGCTGTGAGTATATACAGCTAAAGGCGATTTTGGAACCACAAACCGCATAAAAAACCAGAGACTTGTTCGGTTTCTGAAGGCTTATCGTAAATGTCCCCAAAGCAGCGTGACCCAGGTAAACAACGCAACGATAATCGCCATCAGCACGGCGGCAGAGCCCATATCTTTCGCCCGGCCCGACAGTTCGTGAAAGTCAGAGCCGATGCGGTCGACTACCGCCTCGATCGCACTGTTCAGAATTTCGACTATCATCACCAACATCACCGAGCCAATCAGCAATACGCGGGTGATGGGATCAACGTCCAGCCAGCAGGCAATAATAATCGCCGCGATGACCGCAACCCCCTCCTGGCGAAATGCAGCTTCATTGATCCAGGCAGCACGGATGCCCTTCCATGAATAGCCGGCAGCTTTAATGATTCGGGTTAACCCAGTGGTATTATTGGCCATTAAAAGAAACCTTTCTTCGAAATAGCGTCAGAAACGGTGGTTTAAGCGCCTGGCGCAGCCACCGGAAGTATGACGGGTAACAACAGAAATTTTGCGCGCTTTCTGTTATCCTTGCGCCGCAATTGCATTTTTAACCAGAGGCTTTACATCGTTTATGTCTGGCTGGCCACGAATTTACTACAAATTACTTAATTTACCATTAAGCGTCCTGGTAAAAAGCAAGTCTATTCCGGCGGTTCCGACGCTGGAGTTAGGACTCGATACCTCGCGTCCTATTATGTACGTGTTGCCTTATAACTCGAAGGCCGACTTGCTGACGCTGCGCGCCCA
>DERO01000049.1 GCA_002360945.1 Leclercia adecarboxylata | reverse complement strand
TCGCCAGTTTTGGCGGCACGGCCTGTACCGGCAGCGGTGGGGCCTTAGCTGGCTGCGGCACCGGTGCAACAGGAATGGCTGTTGGCGCAATCGAACCATCTTTGAATGCGTTGCGTGCAGCCTGCAGCTGGGTCTGAGCAAATTTAACCTCGTTGCGGCGCTGGCTGATTAAATTTACCGCATCCAGATGCGTCTGGGCAGCCGCTGCGGCTTCAGGTGATCCCGACTGGTACTGATGGATCACATTCATCATATCGACATTGGTCACGCGTTCGGCCCTGAGCGCGGCGGCGTAATTTTTTTGTGCAAAGTGGTCAAATTCCAGCGCGCCTTTCAGGTTCGCTGCTGCCTGATCCGAACTTATCGCATACGCAGCCGGGGCAGTAACGCACAGCGACACTGCCGATGCGATCAGTTTCAACGTGGTTTTCATCTCTACATATCCTGAGGTCAATCGTTTGATCAAAATGTAAATTGCAGAGTGGCAGAGAGTATGAGGGCTCTGGCTCTGAAGTATTTGCAGGTGTTTTTATTGTCTTTTTATTGTCTTTTGTGTAACTAAAGGAATTTTTAATGGTCGTGTTTTTCTGGATTCTAACCATTAAATAGTTATTGGCAAGTCAATTATTGATCAGTTTTTATTGTCTGCAATTAGTCTAATTTCAAACGAAAGAACGGTATGCTTCGCTTAGAGAAAAATGTTACATAAAGTGTGCTATTAGTCATTTTGGTGGAATATTGTGATCAAATTTACGTTTGGTAACGCTTTTTGGCCGTTGGAAGAGGGGATTATTATTGATTCGTGAAGAAGTTGTTATTTTCTTGCGTGCGTGCAAGTAGTCTTTTTATAGACTTATTTGAGACTTTGTTGGTTTTAAAGTGAGGGTCGACAGTGAAGGTAATAAAAACAGTCAATCTGTCCATAGACTGAAAATAATTAGTCGTCAGCTATCAGGCGGAAATGATACGGAGAGGTTAAATCAGATGAGCAGGCCCGGTAAGCGAAGTATTACCGGGCACAGGAGGGAGCGATCAATACAACAGGGCGTAAAGCTTACGGCGATAGGTCGAAGCCAGGGAATCACCCGTGCCGAGCGCGGCCAGAATTTCCTGGAACATTTTACGCGCCTGACCATCAGCGGCCGCCAGATCGGTTTTCAGATGGCTGAACAGCAGCTCCAGCGCCTCTTCGTTACGACCCACCTGATGCAGCTGCAGTGCCAGCTGGCTGGCCAGCGCCGCGTCGGCTGGGTTTTCGGCAACGTGCTGCTGCAACTGCTGAATTTCCGGTGTATCCGCGGCCTGCTTCAGCAGTTCAATCTGCGCTACCAGACCCTGATAGCGGGTATCCTGATCCTGCAGAGGGATGGTCTTCAGCACCCCTTCGGCATCTTCGGAGCGCTTCAGGGTAATCAGAGTTTCCGCCAGCAGCAGGCCGGTTTCGCTGTTCTGACCGGAGAGCTGCCAGGCCTCTTTCAGCAGCGGCAGGGCTTCGTCATATTTGCCTTCGGCCATCAGGGCCGCCGCCTGCTGCGCTTTCAGCTCATCTTCGCGCGGCAGCACTTTATCCAGCAGGGCGCGGATCGCCTCTTCCGGTTGCGGCCCCTGGAAGCCATCAACCGGCTGACCGTTCTGGAACAGATAAACCGTTGGGATGGCGCGCAGACCAAACTGCGAGGCGATCATCTGCTCGGCGTCGCAGTCCAGTTTTGCCAGAATAAACTGACCGTTGTACTGGGCCGCAAGCTTCTCGAGCACCGGCGTCAGCTCCAGACAGTGCTGGCTACGCTCAGACCAGAAGTAGAACAGCACCGGTTTGGTCATCGACTGTTCAAGGGTCTGGTGCAGGTTGGCTTCGGTAATGTTGACAATATTCTGTACGGACATGCGGCATTCTCGGTTATGAGTTTTTATTTACATGGGGGCGTGGCGCGTGGCTTCAACTCAGCCCTGTAAAATTTTGTCCATCATCCGGCCAGGCAGCAGACGCTTCAGCAGGCCGACGGCATGGGTCACCAGCGTGACCGGATAACGCATTTTGGGGTTTTTGCTCTCAAAAGCATGGCGCACTTTGGCGACTACCGCCTCCGGCCCCAGCGTAAAACGCGCGGCAATACCGGGGTTTTCGACCGGCTTATCGGCGGTCTGGTTAACGTTGTCGGTAAAGCGGGTGCGGATGGGGCCCGGTTCAATCAGGCTCACCTTGATGCCGCTGTGGCGCAACTCCATGCGCAGCGCATCCGACCAGGCTTCCAGCGCGTACTTGCTGGCGGCGTAGGCCCCTCGGCCCGGCGTGGAGATCAGCCCCATCACCGAGGAGGTCATCACAATCCGCCCTTCGCCGTGCGGCAGCATGGCGGGCAGCAGGCGCATGGTGAGCTGGTGCACGCCAAAAAAGTTGGCGGAGAATTGCTGCTCAAGCTGCTGGCGGGAGACGGTCTGCAGCGGACCGTAAACGCCGAAACCGGCATTGTTAAACAGCCCATACAGACGATTATTGGTGAGAGCGATCACCTCATCGGCGGCGCGCTCGATGCTGTCGGCACAATCCAGATCCAACAGCACGCCGGTCAAACCTACCCCGTTCATCCGTTCAACGTCTTCGGGTTTGCGGCAGGCGGCCAGTACCCAGAATCCCTGGCGCTTCAGTTCAAGGGCACTTTCAAAGCCAATTCCACTGGAACATCCTGTTATTAAGACCGATTTTTGCATAACTTTACCTGTCAGGATCTCCGCTGAATTACGAGTCATGTTTAACTAAAGGAGCCAGCCGGGTCGCCATCCAGTCGGCAATAAACGGCTGTGCGTCCCGGTTGGGGTGAATACCGTCATCCTGCATCCACTGCGGCTTCAGGTAGACCTCTTCCATAAAAAAGGGCAGCAGCGGGACATCGAACTCTTTGGCAAGCTTCGGATAGATCGCGCTGAAGGCTTCATTATACCGACGACCGTAGTTAGCGGGCAGGCGAATTTGCATCAGCAGCGGCTGGGCATTCGCGGCGCGAATATCCTGCAAAATTTTGCGCAGGGTCTGCTCGGTCTGCTGAGGCTGGAAGCCGCGCAGCCCGTCATTGCCGCCGAGCTCCACCAGCACCCAGCGCGGCTGATGCTGTTTCAGCAGGGCCGGCAGGCGCGAAAGTCCCTGTTGGGAGGTATCACCGCTGATGCTGCCGTTGATCACCGACGTTCTGGTCTGCCATTTATCGTTCAGCAGAGCAGGCCAGGCGGCACTGGCCGCCATCCGGTAGCCCGCGCTGAGGCTATCGCCCAGAATTAATAGCGTGTCCGCCGCCGCGGCGCGAAATGTCATCAGAATCAGAAACAGGAAGGGCAAATGCCAGCGGAAAACATTGTTGAAGTTCATCATCTTAAGAAGTCCGTGGGTCAGGGGGAACACGAGCTTTCCATCCTTACCGGAGTTGAACTCATTGTCAAACGCGGGCAGAGCATCGCCCTGATTGGCGAGTCGGGCTCCGGCAAGTCCACGCTGCTGGCGATCCTTGCCGGGCTGGATGACGGCAGCAGCGGTGAGGTTCATCTGGTCGGTCAACCCCTGCACCAGCAGGATGAAGAGGCGCGCGCCGCCCTGCGTGCAAAGCATATCGGCTTTGTTTTCCAGTCATTTATGTTAATCCCGACCCTTAACGCGCTTGAGAACGTCGAGCTGCCGGGCCTGTTACGCGGCGAGAATACCGCCCACAGCCGCGAGAGCGCCAAAGCCCTGCTGGAGCAGCTGGGGCTGGGCAAACGCCTCGATCACCTTCCGGCGCAGCTCTCCGGCGGCGAGCAGCAGCGCGTGGCGCTGGCTCGCGCATTCAATGGTCGCCCGGACGTGCTTTTTGCTGATGAACCTACCGGCAACCTCGATCGCCAGACCGGGGACAAAATTGCCGATCTGCTGTTTTCCCTGAACCGCGAGCACGGTACCACGCTGATCCTCGTCACCCACGATCCGCAGCTGGCGGCCCGCTGCGATCGCCGCCTGCGCCTGGTGAACGGTGAATTAAGGGAGGAAGCATGATTGCCCGCTGGTTCTGGCGCGAATGGCGCTCCCCCTCGCTGCTGATCGTCTGGCTGGCGTTAAGCCTGGCGGTGGCCTGCGTTCTGGCGCTCGGCAGCGTCAGCGATCGGATGGAAAAGGGGCTCAGCCAGCAAAGCCGCGAGTTTATGGCGGGGGATCGGACGTTACGCAGCTCCCGCGAGGTGCCGCAGGCGTGGCTTGAAGAGGCGAGAAAAGAGGGGCTGAAGGTCAGCGAGCAGCTCAGCTTCCAGACCATGACCTTTGCCGCCGACACGCCGCAGCTGGCGAGCGTAAAGGCCGTGGATGATATCTATCCGCTGTACGGTGAGCTACAGACCAACCCGCCGGGCCTGAAACCGGCCCCGGGCACGGTGCTGCTGGCCTCGCGTCTGATGGCGCTGCTGAATTTAAAAACCGGCGACAGCATCGACGTTGGGGATGCCACCCTGAAAATTGCCGGGGAAGTGGTTCAGGAGCCCGACTCCGGGTTTAACCCCTTCCAGATGGCGCCGCGTCTGCTGATGAATACCGCCGATGTGGCCAAAACCGGGGCGGTACAACCCGGGAGTCGCGTCACCTGGCGCATTAAGTTTGGCGGCGCGCCCGCACAGTTAGCGAGTTACGAGAAGTGGCTGCTGCCGCAGCTCAAGCCGGAGCACCGCTGGTCCGGAATGGAGCAGGAGGACGGAGCGCTCGGCAAATCGCTGGAGCGTTCCCAGCAGTTCCTGCTGCTCTCGGCGTTGCTGACCCTGCTGCTGGCGGTCGCAGCAGTGGCGGTGGCGATGGGCCACTACTGCCGCAGCCGCTACGACCTGGTGGCGATCCTCAAAACCCTGGGGGCGGGCAGGGCGCAGTTGCGTAAGCTGATTGTCGGCCAGTGGCTGGCGGTGCTGGCGCTCTCCGCGATTACCGGCGGGGCGATGGGGCTGCTGTTTGAAAAGGTACTGATGGTGCTGCTCAAGCCGGTGCTGCCTGCCGCCCTGCCGCCAGCCAGCCTCTGGCCGTGGCTGTGGGCGATTGGCGCGATGATCGTCATCTCGCTGCTGGTGGGGCTGCGTCCGTACCGCCTGCTGCTGGCAACCCAGCCGCTGCGCGTCCTGCGTCGCGACGTGGTGGCCAGCGTCTGGCCGCTGAAGTTTTATCTGCCGGTTATCGTGGCGGTAGTGGTGGTGCTGCTCGCCTGGCTGATGGGCGGTAGCATGCTGCTGTGGGCGGTGCTGGCCGGGGCGGTAGTGCTGGCGCTGCTCTGCGGCGTGCTGGGCTGGATGCTGCTTAGCGTCCTGAAAGGGCTGACGGTGAAATCGCTACCGGTACGTCTGGCGGTGAACCGCCTGCTGCGCCAGCCGTGGTCGACCCTCAGCCAGCTGTCGGCGTTTTCACTGTCGTTTATGCTGCTGGCGCTGCTGCTGGTACTGCGCGGCGACCTGCTGGATCGCTGGCAACAGCAGCTCCCACCGGAGAGCCCGAACTATTTCCTGATCAACATCGCCCCGGAGCAGGTCACGCCGCTGAAGGCGTTCCTCTCTGAGCATCAGATTATCCCCGAGTCCTACTACCCCATCGTGCGGGCGCGCCTGACCCAGATTAACGGCCAGTCCACCGAGGGCAATAAGGATGAATCCCTTAACCGCGAGCTGAACCTGACCTGGCAGGATAAACGCCCGGATCACAACCCGATCACTGCCGGCAGCTGGCCGCCGAAAGCGGGGGAGGTGTCGATGGAGGAGGGGCTGGCGAAACGTCTTAACGTTGCGTTGGGCGATACGGTCACCTTTACCGGTGATACTCAGGACTTCAGCGCCAAAGTCACCAGCCTGCGCAAAGTTGACTGGGAGAGCCTGCGGCCGAACTTCTTCTTTATCTTCCCCTCCGGGGCGCTGGACGGGCAGCCCCAGAGCTGGCTGACCAGTTTCCGCTGGGAGAACGGCAACGGCATGCTCACCCAGCTTAACCGCGAGTTCCCGACCATCAGCCTGCTGGATATCGGCGCGATCCTCAGACAGGTCGGGCAGGTGCTGGAGCAGGTGAGCCGGGCGCTGGAGGTGATGGTAGTGCTGGTAACGATTTGCGGCGTGCTGTTACTGCTTGCCCAGGTGCAGGTCGGGATGCGTCAGCGCCATCAGGAGCTGGTGGTCTACCGCACTCTGGGGGCGGGCAAAAAACTGCTGCGTACCACCCTGTGGAGCGAGTTTGCCCTGCTGGGGCTGGTGGCTGGCCTGGTGGCGGCCATTGGCGCAGAAACCGCGCTGGCGGTGCTGCAGACCCGGGTGTTTGACTTCCCCTGGGAGCCGGACTGGCGGCTGTGGGTGATCCTGCCGCTCTGTGGGGCGGTGATGCTTTCGCTGTGCGGCGGCTGGCTGGGTGCCCGTCTGCTGAAAGGCAAAGCCCTGTTCCGTCAGTTCTCCGGTTAATCCCCCTCCGCAATCATTACGCGCCGGGTAATATACCGGCGCGTTCCACTTAAGTAGCATAAAAAGATAAATCACTGCGTTTTAGTGGCACAAATCATTAAAAACCGGACAACACGAGCAGATAAATCCTGGTTAATATTCACCTGCTAAATAAATGGCAGTGTGTCTATTAAGGAAAAATAATGACCATAACTAAAAAAGCGCTGGCGGTATCGATCGGCGCAGCAGTGGCGTTGGCGTCTTTTGCATCCCAGGCTGAAATCACCGTACTGAAGCAGGATCCGCAGGCGGGTAACCCGCTGAGCCGTCTGAACTTCACCGTGGGCGGCAGCATCCGTCCTCAGTTCCAGAACATGACCGGCGACGACGGCAAAAACAGCTACAAGCGTAACGGCTTTGACGGCGGCACCCGCTTCCGTTTCGCAGCCGATTACTACCTCTTTGATGACATCAGCTGGATCAGCTACTACGAGCTGGGTGTGAACATTCCGGCCCAGTTCAACTGGGACAACCACCATGCCGACGGCGCGCATGACACCTCCCGCCGTATGCTCTACACCGGCCTGAAGAGCGACACTTGGGGTACCCTGACCTTCGGCCAGCAGAACAGCGTTTACTATGATGTGGTGGGCGCGAAGACCGATATCTGGGACTACGACATGATCGGCCAGGCGCCGGGTAACGGCATCAACGGCGACTACGACGGCTCTTACCGTTCACGTCAGATGCTGAAGTACAAGAAAACCCTCGGCGATGCCGACATCTACGCCTCTTACCTGTTCGAAGACAGCGAATACCTGCCGGGCAATGGCCTGCGTTACAAGCGTAAAGGCGGCGGTTCACTGGGTCTGGACTATCGTCTGACCACCGATCTGACCTGGGGCGCAGCCTGGAACTACACCCGCGCCGACATGCGTAACCCGGATAACGGCGACAGCAAGTCCTGGGATCAGAACATCCTCGGTACCGCGCTGAGCTGGACCCCGGACAACTGGACCTTCTCCGCAGGCGGTGGCTGGTATCAGAACTTTATGACCAGCAAGAAAGTGTCGGTTAACGACTACTTCGCGGGTGATGCGTGGGGTATTGAGTACTTCGCGGGCTATAAATTCCCGATTGGTCAGTATGCGGTGAAATCCATCCAGCCTTACTTCATGGGTGACCGTATTGAGACCATGAATGGCCGTAACTACCAGCGTATCGACAACGGCGTGGGTATTAGCTTCCAGCTGGACTACGGTTTCCGTGTGGATTACGAGCACGTGTTCACCTCCAGCACCGACGATCTGGGCGATATGAACCTGGTACGTCTGCGCTACGACTTCTAATACGTCTATCCCCGGCGGCGCGTCGCTGCCGGGGATACCGCTTACCCCGCCGGGATAGCTATCCCGAAAATCGCATAAGCATCTGTAGTACATTCAACGACATAATTCGCAACTTCATGAAATAATTTCAAGGACGCGGCCTGTGATCTGTGTCATGTTAGCAGGAGCTGCGTCGCACCGTACGGCGCATCCACATCACGCATCACCGCTTTGAAATGGAGATCTCATGGGATTACGTCACACGCTTCGCGCTGCCACTGGCGCGCTTTTGCTGGTCTGCGGTTTGCAGGCTGCCCACGCGAACAGCGATCCACACACTATCGTCTTCGGCGTTGCGCCGGGTCCGTATGGCGATATGGTCAAGCAGGCCATTGCCCCGTCGCTGAAAGAAAAAGGCTACAAGGTCGTGGTGCGCGAATTCAGCGACTACGTGCAGCCGAATATGGCGCTGGCGAACGGCAGCATTGACGCCAACCTGTTCCAGCACACGCTCTATTTCACCAAGTTCACCGCCGACAAGAACCTGAAGCTCAGCAAATTACTCACCGTGCCTACCGCCGGGATGGGGTTCTACTCCCGCAAGGTAAAGAGCCTGGATGAACTGAAACAAGGCGATATTGTTACCCTCTCCAACGATCCAACCAACCTTGCGCGTGGCCTGCGTTTCCTCGCGTCGCTCAAGCTGATTACCATCAAAGAGAATATCGATCCAACCAAAGCCTCAGAGCGTGATATTGCCAGTAATCCGAAGGGACTGGTGTTCAAACCGCTGGAGGCGGCCCAGCTGCCGCGCACGCTGGACAGCGTCACCGCCTCGCTGGTTAACGGTAATTTTGCCATTGCCGCCGGGCTGGATCTCTCCAGCGCGCTGGCCCAGGAACACCTGGACGAGAACCTGAAAAATATTATTGCGGTTCGCACGGAAGATGCGGATAAGCCTTTTGCCAAAGATATCGTCACCGTGGTGCAGTCACCGGCCTATCGCGCGGTGATCGACGATCCGAAAAATGTCTATACCGCGTTCCAGAAACCAGACTGGATGACGGCCGCGAAACCTTGATAGCAACGGGCAGACACCAGGGCAGCAGCGGCTGCCCTTTTCGCATTTCTGAGGTAGTCATGATTGAGTTAGATAAGGTCTGCGTCGATTTCCAGACCGGACGCGGCCCTGCCACCCGGGCGGTGTCAGACGTCAGCCTGCGCATCGCCGCCGGAGAAATATTCGGCATCGTCGGCACCAGCGGGGCAGGCAAGAGCACGCTGCTGCGCACCCTGAATGCGCTCCAGCGCCCGGCGTCGGGCAGCGTCAATATCAACGGCGTGGAAATTTCCGCCCTTGAAGGCGTGAACCTGCGTCAGGCCCGCCAGCGTATTGGCATGATTTTTCAGCATTTCAACTTAATGCACACCCGCACCGTGGCGCAGAATGTGGCCTTTAGCCTGAAGGCTGCCGGCTGGGAGCGTAGCAAAATCGCCCCGCGCGTCAGTGAAATCCTCGCTCTGGTGGGGCTGAGCGATAAAGCCAACCGTTACCCGGTGCAGCTCAGCGGTGGGCAGAAACAGCGCGTTGGCATTGCCCGCGCCATTGCCAACCATCCCGACGTGTTGCTTTGTGATGAACCGACCTCGGCACTGGATCTGGAAACCTCCGCCACCATTCTGGCGCTGTTAAAGCAGATCAACGCGCAGATGGGCATCACCATCGTGCTGATCACCCACGAAATGAACGTCATCAAATCCATCTGCGATCGCGTGGCGGTAATGTCCGGCGGCGAAGTGGTTGAGCTGGGCGAGGTATTTGATATCTTTGCCCACCCGCAGCATGCCTTTACGCAGCAGCTGGTGTCGCACACCCTGAACCTGACCCTGCCGGAGCGCCTGCGCCAGCATCTACCAGGGCAACTGCTGAAGATCCTGTTTATCGGCGACTCGGCCGAACAGCCGGTGCTGTCAGAGGTGGCGGTGAAATTTGGCGTGGCGGTGAATATCCTGCACGGCAAAATTGAGTATATCGGCGAGCGCGCGCTGGGGATTCTGGTGGTGCAGCTGACTGCGCCAGACAATCTGCCTGCCGTGGCCTTAGCTGTAGAACATATCCGTCAACGCACTGCCCAGGTGGAGGTGATCCGTGGATGATTTACTGCTCGACCTCAGTCTGGCGTTTAACGAAACTTTTCAGATGCTGGCTATCTCAACGGTGCTGGCGATCCTCGGCGGTCTGCCGCTGGGCTTTCTGATTTTCGTCACCGACCGCCATCTGTTCTGGCAAAACCGTTTTGTCTACCTCTTCAGTTCCGTGCTGGTGAACATCATTCGTTCGGTGCCCTTTGTGATTTTGCTGGTGCTGCTGCTGCCGTTAACCCAGTTCCTGTTGGGCAACACCATTGGGCCCATTGCCGCTTCAGTGCCGCTCTCGGTGGCGGCCATCGCCTTCTATGCCCGGCTGGTGGACAGCGCCCTGCGCGAAGTGGATAAGGGGATCATTGAAGCGGCCGAAGCCTTTGGTGCCAGCCCGATGCGCATTATCTGCACCGTGCTGCTGCCGGAGGCGAGCGCCGGTCTGCTGCGCGGTCTGACCATCACTCTGGTCAGCCTGATCGGCTACTCGGCCATGGCCGGGATTGTCGGCGGCGGCGGCGTAGGGGATCTGGCAATCCGCTACGGTTATTACCGCTACGAAACCCAGGTGATGGTGGTGACAGTGATCGCGCTGATTGTGCTGGTGCAAATTGTCCAGGTGCTCGGCGACTGGCTGGCGAAACGCGCCGATAAGCGCGATCGCCGCTGACTGTCAGGCCGCCAGCCAGGCGGCTACGTCGTTAAAGACGCCCCGATAGACAATGTTGTCTGCTTTTTTCTCCAGCTGATAACGGTACATCGGATCGTAATAATCATTCAGCAGCGGCGCAAGCCAGGCGAAATGCGCCTCGGTGCTGCCGGTGCGCTGCTGTTCAACGAGCGCGTTGTCCAGCAGGGCGGTAAATTCGGCAAAACGCTGTAACCCCAACCGACGGCGGATGGCAAACAGGCCGTGGTGCAGGTACTCGCCGTACTCCAGCCAGCCTGCCTCCTCGCCACGCGCAGTGCGAAAGGCCTGCCACATCTGCTCGAAATACTCGTCCCGCAGACGCTCCAGGCGCACCTCAAAAGGATCCTCAACCACCGCAATCGGCGACTGCACCATACGGTCACGCAGGCACTCCGGCAGATGGTTGGAGCCAATCATTCGCCCCTCGTCTTCCAGCACCCAGCGCGCGGCGTCCTTTTTCAGCAGTTCCACCGCGAGATGATTTTCAAAGCTGGCCTGCGAAAGCTGCGGCGTCAGCGTGCGGCCAAACGACGAGCCGCGATGGTGCGCCAGCCCTTCAAGATCGATCCCGTCCGGACGGGCCTTCACCAGCAGCGTTTTGCCGCTGCCGGTACAGCCGCCAATCAGCACGGCCGGCTTTTGCACCTGCTCAGCGGTGGCCTGCATCGCGGCCTGGCGCAGCGCCTTATAGCCGCCGCGGATCAGTGGGTACTCGACGTCGGCCTCTTTCAGCCACGTCTGCACGATATGCGAGCGCTGCCCGCCCCGGGCGCAGCAGAGATACCCCTGGGGTTGCGCGAGGCAGGCGGTGCGCCAGGCCTCCATGCGCTGGTCGCGCGTCTCGCCGCTCACCAGACGGTGGCCGAGCGCGAGCGCGGCCTCCGGCCCCTGGCGTTTATAGCAGGTGCCTACTGCGGCGCGTTCGTCGTCATTCATTAATGGCAGGTTGATCGCCGCAGGCATGGCGCCCTGGGCAAATTCCACGGGGGCGCGCACGTCGATTATTGGCGTGTCGGCGGCAAGTATGGCGCGGTAGTCCGTCCCATCGTTCATAAGGATCCCTCAAAACAGCGATGGGCAGGATTTTACGCCGGGGAAGGGGAAGGTCAACTCCCCGGCGGTGTGACTTAGCTCAGCGTTGCCTGCGCCCAGGCGATACCGCTGGCGTATTCCGGCGGCAGCAGGGGCACGATGGCTTCGAGCGTGGCGCTCAGGCGGGGGATATCGCTGTCGTTCAGGTTCAGGTGACCGACCTTTCGCCCCGGACGAACCTCTTTGTCATACCAGTGCAGATGCACCAGCGGCAGTTTCAGCCAGTCGTAGTTCAGATCGGTGCCGATCAGGTTGATCATCACCGACGGGCTGTTGACCACCGGCTGCGGCAGCGGTAATCCGGTAATAGCGCGCAGGTGCAGCTCAAACTGGCTGATGGAAGCACCGTTTTGCGTCCAGTGGCCGCTGTTGTGTACGCGCGGGGCCAGCTCGTTGATCAGCAGGCCGTTCGGGGTGACGAAGCACTCCATCGCCATCACGCCGACGTAGCCCAGCTCCTGCATAATGGCCGAAAGCATGCTTTCCGCCTGCGCCTGCTGGGCGGCATTGGCCTGCGGGAAGACCACGCTGGTGCGCAGAATGCCGTCCTGATGCAGGTTGTGGGTCAGGGGATAGAAGACGGTGCTGCCGTCGTGGGCGCGGGCACCCACCAGCGACACTTCGCCGCTGAAGTTAATGCCCTGCTCAACGATGCACTCGCCGTAGCACTCGTCCGGCAGCTGGTCGGTTTCACCGGCGCGCAGACGCCACTGGCCGCGTCCGTCGTAGCCGCCGACGCGGCGCTTGACGATCGCCAGCTCGCCCAGGGTGGCAAACACGCCGGACCACTGGCCTTTCTCCGTCAGCAGTTGCCACGGGGCAGTGGCAAGGTGCAGATCGTCGAACAGCTGCTTTTGCGTCAGACGGTCGGCAATGATCGGGAAGACGTCACGGTTAACGAAGGCGTTATGACGCGCCAGCTCGCGGGTGAGGGCAGTTTCCGGCCAGCGCTCAATCTCTGCGGTGATCACGCTCTGCTGAAAGGGCACGGCTTCCGGTTCGTCGTCCAGCCCGACCGGCCAGACGGCGATACCCAGCGGTTTACCGGCCTGACGCAGCATACGGCCTAATTGACCGTTACCGAGGACGCAAACCTGTTTCATGCCGCACCTCGCGGGTCCGGGTTCTCCAGCACCTCGTCGGTCTGGGCGGTACGCCACGCGACCAGGCGCTGATGCAGTTCTTTATCGTGCGTTGCGAGGATCTGTGCGGCCAGCAGGGCGGCGTTAGCAGCACCCGCTTTACCGATCGCCAGCGTCCCCACCGGAATGCCGCGCGGCATCTGCACGATGGAGTAGAGGCTGTCGACGCCGCTCAGGGCTGCGCTTTGTACCGGGACGCCGAGCACCGGCACCAGGGTTTTGGCGGCAATCATGCCGGGCAGATGCGCGGCCCCGCCGGCACCGGCAATAATCACCTGATAGCCGTTCTCTTCCGCGCCTTCGGCGAAGCTGAACAGTTTATCGGGGGTGCGGTGTGCGGAGACCACTTCAACGTGGTGAGGAACATTCAGGATGTCAAAGATTTCGGCGGCGAACTGCATGGTAGCCCAGTCGCTTTTGGACCCCATCACGATGGCGACACGCGCCGGATTATTGCTGGAAGACATGCGTCTTAAAACTCCTGTGGTGCACAACTCTCGGCTTTTGAGGTGACAGAGAATAGCACGATCTACAGGCAAGGAAAACGGTTGCGCGGCTAAAACTTCTGCCAAAGGCTGCCTGCTGCTGCAACGAA
Source organism: Leclercia adecarboxylata (assembly GCA_002360945.1). GTDB lineage: Bacteria > Pseudomonadota > Gammaproteobacteria > Enterobacterales > Enterobacteriaceae > Enterobacter > Enterobacter adecarboxylatus_B. Next base: position 75,582 of record DERO01000049.1, on the reverse strand, counting down.
AAAGACCGCCTTTCGGCGGTCTTTTACAGGATGCTTGAACCTGTTTACAGGAGATTGCCTGCGGTCAGGTTCTCTTTGTCGAAGGCATGGTTCACATCAATATGATTCTGATGCAGGGCCGTGTCGATATTCGAGCCCGCCTCCGGGGTGGAGACGTGATGCGCTGCAGCCATTGCGCCAGAAGACAGTGTTGCGGCCAGCAGCAGGGCGCTGACGATGCTGATGTTTTTCATTCTCTTTTCCTTCTTCATCGTATTGTCGCTGTCGCGGGTTTGTTATCTGGCGGCACGGCAATCAGTAAAATTATTTAGTCAGTTCAGCGGTCATGTGCACGCGGTTGTCGAACTGAGCGCTGGTGATTTTGTAAGCGGCACCTTCTTTAGCGGCCTGAGCGGCAATTTTGGCTTCGGCACGGTCCAGGGTAGAGGCGGTGGCGCTAACGCTCTGAGCAAAAGAACCGAAAGAGATCAGAGAAAGAGCGGCAACTGCAACGAAAGTTTTGATGGATTTCATGGTCGTATTCCTTAAGCTGTTTTGTTTGGCGTAGGGCGTTGTTGCCCTGATGTGAGTAATCATAGGCCGACCGAAGTGTGATTAAAATCAAAACTATTTGCGGAAAGAGTTCAAAAAAACTGAATGAATTTCTGGCGGGGTTCAGAACGGAAAAGCGATCAGCTCCACGCCTTCGGGCGTGACCTTGATCATCGAGCCTTCGCTATGCCAGGCCCCCAACACCACGCGGTGGGCGGTCTCGCCGTTGACGGTCAGATCGTGCACGTGCGGACGATGGGTATGGCCGTGGATCAGCCACTGCACCTGATGTTTTTCCATCACGCTGACGACGGCCTGCGGATTGACGTCCATGATGGTCATCGATTTGCTGCTGTTGGCGGCTTTGCTGCCGGCGCGCATCTTCGCCGCAATGCGGCTGCGGATAAACAGCGGTAGGGCGAGAAACAGGGTCTGGATCCAGGGAGTGTGCACTTTGGCGCGAAACGCCAGATAGCCGGTATCGTCGGTGCAGAGCGTGTCGCCATGCATAATCAGGATGCGGCGGCCGTACAGGTCGAGAACGGTCTCTTCCGCCAGCAGGTTCATGCCGCAGTCGCGGGCGTAGCGCTTGCCGAGCAGAAAGTCGCGGTTGCCGTGGATAAAGAAGCAGGGCACGCCGGAGTCAACCAGCGCTTTAAGCGCACTCGCTATCTCGCGGTGCAGCGGGTTGGGATCGTCGTCGCCAATCCAGGCTTCGAACAGATCCCCCAGGATGTAAAGCGCATCGGCGTGCCGGGCTTCACCCTGTAAAAAACGCAGAAAACCGGCGGTGATCGCCGGTTCTTCTGTTTGCAGATGCAGATCTGCAATAAAGAGTGTCGCCACGTATTATTCGCTGACGGTCACGCTTGTGATGATGACGTCTTCTTTTGGAACGTCCTGGTGCATACCGCTGCGGCCAGTAGAAACGGCTTTGATCTTGTCAACGACGTCCATACCCTCAACCACTTCTGCGAACACGCAGTAGCCCCAACCTTGCAGGCTTTCGCCGGAGAAGTTCAGGAAGTCGTTATCAGCCACGTTGATGAAGAACTGTGCGGTGGCAGAGTGTGGCGCCTGAGTACGGGCCATTGCCAGGGTACCGCGGGTGTTTTTCAGACCGTTGTTCGCTTCGTTTTTGATCGCTTCTTTGGTCTCTTTCTGGTTCATACCAGGTTCAAAACCGCCGCCCTGGATCATAAAGCCGTTGATCACACGGTGGAAAATGGTGTTGTTGTAGAAACCTTCGCGGCAGTAGTCCAGGAAGTTTTTAACTGTTTCAGGCGCTTTGTCATCAAAGGTTTTGATTACGATATCGCCATGATTAGTGTGGAAAGTAACCATTTTTGCATCCTGTTCCGTTATAGTGGTGCTTCGACCCCGTGGGGGGCCACAATAAGCGCTTGTTATAGCATAACCTCACGGCGCGATCACCTTGCATTGTGTGCTGCTTCAGGTTTGAATTACAGGTAGAATACGCCGTTTTCACCCACACACGTCTCACATGGAATCTTCGATGTTAAAAATCTTCAACACACTGACGCGCCAAAAAGAGGAATTCAAACCTATTCATGCCGGGGAAGTCGGCATGTACGTGTGTGGTATTACCGTTTACGATCTCTGTCATATCGGCCATGGCCGTACCTTTGTCGCGTTTGACGTGGTGTCACGCTATCTGCGTTTCCTCGGGTACAAGCTTAAGTATGTACGCAATATCACCGATATCGACGACAAAATTATCAAGCGCGCTAACGAGAATGACGAAAACTTCGTTGCGTTAGTCGATCGCATGATCGCTGAAATGCACAAGGATTTTGACGCGCTGAATATCCTGCGCCCGGACCTCGAGCCGCGTGCGACGCACCATATCCCTGAGATCATTGAGATCACCGAGCAACTGATTGCCAAAGGTCACGCCTACGTGGCGGACAACGGCGACGTGATGTTCGACGTGCCGACCGATCCGCACTACGGCCAGCTCTCCCGTCAGGACCTGGATCAGCTCCAGGCCGGGGCGCGTGTGGACGTGGTTGACGTGAAGCGTAACCCGATGGACTTCGTGCTGTGGAAGATGTCCAAAGAGGGCGAGCCGAGCTGGCCATCGCCGTGGGGCGCGGGCCGTCCGGGCTGGCACATCGAATGCTCGGCCATGAACTGCAAACAGCTGGGTAACCACTTCGATATTCACGGCGGCGGCTCTGACCTGATGTTCCCGCACCATGAAAACGAAATCGCCCAGTCCACCTGCGCCCACGACGGCGAGTATGTGAACTACTGGATGCACTCCGGGATGGTGATGATTGACCGCGAGAAGATGTCTAAATCGCTGGGCAACTTCTTCACCGTGCGCGACGTGCTGAAGTATTACGATGCCGAAACCATCCGCTACTTCCTGATGTCCGGCCACTATCGTAGCCAGCTGAACTACAGCGAAGAGAACCTCAAGCAGGCGCGTTCCGCGCTGGAGCGTCTGTACACCGCGCTGCGCGGCACCGACACTTCCGTGGCGGCAGCCGGTGGCGAGGCGTTCGAAGCCCGCTTTATCGAGGCGATGAACGACGACTTCAACACCCCGGAAGCCTACTCGGCGCTGTTTGATATGGCCCGCGAAGTGAACCGTCTGAAAGGCGAAGATGTACATGCTGCTAACGCGCTGGCCGCCCATATGCGTAAGCTGGCCGGCGTTCTTGGCCTGCTGGAGCAGGAGCCGGAAGTGTTCCTGCAGAGCGGTGCGCAGACGGATGACGGCGAAGTGGCGGAGATTGAAGCCTTGATCAAAGCCCGTCTGGAAGCCCGTCAGGCGAAAGACTGGGCCGCAGCGGACGCCGCGCGTAACCGTCTCACCGAGATGGGGATCATTCTGGAAGATGGCCCACAGGGGACTACCTGGCGCCGTAAGTAAGTCCGTAACGCCCGGCGGCGCGATGCTTGCCGGGCCTACCCGTTTTTCTCCCTCTCCCTGTGGGAGAGGGCCGGGGTGAGGGCATCAGCGCGCACGTTTCCACCACAACATCGCCATCAAGACAATCCCCGGCAGCCACACCCACAGCAGTTCCGACAGAATCACCTGATGCCCGTACGGCGTCATGTAGCGCGACAGCGCAAAGGGCGCAACTTTAATCACCTGCCAGGGCGCAAAGAAGCGTTCATCCGACCATGGCCACAGCCAGCCGACCCCTTTTCCGCCCGTCGTCACCGAGTCCAGCAGGCTGTGCGACAGCAGCGACACCGTTAAAAACAGCCAGCAGCGCACCAGTCCGGCCCTGAACCATCGTCGTCCGATTAACACGCAGAGTATGGGCACCACAAAGGCAAACAGCAGGGAGTGAGTAAAGCCGCGATGACCAAAAATATTGCCGTAGGCGACGCCAAACTTAAAGGCCAGCACGTCGGCATCCGGCAGCATGGCGAGAACAATTCCGGCGAACAGCAGGCGAGGGGGAATAACCCGGGTGCCCAGCCCTAAGCCCAGGCAAATCGGCACCGCGGCGTGGGTAATGATGGTTGGCATAGCGATTATCCATGGCAAATCATGGAAATATAGCAGAGCACGGCTGAACCCAGTGCCGGGCGTAAATCTGAATTATGCCGATTCCCGGGCGACCAGCTGTCCGGACAGAGTAATGCGCTGGGTTTGCAGCTCAGGCTCTTTCAGCTTGCGGATCATCAGTCCCGCCGCCTGACGCCCCGTCTCTTCGCTGGCGGAAGAGACATAGGTAAAGGACGGGGAGGTGAGATTGACGTGCAGCATATCCTCAAACCCCACCAGCGCCACCTGCTGGGTGAGAAACACATCTTTCCCCACCGTGCGCCCGACATGATGAATACCAGAGATCGAGCCGAGCATGGCATCCGGGGAGTGGCAGAGCAGGGCGGTAATAGTATTGTTCTTCTCCAGCAGCTGTCGGGTAGCGTAACTCACCGCCTGGGTATCGTCGCTGCAGGCGGGGGCAGATTCCTCGCGGAACACCAGCCCGTTTTGCGTCATTGCGCTGCGAAAACCGAGCAGGCGCTGCTCGCGGATCAAATCCCCTTCCGTGCCGCCGATATAGGCAATATTGCGGTGTCCGCGCTCAATCAGATAGCGGGTCGCCAGATGCGCCGCCTGGCGGTTGTCACGCATCACCAGATTGCAGGTCTCATCCAGCAGCGACTGCGAGACCGCAACCAGCGGCAGTGGACACTGGCGGATCAACGCCGGAAGCGTGGCATGGCGGGTGTTGGAGGCCAGATAGATCACCCCGGCGACGCCCTGCTGCTTAAATGAGAGCAGACAGCGCTCCAGGTGCTCACCGTCGTTCAGTGGCTGGCCGAGAAAAACCATAAAACCCTGCTTCTCCAGCTCCTGGACGATGCTCGCCATCACCTTGATGGAAAAGCTGTCGCTGAAATCACGCAGGATCAGACCGATCAAATTAGAGGTGTTGGCGCGAAGGTTGGCGGCGGCCACGTTATGCACGTAACCCAGGGCGGTGATGGCGGCGTGAACTTTTTCGATCGTCGCCTCGGAGATCTTTCCTTTCTGACGCAGGACCAGCGAGACGGTGGAGACGGAGACCCCTGCCTCTCTGGCGACATCAATGATGCTGACCTTCTTCACATCTTCTCCCTGAAATGCCTGATAAAACCACGTCTCCCGTAAGAGTACAGGAGACGTGTCGGACAGGCAGCTTATTATTTACCGATCATGGTGGACATCGTCTGGGCGATAAACTGCGCCCGGGCGCCGAAAATAACCTGAATGCCAGAGTCGCCGACGAAGACCACGCCGCGTGCGCCAAGGCCGTTCAGACCGTCTTTATCTACCATCTCGCTTTTCGCTACTTCCAGACGCAGACGGGTGATGCAGGAGCCGACGGAGTCGATGTTCTGCGCGCCGCCCAGCAGGCCGATGATTTCGGTGGCGATTTCGCTATCCGTTTTGTCATTCGCATTGGCGGTGACTTCAGTACGGCCCGGCGTTTTCACGTCGAAACGACGGATCACGAAGCGGAAGGTGAAGTAGTAGATCAGCGCCATCGGGATACCGATGATAATGGCGTTGAGGAAGTTGGTCTGGTAGCCGTTAAACGACGGCAGGATGCCAAACGACAGGTAGTCGATAAAGCCCGCTGAGAAGGATTTGGCGATATGCGCATGCATCAGGTACATGGTCATATACGCCAGGCCCGCCATGATGGCGTTAAAGACGTAAAGGATCGGCGCCACGAAGATAAAGGTGAACTCCACCGGCTCGGTGATCCCCGTCAGGAAGCAGGTCAATGCCGCAGAGAACAGAATACCGGCAGCAATCTTTTTGTTTTTGGTGTGCGCTTCGTGATACATCGCCAGACAGGCAGCAGGCAGCGCGAACAACATCAGCGGGAACTCGCCCTGCATGAACTTACCGGCGTTCTGGTAGGTATCGCTGCTGAAGGATTTGGTGCCTTCTTCCAGCATTTTGAACCAGATGGTCTGATCGCCGTGGATCACCTGACCCGCCTGGGTGGTGTAATCCCCGAACGAGTACCAGAACGACGGATACCAGATGTGGTGCAGACCCAGCGGGATCAACGCACGTTCCACCAGACCAAAGATAAAGGTCGATGCCGCCTGGTTATCGCCGTTGACCACCACCGACAGGGCGTCGATTCCGGCCTGGATATGTTGCCAGATATACGGCAGCAGCAGGCCCATCACGAACGACAGGAATGCCGTGGCAATGGCGACAAAACGCTTCCCGGAGAAGAAGCCGAGGAATTCCGGCAGCTGCATGGTGTGGAAGCGGTTGTAGCACCAGGCGGCGAGAATACCGCACAGCAGGCCGCCAAAGACGCCCATCTGCAGCGTCGGGATGCCCACCACCATGGCGTACTTCCCGCCCTGAGAGGCCATCTCCGGCGTAATGCCGAGCACGGTACCGATGGTAATGTTGGTGACAAATACCGCCACCGCCGCCGATAGCGCGGCGATCCCGGATTCGGATGCCAGACCCACGGCCGAACCGATAGCAAACAGCATCGGCAGGTTATCAAAAATGACGCCGCCCGCGTTCATCATCAGCGGCAGGTGGAATTTATCCCCGAAGGCCAACAGCAGGCCCGCAGCAGGAAGCAGTGAGATCGGCAGCATTAAGGCGCGACCAATCATCGATAATTTCGACAGCGATTTAACAAAACCTGATATCAGACCCATTCTGATTTCCCCCGAGTGCGCTCTGTGAGCGCTGTTATAGTGAGTAGAACGTTTTAGTAGAACGTTCTACTTATCGTGATGAAAGGCTGAAATTCGCGCAACTTAATTTTCACCTTTCATCAGATGAAATAGTGATTATTTGAAGTTGATCGATAATTAACCGCGATGGGTGTAGGGGATTGGAGAGGAGGGGGGTGTAGGCCCGGCAAGCGAAGCGCCGCCGGGCATCAGACGTTTCAGGCCGTGACGGTCACGCTCTGACCTTCAAAACTGACGGTCTGACCGGCTACAATCTTGCAGCGCTTGCGGGTTTCCACCACGCCATCCACTTTGACCAGACCGTCAGCAATGACGATCTTGGCCTGGGCGCCGCTTTCGCTCCAGCCTTCCAGCTTCAGGAGATCGCACAGCTCAACGTGCGGGTGTTTACCTAATGAAAATGTCGCCATCTTACGCTTCCTCTACGTCGTGATACTCTTCGCATGCCTGCAAAGTATTCTGAATCAATGTCGCTACGGTCATCGGCCCTACGCCACCCGGAACCGGGGTGATGTAAGAGGCGCGGGCGGCGGCATCTTCGTACACCACATCACCCACCACTTTGCCGCTCTCCAGACGGTTAATCCCCACGTCCACCACAATCGCGCCTTCCTTGATCCACTCGCCCGGAATAAAGCCCGGTTTACCCACGGCCACGATCAGCAGGTCGGCGTTTTCGACGTGCTGGCGCAGATTTTTGGTAAAGCGGTGGGTGACGGTAGTGGTGCAGCCGGCCAGCAGCAGCTCCATGCTCATCGGACGGCCAACGATATTGGATGCGCCAATCACCACAGCGTTCAGGCCGTAGGTGTCGATATTATACCGCTCCAGCAGCGTGACGATGCCGCGCGGGGTGCACGGACGCAGGCGCGGCGCACGCTGGCACAGACGGCCAACATTGTACGGATGGAAGCCGTCAACGTCTTTGTCTGGCGCGATACGTTCCAGCACTTTCACGTTGTCGATGCCTGCAGGCAGCGGCAGCTGGACCAGAATGCCGTCGATCTCTTTATCGGCGTTCAGGGTATCAATCAGCTCAAGCAGCTCTGCTTCGGAGGTGGTTTCCGGCAGATCGTAAGAGCGGGAGAGAAAGCCCACCTCTTCGCACGCTTTGCGTTTGCTGCCGACATAAATTTGTGAAGCCGGGTTACTGCCGACTAGCACAACAGCCAGCCCGGGAGCGCGTTTTCCAGCGGCCCGACGTGCTGCCACTTTTTCCGCAACCTCAGAGCGCACCTGCTGCGCAATCGTTTTACCGTCAATAATCTTTGCTGCCATCAGAGAGAAGATTCCATCTGTAAGGAGTGAAAGGGGGGATGCGCATATTTTGTCAGAAGCGCGCGCTGCTGTCAGTCACACTTTGCGGATTTTCCTGTTAAGCAGGACAGTTGTCAGCCATCGGCATGAACTACAAGAGGATTGTACTAAAATGCATTGACTCAACCGGCATTGACCGTATAATCCCACGCGTTTCACCACAGCGAAGTACCTGCTTCTCCGTGCGCCCTTAGCTCAGTTGGATAGAGCAACGGCCTTCTAAGCCGTAGGTCAAAGGTTCGAATCCTTTAGGGCGTACCATTTCAAGTTTCTTAGTTACCCCCTCATCCCTGTTTATCCGTAAAAAAAGCTGCCCTGTCAGGGGATCGGCCCGAGCTGGCCTGCGTTCAGCCGACTAACCCGCTACTTTGTTGATCTACCTACTGTATTTACCTCCATTGGGGTATGCACCTCTAACACATCCTGAAATATCTTATCCGCAAAAATAACCACGCACAGACTGTGCGGTTTTTCTTGTCGCTTAGCCACCCAGGCAAGTGTCGTCATGGAAGGGCGGTGTCATGGTTGATCTCTCCCGTCGGGGCATGTTGACAGGCAGATGGCGTAGCGCCGGCAGCGGGATCCGTCCGCCCTGGAGCGGAGAAGCAGATCGCTTTTTTGCCCGGTGCACCCGCTGCGATGCCTGTATCCAGGCCTGTGAAAACCACATTCTTGAGCGCGGCCCGGGCGGTTATCCGACCGTCAATTTCCAGCTGGGCGAATGCAGCTTCTGCGCGGCCTGTGCGCAGGTCTGTCCTGAATCACTCTTTCTTATGCGCCACACCAGGGCCTGGGATCTGATTTTTACCGTCGGGGCGCATTGCCTCGCATATCAGTCCGTTGAGTGTCATCGCTGTCAGGACAGCTGCGAACCCATGGCGATTGCGTTTCGCCCCGGGCCGTCGGGCATTTATCAGCCGCAGCTCGATAACGAGGCCTGCAGCGGATGCGGGGCCTGCGTCGCCAGCTGCCCGGTATCGGTCATCAAAGCGGAGTATCTCCATGCACACGAGCTGGCAAGTCTGCAGCCTGATCGTTCAGGCCAAACCTCAACACATCAGCACCCTCAGCGCCCGGCTGACTGAGCTGGCGGGCTGTGAGGTCGCCCTCAGCGACCGGGAGAGCGGTCAGATGATCGTGGTGGTCGAGGCGGAACAACACGACACGCTGATGCAAACAATTGAGTCGGTACGCAACGTTACGGACGTACTGGCGGTGTCGCTGGTTTATCACCAGCAGGATGAGCAAGGTGAGGAAACACCATGAAACTCAGTCGTCGTAGCTTTATGAAAGCTAACGCCGTTGCGGCCGCTGCGGCGGCGGCCGGGCTAAGCGTGCCGGGCGTGGCCCGGGCGGTGGTCGGCCAGCAGGAAGCCATCAAGTGGGATAAAGCGCCGTGCCGTTTTTGCGGTACCGGCTGTGGCGTGCTGGTGGGCACTCAGCAGGGGCGGATTGTGGCCTGTCAGGGCGATCCTGAAGCACCGGTTAACCGCGGCCTGAACTGCATTAAGGGCTACTTCCTGCCCAAAATCATGTACGGAAAGGATCGCTTAACCCAGCCGCTGCTGCGTATGAAGGACGGTCAGTACCACAAAGAGGGTGAGTTTACCTCCATCAGCTGGGAACAAGCCTTCGACGTCATGGAAGAGAAGTTCAAAACCGCGCTGAAAGAGAAGGGCCCGGAGTCCATCGGCATGTTCGGTTCCGGCCAGTGGACCGTCTGGGAAGGCTATGCCGCCGCCAAGCTGTTCAAAGCCGGTTTCCGCTCCAACAACATCGACCCGAACGCGCGTCACTGCATGGCGTCGGCGGTGGTGGGCTTTATGCGTACCTTTGGTATGGATGAGCCGATGGGCTGCTACGACGATATCGAGCAGACCGACGCCTTCGTCCTGTGGGGAGCGAATATGGCGGAGATGCACCCGATCCTGTGGTCGCGCATCACCAACCGTCGCCTGTCCGATCCCAACGTCACCGTCGCCGTGCTCTCCACCTTCCAGCATCGCAGCTTTGAGCTGGCGGACAACGGCATGATCTTCACCCCGCAAACCGACCTGGTGATCCTCAACTACATCGCCAACTACATCATTCAAAACGACGCGATCGATCAGGACTTCTTCAGCAAGCACGTCAACCTGCGCAAAGGGGTCACGGATATCGGCTACGGCCTGCGTCCAACCCATCCGCTGGAAAAAGCGGCGAAAAATCCGGGGTCTGATGCCTCCGAGCCGATGAGCTTTGAGGAGTACAAAGCCTTCGTGGCGGAGTACACGCTGGATAAAACGGCACAGATGACCGGGGTGCCGAAAGATCAGCTGGAGGCGCTGGCGAAACTCTATGCCGATCCGAACAAGAAGGTGATCTCCTACTGGACGATGGGCTTTAACCAGCATACCCGCGGCGTGTGGGCCAATAACCTGGTTTACAACATCCACCTGCTGACGGGCAAAATCGCTCAGCCGGGCTGCGGCCCGTTCTCCCTGACCGGCCAGCCTTCCGCCTGCGGCACCGCCCGTGAAGTGGGCACCTTCGCCCACCGTCTGCCGGCGGACATGGTCGTCACCAACGACAAGCACCGCGCGATCTGCGAGCAGCAGTGGCAACTCCCCGCCGGGACCATTCCGGCGAAAGTCGGTCTGCACGCCGTAGCGCAGGACCGCGCCCTGAAGGACGGCAAGCTGAACGTCTACTGGACGATGTGCACCAACAACATGCAGGCCGGGCCGAACATTAACGAAGAGCGCATGCCGGGCTGGCGCGATCCGCGTAACTTTATCATCGTCTCCGACCCGTACCCGACCGTGAGCGCCCTGGCGGCCGACCTGATCCTGCCTACCGCGATGTGGGTGGAGAAAGAGGGGGCCTACGGCAACGCGGAACGCCGCACCCAGTTCTGGCGTCAGCAGGTTAAAGCCCCGGGCGAGGCCAAATCGGACCTCTGGCAGCTGGTGGAGTTTGCCCGCCGCTTTAAAACCGACGAGGTGTGGCCGGAAGAGCTACTGGCGCAGAAGCCGGAGTTGCGCGGTAAAACGCTGTACGACGTGCTGTTCGCCACCCCTGCGGTCAGCAAGTTCCCGTTAAGTGAGATCCCGGCAGAACAGCTCAATGACGAATCCCGCGAGCTGGGCTTCTATCTGCAAAAAGGGCTGTTCGAAGAGTATGCCTGGTTTGGTCGCGGCCACGGTCACGATCTGGCCCCGTTCGACGATTACCACAAGGCGCGCGGATTGCGCTGGCCGGTAGTGGACGGGAAAGAGACCCAGTGGCGCTACAGCGAAGGCCATGACCCGTACGTCAAAGCAGGCGAGGGCTATAAGTTCTACGGCAAGCCGGATGGCAAAGCGGTGATTTTCGCCCTGCCGTTCGAACCGGCCGCCGAAGCGCCGGACGCCGAGTTCGACCTGTGGCTCTCCACCGGCCGCGTGCTGGAGCACTGGCACACCGGCAGCATGACGCGCCGCGTGCCCGAGTTGCACCGCGCCTTCCCGGAGGCGGTGCTGTTTATCCACCCGCTGGACGCCAAAGCGCGCGATCTGCGTCGTGGTGAAAAGGTGAAGGTGATCTCCCGCCGGGGCGAAGTGATTTCGATTGTCGAAACCCGGGGCCGTAACCGTCCGCCGCAGGGGCTGGTCTATATGCCGTTCTTCGACGCCGCGCAGATGGTCAATAACCTGACCCTCGACGCGACGGATCCGCTCTCCAAAGAGACGGATTTCAAGAAGTGCGCCGTTAAGCTGGCGAAGGTGTAATTGCGATGTCCCGCTCAGCGACACCCCGTAACGGCCGCCGCCGCTTTCTGCGCGATGTGATGCGCACTGCGGGCGGGCTGGCCGCCGTGGGCGTCGCGCTGGGATTACAACAGCACACCGCCCGTGCCACCGGCGTGCGGCTGCGCCCGCCCGGGGCGTTGAGTGAAGAGGCTTTTGCCCGGGCCTGCGTGCGCTGCGGCCAATGCGTGCAGGCCTGTCCCTACGATACCCTCAAGCTGGCGACGCTGGCCTCCGGGCTGTCTGCCGGGACGCCGTATTTTGTCGCCCGCGATATCCCCTGCGAAATGTGCGAGGACATTCCCTGCGCCCGGGTCTGCCCGAGCGGCGCGCTGGATCGCAGCATTGCCCATATTGACGATGCCCGCATGGGGCTGGCGGTGCTGCTGGATCAGGAGAACTGCCTTAACTTCCAGGGGTTGCGCTGTGACGTGTGCTACCGCGACTGCCCGAAGATCGATGAGGCCATCACCCTCGAGCTGGATCGCAATCAGCGCACCGGCAAGCACGCGCGCTTTCTGCCCACCGTGCACAGCAACGCCTGCACCGGCTGTGGTAAATGCGAGAAGGTCTGCGTCCTGGAGCAACCGGCGATCAAGGTTCTGCCGCTGTCGCTGGCGAAAGGGGAGCTGGGTCATCACTACCGCTTCGGCTGGCTGGAGGGCAACGATGGCAAACCGTAAGCGCGATGCCGGGCGTGAAGCGCAGATCAAAAAAGGCTGGTGGCGCAGCCACCGCTGGCTGGTTCTGCGCCGCCTCAGCCAGTTTGCCATTCTGGGGATGTTCCTCAGCGGGCCCTGGCTGGGGGTGTGGATCCTGCACGGCAACTACAGCAGCAGCCTGCTGCTGGGCAGTGTACCGCTGACCGATCCGCTGATGGCCCTGCAAAGCCTCGCCAGCGGCCATCTGCCCGCCGCGCTGGCGCTGACCGGAGCGGTGATTATCACCCTGCTGTACGCCCTGGCCGGGAAGCGGTTGTTCTGCGGCTGGGTCTGCCCGCTGAACCCGGTAACGGATCTTGCCAGCCGCCTGCGCCGAAGGTTTGACCTGAATCAGTCGGCGGCGATCCCGCGCCATACCCGGTACGTCCTGCTGGGAATGGTGCTGGTAGGTTCTGCGCTGACCGGCACGCTGCTGTGGGAGTGGATCAACCCGGTTTCGCTGATGGGGCGCAGCCTGGTGATGGGATTCGGCAGCGGCGCGCTGCTGATTATCGCCCTGTTTTTATTTGATTTACTGGTCGTCGAACACGGCTGGTGCGGGCATCTCTGTCCGACAGGTGCCCTGTACGGCGTGCTGGGAAGCAAAGGCGTGTTAACGGTGGCCGCGCACGATCGCCACCGCTGCAACCGCTGTATGGACTGTTTTCATGTTTGCCCGGAACCGCATGTGCTGCGTGCCCCGGTGCTGGATGAGCAAAGCCCGGAGCAGGTAACCAGCCGCGACTGCATGGCCTGCGGTCGCTGTGTCGATGTCTGTTCTGAGGATGTTTTAACACTAACTACGCGATGGAGTTCGGGAGCGAAACAATGAAAAGCCATGACCTGAAGAAGGCGCTATGTCAATGGATAGCCGGGCTTGCCCTGGTGGTGAGCGGCGCGGTGTGGGCCGCAAATGGCGTGGATCTCAGCCAGTCGCCGGAAGTCTCCGGCACCCAGGAAGGGGCGATCCGCATCCAGAAAGAGCAGGGCCGGATGCCGCTGAACTATGTTAACCAGCCGCCGATGATCCCGCACAGCGTGGACGGCTATCAGGTCACCACCAACACCAACCGCTGCCTGCAGTGCCACGGCGTGGAGAGCTATCGCACCACCGGCGCGCCGCGCATTAGCCCGACCCACTTTATGGACAGCAACGGCAACGTCGGGGCCGAGGTCGCGCCGCGTCGCTACTTCTGTCTGCAGTGCCACGTGCCGCAGTCTGACACCGCACCGATTGTGGAGAACACCTTCACTCCCTCGAAAGGTTACGGAAAATAAGAGGTCATGATGGAAAAGTCTACCCGTAAACCTGGCCGGATTAAGCGCCTCTGGCACTGGTGGCGTCGCCCCAGCCGGCTGGCGCTGGGCACGCTGCTGTTAATCGGTTTTGTCGGCGGCATTATTTTCTGGGGCGGTTTCAATACCGGGATGGAAAAGGCCAACACCGAAGAGTTCTGCATCGGCTGCCACGAAATGCGTAATACGGTCTACCAGGAATACATGGAGTCCGTGCACTACAACAACCGCAGCGGGGTGCGCGCCACCTGTCCTGACTGCCACGTGCCGCACGAGTTTGTGCCGAAGATGATCCGTAAGATCCAGGCCAGCAAAGAGCTGTACGCCAAAGCCTTTGGTCTGATCGATACGCCGCAGAAATTTGAAGCGCACCGTCTGACCATGGCGCAAAACGAGTGGCGGCGGATGAAAGAAAACAACTCCCAGGAGTGTCGCAACTGCCACAACTTCGAGTTTATGGATCTCACCGCCCAGAAAGGGGTCGCGGCGAAAATGCACGACCAGGCGGTGAAGGACGGACAAACCTGCATTGACTGCCATAAAGGGATTGCGCACAAGCTCCCGGATATGCGTGACGTCAAACCAGGCTTTTAACAGGATGTTGATGCGTGGACCGACTTGAAGCCAAAGGACTGCTCTGCGAGCGGGATGACAGAATACTGTTCAGCGATCTCTCCTTCGACGTAAACGCCGGGGAGTGGGTACAGATCGTCGGGGGCAACGGCGCGGGCAAAACCACCCTGCTGCGACTGCTCACCGGTGTCGCGCGCCCCGATGCCGGGGAGATCTGCTGGCAGGCCGAGCACCTGCATCGGGTGCGCGACAGCTATCATCAAAATTTACTGTGGATCGGCCACCAGCCGGGGATCAAAACCCGGCTGACGGCGCTGGAGAACCTGCGTTTTTTCCATCACCACGGCGACACAGCCCGGTGCCTGGAAGCCCTGGCGCAGGCCGGGCTCGCCGGCTACGAAGACATCCCCGTTAATCAGCTCTCCGCCGGTCAGCAGCGCCGGGTAGCGCTGGCGCGGCTCTGGCTGACCCACGCCACCCTCTGGATCCTCGACGAACCCTTTACCGCCATCGACGTGAATGGCGTTGACCGCCTGACCCGGCGCATGGCCGACCACACCGCCCAGGGCGGGATGGTGATCATGACCACCCACCAGCCGCTGAACGTGGCGAGCGACAAAATCCGCCGTATCGCCCTGAGGGCAGCATCATGATGTGGCGCATCTTCCGGCTTGAGCTGCGGGTGGCCTTCCGCCACAGCGCGGAGATCGCTAATCCGCTGTGGTTTTTCCTGATTGTCATCACCCTTTTTCCCCTGAGCCTTGGCCCGGAGCCGCAGCTGCTGGCGCGCATCGCCCCCGGCATTATCTGGGTCGCCGCGCTGCTCGCCTCGCTGCTGGCGCTGGAGCGCCTGTTTCGTGACGATCTGCAGGACGGCAGTCTCGAACAGCTGATGCTGCTGCCCCTGCCGCTCCCGGCGGTAGTGCTGGCGAAAGTGATGGCGCACTGGATGGTGACCGGACTGCCGCTGCTGATCCTCTCCCCGGTGATTGCGCTCCTGCTCGGCATGGACCTCTACGGCTGGAAGATCATGGCCCTGACGCTGCTGCTGGGCACGCCGACGCTGGGCTTCCTCGGCGCGCCGGGGGTGGGATTAACGGTAGGGCTCAGGCGCGGCGGGGTGCTGCTGAGCGTGCTGGTGCTGCCGTTAACCATCCCGTTACTGATTTTTGCTACCGCCGCGATGGATGCGGCTTCCATGCGCCTCCCTGTTGAGGGGTACATGGCTATTCTGGGCGCGCTGCTGGCTGGCAGCGCAACGTTAAGCCCGTTCGCGACGGCGGCTGCGCTACGCATCAGCGTGCAGTAGCGCGGTAATCATTCGTTTGTCTGAATCTGGTAACTGAATTATGTGGAAAACACTTCATCAACTGGCGATCCCGCCGCGGCTCTATCAGATCTGCGGCTACTTCATTCCCTGGCTGGCGATTGCCAGCACGCTGGTGCTGGCCGCGGGCTGGATCTGGGGCTTTGGTTTTGCGCCTGCGGATTATCAGCAGGGGGAGAGCTATCGCATTATCTATCTGCACGTCCCGGCCGCCATCTGGTCGATGGGGATCTACGCCGGGATGGCGGTGGCGGCCTTTATCGGCCTGGTGTGGCAGCTGAAAATGGCCAACCTGGCGCTGGCGGCGATGGCACCTGTCGGGGCGGTATTGACCTTCATTGCGCTGGTGACCGGCTCGGCGTGGGGCAAACCGATGTGGGGCACCTGGTGGGTGTGGGACGCGCGTCTGACATCCGAGCTGGTGCTGCTGTTTCTCTACGTCGGCGTGATTGCCCTGTGGCACGCCTTTGACGATCGCCGCCAGGCCGGGCGCGCCGCCGGAATTCTGGTGCTGATCGGCGTGGTAAACCTGCCGATCATTCACTACTCGGTGGAGTGGTGGAACACCCTGCATCAGGGCTCAACCAATATGCAGCAAAGCATCGATCCGGCCATGCGCATGCCGCTGCGGCTGGCGATTATCGGCACGCTGCTGCTGTTCATCACGCTGACCCTGATGCGGATGCGGAACCTGATTTTGGTAATGGAAAAACGTCGCCCGTGGGTGGCTGAACTGATGTTAAAAGGAGGCCGCCCGTGAACAGCGCATTTGCATCCTGGAGTGATTTTCTTGCCATGGGCGGCTACGCCTTTTACGTCTGGTTGGCGGTGGCGATGACCCTTATCCCGCTGGCGGTACTGGTGGCGCATACCGTTATGCAGCATCGCGCCATCCTGCGCGGTATCGCCCAGCAGCGCGCGCGCGAAACCCGCCTGCGTACCGCCCAGGCACGGGAGGCCGTATGAATCTCCGGCGTAAAAACCGTTTGTGGGTCGCCTGCGCCGTGCTGGCGGGGCTGGCCCTGACCATCACCCTGGTGCTTTATGCCCTGCGCTCCAGCATCGACCTGTTCTATACCCCGGGCGAGATCCTCTACGGCAAACGCGAAACGCAGCAGCTGCCCGAGGTGGGCCAGCGCCTGCGCGTGGGCGGGATGGTGCTGCCCGGCAGCGTGAAGCGCGACCCCGACTCCCTGAAGGTCAACTTCAGCATCTACGACGCCGAAGGGGAGGTGGATGTCAGCTATGAAGGTATCCTGCCGGATCTGTTCCGCGAAGGGCAGGGCGTGGTGGTGCAAGGCGTGCTGGGCGCGGGCAATCATGTCCAGGCCAAAGAGGTGCTGGCCAAACATGATGAAAACTACACCCCGCCGGAAGTGAAAAAGGCGATGGAAGAGAATCACCGCCGTCCGGCGAGCGTCTACAGGGATAACGCATCATGATGCCTGAACTTGGTAACGCCCTGCTGTGCCTGGCCCTGGGCGTGGCGCTTCTGCTCTCTCTCTACCCGCTATGGGGCGTGGCCCGGGGCGACCAACGGATGATGGCCTCGGCCAGGCTGTTTGCCTGGCTGCTGTTTATGCTGGTGATGGGCGCGTTTATGGTGCTGATCCACGCCTTCGTGGTGAATGATTTCTCGGTGACCTATGTCGCCAGCAACTCTAATACCCAGCTGCCGGTCTGGTATCGCGTGGCGGCCACCTGGGGCGCTCACGAAGGCTCTTTGCTGCTGTGGGTGCTGCTCATGAGTGGCTGGACCTTTGCCGTGGCGCTGTGCAGCCAGCAGATGCCGCCAGACATCGTGGCGCGCGTGCTGGCGGTGATGGGGATGGTCAGCGTCGGCTTCCTGCTGTTTATCCTCTTTACCTCCAATCCCTTCGCCCGCACCCTGCCGGACTTCCCGATTGAGGGGCGCGACCTGAATCCGCTCCTGCAGGATCCGAGCCTCATCCTGCATCCGCCGCTGCTCTATATGGGCTACGTCGGCTTCTCGGTGGCCTTTGCTTTTGCCATCGCCGCGCTGCTGAGCGGACGAATGGACAGCACTTTCGCCCGCTTTGCCCGCCCCTGGACGCTGGCTGCATGGGTCTGCCTGACCCTGGGGATCGTGCTGGGGTCGGCGTGGGCCTATTACGAATTAGGCTGGGGCGGCTGGTGGTTCTGGGATCCGGTCGAGAACGCCTCGTTTATGCCGTGGCTGGTGGGCACCGCCCTGATGCACTCTCTGTCGGTCTCAGAGCAGCGCGCCAGCTTTAAAGCCTGGTCGCTGCTGCTCTCCATCTGCGCCTTTTCCCTGTGCTTGCTGGGCACCTTCCTCGTGCGCTCCGGGGTGCTGGTCTCGGTGCATGCCTTCGCCTCCGATCCGGCGCGCGGGATGTTTATCCTCGCCTTTATGGTGCTGGTGATCGGCGGCTCGCTGCTGCTGTTTGCCACCCGCGGGCATAAGGTGCGTTCCCGGGTGAACAATGCCCTCTGGTCCCGCGAGTCGCTGCTGCTCGGCAACAACGTCCTGCTGCTCACCGCCATGCTGGTGGTGCTGCTGGGCACCCTGCTGCCGCTGGTGCATAAGCAGCTGGGGCTGGGCAGCATTTCGATTGGCGAGCCATTCTTCAATACGATGTTCAGCTGGCTGATGGCACCTTTTGCGCTGCTGGTGGGGATCGGCCCGCTGGTGCGCTGGGGCCGCGACAGGCCGCGTAAGCTCCGGGGTCTGCTGGCCATCGCCCTGATCAGCACTCTTGCGCTCTCCCTGCTGCTGCCGTGGCTGTTCGAAAGCAAGATTATCGCCATGACGGTGGTCGGGCTGGCGATGGCGGGCTGGATCTTTGTGCTGGCGCTGGCCGAAGTGGCGCTGCGCGTCTCCCATGGGGCGAAGATGACCCTCAGCTACGGCGGGATGGTCGCCGGGCACCTCGGGCTGGCGGTGACTATCGTCGGGATCGCCTTCAGCCAGAACTACAGCGTCGAGCGCGACGTGCGCATGCAGGCGGGGGATAGCGTTGAAATTCACGACTATCGCTTCACTTTCCGCGACGTTAAGGATATCACCGGGCCAAACTACCGGGGCGGCGTGGCGACGATTGGCGTGACGCGCAACGGTAAAACCGAAGCAGTTCTGCAGGCGGAAAAACGCTTCTACAACAGCGCCCGCTCGATGATGACCGAAGCGGCGATTGATGGCGGCATCACCCGCGACCTGTATGCCGCCCTCGGGGAGGAGCTGGATAACGGCGCCTGGGCCGTGCGTCTCTATTACAAACCCTTTGTCCGCTGGATCTGGGCCGGGGGATTACTGATGGCACTGGGCGGGCTGCTGTGCCTGGGCGATCCGCGCTACCGCAGGCAAAACAAGGCATCGGAGGCCGTATGAAGCGCAACATCCTGTTAGTGCCATTCGTTATTTTCCTGCTGATCGCGGCGGCCCTGCTGTGGCAGCTGGCGCGCAACGCCGGGGGCGACGATCCGACAACGCTGGAGTCGGCCCTGATCGGCAAACCGGTGCCTGGCTTCCGTCTGGAGTCGCTGGATAACCCTGGCCAACATTATCAGGCCGACGTGCTGACCCAGGGCAAACCGGTGCTGCTCAACGTCTGGGCGACCTGGTGCCCGACCTGTCGGGCCGAGCATCAGTACCTGAACCAGCTCTCCGCGCAGGGGATCCGCGTGGTGGGCATGAACTACAAAGACGACCGCCAGAAAGCCACGGCCTGGCTGAACGAACTCGGCAACCCGTACGCGCTGAGCCTGTTTGATGGCGACGGCATGCTGGGGCTGGATCTGGGGGTCTACGGCGCGCCGGAAACCTTCCTGATCGACGGGAAAGGGATCGTTCGCTATCGCCATGCGGGGGCGCTGACTGCCCAGGTCTGGCAGAGCGAGATCAAACCGCTGTGGGATCGCTACAGCAAGGAGGCCGCACGATGAGATTTTTACTGGCCATGCTGATGCTGGCGATTGCCGGGTCGGCGCTGGCCACCATTGACGTGATGCCCTTTAAGGATGAAGTCCAGGAGCAGCAGTTCCGCCAGCTGACGGAGCAGCTGCGCTGCCCGAAATGCCAGAACAACAGCATTGCGGATTCTAACGCCATGATTGCCGTCGACCTGCGTCACAAGGTCTACGCCTTGATGCAGGAGGGGAAAAGCAATCAAGAGATCGTGGAGTATATGGTGGCGCGCTACGGCAGTTTCGTCACCTACGATCCACCTTTAACCCCGCTGACTATCCTGCTGTGGCTCCTGCCGCTGGCCGCCATCGGCACCGGGAGCTGGGTGATCTATGCCCGCTCCCGTCGTCGGGTGCGGCTGACGCAGGAGAACGTGGTCGACAGCGCCGTGCCGGCGGGCAAACGCGCGGGCATAGGGCTTTATGCGCCCGGAGTAGCGATCGCGCTGGCAGTAGGGGCGGGGAGCTACTGGCAGACCGGGCACTATGCGCAGGTGAAGGTCTGGCAGCAGGCGACGGCCCAGACGCCGGTCCTGCTGGAGCGGGCATTAAATCCGCAGGCGCAGCCGCTGAATGAAGAGGAGCTGGCGCGTCTGGCGCTCGGGCTGCGCACCCGTTTGCAAAATGATGCCGGAAACATTGAAGGCTGGATCATGCTGGGCCGGATCGGGATGGCGCTGGGCAATGCCCGCACGGCCACCGAGGCGTACGCCAACGCCTACCGACGCGCGCCTGATAACAGCGATGCCGCCTTAGGCTACGCCGAAGCCCTGACGCGCTCGACCGATGCGGATGATAACCGTCTGGGCGGGGAGCTGCTGCGCCAGCTGGTGAAAAGCGATGGTGCCAACGTACGCGTCCTGAGCATGTATGCCTTCAATGCCTTTGAGCAGCAGCGCTTCAGTGAGGCGATTGCGGCCTGGGAGAAGATGCTGAAGCTGCTTCCTGCCAGCGATACCCGCCGGGCGGTGATTGAGCGCAGTATCCAGCAGGCGAGGGCGCAGGGGAAATAGCGATCCGGCCGCTTACAGGCCGCGCGTCTGCAGGAAGAGAATGGTGGCCGCCACCCGCGAGCGCAGGTTTAGCTTGCGCAGCAGGTTGCGAATATGCACTTTCACCGTCTGCTCGGCTATATTGAGCGCTGCGGCGATCTGTTTATTCGACAGCCCCTGCGCCAGCTCGTGGAGCACGTCCAGCTCGCGCTCGGTCAGGGTGCTTAACGGATCGGCGCTCACGCCGGAGGTATCCCGCTCCCGCAGGTAGTCGCTGACGTGCTTGCTGAAGGTTTTCCCGCCCTTTGCCCCGCGCAGGATGTCCTCCAGCAACACTTCCGGATCGCTGTCTTTCAGCAGATACCCGTCGGCACCGGCATTGATCAGGGTGGCGATATCGCTGGTGGAATCCGAGGCGGTCAGGATGATGATCTGCGCGGTCACGTCGTGCCGACGCAGCGCATTCAGAGTATCGAGCCCGCTCATGCCTTTCATATTGAGGTCCAGCAGGATCACATCCGGCTCAAGACGGCTCGCCAGATCGACGGCGCTCTCCCCATCGCCCGCCTCGGCTACCACCTGAAAGTCGCTGTTCAGCGCCAGCAGCTGGCGAATGCCTCTGCGCATCAGGGGATGATCGTCCACGATAAGAACCTGAAAAGGCGTTACTTCAGCCATACTCCTCCGTCCCTGTAGTCTGTGTGGATTTTTCTGGCGATAGTGTATGCCCCAGGCTGCGATTTTGCACCGGGTATCGGCCTGAGACTTGAGCCCTTTCTCACTAAGATTTGTCTGACGCTCGCTACCCAGACCGGCATCTGTATAATACCGGCAAACGCGTCGGCAGCGCCCGCGCGGATGGCGGGTGAGTATGAAGAGGGAATGATGTCCGGTATTGCGCATTACTATGAACAGCAGCAGATTAGCAGCCCGCAGCAGGTGGCTTCGCTATCGGCGCAGAGCTCCTCTACCGGGATGACCCAGACCAGCGTACCCGCCTCCTTTCAGCAGGTCACCAACGCTTCGCAGCCGATCGTCGCCCAGCCAGTGGCACGCTCATCGCAACCAGCGGATCGCCGCCAGGCATCCCTTGCCGCCACGCCCGCCTCCTTTGAACAGCTGGGGCAGTACGCCAGCCAGCAGGGCTGGCGTGAAAATCAGCTCGCGCTGATGAACCGCTTACCTCAGTACCGGAACAGCCGCACCGGGCCCGCGTGGTCGCCACTCGGAGGCATCCGTGGGATCCGCAATAACAACCCTGGTAATCTGGAGGCCAGCTGGGCCTTTACCTGGCAGGGACAGAACGGTACCGACGGCCGGTTCGCCACCTTTGCGTCTCCGGAGCACGGGATCCGCGCCCTGGGCGTCAACCTGCTCGCCTACCAGCGTCGCGGGCTGGATACCATCAGTAAAATTATTAACCGCTGGGCACCGCCGCAGGACAATAACAATACCACCGCGTACATTCAGAACGTCAGTCAGGCCCTTGGCGTCTCACCGACCACCCGGCTGGACGTGGCCTCGCCCGCGGTATTAACCGCGCTGAGTAAGGCCATTATTCATCAGGAGAATGGGAAGGTGCCCTTTACCGATGAGACCATCGCGAGCGGGATAGCCTCGGCGCTGGGAATGGCGGCGCTGTCGGACAGCCCGACGCCGGTATTGAAAAGTACGCCGGTCGTGGAGGTTCGCACTCGCTAAATCGGGCGCGACGTCAGGTCAAAAACATACCCACTGGCGACAGTGACAGCAGGTATGTCAGGGGCTTTTACACATCAGGAGTGATCAAAAAGAGTGAGCCGCCTTTAATCTTATCAATCAGGTTCTGCACCACGGAATATTCAACTGCCGGGCAGCCATGTGAGCGCCCGCAGCGACCAAACTTCTGCACATACTCGTCGCCCGCATATTCAACGCCGTGAAACACCACCCCTCGCTTCAGCGCATTGTTGTTGCTTTCTTCAAGCCCATCCAGGCGTAACGCTCTGCCATGCTGCGCCATCGTGTAGGTGCCCAGCGTGATATCCAGCCCCAGTGAACTCTTATGCGATTCCGGAACATTGGAAAAGTCAGTGGCCATGCCATCGTTGTCCACGTCGCTGCCAGTCCCGTGGACAGCATGAATACTTTGAACGCGATGATCTACCCGATCAAAAATATGCATCCTTTTGTATTTTGAATGTTTTTTTATCTGGAAAACGACCCAGTAACGCGGATTGGAATGCGGATTGATGTGCGTTTGCCATGCAATCATCTTATCAATATCTGAAGGGGAGACGCCCACCGTGCTGGCCAGCGTATGCAATCCCTCGCCAATGTTGCTGGTAGGGTCAAGTGCAGGGATGATGGCCTCGACATCGTCGTTATTAATCAGCGACAACAGCCGTCTGGCTCTGTTATTCCAGCCTTTTATAAAGACCTGCTGGCTGGGGTTGTGTTCCACAATCTTATTGAATCTGTCCAGGGTATATTCAACAAGCTGGGGGATAAATTTATCGTCGGTGGTGGCATTAATCGCCGCTAAGGTCACTGCATCCATCTTTGTACCCGAAGTCACGTCGACTATTTCCCGGGTAATACGGATAACTGTGCCGGTGCCGCATAAAACCCCCATGTCGAAAAGTGCAGTCGCAATGCCCTGATCCAAAACGTTATCGAGTTTTAATATATCCCAGTAATATTTTTTATAAATCCGTTTAATCATTTCATAGCTTAAATTTTTAACGTCGTCTTTTGTGGCTTGTTTTCCCAGATATTCGGAGAGTCGGTCAATAGTTATGCCTTTGTTGGTCGGCCCACCGCTGTCAGCGGGGTGATCCGAGTAACCTCCCTCATTTTTTAAGGTAAAGACTAAAGCCTCTTCAAGATCGGCGTATTGCCCGTCCGTTAAGGGGGCGGTGGTGTCGGGTTTCTCAGCAGGCGCCTCAGGTTCAGGCTTATCGATCGCGGGCGGGTTAAGCATCAGGGTTTCAAATTTTTGTACCGCCGCTAATGTGAGGGGGCCAACAATACCGTCAATTTTACCCTCGTAAAGGTCAAGTGCTTTTAAGGCGAGCTGGAGTGCCTCAATTTTATTTTGGCTAAACATAGCTATCTCCTGTCACTTACTGTGTATAGAATCAATCAGTTGACTGATGTCGGTGTAATATCCAGGAAGAGAAAAATAAAAAGGAGAAGTGGGGAAGTGGCGTTTTTAATCAATCTGGCATTTATTCTATTAACGGCATCCGTAAAAATAAATCATGCCATCGTGTTATTTTAAAAAATCATTTCATAACTTTTTATTTAATAAACAGCTCCTGCCGCCACCCCGGAGTGAGGTGGTGCAGTATCAGCATGCGATCGCCCGATGCTGCGCAATCATCTGGTGGATCAACTCACTGGCCGGTAACGGCTTATAAAAATAGTACCCCTGCATAAAATCGATGTGCTTATGGCGTAAATAGTCGGCCTGGGCCTGGGTCTCTACCCCTTCAGCAATGATCTTCAGGTGCATGTTTTTCGCCAGGGCGATCACGCTGTCCACCAGTCGTGTATCCTCACTCACGCCAATCTGACTGACAAACAGCTTATCAATCTTAATGAACTCCGGATTCAGGGCCGAGATATACGACAGATTCGAATAGCCGGTGCCAAAGTCATCCAGCGCCACCGAGATGTTGGCCTCGCGCAGTGCAGCAAACCAGTTACTCAACTGCGGCGTGAAATGCAGCGGATGCCGCTCGGTGATCTCCACCACCACATGGCTCTGATTGGCATTGAATTTACTCAGCATGTCGCGGGTATCATATTCAAAACCGGGATCGAGACAGTTTTGCGCGCTGATGTTAATACAGATATAGGTCCCGACCGGGAAACGGTGGATCTGATCCTGCAGATCGGCAATCACCTGCTGCATCAGCAGATGGGTGAGGGGAACGATCAGTTCGTGTTGTTCTGCCAGCGGAATAAAGGCATCGGGCGAGATCGCGCCGTATAGCGGGTGGCGCCAGCGGGCCAGCACTTCGATCCCGGCAATCTGACCGGTGCTGGCATTCATAAAGGGCTGATAGAAGGGCACTATCTGCCGCTGTGTAATTGCCGTGCGAAGCGCGTTGACTGATGCGCTATACCGTCCTGAAAAATAGCGGCCGAACCTGGCCCGCAGCTGGTGTACGTTAATCATGGTCAGTTTCACCGCGGCTTGGGTCAGGCAGCCGGAAAACCGGCTGCCTGACGGGGGCTATATCATTCGTCTGGGATTAAAACTGCACCCAGTCGCCCGATTCTTGTGCCGCGGCTTTTTTGCCCGTGGCTGGCATGACGGTCCGCGCGGCGACTGCCCGCGACGGGGTGGAGTCTGAGACTTTGAAGACGGCCACCACTTTCTCCAGCTGGACGGCCTGATCTTCCAGCGAACTGGCGGCGGCGGAGGACTCCTCCACCAGGGCGGCGTTCTGCTGGGTGGTGGTGTCCATTTCGGCCATCGCCTGGGCGATTTGCGCAATGCCGCGGCTTTGCTCATCGGTTGCCGCCGCAATCTCGCTCATGATGTCGCGAACCTGGGCGACAGAGCCTTCGATGCGGGACATGGCGTCGCCCGCCCCTTCCACCAGGTTATAGCCGGTGTCGACAAACTCCACCGACTCCCCGATCAGGTTTTCAATCTCCTTCGCTGACTGGGCGCTGCGCTGGGCCAGAGTACGCACTTCGGCGGCCACCACCGCAAAGCCTTTGCCCTGATCCCCGGCGCGTGCCGCTTCTACGGCAGCGTTGAGCGCCAGGATGTTGGTCTGGAAGGCGATGCTGTTGATAACCGTGGTGATCTCAGAGATGCGGTGCGAGCTTTGACGCACGTTCTTCATGGTGTCGATCACCTTCTGCGCAATCTGGCTCCCTTCGGTCGCATTCACCGAGGCTTCCTGGGCCAGGGTGCGGGCGTGTTTGGCGTTCTCGGCGTTCAGCGCCACGGTAGAGGTCAGCTCTTCCATACTGGCTGCGGTTTCAACCACCGCGGCAGACTGTTGCTCGGTACGCGATGACAGATCCATATTCCCGGCGGCAATTTCGGAGGCCGAACGCGCCACGCTATCCACGCCGTTACGCACGTCATGAATGATGTTTTTCAGGTTCTCATTCATGGTCGCCACGGCGTTCATCAACATACCCGGCTCGTCGCGACGGTTGCTGCTGAGGGTCGCGGTCAGATCGCCTTTGGCAATCAGCTCGGCCACGCGCAGGGTTTCGATAAGCGGACGGGTAATGGAATTGGTGATACCCAGCGCCAGCAGCACGGCCAGTACGATGCCGATCGCGGCCACGGTCACCATCTGAACTTCGACGCTGCCGACGGTGTCATCCACTTTTTTCTGCTGTCTGTCGTACATCGCCTGGATGGCGTTGGTCAGGATAACCGCTTTGCCGGTTAAGGCGGTGGACAGGTTGGATTGCTCCGTCCAGATGGCGCGGTAATGTTCCAGCTCACCTTCGATGTTGTGCATGTTGTCCAGCGCCGCCTGCAGCATGGGCTTCTGGGCTTCCGGCATGAGCGAGATAAGCTGGGTAACATCGTGTTTACCTGCCTCCAGACGGCTCTGGATCAGCTTCTCCAACTCCGGGGTCGGATGCTGCCGGTAGGCCGTCACCTGAGAGTCTATATCGCTCATGGCAAATGCTACCTGCGCCGTCAGCAACTCGGTTTCGGGTGATTGCGCACCATCCCGGCTCAGTCGGGCAACGAGTTCGGCGTTGTCGTTCAGCACCTGAGAGGAGATATTTTGTTCACTGATTTTCTTTTCCGACAGGGCTTTGGTAAAGGGAACCAGCGTCTCGATATAGCTGTTCACCGCGGCTGTGGTGTTGTCCAGTGATGCTTTACCTTCCGGCGTCCAGCTAAAGGTATTCAGCGTGGCGAGGGTGTCCTGCATCTTCGCAGTAGCGGCATTCACATTATCCAGGTACTTCTGATCCAGGGTGTACTGGAAATTGGTCCGGTTCAGACGCACGGCGGTAAGGGCATTGAACAGGTTGGTGGCGACACCGTTTTTCGTCACTTTGTCCTGAATATTATTCAGCCCCAGCAGACCGGAGGCGAGGATCGCCAGAGTCAGTATCAGCAATACCGAAAAGCCGAAAAATAGTTTTCGGCCGACTTTTAAATTCATAAAGCGATTGATTATGCTCATAGGTCTTCCACTATCGGTGCATGCCGATAAAAAGTGTTTTTATGCTATTTTGCCATCATTAGCGGGAATGAAATTCCCTGGTGTTGGTTTTCAAAATTTTTTAAAAAAAAAGCCCCTCGCACTATTGCTCAGGGCGAATGCCTGGGTTGACATCACTCACTCAGACTATCTGTTTTCTCCCCTTTTTTTGCAGGCTGAGACGGGAGTTCACTCATCCTGTAATATACCGGTATCACATCCTGATAATTAATCATGTAGCCGCGACCCTTTATGTTGCGGATAAAGTCTGCGGGCAATCCCAGCAGACCCAGCTTTTTATTCAGGTTGTTTAATACTTGCCACAGTCGCTGTGAGGAAGGTGATAAGTTATTCTCCTCCCATATTTTGTCGAACAGTTCTTCTTTACTGATCGCGCTGCGGCGACCATGCTCCAGCAGATAGAGAAAAAGCCTGAGCATGGTTTCATTAAAATAGATTGATGCAAACGCTATACTTTTATCGGTTTGGCTACCGGTGAGCCGATACAGCCTGCGATTAGAAATATCAAAATGAATCTCATCACCGATCATAAATCCATAGAGTCGATAGCCCATTTATTTCATACCTGGATAATTAAATAAAATACCGATCCCGACCTGCACGCCGAACATAAGTCCACACCATTTATGTGGGGGATTATATGGCTGCTATGAATACTTTCCAATACACACCCCGGTACGCTACAGGAAAGCGGTTGAGAAACCCCCGGATGCAGTCCTTTCGTTGCTGTAAATCAGATTTGCGGTATTAAACCCTGCCTTGTTTTCTGTCATCTCGTTTTTATCCTGATTAAGCATAATGAGGTGATGCATCAAGATTAAATTGTGTATTTAAGCGTCAGGTTGGAATTTTGCACTGATTCGTGAGGATGGGGCCTTTGCCGATCCGCACAGCGTTTTTCTGTGTACTCAGAATGCGATGAAGAGTGAAAAAAGAGGAGTGAAGTTAAATGATTTATACTGAATCAGGGGGAGAGCTGTCGCCGCATTTTCCGTTATGGCAGGGGATTTTTTGACAACTAGCCTGTTGATAAATAATCTAAAAAATCTGAATCAGAAATTTGATCAGCGTTGTCTATTTTATAATGAGCCAGTGGGCATGAAATGAAACCTGTTTTTCTGATTAACGAAACCGTCCTCTTTGAACCGGATGCCCGCCGCCTGTGCTCGCTTGCTGACTACCCGTCACGCGCGGTCATCCTGCATGGGCCAGTGAGTGAGTGCCTGCTTCAACTCCTTGAGCAGAATGAACAAGTGCTGACCCAGCGCTACCTGTTTGCCGCGGTATGGGAGAAACAGGGTGCCGTCGTGACCACCAACGCCCTCTACCAGACCATCGCCTCGATCAGAAAAGCACTGAAAGCTGCCGGGCTTGAAGAGAACGTCGTCATCACCATCCCAAAAGCGGGGTTTAAATCCGTCGCCCGGCTGCGGGTAGGGACGCGGGCAGAATTTGTCGAACGGAATAATGCAGTACCGACGCCTGTTTTGGCCGACGTATCCTCCGAAACCGCCAGACCCGAAATACACCCCTCTGCGACGCCGCACATTCCCCGTTTCTGGCGACCATCGATGGGATACTGGCTGGCAGGCGCGCTTTTTTTACTCTCCTGTGCCGTGCTCTATCCGCAACTTAAATCCGCTGAACCGGTATTCGTGGGTTATCACTCGACAGGTACCCTTGATGGCTGCGAGGTCTATTCCTCGTGGCGCGAAACAGAGAAAAGCCAAAGGATGTGGGCCTCGCTGTCACAACGTTTCCCACTGACCTGCAAAAAAGGGAATGTGGCCTATATGACCCTGAATCGTGCTCAGTTGGGCATATCGGTGATAATTTGCGACCGCGCGCCGGAAAATCGCGAGGCGCGCTGTGAGTCTATTTTTTACAGGCAGCCATACTATGATAATGAATAAGCCGACGTTACGCTGGGGCATTATTTTTTTGCTGGCGATCTCCCCGCTTTTGCTTGCCGGATATCTGCATTATCAGCGCAATAATTTTAGCTGCGAGACCCATACGACCATTGTTGAACAGCGTGCGGTAATAGACATAATAATGAGCTTTTCGTTTAAGGATGGCGTGGGGAGTTATGACGCCTCAGGGGAGTATATTGAAGAGAATAAACCGCCGGTGGCGATCAGTAATAAAGTGGGATTCACCTACTGGCGTGAAAATGATGAAGTGGTTCTGGTCTCGAACGAAACTAACGTTCTGCCGAAGAAGCATTTAAATTATCTCGCCTATGTCCCGGATTTCTTTCAGCATCGCGAGCGGGGAATCAGATTAAATATACTTCCTGCCAATGCTGACAGCTATTATTTTACCTACAGCAATTCGCCGGTAATGTACTGTACGAAAGGGTGATCCTGCACCACCAGGGAAACTGTTTTTACACCTCTTTTTGACTTTGTTGCGCCTGTTTACACTTGATTACAGATAGATAATGAGTATAGTTCTCATTCTCTTTAGTGTTTGCGGGCGCGTACGGACCTTCCCGCATCAACAGTGAGTGCAGATCTCACACGGAACACTGAGTGTTAACGGTGGACGCTGCCCTGGCCTGACGGCCTGAAATCACAATCCTAATCGCAAAACCTAAGCGACACAGGCGTCCACCTCAAATTCGATTTGCACGGTAAAGGATGTTCCTGATGTCAAAAAAATTGTCCGCCCTGGCGCTGATGGTGGCTGTCTCACTCAGCGGTTGCGCCGCGCAGCACACCGCGACAACCGCGTCCGCCGCTGATACCCCGAAACCTGCTTCCCCGGCGCAGACCCACGTCGTCAAACGCGATCTCGCTGACGGCCTGTATGAAATGGTCCTCAACCCGAAAGGCGATGCGCTGTACGTTGCCAGCTCGGAAGGCTTCAAGGATGTGCAGGGTGGGGTGGTGTATAAGCTCGATCCGACAACGCTGAAAACCCTCGGGCGCAGCCATACCGACCTGAAAAACTTCGCCCTCGCACTCTCTGAGGACGGCCAGACTCTCTATGTCACCAACTCGCTGGACGGCGGGATAAGCGCGATCAGCACCGCCGACGGCAAGGTGAAACAGCGCCTGCTGTTTACCGAGCGCAACAAAGAGGGCTACCCGTACGGCGCGCGCCAGGTGCTGCTGCATAACGACCTGCTGTATATCGGCGGCGTGGCGGATCCGGCGGTGATCTGGGTGGTGGATGCCAACACGCTGAAGCTGAAAAAGACCATCAAAAACGCGGGCCAGTGGGTCACCGGCCTGATGTGGTCTGAACTGACCCAGCGCATCTACGTGGCAAATGGCGGCGGTGAGATCCTGATTATTGATCCTAAACGCAACCGCATCGAAAAACGCTGGAAACCGCTCGGTGATAAACCGGCCCTGCTGCTTAATCTGGCGGAAGATCCTGCCACTGGCCGCCTGTTTGTCACCGACAACTCCAAAGCCAAAACCACGCTGGTGCTGGATATCCATACCGGTGAAATCATCAAGCAACTCGACGTGGGCGACTCGCTGGCGGTGAAGTTCAACGCCAAACGCAACGAGCTGTACATCACCCAGCGCGAGAGCGGCAAGCTGCTGAGCCTGGATGCGACCACCTATGCCGTCAAGCAGAGCTGGGATCTGCCGCCGAACCCGAACAGCCTGCTGCTGTCGGCGGACGGCCAGACGCTGTACGTCACCGTGAAGCAGGCCTTTAACAAAGACCACTCTACCAACGGGCCGGACAGCGTTGTGCGTATCGGCCTGAAATAATCTTTCTCATAACAATTAAGGCCCGGTAACGGGCCATTTTGCGCGTACTTTGAATGAGTTAATCATGAACCACACCAGAAAAATGAACAAAACGCTGTTAGCCCTCGCCATAGGTGCGATCGCCCATTC
Source organism: Leclercia adecarboxylata (assembly GCA_002360945.1). Taxonomy (GTDB): domain Bacteria; phylum Pseudomonadota; class Gammaproteobacteria; order Enterobacterales; family Enterobacteriaceae; genus Enterobacter; species Enterobacter adecarboxylatus_B. The sequence continues at coordinate 44,854 of DERO01000049.1, read as the reverse complement.
CGCCGTGGCGGCGGATGACAAAAAAGAAGAGACCATCGTGGTCCAGTCCGCTGCCAGCGATTTTAAACCCGGCGGCGACCAGCTGGTGCCGGCCTTCCTTGACGGGCAGGTCGCGAACGGCGGACGCATGGGGATGCTCGGTCAGCAAAATGCCATGGATGTGCCCTTCAACATCATCAGCTACACCTCCAAACTGGTGGAAGATCAGCAGGCACGTACCATTGCCGACGTGGTGGCGAACGATGCGGGCGTCCAGTCCGTGCAGGGTTACGGCAACAGCGCGGAGAGCTACCGCATTCGCGGCCTGAAGTTCGACGGGGATGACATGACCTTCGGCGGCCTCTCCGGCGTACTGCCGCGTCAGGTGGTGGACGCGCAGATGGTGGATCGCATTGAGATTTTCAAAGGCGCCAACTCCCTGATGAACGGCGCGGCCAGCTCCGGCGTCGGCGGGATGATCAACCTTGAGCCAAAACATGCGGGCGCAACGCCGCAGGCGAAGGTGGGCGTGGACTACACCTCGGATTCGCAGATTGGCACCACCCTCGATGCGGGTCGTCGCTTCGGCGACAGCGACCAGTTTGGTGCCCGCGTTAACGTCGTTCACCGTGAGGGCGAAGCGCCGGTGGCCAACGATCGCCGCCGCACCACGCTGCTCTCCACCGGTCTGGACTATGCGGGCGACAAATTCCGCAGCTCCGTGGACCTGGGCTATCAGAAGAAAACTTTCCACGGCTCGGAGACCGGGGTCAACGTGGCTGGCGTGAACTTCGTGCCCGAGCCGCCGAAGAACGATCGCAACTACTCGCAGAAATGGGCCTACAGCAATATCGAAAACGAATTCGGCATGTGGCGCAGCGAGTACGACATCACCGACAGCTGGACTGCCTATACCGGCCTCGGTGCCCAGCACGCCCATGAAGAGGGGCTGTACAGCGGGGCGAAGCTGGTCGACAAGAGCGGCAAAGCCACCGCGTCCCGCCTGGATACCAACCGCATCAGCGACAGCGTGAGCGGCATGGCGGGCATCCGCGGCAACTTTGCCACCGGCTTTGTGACCCACAAGGTCAACGTCGGTTACTCGGCGATGACCAAAAACGAGAAGATTGCGTGGAAGATGTCGGCGGCGAAGGATAACCCGGTGACCAACATCTACCACAACACCGGCGTGGACGCGCCGCCGAGCACCAACTCCAATGGGGCAGGCGGTAACTACAGCGATCCGCTGACCAGCGGCCGCACCCGCACCCAGGGCTGGCTGCTGAGCGATACCCTCGGCGTGCTGGATGACAAACTGCTGTTCACCGTCGGAGCCCGTCATCAGAAAGTGGTGATCCGCGGCTATAACAAAGTGACCGGTATCGAAAACGCCGGTGACAGCTTCGACGGCGACCGCTGGATGCCGACCTATGGCGTGGTCTACAAGCCGTGGGAAACGGTGTCGCTGTATGCCAACCACACCGAGGCGCTGCAGCCGGGTAAAACCGCGCCAAATACCGCCACCAACTACGGCCAGAGCACCGGCATCGTCCACTCTAAGCAGAATGAAGTGGGCGTGAAGGCCGATTTCGGTCGTGTCGGCGGCTCGCTGGCGCTGTTTGAGATCAAAATGCCGTCCGCCATTCTCGACAGCCAGACCAAATATTACGGTCTGGATGCCGAGCAGCGTAACCGCGGCGTCGAGCTGAACGTCTTTGGCGAGCCGGTGCTGGGCCTGCGTCTGAACGCCAGCGCCACCTGGCTGCAGGCGGAGCTGACCAAAACCAACAACGGGGTGAACCAGGGCAACGACGCCATCGGCGTTCCGTCGTTCTATGGCGTACTGGGGGCGGAGTATGACATCAAGCCCATCGACGGCCTGACCGCCACCGCCCGCGTGAACCACTCCGGTTCTCAGTATGCAGATCTGGCCAACAGCAAAAAGCTGGACAGCTACACCACCCTGGATCTGGGCATGCGTTACCGCTTCGCGGTCAACAATGACCAGAACCAGATGACCGTTCGCGCCGGGATTGAAAACGTCACCGACGAGAACTACTGGTCAAGCGTGGACGACGGCGGCACCTACCTGTTCCAGGGTGAGCCGCGCACCTTTAAGGTCTCCGTCGGCTACGAGTTCTGAGTTCGACCCTCGTTATCGGGGCAGGGATGCCCCACCTTCCGACTGTTATAAAAATGTAATCAATTGTTCTTATAGTGTTCCCACTTTGTCATTTCTTAGCCTAAAGAAAGGAAGCCATCGTGGGTAAACCTCTTAAGTCCGTATTCAAAAAAGAACATCGCGACGATGTCAGCAATCCCAGCGCTAACCCGGTATTTTCCAGCGTGGCGGAGATGTTCCTCTCCCGCCGACGTTTCCTGCAGATGGGTGCCGTTGCCGGTGCCGCCGCCTCCTTCCCCTTTTTACTCAAGCCTGAAAACGCCCTGGCCGCAGTTTCACAGCCTTCAGCGCTGAGCAAAGCGGTCGCGCTCGGCTTTACCAGCATTCCGGTCTCAACCGAGGATACGGTCAGGGTGCCCGAGGGCTACATCGCGCGGCCTTTCTACCGCTGGGGCGACGCTACCGGTATCAAGGGGACTATGCCGGCATTCAAATTTGACGCCAGCAACACGGCAGACGAGCAGGCGGCGCAGGCGGGCATGCACCATGACGGCATGGCGTGGTTTAGCCTGCCGCAAGGGGAGGAGAGTCCCGGCCACGGCCTGCTGGCGATGAACCACGAGTATATCGACAACGGCATGCTCTTTAGCGATGGCACCGCCAGCTGGAGCCTGGAGAAGGCGCGTAAAGGCCAGAACGCCATGGGCGTATCGATTATCGAAGTGAAAAAGAGCGGCAGCGACTGGGAAGTGGTGCGCCCCTCCGGCTTTGCCCGCCGTATCACGGTGAACACCCCGATGCAGCTCACCGGCCCGGCGCGTCAGCAGGAGCGAGTGAAAACCGCCGCCGATCCTCAGGGCGAGCGGGTGCTCGGCACCATGCAAAACTGCGCCAACGGTTACACCCCCTGGGGAACCTACCTTACCTGCGAAGAGAACTGGTCGGATATTTTCGTCAAGAAAGGCGAGCGTAACGCGCTGGAGAAGCGCTACGGCATCAGCGACAGCGATGAGTCCTACCGCTGGAGCGAAGTGGACGACAGGTTCAACGTGGATAAAACGCCCAACGAGCCGAATCGCTTTGGCTGGGTGGTCGAGATCGATCCCTACAACCCCGACTCCACGCCGCGCAAACACACCGCGCTGGGGCGCTTCAAGCATGAAGGTGCCGCCGTCACCTTGGCCGCCGATAAGCGCGTGGTCACCTATATGGGCGACGACCAGAAGTTTGAGTACATCTACAAATTTGTTTCCGACAATAAATACAGCCCGGCGGATCGCGAAGCCAACCTGCAACTGCTGACCGCCGGCACGCTCTACGTCGCCAGATTCAACGACGACGGCTCCGGCGAGTGGCTGCCGCTGGTGTTTGGCCAGAACGGCCTGGACAAGAGCAAAGGGTTCGAAAGCCAGGGCGATCTGCTGATTAAAACCCGTCTGGCGGCCGATGCCGTGGGAGCAACGAAGATGGATCGTCCGGAGTGGATTGCGGTCGATCCGCACAACGGCGGCAGCGTTTACTGCACCCTGACCAACAACAGCGATCGCGGCAAGGAGGGCAAAGCACCGGTGGATGCGGCCAACCCGCGGGCAAACAACGCGTTCGGCCACATTATGCACTGGCACGAAGAGGGCGGCGATCCTGCCGCGTTACGCTTCAAATGGGACATCCTGGTGCTGGCCGGGCGAACGGACACCGCGGATGAAAAGGCGAAGGGCAGCATGAAGGGCGCCGAATTTGGCAGCCCGGACGGCCTGTCGTTTGACCACCAGGGCGTGCTCTGGATCCAGACCGACGTCTCCTCCAGCACCATTAACAAGAAAGCGTATGAGGGGATGGGCAATAACCAGATGGTGGCTACCATTCCGGGCACCAACGAGTATCGCCGCTTCCTGACGGGCCCGCGCGGGTGCGAAATCACCGGCATTGCATTCACCCCGGACAACCGCACGCTGTTCATTAATATTCAGCATCCGGGCGAGGGTGGGGACGACATTACCGACCCGGCAAACCCGCGCGCCGTTTCTAACTGGCCGGACAATAATCCACAGGGGCGTCCCCGCGCCTCGACGGTGGTCATCACCAGAGCGGACGGCGGCATTATCGGTTCGTGATCGCCTCCCGCCGGGTAGCAACCGTTGCCCGGCGTTTAACTTGCTCCCGTCTGCCTGAAGTGTTAAAAGGTGCCCCTTCCATAAAAAGAGACAGGGGTCAGACGTGAAAAACGCGTCATCCGCTTCAGGCAATGGTGTTGCTGAAGCCTCGTCGGAACAGACACCGACGCTGCATCGTGGTTTACAGAACCGACATATTCAACTTATCGCCCTCGGTGGCGCTATCGGCACCGGGCTGTTCCTCGGCATAGGTCCCGCCATTCAGATGGCCGGCCCCGCAGTGCTGTTGGGTTATGCCATCGCCGGCATTATCGCCTTTCTGATCATGCGCCAGCTCGGCGAGATGGTGGTGGAAGAGCCGGTATCCGGCTCCTTCGCCCATTTTGCCTACAAATACTGGGGCCCGTTTGCCGGTTTCCTCTCTGGCTGGAACTACTGGGTGATGTTCGTGCTGGTAGGCATGGCGGAACTGACAGCCGCGGGCATCTATATGCAGTACTGGCTGCCGGACGTACCGACCTGGATCTGGGCGGCGGTGTTCTTCATCATCATTAACGCCGTTAACCTGGTGAACGTGCGCCTGTACGGGGAAACCGAGTTCTGGTTCGCCTTAATCAAGGTGCTGGCGATCATCGGTATGATCGGCTTTGGCCTGTGGCTGCTATTCTCCGGCCACGGCGGCGAGCGGGCGACCATCGACAACCTCTGGCAGCACGGCGGCTTCCTCGCCACCGGCTGGAAAGGGCTGGTGCTGTCCCTGGCGGTGATCATGTTCTCCTTTGGCGGGCTGGAGCTGATCGGCATTACCGCCGCGGAAGCACAGGATCCGCATAAAAGCATTCCGAAAGCGGTCAATCAGGTGGTGTACCGTATTCTGCTGTTCTATATCGGTTCGCTGGTGGTACTGCTGGCGCTCTACCCGTGGGTCGAAGTAAAGTCCGACAGCAGCCCGTTTGTGATGATTTTCCACGATCTGAACAGCAACGTGGTGGCATCTGCGCTGAACTTTGTGATTCTGGTGGCTTCACTGTCGGTCTATAACAGCGGCGTCTACTCCAACAGCCGGATGCTTTTTGGCCTCTCCGTGCAGGGCAATGCGCCGAAGTTCCTGACCCGCGTCAGTCGTCGCGGCGTACCGGTCAACTCGCTGCTGCTCTCCGGGGCCATCACCTCGCTGGTGGTGCTGGTCAACTATCTACTGCCACACGAAGCCTTTGGCCTGCTGATGGCGCTGGTGGTCGCGACCCTGCTGCTGAACTGGATCATGATCTGCCTGGCGCACCTGCGTTTCCGCGCGGCGATGCGTCGCAAAGGGCGCGAGACCCAGTTCAAGGCGCTGCTCTACCCGGCGGGGAACTATATCTGTATCGCCTTCCTGGCGATGATCCTGGTGCTGATGTGTACCATGGACAGCATGCGCACCTCGGCAATCCTGCTCCCGGTGTGGGTCGTGTTCCTGTTTGTGGCGTTTAAGTTATCACGTAAGTAAAAGCAAAAAGGCAACGTAAGTTGCCTTTTTTAATGTTTGCTCCCTCTCCCTGTGGGAGAGGGCCGGGGTGAGGGCATCAGGCCGCACAACACCCAGCACCCATCCTCATCTTTATCGTGACCCCCCTCCCACTTCTTAATCGATCCGCAGGATCTTTATTTTGTAATCGATTACTTTTCATGTGATACGGTTTTGTAATCGATTACTTTTTAAGGGTGGGGCTGATCATGGTGTCAACAACTGAAAGTAGTGGAAAGGTGATAGGGCAGCACCGAATGCTGGTGCCGCGCCTGTCGCTGATGATGTTCCTGCAATTTTTTATCTGGGGTAGCTGGTCGGTGACCCTCGGTCTGGTGATGACCCAGCACAACATGTCATTGCTGATCGGCGATGCGTTCTCCGCCGGGCCGATTGCCTCGATTCTGTCGCCGTTCGTCCTCGGGATGCTGGTGGACCGCTTCTTCGCCTCGCAAAAGGTGATGGCGGTAATGCACCTGGCCGGAGCGGCGATCCTGTGGTTCGTGCCGGGCGCCTTAATCGCGGAAAACGGTGCGCTGCTGATTGGCCTGCTGTTTGGCTACACGCTCTGCTACATGCCGACTCTGGCGCTGACCAACAACATCGCCTTTCACAGCCTGGCGAACGTCGACAAGACCTTCCCGGTGGTCCGCGTGTTTGGCACCATCGGTTGGATTGTGGCCGGGATCTTTATCGGCGTCACCGGTGTGGCCGCAAGCGTCACCATCTTCCAGGTGGCAGCGGCCAGCTCCGTCCTGCTGGCGCTGTATAGCCTGACCCTGCCGCACACGCCGGCCCCGGCCAAAGGGATGCCGGTGAAGATGCGCGATCTCTTCTGCGCCGACGCCTTCGCGCTGCTGAAAACCCGTCACTTCTTTATCTTCTGCCTGTGCGCGATGCTGATTTCGGTCCCGCTGGGCACCTACTATGCCTATACCGCCTCCTATCTGGCGGATGCGGGTATTGCCGACGTCAGCACCGCCATGTCCTTCGGCCAGATGTCCGAAATCTTCTTCATGCTGGTGATCCCGCTGCTGTTCCGCCGCCTGGGCGTGAAGTACATGCTGCTGATCGGCATGCTGGCGTGGTTCGTCCGTTACGCCATGTTTGCCCTCGGCGTGAGCGAAGAGGGGCGTTTCCTGCTGTACCTCGGCATCCTGCTGCACGGCGTCTGCTATGACTTCTTCTTTGTGGTGGGCTTTATCTACACCGACCGCGTGGCAGGCGACAAGGTAAAAGGCCAGGCGCAGAGCATGATCGTGATGTTCACTTACGGTATCGGCATGCTGCTCGGCTCACAGATTTCCGGCGCGCTGTACAACCGCCTGGTGGCGGGGCAGACCGTGCCACAGGCCTGGGTCACCTTCTGGTGGATCCCGGCGGTGGCGGCTGCGGTCATCGCGCTGATTTTCCTTGTTACGTTCAAATATGACGATGACAAGGCGTAATGTTCAGGAGGTGGTATGAGGACGATTAAAGGCCCGGGAATTTTTCTGTCGCAGTTTATCGGCGGGCAACCGCCGTTTAACACCCTCGACGGGCTGGCAGGCTGGGCAGCGGAAAAGGGCTACAAAGCGCTGCAAATTCCCTGCAATCATAAGGCGATTTTTGACGTGGAGCTGGCGGCAGAGAGCCAGACCTACTGCGACGAAATTAACGGCAAACTGGCGAACCACGGGCTGGTGGTCAGCGAGCTCTCCACCCATCTGGAAGGGCAACTGATTGCCGTTAACCCAGCGTACGACGAGGCGTTTGATAACTTCGCTCCGCAGGCGGTGCGCGGCAACGCGGCCGCCCGTCAGGCGTGGGCTATTGATATCGTCAAAAAGGCGGCGGTAGCCTCGGCCCGGCTCGGCTTAACGGCCCACGCCACCTTCTCGGGATCGCTGGCCTGGCCGTTTATGTACCCCTGGCCGCCGCATAACGAGGCGCGTTTCCAGGAGGCATTCAGCGAACTGGCCCGCCGCTGGCGGCCGATTCTGGATGCCTTCGACGAGCAGGGGGTGAACCTCTGCTATGAGATCCATCCGGGTGAAGATCTGCACGACGGCGTCACCTTCGAGCGTTTTCTGGCGCTGGTGGATAACCACCCGCGCTGCAACATTCTCTACGATCCGAGCCACCTGCTGCTGCAGCAGATGGATTATCTGGCCTTTATCGACCACTACCACACCCGTATCAAGGCGTTCCACGTCAAGGATGCCGAGTACCGACCCAACGGGCGCAGCGGGGTGTACGGCGGGTACCAGAGCTGGATTAACCGCGCCGGGCGCTTCCGCTCGCCGGGCGACGGGCAGATCGACTTTAAGGGTATTTTCAGCAAGCTGACCCAGTACGACTACGACGGTTGGGCGGTGCTGGAGTGGGAGTGCTGCCTGAAGGACGGCGACACCGGGGCGCGGGAAGGGCGCGAGTTTATCTCCCGCCACATTATTCCGGTTTCCGATCGGGCGTTTGACGATTTCGCCGCGGGAGAACTTCATGATTAACGTCGGCATTATCGGCAGCGGCTTTATCGGGCCGGCGCACATCGAAGCCCTGCGCCGTCTCGGCTTTGTGCAGGTCGTCGCCCTGTGCGACGGCTCGCTGGCACAGGCGCAGGAGAAAGCCCGGGCGCTGAACATTCCCCACGCTTACGGCAGCGTGGACGAACTGCTGGCGCACCCGGATCTGCACGTGGTGCACAACTGCACGCCCAACCATCTGCATGCGGAGATCAACCGTCAGATCCTGCGCGCCGGAAAGCATGTCTTCTCTGAAAAACCGCTGTGCATGACCCCGGACGAGGCGCGGGAGTTGGTGGCCCTGGCGGAGCTGGCGGGGGTGGTGCACGGCGTGAGCTTTGTCTATCGCCAGTTTGCGATGGTGCGCCAGGCGGCGAGCATGGTGGAAGCAGGCTCGCTCGGACGGCTGTTTGCCGCCCACGGCAGCTATCTGCAGGACTGGATGCTGCTGGAAACCGACTACAACTGGCGGGTCGACGCGACGCTCGGCGGGGCATCGCGGGCGGTGGCGGACATTGGTTCCCACTGGTGCGACACCATCCAGTTCCTGACCGGGCGGCGCATCACCGAGGTGATGGCCGATCTGTCCATCGTCTGGCCGACCCGTAAGGCCAACGTGGCCGGGAACCAGACCTTCAGCCAGGCGGGCGACGCGGTGTATGAAGATAAACCCGTCACCACCGAGGATTTCGGTTCGGTGCTGTTCCGCTTCGACGACGGCAGCAAAGGCAGCTTTACCGTCTCGCAGGTGAGCGCCGGGCGCAAAAACCGCCTCAGCCTTGAGGTCAACGGCAGCGAGGGCTCGGTGGCCTGGGATCAGGAGGTGCCCCAGCAGCTGTGGGTGGGCCATCGTGCGCAGGCCAATCAGATTCTGACGGACGATCCGGGCCTGATGAACCGCGACGTGGCCGACAGCGCCCACTTCCCGGGCGGCCACATCGAGGGTTGGCCGGATGCCTTTAAAAATATGATGGCGCAGTTTTATCGCGCGGTGCAGGCGGGCGAGATGCCGGCGAAGCCGCTGTTTGCCACCTTCCACGACGGGGCGAACGTGATGTATATCATTGATGCCATAGTGAAAAGCCATCAGCAGCAGCGCTGGGTCAGCGTCGCGCAGTAACCGCTTGCCCGGTACGCCGGGCAACGAATTTATGATAGCCTGCTGCTAACGCTAACTGCAGGATCACTCGTCGCTATGTCAATTCAGAAAATCGCCCAACTGGCGGGCGTCTCGGTGGCGACGGTATCGCGCGTGCTGAATAACAGCGATACCGTCAAAGCCAAAAACCGCGATCGCGTCTTGCAGGCGATTAAAGAGGCGAACTACCAGCCCAATCTTCTCGCTCGTCAGCTGCGCACCTCGCGCAGCTATATGATCCTGGTGATGGTCTCCAACATCGCCAACCCGTTCTGCGCCGAGGTGGTGAAGGGCATCGAGGAGCAGGCGGAGAAAAACGGCTACCGCATTCTGCTGTGCAACTCCGGCTCCGATATTGAACGCTCCCGCTCGGGGCTGAGCCTGCTGACCGGCAAAATGGTCGATGGCATTATCACCATGGATGCCTTTACCCGCCTCACCGAACTGGCGGCGCTGATTGGCGATGCCCCCTGGGTGCAGTGCGCCGAATACGCCGATGCCGGGGCGGTCTCCTGCGTCGGGATCAACGATGTCGATGCCTCTCAGCATGTGGTCAGCCGCCTGGCCGACGGCGGACGCCAGCGGATTGCGCTTATCAACCACGATCTGAGCTACAAATATGCCCGCCTGCGCGAGCGCGGGTATAAAAGCGTCCTGCATCTGCGCGATTTGGCGTATCAGGCGGTGGAGTATGCCAGCGATCTCAGCGCGGCGGCCGGCATGGCGGCGATGAGCAAGTTGCTGGCGGCAGAGACGCGCCCGGATGCGGTGTTTGCGGTCTCCGATACCCTGGCGGCGGGGGCGTTACGCGCCATCGAAAAGGCGGGGCTGCGCGTGCCGCAGGATATCGCCGTGGTGGGCTTCGACGGCACCGAACTGTCCGAGATGGTTTCGCTGACGACTATCGAACAGCCGTCGCGGGATATCGGACGTAAGGCGGTGGATCTGCTGCTGAACAGAATCGACAACCCCGATGCTGCCACCGAGCGGGTGATGATGAACTGGCGCTATATTTCTCGCGCCAGCACCTGAGTTATTTCGCCAGTATGCCCGCCAGGGAGCGAATATCGTTTCCGGTCGGCGTCTGGTGAATGCGCAAACCAAATTCATCAATCACCGCGAAAATATGGTCGAAAATATCGGCCTGAATTGCCTCATATTCCGCCCAGATCACGGTGTTGGTAAACGCATATATTTCAATTGGCAGACCGTTGGCGTCCGGCGCTAATTGCCGCACCATCAGGGTCATATCCTGACGAATACGCGGATGGTTGCGCAGATATTCATTCAGGTAGGCGCGGAAGGTGCCAATATTGGTCATCCTGCGCATATTCAGCACCGATTCGCCTTCGCCATTCTGCTGATTCCACAGCGTAATTTCCTCGTGGCGCGTGGCCATATAGGGCTTGAGCAGCTTCGCCTGAATCAGCTGCTGCTGCTCCTGCTCGGCGAGAAAATGGATGCTGGTGGTATCAATATTCAGGCTGCGCTTAATGCGTCGTCCGCCGGAGGCCGACATGCCGCTCCAGTTGATAAAGGCGTCGGAGACCAGCGCCCAGGTGGGGATGGTGGTGATGGTGTTGTCGAAGTTACGCACCTTAACGGTGGTCAGGCCGATATCGGTCACCGTGCCGTTGGCGCCGTATTTCGGCATCTCCAGCCAGTCGCCGAGCTTGAGCATATCGTTGGCCGAGAGCTGAATGCCCGCCACCAGGCCTAAAATCGGATCTTTAAACACCAGCATTAATACCGCGGCCATCGCGCCGAGGCCGCTAATCAGAATCGCGGGAGACTGGCCGATCAGCAGTGAGATAATCAGGATGCCGACCAGAATGGCGCTCACCAGCTTGATGCCCTGGAAGATCCCCTTCAGCGGCAGCTGCGAGGCGGTGGCCATTTTCTGCGACAGATTGAAAATCACGTCCAGCAGCGAGAAGAACGCCAGCAGGGCGTAAACCATCACCCACAGCTTCGCGCAGGTGGCGAGTATTTCCGCTGCGTCGCTGCCTCTTTGCAGCCACAATACCGCCTGAACGTTGACGATTATCCCCTGCAGGGTAAAGGCCAGACGGTGAAATAACTTATTCTGGGTAATGATTTGCAGCCATAAATGGCTGCTGGCCCGGGCGCGTTTCTCAAACGCCCGCAGCACCACTTTGTGCAGAATAAAATGAATAATCAGGGCGGTAAGAAAAATAATGCCAAAAATGATGACTAAAGAAGTGGTGTGATTTATTTCAATGCCGGTCTCTTCGACCAGGGAAATGAACTCCTGCATAACGTCTCCTGTATTAAAGCAGCCGCCATAATGGCGGCTGAGGATCTATTATGCAAATTCGCCAGCCCTATTTTACCGCCTGACAGGTCTTCACCACCGGCAGGCACAGGCGATGGCGCAACCGCAGGGTGGCCAATGCCAGGACGATCATCATCAGGGTTTCCACCACCAGGAAGACGTTAATCGCCTCTGCGTAATCCCCATGATGGTTGTGCAGGGCGTGGAGCAAAATTGCACCGAAGATCGCCGGGCCGAGGCCGAGCGCCGCCTGTTGCAGGGTGCTGAGAATGGCGCTGGCGGCCCCGGCGTCGTCGGGCTGAATATCGCGCATCCCGATGCGGTAGAAGCTGTTCACAATCAGCGCCTGGCCGTAGCCCACCAGCCCGGTGGCCGGGGCGAGGGTCAGGGCGGTGTTCTCCAGCCCCCAGAGGCGGAAAGTGGCGATCAGCGCCAGCAGGCCGGTTATCTGGATCGCCAGACCGGTTAGCAAAATCGTGCCGGTGCTGTAGCGGGCAATCAGCCGCGGGGCAAACCATGCCGAGACGAAATAGGTCACGCCGAGGGCGATAAAGCTGTTGCCGGACTGCCACGGGGCCATCCCCAGACCGGTCTGCATGGTCAGCGCCATGCAGAACATAAACCCGGACCAGACGCTAAAGAAGAGCAGCGCAATCAGCACGCCAAAGCGGATGCTGCCGAGCTGCATCAGACGCGGTGGGATCAGCGGGTGAGCCCCCTGGCGCTCTTTTTTACGCGCATTCAGCGCCATTAAATACGCCAGCGGGATGATGGCGATCAGGGCGGCCTTCAGCGGCCAGGACCAGTGCCACTGCGGCCCCAGCGCCATCGGGAACAGCAGGCAGCAGAGGATCGCCGCCAGCAGGGCGGTGCCCGGCCAGTCAATGCGCGACGGCGTGTCGCGGCGGGTTTCCGGCACGTAGCGACGGCTCAGGGCCAGCACCAGCAGGCAGATCGGCACGTTGATAAAGAAGGCGTTACGCCAGCCCAGCCCGGCGATATCCGCCGACACCAGCCAGCCGCCGCCCATCTGCCCGACGATAAAGGCGATCCCGCCGATGCCGCCAAACAGGCTGATGGCTTTGGCGTGCGCCGTGCCTTTCAGGGTGACGTGCAGGGTGGCAAGAATTTGCGGCATGATCAGTGCCGCGCCTGCGCCCTGAACGATGCGCGCGGCCAGCAGCTGCTCGATATTGCCCGCCATGCCGCACAGCAGCGAGGCCAGGCCAAAGCTCGCCACGCCCCACATAAACAGGCGACGGCGACCGAGGTTATCCCCCAGCTTGCTGCCGAGCGCGAGGCAGACGGCAAAGGCCACGCCGTACAGGGCGACAATCAGCTCCAGCTCGGTGGCGGTGGCGTGCAGCGAGTGGGTGATGGAGTCCAGCGCCACGTTGGTGATCGAGGTATCAATCAGCGGCAGCATCTGGCCGGTTAACAGCAATATCAGGCCTGCCCGGCCCGGTGAAACAACTGACGTATTCATGATGACTCCATTGCGTCAAACAGCGTAGCGTCGTAGCATCAACCATCTGATAAACGGGTACCAGTTCTTGCTTATACTGGTACTGGCACTACCATGCAGGGGGCACTATGGCGCTGATGTCTGAACCCGTCACCTCACTCCAGGATGACACCCGTAAACAGCTGGGCGCATTTTTACGCGCGCGACGAGAAAGTCTCGATCCGCAGCGCCTCGGCTTACCGCGCAGCGGCCGACGCCGCACCCCGGGTCTGCGCCGGGAAGAGGTGGCTCTGCTGGCCGACGTGGGCGTCACCTGGTACACCTGGCTGGAGCAGGGCAGGGACGTCAACCCGTCGAGCGCGGTAATGGCGGCGGTGGCGAAAGCGCTGCAGTGTACCCCGACTGAAACCCGTCACCTGTTTGTGCTGGCTGGCCTGCCGCCGGGCGAAGCGCCGCAGGCGGTCTGCTGCGAGGGGATCAGCGAAGGCACCCGCCGTCTGCTGGATACCCTGATGCCGAAACCCGCCAGCATTCAGAAGCCGAATTTCGATATCGTGGCGTGGAATGACAGCTTCTGCCATCTGATGGGCGTCGACTTCAACGACATCCCGCCGGAGGACCGCAACTGTATCTATCTCTATCTCACCCATCCGGCGTGGCGTGCCCGGCTTGGCAGACGTGATGATGTGCTGGCGATTTTTGTCTCCTACTTCCGCGCGGCGATGGCCGAGCACCGGGGCGATCCGCAGTGGGAGGCAAAACTGGCACGCTTCTTTGCCGTCTCTGAGGAGTTTAAAACGCTGTGGCACCAGCGCAACGACGTGCGCGGCGTGGAAAACCAGCTCAAGCTGTTTACCCATCCCGAGCTGGGGGATATTCATCTCCAGCAGATGTACTGGTACTCCGCCCCGCGTAACGGCTCGCGCCTGCTGGTCTATCTCCCGGTGGATGACGAGGGCGAGCGCGCGCTGGCGTGGCTGGCGGAGCAGGCATCATGAAGGTTACCCGCAAACAGGAACGCCTCCTGCGCCGGGCGCTCACCGAGTGGCAACAGGAGGGCGCGTTAACCGCCGACGAGCATCAGCGTCTGGCTGGCAGCTTAAAACGTGTCACCATGGACTGGCAGCGCCTCAGCCGCTACGCCTTCTGGACGGCAATCGCCTGCGTCATCATCGCCATTGGCAGCCTGTTTGCCGACAGCGAACTGATGGCGCGCATTATCGCGTTCTTCGCCTTCTCTTCCATCGCCCGCATTGGACTGCCTGCGCTGGCCGCAGTGCTGTTTTATCTGTGGGGATTCAGCCGCCAGCGGCGGGAAACGCAGTGGCACTACAGCACCGAGGCGATTTTGTTCCTCGGGGTGTTTTTTACCGCCATCGCCCTCTGGCAACTGGGTGAACGGCTGGATACCGGCAGCGGCCACATAGCGCCGCTGTTCCTGCTCGGCTGCGCCGTTTACGGACTGGTGGGCTTCTTCGGACGTTCGGGGCTGGTGTGGCTGTTCTTTTTGCTCTCGCTCGGCAACTGGTTTGGCGCAGAGACCGGCTACATGTCCGGCTGGGGCGCCTACTGGCTGGGAATGAGTTATCCGGTGCGCTTTATCTTCTTCGGGGGTGCCTTACTTGCGCTCTGCTGGTGGCTGCGCGGGATGCTGCGTAAACGCCATCTGTACACCACCAGTAAAGCGATGGGGCTGACATATCTGTTTGTTGCCCTGTGGATCCTGTCGATTTTTGGCAATGACGATATCGACAATTGGTACGGCACCACCCGCGCGGCGCTGCTGCCGTGGGCGTTGCTGTTCGCGGTGGCGGCGGGGATCTGTATTTACATCAGCCTGAAAACCGATGACGGCATGCTGCGCGGTTTTGGCCTGACGTTTCTCGGAATCAACCTCTATACCCGCTATTTCGAATACTTCTGGGACGGGATGAACAAAGTGCTGTTTTTCCTGATCCTGGCGGCATCGCTGGCGGTGATAGGGCGTTATGCGGAGAGGATCTGGCATGCGGGGAGCGGAGCGAAGTAAGGTTTTTTGCGAGGGGCTTTCAGGGAATAGAGGCGATTTCGTTCTGGCCTGGATAAAGCGTGTAAGGTAAATCACGAAAGGTAAAATTAGCCTTTAATGCAAATTGCCTTACATGCTAATATCTTCAGGGATGAAAAAACGTGTTCAGACTTATCGTTCATCAGGCAGTCAGAGAGGAGATCCTCTCGCTACCTGCAGGCGTACAGGCGAAGCTGATTCGTCAACTTGATAAATTACGCGCTAACCCAACGGCACTTCGGGAGCCCGACAGCAAGCCATTGCCGCAGGGTTTGTTTGAAATAAGAACCGTCGGTCTGATCCATAGTCGCGGGATCTATGTCTATCAGCGAGAAAAAACAATTTATCTGTTGCGTGTATTTATTAAGAAGACGCAGAAAACCCCTTCTGCTGAAATCCGTCTGGCACTGAAACGACAACAGGAGATGTTGGATGAGCAAGAAGATTATTGACTGGGATGCGTTAAGAGCAGAGCTGTTAAGCGATTCAGACGTGCAGGCTGCTTTTGACGCAGAAGAACGTAAGGAACGCCTGCGTGAGATGCTGGCGCAGTGGCGCAAGCAGGCTGGACTTACGCGTGCTCAGGTGGCGGAGCGAATGGGTGTCAGCGCACCAACTGTATCCCGAATGGAAGCCAATATTACCCGGGCAAGTCTGGATACCTTAACGCGCTATGCGCTGGTGTGTGGCGTTAAGCATCCGCAGATTACGCTTTACTGAATTATGGCATTGAATGAAATGGATTCCGCTGACTTCAGCCACAAGTTGGGACTCGTCTCCCGAAATGTTGAACATACCGAAGCCTTTCTTGCGCACGGTACTGCGGATTTTCATCTGCCGGGTTTTGTATTGCCTGTGGGCTACCGTCTCTTAAAATCGCTCTATAGCGACGAGTATCGGATCGTGACCACTGATGAGGGGAAGCCTTACACGGCATATGCCGTTAAGCTGGAATTTCACAAAGAGATTACTTTCCCGCAGGAGGCCGCCACGCAGGTGATGGTCTGGCGTACTCCGCGTGCCTTACATCAACCCGTGGTCAGCGGTTTTCCGCAATTCTTTCTCCAGTGGCTCCTGAGCGAGTACAACATTGTTGTGTCAGATAGCGAACAAACCGGCGATGGACAGCGCTTTTGGCTACGGATGATCGATTGGGCGTTTAGCATGAATTATCAGATTAGCGTGGCGGACGGCACGCCAGGGGAAGAGTGGCACTTAACGCCGGTTAATTCATACGCTGAACTGGAAGAGCGCTGGATTACGTTCGCCTGGGGATACGATCGTGACGTGCATCCGCATCGCAGGCTGGTTATCAGCAAAAAGTAACGGGCCGCTATCTGCGGCCCATTTGGATTAGCACTCAGTCACAATCGTGCTCAGCGGCAGGCGGGATTTCGGCAGCGTGGCGTTGAAATCTTCCACGCTGTGATGCCCAACCGGCACCACCACCAGGCTGGTGAAGCCTTTCTCTTTCAGACCAAACTCTTCGTCGAGGACAGCCGCGTCGAAGCCTTCAATTGGCACCGCGTCCAGGCCCATGGCGCCCACGCCCAGCAGGAAGTTGCCGACGTTCAGGTAAACCTGTTTTGCCATCCACTGATCGTCATCTTTCAGATCGACACGGTGCATATCGGCGAAGAAGGTGCGGCCCTTGTGGTTGGCGGCTTTCGCTTCCGGGGTGTTGAAACGGCCATCGGCCTCTTCCTGATCCACGACGCGGGTAAGCCAGGCATCGTCCATTGCGGTTTTAGCGCAGAACACCACCACGTGAGAGGCATCCAGCATTTTGCGTTCGTTAAAGACAAAGCCACCGGCTGCGGATTTCGCCACGCGCGCTTTGCCTTCCTCGGTGCTGGCAACGATAAAGTGCCACGGCTGCGAGTTGGTGCTGGACGGGCTGTACTGCAGCAGGGTTTTGAGCTGTTCCGCCTGGTCGGCAGTCAGTTTTTTGCTCGAATCAAAGGCCTTCGTAGAGTGGCGCTTCAAGGCAACTGAGATGATATCCATTACTACTCCTGGGGTTCAGTGCAAAAGGGAAAATAATACAAAGGGAAGATCACAAAGGTAAGGGCATTCCGGGCGCTTAACCGCCGGGGCGTAATTTTTTTTGCTCTTTTTTCGGCAGCTTATCCACCACCAGATGCCACGAATCGTTAACCAGATCGGCGATCAGCTCGGGGGTGATATCCTCCGCCGCGTAAATCGAGATCCAGTGCTTTTTATTCAGATGGTAGCCGGGCTCGATCCCCCGGTAGATCTGCTGGTTGAGCAGCGATTTTTGTGGATCGGACTTCAGGCTGACGTGCTGACGCCCGTGCGCCACGCCCATCAGCATAAAAATCTTGCCGCCCACTTTAAACACGTCGTACTCCGGGCCAAACGGCCAGCAGTGCTCGGTAAAGGGCAGATCCAGCGCTACCTGTTTAGCGCGGGCCGCGAGCGTTTTACTGTCCATGGTTATCCTCTTCCGCCAGCGCACGCCACATGGCTTCAAAGCCCAGCGCCTTGAATTCAGCGGCGCGCGCCGGTTCGCGGGTGGCGAAGGACATGGTCGTCTCTGCCAAAGACAGGAACATTGCATCGCCAAACAGACGAAACTCCTCAGACATAAAGACCGGGCGGATATGGCGACGACAGAGTTCGTGCAACTCCGGGAACATCTCGTGCACCGCCTGTTCGGTTTCGGCGTTAATCTTCTCGCTCACGCCGAGCTGACGGATGGCGCCATGGGCCACCGGATTGCGGATCCCCCAGTCAACGTAGCTGTTCCAGATATTGCGGGTATGCTCTTTCGGCTGGGTGAGGGCACGATCCATATTCGCCAGCATGGTCTGGCACAGATCCTGTTTCAGATGCAGGTAGAGGGCGTTGAGCAGATCGTCTTTGGTGGCGAAATAGCGAAACAGGGTGCCTTCAGCCACCCCTGCGCTGCGGGCGATTAACGCGGTAGAGGCCGCAATGCCCGACTGGGCAAAAGCGGTGGTTGCCGCGTCCAGCAACGCCAGTTTTTTATCTTCACTTTTCGGACGAGCCACTGCATTTCCTCCAGTTAATGTGCAAAAACCCTGATTGAATCATGCCCTTTGCGGGGCTGCAACGTGGAATGTCAAAGATCTTAAAACGCCTTGACGACTTTCACTTCACTCCTATAATGAGTGCTTACTCACTCATAATCAAGTTTTGCCCGCGCAGGCCATCGGATGGGGCGCGAATTCGGGTCGGGATATGAAAAAGCGTTTTATTATTAGCCTGGTGGTAGTGATGATTATTGCATCCGCGGCGAGCCTGCCGTTTGTACTGAATGCCGGATTCGGCCAGCCGCCACAGGGTGAGCAGCTGAGTGAGTTCGCCGCGTCGCCGCAGTATCGCGACGGCCAGTTCCATAACACCCTGCCGACGCCGGGATTTACCGGCAACAAGAACATGCTGGCGGCATGGTGGGATTTTCTGGTGACGAAGCGTGAAAACGCGCGTCCGGCTCAGCCGCTGCCGCTGGTGAAAACCGATCTGGCACAGCTGCCGCTGGATCAGGACACCCTGGTCTGGCTCGGCCACTCCTCATGGTATCTGCAGCTGGCGGGCAAACGTATTCTGATCGACCCGGTATTCAGCAGTTACGCCGCGCCGTTCTCCTTTCTCAACAAAGCCTTTGCCGGGGAGTACCCCTGGCACGCCGACGAGATGCCCGACATCGATCTGCTGATTATTTCGCACGATCACTACGATCATCTCGATTACGCCACCATCAAGGCGCTGATGCCGAAAGTGAAGCGTGTGGTCACGCCGCTTGGGGTCGGGTCACACCTGCGCTACTGGGGCATGGATCCGGCCATCATTGAGGAACGTGACTGGGATCGGTCGGTGCGCATCAGCGATGAGCTGATCGTGCACGTCCTGCCGGCACGCCACTTCTCCGGACGCGGGCTGAAGCGCAACCAGACACTGTGGGGCAGCTTTATGTTTGTCACCCCGCAGCAGAAGGTGTTCTACAGCGGGGATTCCGGTTACGGCCCGCACTTTAGCGCCATCGGCGAGCGGTTCGGCAGCGTCGATCTGGCGATCATGGAGAACGGGCAGTATGACCAGGACTGGAAGTACATCCACATGCAGCCTGCCGAAACGGCTCAGGCCGCCGCGGATCTCAATGCCAGGGCGGTGGTGCCGGGCCACTCCGGCCGCTTCGTACTGGCAAAACACACCTGGAACGACCCGCTGATCAAGCTTTCAGAGGCCAGCAAGGATAAGCCGTATCGCCTGCTGACGCCGGAGCTCGGTGAGCCGGTCAGAGTGGATGATGCCACGCAACAATTTCACGCGTGGTGGGAATAATGTTTAATCGAAGAGCAGAGGGGGAGAGCAGCATGACTATTTCCGCTCAGGTTATCGACACCATTGTCGAGTGGATCGACGACAACCTTCATCAGCCGTTGCGGATCGAGGATATCGCCCGCCACGCGGGCTATTCCAAATGGCACCTGCAGCGGCTGTTTATGCAGTATAAAGGCGAGAGTCTGGGGCGCTATATTCGTGAACGTAAGCTTAAGCTGGCGGCGCGGGATCTGCTGGAGTCGGACGAAAAGGTCTACGATATTTGTCTGCGCTACGGCTTTGACTCCCAGCAGACCTTTACCCGCGTCTTTACCCGCACCTTCAACCAGCCGCCTGGCGCGTATCGCAAGGATAACCACAGCCGGGCGCATTAATGCTTTTCACCCTCCCGAGCGGGAGGGTGAGGTTCAAACGATTAAAAACGATACTGCACGCCGACGGCAAAAACGTAGTTTTCGTTTTCAATCCCTGCCGCATCGCCGTGAATATAAAAGGCGGAGCCACCCGTCATCGTATCCCTGACTTCCGTTCCCCCTTTTCCTTCGTCATAGCGGGTCCAGCTAAATTCAGCGAACACTTTGGCATTGGGTGTGACGTAGTAGCCGACATCCACCATCGCCGCGTAATAATCGGCGTTATTGGCCTCATCACGGTAGGTAAATTGACGTTCGTAATGTTCGTCATTATCCCGGGCGCGCACCCAGGGGCTGTATCTGACCTGGCCGTTCACCTCAAAATTCTCATAACGATACATCCCTACTAAGCCTGCATAGGCCACGCCGAAACGCTGCTTATAGGAGATGCCGCGTTCAGATTCCGGAGATTCGCCGGTGATCGCGCCGTTGCCATAGCTATAGGTACCGCCCCGGGAAGACCAGCTAAAACGGGTTTTTTGATAGCCGAGCATCGCCCCGAGTCGATAGTTTTCCTCCTTCAGCAGCCAGGCCTTCGCATTCAGGTCATATTCATTGGCATGGTTAAGGCGGGTTGCCGGATGGGTTGACCAGTCCGTCGGACTGTCCTGGGCGGGATCCATCCAGTCGTAATCGTCCATGTGCGAGGCGCTGGTATCCAGGGTTGTCCAGCCACGCGCATTGAGCGTCAGGCGGGGCAACATATCCCATGAAAGCTCCCCTTTCACAATTGGCGTATTTTTTAAATGCCAGTCCAGTTCGCTCTGTTTCCGGCCCGTCGCGGGATCGTAAACGCGCTCGTGCGACTCACCGGCGATGATGCCCGTCGACAGGGCGGCGGAGAAGCTCTCCGGGGAAAAGCTAATGAGAGACGCCTGGGCACCAGCCCACGGCAGGCCGGCAGATAAGAGTAAACACAGGAACAATCCTTTTTGTCGCATCATGACATCCTTTTGCTGATATTAAATGTATGTAACGGCGATGTTGCGCGGTTACAGCGGCGACCAAGATTATCATTAATGGATTTCGTTGCGACGTGCTGGGAGGGCAAATAAGAAATGGATTAATCGATATATCTTTTTGATTATAAAAAGATAATTTATATTGATTGGGTGTATGTTTCTCCCCCGAACGTGAGCTATTCAGGGAAGAAGGGGAGGCGAATGGTTCTGGCTAGTCTGCTTGCGAAAACCAGCGGCGCCAGATGAAGCGCAGGACAAAGAACTCAACGGCCCCGAGCAGTAAAAACCACAGGCAGAAGATAATGGTGTAGAGCTGGTTGAGATCCATCAGATGGAAGGTACTCATCAGCTTCTGCGCCACCATCAGCCCCAGCGAAGGTGCAGGCAGCAGCAGAACGGAGAGAAAGGCCATCAGCAGGATGCCGCCTGCCGTTAATAGCGATTCCAGTGGGTGCTTCATAATTATGTTAATCGTCAGTTAAAAATAACATTGTCACGGATAGGGCTTCGTAAAGCAATATCAACCGTCAAGCGCGCGGGCGATAAATAATCGCCCGCTATTTCGCAGTTATTTCTCCGGCAGGCGTCCACTAATTCAATTAATCTGCGTTAATGTAAATTATTGTCACCCTCCGGCAAATAATCTTACAAAGGTATAAGTGCTATATCCAATTAACGTCGCAATAACAATGGCAGCGATAATATATAACGCCAGTCGACGCCCGCGATAAATTCCAAACATGCTGACCCCTCGTTTAGTTTAGGTTTAGAAATAATTTGTAAAAATCGTCGTATTGAAATGAAACGTTAGCTGTTTAATGCCGTCGACAGAAATAATAGTGCGTTAAATTAATTGCCGTGACAACCCATTAAATTAACGCCCGACGATTTATATAAGCAGAAATGGAATTCAGGCTTTTGCTCACCGCAATTTGAAGGAGCTGAAATATGACTAAAATGCACCATACCCAGACACCACCGCCAGGCAAGGGACACGCCCCGACCCAGGCTTATCAGCAGACCGTCGGGGAGGCTCTCGCGGCGCAGCACAGCACCACGTCTGGCCTGAGCCGTGCCGAAGCCCAGGCGCGCCTGCAGCAGCATGGCCCCAATGCCTTGCCGGAAAAAAAAGCCAGACCGGCGTGGTTGCGTTTTCTGGCCCACTTTAACGATGTCTTAATTTACGTCCTGCTGGCCGCCGCGGTATTAACGGCCATTATGGGCCACTGGGTCGATACCCTGGTGATTCTGGGTGTGGCGGTGATTAATGCCTTAATTGGTCATATTCAGGAGAGCAACGCCGAAAAATCCCTGAGCAGTATCCGAAATATGCTCGCCAGCGATGCGCGCGTTATTCGTGAGGGTGTGCACGAAACCATACCGACTACTGAAATAGTCCCGGGCGATATTATTGTCCTTCGCGCCGGGGATCGTATTCCGGCGGATATGCGGGTGATCGAGGCGCATAATTTACGCGTGGAAGAGGCGATCCTTACCGGTGAATCCACGGTAGTCGATAAACATATTCAGCCCTTAACAGGGGAATTAACCCTCGGCGATCGGACCAACCTGCTGTTTTCCGGTACCACCGTCAGCGCGGGCGGCGGCATGGGCGTGGTGATTGCCACCGGCCAGGAGACCGAACTGGGCCATATCAACCAGATGATGGCCGGAATTGAAAAGCACCGCACTCCGCTGCTGGTGCAGATGGACAAGCTCGGCAAAGCCATCTTCGGGCTGATCATGGCGATGATGGCCGCGCTCTTTGTCTTCAGCCTGCTGCTGCGCGACATGCCGATCGGCGAGTTGCTGCTGTCGTTAATCAGCCTGGCGGTAGCCGCGGTGCCGGAAGGTCTGCCGGCCATCATCTCGATTATCCTGTCGCTGGGCGTGCAGGCGATGGCGCGTAAGCGGGCGATCATCCGCAAGCTGCCTACCGTAGAAACGCTCGGGGCGATGACCGTGGTCTGCTCGGATAAAACTGGCACCCTGACCATGAACGAGATGACCGTCAAGGCGATCATCACCGCCGACAGCTGCTATCGCGTCGGGGGTGACAGCTATGCTCCGGAAGGCAACATCTGCCTTGAGGGCAGCGACGAGCCGGTGCAGATCCAGCCGGGCACGGTGCTGGAGCAGTATCTGCGCACCATCGACCTGTGTAACGACAGCCAGATGATTCAGGACGAGCGCGGCCTGTGGGGTATCACCGGTGGGCCGACCGAAGGCGCGCTGAAGGTGCTGGCGGCGAAAGCCCACCTCGCGCCGGTGATGACCACGCTTATCAACAAGATCCCGTTTGACTCGCAGTACAAGTACATGAGCACCCACTACCAGATTGGTAGCGAGGAGCAGATCCTGATCACCGGCGCGCCGGACGTGATTTTCGCCCTCTGCGCGCAGCAGCAGACCCGTAACGGCGCCGAAGCCTTTAACCGCGCGTACTGGGAAGCTGAGATGGAGCGCTATGCCCGTCAGGGGCTACGCATGGTGGCCGCGGCGTTCAAACCGGCGAACGGCGAGCAGGAACTGACCCACGACGATCTCAGCCACGGCCTGATCATCCTCGGCATTGCCGGGATGATGGACCCGCCGCGCCCGGAGGCGATCGACGCCATTCACGCCTGCCAGCAGGCGGGGATCCGCGTGAAGATGATCACCGGGGATCACCCGCAGACCGCGATGAGCATCGGTCAGATGCTGGGGATCGCCAACAGCGCCCAGGCGGTGACCGGCTATCAGCTGGAGCACATGGATGATACGGAGCTGGCAAAAGCGGCGGCGGAGTACGACATCTTCGCCCGCACCAGCCCGGAGCATAAGCTGCGTCTGGTGAAGGCTTTGCAGGAGCAGGGCGAGATTGTCGGCATGACCGGCGACGGCGTGAACGACGCCCCGGCCCTGCGCCAGGCGGACGTCGGGATCGCCATGGGCATCAAGGGCACGGAAGTGACGAAAGAGGCCGCCGACATGGTGTTGACGGACGACAACTTCGCCACCATCGCCAGCGCGGTGAAAGAGGGGCGTCGCGTCTACGACAACCTGAAGAAGACCATCCTGTTCATCATGCCGACCAACCTGGCGCAGGGGCTGCTGATTGTGATTGCCCTGCTGGCGGGGAACATTATTCCGCTGACGCCGGTGCTGATTTTGTGGATGAACATGGCCACCTCCGCCACGCTCTCCTTCGGCCTGGCCTTTGAAGCCGCCGAGCGCAGGATCATGCAGCGCCCGCCGCGTCAGACCGGCAAACACGTGATGGATGGCTACGCCGTCTGGCGCGTGGCCTTCGTCGGTACCCTGATTGCCGTCGCCGCCTTTGCGCTTGAAGCCTGGCTGGCTCCGCGCGGCCACAGCGCCGAGTTCATCCGCACCGTGCTGCTGCAGATGCTGGTCTGCGCCCAGTGGGTCTACATGATTAACTGCCGCAACACCGAAGGCTTCTCCCTGAACCGCGGCCTGCTGGCGAACAAAGGGATCTGGCTGGTAACGGGCGTGCTGCTTCTGCTGCAACTGGCGATTATCTACCTGCCGTTTATGCAGATGCTGTTCGGCACCGAAGCCCTGCCGCTGCGCTACTGGGGAGTCACCCTGGCCATAGCGAGCGCGATGTTCTTTATCGTCGAGATCGAGAAGCGACTGACCCGCAGGTTCCGTAAGGCTGCATAACCTTTTGCCCTCACCCTAATCCTCTCCCACAGGGAGAGGGAACGCTGACCCCCCTCTCCCAACGGGAGAGGGCCGGGGTGAGGGGAACACATCTGAGGTAGTTCCATGAAATTCCCACTCCTGTTCGCTCTCCTTGCCTGTACCCTGCAACCCGCCTTTGCTACCGCCATTCCCGTGCGTGTCGCCACCGTGGAGCAGATCGCTCACGCCGCTGAGCGCCAGATCCCGGGCCGCATCGAAGCCATTCACACCGTTGAACTGCGGGCCCGCACGGAGGGCGTGATCACCCAGGTGCATTTCCGCGACGGGCAGTATGTGAAAAAAGGCGACCTGCTGTTTGAGCTGGACGACGCCGAGCCGCGTGCCGCCCTGCGGCTGGCCCAGGCCGAAGTCAAAAGCGCCGAAGCCACGCTGCGTCAGGCGCAGCAGCAGCTTTCCCGCTTTGAAAGCCTGGGCAGCAACAACGCCATCAGCCGTCACGACGTGGACAACGCCCGCATGCAGCGCGACGTTGCCAGCGCCGCGCTGGAGCAGGCCAGAGCCCGGCTCGACACCCGCAACGTTACCCTGGCCTACACCCGCATCACCTCACCGATTGATGGTCGCGTGGGGCACAGCAACTTCCACGTGGGCAGCCTGGTGAACCCGGCAAGCGGCGTGCTGGTGGAGGTGGTGCAGCTCGACCCGATCCGCATCGCCTTTGCGCTGGAGGAGGGGATGTTTGCCACCAAAGCCGGGCAGCACCCGGATATCAGCGCGATGAAAAAAGCCTGGCAGGCATTGATAGACAGCAACGGCCAGCGCGTCAGCGGGGAACTGACCTCGGTGGACAACCGCATCGATCCGCGCACCGCCAGCGTGATGCTGCGCGCCGAGTTCGCCAACCCGCGCCATCAGCTGCTGCCCGGCGGCAATGTGAATGTTTTTCTGCGCCCTGCCAGCGAGCAGCCGGTGCTGGCCCTGCCCGCGGCGGCGGTACAGCAAAACGGCGATGGATTCTTTGCATGGGTGGTTAACGCCGACGGCAAAGCAGAAATGCGCCAGCTGAAAGTGGCCGGACAGATCGGCCAGCAGTTCCGGATCGCCTCCGGCATCGCGTCCGGTGAGCGAGCGATTACCGACGGCGCGCAGCGCGTGCAGCCTGGCGCGGCCGTCCAGATACTGAATTAAGGAGCCATCATGCTGACGTTTTTCATCAAACGCCCGCGCTTCGCGATGGTGATTGCGCTGGTCATCACCCTGCTGGGGGCCATCGCGCTGAGGATCATTCCGGTGGAGCAGTATCCGCAGATCACGCCGCCGGTGGTGAATGTATCGGCCAGCTGGCCCGGTGCCAGCTCCGCCGACGTGGCAGAGGCCATCGCCACGCCGCTGGAGACCCAGCTTAACGGCGTGGATCACATGCTCTATATGGAGTCCACCAGTTCGGATGAGGGCGCATACAGCCTGAACATCACCTTCGCGGCGGGCACCGACCCGGATCTCGCCGCCATCGACGTGCAAAACCGCGTGGCCCAGGCCGTGGCGCAACTGCCCGCCGAGGCCCAGCAAAACGGCGTCCAGGTGCGCAAGCGCGCCACCAACCTGATGATGGGGGTAAGTCTTTACTCACCGAACAGCACCCACACGCCGCTGTTCGTCAGCAACTACGCCAGCACCCAGGTGCGCGAGGCGCTCTCCCGCCTGCCGGGCGTCGGGCAGGTGCAGATGTTTGGCGCACGCGACTACAGCATGCGTATCTGGCTGCGTCCGGACCGCATGAACGCCCTGAACGTCACCACCGACGACGTGGCCCAGGCCCTGCGCGAGCAGAACGTGCAGGGCGCGGCAGGCCAGGTCGGCACGCCGCCGGTGTTTAACGGCCAGCAGCAGACCCTGACCATCAACGGACTCGGGCGCTTAAACCAGGCCGATGATTTTGCCGGGATCATTATCCGCGCGGGGGAGATGGGCCAACTGGTGCGCCTGAAGGACGTGGCGACCATCGAGCTCGGCTCGCGCAGCTACAGCTCAGGCGCACAGCTCAACGGCCATGACTCCGCCTATCTCGGCATCTACCCGACCCCGTCCGCCAACGCCCTGCGCGTGGCCGATGCGGTGCGGGCGGAGCTGGAACGTCTCTCTGCGCGCTTCCCGGACGATCTGACCTGGGAGGTGAAATTCGATACCACCCGCTTTGTCGCGGCCACCATCAAGGAGATTGGCGTCTCGCTGGCGCTGACCCTGCTGGCGGTGGTAGTGGTCGTCTCCCTGTTCCTGCAGAGCTGGCGCGCGACGCTGATTGTGGCGCTGGCCATTCCGGTGTCGCTGGTCGGTACCTTTGCGGTGCTCTATACGCTGGGCTACTCCGCCAATACGCTGAGCCTGTTCGCCATTATTCTGGCCCTGACCATGGTGGTGGATGATGCCATCGTGGTGGTTGAGAGCGTCGAAACCCTGATGGCGGAAGGGCAGAGCCGCACGGCGGCGACCGCGCAGGCCCTGCGTCAGATTGCCGGGCCGGTGATTGCCACCACCCTGGTGCTGCTGGCGGTGTTTGTGCCGGTGGCGCTGCTGCCGGGGATCGTCGGCGAGCTGTACCGCCAGTTTGCGGTCACGCTCTCTACCGCCGTCACGCTCTCAAGCCTGGTGGCCCTGACCCTGACGCCCGCGCTTTGCGCGCTGCTGCTGCGCCCGCGCCCTGAACGTCCGGCGGCAATTTACCGTGGCTTCAACCGCGTGCTGGATGCCACGTGCAACCTGTACACCCGCATCGTCAACCTGTTCAACCTGCGTCCGTGGCTGGCGCTGCTGGCATCCGCAGGGGCGGCGGCCGTGGTGGTGTTCAGCTTTATGTCGATGCCAAAAGGCTTCCTGCCTCAGGAAGATCAGGGCTACTTCTTCGCCAGCGTCCAGCTACCGGAGTCGGCCTCGCTGGAGCGTACCGAAGCGGTGATGACCACGGCACGGGAACTGATTGCCAACAATCCAGCGGTGGAGGACGTGATTCAGGTCTCCGGGTTTAACATTCTCAACGGCACCAGCGCCTCTAACGGCGGCTTTATCTCGGTGATGCTGAAGGACTGGAGCGAGCGTCTGCCGTTAGACGAGGTGATGGGCACTCTGCAACGTCAGCTGCTGGCCCTGCCGGAAGCGACCATCATGACTTTCGCGCCGCCGACGCTGCCGGGGCTGGGCAACGCCTCCGGCTTCGACCTGCGCATTCAGGCTCAGGCGGGGCAAAGTCCGGCAGAGCTGGAGCGCGTGACCCGTGAGGTGCTGGCGAAGGCCAACCAGCATCCGCAGCTGAGCCGCGTGTTCACCACCTGGAGCAGTAGCGTGCCCCAGCTGACGCTGACCGTTGACCGCGAACGCGCCGCGCGTCTCGACGTGCCGGTCTCGCGCATCTTCAGCAGCCTGCAAACCGCCTTTGGCGGCACGCGCGCCGGGGATTTCAGCGTCAACAACCGCGTCTATCACGTGGTGATGCAAAACGAGATGCAGTGGCGCGAGCGCGCCGAGCAAATCAGCGAGCTGTTTGTCCGCAGCAACAACGGCGAGCGGGTGCGTCTGAGCAACCTCGTCACCATCACCCCGACCGTCGGCGCCCCGTTCCTGCAGCAGTACAACCAGTTCCCGTCGGTGTCGGTCAGCGGCTCGGCGGCAGGAAGGGTAAGCAGCAGCACGGCGATGGCGGTGATGGGCGAGATTCTGGCGCAGAACCTGCCAGCCGGGTACGACTACGCCTGGAGCGGCATGTCGTATCAGGAGCAGCAGACCGGCAATCAGGCGATCTGGATTGTGCTGGCGGCGGTGGTGATGGCGTGGCTGTTCCTCGTCGCCCAGTATGAGAGCTGGACGCTGCCGGCAAGCGTGATGCTCTCGGTGCTGTTTGCCCTCGGCGGGGCGCTGGTCTGGCTGTGGATCGCCGGCTACGCCAACGACGTGTACGTGCAGATTGGACTGGTGTTGTTAATCGCCCTTGCCGCCAAGAACGCAATTCTGATCGTCGAGTTCGCCCGCGCGAGGCGCATGGAGGGGATGGCAATTGTCGATGCCGCACGCGAAGGGGCATCCCGCCGCTTCCGGGCGGTGATGATGACCGCCGTGTCGTTCATTATTGGGGTATTGCCGATGATGCTGGCGACCGGAGCCGGCGCCCAAAGCCGTCGCATCATCGGCACCACGGTATTCAGCGGCATGCTGGTGGCCACCCTGGTGGGGATTGTCTTTATCCCGGCGCTGTTTGTGCTGTTCCAGCGCCTGCGCGAGTGGGGACACCGGCTTACGGACTAGTCGCCCACAGCTCGGCATGTTTTTGCACTAAGGAGATGAGCGAGCCACCGTCTGCGATAAAGTCCCGCATGCGCTGCGCCTCGCTCTTGCCCTGTTTCAGCATCAGGGCAATTTCCTGAATCGCACTCGACGCACCCAGTTTTTCCGCTGACGGCGCAACGCGCTCCAGCAGCCAGGCGAGATCCTCCGCGATAGTTTTCTGCTCCCCGGTATGCACGTCCGTCAGGATCCCGTCTAACCCGTAGCGACAGGCCTGAAAACGGTTAAAGCGGTACAGCAGAAAATCCTGCTCCTGATGCTTATAAGGCCGCGTGGTCAGCAGCCAGTGCGACGTGGCCTGGATCAGCCCGGCGATATTAATGGCATGGGCAAGGGTGAGCGGCGTATCCATCACCCGCACCTCGACGGTGCCAAAATGCGGGCTGGGGCGAATGTCCCAGTGTAGATCTTTAATGCTGTCGATCATGCTGGTATGGCTCAGGCGACGGAACAATCCTTCGAACTCCTGCCAGCTGTTGACCCAGGGCATCAGGCCGTTATCCGGGAACCCGGAGAAGATATTGAGCCGCGATGAAGCAAACTTCGTGTCGGTGCCCTGCATGTAGGGCGAGGTTGCCGCCAGGGCGATAAAGTGCGGCACGAAGCGGGACAGACCGTGCAGCAGGTAAATGGCGTCATCGCCGGTGCGGCACCCTACGTGGACGTGCTGGCCGAACACCGTGGCCTGCAAAATCAGATAGCCAAAGCGCTCCAGCGTGGCGTTATAGCGCTCGTCCTCGCACACCTCCTGACGCTGCCACTTCTGAAACGGATGCGTGCCGCCGCCGCTGATCTGGATATGGTGCTCCGCCGCGGCGCGCAGGATACTCTGCTGCATGGCGGAGAACTGTGCCGCCGCCTGATCGATGTTGTGGCATACGCCGGTGGCGATCTCGAGCATGCTTTCGGTGATGTCGTGCTTCACTTCACCGGCTTTGATGTCGTTTTTCACGGCGGCGATCAGGGCGGAGGAGTCCTGGCTCAGATCGTAGCCCGGCGGGTTAACCACCTGCAGCTCCAGTTCGATGCCGAGGGTGTAGGGTTCAGAGGAATGAAAGTCGGGTAAAGGCATAGCGCACTCCGTTGTCTGTAATGAGTTGAGTATAGACAACGGGTGATATTCTCCCCCCCCTATAGGAAAGGCCCAGTCTGCCTTGACGCTTCAGAGTCCTTATCGTTATTAATAGTACCCTGATTATTAACACTAAGGAGTAAGCAATGGTCTCATTTCGTCCGCTGACAGAAGATGAGTATCCTGCTTATCTGGATTATTTTATTCATGATTATGCCGGGGAGATCGCCTCAAACTACGGGCTCTCTCAACATGATTCTCTTGCCAGAGCAAAGCAGGAAATCGCCGAAATGCTGCCTGAGGGCGTTAATACGCATGGACACGTTTTACTCTCTCTTGTTGCGCCGATAGATCAAACCAACAGGCATGTCGGCTATCTCTGGTACAAACCCGATACGATGATGCGTTCAGTGTTTATCTATGATTTCCATATTTTCACATCCTGTCAGAGGCAGGGGCTGGGTAAACAGACTCTCCGCGATTTGGAAGCGAATCTGCGCGAGAAGGGTTTTAACGAGATCAGACTGCGCGTGGCGGGTGATAATGCCCGTGCCCGGCATCTCTACGAGACCAGCGGTTTTGGGATTACGGGGGTCAACATGAGCAAGTCTATTGTGGAGCTCGCGGAAAAAAGGCCCTGACGATGCTATTATCCAGGCAGCAACCGACACCCTGAGGATAACGAATGAGCAACGACGTACCGATTAAATATTATGACATCGTGGATGAGTACACGACGGAAGCAGCCACCCCGGTGAGCGAAGCAGAACGCGATCCCCTCGCGCTCTATTTCCAGCTGCTGATCACCCGTTTAATGAATAACGAAGAGATCAGCGAAGAGGCGCAGACCGAGATGGCGGTGGAAGCGGGTATCAACACCCAGCGCATCGACGATATCGCCAATTTCCTCAATCAATGGGGTAATGAGTAGTTCCTGCGTGAAAGACGTAGTCTACGCAGGCGTTGTGCTTTACACTGCGCGCGGCAAAAAATTGAGTTGGTAAACGATTAATCAGGCGGTAAAGGCGATGAACGGAACAATCACAACGTGGTTTGCAGATAAGGGTTTTGGATTTATCAAAGATGAAAACGGCGATAACCGCTATTTTCACGTGATTAAGGTCTCCAACCCCGATCTGATTAAGAAAGATGCCGCAGTGACGTTTGAACCCACCACCAACAACAAGGGTTTGTCAGCGTTCGCGGTGAAAGTCATCCCGGAAAGCAAATACATCTTCATTGATGGCGAGCGTCATAAGATCACCTCCATCAAATCTTACCTGGTGTACAGCGAAGAAGAGTCTGCTGACACCAAACCGGATAAAGAGGTGCTGTCGGTGAAGAGCCTGATGGGCAATATCGCACCGAAATCAACGGCGAAAACAGGCGAGATGCGCACCCTGAAAAAACTGGCGATCACCACTTTCCAGGGCAAAACGTTCATTTTCTCCGAAGATGAAATCGATATCGATGCCACGGTGAAACAGCTTAAGAACCTGATGTAATCAGCAGTGCCGGGTGGCGGCTACGCCTTACCCGGCCTACGGGGAGTGCGGTCTGGTGCCCTCACCCCATCCCTCTCCCACAGGGAGAGGGCGCAAACACTACAAACGGTAACCTGAGGGTTACCGTTTTGCTTTTACCTCGTCCATCCGATGCTCACCTGCGTTTAAGGCCTCACGGTCAAAGAAACGCTGGATCACACCTCCAGCCATAAACGCCGCCCGATCTGACATATGGGCGATTACATCCGCATCATGGCTTACCAGCAGATAGGTCATCCCGTGCTGCTGTTTCAGGCGATTGAGCAAGTTGAGGATCTCCGCCTGCACCGACATATCCAGCGCTGAGGTGGGCTCATCCAGCAGCAGAAGCTGCGGGCGTAACAGCAGCGCCCGGGCAATCGCCACGCGCTGACGCTGTCCGCCGGAGAGTTGGTGCGGATAGCGTTTGCCTGCGTCGACAGCCAGCCCCACCTGCTGCAGCGCATCTGCCACCTTTTCCGCGATCTGCGTGTCGCCGTGGATCTGTAACGGCTCCGCCAGGGTGCGCGAAATGGTGTGGTTCGGATGCAGCGAAGCCCAGGGATCCTGAAACACCATCTGCACGTTGCGGCGCAGCGCGCCGGTGAAGCGCACGCCGGGCTGAAGCCTGTCGCCCAGCACCTGAATGTTGCCGCTCCACTGGCGCTGCAATCCGGCCAGCACCCGCAGAATGGTCGATTTCCCGCAGCCCGATTCACCGATCAGGCTGAAGGTTTCGCCCTGCTCAATGGCAAAGCTGGCGGCAGAGACCGCCGTTTTCTCGCCGAAGATCACCTGCAGTTGTTCTACATTAACGAGTGCCATCAGGTGCCTCCTTCCAGGACTGAGAGCGGTCGAGCGTTGGCAGCATCTGACCGTAGGTGCTGGCATCCGGGCGGCAGGTCCACAGCGTCTGCGTGTAAGGATGGGTAGCCTGAGAAAGCTGACTCGCCGCCATCTCATCGACCTTTTCGCCCTGATACATTACCAGCACGCGATCGCAATGTTCCGCGACCAGGGGCAGATCGTGGCTAATCAGCAGCATCGCCATCTGGCGTTGCGCGCACTGTTCCACTAGCAGCTCAAGGATCTGGTTGCGCAGGCGGGCGTCGAGCGCGGAAGTCGGTTCATCGGCAATCAGCACCCGCGGATTATTGATAAGCGCAATGGCGATCATCACCCGTTGGCCCATGCCGCCAGAGAGTTCCCCCGGATAGCGACTCAGCACCGCGTCGGTCAGCCCCACAGCGTGGATCAATTCGCGGATGCGGTCCAGCCGCTCCCGGCGCGACAGTTTCTGGTGCAGGGTTAACGCCTCATCCAGCTGCGCCTGCACGTTTTTCACCGGGTTGAGGGCGTAGCGCGGATCCTGAAGCACCATCGCAATCTCGTTGCCGCGCAGCTGACGCCAGCCGCGCGGCGACAGGGAGGTGAGATCGTGACCCAGCACGTTGAGCGTCTGTGCGCTGACCCGGCCCGGCTTGCGCACCAGCCCCATCAGCGCCCGGGCAGTCATCGACTTGCCCGAGCCGGACTCGCCGACCAGCGCCAGCCGTTCATTGCCCAGGGTAAAGCTGACGTTGTTGACCACCCGCGCCGCAGGATAATCAATCGTCAGGGAATCGACAGTAATACGGGGGTCAGTCATGTTGTGGCTCCAGCACGTCGCGCAGGCCGTCGCCCAGCAGGTTAAAGGCCAGGCTGGCGATCAGGATCGCTCCGCCCGGAATGGCGGCAATCCACCACTGATCGAAAATGACCTGCATCCCGTCAGCGATCATCGCTCCCCACTCTGCCATCGGCGGACGCGCCCCGAGGCCGAGGAAGCCCAGCCCGGCCGCCGCCAGAATAATTCCGGCCAGATCCAGCGCCAGGCGCACGATGGCCGACGGCAGACACAGCGGCAGAATATGCCCCAGCAGCAGGCGAAAACCGCGGATGCCCATCATCTCGGCGGCGGCCAGATAGTCGCTGTGGCGCAGACGCTGGATCTCACTGCGCGCCTGACGAGCGTAGGCCGGCCAGGTGGTTAAGGCCAGCGCCAGCGCGCCGTTGACCAGCCCTGGCCCGAGCATGGCGACAAAGGCAAAGGCGAGGATCAGGCGCGGCATCGACATCACCACGTCGGTAAAGCGCATTAATACCCGCTCCAGCCAGCCGCCATAGTAGCCGGACAAAATCCCCACCAGCAGGCCCGCGGGCAAGGTAATGATCGTCACTAAGGCCACCAGCCCCAGCGCCGGACGGCTGCCGTAGATCAGCCTGGAGAGCAGGTCACGCCCGTAGCTGTCGGTGCCAAGCCAGTGTTGCGCATTCGGCGGCTGCAGTCGTGCAGCGGCGTCCTGCCAGTTCGGATCCAGCGGCGCCAGCCATGGGGCAAATAACGCCACCAGTAGCAGCAGGGTAATGATGACCAGCCCGCAAAATGCCGCCGGCGAGCGGCGCAGACGACGTAAAAACAGATAAAACGGCATCAGCGCACCCTTGGGTCAGCGAACCGCACCAGCAGGTCGGTCAGATTATTGATCAGCACGAAACAGACGCCGATAAGCAGCGTCCCGCCCATGATGGCGGTGGTATCTCCTGCGAACAGGGCGGTGGTGAGGTAGCGACCGATCCCCGGCCACGAGAACACGGTCTCGGTTAACACTGCTCCTTCCAGCATGCTGGTGTAGGCCAGCGCAATCACGGTGAGCAGGGTGCTGCGAATATTGGGCAGCACGTGGCGCAGCAGGATGGTCATCTCGCCCGCCCCTTTGGCTCGCGCCAGCAGGATGTACTCTTTGTTCATCTCGCTCAGGCACGCCGAGCGGGTCAGGCGGGTAATGCTCGCCAGCGAATAGTAGGCCAGCAGCAGCACCGGCAACACCAGATGGCTGGCGGCGTTTTTAAAGGCCGCCATGTCGCCGGAAAGCCAGGTGTCGATCAGCGCAAATCCGCTGCGCGGCTCGACGGTGTACTGCCAGATATCGTCCAGCCGACCGGGCCCGGCGCTCCACTGCAGCTTCGCGTAGAACAGCGCCAGCATCAGCAGCCCGAGCCAGAAAATGGGTACTGAGTTGCCGAGGAGGGTGAGGGTGCGGATAACCATGTCGAGCGGCGAACCGGCAAAGCGAGCGCACAGCACCCCGGCAATGACCCCCAGCAGGGAACCGAGGATCAGCGCCAGGGTCGCCAGCTCAAGGGTGGCCGGAAAGGCGTGGAGCAGATCCTGCAGCACCGGCTGCCCGGTGGCGCTGGCGGTGCCGAGATCGCCCTGCGCAAGATTAACCAGATAGTGCCAGAACTGCACCGGCAGCGGTCGATCCAGCCCGAGCTGGTGGCGAACCTGATCGTAGGTGGACTGGCTGGCATGATCGCCGACGATCTGCAAAACGCGATCGACCGGCGAGAGCGCGGAGAGCGCAAAGGTTACGAGCAAAAGCCCGAGCAGCGTGAGGAACAGCGTCAGCAGACCCTGTAAAACGCGCGCCACGTGGGTGGAGAGAGGGGGCATGGGAATCTCTTGTTGCGGATAGTACCAGCGGTTTTGTAGGCCCGTGCAAGCGCAGCGCCGCCGGGCATTCGCTGTATGTGCGGCCTGATGCCGGGTGGCGGCTACGCCTTACCCGGCCTACGTACAGAGGACGCTGTTCGGACTTTCTGACCAATAAAATGACCTATTTCGTCACTTTATCGTACCAGACCATATCCGCATTCAGCCCCTGCTGATAACCCTTCACGTTATCGCGCACCACAATCTGGGTTTTGCCCTGATCGACAAACACATACGGAGATGTCTGCTGCAGCTGCTCCTGCATCTGCTTATACAGATCGAGGCGTTTGGCCGGATCCGGCTCGGCGACCGCCGCCAGGGTGGCTTTGTTCAGCTCCGGGATCTGCCAGCCGTTAAGTCCGGCCACGGTGCTGGATTTACCGTCGTTCCAGGCAAAGGCGCTGGCGTTGGAGTGAGCGTCGAAGTAGTCCGGGATCCACAGGCGGATAGCGGCCTGATGCTGTTTAGCGCGCACGCGGGCATACACCTGGCTACCGGCTGCCGGCAGCAGATCGATCTTCACGCCGCCCTGGGCAAAGCTTGCCTGCATCGACTGGGCGAGGGTGATAAACGGCGGTTTATTCTCCACGTCCAGCGTGAAGTGGGCATCTTTGATACCCGCTTTCGCCAGAATCTCTTTCGCTTTGGCCGGATCAAATTTGAACGGATTGTTCTCCAGCGCGCCCGGCAGGCCGACCGGCAGGAAGCTCTGGTGGACGAAATACTGGCCTTTCAGCAGATCTTTAGTAATACCTTCATAATCCACCAGCCAGCGTGACGCTTCCCAGAAGGCCGGGTTATTCAACAGCGGATTGGCGCTGTTGCCCGCGTTAAACACCAGGTAGTTCTGCTCCGCAGAAGGGATGCTCAGTACGGTGACGCCCGGCTTGCCGTTAAGGGCGCCGACCTGGTCGGCACCGAGATCGCGGGCGACGTCGGCATCGCCCTGCTCGATCAGCAGACGACGGGAGGCCGGATCCGGCACATTTTTGATAATAATGTTCTTCAGCTTCGGTGCGCCGCCCGGCGCGCTGGCGTTGGCTTCCAGCACGATGGCCTGATGCGGCTGGTAGACGCGCATTTTATACGCGCCGCTGCCAGCAGAGTGCATCTTCAGCCACGCGTTGCCCTGGTCATCGCCTTTCACGTTGGCGGCGACCAGCTTCTCATCCACGATGGAGGCAATCGGCGTGGAGAGAATGTTCAGCGCTACTGCCGGACTCACGTCCGCCGTCCAGTGCAGCTGCAGAGTGTGGTCATCCACCTTCTTCAGCTGGCTGGCGATATTGTCCGGCTCCCAGCCCAGCACGTTAAGAATAAAGGCCGGAGACTTGTTCAGGGTGACGGCACGGGTATAAGAGAAGATGACATCTTCCGGGCGCAGCGGGTTGCCGGAGGCAAATTTCGCGTCCGGTTTCAGCTTGATGGTCAGGGTTTTTGCTGCCGCATCTGCTTCCCAGCTTTCAGCCAGAATTGGGGTGATTTTTTCCGGGTTATCGCGGTCCGGCTGTACCAGACGCTGATAAAGGCTGGGGACGGTCTGAATACTCGAGAGTTCGTTGGCTTCGGCCGGATCGAGGCTCACGATATCATCCAGACCCTGAGCCACAACCAGGGTATCAGGCGGCGTAGCGGCATGAGCGGTGGCTGACAGCGCAGCCAGCACCAGTAACGGCAGGAGTTTTTTGTTCATAGCGATCCCTGAAAGTCTTGTTTTTGATTGTTTTATAGACCGTTACGTTAGGATGGCGGACAGAAATTAGGAAAGTCTTAATTCTGCTTAGCTTATTACCGTAGCGCATAACGAATTATTTATAGTTATTAGCGGGGGCAGCGGTACCGTTATGCAGGCAATCCTGTATTGTAAAATAACAATCTATTAACAAACGAAAAGGGGTAGAGCGTGCCGGAAATCAATAAATGGGGACAGACCGTTAACGATCCCGTTCCCGGCTGGCAGGGGGCCAATGTGTTAGAACGTGGCGTACTGGAAGGCCGTTTTTGCCGGCTTGAACCGCTCGATGCGGTAGAGCATGCGGTGGATCTGTTCGAGGCGTACGCGCTTGGCGACGACAGCGACTGGACCTGGCTTGCCAGCAATCAGCCTGCCAGCGTTGAGGAGACCGTCGACTGGCTGCAGGGCAAAGTCCAGGATGCGGCGCTGGTGCCCTTTGCGGTGATCGATCGCCGCAGCGAGCGCGCCGTCGGGCTGGTCTGTTATATGGCAATTGAACAGCTGCTGGGCTCGGTGGAGATTGGCCATGTTACCTGGTCACGGAAAATGAAAAACAGCCCGCTCGGCACAGAAGCGGTCTGGCTGCTGCTGAAGTACGGCTTTGAACGAGGCTACCGTCGGCTGGAATGGAAGTGCGATTCGATGAACATTGCCTCGCGTCGGGCCGCCGAGCGGCTGGGCTTTACCTGGGAAGGGCGGCTGCGGCAGAAACTGGTGCGCAAAGGCCGCAACCGCGACAGTGATATGCTGTCGATGATCGACGGCGAATGGCCGGAACGGGATGCGGCTATTCGCGGCTGGCTGGCCGCGGATAATTTTGATGCTGAGGGAAAACAAATCAGGCGTCTTGAGACGTTTCATGTGCGTCCGGAAACGGCCTGATTTCCCGACACTCTGAACGTATTCTGAAAATGTTTTTTCACTGGTTAAATATACAGTTTAAAGGCGATGTTTTCGACGATACGGGAGTAATATTGCGGCGGGTGCCTGATGCTTTCTGAGCTCAGGCTGGTGTGGTGAGTCAGAAAGCAAAAGCCCCGGAGATGTTTCCATCAACCGGGGCTACCATCACCAAACCTAGACAATTTGGATGGTAGCCTCTTCTTAGCAAGGAGGCAATGACATGCTTAACAAGTACGCCTTTGCGGCGATCCTGGTCCTGAGTTTAACGGTGCTGGGAGTCACGTTTCTGGTTCACGAGCAGTTATGCGAAGTGAGCTTTAAGGAGCGTGATATGGAAGTGAAAGCTGTTCTCGCTTACGAAACGAAGAAGTAGCGGTACGCGGGGAGCAATCCCCGCTTATCCGGTTGTCGGTTTGGTTCGGGCACCCGTTTTTTTGCCCCGTCTGGTGATAAACCGGGCGGGGCATTTTTATTTATTAAATCGCCAACCTGAACGTATTCTGAAAAGGTTATTTTGCTGGTTAAATATACAGCTAAAAAGCGTTTTTTCGACGATACGAGAGTAATATTGCGGCGGGTGCCTGATGCTTTCTGAGCTCAGGCTGGTGTGGTGAGCCAGAAAGCAACAGCCCCGGAAGATGTTTCCATCAACCGGGGCTACCTACCCAAACCTAAGCAATTTGGATGGTAGCCTCTTCTTAGCAAGGAGGCAATGACATGCTTAACAAGTACGCCTTTGCGGCGATCCTGGTCCTGAGTTTAACGGTGCTGGGAGTCACGTTTCTGGTTCACGAGCAGTTATGCGAAGTGAGCTTTAAGGAGCGTGATATGGAAGTGAAAGCTGTTCTCGCTTACGAAACGAAGAAGTAGCGGTACGCGGGGAGCAATCCCCGCTTATCCGGTTGTCGGTTTGGTTCAGGCACCCGTTTTTTTGCCCCGTCTGGTGATAAGCCGGACGGGGCATTTTTACGTCCTCACCCGCTCTACCGTCTCCTGCCAGGCTTGCCAGCGGCTCTGCAACCGGGCGTGACGGGCCATATCTGGTGTAAAAGTGACATGCTCCGGCAGATACTGGCGCAGCTGCACGGTGGTCAGGTTAAACAGCGCTTTACGCGCCAGCAGGGCGGCGCCCATCGCCGAGAGTTCCGGCACGTCACTGCGCATCACCGGGCAGCCGAGCAGGTCCGCCTGGTACTGCATCAGCCAGTCGTTTTTCGTCGGCCCGCCGTCGACCATCAGCGCGTTGAGGGTAAAGCCCGGATGGGCGCGCATCGCCTGCACCACGTCGGCAATTTGATAGGCGATCGACTCCAGCGCCGCGCGGATCAGGTGCGCTCGCTTCACGCCCCGGCTCAGGCCGTGGATCATGCCGCGTGCGTTTTCATCCCACCAGGGTGCGCCGAGGCCGGTCAGGGCCGGTACAAAGTAGACGCCGAGGGTCGAGTCCACCGATCGGGGCAGGGTATTCAGCTCATGGGCCAGCTCCGCCTGTGACAGCTCGCTCAAGCCGGTGCTGTCCGCCATCCACGCCACCGCATCGCCGGTGTGGGGAATATTGCCCTCCAGGCCGTAGACCAGATTGTCGCCGTCGTGCCACGCCACGGTGGTGGCCAGCGCGCTGACGTCGCAGCTCGCGGAGGAGACCGGCGCCATCACCGACGAACCGGTGCCGTAGGTCGCTTTCACGCAGCCTTCGGCACCCAGACCGTGGGCAAAGAGCGCGGCGTGGGAGTCGCCGATCATCGCCATCACCGGCAGTCCGTCCGGAATCGACGGGCAGCCGCGGGTGTCACCAAACAGCCCGCTGGAGGGTTTGATATCCGGTAGCGCCGCGCGCGGGATGCCAAACAGCGCCAGCATCTGCGGGTCCCAGTCGGCGGTATGCAGGTTCATCAGCTGGGTGCGGGCGGCGTTGGCATGGTCGCAGCTGAACGCCTGGCCCTGAGTCAGCTGCCACAGCAGCCAGCTGTCAACGGTACCGAGGCAGATCTCACCCCGGGCGGCACGCTCTGCGCCGTCGGGGGTGTTATCCAGTAGCCAGCGCATTTTGGAGGCTGAGAACAGCGGCGCGATGGGCAGGCCGGTTGCCGCCTTGATGTTCGGCCCGTGGCCGTTCTCCCGCAGCTGGTGGCAAAAGTCCGCGGTGCGGGAGCACTGCCAGCTGAGTGCCGGGGCAATGGGTTTGCCGGTAGCGCGATCCCAGCCCACCACGGTTTCACGCTGGTTGCTGATGGCCAGCGCGACAACGCGATCCGCCCCGACGGTGGCAATGGCGCGGGCGAGCACGTCGAGGGAGGCCTCGACCAGCAGTTCGGCGGATTGCTCCACCCAGCCTTCGTGCGGGGTCTGGATCGCCAGCGCCCGGGAGAAGCTCGCTACCACGTGACCGCCTGCGTCCAGCGCCACCGCTTTGGCGTTGGTGGTGCCCTCATCGAGGGCAATAATGATCTCCTTACTCACCGACATAGCGGCCTCCTGCCTTAACGATGAAGGTAAGTTGAGACGCCGAGATAGCGGGTAAAGGCCTCATGCAGGATCTCCGCGCTGGCGGAGTGGTTCATCGCCACGTGATGCTCAAAGCCGTTGCGGCAGATCCAGTTCAGCAGGTTCTCCAGATGCGGAACCTGGATCACCGCTCGGCAGCCCACCGTATCCAGCGGATCGTCCACCGACTGGCCCTGGCCCACGTAGGCTTTAATCTCCCCGGTCAGATCGTCGGTGCTCAGGCGGAAGTAGGTCAGCGGCCCGCTTTTCAGACGGCCGTGGACCGCGCCGCAGGTGTTCTCTTTCCCGACCGTGGTGCCGATGATGTCGGCGGTACCCATGTGCGGGGATTCGAGGCTGGAGGCGGCAAAGTTACCGCAGTGGAACAGGACACATTTGTCGCGATCGTCGCCGAAGTTGTTGTTCCAGTCGGCAATCGAGGCGGGATTCATATTGCTGCTTGCCAGGGCGAACATGGAGAGGGCACCCATCACGTCCACCTCACAGGCGCTCGGCATCAGCTGGCCGGACATCACGCTCATGATCGAGCAGACGTTAATCCCGAGGTTCTCCTGCAGGGAGGTCCAGCACTGGATGGCGGTGGTGTCGATGTCGTTGGCGACCACCCACTCGCTGATCACCACAAACAGCTTCGCCATGGTCACCAGCTTTTCCGGCGGAATGCGGCTGGCGTCGGCGTTGTCGATCAGGATCCGGCGTTTTTCATCCACGCGGATATCGTCATCACGCAGAGTCTTAATGCGGGTAAAGACTTCGGACAGGTCGAGGGTTTCCACGGCGATGCCCAGTCTTTCCAGCAGTTTCTCGCTGTAGCGCACGGTGTTAAAGCCCGCCGGACGGGCACCGATCGCCCCCACGCGCACCCCGCGCATGCTGCTCACCACGCGGCACACCTGTTCGAAGCGCCGCAGATCCTGCTCAAACACCTCGCCGGTCAGGGCACAGACGTGTTGGGTGGTGAGGGTAAAGGGAATGCCGTACTGACGCAGGTTGTTGCACAGGGAGATCTTGCCGCAGAAGCTGTCCCGGCGGGTGGCGAGCCCCATTTTATCGAGGTTGTCTTCTTCGGCCTGCACCAGCACCGGCACGTTCAGGCCGGAGAGACGCAGGGTTTCCGCAATCGCTTTCTCATCACCAAAGTTAGGCAGCAGCACCACCACGCCATGAATCCGATCGCGATGGGCGCGAAACAGCTCGGCGCAGACTTTGGCATCCTGACGGGTTTCGACGCCGCCGAGTTCAGTCTGGCTCGGATCGAGCATGATGGTGTTGATACCGAGGCGGCCAAACAGGGCGATTGCCTGCTCGCGTGCTTCCGCCACCAGATAGCTCGGGAAAAACCCACGGTTGCCGATGATCACGCCCATCGTAAGTTGTTGAGGAATTCGGGACATTGCTTTTTCTCCAGTAAGATGTTGTTATTTTCAGCAAATCTGTCGCGTCAGCATTTCCCGGGCGTGTTTCACCACCCCAGCGACATCAATCTCATGACGTGCCCGCGTTGACGCTCTGTCGGCGGCAATCGCGTATTGTCCATCCGGGATCCCCAGACGTTTCAGCGGCACGGCGCATCCGGCCTCGGCCAGCACTTCCGCCACCAGACTGCCGACGCCGCCGTTAACGTTATGCTCCTCAACGCTCACCACTGCCTTGCAGGAGGCGATTGCCGCCAGCAGCTGTTGGGTATCACAGGGACGAATAGATGGAACGCTGATAACAGTGGCGTCAATACCTTCTTCCGCGAGTTGTGCGGCGGCTTCCACTATTTCATGCACCGTTGACCCCATTGCCACCAGCGCCACGTCATGGCCGGTGCGCAGGATGTCAATCTTGCCCGGGGCAAAACGGTAGCTCTCGTCATGCAGCTCCGGCAGGTTTTTGCCGTCGAGACGGATATAGACCGGGCCCACGTGGTCGAGGGCGTAGTCGATGATCTGGCGACACTCGTTCGGGCTCGACGGGGCGTAAATTTCGATATTGCCGAAACCGCGCATGATGGCGATATCGTCGATGCTATGGTGGGTGCTGGCGAGCGGGCCGTAGCTGGCACCGGCGTTCAGGCCGAACAGCTTGACGTTGGTGTTGTTGTAGCAGACGTCGACTTTGATCTGCTCGTTAGCGCGTGAAATCAAAAACGGTGCGGCGTTGCAGGTGACGGCGATCTTGCCGCCAATCGCCAGACCGGCAGCAGCGCCCACCAGCGTTTGCTCGGCGATGCCGACGTTGACCAGTCGGCCCGGA
This sequence comes from Leclercia adecarboxylata, assembly GCA_002360945.1. Taxonomy (GTDB): domain Bacteria; phylum Pseudomonadota; class Gammaproteobacteria; order Enterobacterales; family Enterobacteriaceae; genus Enterobacter; species Enterobacter adecarboxylatus_B. The sequence goes on along the minus strand of DERO01000049.1, from coordinate 2,481 downwards.
AAACGCTGCATAAAGGGGGCTATTTTCGCCGTGGAGGTGGAATCTGCCACTACCGGGACCAGATCCACGCCGCGATCGACGGCATCAATAAAGGCATTAACCATCACCGTGGCGAGGTGTTCGCTATTACTCATCTTTCAGTTCCTCCAGCGCCAGTTCAATTTCTTCCCCTTTCGGCACCCGGTGGTGCCATTCAGGCCGTCCCTGAATAAACGAAATCCCCGCGCCCTTGGTGGTATGGGCGATCACCACGTGCGGCTTGCCGTTGGGCTTTAACCCTTCCAGGGTGGCGACCACGTCTGCCATGTCGTTGCCGTTGCAGCCGGTCACTTCCAGGCCGAAGGCTCTCCACTTCTCATCCAGCGGATCGGTATTGAGGATCTCTTTGGTGGAGCCCGCCAGCTGGAGGTTATTTTTGTCGTTGATAATAAACAGGTTATCCAGCTGATAGTGGGCGGCGACCAGCGCGGCTTCCCAGTTGCTGCCTTCTGCCAGCTCACCGTCGCCGGTCACCACAAACACCCGACGCTTGCTGTTGTTGCGCTTCGCGGCCAGGGCAATTCCCACCGCCACCGGCAGGCCATGGCCCAGCGCACCGGTATTCAGCTCAATCCCCGGGGTTTTGTGTTTCACCGGGTGGCCCGGCAGGTGAGAGTCGGCATGCTGATAGGTGGAGAGCCACTCGACCGGGATAAACCCGGCTTCGGCCAGCACGCAGTAATACCCGCCCACCGCATGGCCTTTCGACTGGATATAGATGTCGCGCTCATCGCTCTCCTTCAGTTGCGGGGAGCAGTTCAGAATGCGGAAGTAAAGGGCGGTCAGCAGTTCGACCTGCGAGAGGTCGGCACCGGTATGGCCCCCCGCCGGGCTTTCGGCATTCAGCACGATGATCTTGCGACGAATCGAGCGCGCCCGAGTTTCAAGCTCCGCGATGGAGAGCGAAAACGGATTCATAACATACCTCCTGAATTTATAATCTGTTGTGAATAATTATTCCAGCCGGGTAAGTTATTTCCCTGTTCTCTCTGTCAGAGCAGGGATTTATGACCGCTTTGAATATATATTCAATGCTGATTTATTATTCATGATAGTAAGATATGCCCGGCTCAGGCGTTTGTCTACGGTTTGCGCAGGCAAATTTTGAAGAAAAGAGAAAAGGATCACATTTGCCCGGCGGAGGGGACCGACGCTGGCTTGTTAAATATTCAGGGATGAATAAAAATAACGACAGCCGATTAAGGGGAACGTTATGTCGAAGCAGGATGAACAGCGACTGCTGGTCAAGATCGCCACACTTTACTACAGCGAGAATAAAAAGCAGTCCGAGATTGCCTCGCTGCTGCACCTCTCGCAATCTTTTGTGTCGCGGGCGCTGACGCGCTGCCAGAAAGAGGGGCTGGTGAAAATTACCGTCGTCCAGCCAACCAACATTTTTGTCTCGCTGGAAAAGGCGCTGGAAGAGCAGTACGGCATCCGCCAGGCCATCGTAGTGGACGTGGGGGAGGATCCGACCAACGCCCAGATCAAGCACGCCATCGGCAGCGCGGCGGCGCACTACGTCGAAACCCGCCTGCGCCCGGAAGACCTGGTCGGGATCTCCTCCTGGAGCAGCACCATCCGCTGCATGGTGGATGAGATGCACCCACAGAATATCCGCGCCGCCGGGGTGATCCAACTCCTGGGCGGCGTCGGCCCCAACGGCAACGTGCAGGCCACCATCCTCACCCAGCAGCTGGCGGCGCACCTCGGCTGTCCGGCAGGGCTGCTGCCGTCCCAGAGCATTGAGCACTCGGTGGAGGAGCGCGCCCGGCTGGTGAGCAGCCCGGACGTGGCGGCGGTCGTTGGCAAATTCGCCGAGGTGGACGTGGCGATTGTTGGCATCGGCGAACTGGAGCCGTCGCAGCTGCTGAAAAACTCCGGTAACTACTACAACGAAGACATGCTCAAACTGCTGGCCGAACGCGGGGCGGTAGGGGACATCTGCCTGCACTATTACGACGCCAACGGCGAGCCGGTGCTCAGCCCGGAAGAGGATCCGGTAATTGGGATGGAGCTGGCGCAGATCCGCGCCTGCCCGCAGGTGATTGCCCTGGCCGGTGGGGAAGAAAAGCGCAACGCCATCCGCGGGGCGCTGGAAGGGAAGTATATCGACGTGTTGATTACCGATTACCCGACGGCGCGGAGTTTGTTGAAAGCGGCGTAAGGCAAAACGCCCGGGATCGGTGCGGCCTGATGCCCTCACCCCGGCCCTCTCCCACTGTACGGTCCCGGGACATGGCAGACAGGTGTTCGGGGACAGGGTGAACACTTTTTAACATCCCTTACCCATGGTGATCGACTTTTTCTTCAGGTCGATCACCCCCACTTTCGTGCTGTACCACCACACTTCGTAATATCCGTCCTCCTGCGTCTCCTTCAGCCCGACCCGTTCATTCCTGAACGCCTTGCCTGCACTCAGACGTCTCCCTTTCCCGCCCC
>DERO01000052.1 GCA_002360945.1 Leclercia adecarboxylata | reverse complement strand
CATGGGGAGGAACAAATAACCGTACACTAACTGTCGAAAAATGAGACATAGACAGCAAAATGATGTGGTTTTTTACTCCTTTCTATAACCTTTTGTCAACTTTAACAAAAGTTTCTTCACATTAGATTACATTGTTCGAACTTCATTAACATTTAATGCCCTTTACCCTCAAAAACGGTGAGGCGCGTTCCGGCGTATGGGTGTTGAATCGAGTCCGTAGTGATCTAACACAAAGATTACCCGCCTATTTTGACAGGATTTGCCACCGATTCCTCCCCCCAAAGAGGAGTATTTTCTTGATCTGTGACACGCTTTTGTTAATTCAATCAAAAAAACGGCAACATCTTTGCTGCTTTTTTAACATGCCCATTGACATTATACAGAAGCGGGAGAACGGAATTGCACTGCGGAGTTGAGCACTATCAAATTGATAAGCAAGAAGATTGTTAAACGCTTAAGGTAAACTGCATGGGTGCAGATGCAAAAAAAGAACCACTTTGCTGGTCATCAGCCACAGTGGTTCTTTTTCGTTGCGACAATTGTTATCAGATTATTAGGGATTCGTTTACTCGAAATCGCGCTCAATCACCAGGGAGTCGTCCCCCCCTTCCGGGGTAACATTATTGTACTGCCAGGGGTTGTCATAGTTTTCCATGGCGTCAAAAATGGTCTTCGCCAGTTCGTTGTTGCTGAGCGGGTTGTGACACAGCATATATTCCGTATCCGGCAACGCAGGCAAACCATCCGCTTTCCCCAATACCCGTAAATCCGGACTCATCATCTCAACTGGGCGAGCCGTCACGCCAAGCCCCGCTTTCACTGCTGCGCGAACCGCAGGCAGCGTGGAGGCCACATAGGCGAGTCGCCATGGCACGTTGGCAGCGTTAAGCGTGGCCAGTACGATGTCGCGGAACGGGCTGGGATCGTCCAGCAGCACCAGCGGAACCGGCTCGCCGCGCTGCAGTGAAAATTCTGCGGCGCAGTACCAGTGCGTCGGTGAGGTACGCAGCGTCAGGCTTTCAAACTGGCCGGTGCGATGGGTCGTCACCACCAGATCAACCTCCTGCTCCTGCAGCATATCGACCATAAAGGCATTGCGTTTTACCCGCACGTCCAGCGCAAGCTTCGGATAAACCGAACTAATACGGTTGAGCAGGAACGGCAGAATGGTATCGGCCGATTCATCAGACGCGCCTAAGGTTAAGACACCCTGCAGATTACTAAACATTAAAGATGTACATGCTTCATCATTGAAGCGCAGGATTTTTCTGGCGTAACCCAGCAGCTGAATTCCGTGTTCAGTTAACAGCTTATTGCGACCATGACGGGCGAAAAGCTCTTTACCCACCAGTTGTTCCAGTCGTTGCATTTGTTGACTGACCGCGGATTGGGTACGGCAAACAGCGGCCGCAGCAGCAGCAAAGGTGTTCAGATCGGCGACCGCCACAAAGGTTCTCAGCAGATCGAGGTCGAGATTCAGTATCGGACGATTTGCATTAATCATATCTTTTCACTTACAGGTTGCTCATACGGAGCTGCCCCAGGTTTAAGCTGTGTGCGTAAAAGTAATACAGTTCCTTCTGAACAAAATCTTCTGACGTCCCGGTCTGGCAGTGTGCCTGCATAATGTAATTGTGCTGGGTATATCAGGGGTCAGAAACAGCTTATCTGACGATATTTTTATTCTCAAAAGCGATCGAGATATATAGATGTTTGCCGGATGATGTAAATTCCATTAAAGAAGATGCATCCCCAACGTCAACTTTATCGCAGTACAGGTTAAGCAGCAATGGTGTCGCTTAACTTCTCAAGGCAGAGATAATTCCAGCAATAACAATAAACTCTTAAAGGTCCAGGTATCAAGGCCCTAAGTGGCCTGGTATCTATCATCGCTAAACCCGGACACATCTTACCCTAAAACCTTTTTATTTATAAGCCTTATTGCGTTTTCAGTGATTTAACCTGAGTGATAACTCGCTAAACTAATTTTATTTATATTAACGAAAGTTGCGATTTCGCCTTTATTTGGAAATAACTAATAATTCAACCAGACCTTAATGATTAATTATACTTAACAGTAATTTCACACGGGCAACCTTTATTTAAAGAGGCAGGTAAGTAAACGCTACTGCATTTCATTCAGCTTTTACGAAAGGTTCCTGAAGGAAACAGTAGCATTGTCACCGTAAGTCACTCAATACGCGGCTTTTTTACAGCGTAAAATCCATTTTAATACGCAACAACCAAAATAAATCACCAAATAACAATCAAAATATGGCCCATTAAATGTAACCAAACTTAAAAAACAGTTAAAAACTTCAATGACGCTTTCGGATGATGAACGAAATCTTCTTCTGCCGACGCTTCAAAATCGGCCAAGCGAGGAGTACATTGTTTCGTGCTGACTTCCACGGCAGGAAGTAGCAATAACAGCGAAAAGGTTAAAGATTCATGTCACCCATCGAAAAATCCAGCAAGTTAGATAACGTTTGTTACGACATTCGTGGCCCGGTTCTTAAAGAGGCAAAACGTCTCGAAGAAGAAGGTAATAAAGTTCTTAAGCTCAATATCGGCAACCCGGCGCCATTTGGTTTTGATGCACCGGATGAAATTCTGGTTGATGTGATCCGCAACCTGCCGACGGCGCAAGGCTACAGCGACTCCAAAGGTCTCTACTCCGCCCGTAAAGCTATCATGCAGCACTATCAGGCGCAGGGCATGCGCGATGTGACTGTGGAAGATATCTACATTGGTAACGGTGTTTCCGAGCTGATCGTCCAGGCGATGCAAGCCCTGCTGAACAGCGGTGACGAAATGCTGGTGCCGGCTCCGGACTACCCGCTCTGGACCGCAGCGGTATCCCTCTCCAGCGGTAAAGCGGTGCATTACCTGTGTGATGAATCGGCTGACTGGTTCCCGGACCTGGATGACATTCGCGCCAAAATTACCCCGCGTACTCGTGGGATCGTCATCATCAACCCGAACAACCCGACCGGCGCCGTCTATTCCAAAGAGCTGCTGCTGGAGATTGTCGAGCTGGCCCGCCAGCATAACCTGATCATCTTCGCGGACGAAATCTACGACAAAATTCTGTACGACGCGGCGCAGCATCACTGCATCGCCGCACTGGCACCGGATCTGCTGACCGTGACCTTTAACGGCCTGTCGAAAACCTACCGTGTCGCCGGTTTCCGTCAGGGCTGGATGGTGCTGAACGGGCCGAAGAAACACGCCAGAGGCTATATCGAAGGTCTGGAGATGCTGGCCTCGATGCGCCTGTGCGCCAACGTACCTGCCCAGCACGCGATCCAGACGGCATTGGGCGGCTATCAGAGCATCAGTGAATTTATCGTGCCTGGCGGGCGTCTGTATGAGCAGCGTCAACGCGCATGGGAACTGATTAACGATATTCCGGGCGTCTCCTGCGTGAAGCCAAACGGCGCGCTCTATATGTTCCCGAAAATCGATATCAAACGCTTCAACATCTTTGACGACCAGAAGATGGTGCTCGACTTCCTGCTGCAGGAAAAAGTGCTGCTGGTACAGGGTACGGCGTTTAACTGGCCGTGGCCGGACCATGTGCGCATCGTTACGCTGCCGCGTGAGGATGAGCTGGAGATGGCCATCAGCCGCTTCGGACGCTTCCTCGGCGGATACCATCAGTAATACGACCCACGGGCTGCCACTGGCAGCCCGATTTGCATCTCACCGCCCCTCCCCTCACAATGAAACCTGTCGCTGTGCAAGACAAAAGGTAACTTATGAGTCAGAGTCATTTTTTCGCCCATCTTTCCCGTCTGAAACTGATTAACCGCTGGCCGCTGATGCGTAACGTGCGCACCGAGAACGTCTCCGAGCACAGTCTGCAGGTTGCCATGGTCGCCCACGCGCTGGCGGCCATCAAGAACCGCAAGTTCAACGGCCAGGTCAATGCTGAACGTATCGCCCTGCTGGCGATGTACCATGATGCCTCCGAGGTGCTGACGGGCGATCTGCCGACGCCGGTGAAGTACTTCAATTCGCAAATCGCCCAGGAGTACAAAGCGATTGAGAAAATTGCCCAGCAAAAGCTGGTCGATATGGTGCCGGATGAGCTGCGGGATATCTTCGAGCCGCTGATTAACGAGCAGAGCTACAGCGAAGAGGAGCATTTGATCGTCAAGCAGGCCGACGCGCTCTGCGCCTACCTGAAATGTCTGGAGGAGCTTTCGGCTGGCAATCACGAGTTTTTACTGGCAAAAACCCGCCTGGAAAAGACGCTGGAGGCCCGTCGCAGCGAGGAGATGGACTACTTTATGGAAGTCTTTGTCCCAAGCTTCCAGCTGTCGCTGGATGAGATCAGTCAGGATTCACCCTTGTAGTTTTATTGCCGGGTGGCGGCTGCGCCTTACCCGGCCTGCAAAACCGTATCCCGCTCTTTAAAACGGGAACAAGACCGGGATCATCACCACGCACACCACCATCACCAGAATCGTGAAGGGCACGCCAAGCTTCACGAAGTCGCTAAAGCTGTATTTGCCCGGCCCCAGCACCAGGGTGTTCACCGGTGACGAGACCGGCGTCATAAAGGCGGCTGAGGCGGCCATCGCCACCATCATCGCAAAGGGATAAGGCGATACCCCCATTGATTTCGCCATCGCCAGCGCAATGGGTGCCATTAACACGGCGGTCGCGGTGTTGGAGATAAACAGCCCGATGGTGGCGCACATGATAAACAGGCACATCAGCATCATATAAGGGCCGTAACCGCCTCCCAGCTGCATCAGCCCTTTCACCACCAAATCGACCCCGCCGGTTTTTTGCAATGCCAGCGCGAAAGGCATCATGCCGACAATCAGAATGATGCTGGGCCAGTGGATCGCCTTGTAAGCGCTTTCAGCGTCGATGCAGCGGAATTTCCCCATCAGCAGGCAGGCCACGATCGCCGCCACCGGGTTCGGGATTTCGTCGGTCAGCATCAGGGCAACCATCAGCACCAGACAGAAAATGGCGTGTGGTGCCTGGCTGTGGGCAGGTGACGCATCGCTGACCTCAATAGGTAAGTTCAGCACCACAAAGTCACGGCCTCGCTGGCCCAGCTGGGTGATCAACTTCCAGTTGCCCACCACCAGGAAGATATCCCCCAGCTCCAGGGGCTCATCCACCACCGAGCCGTCCATCGCCACGCCATCGCGTTTTAACCCCACCACGTTCAGACCGTAGCGGGTACGAAAGCCTATTTCGCGGATGGTTTTGCCAAGCAGTTCCGACTCGGGGATCAGCGACACTTCCGCCATCCCCACGTCCAGCGCCTGATCGGAGAAGTACTCGCCGCGCAGGACCATCGGCTCCAGCAGCTGTTCGCTGCAAAAGTCGCGCAGGTCGACATCCGCCGAGGACATATCAATCAGCAGCACGTCCCGGGCGCGAAACTCCGAAACGCCGTTAACGTTTACGATGACCCGGCGAAAACGACGCCAGCGTTCCACACCAATGACGTTGGCCCCGTAGCGCTCACGGAGTTTCAGATCGTCCAGGCGCTGGCCAATCAGCGGCGAGCCGGGGCGGATCGCCAGGCGGCGGGCCCTGCCGGTGAGGCGATACTCTTTGATCAGATCGCGGAAGGTGCGGCGCTTCCAGCCGTCGCGGGGTTTATCCTGCTTATCGCTCTTCAGGGCAAAGCGCGTGAGCAGCATATAGATGATACCCAGCACCAGGATCACCAGCCCCAGCGGCGTGACGCTAAAGAAGCTAAAACCTTCCAGGCCTTCACGCAGCAGTTCACTGTTGACCACCAGGTTCGGCGGCGTGGCCACCAGCGTCATCATGCCGCTGATAAGCCCGGCGAAGCTGAGCGGCATCATCAGGCGCGACGGTGAGATCTGCATACGCATGGAGACGCTCAGCACCACCGGAATAAAGATTGCCACCACCCCGGTGGAGCTCATAAACGCTCCCAGCCCGGCGACGGTCAGCATCAGAAAGATCAGCATTTTGGTTTCGCTGTTGCCCGCCACGCTGACCAGCCAGGAGCCCATGCTGGTCGCCACGCCGGTACGCACCAGGCCGTCGCCGATAATAAACAGGGCGGCAATCAGGATAACGTTGGGATCGCTAAAGCCTGAAAAGGCTTCCGGGAGGGTTAAGGTGCCGCTGAGGACAAAAGCCACAATCACCAGCAGGGCCACGCCATCCATGCGGACTTTGCCGGTCGCAAACAGAATAATCGCGATAAGGAGCAGGCTTAAAACCCAAATAAGTTCACCGTTCAAAACAGATCCTTGTCAGAAGAGAGTGAAGCCGATAGTGCCATAAAAAAGCCCCAACAATGTGGGGCTATATCATGGGATTACATTTTTCGTGTGACTGTTACATTCCCGTCGGCGGTGCGGCTGACAGCGACCGCCTCCAGCGTGTTAAGCACCAGATCCGCCTCCTCCAGACGCGGCGAGTGGGCAGGAACATTGACGGCGATGACGTGACAGCCCGCGTTGAGGCCTGCCAGCACGCCAGCGGCGGCATCTTCCACCACGACGCATTCTTCCGGTGCCAGCCCCAGCAGCTTCGCGCCGAGTAAAAAGGCATCGGGCTCTGGCTTGCCGCGCGTTACCCGCTCGGCGGTGATAAACACTTCCGGCACCGGTAACCCTGCTGCTTTATGGCGCGCATGGGCCACAGGAACCGAGCCGGAGGTAACAATTGCCCACGGGATCCCCGATTCATTCAGGTGCCTGAGCAGCTCAAGTGCCCCCGGCAGCGCGGTGATGCCATCGGTATCGGTGGCTTCGACCTGCTCAAGCCAGGTAAACTCCGCCTGGATATCTGCTTCGCTTCTTCCCTGGAGAAAGTGCCGTAAAGAGGTTATGGCCTGTTTGCCATGGATAAAATTCAGCACCTCCTGATGGTCGATGCCTTGCCGGTCGGCCCAGCGACACCAGGAGCGCTCCACCACCGGTAACGAATCAACCAGCGTACCGTCCAGATCAAACAGAAAACCTTTACACTGCACATCAACCTCCGTCAGGCGTTAATAATTTGTTGGATCTCATTGCTGCTCAGATGGTACTGACGCGGACAGGCGTGCCACGCGCTGAGCATGCGCTGATACTTTTCCCACATCGGGGTCTGGGCGTTAAAGCCGTGGGTACCGGCATCGAAATGGGTATAGCGCCCTTCCACATTGACCATAAAGCGGACATAGCTCAGATAACGGGATTCGGTGGCCGCATCAAAGCCCAGGAAAGTGACACGACGTTCGTCAATGGTCTGGGCATCTTTCAGGTTGGTCCAGGAGACATGGAGGGCGTGATACATCTCCATGATGTCGATAACGGTACGGCAGGTCTCTTCCTTAAGTTCGCCAAACTCGCGATCCAGCTCGCGCATCTGTAAACCGAAACCACGTTCGACGATAGTCTGCAAGCGGCGATAGCGCTCGGCGTTGTCGGGATCAAGCATCGTCATCATTTTGTACTGATTAGACAAAATCAGACGTTGAGCGTGGGTCATTTCCATCTTTCGACTCCTGTTGCGCATGGCAGCATTAAAAAAAAGACACGGTAACGGGGTGTTACTGTGCCTTCTTTTAGAGATCGTTTCGATGATCAATCACAAGTCATCGAGGAATGTTTTATCAAGTTGCTTGAATGCCCGCTTCAGGGTATCTGCCAGCGCCTGGTAGTCGGGTTTACCCTCGACCGGGGCCAGCGCCTGCCCGGCATCCTGCAGCTTGCCGCGAACTTCATAGAACCAGGACAACACCGACGGCGGCAGCGGCGTGACCGAGCGTTTGCCCAGCCACCACAAGCCCTGCATCGGCAGGCTCAGGGCAAACAGCGCGGTGGCCACCGCAGGCCCGAGTTGTCCGCCCAGCGCAATTTGCCAGCACAGGGTGAAGACCGCAAGGGGCGGCATCAGGCGGATAGCGTGCCGGGTAGCGCGGATCACGCGGTTTTCAATAAAGACGGGTGCCAGGCGCTTTTCCAGTGGCCACGTCTTCGAATAATGCTGTCCCCGGCGAAACAGGCTAAAAAAGCTCACGGAAGGGTTCACGGGTGTCGACATGGCTTACCTCAACTTCACATATAAAGATTAAAAAATTCGTGCAAAACCACAACTGGTCATGACAACGTTCAAAAACTTTTGTCAGCACTACCCAGTATCAGGTATCCTGTGCCGGCCTGCAAAGGCCTTAGACGAGGAATGTTCACTCGTCAAATTATCGCACATTATGCCATTGCCGGAAAAATGCGCAAAATGGCATAAAATCATATGTATTCCTTTCGTCATGCCGAAATGTACTTCGGGCATGATGTTAATCATAAATGTCAGCGATATCTTGCGCTACGATCCTTGACTCACTGACGTTTTTTTAGCCACGTATCAATAATAGGTACTTCCATGTCGAGTAAGTTAGTACTGGTTCTGAACTGCGGTAGCTCCTCACTTAAATTCGCTATCATCGATGCGATCAACGGTGAAGAGTACCTTTCTGGTCTGGCCGAATGTTTCCATCTTCCTGAAGCGCGTCTTAAGTGGAAAATGGACGGCAGCAAACAGGAAGCGGCTTTAGGTGCAGGCGCCGCTCACAGCGAAGCGCTGAACTTTATCGTTAACACTATTCTGGCACAAAAACCAGAACTGTCCGCTCAGCTGACCGCTATCGGTCACCGTATCGTTCATGGTGGCGAGAAGTACACCAAGTCTGTGATCATCGATGACTCCGTTATTCAGGGCATCAAAGACTCCGCTTCTTTCGCACCGCTGCATAACCCGGCTCACCTGATCGGCATCGCTGAAGCGCTGAAATCCTTCCCGCACCTGAAAGACAAAAACGTGGCCGTATTTGATACCGCGTTCCATCAGACCATGCCGGAAGAGTCTTACCTCTACGCCCTGCCGTACAAACTGTACAAAGAGCACGGCGTTCGTCGCTACGGCGCACACGGCACCAGCCACTTCTACGTGACGCAAGAAGCCGCGAAAATGCTGAACAAGCCGGTTGAAGAAGTGAACATCATCACTTGCCACCTGGGCAACGGCGGTTCCGTTTCTGCTATCCGTAACGGCAAATGCGTTGATACCTCTATGGGTCTGACCCCGCTGGAAGGCCTGGTGATGGGGACTCGCTCCGGTGATATTGACCCGGCGATCATCTTCCACCTGCACGATACCCTGGGCATGAGCGTTGAAGACATCAACAAAATGCTGACCAAAGAGTCTGGCCTGCTGGGTCTGACCGAAGTCACCAGCGACTGCCGTTACGTTGAAGATAACTACGCTGACAAAGAAGACGCTAAACGTGCAATGGACGTTTACTGCCACCGTCTGGCGAAGTATATCGGTTCTTACACTGCGCTGATGGACGGTCGTCTGGACGGCGTGGTCTTCACCGGCGGTATCGGTGAGAACGCGGCAATGGTACGCGAGCTGTCCCTGGGCAAACTGGGCGTGCTGGGCTTTGACGTTGACCATGAACGTAACCTGGCTGCGCGCTTCGGTAAGTCTGGCTTCATCAACAAAGAAGGCACCACTCTGGCAATGGTTATCCCAACCAACGAAGAGCTGGTTATCGCGCAAGACGCGAGCCGTCTGACTGCCTGATTCCACACCGCCAGCAATGCTGGCGGTGCTGTTTTGTAGCCCGCCTGATTTCGGCGGTAACGAAAGAGGATAAATCGTGTCCCGTACTATTATGCTGATCCCGACCGGAACCAGCGTAGGCCTGACCAGCGTCAGCCTCGGTGTGATCCGTGCGATGGAACGCAAAGGCGTTCGTCTGAGCGTGTTTAAGCCAATCGCTCAACCACGTGCTGGTGGCGATGCCCCAGACCAGACCACCACTATCGTTCGTGCAAACTCCAATCTGCCAGCTGCTGAACCGCTGAAGATGAGCCACGTTGAGTCTCTGCTCTCCAGCAACCAGAAAGACGTGCTGATGGAAGAGATCATCGCTAACTATCACGCTAACGCACAGGATGCGGAAGTGGTGCTGGTTGAAGGCCTGGTTCCAACGCGCAAGCATCAGTTTGCCCAGTCCCTGAACTTCGAAATCGCCAAAACGCTGAACGCGGAAATCGTGTTCGTGATGTCCCAGGGTACCGATACCCCGGAACAGCTGAAAGAGCGTATTGAGCTGACCCGCAGCAGCTTCGGCGGCGCGAAAAACAGCAATATCACCGGCGTTATCGTCAACAAACTAAACGCCCCGGTTGATGAGCAAGGCCGCACCCGCCCTGATCTGTCTGAAATTTTCGACGACTCTTCCAAAGCGAAAGTGGTGAAAATCGACCCCGCTAAACTGCAGGAGTACAGCTCTCTGCCAGTGCTGGGCGCGGTAACCTGGAGCTTCGACCTGATCGCCACCCGTGCGATCGATATGGCGCGTCACCTGAACGCGACCATCGTCAACGAAGGCGATATCAACACCCGTCGCGTGAAGTCTGTGACCTTCTGTGCGCGTAGCATTCCGCACATGCTGGAGCACTTCCGTGCTGGTTCCCTGCTGGTGACCTCTGCTGACCGTCCAGACGTGCTGGTTGCAGCCTGCCTGGCGGCGATGAACGGCGTGGAAATCGGTGCGATCCTGCTGACCGGTGCCTATGAAATGGACCCACGCGTCAGCAAGCTGTGCGAGCGCGCATTTGCGACCGGCCTGCCGGTCTTCATGGTGAACACCAACACCTGGCAGACCTCTCTGAGCCTGCAGAGCTTCAACCTGGAAGTGCCGGTTGACGATCATCAGCGTATCGAGAAAGTGCAGGAATACGTTGCCGGTTGCATCAATCCTGAGTGGATTGAATCCCTGACCGCGACCTCCGAGCGCAGCCGTCGTCTCTCTCCACCAGCCTTCCGTTATCAGCTCACCGAGCTGGCGCGCAAAGCGGGCAAACGCGTTGTGCTGCCAGAAGGCGACGAACCGCGTACCGTTAAAGCCGCCGCTATCTGTGCCGAGCGCGGTATCGCCACCTGTGTGCTGCTGGGTAACCCGGATGAGATCACCCGCGTTGCCGCCTCTCAGGGCGTTGAGCTGGGTTCTGGTATCGAAATCGTTGACCCGGAAGTGGTGCGTGAAAGCTACGTTGCCCGTCTGGTTGAGCTGCGTAAGAGCAAGGGCATGACTGAAGCCGTTGCCCGTGAACAGCTGGAAGACAACGTGGTTCTCGGTACCCTGATGCTGGAGCAGGACGAAGTTGACGGTCTGGTTTCCGGTGCTGTTCACACCACCGCGAACACCATCCGCCCGCCGCTGCAGCTGATCAAAACTGCGCCAGGCAGCTCTCTGGTCTCTTCCGTGTTCTTCATGCTGCTGCCGGAACAGGTTTACGTTTACGGTGACTGTGCGATCAACCCGGATCCAACCGCTGAACAGCTGGCCGAGATTGCGATCCAGTCTGCTGACTCCGCGATTGCCTTTGGTATCGAACCGCGCGTAGCAATGCTCTCCTACTCCACCGGTACCTCAGGTGCAGGTAGCGACGTAGAGAAAGTGCGTGAAGCGACCCGTATTGCGCAGGAGAAACGCCCGGATCTGGTTATCGATGGCCCGCTGCAGTACGACGCCGCAGTCATGGCAGACGTTGCCAAATCCAAAGCGCCGAACTCGCCGGTTGCCGGTCGCGCTACCGTGTTCATCTTCCCGGATCTGAACACCGGTAACACCACCTACAAAGCGGTACAGCGTTCAGCCGACCTGATCTCCATCGGGCCGATGCTGCAGGGTATGCGCAAGCCGGTGAACGACCTGTCTCGTGGCGCGCTGGTAGACGATATCGTCTACACCATCGCCCTGACCGCGATCCAGTCTTCCCAGCAGTAAGCAGCACCCCAACGTAAAAAGGCGACCCGAGGGTCGCCTTTTTTATTCGCGTGGTTACGCTTCTTCGTGCTTCACCGGCTCGTTGCTGGCATTGCGGCTCATCCACAGGGCCAGCGCTTTCAGCGAATCCGGCGTGAAGTCGTCGCAACGGGCGGTGATTTCAGCCGGGGTCATCCAGCAGACTTCACTCACCTCTTCCTCCTGCAGCGCAAACGGACCGTGGGAGACGCAGCTGAAAAGGCCTCCCCAGACGCGGCAGTGCGGATCTTCGAAATAGAACTGGCCATGTTCGGCGAACGGCACGCCGGCAATCCCCAACTCCTCTTCCGCTTCGCGGCGGGCAGAATCGAGCAGCAGCTCATCGGCCTGCACCACACCTCCGGCGGTAGCATCAAGCATCCCGGGCATAAAGTCTTTCGTTTCGGTACGGCGCTGAACCAGAATATTGCCCATCCCATCATGCACGACGATATAGGTCGCGCGATGACGCAGGCGCTGCGCCCGCATCTGTTCGCGGCTCGCCTGTGCGATTACCTCATTGTCTTCGTTGACAATATCCACCCATTCCGTACTTGCCAAATGACTCTGCTCCACCATCGGGAAACCTTCTCTTTAAAGCGCTCTCGCGGCGCGTTTACTGTTGAGGAGTAAATTACGGATTAATCTCTGACTGCGCAATAACCTGGCCGTCATTCAGCGTCATAACGCACAAATGGTTTCCTTCCAGCATGCCGTAACTGGGGGGAAAGCCGCCTTTGGGCAGGCTGACCGAGCCAGGATTGAAATGTATAAGGTCGCCCTGTTTACCGGCTACCGGAATATGAGTATGGCCGTAAACCAGCACATCGCCAGCATTCAGCGCGGGCAGGTTATCCGGGCCAAACAGATGACCGTGGGTCACAAACAGGCGGCTGTTCTCCAGCAGGATCTGCTGCCAGGCGGCGGTGATGGGAAAATGCAGCAGCATCTGGTCAACTTCGCTGTCGCAGTTGCCGCGCACAGCGATAATCCGCGACGCATAAGCATTGAGCCGCTCGGCGACCTCAGCAGGCGCATAGCCTTCAGGCAGCGGGTTGCGCGGGCCGTGGTTCAGCACATCCCCGAGGATCATCAGCCATTGCGCCCTGCTCTGGTCAAATAGCGAAAGCACCCGTTCGGTCGCCGGCAGCGAGCCATGGATGTCCGATGCAAACATCAGCTTCATCAGAAACTCCTTGTGTCGAAAAGCTGCCCCATTATACCGGAATATCAGCCCGCCCGCTTCGCGGACAGCGCCACGTAGCGCTGCACGGAGGCACGCTGCCACTGGAAGTTTGCGTAATCCACCAGCTGCTGCGGCACGTCATCGCCATTGAGCACCAGACGGTTAAGCATCAGGGCCAGATCCGCATCGGCAATACACCACTCCCCGAACAGGTTTTGCTGGCCGTGGGCAAGCAGCGACAAAGCGGTATCGTAGAGCTGATGTGCCGCCCGCTGTGCGGTTTCGCTCAGGGCCGGTTTTTTCACCCCGGCAAACACCACGTCGGTAGAACGCTCCGTGCGGATTGGCACCAGGTCGCTGCGCAGCCACGCCTGGATCTGACGCGCGCGGGCGCGTTTTTGCAGATCGAGGGGGTAAATCCGCTCCCACTCCGGCGGCGCAAAATGCTCCTCCAGGTATTCGGTAATGGCGGAGGATTCGCTCAGTTCAAAACCGTCGAGCTCCAGCATCGGCACGCGACGGGTGAGAGCATAGCCTCGCCACTGCGGCTGCCGATTCTCGCCCCGGCTGAGGTCAACGGTCTTCAGGGTAAAAGGCAAGCCTTTCTCGGCCAGCGCGACATACACGCTCATGACATAGGGGGAGTAATAATCGGCATCTGACCACAGGGTAATCGCAGGTTGGCTCATAAAGTCCTCGTGACGCTTCGGGTGATGGGTATCTATCCAAAATATAACCTCCTGCCCCGGCTGTCACTTGATGAAAACTCACGATTTATCATCACCACCTATACTCGATCCTATGCCGCAATAATTGTTATGACAGGAGTTGCGATGATTGACCTTTATTACGCCCCTACCCCCAACGGGCATAAGATCACGCTTTTTCTCGAGGAGGCCCAGCTGGATTACCGCATCCTGCCGGTGGATATCAGTAAAGGCGAACAGTTTCGCCCTGAGTTTCTCGCCATTTCACCTAACAATAAAATCCCGGCCATTGTCGATCACGAGCCGGACGATGGCGGTGCGCCGCTGAGCCTGTTTGAGTCCGGCGAGATCCTGCTCTACCTGGCAGAAAAAACCGGCAAGCTGCTGAGCGGGGAGTTACGGGAACGCCACGTCACCCTGCAGTGGCTCTTCTGGCAGGTGGGCGGGCTGGGGCCGATGATCGGCCAGAACACCCACTTTAACCACTTTGCGCCGCAGCCCATCCCCTACGCCATCGAACGCTTCCAGGTCGAGACGCAGCGGCTCTATAACGTGCTGAATAAGCGGCTGGAAAAATCGCCGTGGCTGGGGGGCGACCACTACAGCATCGCGGATATCGCCTGCTGGCCGTGGATCAATACCCATGAAAACCATCGCGTCGACCTCGCGTCGTGGCCTGCGGTGAACAACTGGTTTGAGCGAATTCGCACCCGTCCGGCAACCGAACGCGCAATGCAAAAAGCGCAGCAGATATAAACGGTTTCCTCATGTATTATGGTGGCGATAATGACACGGAGGAAGCCTGCAATGTCCCAGCAAGACGCGATTATTCGTATTAAAAATTTACGCCTGCGCACCTATATCGGCATCAAAGAAGAGGAGCGCGCTAACCGTCAGGATATCGTGGTTAATGTGGTGATCCACTACCCGGCCGATAAGGCCCGGGACAGTGAGGATATCAATGATGCCCTGAACTACCGCACCGTCACCAAAAGCATCATTCAACATGTCGAGAGTAACCGCTTCTCTTTGCTGGAAAAATTAACTCAGGATGTGCTGGATATCGCACGCGAACATCACTGGGTCACCTATGCTGAAGTAGAGATCGATAAACTTCACGCGCTGCGCTATGCCGACTCCGTCTCAATGACGCTAAGCTGGCAACGCTAAGCGCAACCCCTGGAGGTTGTATGAAGATCCTGGTAACCGGCGGTACCGGCCTGATTGGCCGGCATCTGATCCCTCGCTTACAGACGCTGGGCCATGAGCTGACGGTGGTGACGCGCAGTCCCGAAAAGGCGCGTCAGGCACTCGGCTCGGGCATCGATATCTGGAAAGGGCTCACCGAGCATCAGGATCTCAACGGCTTTGACGCCGTCATCAATCTGGCGGGGGAACCCATCGCCGACAAGCGCTGGACCGAAGAACAGAAGCAGCGGCTGTGCAACAGCCGCTGGACTATCACCCAGCGGCTGGTAGATATGTTCAAGGCCAGCGACACGCCGCCGTCGGTATTTATCTCCGGTTCGGCGTCGGGTTATTACGGCGATTTAGGTGAAGTGGTGGTCACCGAAGAGGAGCCGCCGCACAACGAATTTACCCATAAACTCTGCGCCCGCTGGGAGCAGATCGCCTGCGGAGCGCAGAGCGATAAGACCCGCGTTTGCCTGCTGCGCACCGGGGTGGTGCTGGCACCGAAAGGCGGGATTCTGGCGAAGATGCTGCCGGTGTTTAAGCTGGGGCTCGGCGGACCGGTCGGTAATGGCCGTCAGTATCTGGCATGGATCCATATCGACGATATGGTGAATGGCATTCTCTGGCTGCTGGATAACGATCTACGCGGCCCGTTCAATATGGTCTCCCCCTACCCGGTCCGCAACGAACAGTTCGCCCATGCCCTGGGGCATGCGGTGCATCGCCCGGCGGTAATTCGCGCCCCGGCTACCGCTATCCGCCTGCTGATGGGAGAATCCTCCGTGCTGGTGCTGGGCGGTCAGCGCGCGCTGCCAAAACGGCTGGAGGCCGCCGGATTTGCCTTCCGGTGGTACGATTTAGAAGAGGCCCTGGGAGATGTGGTAGTTAAGGCGTAATGATGACCACAATTACCACTCCCCGGCTTACGCTCTCCCCTTTCGAGCCCTCCGACTGGCCCTTTTTCCTGCGGCTTCGTGAATCGCACGACATTATGCGCTACATGGCCGCTATCGCCCCCGAAAAAGAGACCCGTCGCCTGTTTGCCGCCCGCCTGACGACCCCGCACACTTTTGTCATTCGCACGCATGATGATGACACTCCGCTGGGGGATATTGGGCTGCAGATTAGTGCTAAGTATCCCGAAGAGGCCGATATTGGTTATACCGTGATCGCTGCCGCGCAGGGTCGCGGAATTGCCAGCGAGGCGTTGCGTGCCGTCTGTGAATATGCATTTATTCGGGTGGGCGTAAAGGCGGTGAACGCGTACGTGCTGGCGGATAACGGCGGTTCGGTGCGGGTGTTAGAAAAAGTGGGCTTTGTGCGCACCCAGGTGCTGGAACAGGCGTATGAGATTAACGGCGTGCGGTACGACGACTGGGTGTACCGGCTGGAGAGTGGTGCGGCCTGATGCCCTCACCCTGACCCTCTCCCACAGGGAGAGGGAATAAACACCAAAAACTACTTCAACGACCCTTTCAGGAACTGCTGCAGGCGCGGGCTCTTCGGATTCGCCAGCACCTCGTCCGGGTGGCCCTGCTCTTCGATTACGCCCTGATGCAGGAAAATGACGTGGTTGGAGACGTTACGGGCGAAGCCCATCTCGTGGGTCACCACCACCATCGTTTTCCCCTCTTCGGCCAGCTGCTGCATGATACGCAGCACTTCACCCACCAGCTCAGGATCGAGCGCAGAGGTCGGTTCGTCAAACAGCAGCACTTCCGGTTCCATTGCCAGCGCACGGGCGATAGAGACACGCTGCTGCTGACCGCCGGAGAGATGCACCGGGTATTTAATCTGCTGACGCGCGTCGATACCCACTTTCGCCAGGTATTTCTCCGCACGGGCACGGGCTTCCTGCTTGCTTAAGCCCAGCACCTGCACCGGCGCTTCCATCACGTTCTCCAGCACCGTCATGTGGCTCCAGAGGTTGAAGTGCTGAAACACCATCGTCAGACGGGTTCGCAACATCCGCAGCTGGTGCTTGTCCGCCACCTTCAGCTGACCGTCTTTATCCTGCACCAGATTGATGTTCTCACCGCTGACCACAATCGAGCCAGCGCTCGGCTTTTCGAGGAAGTTGATGCAGCGCAGGAAGGTACTTTTACCCGACCCTGAGGAACCGATAATACTGATCACATCGCCCGCATTTGCCTGCAGCGACACCCCTTTCAGCACTTCATGTTCGCCGTAGCGTTTGTGCAAATCAATAACGTTTAATTTGTTCTCAGCCATCTTAATTCTCAGTGCGTCGAAGAAGGTTTTATGTGCTGCAACCAGCGTTTTTCCGCTTTGCGGAACAGGCTAATCAGGACGTAAGAAATAATTAAATACAGCACCGCCGCGATCCCGAAGGCGGTAAACGGCTGATAGGTTGCCGAGTTAATGTCGCGGGCAATCTTCAGCAGATCCGGCACGGTGGCGGTAAAGGCCAGCGCGGTGGAGTGCAGCATTAGAATCACTTCGTTGCTGTAGGCAGGCAGCGCAATGCGCAGCGCCGACGGCAGAATAATGCAGCGGTAGAGCTTCACGGAGGAGAAGCCATAGGCCCGCGCCGCCTCAATCTCGCCGTAGGGAACGGAACGGATCGCCCCGGCGAAAATCTCGGTGGTGTAGGCGCAGGTGTTCAGCGTCAACGCCAGCACGGTACAGTTCAGCCCGCTACGGAAGAACGCGTTCAGCATCTCGGTGCCTTTCACGATCTCGAGGGTGTACATCCCGGAGTAGAAGACCAGCAGCTGCACATAAAGCGGCGTACCGCGGAAAATATAGGTAAACAGCCAGATGGGAAAGCGAATGTATTTGTTGTTCGACACGCGACCAATGGCAAGAAATATCGCCAGAATGCCGCCCATCACCACGGAAGAAATCAGCAGCCAGAGGGTGATCGCCACACCGGTAAAGCGGTATCCGTCGGTCCACAGCAGTGATTTCCAGTATTCCTGAATAATCTCGATCACAGGTCAGCCCTCTTCACACCCACGGAGTAGCGACGCTCGAGCAGCAGCAGCACACCATTGGAAACGGTGGTAAACACCAGATAAATCACCCCGCATACGATGGCGAAGTAGAACGGCTCCCAGGTGCTTTTGCCCGCCAGCTGCGTGGCTTTCACCACATCTTCCAGCCCCAGTAACGAGACCAGCGCCGTCGCTTTGAGGATAACCTGCCAGTTGTTGCCGATGCCCGGCAGCGCAAAGCGCATCATGGCCGGAAACATAATACGACGGAAAGTTTGAGAGGAGGTAAAACCGAATGCCGTGGCCGCTTCAATATGCCCTTTCGGCACCGCGAGATAGGCTCCGCGGAAGGTTTCAGTAAAGTAGGCACCGTAGATAAAGCCCAGGGTGATGATACCGGCCACCATAGGATCGATATCAATCTGCGCCATACCAATAGCATCCGTAATGCCGTTAAGGGCGATTTGCAGACCGTAGAAAATCAGCAGCATCAGCACCAGATCGGGCACACCACGGATCAGGGTGGTATAGCCTTCAAACAGCAGAACCATGGCCCGGTTGGTCGAAAGCTTCGCGCCCGCGCCCGCCAGGCCTATTAACACCGCCAGCACCACCGAACTGAGAGCCAGTTCAAGGGTGACGAGTGCGCCTTGTAAAATTACGCCAGAAAATCCGTACAGCATACCGCCTGCCCTGTCGTGTCGTGAGTGGTGACGCCGTGTCTTTTCCCCTCCCGTAGCGGGAGGGGCCGCACGTTATTCAGCGGGGCGTTTAGCCACCGTAGACATCAAAGTCGAAGTATTTCTTCGCCATTTTTTCGTAAGTACCGTCCGCGCGCATCTCGGCAAAGGCCTTGTTCAGCGCTTCACGCAGTTCGTTGTCCTCTTTACGCAGCCCCATACCGGTGCCCACGCCGAAGAGTTTCTCGTCCTTGATGGACGGACCGCCGAACTTGTAATCTTTACCGACCGGCTGCTTCAGGAAGCCTTCGCTGGCAGCGACTTCATCCTGGAAGGCAGCATCGATACGGCCTGCGGTCAGGTCAGCGTAGATATTTTCCTGGCCCTGATAAGAGACGATCTCGATCCCTTTCGGTGCCCAGTGCTCGTTACCGTAGGTTTCCTGGGTGGTGCCCTGCAGCACGCCCACGCGTTTGCCTTTCAGTGACTCCAGGGTTGGCTGGATATCAGAAGATTTTGCGACCACCAGACGGGAATCCGCTGCATAAAGTTTGTCGGTGAAGGCAATCTCCTGCTGGCGTTTTTCGGTGATGGAGAGAGAAGACATAATGGCGTCGATTTTTTTCGCTTTCAGCGAAGGGATCAGCGCATCCAGTGGGTTTTCAACGAAGGTACACTCTGTTTTGATACGTTTGCACAGCTCTTTCGCCAAATCGATATCAAATCCTACCAGTTCACCCTGCGCATTCTTCGATTCGAAGGGGGCATAAGTCGGGTCAGTACCAATACGAACTTTTTGCGGAATTGCTGCGAACGCCGCAGTAGCGCTGGAAAATGCCAGAGCCAGAGAAAGTGACAACACCAGTTTTTTCATATCTATCCTCAACAGACTGTCTTCTTACGGGATTTTAACGCCGACGGGGGTGCTCATAATGTGCCATTAATCGCCGCGGCAAGGCAAAAGATTATGCCCCGCACGCGCGAAAAAGTGCATTGCGAGTGCTTAACTATTCACTTTATAACCAACCCGGGACAGGATTTGCACCGTTATGGTTCGCAATCATCACTGGCGCACCATAACGGTGAACCATTATGGTGCGCACCCGTCAGTAACGGTTAGTCGCCGTACACATTGAAGTCGAAGTATTTCTTCGCCAGTTTGTCGTAGGTGCCGTCTTTACGCAGTTCGTTAAAGGCTTTATCAAACGCCGCTTTCAGCTCGGCATCGTCCTTACGCAGGCCGATACCGGTGCCGTCACCGAAGTACTTTTTGTCTTTCACTGACGGGCCGGCAAAGGCAAACTCTTTCCCTGCCGGTTGCTTCAGGAAGCCTTCGCTTGCCGCGACTTCATCCTGGAACGCCGCATCCAGACGCCCTGCTGCCAGATCGGAATAGATCAGATCCTGGTTCTGGTAAGCCACTACGTCCACGCCCTTCTCACGCCAGTTGGCATTGGCGAAGCCTTCCTGGGTGGAGCCCTGCAGGACGCCGACGTGTTTGCCCTTCAGCGAGTCAATGGTCGGCTGCACAGGCGAGCCTTTCGCCGCAATCAGGCGCGAGTCCGCTGCGTACAGTTTTTCAGAGAAGGCGATCTCCTGCTGGCGTTTCTCGGTGATGGAGAGCGAAGAGATAATCGCGTCGATTTTCTTGGCTTTCAGGGACGGGATCAGCGCATCAAAGTCGCTGCCCACCCAGGTGCATTTCACGGACATGCGTTTGCACATCTCATTCCCCAGGTCGATATCAAACCCGACAAATTCGCCCTTCGCATCTTTCGATGAGAACGGCGCATAGGTCGCGTCGGTACCGATACGTACGGTCTGTGGGAGCGCCGCATAGCTGCTTGCCGCTGCGCTTAATCCCACCAGCAAAGACAGAGCCAGAACCGTCTTCTTCATACATTACCCTCAAGTGTCGTGATTTTATTATGTATTAGGTTGTGTTGTGTGTTGTTGCAGGCGATCCCTTGCAGGTCTTATGCCAGTTTGCGATTAGTGCAAAATTACGGCGTTAAATATGTTAACGAAAGGTTGCAAGATTGCCTTAATGGTGAAAGATAGCAGGTCTGCCAAACGAACCGCAGTGGGAAGAATGCAAAAAAGGAATTAAATGTTGAGGATATGATCGCTGTTGCAGAATTGCCCTGAAACAGGGCACGTTGCGCAGACCTGCCCCAGGGCAGGACACCTTTGCCGTCAGACGCCCTGCCAGCGGGTGAAGAGATCGTCCGGCAGTTCAATGTCGAACTGGTCAATAACCCGGTTCACGGTCTGGTTAATCACCTCATCCAGGCTTTGCGGGCGATGATAAAACGCCGGCACCGGCGGCATGATCACCGCGCCCAGTTCCGCAGCCTGAGTCATCAGCCGCAGGTGGCCCAGATGCAGCGGGGTTTCACGCACGCAGAGCACCAGCGGGCGGCGCTCTTTCAGCACCACGTCGGCGGCGCGGGTCACCAGGGTATCGGTATAGCTGTTGACGATGCCGGAGAGGGTTTTGATGGAACAGGGCAGGATCACCATCCCCGCGGTCTTAAACGACCCGGAGGAGATGCTGGCGGCGATATCGCGGGCATCGTGCACCACGTCGGCCAACGCCTGAACGTCGCGCAGGGAGTAATCGGTTTCGAGAGAGAGGGTCTGACGCGCGGCCTGGCTCATCACCAGATGGGTTTCAACGTCAGCGACGTCGCGTAATACCTGCAGCAAACGGACACCGTAAATCGCGCCGCTGGCCCCTGAGATCCCTACTATCAATCGTTTCATGATTATCGCCCTTGCTGTAACTGGGCAGACTTTGCAGGATTTTGGCGGGAGTTGCAAGCGAGGGCGGACGCCCTCGCCTGTGATAACGATTAACCTTCGTTGTGCATCTCTAAGCTTTCGAGATCGTTCGCCATCTGCACGGCTTTCGCATCGTCGTTACGCAGAGAGTCGAGGTAGTCCAGATACTTCTGGTCCACATCTTTGGTGACGTAGATACCGTTGAACACCGAGCATTCGAACTGCTGGATATCCGGGTTCTCAGCGCGTACTGCGTCGATCAGATCGTTCAGATCCTGGAAAATCAGGCCGTCGGCGCCGATGATCTGGCGGATCTCGTCCACTTCACGACCGTGGGCGATCAGCTCGTTGGCGGTCGGCATGTCGATACCGTAGACGTTCGGGAAGCGAATCTCCGGTGCCGCAGAGGCCAGATAGACCTTCTTCGCACCCGCTTCACGGGCCATCTCGATAATTTGCTCTGAGGTGGTGCCGCGCACGATGGAGTCATCCACCAGCAGCACGTTCTTATCGCGGAACTCAGCGCGGTTGGCGTTCAGCTTGCGGCGCACCGATTTACGGCGCAGCTGCTGGCCTGGCATGATAAAGGTGCGGCCAACGTAGCGGTTTTTCACAAAACCCTGACGGTACGGTTTACCCAGGATCCGCGCCATCTCGAGTGCGATATCGCAGGAGGTTTCCGGGATCGGAATGACCACGTCGATATCCAGATCCTCCCACTCGCGGGCAATCTTCTCGCCGAGCTTGGTGCCCATGTTCACGCGGGCGCTGTAGACGGAGATTTTGTCGATGAAGGAGTCCGGACGGGCAAAGTAGACGTACTCGAACAGGCACGGGTTGCTGACCGGGTTTTCCGCACACTGGCGGGTAAACAGCTGGCCTTTTTCGGTGATGTAGACCGCTTCGCCCGGAGCCACGTCACGCAGGAACTCAAAGCCCAGCGTATCCAGAGCCACGCTTTCGGAGGCCACCATATACTCGGTGCGGCCATCGCCAATATCGCGTTTACCCAGCACCAGCGGGCGAATGCCGTTCGGATCGCGGAACGCGACCATACCGTGGCCGATAATCATCGCCACGCAGGCGTAAGCGCCGCGGATCAGACGGTTAGTGGCAGCCACGGCAGCAAAAATGTTGTCGGCTTCCAGCGGATAGTGACGGAAGTTATCCAGCTCGCTGGCAAAGATGTTAAGCAGAATTTCAGAATCTGAAGTGGTGTTAATGTGGCGACGCTTCTCTTCAAACAGCTTTTTACGCAACTCGTGGGCGTTGGTCAGGTTGCCGTTGTGGGCAAGCGTGATGCCATACGGGGAGTTAACGTAGAAAGGCTGCGCTTCAGAGGCGCTGGAACTGCCTGCGGTAGGGTAACGAACGTGACCAATACCCATGTTACCCTGCAGACGCTGCATATGGCGGGCTTCAAACACATCGTTGACCAGGCCGTTGGCCTTACGTAAACGGAAGCAGTTGTGTGCATCAATGGTGATGATACCCGCAGCATCCTGCCCACGGTGCTGAAGCACCGATAATGCGTCATAAATAGACTGGTTTACCGGCATGAAACCGGCGATACCGACAATACCGCACATTCGTCATTTCCTCGTTAAGCCACATCTCAGGGTTTATGCCCTGGGCAAAAAACTCGACGAGCTTTGCAGATAGTCAAAGAACCATCTGATGATGAAGCTGAACTGCGGGATCAGCTGCGATTTCTGCCAGTCTTCACTTTTTGAGAACCCGGTAAAGGTATCAAGGAAGAACAGTATCGCGGCGACAATCAACACCCCTCGCAAGGCACCGAAACAGATCCCAAGCACCCTGTCCGTTCCTGACAAACCGGTTTTCTCCACCAGCTGGCCAATCACGAAGTTAACAATGGCGCCAACAATCAGCGTCGCGATAAACAGCACCGCGATGGCGATTCCGTTTCGGACCAGTTCATCTTCAAAGCCCGTGAACCAGACAGACAGGTAAGTGTAGTAATGACTGGCAACAAAGAAGGCACAGCCCCAGGTTACCAGCGATAACGCTTCACGAACAAAGCCACGGATCAGGCTAACCAGACAGGAAAAACCTATCACCGCAATGATGGCGTAATCAATCCAGACCATATACGTCCCACGATTAAACGCCCTGTCATCCAGTTCGGGGCGAATTCTAACAGAAAAAGAAAACGTTTGCGTAGGGATTTCCTTCCCGCGCGTAAATAAAAAAAGCGCTGAAAAAATATTCAGCACCCCAGGCGGGTTACCTTCTCAGGCAATCTGCTGCGCCTGTTTTTTAATCAGAGAGAAACTCAGTTCACGCTGTAGTTCATCACCACGCCGCTCAGACCGGAGAGTTGATTCAGCTCCCCAAGCGACCCCTTCAGCTTATCTCTCGATGCATCCGGACCGACGAGAATACGGGTGATTTTACCCTGTACCGGCGTGGAAGGTGAAGTGTAAACGCGATATCCCGCGCCCCGCAGTTTGGCGACCACCTCGTTGACCTTATCGGCATTTTTCAACGCGCCGAGCTGCACAACGTAGGCTTTACCGGTCGGGGCCGGTTTCTCTTCTGCTGCCGGTTTGGCCGGTGGGGTTTCCGTAGCCGCCGCCAGCTGCTGGCTGGTGTTATCGCGCTGCGGTTTCGGCTGCGGTTTCTCAACCGGCTTCGGTTTCTGCACCGGTTTTGGCGCATACTGCTCGACCGACGCCGCATCCAGTTCGTTATTGTTACCGGCCGCCAGACGCGACGGATCTAAGGATGGTGCTGCAGCATCGCCCGCCCGCACCTCTTCCGCCGCCCCTTCAGGCGGTTGAGCAGGTAGCGCCTGCGTCGCCGCCGGGAGCATGTCCGGCTCATCCCGGTCGCCCGGTTTCGGCACCAGCGGGATCGCCGCAAACTCATCCTGATAATGCTTTTTCTGTCCATCAAGCAGCCCGGGAAGGATAATTACCCCCAGCGCCACCAGCACAATGGTGCCTGCTAAACGGTTCTGAAACTTACTTGCCACCGGTTCTCCCCGCATCCATTACGTCCATGACATGTGCCACCGTGTGGAAGGATCCACACACCAGCACGGTATCTTCTGGTCTGGCATCCGCCATCGCCGCCCGCCATGCCAGCTCCACGCTGGCAAAAGTCTGGCCCTGACCGAGGTGTTCCATCAGCTGTTCGGCCGTTGCCCCGCGCGGGCCTTCCAGAGGTGCACAATACCAGCTATCGACCACAGTCTCCATGCAGGCCAGCGTGCCGCCAATATCTTTATCATGAAGCATACCGATAACCGCCAGCACGCGCCCGGTTTTTGGCAATGATTTAAGTCGTCCTGCGAGGTACGCCGCAGCATGAGGGTTATGCGCCACATCCAGAATCAGACGCGGCGATTCGCTGACGATCTGGAAACGCCCGGCGAGGATCGCCTGCTGTATGCCGTCGCGGATAGCCTGCTCGTTCACCGCCAGACCGCTGGCGCGCAGGGCGGCCAATGCCGTGGCAGCGTTCGGCTGCGGCACCTGCGGCAGCGGCAGGTTGTCCAGCGCGCCTCTGGCATCTTCAAAGCGCCAGCCGCTCTGTGTCACGCTGTAGCGCCAGTCGACGTCGCGACGCTGCAGCAGCGCCCCCTTCTCCTGGGCCACATCGGCAATGGTGTGCGGCATGTCAGGCTCACCGACAATCGCCGGTTTACTCGCGCGGAAAATACCGGCTTTTTCGCGGCCAATGCTTTCACGATCGGGCCCCAGCCAGTCGGTATGATCCAGCGCGATGCTGGTGACCACCGCCACGTCCGGATCGACGATGTTGGTAGCATCCAGACGCCCGCCTAACCCGACTTCGAGGATCACCACGTCCAGCTGCGCCTGCTTAAACAGCCACAGCGCCGACAGCGTGCCATATTCGAAATAGGTCAGCGACGTGTCGCCGCGCGCGGCTTCGATCTCTGCAAACGAGGCAGTGTGCGCCGATTCGGCTAACTCGGCGTTCTGCACCCGCACACGCTCGGTGTAGCGCACCAGATGCGGCGAGCTGTAGACGCCCACTTTGTAGCCCGCCGCTATCAGCATGGACTCCAGCGTGCGGCAGGTGGTGCCTTTACCGTTGGTGCCCGCGACGGTGAAGACAAAGGGAGCCGGTTTCAGAACGTCAAGGCGCGCCGCGACCTGGCTGACGCGCTCAAGTCCCATGTCGATGGCTTTACTGTGCAGGTTTTCCAGATAAGAAAGCCACGCGGCCAGGGGCGACGTGGCTTGGGGAAGAGTGATATTTTCCATGTTGCGCGCTTTTCAGTTACGGTTAGAAAGCAAAAGGGCAGCGCCATTGGCCCTGCCCTTTTCAGTTATCAGGCCTCGGGTTCCTGATCCGGTACCACCACGCCTTCGCGCGGCTCATCCGGGCTCGGCGACGGCAGATTCATCAGCTTCGCCAGGATGCTGGCCAGTTTCAGGCGCATCTCCGGACGGCGAACGATCATGTCGATAGCGCCTTTCTCGATAAGGAACTCACTGCGCTGGAAGCCCGGCGGCAGTTTCTCACGTACCGTTTGTTCGATAACGCGCGGGCCGGCAAAGCCGATCAGCGCTTTCGGTTCAGCGATGTTCAGATCGCCCAGCATCGCGAAGCTCGCCGATACGCCGCCCATGGTCGGGTCGGTCAGTACGGAGATGTACGGCAGACCGCGTTCCTGCATTTTCGCCAGCGCTGCGGAGGTTTTTGCCATCTGCATCAGCGACATCAGCGCTTCCTGCATACGGGCACCACCGGAGGCGGAGAAGCAGATCAGCGGACAGTTGTCTTCCAGCGCCTGCTCAACCGCACGCACAAAGCGCGCGCCAACCACGGAACCCATTGAGCCGCCCATAAAGGAGAACTCAAACGCCGCTGCGACAACCGGCATCTCGTGCAGGGTGCCTTTCATCACCACCAGGGCGTCTTTCTCGCCGGTCTCTTTCTGTGCAGAGGCCAGACGGTCTTTGTATTTCTTGGAATCGCGGAACTTCAGCACATCTTTCGGCTCAAGCTCGCTGCCCAGTTCAACCAGAGAACCTTCATCCAGCAGGCTATGCAGGCGGTTACGCGCCGACATACGCATGTGGTGATCGCACTTCGGACAAACTTCCAGATTACGCTCCAGCTCGGCGCGGTACAGGACCTGGCCACAGCTGTCACATTTGGTCCACACCCCTTCAGGAATACTCGCTTTGCGGGTTGGGGTGATATTACTTTTAATTCGTTCAATCCAGCTCATTGATAACCTTTCTGCCTGAACCAGGTTTGCTGCAAGGGGCGCATAATGCCATTTTTGCCCCCGACAGACCATGAATGTTGCACATTAAAACATAACAGCCCGAAACTTTGGATAAAAAAGTGGTCGAACCGCAGTGGTGCTTTTATTTTGCCTGTTTTGCCGCCGCGCGTCGGTGACGAATAATTTCGATCACGCCCGGCAGAATGGAGACCACAATAATCCCCAGGATCAGTAACTTGAGATTTTCCTGAATCATAGGAATAGTCCCGAAGAAATAGCCCGCGTAGGTAAAGCTGAGTACCCACAGCAGCGCGCCCGAGACGTTATAGAGCGCGAAATGACGGTACGACATATGCCCCATTCCCGCAACAAAGGGGGCAAAGGTTCTGACGATCGGCACAAAGCGGGCGAGAATAATGGTTTTACCGCCGTGTTTCTCATAAAACGCATGGGTTTTATCAAGATAGCTGCGACGGAAAATCTTCGAGTCCGGATTACTGAACAACCGGTCGCCAAACAGCCGACCTATAGTGTAGTTCACCGCATCGCCAAGGATCGCGGCGATAAGCATCAGAACCACCATCAGGTGAACGTTGATGTCGTTGGTTTCCAGCGAGGCCAGCGCCCCCGCCACGAACAGCAGCGAATCGCCCGGTAAGAACGGGGTGACCACCAGTCCGGTTTCACAAAACAGGATCAGGAACAGAATGGCATAGACCCAGACGCCATAATCAGCGACCAGCTCCGCCAGGTGAACATCAATATGCAGAATGAAATCAATCACAAAGCGAATAAAATCCATATTGTCTAAACCTTTATTGCACGACTATCAGTCCGCTAAAAACAGCGGGCCCATTGGCGGTTTCGGAAGGTCAAAACGATCCGGGTAATCGACCGAGACCAGATACAGCCCTTCCGCTTTTGCCGTTGCTGCTGCCAGGGTTCTGTCCTTCGCTGCCAGCAACTCTGCAATCCAGCTCTCCGGCTGGTGTCCGGCGCCCACTTCCATCAGGCTGCCAACAATATTCCGCACCATATGATGTACAAAGGCGTTGGCCTTGATATCCACCACCACATACGCCCCATAACGACTGACGTTAATGTGCATCACGTTGCGCCACGGGGTTCGCGACTGGCACTGTACCGCGCGAAACGAGGTAAAGTCGTTTTCACCAATCAGCACCTGCGCCGCACGATGCATGCGATCGGCATCCAGAGGCTCGTAAAAATGCGTTACGCCCTGGCCTAACACGGCCGGACGCAGACGCTGGTTATAGATGATGTAGCGGTAGCGGCGCGCGGTGGCGCTGAAGCGCGCGTGAAAATCATCCGCCACAGTTTTGACCCAGCGCACGGCGATGTCACCAGGCAAATTCGCATTTACCCCCAGCGTCCAGGCCGCGTCTTTACGCAGCGCGGTGGTTTCAAAGTGCACCACCTGCCCCGTACCGTGGACACCAGCGTCGGTACGCCCCGCGCACAGGACATTGATGGGTTCATTCGCCACCTGAGAGAGCGCTTTCTCCAGTTTCTCCTGGACGCTGCGCACCTCGTTCTGACGCTGCCAGCCATAATATTTACTGCCATCGTACTCAATCCCGAGGGCAATTCTATGGACCGGCTTTTGTTCCACTTCTGACATCAGTACAAATACTCCTGCACCAGTTTCTCGGCAATTTTCACCGCCATCAGCGCGCCGCCGAAACGAACGTTATCGGCCACCGACCAGAACTGGATCTGCTCCGGCATGCCGTAATCGTTGCGTACGCAGCCGATGGAGAGGCGGGCGTTGCCGGTTGCGTCACCCACCTGGGTCGGGAACTCGCGCTCTTCGGACAGCTCAATGTCCTCGCCGCGGCCAAAGGCGTCACGTGCCTCTTCCGCCGCCAGCGGGCGCATGGCTTCGAAGCTCACCATCTGGGCGTGACCGTAAAACACCGGCGACTGCACGCAGTTGGCGGAGATCATCAGCCCTTCATCCTGCAGGATCTTGCGGACCTGATCGACAAGCTGGCGCTCTTCACGCACGCTGCCTTCGCGATCCGGCAGCAGCGGCAGCATGTTGAAGGCCAACTGACGGCCAAAGAAGTCCTCTTCGTCCACCGGAATACCGTTCAGCAGCCTGGCGCTCTGCCCGGCCAGCGCATCCACCGCTTTTTTACCGTGGGCGGAGGCCGACAGCAGGCTGGTGACGGTAATACGGGATAAGCCGCCATCATCGATCAGCGGTTTCAGGGCGGTCAGCAACTGGCTTGTCAGACTGTCCGGGACGGCGATCAGGTTACGGTTGCGGTAGTCGGCCAGCACGAACGGGTTAACGTCCGGCACCACCAGCGGCACGTCCGGCTCAAGGGCAAACAGGCCGCTTGAATCAATCACCAGACAGCCCGCGTTGGTGGCCTCTTCGATATAAGTTGCGGAGGCTTCAGCACCGGCGACGAAAAAGGCCAGCTGCGCCTGGGTCCAGTCGAATTCAGCCGCGTCCTGAACGCGTACCGATTTTCCCTCATAACGCAGATGCTCACCTGCGCTCTCATTACGCGCCAGGGCAAAGATCTCCCCCACCGGGAACTGACGCTCGGCAAGGGTTTCGAGCAGGGCTTCGCCCACGGCGCCCGTTGCGCCCAGTATGGCAATGTTCCAGCCTTCAGACATGGTGGTTTACTCCAGAAATAAAAAAGCGTCCCCGGCGGGTTATCCGCCAGGGAGCATTAAGAAGACATTAACGAACCGGATGATGAGTGGCGTTGAAGCCCAGCTTGTGCAGCAGTGATGCCGCCGCAGCGTCATCACACATCACATACAGGGAAGACCATTCGCGGCGCTCCACATAATGCTTGCGCAGCTTGTCGAATTCACCCGGCATACCCGCTACTTTTCGCAGCAGCGCGTCATCGCGGCGCACATCATACACTAAATGCACCAGCCTTTTCAGCGTTGCCTGATCCAGCGGGCCATGGAGAGTAATGCGGCCAAATTCCGGAGTCGGCAGCAGGGTATCCAGCGCCACCTGCTGCGATTTGCCAATAAAGGCGCTGTAGGCCTCAAACACCTGGGTGGTGCCGCGCGCTTTGCCTTCCAGGGTGTAGCCCGCGATGTGCGCGGTACCAATATCCACTTTATCCAGCAGCGCGACGTTGAGATCCGGCTCCGGCTCCCAGACGTCCAGCACCACGCTGAGATCCTGACCGGCGTCCAGACGCTTCAGCAGCGCGGCGTTGTCCACCACCGGGCCGCGGCAGGCGTTGATCAGAATAGTGCCCGGCTTCAGGCGGCTAATCAGCGCCTCATCGGCCAGATGCAGGGATTTATACGGCCCGTCTTTAAACAGCGGGGTATGGAAGGTGAGCACGTCACATTCTGCCACCAGCTCGTCCAGGCTGCGGAAATCGCCCTCATCGCCACGGTCAGCACGCGGGGGATCGCACAGCAGCGTGCGGATGCCTAACGCCTCCAGGCGCTTTTGCAGGCGGCCGCCCACGTTACCGACCCCGACAATGCCGACGGTGCGATCGGCCAGGGTAAACCCGTCACGCTCGGCCAGCATCAGCAGGGAAGAAAAAACATACTCCACGACCGCGATGGCGTTACAGCCCGGCGCGGCGGAAAAACCGATCCCCGCCTGCTCCAGCCACGCATCATCCACATGATCGGTTCCCGCGGTCGCCGTACCGACAAACTTCACCGCTTTGCCGGACAACAGCGCCTCATTCACTTTGGTCACTGAGCGCACCATCAGCGCGTCGGCATCATCCAGCTCAGCGAGCGGGATCGGGCGTCCGGGAACGGCCTTAACCTCACCCAGGCGGCTGAACAGCTCGCGGGCGTAAGGCATATTTTCATCAACGAGGATTTTCACGTCTGAGTACCTGTTTGAGAGGAAGTTAACCGGTCAAGTGTGCCATAATCTGGCCGCCAGGCATATACGTAACCTGGTTTACGCTGAGTAACGACTTTAAGG
Source organism: Leclercia adecarboxylata (assembly GCA_002360945.1). Classification (GTDB taxonomy): domain Bacteria; phylum Pseudomonadota; class Gammaproteobacteria; order Enterobacterales; family Enterobacteriaceae; genus Enterobacter; species Enterobacter adecarboxylatus_B. Next base: position 31,258 of record DERO01000052.1, on the reverse strand, counting down.
ATTTTTTGACGATGCAGCCCATTTCAGGTACGCCGCCGCAACCTCCGGGTGACGGCCCGCGTCCGTCTCACGTCGCAGGCGAACAGCCCCTCTCCACACAGCAGCGCACCGTACTGGAACGCCTGATCACCCGGCTGATTGCCCTGACGTCGCAGCAGAGTGCGGAAGTGTGGGCCGGGGTCAAACACGATCTGGGCCTGAAGAGCGATGCGCCTATGCTGTCGCGCCACTTCCCTGCTGCAGAGCAAAACCTGAACCAGCGCATGAGTACCGCACAGCAAAATCACACCACCCGGCAGATGGTCTCCCAGCTGACGGAGCTGTTAAGTCAGGGGAATAACCGTCAGGCGGCCAGCGATTTTATTCGCCAGCAGTACGGCCAGACGGCACTTAGCCAGCTGACCCCTGAGCAGCTTAAGACGGTGCTGACGCTGCTGCAAAATAACCAGCTCGCCATTCCGCAGCCGCAGCAGCGCCCTGCTACCGAACGTCCGCTGCTGCCTGCTGAACACAATACGCTCAAGCAGATGGTGACCAAGCTGGCTGCCGCCACGGGTGAGCCGACCAAACTGATCTGGCAGTCGATGCTGGAGTTGTCAGGCGTGAAGGCGGGAGAGTTGATCCCGGCCAGACAGTTTACCCATCTTGCCACCTGGCTGCAGGCGCGCCAGACCCTGAGCACTCAGAGCGCGCCAACGCTGCACACCCTGCAGGCGGCGCTGAAACAGCCGCTGGAGCCGCAGGAGTGGGACAATATTCAGGACTATGCCCGCCAGAACTGGCAGGCGACGCCGCAGACGGTGCTGACCACCGCCCAGGTTCAGGATCTGCTTAATGCGATCTTTACCCGCCGCACCGAGCGTGAAGCTGGCGTGACGGAAGTGCGCAATATCCAGCCGATTTACAGCCCGCTGTTTGCTCCGGTAGTGGAAACCTTCAGAACGCTCTCTGCCCGTCCTGGACTGATGCTGATTGCACTACTCGTTGCACTGGCGCTGTTCTGGCTGGTCGCGTGATGTTTTGCCCGGTGGCGCTACGCTTACCGGGCCTACAAAAACACGATCTGTAGGCCGGGTAAGGCGCAGCCGCCACCCGGCAACAAACCGCTAAGATTTCCGAAACGCTACCAGCGTAACGACAATTCCCACCACCGCAGAAACCGCCCCCGCCAGGAAGACCGATGGATAGCCGAACGAGGTCGCCAGCAGACCTGCCATCGGCGCGGTGACCCCGTAGGAGATATCCTGAAACGCGGCATAACCGCCCAGCGCCGTACCGCGCACCTGCGGAGCAACGCGTTTAACGACCTCGACACCGAGTGCCGGGAAAATCAGCGAACAGCCGCAGCCGGTCAGGGCTGCGCCCAGCAGCGCCACCGGCGCGTTTGGGGCCTGCCAGAGCAGCACAAGGCCAATGGTCTCAATCACCAGCGACGCCACCGCCACCTTCACGCCACCATAACGATCCGGCATCCAGCCGAACAGCACCCGCATCAGGACAAACGCGCCGCCAAAGGCGGTGAGCGTAAACCCTGCCATCGCCCAGCCACGGCTCATAAAGTAGAGCGAGACGAAGGTCCCGATCACCGCAAAGCCTACCCCCTGCAGGGCAAGACCGAGCCCCGGCTGCCAGATTTGCCCCACCACGCTCCACAGTGAAGGACGTTCGCCTTTATGGGCCGGCACTTTACGCACCGTGCCGTTAAACGCCCATGCCAGCAGCGGCAGTGCCATGGTGGTCGCGGCCAGGGCTGCAAAGCCAAAATGACTATTAATCAACAGCCCCAGCGGTGCACCCGCGGCCAGCGCGCCATAGATAGCCATCCCGTTCCACGACATCACCTTGCCGGAACGCGCGGGCCCCACCAGCCCCATCCCCCAGGTCAGGGTGCCGGTCAGAAGCTGGCTTTCACCAAAACCGAGAATTAAGCGTCCCACCACCAGCAGCGCAAATTTCCAGGCCGCGTCCACCGGCAGCAGCGCGGCCAGTAACCATGCGCCGCCCGCCAGACCGCAGGCGAACATGCCCTGCAGCGCCGAGCGTTTTGCACCGTGCTGATCCGCCAGCCGACCGGCGTAGCCGCGGGTTAACACCGTGGCTAAGAACTGAATACCCACGGCGATACCGACCATGGTGTTGCCATAGCCCAGCTCCTGGTGAACAAACAGCGGGATCACCGGCAGCGGCAGGCCAACGGTCATATAGGTCAGGAATACCGCAAAGGCGATACGAAACAGCGAGACGTTTCCGGAAGAGGCGTTTTTGTCTGAGGTAATAGCCGTCATGCATAACTCCATGTTCAGGCATAAAAAAAGGGAGCCAGAGGCTCCCTTCTACTATACATTCAAACGCTTATGCTTTCAGCTTACGCATTACCAGCGTGGCGTTGGTGCCGCCGAAACCGAAGCTGTTAGACATCACGGTGTTCAGCTCACGCTCGGTTGGCGCGGTAACGATGTTCAGGCCAGCAGCCTGCTCGTCCAGCTGTTCCACGTTGATGCTTGGGGCGATAAAGCCATGTTCCAGCATCAGCAGAGAGTAAATCGCTTCCTGCACGCCCGCCGCACCCAGAGAGTGACCGGTCATGGCTTTGGTCGCGGAGATGGCCGGGCTGTTGTCGCCAAACACTTCGCGGATTGCACCCAGCTCTTTCACGTCGCCTACCGGAGTAGAGGTACCGTGAGAGTTCAGGTAGTCGATTGGGGTATCAACGCCGTGCATCGCCATCTTCATGCAGCGCACTGCGCCTTCACCGGATGGAGCAACCATGTCTGCGCCGTCGGAGGTTGCGCCGTAGCCAACGATCTCAGCATAGATGTGCGCGCCACGGGCCAGAGCGTGTTCCAGCTCTTCAACCACAACCATACCGCCGCCGCCTGCGATAACGAAGCCGTCACGGCTTGCATCGTAAGTACGGGAGGCTTTTTCTGGCGTTTCGTTGTATTTGGTGGACAGTGCGCCCATCGCGTCGAACTCACAGGCCATTTCCCAGCCCAGCTCTTCGCCGCCGCCAGCAAATACGATGTCCTGTTTACCCAGCTGGATCTGCTCTACCGCGTTACCGATACAGTGAGCGGAAGTCGCACAGGCAGAGCTGATGGAGTAGTTAACGCCGTGAATTTTGAACGGGGTGGCGAGGCACGCGGATACCGCTGAGCCCATCGCTTTGGTCACAACGTATGGACCCACCGCTTTCAGGCCGCGCGGGCTACGCATCGCGTCAGCACCGAACACCTGCGCTTTTGACGAGCCGCCGGAGCCGGCAATCAGGCCCACGCGTGGATTGTTCTGGTAAACCTCTTCGCTCAGGCCTGCATCAGCAATGGCTTCCTGCATGGAGAGGTAGGCGTAGATAGAGGCATCGTTCATGAAACGGACCACTTTGCGATCGATCATGCCCGTGGTGTCCAGTTTGACATTACCCCATACGTGGCTGCGCATACCGGAATCTTTAAACTCTTCAGAGAAGGTGATCCCGGAACGTCCTTCACGCAGAGATGCCAGGACTTCCTGCTGGTTATTACCGATGCTGGAAACGATGCCCAAGCCAGTAATCACTGCACGTTTCATTCAATACCTCTGTAAGTCGCACTATTTTAAGTTTCGAGTCGCACAATAGCGTACACTTGTACGCCGAACAAGTCCGATCAGCCAATTTATGCGGAAATTTGCACCAACAGACGCACATCGCTAAGATCGCGGCACAGCCTGTCAGACGAGTAACTTACGTGAAACAAAACGCCATACAACCTGCCAACCTCGAATTCAACGCTGAGGGTACACCTGTTTCCCGAGATTTTGATGACGTCTACTTCTCTAATGATAACGGACTGGAAGAGACACGTTATGTTTTCCTCGACGGAAATCAGCTGAACGCCCGTTTTCCAGTGCATCCCCGCGATCTGTTCGTGGTGGCGGAGAGCGGTTTTGGCACCGGGCTGAACTTTCTTACCCTCTGGCAGGCGTTCGATCGCTTCCGTGCGGCTCACCCTGAGGCTACCCTGCAAAGGTTACATTTCATCAGTTTTGAGAAATTCCCGCTGGCCGCCGACGACCTGCGTCTGGCGCATCAGCACTGGCCTGAATTAGCGCCCTGGGCGGAGCAACTCCAGGCCCAGTGGCCTCTGCCCATCGCGGGCTGCCATCGCCTGCTGCTGGATGACGGACGCGTCACCCTCGATATCTGGCTGGGGGATATCAACGAACTCACTGACAAACTGGATGATTCCCTTAACCAGCAGGTTGATGCCTGGTTCCTCGACGGCTTCGCTCCCGCCAAAAACCCGGACATGTGGAGCCCGGAGCTGTTTGCCGCGATGGCCCGCCTGGCGCGGCCCGGGGCGACGCTTGCTACCTTCACCTGTGCCGGATTTGTCCGTCGCGGCCTGCAGGAAGCGGGCTTCAGCATGAAAAAAACCAAAGGCTTTGGCCGCAAGCGGGAAATGCTCGTCGGGGTGATGGAGCAGGATCGCCCCTCCCCTGCCCGCACGCCGTGGTTTGCCCGCACCGCCAGTGACGGGCGAGAAACCGCCGTGGTGGGTGGCGGGATCGCCAGCGCCCTGTTGTCGCTGGCGCTGCTGCGTCGTGGCTGGCAGGTGACGCTCTACTGCGCCGACGACGCCCCGGCGGCGGGAGCCTCCGGCAATCGTCAGGGTGCACTCTACCCTCTGCTGAGCGCGCACGATGCGGCCCTGAGTCAGTTTTTCCCGACGGCCTTTACCTTCGCCCGTCGCCTGTACGATGCCCTGCCGGTAGCCTTTGATCATGTCTGGTGCGGCGTTACCCAGCTTGGCTGGGATGAGAAGAGCCAGCAGAAAATTGACCATATGCTCGCCCTGGGGCTGCCCGAGCAGATCGCCGTGGCGGTCGATGCCCAACAGGTGGAAGAGCGTATCGGGGTGCCGACCGGCTGCGGCGGGATCCAGTATCCGCTCGGCGGCTGGCTCTGCCCGGCGCAGCTTACCGCGGCGGTGATTGCGCAGGCGCAAACCCTCGGCCTGCAGGTGCATTACGACCACAAGGTGACGTCCCTGGCGCAGAGCAACGCGCACTGGACGCTGCACTTCGCCAGCGGTGAACAAGCCCAACATGGCAGCGTGGTGCTGGCCAACGGGCATGGCATCAACCAGTTCAGCCAGACCGCCCCGCTGCCGGTCTATCCAGTGGGCGGTCAGGTGAGCCATATCCCGGCGGCCCCGCAGTTAAGCCAGCTGTGTCAGGTGCTGTGCTACGACGGGTATCTGACGCCGCAAAACCCGGCCAACGGCCACCACTGTATCGGGGCAAGCTATCACCGCGGACAGACGGAGCCGCAGTACAGCGAGGAAGATCAGCAGAACAACCGCCAGCGGTTGATCGACTGTCTCCCCGAGGCGGCATGGGCGCGTGAGGTTGACGTTAGCGCCGGAGAGGCGCGCAACGGCATTCGCTGTGCGACCCGCGATCATCTCCCGATGACCGGAGCGGTGCCGGACTACGACGCCACCCTGGCGGCATATCAGGATTTAGCCAACAACAAGGAACAGGCCGTAAGCGCTCCGGAATTCCGCAATCTGTTTATGCTGGGCGGACTGAGTTCACGCGGGCTCTGTACGGCACCGCTGACGGCGGAAGTTCTCGCCGCGCAGATGAGCCACGAGCCGATCCCGCTGGATGCGCATACGCTGGCGGCGCTGAACCCGAACCGGTTATGGGTGAGGAAGTTGTTGAAGGGGAAGATGGTGAAATAGGTGCGGGCGAATGCCCTCACCCCAATCCTCTCCCACAGGGAGAGGGAGACGGGACCGTAGGCCCGGTAAGCGTAGCGCCACCGGGCGATACCTGATTAGTTCAGGCTGGCTTTCTGAAACAAGGTTTCCCACATCCCCAGCACTAACGACTGGTCGCGCGGAGAGAGTTCACCCGCCAGAATGGCTTTTTCCAGGCTGCGGGAGACTTCCGCGTGCACCGCCTGTGGTGAATGGTCGTCCCCGGCTTCCAGCTCGGCAACGGCCAGCGTCAGGTGTCCACGCAGATAACCGCTGGCGAACAGCTCATCGTCACTGGCGTGTTCTACCATGTCATCAATTAACGCCAGAATGCGTGATTCAAATTCTGCGATCATCTTCTTTCCTCAGTTATAGATCTTCCGGCCACGGGAAGCATTCCGCCGTGATCTCCGGCGTGTGGTAATAATTCTGTAAAGCCTTGATTAAGCGTGCCGGACGTTCCGGGATGCCCTTCTCAAGATACTCCATCACCTGCGCGTGAACGCGGCGCTGAAAGACAATACGGTCTGGCTCGAAGTCGCCTTCGAGGTTGTCACAGCTGACGTTGAACGGGAATCCTGCCGCCACGCAGAACAACCACTCCAGCGCCTGGGGTTTTACTTCCACATCTTCAAACTGCCCCTGGGTCGCCGCGTCACGCCCGTCCGGGCAGTACCAGTAGCCAAAGTCCACCAGCTCGCGACGCGCTTTTCCGGCAATACACCAGTGCGATATTTCATGCAAACCGCTGGCATAAAAGCCGTGTGCGAAGACGATCCGGTTAAACGGAAGCTCAGCATCTGCAGGAAGATAGATCGGTTCGTCGTCGCCTTTAATCAGACGGGTATTAAAATCATCGGCAAAACAGCCGTCGAAAATCTCGATCAGCTGTTCATATTGATGCGTACTGTTCATTAGTTCATCCCCAACCAGTGGAGGATCTCCTGTCCGTGGCTGTCATAAAGAAGTTTGGCACTCATGACGGCCGAGACAATGACAATCATCGGACGGATGAGCTGTTGCCCTTTGCTTAATACCAGGCGCGATCCTACCCGGGCGCCCAGAAACTGTCCGGCCATCATCACAAAGCCGGTCGCCCAGATCACCTTCCCGCCGATGATAAACAGCAGCAGGCCACCCAGGTTAGAGGTAGCGTTCAGCACCTTCGCGTGGGCGGTGGATTTGGCGAGGTTAAACCCGGCCAGGGTGACAAACGCCAGAGCGTAAAACGATCCGGCACCGGGGCCGAAAAAGCCGTCATAGAAGCCGACACAGCCGCCGGCGATCAGGGCAAACGGCAGACCGTGCAGGCGGCGCTGACGATCCTCTTCCCCGAGCTTCGGCATCAGCAAAAAGTAGAGGCCAATACAGATGACGAGGATCGGCAAAATCTGGCGCAATACGTCGGACTGCACGTGCTGAACCAGCAGCGCGCCGCTGGTCGACCCGATAAAGGTCATCAGAATATTGAGCTTCTGATCGGCCAGGCTTACCACCTTGCGGCGGATAAAGTAGATGGACGCGGATAACGACCCGCCGCAGGCCTGCAGCTTGTTGGTCGCCAGCGCCTGGGCCGGGCTCATCCCCGCCGCCAGCAGCGCCGGAACGGTCAGTAACCCACCACCACCGGCCAGGGCATCAATAAATCCGGCCAGCATGGCGATAAAAAACAGCGCCGCCAGCAGCAGCGGCGACACCATAAACAACTCAGTAAATTGGTCCATCACAGGGCATGTTCATCCAGTAGCGCCTGGCAGGAAGGCGGCAACGGAGGCGGTGTCTTCTTCTCAGGCTTAGGTCCAGGTTTCGCTGGCTCAAACCAGCTTTGCAATTCCGCGCCGCAGCCATCACCTGGCGGCGGTAACGGTTGATCTTCACACTCGAGGCTGTTCGCCGGGCAGCGCAGACGCACATGCATATGCGCCCGATGCTGGAACCAGGGTCGCACTTTACGCAGCCAGTCGCGGTCGGTTCCGGCATCCTGACAGAGCTGCTGCTTGATGGCCGGGTTGACGAAGATGCGCGTGACGTCGTTATCTTCCGCCGCCAGCTTGATCATGCTGGAGACGTCCTGCGACCAGAGCGACGGCACCACGCGCTTGCCATCGCCAGCGACCAGATCGAGCGCCTGCGGCTTCAGCAGCTGGGACGACGACCAGCGGTTTTTTGGCAGTTGGAGGAAAATGTCGACATCCAGCCCGGTCTGATGGCTGGCATGGCCGCCGTTGAAGCGTCCGCCTGCCGGCATCCCCATATCGCCAATCAGCATCGTGCCCAGCCCCAGGTTATGCACCTGATTGCCCAGCCGCTGAATAAACAGCACCAGATCCGGGTGGCCAAAGTAGCGGCGTTGATCGGTGCGCATCACCTGATAAGTGGTGGACTGCTGCGGCAGCGCCTCAGCGCCGACGATGCAGCCATTGGAAAAGGCGCCAATCGACTGGGCGCTTCCTGCTACCGGGTGGGTGATTTTCTGCCACGGCGTTGCCGCCAGCGAGGCCCCGCTGGCGAGCAGTGCCAGCAGAGCAATTGCGGTTTTTTTCATGGTTACCAGCGTGGAAGTGGGGTCGACACATCCGCATTCTGCGCGCGCTGGCGCAGGAAGTGATCCATCAGCACGATCGCCAGCATCGCTTCTGCGATCGGCACCGCGCGGATCCCGACGCAGGGATCGTGACGCCCTTTGGTGATCATCTCAACTTCTTCGCCCGCGCGGTTCAGGGTGCGCCCTGGTACGGTAATGCTGGAGGTCGGTTTCAGCGCAATATGGGTGACAATCTGCTGCCCGCTGCTGATCCCGCCGAGCACGCCGCCCGCGTGGTTGCTCTGGAAGCCCTCTTTCGTAATTTCATCGCGGTTCTGGCTGCCGCGCAGGGCCACAACGTCAAAACCGTCGCCAATCTCCACCCCTTTCACCGCGTTGATGCTCATCATCGCATGGGCGATGTCGGCGTCGAGGCGGTCAAAGACCGGCTCACCCCAGCCCGGCGGTACGCCGTCAGCTACCACAGTGACTTTGGCGCCGATGGAGTCGCCCTCTTTCTTCAGGCCGCGCATCAGTTCGTCCAGCGCCTCCAGCTTGGAGGCATCCGCGCAGAAGAACGGATTTTGTTCAACCTGATCCCAGTCTGCGATCGCCAGCGGGATATCGCCCATCTGGGTCAGACAGCCGCGAATGACGATGCCAAATTTCTGCGCCAGGTATTTTTTAGCGATAGCGCCTGCGGCAACGCGCATGGCGGTTTCACGGGCGGAGGAGCGTCCGCCGCCGCGATAGTCGCGAAAACCGTATTTTTGCTCGTAGGTGTAGTCGGCGTGGCCCGGACGGAACACGTCCTTGATGGCGCCGTAGTCCTGCGAACGCTGATCGGTATTCTCAATCAGCAGGCCAATACTGGTGCCGGTGGTGCGTCCTTCAAAGACGCCTGACAGGATTTTGACCTGATCCGGCTCGCGGCGCTGGGTGGTGTAACGCGATGTCCCAGGGCGACGTCTGTCGAGATCGTGTTGTAAATCGGCTTCTGTCAGTTCGATGCCTGGCGGTACGCCATCAACGATGCAACCCAGCGCCAGACCATGCGACTCACCAAAGGTGGTCACGCGGAATAATTGTCCAATACTGTTTCCTGCCATCACGGCTCCGTTTTCGTTGTTCTGTGTTTGAGCTTTCTGTGTTTGCGCAATGTGAAACGGGCCGAAGCCCGTTGGATTAATCTTTGTAGATGCTGAAGTGTTCGCGCGCGGCGAGCAGCTGCGCTTTGGTCAGCATGAAGACGCCGTCGCCCCCGTTGTCGAACTCGAGCCAGGTGAACGGCACATCCGGATATTGCTCCATCAGATGTACCATGCTGTTACCCACTTCACAAATCAGAATGCCGTCATCGGTCAGATAATCCGGCGCGCAGGCGAGGATGCGGCGGGTCAGCTTCAGACCGTCGGAGCCGGAGGCCAGACCCAGTTCAGGTTCGTGGCGATACTCGTTCGGCAGGTCGGACATATCTTCTGCATCAACGTACGGCGGGTTGGTGACGATCAGGTCGTACTGCACTTTCGGCAGATCGCGGAACAGATCGGAACGGATCGGCGTCACGTGATGGATCAGGCCGTGCTCTTCAATATTGTGTTCCGCTACCGCCAGCGCATCCGGGGAGATGTCCACCGCGTCCACTTCCGCATCCGGGAAGGCGTAGGCGCAGGCAATGGCGATGCACGCGCTGCCGGTACACATATCCAGAATGTGCTCCGGCTGATGGTCAATCAGACCGGCGAAGTGGTTGTTGATCAGCTCTCCAATCGGCGAGCGCGGCACCAGCACGCGTTCATCGACAAAGAACTCGTGGCCGCAGAACCAGGCTTTATTGGTGAGGTAGGCCACCGGGATACGTTCGTTGACGCGGCGGATCACGCGCTCAACGATGCGGTGTTTCTCGCTGGAGGTCAGACGCGCTGAGCGCATGTCTTCCGGAATATCCAGCGGCAGATAGAGGGACGGCAGGACCAGCTGCACCGCTTCGTCCCACGGGTTATCGGTACCGTGACCGTACCAGATATTGGCCGCGCTGAAACGGCTGACCGCCCAACGCAACATGTCCTGAATGGTTTGCAGCTCATTCACCGCTTCATCGACAAAAATTTTATCCATTATATTCTCCAGGGCATGCTCGCTAAATTTTCGGCGGCTAGTGTGCCACGAAGACGGCGATAAATCAGCACTGTCGCTAACAGCTTGCGGGTAAAAAATGCGTTTTGCCGTGCGGCGAGTCAGGTACACTGTCGGAAATAAGAGATGAGACGGACCCATGAAAAAGAAAACATCCCTGAGCGAGGAGGATCAAACGCTGTTTCGTCAGCTGATGACCGGCACGCGTAAAATCAAGCAGGACACCATCGTCCACCCTCCGTTACGCAAAAAAGTGAGTGAAGTTCCGGTAAAACGGCTGATCCAGGAGCAGGCCGACGCCAGCCACTATTTTTCCGATGAGTTTCAGCCGCTGCTGAACACCGAGGGCGCAGTAAAGTACGTGCGCGCGGACGTCAGCCATTTCGAGCTGAAAAAATTACGTCGTGGGGATTATTCGCCGGAGCTGTTTCTCGATCTGCACGGGTTAACCCAGATGCAGGCCAAACAGGAGCTGGGCGCGCTGATTGCGGCCTGCCGCCGGGAACATCTGTTCTGCGCCTGCGTGATGCACGGCCACGGAAAGCATATCCTCAAGCAGCAAACCCCGTTGTGGCTTGCCCAGCATCCGCACGTGATGGCTTTTCATCAGGCACCCAAAGAGTACGGCGGCGATGCCGCTTTGCTGGTGCTGATTGAAGTAGAAGAGTGGCAACCGCCTGAGCTGCCCTGACAGGCAGGCGGGTGGCTGAGGCTACCCGCCTGGATGGGGTTTACGTCAGATAGCTTTCGCCATCTTCAGATTGCAGGGGCTCATCTGCCAGTTGAACACACCGACACCCTTTTCATCGAGGGTAACGTTGGCAATGGCGGAGGTGCTGAACATCGGCGGCGTTTCGCCCGGGCAGAGTTCAGACACCAGGTAGCCGACTAACGGCAGATGGGAAATCACCAGCGCAGAGGCGACGCCTTCATTGCATAGCACCTGAAGATAGCCACTGACCAGCCCCACATCGCCACAGGGGGTAAGCTCGGGCAGAACATCGACGCCGGCAGGCAGGTTCATACACTCCCCTACCACTTCCAGTGTCTGTTCAGCACGCAGGAACGGGCTGACGAGGACACGTTCAATATCCACTTTTTGCCCTTTCAACCAGGTTGCCATTTGACGGGACTCGTCACAGCCGCAAGGCGTCAGAGGACGAACAGAGTCACTGGCAGCATCGAGTGCCGCGTCACCGTGACGCATGATAAAAACTTGCATATTGCACCGCTTTTGTTGACCAGGATCACCGGCGTTAACACCCCGCGTGAACTCATCACGAGGTAGAAAACCCGATGGCCGGGCATTGTGCCTGATCCATCCGTTGAATGAAACGCTGTTTTTTACCTCAACGGCGTAAGTATAGTCAATGTCTGTTTACAAATTAGACAAGACCAGACCCTTCAACGGCGGATTTACTCTTATTTGACCTTAATTTACCGGGTCAGTTTCCTTTGCTGGCCAAAATCGCAGCCCCTGATCCGCCATCTGCAATAATGTGTCACACGGTGTAAACCGCAGCCCATATTGCACAGCCAGTCGTTGTAAAATCGCAACAACTTCACCCGCGCCAATGCTATCCATATAGCGGAACGGGCCACCCAGGAAAGGTGGAAAACCAATGCCAAACACCGCGCCAATATCGCCGTCGCGCGCGTTTCGAATTACCCGCTCACCAAAGCAGCGTGCCGCCTCGTTAAGCATCATCATGACGCAGCGCTCTGCACACTGTGTCGCAGAGAGTTTGCCCTCGCCGGTGGGTTTAATAAGCCCATAAATCGCCGGGTCTACCTGCTTCTTGCTTTTACGCCCTTTTGGATCGTAAAGATAGAAACCGCGTCCATTTTTTCTGCCTTTGCGATCGTCATTCAAGATTGCAGAAACAATGTTTGCAGGGGCGCTAAATCGTTCCCCGTAAGCACTTTCCAGCACAGGTATAATTTTAGTGCCGGTGTCGATTCCCACCTCATCCAAAAGTTGGATTGGGCCGACCGGGAAACCAAACTTCACCAGCGCATTATCAATGTGATCCACCTTCTCCCCTTCGGTCAGCAGGCGCATGGCTTCATTGATATAGGGTGCCAGGATGCGGTTGACGTAGAACCCGGCCTTATCGGCCACCACCACCGGCGTTTTGCCCTGCATTTTTGCCAGTTTTACAATGGTGGCAAGGGTCTGCGGGCTGGTGGTGGCGTGAGGGATCACCTCCACCAGCGGCATTTTTTCAACCGGACTAAAGAAATGCAGCCCGATCACCTGTTCAGGACGTGCAGCCTGCGCCGCAATATCGCCAATCGGCAGCGACGAGGTGTTGGAGGCAAAGATGGTGTGCGGCGCGCAGTGCGCTTCGACCTCGGCCACCATCTGCTGCTTCAGCGTCAGATCTTCAAAGACCGCCTCAATAACTACATCGCGATGGCGGAAGCCGCTGTAATCCGTGGTACCGGAGATCAGCGCCAGCTGGCGATCGCGCTCACTGGCTTTGATATGGCGGCGTTTGACCTTCTTATCAAGCAGCTGCCAGCTGTACTGCAGGGCGTGGTTGATCCCTTGCGGATTGATGTCTTTGATCCGCACCGGTATTTTGCCTTTGCTGGCGCTCACGAAGGCGATCCCGCCTCCCATCAGCCCACCACCCAACACGCCGATGGCGTCGAGCGGCGCAGGTTCGGCCTCGCTGCCGGGATCTTTTTTCACCTCGGTGCTGGCAAAAAAGAGGCTGCGCAGCGCCTGGGACTGCGGGGTCATCGCCAGTTCGCCAAAGGCTTTGGCTTCTGCGGCATAGCCGCTGCTGCTGCCCTGGGTCAGACCGGTATGGATAACCTCGAGAATGCGTTTTGCCGCCGGATAATTCCCCTGGGTTTTCTGTTCGGTTTTGTTCGCCACCATTTTGAACAGCAGCGTACGGCCCAGCGGCCCTGCCAGCACGCGTTCGCGCACCGGTAACTGACGGCCGGCCGGTTTGTCTTTCAGCGCCAGCGCGACTGCGGCCTCCAGCAGGATGGCATGCGGAACCACCTCATCCACCAGCCCGACCTTCAGGGCCTGGCGTGGACGCAGCTGTTTGCCAGTGAGGATCATCTCCAGCGCCGTGCTGACGCCCACCAGCCGCGGCAGACGCTGGGTGCCGCCCGAGCCGGGCAACAAGCCGAGCTGTACTTCCGGCAGGCCCAGCACCGTTTTGCCGTCGTCGGTACAAATTCGTCCGTGGCAGGCCAGCGCCAGCTCCAGACCACCGCCGAGGCAGGCGCCGTGGATCGCCGCAATCACCGGGATCGGCAGGGCATGAATTTCGGCCATGATCTGCTGCCCCTGACGGGCCAGCGCTTCCGCTTCCTGGGCGCTGTTGGCGCGGGCGATCATGTTGATATCGGCCCCGGCAATAAAGTTGTCCGGTTTGGCCGAGATAAACACCAGCCCGCGCAGGGCTTTGTTTTCGCGCACCTGCTTCAGGATGGCGCGGACCTGACCGCCAAACTCGGCTTTCAGGGTATTCATCTTTTCGTCTGGCGCGTCGATGGTCACCACCGCCACGTTGTCCGGACGCACATTAAGGGTAAACGCCGTTGTCATCTCCATTATTCTGCCTCCAGAACCATTGCGGCGCCCAGGCCACCCGCCGCGCAGGCGGTAACCAGGCCAAACCCACCGCCGCGACGGCGCAGCTCATGCAGCGTCTGGGTGATCATCCTCGCCCCGGTCGCCGCAAAGGGGTGCCCGTAGGCAATGGAGCCCCCCAGCACGTTAAATTTACTTTCATCGACCTCGCCCGTGGCGTGGGCGCGGCCTAACACATCCCGGGCAAAACGATCGCTTGCCAGCAGCTGCAGGTTGGCCAGGGTCTGGGCGGCAAAGGCTTCATGCATGTCGATCAGCGTCAGATCGTTCATGGTGAGCCCGGCACGCTCCAGCGCCAGCGGCGTGGACCAGGCCGGTCCCAGCAGCATGTCCTGCCAGACATCAATGGCGGTAAAGGCATAGCTGCGCAGATAGCCGAGCGGGATCAGCCCCAGCTCTCTGGCGCGGGATTCGGTCATCAGGATCACTGCCGCCGCGCCATCGGTTAACGGCGTGCTGTTGGCGGCGGTCACGGTGCCGTGCTTACGGTCGAAGGCTGGACGCAGTTTCGCGTAATCGGCCAGCGTGGACGTGCCGCGAATATTGTTATCTTCGCTCAGCGGCTCGCGGAATGGCGGGGTGTAGGCGGTCATCACCTCCTGCGCCAGCTTGCCTTCCGCCCAGGCCTGCGCGGCGCGCTGGTGGGAGCGGTGCGCCAGGGCATCCTGCTGTTCGCGGGTGATGCCGTAGGTTTTCGCCATCTGTTCGGCGGTATCGCCCATTCTCAGGCCGGTAGAGTATTCCGCGACCGCAGGCGGCACGGGGAGGAGATCGCGCAAACGCAGGCGCGAGAAAAGAGATAAGCGCTGCCCGGTGGTGCGGGCTTTGTTGACGTCCACCAGCACGCGGGCAAGCTTTTTGCTGACGCCGATCGGCAGGACAGACGAGGAGTCTGCCCCCCCGGCGATCCCGGCACGAATAGTGCCCGTAATCAGGCTTTCTGCGACGTTCGCCACCGCCTGAAAGCTGGTGGCGCAGGCGCGGCTGACGCTGTAGGCGTCGGTGTGGACGTTCATTCCGGTGCCCAGCACGATCTCACGGGCGATATTGGGTGCTTCCGGCATTTGCACCACCTGGCCGAAGACCAGTTGTTCAATCACCTCAGGAGGTATTTCGCTGCGAGCCAGCAACTCCCCCACCACCATTTTTCCCAGATCGACGGCAGGTATGCCATGAAACGCCGTCGCCTGACGGGCAAATGGCGTACGTAATCCACTGACAATGGCAATGCGATCGCCCTGACGGGTGATTAGCGGTAATGCCTGACTCATAACGCTCCCCTGTGAATAACAAATGCGCAAAGTGGTCTGACCTGATAACAGTCTTAACCAAATTTTTACATTAGCCAATCGGGGAGAAGAAAAATTGCGAGCGAAGCCACAGAGCGAAAGCGAAACGCCCCCATGAATGGGGGCGTTGAAGGGAAATTAACGCAGACCGAGCTGGAAAATCAGGGACTCAGCTTCGCAGCTGAACACGAAATCGATGTCCAGGCGCACGCCGCCATCTACTTCGGTGAAGGTGGAGGTAATGTCGCACGGTTCAGATTCAACGCCGCGGGCTTTCGCGGTCAGTGCGGCCAGCGTCTCTTCGGCTTCGGCACGGCTGGCGAACACACGGCTGTAAGAGGCGGTGCAATCCGTGTTATCCACGATGGTACCCACATCCATACAGCAGCAAACCGGGGTTTCATCAGCACTGCATTTACTCATAGTAGATTTCCTCTGTAGTCGCGCATGGCGCGAAATAGACACGATGCTGATATTTTACGCCCCGCCCCGTAGGGGCTCCAGTCGTTAATGGCGTAAACGCCGGTAAGTGAGCAATATCACACGTAAAAATGATCTAAAACAAAAATCACCCATTCGGCGTAACTGAACTGGTCACAATTTTGCCAACCAGATCCCGTTTCGTAAAACATCTCGGTAAAATTTAATAAACAGACTTGCAACATTCCATCTGGTCAGACCTATACTCTCGCCACTGGTCTGATTTCTAAGTGTTACCACAGACCCTACACTTCGCGCTCCTGTTACGGTATGTAACAAATATTGAATAAAAATAACTCAATGAGGTTATGGTCATGAGCCAGAAAACCCTGTTCAAAAAAACTGCGCTCGCAATCGCAGTGGCAATCGTCTCTACCTCCGCCTGGTCAGCGGGCTTTCAGCTAAATGAGTTCTCTTCCTCAGGCCTGGGCCGCGCCTATTCCGGGGAAGGTGCTATCGCTGATGACGCAGGGAATGCGAGCCGTAACCCGGCGCTGATCACCATGTTTGATCGCCCGACCTTCTCTATCGGTGCCGTTTATATCGATCCTGATGTCAACGTCACGGGTAACTCCGCCTTAACAGGACAGAGTGCAGACCAGGACAATATCGCCCCGACTGCCTGGGTGCCTAACGTGCACTTTGTTATGCCAATCAACGACCAGTTTGGTTGGGGTGCCTCTGTTACCTCCAACTACGGTCTGGCAACCGAATTTAACGATAGCTACGGGGCAGGTATCTACGGCGGTAAAACCGACCTGGAAACTCTTAACCTGAACCTGAGCGGAGCCTATCGTCTCGACAGCAACTGGAGCTTTGGCCTGGGCTTTGATGCCGTTTACGCGAAAGCCAAAATTGAGCGTTATGCAGGTTCGCTGGGTCCATTGCTGTCACGTCAGTTGACCGGCCGCGTACCGCCATCCTACCTGAATGGGATCAACGAGCCTGACGATCAGATTGCCTATCTGAAAGGTGACGAATGGGGCTTCGGCTGGAACGCCGGTATCCTGTATGAGCTGGATAAAAACAACCGCTGGGGTCTGACCTACCGCTCTGAAGTGAAAATCGACTTCGACGGCGACTATAAGAGCTCCATCAACCCGGCCCTGAACAGCATCCTGGGCAGTATGGGTCTGCCGTCGGGTACCGGTGGCCGCACCGAGAGCGGTTCTCTGTCGCTGCATCTTCCAGAAATGTGGGAAGTCTCCGGGTATAACCTCGTGGCACCGCAGTGGGCTGTCCACTACAGCCTGACCTACACCAGCTGGAGCCAGTTCCAGGAGCTGAAGGCCACCGGCAACAACGGTCAAACCCTGTTCTATAAAGATGAAAGCTTTAAAGATGCGTACCGTATCGCGCTGGGTACCACTTACTACTACGATAAGAACTGGACCTTCCGCACTGGTATCGCCTTTGATGACAGCCCGGTTCCAGCCGACAAGCGTTCCATCTCCATCCCGGATCAGGACCGTCTGTGGCTGAGCGCCGGTATGACCTATGCGTTCAATGATGATGCCTCTATCGACGTGGGCGCATCTTATATGCATGGTCAGAAAGTCAGCTTCACCGAGGGCGAAGGCCCGGCTGCCTATAACTTCACTTCTGAAGGTAAGGCATGGCTGTTCGGAACCAACTTCAACTACGCGTTCTAATCGCGTAGCGATAAAAAAAGGTGAGCATCGCGCTCACCTTTTCTTTTTTATTCCGCATCAATCTCGGAGAGTTCATTCTCGATCGCTTTCGCGTTCGGGTTATCTTCCGGTTTCAGCTTGCCGCCGTTAGCAATAAAGTCATGGTTCTGGAAGTAGGCTTCACGCACCATGATGTACGGATCGGAGGACTGACGCAGCAGACCGTCTGAATCCAGCAGCTGTGCGCGCGACTCCACCCCTTCCAGCGTCCATTTACCCACCGACAGCGGCCAGGTCAGCCATGACAGCACCGGATAGAGGGTATCGACCGCATCACCGCCATCATCACGCAGGGTGAAGCTGCCGTAGAAGGGTAAATGGACATACGGGCCGTAACCCACATTGTAATGCCCCAGGGTACTACCGAAACGGTGCGGCTGCTCGCGTTGCAGCTTCGGATTCGCCATCCCGGCAACGTCAATAAAGCCGCCCATCCCTAACAGGGTGTTCAGGAAGAAGCGGGTGAAGTGGACCATCCCCTGATAGGGATCGCCCTGCAGGAAGAAGTTCGCCATCACCGCAGGCTCTTCAAGGTTGCTGGTGAAGTTGCTCAGCCCGTTACGGGCAGGTTGAGGAACATAATCGCGCCATGCCACCGCAACCGGACGCACCACATAGGGATCCAGCACGTTGTAGTTGAAGCTGTACATGGTGCGGTTAAATCCTTCCAGAGGATCGGAGCGCCCCTGCTGCTCGCCAGAACTGGCGCAGCCCATCAGCAACGTGGTGCCCAGCGCAACCACCGAAAGCCGAAGTTTCATATCTTTCTCCCTGTTAAGTATGGCTATCAGCAAAAGCCATCCGTACTGGCGCTTTCGCGCTCCGTCTGTAAATGTGCAAGTGATTGTATCAGCACGCTTACTGATGTCTACGACCACAAATCGGGGCAATAAAACACCCTCTTTATGATCTCAGAATAGCCTGGCTTTAGGTTTTCGTTAGGCTGGCAATTTTATACGGCCTTTGCCGGGGATGTATCGCCTTTATTGCCATAACAGGAATTTAAGAGCATACCCACGGGCGTCGGGGCAAAAACCGCTACGCTTAAAGGTATCAGCCACCTCAGGAGCACCATAATGGACGAACTCAAAGAAGAGAAAATAGATACACACACTGAAGAACTGGAAGTTGAAAGCGAGGAGAAACGCCGGGGAAAGAAGATTGAGGTCGATGAGGACCAACTCCCTTCGCGCGCCATGGCTATCCACGAACATATTCGCCAGGACGGTGAAAAAGAGCTGGAACGCGATGCCATGGCCCTGCTGTGGTCAGCCATCGCCGCCGGGCTATCGATGAGTGCCTCCTTTCTGGCAAAAGGGATATTTCACGTCCAGTTTGAAGGCATACCCGGCGGGCTGGTACTGGAAAACTTCGGTTATACCTTTGGCTTTATTATCGTGATTATGGCGCGCCAGCAGCTGTTTACCGAGAATACCGTCACCGCAGTACTGCCGGTGATGCAGAGCCCGACATGGGGCAATTTCGGCCTGCTGATGCGCCTGTGGAGCGTGGTGTTGTTCGGGAATATTATCGGCACCGGCGTCGCGGCATGGGCGTTTGAATATATGCCCATTTTTGACGAAGCCACCCGCGACGCCTTTGTGAAAATCGGGACCGGGGTGATGGAAAACAGCCCGCTCGAAATGTTCTCCAACGCCATTATCTCCGGTTGGATCGTCGCCACCATGGTGTGGATGTTCCCGTCTGCCGGTTCGGCCAAAATCGTGGTTATCATTCTGATGACCTGGCTTATCGCCCTGGCCGATACCACCCATATTGTGGTGGGCACGGTAGAGATTTTATATCTGGTCTTTAACGGCACCATCCACTGGAGCGAGTTTTTCTGGCCCTTCGCCATCCCTACCCTGGCTGGCAACATCTGCGGCGGTACCTTTATTTTTGCCCTGCTGAGCCATGCGCAAATCCGTAACGATATGTCGAATAAGCGCAAAGCCGAGCTCAAAGCCAAAGAGCAGGCCCGG
The DNA here is from genome assembly GCA_002360945.1 of Leclercia adecarboxylata. Lineage (GTDB taxonomy): Bacteria > Pseudomonadota > Gammaproteobacteria > Enterobacterales > Enterobacteriaceae > Enterobacter > Enterobacter adecarboxylatus_B. Next base: position 11,790 of record DERO01000052.1, on the reverse strand, counting down.
CTAGAGAAAGCGGAAGAAGATAAAAATTCGGCCTGAATGGCGACACTTTAAGCAGTCAGGCGGTGGCGAGCTTAACGCCTTGTATAAATGGCGTTATACTCGTGCCGCTTCGTCCCCTTAGTTAAATGGATATAACGAGCCCCTCCTAAGGGCTAGTTGCAGGTTCGATTCCTGCAGGGGACATTCTAAATGTTGACCTGCCCCCATTATTAGATACAACCGTCAGTTAGTAATGTCGGTTTGTTTACCTTCAAATTTTCCATTCCGCCACCGTGCTGCAAGCTCTGATGGTGCCTGATAATTCTGTGCTGAATGTGGACGACACTCGTTATAATCCCGCCGCCAGTCATTAATGATTTTCCTTGCGTGAACGATATCCCTGAACCAGTGCTCATTGAGGCACTCATCTCTGAATCGTCCGTTAAAACTCTCAATAAATCCGTTCTGAGTCGGCTTGCCCGGCTGGATTAGACGCAGTTCCACGCCATGCTCAAAGGCCCATTGATCCAGTGCGCGGCAGGTGAATTCCGGTCCCTGATCGGTTCTTATCGTAGCCGGATAACTACAAAACAGCGCGATACTGTCCAGAATACGCGTGACCTGCACGCCTGAAATCCCGAATGCGGCGGTAATCGCCAGGCACTCCTTCGTGAAATCATCCACGCAGGTCAGGCACTTGATCCTCCGACCATTGGCCAGTGCATCCATAACGAAATCCATCGACTAGGTCAGGTTGGGTGCCGCCGGGCGGAGCAGCGGTAGACGTTCTGTTGCTAGCCCTTTACGACGTCGTCTGCGTTTTACGCCCAGCCCGCTCAGATGATAAAGGCGGTACACGCGCTTGTGATTAACATGAAGGCCTTCCCGGCGCAGTAACTGCCAGATGCGGCGGTAGCCAAAACGCCTGAGCTCCAGTGCCAGCACAGTGATGCGCCCTGATAAATGCGCATCAGCCGCCGGACGCTGAGCCTCATAGCGGCAGGTCGACAGGGACAAACCTGTAAGTCTGCAGGCACGACGTTGCGACAGACCGGTCGCATCACACATAAACTCAACGGCTTCCTGCTTCTGGTCTGTCGTCAGTACTTTCGCCCCAGAGCCACTTGAAGTGCCTCCTTATCCAGCATGGCTTCGGCAAGCAGCTTCTTGAGTCTGGCGTTCTCTTCCTCAAGCGACTCCAAGCGCTTAACCTCAGGCACCTCCATACCGCCATACTTCTTACGCCAGGTGTAAAACGTGGCGTCGGAAATGGCGTACTTACGGCAGAGCTCACGGGCAGAAACTCCGGCTTCAGCTTCGCGGAGGATACTGATGATCTGTTCGTCGGAAAAACGCTTCTTCATGGGGATGTCCTCATGTGGTTTATGAAGACATTACTAACATCGGGGTGTATTAATCAACGGGGAGCAGGTTACTGATAGAGAGTCGCTTAAGAGCCCTGGCAAGGATAATACAAGAAACCGCCCAAGTGGGCGGTTTCTATTCAGTGTAAAGGTAGTTCTGAATATGCGATGTTTTATTCTACCTTCTCAGTAGTGGCCGCTTTGTTGATAGTCTTATTAATAGTTCTCGCTGCGTCATTCGTTGCCTGAATTGCCTGCTCTGCCATTGCTTTTATACGCTCAGAAAAATCAGGTACGATTTTTAGTGCCTCTTTGAATGTGTCTGAAGACAATAGCTCATGATAAGGGCTGCCATGTGTTTCAGTTTCTACTAAACGAAGTGGTAGTTCATCGAGTCTTGATAGAGCAGACGCTAAAAGCTGAGCTTCCATATTTTTATCAATACGAGCAGCTTCACTTCTAAAGCCTTCATAAGCGCGAGAAATTGAAGCTTTGAATGCGTAATCTTCGGATAATCTAAAACGTTGTCCAATTTGTTTAGTGGCAAGCCAAGCGAACCAAACAGGCCCACCAATAGAAAGTACAGATAAAAATATTCTTGTTATTATAACTGCCGTTGATGGTTCCGCTTGTGCTGTAGCAATAAGTAAACCATGGACGTTAAAGGATCCAAATCCAGCCGCAATGAGAAGTGCAGCAATAAGCCCACCGATCCAAAAATTCATTGAGTTGTTAAGTGCATTGGATCTTTCATTGAATGCAGTTGCAAGTCCGACGCTTGTTGATGCAGCATAAGCTGTTTCACATCGTTTAAGTACTTCTTCCGCCTCTGCTTTTATTTTTCTAAGTTGGATAATATTGCTATCACATTCATTTTTTGCAGATTCAATTTTCTGAGAATCGCTACTAGACTTAGATATTATTTCTTTAATTTTACTCCGCGACTCATTCAATAACTCCATATCAGCAGGCAATTGCTCAGCAGTATTAAATGCTTGTTCAATTCTATCCACCATCGAAATTAAAGATGCCGTTTGCGGTTCGACCTGTTTTAACCTTGCTTCTAAAGCCCTAATTTTACCGACCGCTTTGTGTAGGTCTGCAGAATGATTCCTATTAAGTTTTTTCTTAAGTTCGTATGTTAACCCATCCAAGGTAATCAAATAATTAGGAACTGCAAGTGCAGCATTACCCCACATATTAGGTATTGTTGAGTCAGCAAGAAATCTTAACCGCCTCTTGTAGTCAACAAGAAGACCATCTGAATCATCAAAAAAATCCCCATTTAAACTATCGAGAAGTGGTAATAACTCCTGCGCTCTAAATATTAATTCATTCTTTGTTAATCCAGGGAAAGACCAATTTGCATGCGCAATACTCAATGGCTCATTGCTAGATATCGTCGAGTTAATCTTTAATACAATGTTCTCTATTTCAAGCTTTAAATCAAGTAATATCTCATTCATACATCACCATAAAATTTAACTTATTTAATAATTTAGAACGTTCATTTTAATTTTTTATCAACATCATCAAATCAAATAATTTCGCTCCTAATTACTTAACAGCATTAAGCATAAAAATAACAATTAAAATGACGAGGTATCATCTTAGTCTAAGGCAACCACATGAATTTCAGAAGTAAATTCATTCTTATATGTTAAGTGTGTCAGATAATGTTGTTTCTACTAAACATGGTATACACGCCTCTTATCAGTAGTGATGCGGGTTAGAAAGCTATTTTAGCTACTTGGTATAAAAATTAGACGTAGCGATGTATATCACCATATCAAGTAATAACAGGATTTATAAACCTGCTGTGTATACAACGTGGGGTGTGAATGCTTGATGGTCGTTTCTCAGCCACATAGCAAACGATTATGAGTCGCCTGCTCACTCTATCAATACTTCCCCTGCCCACCTTTGCAAGCGCTGTAGTGGCCGAACTCTATGGCCACAATGAGCCGTTTTTTATCGGCTGATGGTACCCATAATGGTATCGAAAAAACCGACGAAACATTATTCCTTAAAATACATAGAGATATTCCTACATTCGATTCCTGCAGGGACATTCTCCCGTCTTCCGCTCCGACTTATCCTTCTCAGCCAATAGCACCCATACACACAACATCCCACATCGCTGTGCTGTACTCTCGCGCCGTTAAAACGAATTCGCACCTCAAAAAAATAACGGAGTAAGTACATGAAGAGAATCCTGATCGTTCTGGCCTTAATCGCCCCGTGCTCTGCATTTGCCGGCGTAATCTTTCACCCAGTTGAGCGCGCTGCGGTAGTGGCAAACTCCGACCACCCGGTAGCTGCCGCGACGGTTACAGCGCAGGCAAGAAACCACCGCGCCGCCAGAGTGGATGCGGTTAACTGCAATGATGGTCACTGCGTACAGCACGGTAACGTGGTTCGCTAAGACCCCAGAGCTCCGAAATATCGGAGCTCCCCCCCACCAAACCAGGGCGCTGACGCCCCTGAGCAGAAACAGTTACTCTTGAACGCACACTCACCATGCCACCATTCCGGTTTACAGAGGGTAATATGTCAAAAGCGCTACTCATTATCGATATGCAGAATTTTGTAAAAGAGAGAATCCAACAGGGCGTGGATTACTTCCCTCACACCGCCATTGAAAACATGACCTCGGTAATTGAAAAATTCAGAAACTCTGGCACGCCCGTCATTCATGTGCGCCATCAGACGCCTGAGCAGGGTTCGCCTCTTCATCACAGCTCGCCAGCAAGCCAGCCGCTGGAATCATTTGAAGAGCATCCTGGCGAGCCGGTATTTATCAAACATACTTCTTCCGCGTTCAGCTCTACGGGGTTACTGGCGCATCTCCAGGAGGCCAATATTTTAGAGGTGGTGGTTATCGGTGCCGTGGCAGGCTTTTGTGTCAACTCCACCGTCAGAATGGGTGCCGATCTGGGTTTAAAAATGACGGTGTTAAAAGATGCGGTGCTCAGTTTTGAGCTGGATAAATCTCAGCTCAGCGCGAAAGCCATTCATGATGTCACTCTGGCGCTGCTCGAGGCCGGTTTTGCGCAGGTGACAGACGCAGCGGCGTTCCAGCTGTCCTGAATACTGTGCCCTGGACGTCCTCCAGGGTATAATCAGCCAATCATTTGACAGCTTTCAGAAACGAACATGACCAAACTCACACTCCAGGAACAGATGCTTAAAGCTGGCTTAGTCTCCAGCAAAAAAATGGCGAAAGTGCAGCGTACCGCCAAAAAATCCCGCGTTCAGGCGCGTGAGGCGCGCGAAGCGGTGGAAGTGAACAAGCAGGCGCAACTTGAGCGCGATAAAGAGTTGAGCGAGCAGCAGAAGCAGGCCACGCTGGCGAAAGAGTATAAGGCGCAGATCAAGCAGTTGATTGAGATGAACCGGATCGTGGTGACAAAAGGGGATATCGGTTTTAACTTCACCGACAATAACCTGATTAAAAAAATCTATGTCGATAAGACCACCCAGGCGCAGCTGATCAATGGCCGTCTCGCTATTGCTCGTCTGGTTGCCGACGCGGGCCGTGAGAGCGAATATGCGATTATCCCCGCTATCGTCGCCGAGAAAATTTCCCAGCGTGATGCGAGCTATATCGTGTTAAGCAGCGAACTGACTCAGGAAGCGAAGGACGAAGACGATCCGTACGCCGATTTCGTCGTGCCGGACGATCTGATGTGGTAATCCTTACAGCCCCCTCCCCCGGAGGGGGCTGTTTCCATTTTTAACGCTCGCGGAACGCCTCTGCTCTGGCGCGCAGAATCGGTTTCAGCAGGTAAGCCATCACCGTTTTCTTGCCGGTAATAATATCCACCGAGGCCACCATCCCCGGAATAATCAGCAGCGGTTTCTCATCCGTACCGAGGTGGTTTTTGTCGGTGCGCAGACGAATTATGTAAAAACTCTTCCCGTCTTTGTCGGTCACCGTGTCGGGGCTGATCTGCTCCAGGGTGCCCTTCAGCCCGCCATAGATGGTGTAGTCATAGGCGGTAAATTTCACCGTCGCTTCCTGACCTGGACGCAAAAACGCGATGTCCTGCGGGCGGATTTTGGCTTCCACCAGCAGGTTGTCATCCAGCGGAACAATCTCCACCAGGTCGTTACCCGGCTGGATCACACCGCCGATGGTGTTGACCATCAACTGCTGCACGATGCCGCGTACCGGCGAGGTCACCAGGGTGCGGTTCACCCGGTCGGAAATCGCCTTGCCCGAGGCCTCTATTTTGCTGAGATCGGTTCGCGCCTCGTTGAGCTGCCCCAGAGCCTCGCTGCGGTAACGACCCCGCGTTTCGCTGACCTTGCTTTCGATCTCCTTGATGGCCGCTTCGGCCCGGGGGATGGCGAGCAGCACCGAGTCCAGCTGCCCCTGGGTTTCCACCACGCCACGACGCAGGCGCAGCACCTCTACTTTTGAGATGGCCCCTTTGGCCACCAGAGGTTCAGACATGGCGACCTCCTGCTGCTGTAGTCCCAGGCTACGGCGGTACTGACTGACCTTGCCCTGGAAGTCGAGCAGCTCCTGCTTCTTCTGTACCAGCTGTTCGTTAAGCCCGGCCAGCTCGCTCTGGATGCGTTTGTTCACGCTGGCGAACAGCTCCATCTCGCCACTGGCGATATCCGGCGCCTTCTGCACAATCTCCGGTGCCAGGGTCAGGGTTGTGGCATCGTCAAGCTGGGCGGTCAGACGCTGGATCCGCGCCTGCAGTGCCAGCCGGTCGGCATCGGACTCCCCGGCGTTGGAGCGAAACTGGGTATCGTCCAGACGCAGCAGCGGCGCCCCGGCTTTCACCACCTCGCCTTCGTGCACAAAGACTTCGGCCACGATCCCGCCTTCGAGATTCTGCACCTTTTGCAGGCGGGAGGAGGGAATGGCCCGCCCTTCCCCGCGCGTCACCTCATCAATACTCGCCAGCGAGGCCCAGAGGATCATGGCGATAAAGAAGGCGAAAATGGCCCACAGCGTCACGCGCACCACCCGCGGAGCATCATCCAGCAAGGCTTTGTTCACCTCATTGGTGGTGAACGGCGCGGGCTGTTTATCTCCTGACAGCCAGCTCATCAGGCGGCTAAGCGACTCAACGATTCGCATGAATTTGTCCCTTCTTCAGCGCGCTCATGACGCTCTCTTTCGGACCGTCGGCAATGATTTTGCCGTTGTCGACGATAATCAGACGGTCCACCAACGTCAGCAGCGATGCACGGTGCGTCACCATCAGCAGCGTTTTGTTGCTGATGACCGGTATCAACGCCTTTTTAATCAGATCTTCGCTGGTATTATCCATCGAGCTGGTGGGTTCATCCATTAGCAGCACCGGGGGATCGAGCAGCAGCGCGCGCGCCAGCGCGACCGCCTGCCGCTGGCCGCCGGAGAGACTCATCCCCCGCTCGCCCACCTGCATGTTGTAACCAGACGGATGGCGGCGGGCGAACTCATGTACCCCGGTCAGGGTGGCGACCCGCAGCATGGTCTCGTCGTCAACGTAGCTGGCGCCATAGACCAGATTCTCCCGCAGGGTGCCGCTGAACAGGTGGATATCCTGCGGGGCATAGCCGATGTTATGGCGCAGATCGTGGACGTCTATCTGGCGGGCATCAATGCCGTCGATCAGCACATTGCCGCTGTCCGGTTGATAAAAGCCGACCAGCAGTTTCGCCAGCGAGCTTTTGCCCGACCCGCTGCGGCCGATGATCCCCACCTTCTCGCCGGGCTGGATGGTCAGCGAGACGTTGCTGAGCGAGGCGTACTGGTTGCCCGGGTAGACGAAAGTGACGTCGCGCAATTCAATGGCGCCGGAGAGGGTTTCGCGCTTCAGCGGCACCTCGTCATCCTGCACCTCCTGTTCCAGCCCCATCATTCGGTCAATGGTGCCTTTGGTCATCCGCGCCCGCTGGTAGCGGGTGATCAGGCTGCACAGCTGGCCGATGGGCATCATGGCGCGGCGGTGCAGCAGGTAGCAGGCGATCAACCCGCCCATGCTCAGGTTGCCGCCAATAATGATATAGACCCCGGCCACGATAATGGCCACGCCGCTGAACTGCTGCAGCCAGGTAGTAAAGTTCACCGCCACGTAGGAGAGCGACTTCACCCGCAGCTCCAGCTTGCTGAGCTGGCCGGTTAGATGCTCCCACTGGTACTGGCGCTCGCTCTGGGCGTTGTTGATCTTGATAGCATCCAGGCCGGTCAGCGTCTCCACTAGCATCGCCTGACGTTCGTTGGAGAGCTGGTAGGTTTTCTTGACCCGCGACATCAGCGGGCGCTGGATCAGCCAGTTCACCAGCAGCGCCAGCGGGTAGCAGAGCAGCGGGATAAATACCAGCGGACCGCCGATGATGCCAATCACCAGCAGGATCAGCAGGGTAAACGGCAAATCGATAAAGGCGGTCAGGGTCAGGGACGACAGGAAGTCGCGGATCGACTGGAACTCCTGGAAGTTCTGCGCGAAGCTCCCTACCCGCTGCGGGCGGAGCTTCATCTTCATCCCCAACAGCCGCTCGAACAGCGCCGAGGAGACCACCAGATCGGTCTTTTTACCTGCCAGATCGAGGCAAATGCCCCGCAGGATCTTCAGCACAAAATCGAACACGAACGCGATGCTGATGCCGATGGCCAGCACCCACAGAGTAGCGGTAGCCTGATTGGGCACCACCCGGTCATAGACGTTCATCACAAACAGCGGGGCGGCGAGCGCCACCAGGTTAACCAGGAAACTGGCGACCACTGCATCCAGGTAGAGGAATTTCGACAGTTTAAGCGTGTCCTGGAACCAGGCCTTGGTGCGCGGCAGCGTGGCCGTTGGTTGAGCATCAAACTCATGTTCCGGAGAGATAAAGATCACCCGCCCGCTGTAGTTCTCCGCCAGCGTCTCCGGCGCTACGGTAATCTCACCGCCTTCCGTCTCACTCGGCAGCAGTCGCGCGCGCTGTTGATCGTCCCAGCCAATCAACACCGCGGTCTGATTGTTTTTCAGCAGCAGAACGGCGGGCAGAGACATCGCGGTGATGTTTTCCAGCGGCCGCTGCACCACCCGCGCCTTGAGCCCTGCCCGTCCGGCGGCGCGTGGAAAGCTCTCCATCGTCAGGGTGTGAGCTTCCAGCGGCAGACCGGTGGTCAGGACGTTGCGGCTGGTGGCGATGTTATGCAATTTACAGACGATCATCAGCGCATCCAGCAGCGGATCGTCATGGCTTTGCCGGGGATCCTGTCTGCCCTGCGCCTGCGGGGTCATCTCGATGCGATCGGGGGAGTCAATATCAGGCGTCATTCTCTGCCTCAGTGTTCTGCAGACGGCGGTCGCAGGGATAAAAAAGAGGGGATATTGCCGGTCGTTTTGCCAGCAATAACCCCGTCAGCCTTTAAAGGCGGCTTATTTTAATTCAGGCAGCTCCGTCTGTGAACGCTGCGCCTGATCAAGCGGCTGCGCTGCCGACGGTGCCTGAATGTTCAGGCTTTTGAGCAACTCGCCGGTACGGGCGCTGATGCGGTAGGTAGTAAACATGTCGACGAACTGCAGTTCAACGTAGCGGCGCTGGGCGCTGAACACTTCGTTTTCGCTGTCGAGCATATCGAGCAGGGTACGGTCGCCCAGACTGAACTGCTCCTGATAGGCGCTACGTACCTGCACGCTGCGATCGGCATACTCTTTGGCGATCGGCACCTGCTGACTGGCGTTTCTCAGGGCGTTCCAGGCCAGACGCAGATCTTCGTTCAGCTGACGCTGGGCGTTGTTTTTCACATCCTGCGCCTCTTTCATTTTGTAGGCGTAAGAGGTGATCGTGGCCTGGTCGCTGCCGCCGTTATACAGGTTGTAGCGCATGCGCAGCATCGCCTGCCACTCCTGGCTGTGCCCGCGGGTGCCATCGATGTTGTTATCCATGGTACGACCGACTTCAACGTTCACATCCGGGTAAAAGCGCGATTTTGCCGCCTCATATTGTTGGCGGGTGGCTTCCACATCGGCATCCGCCTGCTTCAGCAGCGGGTTGTTTTCCAGCATCACCTTCCGCGCGGCGTCCAGCGAGGCGGGAACCGTGATTTTAGCGGGCATCACCAGGGTATCCGGTTCTTTGCCGGTGATGCTCTGGTAGTTGGCGCGGGAGTCTTCAAGGTTGGTCTGCTCGGTCAGCAGATTGTTGCGCGCCTGTGCCAGACGGGCTTGCGCCTGCTCAAAGTCTGCCTGACGGCCCACGCCCTGCTCGGTACGCAGGCGGATCTGATCGAAGACCCGCTCGTGGTTCTTTAGGTTGTCTTCTGCCAGCGCCACCATCTTCTGGCGCATCAGCACGTCGAGATAGCTCTGGATCGCCTGCAGGGCGGTGGATTCGCTGGTGTTCATTACCGTCCAGGCACGCGAGTTGACCGTCGCTTTCTGGCGGCCCACTTCGCTGGTGGTCGCAAAACCATTGAAGACGTTCTGTCGCAGGTTGATGGCGGACTCGCTGCGGTGCAAATCACGCAGATGATCGCCTCCCGCACGGGTGCTGGCGTTATCGGTTTGCTCCCAACCGGTACCGGCGGTGAGATCCAGGGTCGGCAGATAACCGCCTTTGGCGGCGCGGAGATCCTGATCGGCGGAATAGCGACTGTTTACCGAGGCGTTAACTTCCGGGTGCCATAGCAGGCTGTCTTTTACGGCCTGCTCCAGGGTAGTGGCCTGGCTCTGCGTCGCGCTCAACACCAGCGCCGCACCCATTACGATATGACTATACTGTTTCATCTTGTTGTTTTTCCTTCACATCCCTTGATTATGGAACAATGTCCACCAGAGAAAATCCCATCAAACCGAGGGATAAAATGCATCCTGCGGGTTTATGATCGGACGTCATCCCTCGTCTGACCTGAATTCACATCATCTTTGTTGCCGCGCAGAGTCCAACTGCACCCTGCGCGGCGGTCGATCAGGCGTGCTCTTCCGGTTTGGCGATCAGGTTATTCAGCATCTCGTCGTTACCGGCATCGTAACCGTCCGTTCCGGCTATCTCGCCGCCTTCAGCGGGAACGTGTTCGATCTCCGCCGGACCGTCAGCCGCGTCGCTCTGCGGGCCGGCCTGAATCAGGTTGCTGAGATCGTGATGTTCGTCATCGTGAATGAGATCGCTGAAGTTCAACTGCTCGTCCTGACCCGGGCTGGCGTTTTGCAGTGTGGCGAGCGTTTCACTCTGGGTGTCGCCCAACTGCGTATTACCCGCTTCGCTGTTGTCTGGGGTCGTGGTGCTGAGCATCAAATTGTCGTCGTCGATTAACGAGGTGGCGTGATCGTCAGCATCCAGGTTACTGGAATGCGTCTGCTTATCGCTCTCCTCACCATCGTGATCGGCATGATTCTCCTCAACGCTGTGGCTGGTCATCAGAGAGTGATCGTCGTCGACAGCGTCATCGGCATGCTCTTCCCCGCCGTGGCTTTCGCTGACGATGGTTCCGCCCTCTTCGCCATCAAAGGTGAAGTCGGTTTCGTGCTGATCGACAGCGGTAGAATCCACTGTCAGCGTGATCTCGCCTAAATCGTGCTCAGAGCCCGGAAGTTCAACGCTGACCTGCCCGGTAAAGTGCGAGGTGTCGTTATCAAATTCCAGGGTGTAGGTGCCGTGCTCCGCATCGTACATGACGTTGGTATGATTACCCGTAAAGGTCGCCCCCTCAGGTATGCCGTCCAGCGTGATGCTTTTTAGGTGGTCGCCGCTGTCTGAGCTTTCGAGATTCACGTCGAGGTTCAGAGTGACCGTAGTGCTGACGGTGGTACTGCCACCGTGCGTTCCAGAAGGCCCGTCCCCAAAAACAACGCCCTCGATGCCGTTGGCGTTCTGGAACGGCGACTTCCCGGTCTCGTTATCGACCACATGCAGGTTATCTATGTCGTTGTTTTTGCCGTTCTGCGGATGATCGACACCGGTAACGGTGTAGTCAGCCTCATTACCCTGAACAAAGATATAGTCCTTACCTACGCTGCTCTGCGGTAAGCCCTGGTTACCGGTAATGCCGTTGAGCGGCCGGAACTCATAGTGATCCTGCGACCAGTCGCCCTGCTGGTAGTAACCACCCGTATGGTCACCGACCACAAAGATATCGGTATGGGTCTTATCGCCGTTGTTGGCGTTGGCATTACCCTGGCTGGTGTAGTAGTGGATCTGATCCGGGCTGTCGGCCTTCGGCACGAAGTCGCCCTGAATCTTGCCGTCCGGGCTATCCGGGGTCAGCCAGACGTGCACGTTACTGCCGATCGCCACGATCACGCCGTTCTGGATGTCGTAACCATTAGGATCGCCGCTACCGCCGTTGATGTGGATGATCTTGTCATCCGTCGTCTCGGTCGTCTTATCGCCAGGGGTGACGGTAACGGTGAGTTTGACGTCGGCATCGGCGTCTGCGTCGGCATCAGAATCCGCATCGGCGTCGGCATCTGCATCAGCATCAGCGTCTGCATCGGCATCGGCATCGGCA
>DERO01000029.1 GCA_002360945.1 Leclercia adecarboxylata | reverse complement strand
GACTTAACATTACAACGCCGAAGCTGTTTAGGCGGATATGATACGATTTTCAGCTGAACCAGAGTAATCAGGCCGCAGAAGCGTCCTGAACAACAGAATTTGCCTGGCGGCTGTAGCGCGGTGGTCCCACCTGACCCCATGCCGAACTCAGAAGTGAAACGCCGTAGCGCCGATGGTAGTGTGGGGTCTCCCCATGCGAGAGTAGGGAACTGCCAGGCATCAAATTACGCGAAAGCCCATCCTCACGGATGGGCTTTTTGCTTTGCTCCCGAACCCGGCAGGTTTAACAATCTCTGGCTAAAATAACAAGATACGCATTATCAGCGAGGTTATTTTGCCGAACCCACCCTTTAACTATGAACAGGATTTCGCCAACACCAACTTCCGTGAGCACCCTGAGCTTTACCAGGTAGGGCGGGGAGAGCAAGGTGTTCTGCTGGTTGAACCTTACAAAAGCGAAATCCTCCCCCACTGGCGATACAAAAATGCTGAGGTTGCGACTAAATCTGCGCAGGAGATCTACGCCCTGTTTGAGCAGTACCGTCAGCACAATGATTTCGTTGGCATGGATATGGCCAGAAAATTTATTCAGATGGGATATACCCGCGCCAGACGCTACGCCAACCACAAAGGCGGGAAAAAGTACGATGATGAACGCAATGTTCGTCCGTTAGATCACGATCCCGTTAAAGCCGAAGCAGCAAAAGTTTTCAAAGAATGGTGGGATAAAATTCGCGCTGACGAAGATTATTTGCAAAGAAAACAAGCGCATCAGAAAAAGTGAGGATAATAATGTCATCCGCAGAAGCGCTCATTTTATGATGAGCCTCACAAAACCAAATGAAACATAATAGAAACATTTTTTTTACCTAACGTTAAATTTTAAATCTGGTTTTACTGGAATGGGTGCAATGGCCCGCAATGTAAGACAGGGGATTTAAAAATGACAGAAACCGTAGCAAGTACAAATACGGAGAATAAAAAAGCAACAGACGGCGATACCCGCCGCAGGGTCTGGGCGATCGTCGGGGCATCATCGGGCAATCTGGTTGAATGGTTCGACTTTTATGTTTACTCATTTTGCTCGCTCTATTTTTCCCATATCTTCTTCCCATCTGGCAACACCACTACCCAACTACTGCAAACGGCCGGTGTCTTTGCCGCTGGCTTTTTAATGCGTCCGATAGGCGGCTGGCTGTTTGGCCGCATCGCTGACAGAAAAGGGCGAAAAAAGTCCATGCTGATCTCCGTCTGCATGATGTGTTTCGGCTCTCTGATGATTGCCTGTCTGCCGGGCTATGAGGCTATCGGCACATGGGCACCGGCCTTACTGTTGCTGGCGCGTTTGTTTCAGGGACTCTCCGTCGGGGGAGAATACGGCACCAGCGCGACCTATATGAGTGAAGTCGCAGTGGAAGGTCGTAAAGGCTTCTATGCCTCTTTTCAGTACGTCACGCTGATAGGCGGCCAGTTGCTGGCTATCCTGGCGGTGGTGATCCTGCAACAGGTTCTGAGTGATGAAGATCTTCGAGCCTGGGGATGGCGTATTCCTTTTGCGCTCGGCGCGGTTCTGGCTGTTGTGGCGCTATGGTTACGCCGCCAGCTGGAAGAAACGTCCCGACAAGAGGTGCGAGCGTTAAAAGAGGCGGGTTCATTCAAAGGCTTGTGGCGTAACCGGAAGGCATTTTTGATGGTGCTTGGCTTTACGGCAGGCGGTTCGCTCACCTTCTATACCTTCACGACCTATATGCAGAAGTATCTGGTTAACACCACCGGTATGCACGCTAACGTAGCCAGTATGGTCATGACGGTGGCGCTCTTTATCTTTATGCTGATCCAACCTGTTATCGGTGCGCTGTCGGATAAAATTGGTCGGCGTAGCTCAATGCTGATTTTTGGCGGCTTGTCGGCGTTATGCACGGTGCCCATTCTCACGGCGCTTCAGCATGTTTCATCTCCTTATGCCGCTTTTGCCCTTGTGATGGTGGCTCTGATTATCGCCAGTTTTTATACCTCCATTAGCGGTATCCTTAAGGCGGAGATGTTTCCGGCTCAGGTACGTGCGTTGGGCGTTGGGTTGTCTTATGCAGTGGCTAATGCACTGTTTGGCGGCTCGGCGGAGTATGTCGCGCTGTCACTGAAATCGGTAGGCAGTGAGACCGTTTTCTTCTGGTACGTCACGTTGATGGGGGCGCTGGCATTTATTGTCTCGTTGATGCTGCACCGAAAAGGGAAAGGGGTCCGTCTTTAGCGATCCGCCAGTTGCCAAAGGGTATAGCCAGTCGTTGCTCCAGCGATATCCCAGGTAAAATCTTTCCAGCTCCAGCCGCTCCCCGCCGGGCGGCTGTCCCACAGCTCTTTCGATGCGCCCAGACCGATCGAGAACATCAGGCCATATGCAGCGCTACGATCGCGGCTCAAGCCCTGACGTTGAGCGTATTCATTACCCGCCGCCGATAGCATCGCCGAGGCTAAAAAGTGTTGCGCCTTATCCTGACCAGACCAGCTATCCTGAGCCATATGGCTGCAGCCGGACAGTACCAGACAGCCCATTAACAGGAAATAACGCACAACGACCTCCATAAAAAAGCCCCGTCAGTGACAGGGCTGAAGATTACAAAATGCGGCTAATTAAGCGATCGATTCGGATCCTGCGCAGACGGCGGATCAGCTTTCTCACCTTAACCGGGTAATCGGCAATGCTCTGCAGATCGCGGTAATGGTTAACCACAGTGGTGTGGGTGCGGATCAGCTCCAGCTCGCGATCGCGCTGAGCAGCCAGTTCGTGGCGCGGATCGTGGATCAGAATGGCATTTTCCAGATCCAGTCGCCATGCGCGCGGGTTGAGATTATTCCCCGTCAGCAGCATCCATTCATCATCAACCCACATCCCTTTCAGGTGATAGCTGTTGTCTTCATCTTTCCAGAGACGCACTATCAGCTGATCGGTATTCACATAGTACTGCAGGCGGCTAAGGAAGCGGCGCAGGTTGATTTCATACAGATAAGGCAGGGCACCGATGATCTTAAAAGGCTGATCTTCCGGGATAAAAAAATCGTTCGCGGTTTTATCACCTACGATAATCTCAACTTTTTTGCCGTCGCGTAAGAGCTGAATGATATTACGCACCAGCACGGCCGGCAGGTTGAAGTATGGCGTGCAGATGGTCAGCTTATGCTCGGTGCAGGGCATAAGATGGAAGATGGTCTTATTGAGCAGGCTGGATTTGCCCAAACCCACCAGCGGGGTCACTGCCAGTTGTTCGTTATCCGCATCGCCCTGGAAGTGGTACATGGCATCGCGCAGTTCCTGACGGAAAAGGCGAATGTCATTTTTGATCTCTGGACTTTTTGGACGATGGGGATCGTCAAGGCGATTCACGCCGCGACCGCGCACCAGATGCTGATCCACCCAATTGAACATGACGTCGGCCATGCGGGCATTACGCACCAGGTGATAGCGATCGTAACGGTATTTATCGAGTTGATGCAGGTAGACGTCATTCAGGCTCGCGCCGCTGTACAGCACGCTGTCATCAATAATAAAGCCTTTGAAATGGAGCACACCGAGCGCTTCGCGGGTGTTAACCGGGACACCATAAACCGCCACGTCTACGCCAGGGTTCTCCTGCGCCATGCGGCAATACCAGTCGGCATTGGTATTGGATGCGGCCGCACCAATACGTCCGCGTTGGGCGCGATGCCAGTCAACCAGGATGCGTACATCCAGTTCAGGGCGCTGACGTTTGGCCTCGTATACCGCGCGTAAAATGGCGCTGCCGCCTTCATCCTGTTCAAGATAAAGCGCGATAATGCAGATACGATGCGTTGCGCTGGCAATTTTTTCCAGTAGCGTCTCCCGAAAATCGGCGGGAGCATAAAAGAACTCTACATCATCAACTGACTGAGAAAGCTTCGGTAGTTGAGCAAGGTGTTGTTGATGTTTATTACGCTTAAATTTGGACAACATCACAGTGCGTTTCTTCTCTGTTCATTGAAGGATTATATGGATTATGCAGACAACTGAAGCGGGCAATCATACCATCAGTGCCGTTTAAAGTGGTTAACATTTCCAGTACCTTACTCTTGTTTACCTGCCGACATCAGCGCCAGCGTCAACCCGACGATGCCGTCTTCCAGCTGAATATCAACGGTAAAGCCTAATTTTCGCGCCAGGGCGATCATGCCACGGTTATTGGGCATAGTAATGCCATTGAGGCGGATAAGTCCGTGATCGCGCGTATAACTGATTAGCTTTTCCAGTAACCGCCTTCCTAATCCCAGGCCTTTCAGATCGGAACGAACCAGCACCGCAAACTCCGCATCGACGTTATCGGGATCGGAGATCGCACGCGTGACGCCAAGGATCTCATCGCCATCATCCGTGCGGCGAACGGCAACAAAAGCCATTTCCCGATCGTAGTCGATCTGCGTCATATTGGCTAAATCTTCGTGGGTAAATTCGTTGATTTCACTAAAGTAGCGGTAGTAGAGATCTTCTTTTGTCACCTGCTCGATAAAGCGCTGCAGCTGGGGTTCATCTTCCGGAAGGATGGGACGAAACAGGGACAGCTCGCCGTTTTTCATCTCCACCCACTCTTCAAGCTGGTGGGGATAAGGGCGGATCGCGAGACGGCTTTCACGATCGCCGGTAAAGGGTGCCACATCCATCGTTATATCCAGTGCCGTCAGCTCGCTACCGGATACCAGCAAAGGATGAATGTCCAGGCGCTGGATTTCCGGGCTATCGACAATCAGGTTCGATACCTGCACCAGGAACTGGCTCAGGGCGGCGATATCCAGCGGCCGCAGGGCGCTGCGCCCGCGGATCTTCTTGCTCTTAATCGCCTGGATCACCAGATAACGCGCAAGGTTCATGTTCAGTGGAGGCAGGGCCACTACCGCCTGATCTTCAGGGCGCCACTCCACGCCCCCTTCACCCAGCATGATCAGCGGGCCGAAGACCGGATCCTGTTCCACCACAACCCGTAGCTCCTGCGCCCCTGCGCGGTTGGCCATGCTTTGCACCAGCAGGCCATGAATGCGCGCCTGGGGCCAGGTCATTTTGACGCGATCGATAATGGCATCTGCCGCCTGCTGCACTTCCGCCGCGGTACGCAGGTACAGCATCACCCCCTGAACTTCTGATTTATGCGGGATATCGGGGGAGCGCAGTTTCAGCGCCACCGGATAACCAATCTGCTCGGCGATATGTACCGCTTCCGCGCTGTCGCTGGCGATCCAGGTCGGTAGGGTATGCATGCCGAAGGCATTGAGAATCGGCTGCACCTCATGGGTATCCAGCGAACGTGCGCCGTCATCGATGGCGCGTTGCAGCAGGGCCCGGGCGTGGCCGGTATTGGCGGTCAGATTGCCGGGAAGCGCAGGCGTTTCCCGCAGCTGTTTCTGGTTACGCCGGTACTCCACCATATGCATAAAGGCGGTAATAGTACCTTCCGGGGTGCGGTATGTCGGCAATCCCGCCTCGCTGAACAGGCGCCGCGCCTCCTGAGAGGAATACTCGCCGCACCAGTTGGTCAGGAGCGACACGTATTTGCCCCGCGGATGCTTTTTCACGGCTTCAATCAGTGAACGGGCGCTTTCGCTACCCGGTGCCGCAGCACTCGGAGAGTGAATGACCATCAGGGCATCAAAATCCTGGCTTTCCAGCAGGATGTTGATGGCGCTGATATAGCGATCGCTGCTGGCATCATCGCGTAAATCGAGGGGATTACCCGGTTCCACACCGGGCGGCAACGCATCACGCAGGCGCTGGAGCGTCACTTCGCTGAGCGCGGCCAGCTTCCCGTTGCGCAGCCAAAGTTCATCCAGCGCCAGCGCGGCCGGGGCGGCGCCGTTGCTGATGATCATCAGCCGCTCTCCCCGCAGCGGGCGCATATGGCTGAGCGTTTCGACAGCGGAAAAGAGTTCGTGGGTATCCTGAACGCGCAGTAAACCGGCACGCTGGATGGCAGCATCCCATGCCGGATCCATACCGGAATGCGAGTGTAGAAGACGCTGGGCGGCCGGGCTACGTCCGCTTTTGATGACCAGAATCGGTTTATTGCGCGAGGCGCTACGGGCCGCCGATACAAAACGTCGCGCGTCACTGAGATGCTCAAGATAGAGCAGAATTGCGCTGGTTTTGCTGTCTCGCGCCAGGAAATCCAGCAACTCGTCAACATCGATATCCAGCCCGTCGCCCAGCGCGATGAAATAGGAGAATCCCATTTCGCGCTGCTGAGCCCAGTCGAGAATGGTATTGGAGACTGCCGCTGACTGGGAAATGAAGGCCAGTTTGCCTTTACGTATCGGCACGGGAGAGAAACTGGCGTTCAGACCCTGCCAGGGTGCCAGCAGGCCAAGGCTGTTTGGCCCCAGCAGCCGCATCTGGTATCGCGCCGCGCAAGCCAGCAGCTCCGCCTGTTGTTCAGGCGGCGAGGAGAGAATAATGCAGGTTTTACAGCCTTTTTTCCCCAGCGTCTCGAGTAGCGCGATATTGCGTCGGGCATGCGTACACAGCACCGCGAGATCGGGGATAAAGGGCAGGCTGTCGACGTCGGGCCAGGCCAGAACGCCCAGCACCGCTTTATAAGCAGGCGTCACCGGCAGGATCGGGCCGTTAAAACCGCCTGCGAGCAGGTTTCGCATCATCAGGTAACCGGCGCGTTCGGGTTTCATCGACGCGCCAATCACGGCGATGGATTTAGGGCGGAGTAAGGCTTCTAACCCGCGCTGGCTCATACAAGTCTCCTGAAAGGGCGAGTGACCTGATGATTTTAAACGCTTTCCGGGTCCGCTGCTGTGATGCTTCCCTTATGAATGGTTTTTCCGGCCAGATAGCGTTCGCGAAAACGCGTGAAGTGATCGCCCAGTGCGCCTGCTGCCTGTACATCTCCCGCCAGATCCAGTAGAGCAATCGCCACCTCGGCCGTACAGTACTGACCTTCTGCATGGGCTTCGCGCAGGCGATAAGCTGAAACGCGCGACAGATCGACGGAGATAACCGGCAGGGCATCCAGATATGGGCTTTTACGAAACATTTTGCGCGCCTCGGTCCAGGTGCCATCCAGCATAATAAACAGCGGCGGCTTGCCGGAGGGAGGGGCGGCGAGTACCGGACGGCTATCGCCGGCATAGGAGGCCGGGAACACCACCATCGGTTGATAATCGGGGCAGGCGACCAGATCGAGTAGGGCCTGCGGCGGTTCGGTGCGAGACCACTGGAAGGCGGCAGTATCCGGTAAAATGTCGGCGATCAGCCGCCCGGTATTGCTGGGTTTCATCGGTTCGGTATCGAACATCACCAGACAAAAACGGCTTTCGGCATGGCTGGGAGTCAGGGTCGCGCACAGGCACTGCTTAAGCGGCAGCAGGCAGCGCTGACAGCGACGAATGCGGTTACCACGGGCAAGAAAGGGGCGAGTCGCACGCGCCAGGCGTTCGGCGCGTAATTGCAGTACGGCGTTATCAGTCATGGGGAAGTGCGCAGAAAAAACGCCATTCTCGCAGAGGCGAGAGCGGGGCACAAGTTACGTGCCCCGGAATATCAGAGGGATTCGTTCAGCCAGCTGTCAAACGGGGCTTTCGGAACGGCACCGTTCAACATATCAACAACTTCACCATTCTTGAAAATCATGATGGTCGGGATACTGCGAATACGGAAGCGGGCGCTCAGCTCGCGTTCGGCCTCGGTATTCACTTTCACGAAACGCACTTTACCGCTGCGCTCTTCGGCGACATCTTCAAAGATCGGGGCAAAGTTACGGCACGGGCCGCACCAGGGAGCCCAGAAATCGATCACTACCGGCAGATCGTCCTTCAGCAGTTTATCCAGAGTTGCACCGGTAGCATTAACGACATCACCATCGAACAATTCATGACCGCAGCGTCCGCATTTTGCTCCGTCATCAATTCGATCATCCGGAATGCGGTTGAGAGCCTGGCAGTTGGCACATACGGTATTCATAACTAACCTCAGGTAGAGCAGGGGGACAAAGCGGCAACATGCCGGTTATGTTTCCAATATGTTACATATTATCAACGACCCTGTTTGAAACGACAATGCGTTTTATTCAATGAGAACAATAGTCACAGGCTTTTATACGAAGTAATGGCTATGCGCGGGTACATCGGGTAATCTGCGCGCTTCGCGCAGCGCTGGTGGAGAAAAGCATGAACGACGAACTGAAAAACAAAAGCGGCAAGGTCAAAGTGATGTATGTCCGCAGTGATGATGACTCTGATAAACGCACCGAAAATCCGCGTACCGGAAAAGGTGGCGGACGTCCAGGGCCATCTCGTGCAGACGGTGGCCGTCGCCCCGCCCGCGATGAGAGAAACAGCCGCGGTGATGACCGCAAACGCGACGATCGTAAACGTGACGACCGTAAGCGTGATGATTTCAAACGCGACGACTTTAACCGCGATGCGTCGCCATGGCGTACCGTTTCTCGCGCACCGGGCGATGAGTCAAAGGCACCCGTCGATCACGGCAGCATGGCCGGTAAAGCGGTTATTGATCCTGAAGTGATCCGCCGTCAGCGCGCGGAAGAGACCCGCGTCTACGGTGAGAACGCCTGTCAGGCCCTGTTCCAGAGCCGTCCTGATTGCATCGTTCGCGCCTGGTTTATCCAGAGCGTTACGCCGCGTTTCAAAGAAGCGCTGCGATGGATGGCGGCCAACCGCAAAGCCTACCACGTGGTAGACGATGCTGAGATCACCAAAGCGTCTGGCACCGAACACCACGGTGGCGTGTGCTTCCTGATTAAGAAACGTAACGGAACTACCGTTAAGCAGTGGGTTAGCCAGGCAGGTGAAGATGACTGCGTGCTGGCCCTTGAAGACGTGGGCAACCCGCACAACCTCGGCGCGATGATGCGCAGCTGCGCTCATTTTGGCGTGAAAGGGGTACTGTTGCAGGATGCGGCTCTGCTGGAATCCGGTGCGGCAATCCGTACGGCGGAAGGCGGCGCGGAGCACGTTCAGCCGATCACTGGCGACAGCGTGCTGGAAGCCATTGAGCAGTTCCGTAAAGCGGGCTACGCCATTGTGACCACCTCCAGCCATAAAGGCACCACGCCGCTGTTTAAAGCGACACTGCCGCGTAAAATGGTGCTGGTGTTAGGTCAGGAGCGTGATGGTCTGACCGATGCGGCACTGTCCAGCGCCGATCTGAGCGTCTCAATCGATGGCACCGGCAATGTAGAAAGCCTCAACGTATCCGTTGCGACCGGCGTTCTGCTGGCGGAGTGGTGGCGTCAGAACAAAGCGTAATTTCGCTCTGTTCGTAGGCCCGGCAAGCGTAGCGCCGCCGGGCAGTGTGCCGGGTGGCGGCTTCGCCTTACCCGGCCTACAAAAACCAATCTATTCGCTTTCAGCCGGTAACTCTGGCATCCAGTCAATCGGCGTTTCGCCCTGTTTCTCCAGCCACTCATTCGCCAGCACAAAATGGTTGCAGCCAAAAAATCCGCGATGCGCTGACAGCGGTGATGGGTGCGGTGCTTTCAGCACATGATGGCGCTGGGTATCAATGATTGCGCCTTTCTTCTGCGCGTGCGATCCCCACAGTAAAAACACCACCCCTTCCCGATGTTGGTTAATCAGGCTGATGACTTTATCCGTAAACGTCTCCCAGCCGAGGCTGGCATGGGAGTGCGCCTGCCCCGCGCGAACCGTTAGCACGGTATTGAGCAGCAGGACTCCCTGGCGCGCCCAGCTTTCCAGATAGCCATGTGCAGGCCGGGTAAAGCCGGGTACCGAGGCTTCCAACTCCTTATACATATTCAGCAGGGAAGGCGGAGTCGCAACGCCCGGACGCACGGAAAAGGCCAGTCCGTGCGCCTGGCCCGGCCCGTGATAAGGATCCTGACCCAGGATCACCACTTTGACATCGGCCAGTTCGGTAAAACGAAAGGCGTTAAACACGTCTTTCTGCGGCGGATAGATGGTGGTGCCGGCCTCGCGTTCAGCGGCAACAGTGTTCAGCGTGTTGATGAAATAAGGTTGTTTTTTCTCATCGGCCAGTACGTCGTGCCAGGTTAAAGGTGTTGTCATCTCGCTCTCCTGCGAATTTTCTCTGCCCCTAGCTTAACTGCTTATGACGAGGGAGCAAAATTGCCGTGGGGAAAAGGTCATCCCGTTGAAAAATATTTAAAAATTACGAGATTTTTTGAAAACAGGTTTTGGGTAAAATTGATATAAAACAATAATCTCCTTGTATCACCCTTTCACTTGTGTGGTTTTTATTGATTTAGGTCAATGAATGGCGGTGGGTTGACTGATATATATACACTCAAGCAACAATGGTTTTACCAATTGCCCTAAAAAACGGGCGACACCCAATAGTGTAGTTTAAGGGAGGCATCACATGATTACTGGTATCCAGATTACTAAAGCTGCAAACGACGACCTGCTGAACTCTTTCTGGCTGCTGGACAGCGAAAAAGGCGAAGCGCGCTGCGTATGTGCAAAAGCAGGCTTTGCTGAAGACGAAGTTGTTCAGGTTAATGCACTGGGCGAATTCGAATATCGCGAAATCCCAATGGAAATCAAACCAGAAGTGCGTGTTGAGGGCGGTCAGCATCTAAATGTTAACGTGCTGCGTCGTGAAACCCTGGAAGATGCCGTTAAGCATCCGGAAAAATATCCGCAGCTGACCATCCGCGTTTCTGGCTATGCCGTTCGCTTCAACTCACTGACTGCAGAACAGCAGCGTGACGTGATTGCGCGTACCTTTACCGCCAGCCTGTAATCGTTGGCTGCGTGCAGATAAAAAAACGCCGGGTTAACCCCGGCGTTTTTTTACTCTTCTTTCTGTGAAGCTGGCTCGCTGCCGCTTGGCTTACGACGCTTGCCGATGTTTTTGCTGTCACGGTGGCGTTGCTTCACGCGCGGTTTCTCTTTTTCTTTCTCTTTTTTCTCTGCGCGCTTAGCGAGCACTTTCTTCGACGGCTTACCCGTCATCTTTTCGCTTGGCGGACGGGTAACAGGGCGCAGTTCATCAATCACGCGCGCTTTTACCGGCTCGTCGATATAGCGGCCCACTTTCTGCAGCAGCAGATAGTCATGTGCTTCAACAAGAGAGATAGCGGTGCCTTTAAGGCCAGCACGTCCGGTACGACCGATACGGTGCAGGTAGGTATCTCCGCTGCGCGGCATGTCGAAGTTAATCACATGGCTCACTTCAGGAATATCGATACCCCGCGCCGCCACGTCGGTGGCAATCAGCACATTCACGCGACCTTCGGTCAGGCGTTTAATCCCTTCGGTACGTTTAACCTGCGCCATCTCGCCTTCGAGATAACAGTTGTTAATCCCTGCAGCCCGGAGTTGTTCCGCCAGCTCATGCACACGTTCGCGTTTACGGACAAAAACAATGGTACGTGTCGTATCATCCTGTTTTAACAGATGTTTAAGTAACTCGAGCTTATGCTCGTAGTTATCGGCACGATAATACCACTGGTGAATTTTTTTGCGCTCACGGGTAGAAGGCGTAGCAGAGACCTCTGCCGGATCGTCAAGCAGACGCTCTGCAAAGTCCTTAATGGCATCGCCTTCAAGCGTCGCGGAAAACAGCATGGTCTGTTTACGCCAGCGCGTTTCGCCTGCGATATGTTCGATATCCTGCGCAAAGCCCAGTTCCAGCATGCGGTCCGCTTCATCCAGAATCAGCGTTTCAACAGCACGACAGTCAAAGTTTTCTTCTTTGATGTACTGCATTAAGCGCCCGGTCGTGGCGACCACGATATCCTGGTTCTCACTGAACACTTCGGCGTGGTTCATATAGGCAACGCCACCGGTGATGGTCGCAATATCCAGATGGGTATTGGCGGCCAGTTCACGCGCATGCTCCGCAACCTGAACGGCTAACTCACGTGTCGGGGTCAGGATAAGGATGCGCGGCGGGCCGGATTTCTTACGTGGGAAATCAATAAGGTGCTGCAAGACGGGCAGCAGGTACGCCGCTGTTTTACCGGTGCCTGTCGGCGCTGAACCGAGTACGTCGCGGCCTTCTAACGCAGGCGGAATGGCTGCCGCCTGGATGGCAGTCGGGCGTGTGAAGCCTTTATTCTGGAGGGCTTCCAGAAGGCTTTCGTCGAGTTCAAGTTCGGAAAAAGTCGTTACAGTCATGTTCTACCTCTGTGTGGGGCGCTGATTATAGACGTTATGGCTGCGATCTTCATCTGTTTGTGTGGATATCCCTTTTCCCTCGTTGCGCTTTCACCTATGCTACACCCGTTTCATTTTGAAGGTTGCTCTGACATGTCTCAACTCAAAGCGCAGCTGCGCCGCGATGGTTTTACCTTTAAGCAGTTCTTTGTTGCGCACGATCGCTGTGCGATGAAAGTTGGCACTGATGGCATTTTACTGGGGGCATGGGCACCGGTAGCAGGCGTTAAACGTATCCTCGATATTGGCAGCGGCAGTGGATTATTAGCCCTGATGCTCGCACAGCGTACCGGTGAGTCTGTTACCCTGGATGCGGTTGAGCTGGATCCACAGGCGGCCGAACAGGCGGCAGAAAACGTGGCTGAATCTCCCTGGGCTTCTCGTATCACCCTCCATTGTGCGGATATTGTGACCTGGGCACCTGAGCAAACGGCTCGCTATGACTTAATTGTCAGTAATCCTCCTTATTATGAACCCGGCGTCGGGTGCGCAACGCCCGAGCGCGATCAAGCGCGTTCAACCGGCTCCCTCGATCACAGTTCACTGTTAGCCTGTGCGGCAGCGTTGATCACCGAAGAGGGCTTTTTCTGTGTGGTATTACCGGAAAGCGCGGGCAGTGCGCTGATCAATAATGCACTGGAGATGGGCTGGTATTTACGTCTGCGCACCGATATTGCTGATACGGACGGCAGGTTACCGCACCGTGTGCTGGTGGCGCTGTCGCCGAAAGAAGGGGAGTGCTTCAGCGACAGGATGGTGATCCGTGGGCCGGATCAGCGTTATTCCGAGGATTACACGGCGCTGACCCACCCGTTCTATCTGTTTATGTGAGTCAGCGGAGAGAGCACGGACGGCCCGGAGTGCTCAAGTTGTTCCGGGTAGTCGAGCGTATAATGCAGCCCGCGGCTCTCTTTGCGCATCATCGCGCAGCGTACAATCAACTCCGCCACCTGAACCAGGTTACGTAACTCCAGCAGGTTGTTTGAGACGCGGAAGTGGGCGTAATACTCGTCAATCTCCTGCTGCAGCATAGTAATGCGGCGCAGGGCGCGCTCCAGCCGCTTGGTGGTGCGCACAATTCCGACGTAATCCCACATAAAGAGGCGCAGCTCGTGCCAGTTATGCTGGATCACTACCAGCTCATCCGGGTTTTCCACGCGACTCTCATCCCAGGCAGGCAGGTTTTCCGCCTGACGGGCGTAAGGCAAGCGCTTGGTAATATCTTCCGCTGCCGACCAGCCATAGACCAGACACTCCAGCAGGGAGTTCGAAGCCATACGGTTAGCGCCATGCAGGCCGGTATAACTCACTTCGCCGATAGCGTACAGACCGTCGACGTCGGTTCGGCCATGATCGTCCACCATTACCCCGCCGCAGGTATAGTGCGCCGCCGGCACCACCGGCATTGATTCTTTGGTGATGTCGATACCTAATCCCAACAGTTTTTCATAGATAGTCGGGAAGTGCTGACGCACAAATTCTGCCGGTTTATGGCTGATATCCAGATACATGCAGTCCACGCCCAGGCGCTTCATTTCATGATCGATAGCACGGGCCACGACATCACGCGGCGCCAGCTCGCCACGCTCGTCAAAGTCTGGCATAAAGCGCGTGCCGTCCGGGCGTTTTAAATGTGCACCTTCACCACGCAGGGCTTCTGTCAGCAGGAAATTGCGGGCCTGAGGGTGGAATAGGGCGGTGGGGTGGAACTGGTTAAACTCCAGGTTGGCCACGCGACAGCCTGCACGCCAGGCCATGGCAATCCCGTCACCTGAAGAAATATCCGGGTTGGTGGTGTACTGATAGACCTTGGAGGCACCGCCTGTTGCCAGCACTACCGATTTTGCCCGGCAGGTTTCTACCGTCTCTTTATTCCGGTTCCAGACCCAGGCACCCACGACGCGGCGCGTACCCGGCAGGCCAATCTTGTCGGAGATAATCAGGTCCACCGCGTTGCTGCGTTCCAGCACCTGGATGTTCGGATGGTTTAACGCCTGGCTGACCAGCGTCGTTTCGACCTCTTTCCCGGTGGCATCCGCAGCGTGCAGGATGCGGCGATGGCTATGCCCGCCTTCCCGGGTCAGGTGGTAACTCTCTTCCCCGTTGGGCTGCACATGCGTATCAAACAACACCCCCTGATCGATAAGCCACTGCACACAGTGACGGGCATTACTGGCGACAAACTCCGCGGCGTGTTTATCCACGATGCCGCCACCGGCAATCAGGGTATCTTCCACATGCGAGTCGATACTGTCCGTTTCATCAAACACAGCGGCAATCCCGCCCTGCGCATAGAAGGTGGAGCCTTCGCTGATGGGACCTTTGCTGAGGACAATCACTTTCTGGTGTGAGGCGAGTCGCAGCGCAAGGGAAAGGCCGGCGGCACCGCTGCCAATAATCAGTACGTCACAGGAGAGTTCAGACATTGCGTTCATGATGTGTGTTTAATTTACTAAACAGTGTTTGGTCAGCATAGCACCCGAATGCGATGAATCGCACGTTTTTTTTGCGACTTGTTGCAATGACTAAACAGCCGCTGTGGCGGTGATAAAACAGAAAAAGGGCGAAAATATTTTGCGAAGCAGATCGTTAGCTTCAGATTTTGTGATGAAATAAAGCCTGTCTTGCGGTACCCTGCAAGCGGTAAAATGGCAATTCTTATCAGAAACTGGGTGCGTTTCAGTATCAGACTTATAATGATAGAAAATGAACAGTCTGCGACGCGATTAACAAAAACAAAGGCGTGACGGAACTTTTTGAAAAAAAGACCCTCAAAGCAACTGCTTGCTCACAGTGCAGTGTTTGGAGTGGCGTTTCGATAACGCGTGGATTTTAGGTTTGGGGAGACATTACCTCGGATGAGCGAGCAGTTAACGGACCAGATTCTGGTTGAACGGGTCCAGAAGGGAGATCAGAAAGCCTTTAACTTACTGGTGGTGCGCTACCAGCATAAAGTGGCGAGTCTGGTGTCCCGCTATGTACCGTCAGGCGATGTCCCTGACGTAGTACAGGAGTCTTTTATCAAGGCCTATCGCGCGCTGGAATCTTTCCGGGGAGATAGTGCTTTTTATACCTGGCTGTATCGTATTGCTGTCAATACCGCCAAAAACTACCTCGTCGCTCAGGGCCGCCGTCCGCCTTCAAGCGACGTTGACGCCATCGACGCCGAAAATTTTGAAAGCGGCGGTGCGTTAAAAGAAATTTCGAACCCTGAGAACTTAATGTTGTCAGAAGAACTGAGACAAATAGTTTTTCGCACCATCGAGTCGCTCCCGGAAGATTTACGCATGGCAATTACGTTGCGGGAGTTGGATGGCCTGAGCTATGAAGAGATAGCCGCTATCATGGATTGCCCGGTCGGTACGGTTCGCTCACGGATATTTCGTGCGCGAGAAGCTATTGATAATAAAGTTCAACCGCTAATCAGGCGTTGACGATAGCGGGATACTGGAAAAGGTATTAGGCATGCAGAAAGAACAACTTTCCGCTTTAATGGATGGTGAAACGCTGGACAGTGAGATGCTCAACGAGCTCTCTCGCTCTCCTGAGATGCAAAAAACCTGGGAGAGTTATCATCTCATCCGCGATACTATGCGCGGCGATACCGGCGAGCTCCTCCATTTTGATATCTCATCTCGCGTAATGGCTGCCATCGAGAATGAACCTGTTTCTCAGGCCACTCCGCTGATTCCTGAAGCCCAACCGGCACCGCACCTGTGGCAGAAGATGCCTTTCTGGAACAAAGTGCGCCCGTGGGCGAGTCAACTGACGCAAATGGGCGTCGCTGCTTGCGTATCGCTTGCAGTTATTGTTGGCGTCCAGCACTATAACACCCAATCTGAAGTGAGCCAGCAACCTGAAGCGCCAGTGTTCAATACGCTGCCGATGATGGGCAAAGCCAGCCCGGTAAGCCTGGGTATTCCTTCTGATGCATCGGCAGGCGCCGGTCAGCAGCAGCAGGTACAAGAGCAACGCCGTCGTATTAATGCGATGTTGCAGGATTACGAATTGCAGCGTCGTCTGCATTCCGAACAGCTTCAGTTTGAGCAGGCGCAAACCCAGCAGGCTGCTGTGCAAGTGCCCGGAAACCAAACTTTAGGAACGCAATCGCAGTAATGAAGCAACTTTGGTGCGCCATGTCTCTGATGGCGGGTAGCCTGTTGTTCACTGTCAACGCCTCGGCTGATGTATCGTCCGGGGCGTTGTTACAGCAAATGAACCAGGCCAGCCAGTCACTCAACTACGAGCTGGCTTTTATCAGTATCAATAAGCAGGGTGTAGAGTCGTTACGCTATCGCCATGCCCGTCTTGATAAACAGCCGCTTGCCCAGCTTTTGCAGATGGATGGTCCGCGCCGCGAAGTCGTGCAGCGTGGCAACGAAATCAGCTATTTTGAGCCGGGTCTTGAGCCCTTTACGCTGAACGGCGATTACATCGTTGATTCGCTGCCTTCGCTCATCTATACCGACTTCAAACGGCTGGCACCTTACTACGACTTTATCTCCGTAGGGCGTACCCGCATCGCTGACCGATTGTGCGAAGTGCTGCGCGTGGTCGCACGAGATGGGACGCGTTACAGCTATATCGTCTGGATGGATGCAGAGACCAAGCTGCCGATGCGGGTCGATCTGCTGGATCGAGATGGCGAGACGCTGGAGCAGTTCCGGGTGATCTCCTTTACCATCGACGATCAGGTCGGCAACAGCATGCAGAATCTGGCAAAAGCCAGCCTGCCGCCGCTGCTCTCTGTCCCGGCCGGCGATCCTGTCAACTTCAACTGGGCACCAAACTGGATCCCGCAGGGCTTCAGCGAAGTTTCCAGCAGCCGACGTCAGCTGCCGACGATTGATACCCCGGTTGAATCACGTCTTTACTCTGATGGTTTGTTCAGTTTCTCGGTTAACATCAACCGGGCAACGTCGGTGAGCGCCGATCAGATGCTGCGCACCGGACGCCGCACCGTCAGCACTACCGTGCGTGATAACGCCGAGATTACCGTCGTGGGCGAACTGCCGCCGCAAACGGCTAAACGCATTGCAGACAGCATTAAATTCAAGGCCGGACAATGATCAAAGAGTGGGCAACTGTCGTTTCATGGCAGGAGGGCGTTGCGCTGGTGAGTTGTGACGTAAAAGCATCCTGTAACAGCTGCGCCTCCCGCGCCGGTTGCGGTAGCCGGGTGCTGAACAAACTCGGGCCGCAGACGTCGCACACCATCAGTGTGCCCAGTGCAGAGCCGCTGGTGGCAGGGCAAAAAGTCGAGTTAGGCATCGCCGAAGGCAGCCTGCTGGGCTCGGCGATGCTGGTCTATCTCTCCCCGCTGGTGGGGCTGTTTGCTCTGGGCGGTGTATTCCAGGTGCTGTTCGGTACCGATCTGGCCGCGATGTGCGGTGCAGCCCTCGGTGGCGTGGGGGGTTTTTTACTGGCCCGCGGCTTTTCGTCGAGGCTTGCTGCTCGCGAAGAGTGGCAGCCCGTTATCCTCAGCGTCGGGCTCCCCCCCGATGAGCTTCGCGTCGAAATGCTCTCTTCTGAAGCCCGGTGATGTCACCGGGCTTTGCTTTATTTACATCTCATAAAAGAAAACGCTGAATCTTCACGCTAAGCTTGCTGGAAGAGCATTTCCCGGTTAAGGAGATGTAGTGTAGAATGCTGCGTTTTCGCACTGAAAAACGTCAGGCTAAGAACAGCGGCCTCCAGGAATTCGTAAGGCATAATTATTTAACTATATGAAGAACATACGTAACTTTTCGATCATTGCTCACATTGACCACGGTAAGTCGACGCTGTCTGACCGTATTATCCAGATTTGCGGTGGCCTGTCTGATCGTGAAATGGAAGCCCAGGTTCTGGACTCCATGGACCTGGAACGCGAACGCGGCATCACCATTAAAGCGCAGAGCGTCACGCTCGATTACAAAGCCGCTGACGGTGAAACCTACCAACTTAACTTTATCGACACCCCAGGCCACGTTGACTTCTCCTATGAAGTGTCCCGTTCGCTGGCGGCCTGTGAAGGCGCGCTGCTGGTGGTTGATGCCGGGCAGGGCGTAGAAGCCCAGACGCTGGCCAACTGCTATACCGCGATGGAAATGGATCTCGAAGTGGTGCCGGTACTGAACAAAATCGACCTGCCAGCCGCCGATCCTGAGCGCGTAGCGGAAGAGATTGAAGATATCGTCGGCATTGATGCGACCGATGCGGTGCGCTGCTCGGCGAAAACCGGCGTCGGCGTGACGGACGTACTGGAACGTCTGGTGCGTGACATCCCGGCCCCGGAAGGCGATGCCGATGGCCCGCTGCAGGCGCTGATCATCGACTCCTGGTTCGATAACTACCTCGGCGTTGTCTCGCTGGTGCGTATTAAAAACGGCACCATGCGCAAAGGCGACAAGATTAAAGTAATGAGCACCGGCCAGGTCTATAACGCAGACCGTCTGGGGATCTTCACGCCAAAACAGGTTGACCGTACCGAGCTGAAATGCGGCGAGGTAGGCTGGCTGGTTTGTGCCATCAAAGACATCCTCGGCGCACCGGTGGGCGATACCTTGACTCAGGCGCGTAACCCGGCAGATAAAGCGCTGCCAGGCTTTAAAAAGGTGAAACCGCAGGTTTATGCGGGTCTGTTCCCGGTCAGCTCCGATGATTACGAGAACTTCCGTGATGCGCTCGGCAAGCTGAGCCTGAACGATGCTTCCCTGTTCTATGAGCCAGAAAGCTCAACGGCGCTGGGCTTCGGCTTCCGCTGTGGCTTCCTCGGCCTGCTGCACATGGAGATCATCCAGGAGCGTCTGGAGCGTGAATACGATCTGGATCTGATCACCACCGCACCGACGGTAGTCTACGAAGTAGAAACCACCTCGAAAGAGGTTATCTACGTCGACAGCCCGTCCAAGTTGCCGCCGCTGAACAATATTCATGAGCTGCGCGAGCCGATCGCGGAGTGTCACATGCTGCTGCCGCAGGAGTTCCTCGGTAACGTCATCACGCTGTGTATCGAAAAACGCGGCGTGCAGACCAACATGGTTTACCACGGTAACCAGGTGGCGCTGACCTATGAAATCCCGATGGCCGAAGTGGTGCTCGACTTCTTCGACCGCCTGAAGTCCACCTCCCGCGGCTATGCGTCGCTGGATTACAACTTCAAACGCTTCCAGGCCTCCAACATGGTGCGTGTGGACGTGCTGATCAACAGCGAGCGTGTCGATGCGCTGGCGCTGATCACCCACAACGACAACGCTCCGTATCGCGGTCGCGAGTTGGTCGAAAAGATGAAAGAACTCATCCCACGCCAGCAGTTCGACATTGCGATCCAGGCGGCCATTGGCAACCACATCATCGCCCGTTCGACGGTGAAACAGTTGCGTAAAAACGTTCTGGCAAAATGCTATGGCGGCGACGTCAGCCGTAAGAAAAAGCTGCTCCAGAAGCAGAAAGAAGGTAAGAAGCGTATGAAGCAGGTCGGTAACGTCGAGCTGCCGCAGGAAGCGTTCCTCGCCATTCTGCACGTGGGTAAAGACGGAAAATAATCCTTTAAGGAGTTGGCATGGCGAACATGTTTGCCCTGATCCTGGTGATTGCCACCCTGGTGACGGGGCTGTTGTGGTGTCTGGATAAGTTTATCTTTGCCCCGAAACGTCGCGAACGTCAGGCCGCCGCACAGGCGGCCACGGGCGACCAGTTAGATCCAAAAACCCTGAAAAAAGTCAGCCCTAAGCCGGGCTGGTTGGAGACGGGCGCTTCGGTCTTTCCGGTGCTGGCGATTGTGCTGGTGGTGCGTTCATTTATCTATGAACCTTTCCAGATCCCATCCGGTTCGATGATGCCAACGCTGCTGATCGGTGATTTTATTCTGGTGGAGAAGTTCGCCTACGGGATTAAAGATCCGATCTACCAGAAAACGCTGATCGAAACCGGTCATCCTAAACGTGGCGATATCGTGGTGTTTAAATATCCGGACGATCCGCGTCTGGATTACATCAAACGCACCGTTGGCGTGCCGGGCGATAAGGTCACGTATAATCCGGTCTCCAAAGAGGTGACGGTTCAGCCTGGCTGCAGTTCCGGTACGGCCTGCGGAAGCGCGCTGGCGGTCACTTACTCCGGCGTTGAGCCAAGCGACTTTGTGCAAACCTTTGCCCGTCGCAACGGCGGCGAAGCCACCAGCGGCTTCTTCCAGCTGCCGAAAGGCGAGACCAAAGAGAACGGTATTCGTCTGAACGAGCGTAAAGAGACGCTGGGCGATGTGACGCACCGTATCCTGACCGTCTCCATCGCTCAGGATCAGCTGGGGATGTACTATCAGCAGCAGGGGCAACAGCTGGCGACCTGGATTGTGCCGCCGGGACACTACTTCATGATGGGTGATAACCGCGATAACAGCGCGGACAGCCGTTACTGGGGCTTTGTGCCGGAAGCAAATCTGGTCGGTAAAGCCACCACCATCTGGATGAGCTTTGAGAAACAGGAAGGCGAATGGCCGACCGGCGTACGCTTAAATCGTATTGGCGGCATCCATTAATTCCTGATAAATGAGCACGTAGTCTCTTTAATTAGAGGCTACGTGAATTATTTAGGTGATAAATCTCTTCTGACTAACGACAACCCCTGTCGTTGCGTATAGAATATTCCCCCGAAGTTTAAGGTTGGCGCTGATTCAGTGCCACGGCACACGAAACCGCGTTGGCTTTCTCAGGACGGTTTCGTGTGCTGCATTTTTGACGCATTTATTCTATTGGTATCGCATGAACCCCATCGTAATTAATCGGCTTCAACGGAAGCTGGGCTACACTTTTCAGCATCAGGAGTTGTTGCAACAGGCATTAACCCATCGCAGTGCCAGCAGCAAACATAATGAGCGACTCGAATTCCTGGGCGACTCCATTTTAAGTTTTGTTATTGCGAATGCGCTTTATCATCGTTTCCCGCGTGTGGACGAAGGTGATATGAGCCGCATGCGCGCAACGCTGGTACGTGGCAATACGCTTGCCGAAATTGCCCGTGAGTTTGAACTGGGTGAGTGCCTGCGACTCGGGCCTGGCGAACTGAAAAGCGGCGGCTTCCGTCGTGAATCTATCCTCGCGGATACCGTCGAAGCGTTAATCGGTGGTGTTTTCCTCGACAGCGATATCCAGACGGTTGAGCAGCTGATCCTGAACTGGTATCAGTCGCGTCTGGATGAAATCAGCCCGGGTGATAAACAGAAAGATCCAAAAACCCGTTTGCAGGAGTACCTGCAGGGTCGCCATCTGCCGCTGCCATCCTATCTGGTGGTGCAGGTTCGTGGCGAAGCACACGATCAGGAATTTACCATCCATTGCCAGGTCAGTGGCCTGAGTGAACCGGTGGTTGGCACAGGTTCAAGCCGTCGCAAGGCGGAACAGGCTGCCGCCGAACAGGCGTTAAAAATGCTGGAGCTGGAATGAGCGAAGAAAAGAGTTACTGCGGTTTTATTGCCATCGTCGGACGTCCGAACGTTGGCAAATCGACCCTGCTGAATAATCTGCTGGGTCAGAAGATTTCCATCACCTCCCGTAAGGCGCAGACCACCCGTCACCGTATCGTCGGTATCCATACCGAAGGGGCGTATCAGGCGATTTATGTCGATACCCCGGGCCTGCACATGGAAGAGAAACGCGCCATTAACCGTCTGATGAACAAGGCGGCGAGCAGCTCTATCGGTGACGTTGAGCTGGTGATTTTCGTGGTCGAAGGCACCCGCTGGACGGCCGACGACGAGATGGTGCTGAACAAGCTGCGCGACGGCAAAGTGCCGGTGATCCTCGCGGTCAACAAAGTTGATAACGTGCAGGAAAAAGCCGATCTGCTGCCGCATCTGCAGTGGCTGGGTAGCCAGATGAACTTCCTCGATATCGTTCCGCTCTCTGCCGAGACTGGTCTCAACGTGGACACCATCGCGGGCATCGTGCGTAAGCACCTGCCGGAAGCGATCCATCACTTCCCGGAAGATTACATCACTGACCGTTCTCAGCGCTTTATGGCGTCTGAAATCATCCGTGAAAAGCTGATGCGTTTCCTCGGCGCTGAACTGCCGTACTCCGTGACCGTGGAGATCGAACGTTTCCAGACCAACGAGCGCGGCGGCTACGACATTAACGGGCTGATTCTCGTTGAGCGTGAAGGGCAGAAGAAGATGGTGATTGGCAACAAAGGCGCCAAAATCAAAACCATCGGTATCGAAGCCCGTAAGGACATGCAGGAGATGTTTGAAGCCCCGGTTCACCTGGAACTGTGGGTGAAAGTGAAATCTGGCTGGGCCGATGACGAGCGCGCGCTGCGTAGCCTCGGTTACGGCGACGACGTTTAAGTCAAAACAACGTGGATGGATGGCAGCGTGCCTTTGTCCTTCACAGCCGTCCGTGGAGCGAAACCAGCCTGATGCTGGACGTCTTCACGGAAGAGTCAGGCCGCGTGCGTCTTGTTGCCAAAGGCGCACGTTCCAAACGTTCTAACCTGAAGGGTGCCCTGCAACCCTTTACACCTTTGCTGGTTCGCTTTAGCGGGCGTGGGGAAGTGAAAACCCTGCGCAGTGCCGAAGCCGTCTCTCTGGCACTTCCCCTCTCTGGTATTACGCTGTACAGCGGTCTGTATGTGAACGAGCTGATCACGCGCGTTCTGGAACATGAGACCCGCTTCTCTGAACTCTTTTTCGACTATCTGCACTGCCTGCAAGCGCTGGCGGGCGCAACCGGCTCGCCGGAACCGGCGCTGCGTCGCTTTGAGCTGGCGCTGCTCGGGCATCTGGGATACGGCGTCGATTTTCTGCACTGTGCGGGCAGCGGCGATCCGGTCGAAGACACCATGACCTACCGCTATCGCGAAGAGAAGGGCTTTATCGCCAGCATCGTCATCGACAACAGCACCTTCACCGGAAGGGATCTGCGGGCGCTGGCGGAGCGCGAGTTTCCCGACGTCAGCACCCTGCGGGCGGCAAAACGCTTTACCCGCATTGCGCTCAAGCCGTATCTTGGTGGCAAGCCCCTTAAGAGCCGCGAACTATTCCGGCAGTTTATGCCGAAGCGTTAACGTATTACACCTTCACCCCAACCCTCTCCTTGAGGGGAAGGGAGATGAACCAAAAGAAAATCGAGGATTGTCATGGCTGAATTACTGTTAGGCATCAACATTGACCACATTGCCACCCTGCGCAACGCACGCGGCACGGCATATCCTGATCCGGTTCAGGCGGCATTTATCGCCGAGCAGGCGGGGGCCGATGGCATTACCGTACATCTGCGCGAAGATCGCCGTCATATCACCGATCGTGACGTTCGCATCCTGCGCCAGACCCTGGACACCCGCATGAATCTGGAGATGGCCGTCACCGAAGAGATGCTGGCGATCGCCGTTAAGACCAAACCGCACTTCTGCTGCTTGGTGCCGGAAAAGCGTCAGGAAGTGACCACCGAGGGCGGCCTGGACGTGGCTGGTCAGCTGGACAAGATGCGTGACGCCTGTAAGCGCCTGGCCGATGCCGGGATCCTGGTATCGCTGTTTATCGATGCCGATGAAGCGCAGATTAAAGCCGCCGCCGACGTGGGCGCGCCGTTCATCGAGATCCACACCGGCTGCTATGCCGATGCTGAAGACGAGGCTACTCAGGCGAAAGAGTTGGATCGCATCGCCAAAGCGGCCACCTATGCAGCAGGTCTCGGCCTCAAGGTCAATGCCGGTCACGGTCTGACCTACCACAACGTCAAAGCCATTGCCGCCATCCCGGAGATGCACGAGCTGAACATCGGCCATGCGATTATCGGACGCGCGGTGATGAGCGGCCTGAAAGAGGCGGTGTCAGAGATGAAGCGTCTGATGCTGGAAGCCCGCAAGTAATGGCCATCCTCGGCTTAGGCACGGATATCGTCGAGATCGCCCGTATCGAAGCGGTGATTGCCCGCAGCGGCGATCGCCTTGCCCGCCGGGTGCTCAGCGATAACGAATGGGCCATCTGGGAGACGCACCAGCAGCCGGTGCGTTTTCTTGCCAAACGATTTGCGGTAAAGGAGGCGGCGGCGAAAGCCTTCGGCACCGGGATCCGCAACGGCCTGGCCTTTAATCAGTTTGAAGTGTTTAACGATGAGCTGGGTAAACCGCGCCTGCGGCTGTGGGGCGAGGCGCTAAAGCTGGCGGAAAAGCTGGGTGTGGCCCATATGCACGTCACGCTGGCCGATGAACGCCATTACGCCTGCGCCACGGTGATTATCGAAAGTTAAATCTTATCCGCGTGATGCATCAGGACAAACTTGTCCCATAGCTGCTCTTCGGATTCAGAATGTGCCGGATCTTTCAGGATGGTATTGGGGATCGGGCACACCTTCTGGCAGGTTGGCGTCTCGTAATGACCAATGCATTCGGTGCAGCGGTCGCTGTTAATCTCATAAATGCTGTCCCCCATCGAAATCGCCTGGTTCGGGCATTCGGGTTCGCACATATCGCAATTGATGCATTTTTTGGTGATTAACAGCGCCATCAGGAAATTCTCAGAAACAACACAAACAGGGCGGGCATTATACGCTCGGTCATTCCCTGCTCAAACCAGTTTTTTTACCAGCGCCTCACTGTGGCGAATGCGTTCCGGAGCCCGCTCCAGATCCTGCTGAACCAGCGCCATAAACAGCAGGTCGGTCAGCATCATCTGCGCGCTGGTAGAGGAGATGGCCGCGCTGCGGGTGGCCTGCTCTTCGGCAATGGTGTACAGACAGCGGGTGGCCCGCTGCTGCAGCGCATTGGGGGTAAAGCCGGTGATCGCCAGTATCTTCCCGCCCACGCGCAGGGCTTCGTCGGCGGCCAGGTTAATCTCCCGGCGCTCGCCGGTATAGGAGATCGCCAGCAGCAGATCGTCAGGCGCCATCGCCTGCACGGTGGCCAGCAGGGCGTGCATATCCTGTTCGACAATAGCGATCAGGCCGATCTTGTTCAGCTTCCAGCCAAAATTACGCGCTACCAGTCCTGAAGCGCCGATCCCGGTGAGGATCACCCGCCGTGCCGCGTGCAGCATGGCGACGCTTTCCAGCAGTTTCTCTTCGCTGTTGACGTCCAGGGTGGCGTGCATCGCCGCGACGTTCTCCTTGATCAGCTTTTCACCGACCAGACGCATCGGATCGTCGCCGCGGATCTGGTTGTGCACCGGCATGGATTGCGGATTCGGGTTGCTGGCCAGCGCTTCGCTCAGCGCCAGTTTCAGCGCCGGGAAGCCTTTAAAGCCAATTTTTTGCGCGAATTTAACCACGCTGGACTGGCTAACCCCCGCCTCGCTTGCCAGTTGCTGGGAGCTGAGATGGCGGGCGCGATCGGGCTGGGTGAGTAAAAAGTCCGCCAGTTTTTTATCGCTCTGGGCAAAACCCGCGTATCGCTGGCGGATACGAATTAAACA
The DNA here is from genome assembly GCA_002360945.1 of Leclercia adecarboxylata. Lineage (GTDB taxonomy): Bacteria > Pseudomonadota > Gammaproteobacteria > Enterobacterales > Enterobacteriaceae > Enterobacter > Enterobacter adecarboxylatus_B. The sequence continues at coordinate 166,608 of DERO01000029.1, read as the reverse complement.
GTTCATAAGGACTCCTGGCGAAATGTGATGACTGCAGCAAATGCGAATTCTGCTCGCCTGAATGAATTTTATATTCCATTATAATGCGACTATTATGAATTAAAAATTCTTGAGGCACAAAAAAATGAATCTCGGCTCACTGGTATCAGAATCCCGCAATCCACAAACCCTGGATCTCGACGCGCTCTCCACGCTTGACCTGGTTAATCGCTTTAACCAACAGGATACGCTGGTCGCGCAGGCAGTGAAAGAGACATTGCCCGAGGTGGCGAAAGCGGTGGACGCAGCCGCCGACGCGCTGAAGGCGGGCGGGCGCATCATCTACATGGGGGCGGGCACCAGCGGGCGTCTTGGGGTACTGGACGCTTCAGAATGCCCGCCGACCTTTGGCGTGCCGCATGGCCTGGTCATCGGCCTGATTGCCGGTGGGCCTGGGGCGCTGCTGAAAGCGGTAGAAGGGGCTGAGGACAGCAAACAGCTGGGTGAAGACGATCTCAAAGCCCTCAACCTGACCGCGCAGGATCTGGTGGTCGGGCTGGCGGCCTCCGGGCGCACGCCGTACGTGATTGGCGGCCTTGAGTACGCGAACCAGACCGGCTGCACCACCGTGGCGATCTCCTGTAACCCGGGCTCACCGATTGCCCAGGTCGCCGCAATCGCCATCTCGCCGGTTGTCGGCCCGGAAGCCTTGACCGGCTCTACCCGCCTGAAATCCGGCACCGCGCAAAAGCTGGTGCTGAACATGATCTCCACCGGCGCGATGGTGAAGTTCGGCAAGGTCTACCAGAACCTGATGGTGGACATGAAGGCCACCAATGTGAAGCTTATCGACCGGGCCTGCCGCATGGTGGTGGAAGCCACCGGCACTACCCGCGAAGAGGCGGAAGAGGTGCTGAAACAGACCGGGTACGACGTCAAACCGGCCATTCTGATGATCTTAAGCGGGCTGGATGCCGCGGCGGCGCGTGCCAGACTCGACGCCCATCAGGGATTCTTACGTGCGGCATTAGAAAACTAAAGAGGCGTACATGGAAAAAACAGCAGCTCTCGCCAGCGATATCCTTGCGGGTATTGGCGGGCAGAACAATATCCGGCGTCTGGAAAACTGCATGACGCGGGTGCGGGTGGAAGTTCAGGATGATGACAAGCTCGATCTGGCGCGGCTGAAAAAACTGCCCGGCGTCAGCGGCTACGTGAAGCAAGGGGAGCAGCATCAGCTGATCGTCGGCCCCGGCAAGGCCGCGCAGGTGGTGGATGCCATGCGTTCGCTGATGGGCGGGGCGGTGATGGATGACGCCGAGCGCACCAAAGCGCAGGCGAAGGCCAAATATAAAGCCCCGATGAGCGACGCGCTGCGCCAGCTGGCCAACGTCTTCATACCGCTGATCCCGGCCTTTATTGCCTCGGGGCTGATCACCGGGATCATCAATATCCTGAAACGCCCGGACATTGTCGGCGACTTCGCGACCCACTATCCGAACCTGCTGGGGATCCTCGGCATTTTCGGCAGCGCGGTCTTTGCCATCATGAACATTCTGGTGGGGGTGAACACCGCCAAAGTGTTTGGCGGCTCGCTGGCAATGGGCGGGGTGATGGCGGGGATCCTCTCCAGCCCACAGCTGGCACAGATCACCCTGTTTGGTGAAGCGCTGCAGCCGGGGCGGGGTGGGGTGATCGCCGTGCTGCTGGTGGTGGTGTTGATGTGCTGGATCGAGAAACGGCTGCGCAATATCCTGCCGGGCTCGCTGGAGCTGATCTTTAATCCGCTGCTCACCACTTTAATTACCGGCAGCGTGGCGATTATCGCTCTGCAACCGCTGGGTGGCGTGATTTCGGAATCCATCGCCCACGGGGCCTCCTGGGCTATCGATCGCGGCGGCTTCCTGGTGGGGGGGGTACTTTCCGGCACCTTCCTGCCGCTGGTGTTGACCGGTTTACATCAGGGCCTGGTGCCGATCCACGTTGAGCTGGTGCAGGCGCATGGCTATAACGCGCTGCTGCCTATTCTGGCGATGGCCGGGGTCGGGCAGATTGGCGCGGCGATTGCGGTGCTGATGAAAACCCGTAATGAACGCCTGAAAAAGGTGATCAAAGGGGCACTGCCGGTCGGACTTCTGGGGATCGGTGAACCGCTGATCTTCGGCGTCACCCTGCCGCTGGGCAAACCGTTTATCGGGGCCTGTCTTGGCGGCGCGGTCGGCGGGGCGCTCGTCAGTTACTGGAAAGTGGCGACCGTTATCACCTTTGGTATTTCCGGATTACCGCTGGCATTAACCATCGTGACCGGAAAAGTCATGCTCTATCTGTTAGGCTATCTGGTAGCGGTGATCGCCGGGTTCCTGTTTACCTGGCTGTTAGGGTTCAACGATCCAGAGGAGTAAGGTTTGGCCAATCACGAGCGTCGCGTAGTCTTTTTTGATCTGGACGGAACGCTGCATCAGCAGGATATGTTCGGCACCTTTATGCGCTATTTACTGCGCCGACAGCCCCTGAATGCCCTGCTCGTGTTACCTCTGCTCCCCATCATCGGCGGCGCGTTGCTGATTAAAGGCCGCGCCGCCCGCTGGCCAATGAGCCTGCTGCTGTGGGGCTGCACCTTCGGGCACAGCGAAGCGCGACTCAGACAGCTGGAGAAAGAGTTTGTCACCTGGTTTCGCGGGCATGTCACCGCCTTCCCGGTGGTGCAGGAGCGGCTCACTAACTACCTCAACGCCAACGATGCCGACATCTGGCTGATCACCGGCTCGCCGCAGTCGCTGGTCGAGCAGGTCTATTTCGATACCCCCTGGCTGCCGCGCGTCAACCTGATTGCCACCCAGATGGGTCGGGCATACGGTGGCTGGGTGTTGACCCTGCGCTGCCTCGGCCACGAGAAGGTGGTGCAACTGGAGAAAAAAATCGGTACCCCGCTGCGGCTCTACAGCGGCTACAGCGACAGCAAGCAGGACAACCCCCTTCTGTACTTCTGCCAGCACCGCTGGCGCGTTACGCCCCTTGGCGAACTTCAGCAGCTGGAATGATTTTGTGATTATGCATAGCGGGTGTGTATAATGCGCCCGCTTTTCAGACTGGAGTATGCTGCGTTGTCCGACCTTGAACTTAATCATGAATACTGGATGCGCCATGCGCTCCAGCTTGCCCAGCGCGCCTGGGATGAGGGCGAAGTCCCGGTGGGCGCCGTGCTGGTCCACAATAACCAGGTGATTGGCGAAGGCTGGAACCGCCCGATCGGGCGTCACGATCCCACCGCCCATGCCGAAATCATGGCCCTGCGCCAGGGCGGGCTGGTGTTGCAAAATTACCGCCTGCTGGATACCACCCTCTATGTCACCCTCGAACCCTGCGTCATGTGCTCCGGCGCTATGATCCACAGCCGAATTGGCACGGTAGTGTTTGGCGCGCGGGATGAAAAAACCGGGGCGGCAGGTTCGCTGCTGGACGTGCTCAGACATCCCGGCATGAACCATCAGATCAACGTGATGGGCGGGGTGCTGGCACCAGCGTGTTCGGAGATGCTAAGTGAGTTCTTTCGAATGCGGCGTCAGCAGAAAAAGAGACAAAAGGCAGAATCGAAGTTATCGGGCGAGTAAGTTCGTCCGGAGACACCACCGGATAACTTTGCGCCAGCTGCTGTGCTGCCTGCGCTTCTCGCTCTTTCTCCATCAGATATCCCACCAGGCTTATCTGGTATTTGCGGATATTCTCCACGTAGGCGTACGCCTCATGGCCGCGCGCATAGCCATAGGTTAGTTTGCTGTAATACGGTTTGAGGCTCAGCATCGGCAGGCGCTGTTTGACGTCTGCCCAGCTGTTGGGGTTGCCTTTGGTTTTTGCCGTCAGGGCGCGGGCATCGATCATATGCGCGTACCCCATATTGTAGGCCGCCAGCGCAAACCAGATCCGCTCCTCTTCCGGCACCGTCTCCGGCACCTTAGCCATCATCTCCTGCAGATAACGTGCACCGCCGCTGATGCTCTGTTCGGCATCGGTACGGTCGGTCAGGCCCAGGCTCTGGGCGGTATTTTTGGTTAGCATCATCAGGCCGCGCACGCCGGTAGGGGACGTAGCCAGCGCGTCCCAGTGCGACTCCTGATACGAGATGGCGGCCAGCAGGCGCCAGTCAATCTCCTGGGCGTACTTCTCAAACAACGGCTTCAGGTCCGGCAGCACGTTATCCACGGCGCGCAGGAAGGTGCGGGTATCGACATAGTCAAAGTCATCCCCATGGCCGAGGTACTTCTCCTCCAGACGCGCCAGGGTGCCGTCCTCATTCATCCCGTTGAAGAAATCAAGCATCGCGGCGGAAAGCGTCTGGTCGCCATCGAGGGGGCTAAACCAGGTGACGGGCTGCTCGTCAGTAACGTCCAGCGCCACCGCCAGCTCCGGATGGACACGCTGGAACAGGCTGATGGCAACCGAGTCAGCGATGGTGTAGGGCAGTTTGCCGTCGGTGACCTGCTCCAGCAGCGCCGTGGTGCCCTGCTTCTCATCCACCTTCCAGCTGAGGTTGGGGTACTTCTTCTCTTTCAGCGCCCGCAGGTCGTCAATCACCACATGCCCCGGGGCGACGGTGAGCTGCTCAGCAGTGAGGCTGGCAAGGGTGCGCGGGCGCAGGCTACCGACGCGATAGACCAGTTGCTGCGACACGGAGTAATAGGTGGGGCCTGGCTGATAGTTCTTGCTGCGCTCGCTGTTATAGACCAGCCCGGCGGCCAGCATATCGGCATCATCATTATCCAGATCGTCAAACAGCTGGCTGATGTTCTGGCGTACGGTAATTTTAAGCTTCACGCCCAGATAGTCGGCAAAGTGCTGTGCCAGTTCGTAATCGAGGCCAATGACTTTGTTGTTGATGGCGCTATAGGTCAGCGGCGAGGAGAGGGTACTGACGCGCAGCTCCCCCCGCGCCTGAATGGCGGCGATGCGATTTTCGGCTTTGCCGAACCAGGGGATTGAGGGCCACAGGGCCGCTGCCAGCAGCAAAGTCACTATGCCGATGAACAGATAATTAATCTTTAATTTTTTCAATAAGTTGATTCTATGAGCTGTCTATTATTCTGGTTTTTAATCGCCACAGTAAAAACATGTATTACCAAAGATTTCGCGGCATTTTGCGCAAAGTAACGTCACTTGGCAACTTATTAGCAGGAAAGGCAACACCAATGGTTAAATGACGACATCGATTTTATTACGACGCAAACGGTTTCGTCGGCGCGCAGGATCCACTATAATGGCGCCCGTTTTCCCCCTTGCGCACACTGTAAGCGCCTCCGGCGCTTCGAAGACGAGAGACTTATGATGGAAATTCTGCGTGGTTCGCCTGCACTGTCTGCCTTCCGTATCAACAAACTGCTGGCACGTTTTCAGGCGGCCGACCTTCCGGTAAGCAATATTTACGCTGAGTATGTCCATTTTGCTGACCTGAATGCTCCCTTAACGGCAGAGGATTTAGTCCGGCTTGAGCGCCTGCTGAAGTACGGCCCAAGCCTGAGCAGCCATACCCCGAACGGTAAACTTCTGCTGGTTACGCCTCGTCCGGGCACCATCTCCCCCTGGTCTTCTAAAGCAACCGACATCGCCCGCAACTGTGGTCTGAGCCAGATTGACCGTCTGGAGCGTGGTGTGGCGTATTACGTTGAAGCCTCTACCCTGACCGACGCCCAGTGGGCCGTTGTAGCAGCCGAACTGCACGATCGCATGATGGAGAGCGTGTTTGCCTCTCTGGATGACGCACAGCAGCTCTTCTCTCACCATCAGCCTGCACCCGTCCAGAGCGTGGACCTGCTGGGTGAGGGCCGTCAGGCGCTGATTGACGCCAACCTGCGTCTGGGCCTGGCGCTGGCCGAAGATGAAATCGACTACCTGCAGGATGCGTTCGTTAAGCTGAACCGTAACCCGAACGACATCGAACTCTATATGTTCGCGCAGGCTAACTCCGAGCACTGCCGCCACAAGATCTTTAACGCCGACTGGGTTATCGATGGCGAGCAGCAGCCGAAGTCGCTGTTCAAAATGATTAAAAACACCATGGAGAAAACCCCTGACCACGTGCTGTCTGCCTATAAAGACAACGCCGCGGTCATGGAGGGTTCCGAGGTGGGCCGCTTCTTCGCCGATCGCGAAGCAGGGCGCTATGACTTCCACCAGGAGCCTGCGCATATCCTGATGAAGGTCGAAACCCACAACCACCCGACGGCGATCTCGCCGTGGCCGGGTGCCGCAACCGGCTCCGGCGGCGAAATCCGTGACGAAGGCGCAACCGGTCGTGGCGCTAAGCCAAAAGCGGGTCTGGTGGGCTTCTCCGTCTCCAACCTGCGTATCCCGGGCTTCGAGCAGCCGTGGGAAGAAGATTTCGGTAAGCCAGAGCGCATTGTTACCGCCCTGGACATCATGACCGACGGCCCGCTGGGCGGCGCGGCCTTTAACAACGAATTTGGTCGTCCGGCCCTGAACGGTTACTTCCGTACCTATGAAGAGAAAGTGGAGAGCCATAACGGCGAAGAGCTGCGCGGCTACCACAAGCCAATCATGCTGGCAGGCGGGATCGGCAACATTCGCGCCGATCACGTGCAGAAAGGCGAGATCGTCGTTGGCGCGAAGCTGATCGTCCTCGGTGGCCCGGCGATGAACATCGGTCTGGGCGGCGGGGCGGCCTCTTCTATGGCCTCCGGTCAGTCTGATGCGGATCTCGATTTCGCCTCCGTACAGCGCGATAACCCGGAGATGGAGCGCCGCTGTCAGGAAGTGATCGACCGCTGCTGGCAGCTTGGCGACGCCAACCCGATCCTCTTTATTCACGACGTGGGCGCGGGCGGTCTCTCAAACGCCATGCCGGAGCTGGTGAGCGACGGCAACCGTGGCGGCCGCTTCAACCTGCGCGACATCCTGAGCGATGAGCCAGGCATGAGCCCGCTGGAGATCTGGTGTAATGAATCTCAGGAGCGCTACGTGCTGGCCGTTGCTCCGGATCAGCTGCCGCTGTTTGATGAGCTGTGCCGCCGCGAGCGCGCGCCGTACGCGGTGATTGGTGAAGCCTCCGAAGAGATGCACCTCTCCCTGAGCGATACCCACTTCGACAACCAGCCAATCGATCTGCCGCTGGACGTGCTGCTGGGCAAAACGCCGAAGATGACCCGTGACGTCCAGACCCGCAAAGCCAGCGGCAAAGCCCTCGACCTGCAGGGTGTCACCGTGGCCGAGGCGGTAAACCGCGTTCTGCATCTGCCGGCCGTAGCCGAGAAGACCTTCCTGGTGACCATTGGTGACCGTACCGTGACCGGCATGGTTGCCCGCGATCAGATGGTGGGCCCGTGGCAGGTGCCGGTGGCGAACTGCGCGGTGACCACCGCCAGCCTCGACAGCTACTACGGTGAAGCGATGGCGCTGGGCGAACGCTCCCCGGTGGCCCTGCTGGACTTCGCTGCCTCTGCCCGTCTGGCTGTAGGTGAAGCGCTGACCAACATCGCCGCCACCCAGATTGGCGATATCAAACGCATCAAGCTCTCCGCCAACTGGATGGCCGCAGCCGGTCACCCGGGCGAAGACGCCGGGCTGTACGAAGCGGTGAAAGCGGTGGGCGAAGAACTTTGCCCGGCGCTGGGCCTGACCATTCCGGTGGGCAAAGACTCCATGTCGATGAAAACCCGCTGGCAGGAAGGCAGCGAGCAGCGCGAGATGACTTCGCCGCTGTCGCTGGTCATTACCGCGTTTGCCCGCGTAGAAGATGTGCGTCACACCATCACCCCGCAGCTTTCTACCGAAGATAACGCCCTGCTGCTGATCGACCTCGGTAAAGGTCATAACGCGCTGGGTGCCACCGCGCTGGCGCAGGTTTATCGTCAGCTGGGCGACAAGGCCGCTGACGTGCGCGACGTGGCGCAGCTGAAGGGCTTCTACGACGCCATCCAGGCGCTGGTGGCCCAACGCAAACTGCTGGCCTACCACGACCGTTCCGACGGCGGCCTGCTGGTGACGCTGGCCGAAATGGCCTTCACCGGCCACTGCGGCGTGGAAGCCAACATTGCCAGCCTGGGCGACGATCGTCTGGCGGCGCTGTTCAACGAAGAGCTGGGTGCCGTAATTCAGGTGCGTGCAGCGGATCGCGAGGCGGTGGAAGCGCTGCTGGCCCAGCACGGTCTGGGCGACTGCGTGCACTACCTGGGCAAAGCGGTGACCGGGGATCGCTTTGTTATTGAAGCCAACGGTCAGGCCGTCTTTGCCGAAAGCCGCTCCACGCTGCGCATGTGGTGGGCTGAAACCACCTGGCAGATGCAGCGTCTGCGCGACAACCCGACCTGTGCCGATCAGGAGCATGAGGCGAAAGCCAACGACAACGATCCGGGTCTGAACGTCAAGCTGTCGTTCGACATCAACGAAGACATCGCCGCGCCGTATATCGCGAAGAGTGCCCGTCCGAAAGTGGCCGTGCTGCGTGAGCAGGGCGTGAACTCCCACGTTGAGATGGCGGCCGCTTTCCACCGTGCGGGCTTCGATGCTATCGACGTCCACATGAGCGACCTGCTGGCAGGCCGTACCGGTCTGGCCGATTTCCAGGCGCTGGTGGCATGCGGCGGCTTCTCTTACGGCGACGTGCTGGGGGCAGGCGAGGGCTGGGCGAAATCCATTCTCTTCAACGACCGCGTCCGCGATGAGTTCGAAACCTTCTTCCATCGTCCGCAGACCCTGGCCCTGGGCGTCTGTAACGGCTGCCAGATGATGTCGAACCTGCGCGAGCTGATACCGGGCAGCGAAGCCTGGCCGCGCTTTGTGCGTAACCAGTCCGACCGCTTCGAAGCGCGTTTCAGCCTGGTGGAAGTGACCCAGAGCCCGTCTCTGCTGCTGCAGGGGATGGTGGGATCGCAGATGCCAATCGCTGTGTCTCACGGTGAAGGGCAGGTTGAAGTGCGTAACGCTGCGCATCTGGCGGAGCTGGAGAGCAAAGGCCTGGTGGCGCTGCGCTTTGTCGATAACTTCGGTAAAGTCACGCAGACCTACCCGGCGAACCCGAACGGCTCAGCCAACGGTATCACCGCGGTGACCAGCGAAAGCGGTCGCGTTACGGTGATGATGCCGCACCCTGAGCGCGTGTTCCGCACCGTCAGCAACTCCTGGCACCCGGAGAACTGGGGCGAGGACAGCCCGTGGATGCGTATCTTCCGCAACGCGCGTAAGCAGTTGGGTTAAGTGCAGAACGGCAACTTCGGTTGCCGTTTTTGTTTGCAACCTCTCCCTGTGGGAGAGGGGCGGGGTGAGGGCATCAGGCCGCACAATCCCCGGTGTCGCAAATCTGCGACAACCCTCACATATTGATGTCGTCAATTGGCGACATTTAACTTATTGATTTAACTAGTCCCCCTAATAACCCCTCCAGGGTGTTGCTAATAAGCGACAGATACCCTGAAAATCATCCCGTCCGCAACAAGTACCATTCTCTCTAAAATTTCATATAAATTAACAATTTAATATTTTTATTTGCAATATGGCACATCTGTTGCATAATAGTAACCAGTGGCTCATTCACCCTCTTATGTCAGCCCCTTCGGGACGCGCTACATAAACTTCGAATGACGCACAAAAAGGTGCCTGCCGTCCAACTACTGATCATAGCGTTGCTTTATCAGACCCCAGGGCGAAACGTCGAGTTAGGCACCGCCTCATTCCATAACAAAGCCGGGTTTTTAACCCGGCTTTGTTGTATCTGAAGGGTTGTCCAGCTAGCATCCTCTTACCCCCTCGTAACAGAGAGTAATGCGTTGAAACGCTGGCCTGTTTTCCCTCGCTCCTTGCGACAGTTAGTCATGATGGCATTCCTGCTGATCCTGCTCCCTCTGCTGGTGCTGGCATGGCAGGCATGGCAGAGCCTGAACGCCCTCAGCGCCCAGGCGGCGCTCACCAACCGTACCACCCTGATTGATGCCCGCCGCAGCGAGGCGATGACCAATGCCGCCCTGGAGATGGAGCGCAGCTACCGGCAGTATTGCGTGCTCGACGACAGAACCCTGGCGCGGGTGTATCAGAATCAGCGTAAGCGCTACAGCGAAATGCTCGATGCCCATGCCGGCGTGCTGCCGGACGATAAGCTCTATCAGGCCTTACGCCAGGATATCAACGCGCTGGCGCAGCTCCAGTGCCTTAACAGCGGCCCTGATGCGATGTCTGCCATGCGGCTGGAGGCCTTCGCTAACGCCAATACCGAGATGGTGCAGGCGACCCGGGCGGTGATCTTCTCCCGCGGGCAGCAACTCCAGCAGGAGATTGCCGAGCGCGGCCAGTTCTTCGGCTGGCAGGCGCTGGTACTGTTTCTGGTCAGCCTGGTGTTAGTTCTCCTTTTCACCCGCATGATTATCGGCCCGGTAAAGGGCATTGAGCGGATGATCAACCGGCTGGGGGAGGGGCGCTCGCTGGGCAATACCGTGGTCTTTACCGGCCCGCGCGAGTTACGCTCGGTCGGACAACGCATCATCTGGCTCTCAGAGCGGCTGGCGTGGCTCGAATCCCAGCGCCACCAGTTTTTACGCCACATCTCCCACGAACTGAAAACCCCGCTCGCCAGCATGCGCGAGGGGACCGAACTACTGGCCGACGAGGTCGCCGGGCCGCTGACGCCGGAGCAGGGGGAAATTGTCGAGATCCTCGATGCCAGCAGCCGCAATCTGCAAAAGCTGATCGAGCAACTGCTCGACTACAACCGCAAGCTGGCCGACGGCATACCCGAGCTGGAGCGCGTCGAACTGGCCCCGCTGGTGGATATGGTGCTCTCTGCCCACAGCCTGCCTGCACGGGCTAAAATGATGCATACTGAAGTGGCACTCTCGACGCCCGCCTGTTTAGCCGAGCCCATGCTGCTGATGAGCGTGCTGGATAATCTTTATTCCAACGCGGTGCACTATGGCATTGAATCCGGTACCATTTATGTTCGCAGTTTTACGCGCGGCTCGCGAGTCTGTATCGATGTCGCCAACACCGGAAACCCGATCCCCGACGATGAAAAAACGATGATCTTCGAACCCTTTTTCCAGGGGAGCCATCAACGCAAAGGGGCGGTTAAGGGAAGCGGTCTGGGGCTGAGCATCGCCCGCGACTGCATTCGTCGTATGCAGGGAGAGCTTAATCTTGTTAATGACGACCGTACCGATGTCTGTTTTCGCATCGAACTGCCGCTTGAGTCGGAAAAATCACTGAAATGAATCTAAGTCTGGTGAGTATGTCACACGTCTTTTCCCGCGCCATTAACGCGGTCTTTTCCGGCCACTTTATCCGCCTGAGCCTTCCCTGCCTGCTGCTGGCCGGCTGCGTCACCCACGCGCCAGCGCCAACCATTAGCGACAAGCAGGATGAAAAATTGCCTGAACATCAGCTGGCGGACTTCCTTTCTACGGACTGCAATAATATCTGGCAGCTGCACGGTCAGGAGACCGACAGTAACCCGCTCTACTGGCTACGCGGCATGGACTGCGCGGATCGCCTTTCACCCGCCGCCGCGCGCGCAGAGGCCCGGGGCTGGACCGATGACACCTGGCAGGAGAGCTTTAAACGCGGGATCCTGCTGGCGAATGCCAAAATTAACCCGGTGGAGCGGCGAGTGTTGACCACCCGGCTGGATGCGCTGAGCCCGCAGATCCCCGCCCAGGTACGCCCGCTGTATCAGCTCTGGCGACACGGGCAGGTGCTGCAGCTCCAGCTGTCGGAGGAGCGCTCCCGCTACGGCAAGTTACAGCAGACGACCGACGGTGAGCTGGATACCCTGCGCCAGCAGCAGCAATATTTACGCACGCAGCTGGATACCACTACCCGGAAGCTGGAAAACCTGACCGACATTGAACGGCAGCTCTCCACCCGTAAGCCGGTCAGTAACTATCTGCCGGATGCGCCGAAGAGTGCGACCCCGTCGGCCGATGGCGACGCGACGGTGCCGGATAGCGATACCCCGAAACAAGAGGACGGAAAGCCATGACAAGCCGAAAACCTGCGCATCTTTTGCTGGTGGATGACGACCCCGGCTTGCTGAAGCTGCTGGGCATGCGTCTGGTGAGCGAGGGCTACAGCGTGGTGACCGCCGAAAGCGGTCAGGAAGGGCTGAAGGTGCTGGGGCGCGAAAAGGTCGATCTGGTCATCAGCGATCTGCGGATGGATGAAATGGACGGCATGCAGCTGTTCATCGAGATCCAGAAGCTGCAGCCCGGTATGCCGGTCATTATCCTTACCGCTCACGGCTCGATCCCCGATGCGGTGGCGGCCACCCAGCAGGGGGTCTTCAGCTTCCTCACCAAGCCGGTGGACAAAGACGCGCTCTACAAAGCGATTGACGATGCGCTGGAGCACGCCGCGCCGTCCGGAGACGAGACGTGGCGGGAGACGATTGTCACCCGCAGCCCGATTATGCTGCGGCTGCTGGAGCAGGCGCGGATGGTGGCCCAGTCCGATGTCAGCGTGCTGATTAACGGCCAGAGCGGCACCGGGAAGGAGATCCTCGCCCAGGCGATCCATAACGCCAGCCCGCGCGGCAAAAACGCCTTTATCGCCATCAACTGCGGGGCGCTGCCCGAGCAACTGCTGGAGTCGGAGCTGTTTGGTCACGCGCGCGGAGCCTTTACCGGCGCGGTCAGCAGCCGGGAAGGGCTGTTCCAGGCCGCGGAAGGCGGGACGCTGTTCCTCGATGAAATTGGCGATATGCCCGCTCCCCTGCAGGTCAAACTGCTGCGCGTGCTGCAGGAGCGCAAGGTCAGGCCGCTCGGCAGCAACCGCGATATCGACATCAACGTGCGTATTATCTCAGCTACCCACCGGGATCTGCCCAAGGCGATGGCGCGCAACGAGTTCCGTGAAGACCTCTTCTATCGTCTCAACGTCGTCAACCTGAAGATCCCGGCACTGGCGGAGCGGGCGGAAGATATTCCGCTGCTGGCGACCCAGCTGTTGCGCCAGTCTGCCGAGCGGCATAAACCTTTTGTGCGGGCGTTTTCCACCGATGCCATGAAGCGGCTGATGACCGCCAGCTGGCCCGGCAACGTGCGTCAGCTGGTGAACGTGATTGAGCAGTGCGTGGCGCTCACCTCTTCTCCGGTGATCAGCGATGCGCTGGTGGAGCAAGCGCTGGAGGGAGAGAACACCGCCTTGCCGACCTTCGTCGAGGCCCGAAACCAGTTTGAGCTCAACTACCTGCGCAAGTTACTGCAGATCACCAAAGGCAACGTCACCCACGCCGCGCGGATGGCCGGGCGTAACCGCACCGAGTTTTATAAGCTGCTGTCGCGCCACGAGCTGGAAGCAAACGATTTTAAAGAGTGATGCGCTAAATTCCGCCTGAATATGATACTGTGAGCAACCGATTACGAGGCAGCTGACAGGCATAAGTTTAAGGACCACCATGAAAAAGATTGATGCGATTATTAAACCTTTCAAACTGGATGATGTACGTGAAGCGCTGGCGGAAGTCGGCATCACCGGCATGACGGTGACAGAGGTGAAAGGCTTTGGTCGTCAGAAGGGCCACACTGAACTGTACCGTGGCGCGGAATACATGGTCGATTTCCTGCCGAAGGTAAAAATTGAAATCGTGGTGTCGGACGACATCGTGGAAACCTGCGTGGATACCATTATCCGTACCGCCCAGACCGGCAAAATCGGCGACGGTAAAATTTTCGTCTTTGACGTGTCGCGCGTGATCCGTATCCGTACCGGCGAAGAAGACGACGCCGCGATTTAACATTGCTAACGGTTTTGTAGGCCGGGTCAGGCGCAGCCGCCACCCGGCGAAAAAAAGCCCCTCGAACGAGGGGCTTTATCATTACAGCACTTTATGCGGGCCGAAGCATTCGTAGTGAATGTTGTCTTTATTCACGCCCAGCTCAACCAGCTGCGCCGCGGCATACTGCATAAACGCCACCGGCCCACAGACGTAGAACTGCATCTCCGGGGCGTGGAACTGCTCTTTATGCTCGCTTAACGCCATCAGGCCTTCGCTGTCGAAACGGGCTGCGGCACGGTCGTCATCCGTTGGCAGGCGGTACCAGGTATGGGCGGTAAAGCGCGGCAGACCGGCAGCCAGGGCTTTCACTTCATCCGAAAACGCATGCACTTCGCCATTCTCTGCGGCGTGGAACCAGTTGACCTGGGCCTGATGCTGCGACTTCGCCAGGGTATCCAGCATCGCCAGCATCGGGGTCTGGCCGACACCGGCAGAGATCAGCGTCACCGGGACGTTGGTATCCACCGCCATAAAGAAATCGCCCGCCGGCGCGGCCAGATGCACCACGTCACCGACGCGGGCTTCGTCGTGCAGCCAGGTCGAGACCTGCCCGCCTTCCTCGCGTTTCACCGCAATGCGATAGCCTTTACCGTTTGGCTTGCGGGTCAGGGAGTACTGGCGGATCTCCTGATGCGGGAAGCCTTCCGGCTTCAGCCACACGCCCAGATACTGGCCCGGCTGGTAGTCGGCAACTGGCTGGCCGTCCACCGGCTCAAAATCAAAGCTGGTAATCAGCGCGCTGCGCGGGGTTTTTTCCACGATACGGAAGGCGCGGGTGCCTTCCCAGCCGCCGTTTTTGCTGGCGTTTTCGCTGTAGATCTGCGCTTCACGGTTGATAAAGACGTTTGCCAGCACGCCGTAGGCTTTGCCCCACGCGTCCAGCACTTCCTGGCCGGGGCTGAACATCTCATCGAGAGTGGCCAGCAGATGTTCACCAACGATGTTGTACTGCTCGGGTTTGATCTGGAAGCTGGTATGTTTCTGGGCGATTTTTTCCACCGCGGGCAGCAGCGCCGGCAGGTTCTCGATATTGCTGGCGTAGGCGGCAATGGCGTTGAATAACGCCTCGCGCTGATCGCCGTTGCGCTGGTTGCTCATGTTGAAAATCTCTTTGAGCTCCGGGTTATACGCGAACATGCGATCGTAAAAATGGGCTGTGAGTTTAGGACCGGTTTCGACCAGCAGGGGGATAGTGGCCTTAACGGTCGCGATGGTTTGAGCGTCTAACATAGCAGCTTCCTTCAAATGTTACTTTAATGATGTATTTTATATGCATCTTATAGAAAATAACCCTGTATTGTAAATGGTTCTTTGCAACTTGAATTAACTGCATCACAAACCTGAAAAGAAATCCGCTTTACCGGGTGAGAGCGTTATTCCTCAAACCCTTGCGTGGCGGGTAGGTAAACGTTTGCGTAAAATCGTTTGTCAAGACCTGTTATCACTCTGCTAATCAGTTATACTGTTGCCCGTCGTCCAACTGGACCGCCTTTTTCAGGCAAAAATTTACTTGTTAGCTGAGTCAGGAGATGCGGATGTTAAAGCGTGAAATGAACATTGCCGATTATGATGCCGAACTGTGGCAGGCTATGGAGCAGGAAAAAGTACGTCAGGAAGAGCACATCGAACTGATCGCCTCCGAAAACTACACCAGCCCGCGCGTCATGCAGGCGCAGGGCTCTCAGCTGACCAACAAATACGCTGAAGGTTACCCGGGCAAGCGTTACTACGGCGGTTGCGAATATGTTGATATCGTTGAGCAGCTGGCGATCGACCGTGCCAAAGAGCTGTTTGGCGCAGACTACGCTAACGTGCAGCCGCACTCCGGCTCTCAGGCTAACTTCGCGGTTTACACCGCGCTGCTGCAGCCGGGCGACACCGTTCTGGGTATGAACCTGGCGCAGGGCGGTCACCTGACTCACGGCTCCCCGGTTAACTTCTCCGGCAAACTGTACAACATCATCCCTTACGGTATTGATGAGTCCGGTAAAATTGACTACGAAGACATGGCGAAGCAGGCCAAAGAGCACAAACCGAAGATGATCATCGGTGGCTTCTCTGCTTACTCCGGCGTAGTTGACTGGGCAAAAATGCGTGAAATCGCCGACAGCATCGGCGCATACCTGTTCGTTGACATGGCGCACGTTGCCGGTCTGATCGCCGCAGGCGTTTACCCGAACCCGGTTCCACACGCTCACGTGGTCACCACCACCACCCACAAAACCCTGGCAGGTCCACGCGGTGGCCTGATCCTGGCGAAGGGCGGCGACGACGATCTGTATAAAAAACTGAACTCTGCCGTGTTTCCAAGCGCGCAGGGCGGCCCGCTGATGCACGTGATCGCGGCAAAAGCCGTGGCGCTGAAAGAAGCGATGGAGCCAGAGTTCAAAGTTTACCAGCAGCAGGTTGCTAAGAACGCTAAAGCGATGGTGGAAGTGTTCCTGAACCGTGGCTACAAAGTGGTTTCCGGCGGCACTGAAAACCACCTGTTCCTGCTGGATCTGGTGGATAAAAACCTGACCGGTAAAGAGGCTGACGCTGCCCTGGGCCGCGCCAACATCACCGTCAACAAAAACAGCGTACCAAACGATCCGAAGAGCCCGTTCGTGACCTCCGGTATTCGTATCGGTTCTCCGGCTGTGACTCGCCGCGGCTTTAAAGAAGCGGAAGTGAAAGAGCTGGCTGGCTGGATGTGTGACGTGCTGGACAACATCAACGACGAAGCCGTTATCGAACGCGTGAAAGCCAAAGTGCTGGATATCTGCGCGCGCTTCCCGGTTTACGCATAATTCTGCCCCGCAGAACAAAAAGGCCGCGCATGCGGCCTTTTTTTATGGCTAACGCCGGTCGATGGAGATCGCCCCCGGTCCGGCGACCGCCAGCAGGAGAAATCCGCCGGCGATACTGATGTTCTTGAAGAAGTTAATCATATTGGGCATCACCGCGTCGCCGCTCATATCCCAGTAGTGGTGACCAATCACCGCCGTACCCAGGGTATAAAAGACGAACAGCACCGCCAGCGGACGGGTAAAAAAGCCGAGTATGATGAGGATCGCAGCGGGCACTTCCATGATCACCGCCACAATGGCCGCCAGCATCGGCATCGGAGCGCCCAGCTTCGCCATATATTGCACCGTGCCGTCGAAACCGAACATTTTTGGCACGCCGAAAATAATGAACAGCAGGATAAGGGCGAGACGGGCAATCAGCAGAATCAGCGCCCGGGACTGACCAAAATCGAAATACCGTAATGTGTTCATGGCAGGCTCGCTGTGGGTGGGATTTATCTTAAAGCTAATACACAAAATGCCGGCCCGCCATTCAGGTTTTCTTCATAAATCAGGCATTAGGGTGATGTCAATTTGCCTGCCTGCGGCATCTCCCCGTCAGCCCGCCTCCAGCGCATCCTCCACAAACAGATAACCAATACCGATAATCTGCTGCTGCCGGGTTAAGCCGCCAAAAGCGATCTCCGTTTGCCGGTTTCGCACGGCATCCCCCTGGTCGAAAGGAGTAAAGCCAATCTGGCGATTAATGGTCTGCAGCCAGCGTTCGCCAAAGGCGCAACTGCGGCCATAGAACCAGATTTGGTTGATGTTGAGGATGTTGAGCAGATTGTAGAGCGTCAGGCCGATGGCGTTGGCGGCCTCGTCTGCCCAGCGCTGAATATTGGCGTCACCCTGACGCCAGGCGTCAAGCAGCTGCAGGCTGGTGAGGGTATCCGGGTCGAGACTCAGGGAGCCGGGCTGGGATTTCAGCCACAGCCGGGCCTGTTTTTTTCAGGGCCGACAGGGAGGCGACCGTCTCCAGGCAGCCGTATCGCCCGCAGGCACAGGCCACGCCGTCGCGATCGAAAATGGTGTGACCAATCTGCCCGCTGCCGTTCAGCGTCCCACGGTAGACCTGGCCGTTAATGACGAACGAAGAGCCGATGCCGTAATCGACGTTAATCACGCAAAAATCGTCGCGGTTGGCCGGGTTTTGCCATTTCTCTGCCAGGGCCAGCATCACGCAGTCGTTATCCACCATCACCGTGATGCCCAGCTTCTCTTCCAGCAGATATTTAATCTCGATCGGTTTTTTCCAGGGTGCCTGGGGCATGATCTGGGACACCCCGGTGGCGGTATCTACCTGGCCGTGGATCCCGAGCGCCAGATTGATCCGCTGCCCCGGCCAGCGTTTACGCTGCTGCTGCCACAGGCTTTCGATAGCCTGCAACAGCGCCTCTGGCGTGCGGGCATTGACGTCGGTCCAGGTAAAATCACCCAGCGGCGACATGCGCCCGTCGATCAGCTGGCTCTCAATGCTGGTGGGGCTGACATTCAAGCAGAGTATCAGTGGGCCTTCATCGGGGATCTGATAATGGCCGCTGTTCATCCCCCGGGTGCTGAGGTTTTCACTGGAATGCCCCAGCTTTTTATCGGCCACCAGCTCGTCCAGAATTTTACTCACGGCGGGGATCGACAGCCCGGTGTGCTGGGCCAGCTGCGATTTGCTCAGGCGCTTGTAGCGCCAGATCAGCGCCATGATCGTGCGTCGGTTATGCTGCCGCACCCGCTGGTTGTTCAGACCGGCTATCTGCATTTCACTAAACTCCGTTAATAGTATTGCGTGAGCATTACGCAATCAGCGCGCTGAATTCCTCTCTACACTGCCATCTTATCGCTTTTTACTGTTATTTGTTTACTGGAGAGTGAATATGTCTGGAGCAGTGAAGGTCTGGCGGGAGACCGTCGCATTACCGACGTGGACCACCGGCGCAGAAGATACCAACCCGATGTTCCTCGAGAAACGCGTGTACCAGGGTTCCTCCGGCGCGGTCTACCCCTATGGCGTAACCGATACCCTGACCGGGATCCGCGAAATGCGCGATTACCAGGCGGTGTGGATGGAAAACGACTTCATCCGCATCATGCTGCTGCCGGAGCTGGGTGGACGTATTCATCGTGCGTATGACAAAGTTCAGGAGCGTGATTTCGTCTACTACAA
Source organism: Leclercia adecarboxylata (assembly GCA_002360945.1). GTDB lineage: Bacteria > Pseudomonadota > Gammaproteobacteria > Enterobacterales > Enterobacteriaceae > Enterobacter > Enterobacter adecarboxylatus_B. The sequence continues at coordinate 147,872 of DERO01000029.1, read as the reverse complement.
CGAAGTGGTGAAACCGGCGCTGGTGGGCCTGCTGGGGCCGTGGATCTCCGGCGGGATCGAATTTAACTGGCCGCAGCACCATCGCCCGACCACCTTTATGCCGGTCGACGTGACCCTTCAGGCCCTGGAGAGCGGGGCGCAGACCGTCTGGCTGGGCGAGGCCGAGCCGATGCGCGGCCTGCAGGTCATGACCGGATTTACGCTCTACCCGGACCGGGCGTTAATTGAAATCACCGGCAAAGTCTTCAACGGCAACGCCACGCCGCGCCACTTCCTGTGGTGGGCGAACCCGGCGGTGAAGGGCGGGGACGATCATCAGAGCGTCTTCCCGCCGGACGTTACGGCGGTGTTTGACCACGGCAAGCGCGCAGTATCGGCCTTCCCGATCGCCACCGGTACCTACTATAAAGTCGATTACTCGGCGGGCGTGGACATCTCGCGCTACAAAAACGTGCCGGTCCCGACCTCCTACATGGCGGAAAAATCGGACTACGACTTTGTCGGCGCATACCATCACGGCGAGCGGGGTGGGCTGCTGCACGTGGCCGATCACCACGTTTCTCCGGGTAAAAAGCAGTGGTCCTGGGGCCATGACGATTTTGGTCGCGCCTGGGATCGCAATCTGACCGATGAAAACGGCCCCTATATCGAGCTGATGACCGGCGTCTTCACCGACAACCAGCCGGATTTCACCTGGCTTGACCCTTATGAAGAGAAGATCTTCGTGCAGAACTTCCTGCCCTACAGCGAGCTGGGGCTGGTGCACAACGCCAACACGCAGGTGGCGCTTAAGCTGGAGCGCTGTGAGCAGCAGCTGCACCTCGGCCTTTACGCCATCGCTCCGCTTCAGGACGTGCGCCTTGAACTGATCGCAGACGGCAAGCCGGTGTGGGAGACGCAGCTGACCCTGATGCCGGGCGAAAGCTGGCAGCAGGCGCTGGCGGACGAATGGCCGCAGCGCTTAACCCTGAGGGTAAAAGACACAGCGGGCCGTACCCTGCTGCATTATCAGGAGCATATCGCCGAAGAGACCCCGCTGCCGGACCCGGCCACCGCGCCCGCCATGCCGGAAGCCATCAGCAACAGCGATGAACTCTACTTTATTGGTCAGCATCTGGAGCAGTACAACCACGCCAGCCGTTATGCGGAGGATTACTACCGCCGCGCGCTGGAGCTGGATGCCCACGACTATCGCAACAACGTGGCGCTGGGCACCCTGGCGCTGAACCGCGCCGACTGGGAGCTGGCGCAGGGCTGTGCCGAAGCCGCGCTGGTGCGCGCCCATAAGCTGAATAAGAACCCGCGCGACGGCGAAGCCAGCCAGCTGCTGGCAACGGCCCTGGAGCGGCAGGGTGACGACGATGCCGCCTGGGATCGCTACTACAAAGCCTCGTGGAGCGGAAACTGCCGTGATGCCGCCTTCTGGTCGCTGGCCCGGCTGGCGATGAAGCGCGGCCATTACGCTGACGCGCTGGAAAAAGTCGACATCAGCCTCGGGATCAATGCCAGCAACAATCTGGCGATGGGGCTGAAAGCGCTGGCCCTGGCTCAGGTTGAAGGCGAAAGCGCCGCACTGGCGTACATTGCAAGCTGCCTGCAAAGCCATCCCCTGAGCTACGCCCTGCACTATGCCCGCTGGGCGATCGGCCGGGACGAGGCCGCGCGTGACCAGCTGCTACAGGTCACCGGCCGCCGCGGGGCCAACGCCTGCGTGCTGGCAGGCTGGTTAACCTCGATGGGCATGCGCGACGCCGCCCGCGAGATGCTGGACCTGCTCGACAGTCAGGAGACCTTGCCCCAGCTCTGGCAGGCCGCCTTAAGCGACGATCCCGCCACTCGCGCTCGCTACATTGCCGCCGCACGCCGCAGCGAACCTAACCGGGTGCGTTTCCCGAACGCGCTGGATGAAGTGCAGATGCTACAAACCCTGCAGGATGATCCCTTCGCTTGCTATCTGCTGGGCTGCTTCTGGTACAGCAAGCGCCGCTACGACGATGCGGTGCGGTGCTGGCAAACCACCCTGGAACAGGAGCCGCAGTTTGCACCGGCGCACCGCCTGCTGGGGATCTACGCCTGGAACAAAGAGCACAACCTGGCGCTGGCAGAGCAGCATCTGCAACGCGCCGTGGCGCTGGAGCCGGAAAACCCACGCTTCCTGTTTGAGCTGGATTATCTCAATAAGCTCACCGGCCAGCCGGTGGCAAAACGCCTCGCCATGCTCACCGAGCGGGAGGCGGTGGCGCTGAAACGCGATGACCTCACCGCGGAACTGTTAAGTCTGTGGAACGGTTCCGGGCACTACGACGCTGCGGCGCATGTGCTTCAGGCGCGTCAGTTCCATCCGTGGGAAGGCGGCGAAGGCAAGGTGACAGGGCAGTATCTGCTCAACCAGCAGCATCGCGCCTTGCAGCACATCGCTCGCGGCGAGTTCCACGAGGCGATTGCCCTGCTGCAGGCGGCCCTGCGCTATCCGCACAACCTGGGGGAGGGGCGTCTGCCGGGGCAGACCGATAACGATATCTGGTATCTGCTGGGCTACTGTCACGCTCGCGGCGATGCGCAGGCCGAGGCGCAGCGCTGCTTTGCCCGGGCGGCGCAGGGGGGCTCGACCCTCGACGCCGGGCGCTACTACAACGATCAGCCGGCGGATTACCTGTTCTGGCAGGGGATGGCCCTGCGCCAGCTGGGTGACAGCGCCGCGGCGGAGCGCCACTTCCAGGGGTTCCTGGCCTGGGTGGAAGCCCATCGTGACGACGTGCCGGAGGCCGATTTCTTTGCGGTCTCGCTGCCGGATCTGGTGGTGCTGGATACCCCATCCGGTCAGCAGCATCAGCAGCACTGCCTGTTTATTGAGGCGTTGGGCCATGCCGGGCTGGGTGACAGTGCAGCCTGCAAACGCCAGCTGGCGGCCTTGCTGGCACTGAACCCGGCCCATGATAAAGCGCACCTGATTCAGCATGCGCAGGCCACCAACATTTTCCATTAACTGACCCGGCGGGTGGGGAGACTCACCCGTTAACCCTCTGTACCCTGCGTTTCCCTTAAAGAGGAATCAACATGAATAACAGTGCGCAGACACAACTGAAAATGGGCTACGTCTGGACAATCTGTCTGGTCGCCGCCTGCGGTGGATTACTGTTTGGCTACGACTGGGTGGTGATTGGCGGGGCCAAACCCTTCTATGAAGCCTGGTTCTCGATTACCGATCCGGCGCAGTCCGGCTGGGCGATGAGTTCGGCGCTGGTGGGCTGTATTTTCGGGGCTTTAATATCGGGATGGTGCGCCGATAAATTTGGCCGCAAATGGCCGCTGATCCTCTCGGCAGTGCTGTTCAGCGCCTCGGCGTGGGGCACGGCGGTGGCGAGCAGCTTTGACATGTTCGTAGTCTATCGCATCGTCGGCGGGGTCGGGATTGGCCTGGCGTCGGCCCTCAGTCCGCTCTATATCGCCGAGGTCAGCCCGGCGGATAAGCGGGGGCGCTTCGTCGCCATCAACCAGCTGACCATCGTGGTGGGGGTGCTGGCGGCGCAGCTGATCAACCTGATGATTGCTGAGCCGGTCGCACCTGGTGCCACCCAGGAGGCCATCGTCCAGACCTGGAACGGACAAACCGGCTGGCGCTGGATGTTCGGTGCCGAGCTGGTTCCCGCTCTCGCATTCCTGGCGCTGATGTTCTTTGTTCCTGAATCCCCGCGCTGGCTGATGAAGGCCGGCAAGCCGGAACGCGCCCGCGCCATGCTGGAGCGTATTGGCACCCCGGAGTACGCCAGCCAGACCTTAAAAGAGATCGCCCACACCCTGGAAAAAGACACCCAGAAAGTGGCGTTCTCCACGCTGCTGCAGCCGCAGGTCAAGCCGATCGTCATCATCGGCATGGTGCTGGCGATGTTCCAGCAGTGGTGTGGGATCAACGTTATCTTCAACTATGCCCAGGAGATCTTCGCCTCGGCCGGGTTTGATATTAACGACACCCTGAAGTCGATTGTGGCGACCGGCATCATCAACCTGGTCTTCACCCTGGCGGCGCTGCCGCTGGTGGACAAGATTGGTCGCCGCAAGCTGATGCTGTTGGGCGCATCGGGCTTAACCATTATCTACGTGCTGATTGCCAGCGCCTACGCCATGAACATCATGGGCTGGCCGGTACTGCTGCTGGTGCTGGCGGCGATTGCCATCTATGCCCTGACCCTGGCCCCGGTGACCTGGGTGCTGCTGTCGGAGATCTTCCCCAACCGCGTGCGTGGTCTGGCGATGTCGATGGGAACGCTGGCCCTGTGGATCGCCTGCTTCCTGCTGACCTACACCTTCCCGCTGCTTAATGCCGGGCTGGGGGCGGCGGGCAGCTTCCTGCTCTACGGCGTGATCTGCGCCGCCGGGTATCTCTACATCCTGCGTAAAGTCCCGGAAACCAAAGGCGTGACGCTCGAAGCGCTGGAAGAGCAGTTGGAGAAACAGCACAGCAAAGTGGCCGCGACGGCGGATGCCGGGCGCGTACACTGATGGACCTGTTGTTAATAGAAAACGCGCATCTGCGGATGCGCGTCAATCCGCAGGGCGGCGGCTTACAGGAACTGTTCTCCCTCACCTACGGGCAGCCCGTGCTGTGGGGTGAGGGTGACAGCGCGCTGTTTCCGATGGTACCGCTGGTCAACCGGGTGGCTGGTAATCGCTTTGCGTTTCAGGGGCGGGAGATTACGCTGCCGCAAAGCCCGGTGGACGAGCGCTTCTTTTTGCACGGTGATGGCTGGCAGGCACGCTGGGAAGTCGCGTCGCTGACGGATGCGTCGTGTGTTCTGACGCTGCGTCGCCAGCATGCGTGCGGCTTTGATTATCAGGCGACGCTGCGCTATCAGCTACGCGGGAACGTGCTGCGCGCGGAGCTGATGCTCACCCATCTCGGGCCGCAGCCGATGCTGTACGGCCTGGGCTTTCATCCGTGGTTTTACTTTGACGAGCGCAGCCGCCTGCAATTCTCCGCCAGCGGCTACTGGCCGGAAGGGGAGCACCATTTACCCCAGGCGTGGCAGAGCGAGATCCCACCGGATATCGATTTCAGCACGGCGCAGCAGGGGAGCGATGGCTGGCTGAATGTCGGCTACTCCGGCTGGAACGGCGCGGCGACCCTCCAGCGTGATGTGATGAATATCACAATTACCGCGCAAACTCCGTGGCTGATGCTGTTCAGAATGTCGGGTAAATCATTCTTATGCCTCGAGCCGCAGAGCCATCCGGTCAACGCCCACAACCTGCCCGGACAGCCTGGGCTGGTGGTTTTGCGCCCGGGTGACAGCACCCAATTTGCGATGGATATTGCCGTCGACAGCGCCGCCGGGAGTTGTTAATAAGCGGTTAATACCCGCTTGCGCCAGCCTGTTTTTACCGCCAGACTATCGCCTCCAAAACGGGAGGGATTCATGGTTTTGCATTCCACACGCTGGCTGGCGCTCAGCTACTTCACCTACTTTTTTAGCTACGGTATATTTCTGCCTTTCTGGAGCGTCTGGCTCAAGGGAATCGGCCTCACTCCGGAGATGATTGGCGTTCTGCTCGGCTCGGGCCTGGTGGCGCGTTTTCTCGGTAGCCTGCTGATTGCACCGCGCGTCAGCGATCCCTCCCTGTTAATCAAAGCCGTGCGCGTGCTGGCGCTGCTCACCCTGGTGTTTATGGCCGGCTTTTGGGTCAGCCAGCAGTTTGCCTGGCTGGTGGTGGTGATGGTGGGCTTTAACCTCTTCTTCTCGCCGCTGGTGCCGCTGACCGATGCGCTGGCCAACACCTGGCAGAAGCAGATCACCATGGACTATGGCCGGGTGCGGCTGTGGGGCTCGATCGCCTTTGTGATTGGCTCGGCGCTGGTGGGCAAGCTGGTGAGCCTGTATGACTATCGCGCCATTCTGGCCCTGCTGAGCGTGGGGATTATGTCGATGCTGCTCGGGATGCTGCTGCGCCCCTCGGTGATGCCGCAGGGCGAAAGCCGCCAGCAGGAGAGCGCAGGCTGGCCGGCATGGCGCTCGCTGGTGGCCCAGAGCTGGCGTTTCCTCGCCTGCGTCTGCCTGCTGCAGGGGGCGCATGCCGCCTACTATGGCTTCAGCGCCATTTACTGGCAGGGGGCCGGGTATTCCGCTTCGGCCGTCGGCTATCTCTGGTCGCTGGGCGTGGTGGCGGAGGTGATCATCTTTGCCCTCAGCAACCGCCTGTTCCGCCGCTTTACCGCCCGGGATCTGCTCCTGCTCTCTGCGGTCTGCGGTATCGCCCGCTGGGGGATCATGGGCTGGACTACCGAGCTGCCGTGGCTGATTGTCGCGCAGATCCTGCACTGCGGCACCTTTACGGTGTGCCACCTGGCAGCGATGCGCTATATCTCGGCGCGTGAAGGCGGCGATGTGATCCGCCTGCAGGCGGTCTACTCGGCGGTGGCGATGGGCGGCAGTATTGCGATCATGACGGTGTTTGCCGGTTTCCTGTACCAGCATCTCGGCCACGGCGTGTTCTGGGTGATGGCGCTGGTAGCGCTGCCCGCGATCGTGCTGCGTCCGCGGGTGGCAGCGCGCTAAGACTCCAGCATGGCGCGAATATGTTCCTGCTGCTGCGCATTCAACGCCTCGACGGCGTGGATGAGCGGCGGCGAGAACAGCGGCAGGGCGGTGGTATAGGGGGTGACCACCAGGGCGGCCTCGCGCGGGGCTCCCTCCTTCTGAAAGGCCTGTAACGTCACATAACGAATGTTCAGCGGCAGCAGGGTCAGCTCCCGCAGCTGCTGCTCAATCAGCTCTTCGCAGGCTTTATCCTCTCCGGTCAGTAACACCACCTGCTTTTCATGCAGATCGCTCTCCTGCATCAGCCAGGCGCCGAAGATCACCGCCACCAGGCTCGACTCCTCCTCGGAGAAGCGCAGGCCAAACTCTGCCTCCAGCTCAAACAGCACCTCCCGGGTGGTACGCATCAGACGCGGATAGAGGCGGTGGATCTCCTCGGGCAGGCTGTTGTCGATGCCAATACCAAACAGCGAGCGGTCCAGGGCCTGGGCCAGATGAATATAGAGCTGGTCAATCAGCCCCTGCTCGTCGCTGAACTGCATCCCGGTTTGTCCATGAAAGCGGGCGATCATGCGGGTGATGGTGCGGCGCAGACGGTCATCTTCCTGATGCGCATCGCGCAGGGGATCCGGCGTACGGAGCATCATAAACAGCAGCGCCAGAAACGGCTGTTCATCGGCGTTAGGTGCCAGCGCCACGCGGCGCTGCCAGTGGCGCACAATCTCCTGCGCCATCAGATATTCGCTGCGTGACTGGGTCCAGTTGCGCTGAACCACCGAAAATGCCGGGCTCTGGCCGAGCTGGTGCTGGAGCAGACAGTACTGCAGATAAAGCTGCAAAAACTGCGTGTCCCGGCATTCAAACTGGCGCTGCAGGCGGCGGGAGCAAAAATTAATCAGCGCCCGCAGGTTGGTATCATCATATAAAGTGCGGGCAATGCCGAGCTGCTTTAGCGCGATTTTCAGAGATGGGGTAAACTGCTGCGCGACAAAGTGGGGGCAGAGGCGTAACGCCCTGCGCAACCAGTGCAGCAGGCATAAACGTTGGTTCAGGTGGCTACCTTCCAGCAGGTAGCAGCCATCATGCTGTGTCGCAATGTCGAGCTGGTGATAGCGCTGGATCTCCATGCGCATCTCGTCGATATCCTGCCGGCAGAGGGCATCATCGACTCCATTGATTTCACTGATGCTTTGCAGGGTAGCGCGAAAGCCCGGCACATAGAGCATCAACAGAACCTGGCAGCGGCGCTGCGAACTGGAAAGTGCAGATGGCATTTCGAGAGTCGTCATCATCTGTCGGGTTCCAGGTAGGGTGTTTGATAAGAATAGCTAAAGGATGTACCCCGTAGCACAGGATGCCGGGCTTTCCTTCAGGAATGCGGGTGAACATCACAGAATTTTTGACGTGAGGATGAGATGCAAACAGTGAAACGCAGCGCAGCAACGCTTTTTTTGGCGGTTTTGTCTTTTGCCGCCGCCGCGCACCCTCACAGCTTTATCACCCTGAAAACGCAGCTCATGGTGAAAGATAACCAGCTTACCGGGCTGAAGATGCGCTGGGCGATGGATGAGCTGACCTCCGCCGATCTGCTGTACGATGCCGGAAACGCAAAGCCGGGGGACGAGATCTGGAAAAAGCTGGCGGCGGAAGTGATGGCTAACGTGCTCGGTCAGCACTACTTCACAGAGTTCTGGCATGACGGGCAGAAGGTGAAATTCCTCAATCGCCCCACCCAGTACGGCATGACCCGTCAGGAGCATCAGGCGGTGCTGACCTTTATCCTGCCGCTGGCGGAGCCGCAGCCGCTGGCCGGACAGAAATACACCTTCTCCACCTTCGATCCCTCCTACTACGTGGACATGAGCTACGCCGAGGATGACGATGTGTCGCTGCCTGCCGGGCTGCAAAAAAGCTGTTCCATCAGCGTGGACACCCCGGAGCCCAGCGATGAGACGCTCAACTTTGCCAGCTCGCTGGATAAAGACGACGCGCCCCCGGAAGACATGGATCTCGGCAAACAGTTTGCCCAGACAGTGACCCTGCAATGTCAGTAGTTCGTGCGCGACGCGGGTGGGATCTCTGGCCGCTGGGGCTGTTTCTGGTCGCGATGGTGGCGGGGAGCGTCTGGCTCTGGCAGGCGTGGCCGCAGGTGATGCGCCAGAGCATTCTCTGGCAGCGGGACGTCAACCAGCAGATGAGCGGCCTGCTGAAGGCGGTGGCCGATAACCCGACGGCGGCGGGCGGATCGCTGCTGATATTCAGCTTTTTATACGGCGTATTGCACGCCCTGGGGCCGGGCCACGGCAAGATCGTCATCGCCACCTGGCTTGCCACCCATCCCTCAAAGCTGAAATCGAGCATCGGTTTAACCCTGGCCTCCTCGTTATTACAGGGAGTTGTGGCGATCGCCCTGGTGATGGGGGTGTTAACCCTGCTGCAGCTCCCGGCGCGGGATCTGCACATGAGCAGCTTCTGGCTGGAGAAGGCAAGCTATGCCCTGGTGGGCATGCTGGGGCTGATGCTCTGCTGGCGGGCGTTGAAAAAACTGCGCGCCCTGCTGCGTAAACCGACCTTCAAAGCCTTTACCCCGCATCACGTTCACGATGCCAGCTGCGGCTGCGGCCATCAGCATCTGCCGAGCCCGACGCAGATCCAGCGCGCGGACGACTGGCGGGCGCGGACGATGATTATTCTGTCGATGGGCATGCGACCCTGTTCCGGGGCGATCATGGTGCTGCTGTTCAGTAAGGTGATCGGCGTGTTCAGCTGGGGCGTGGCCTCGGCGCTGGCGATGGCGGCGGGAACGGGATTAACTATCTCTTCCCTGGCGCTGCTGGTGCACGGTTTTCGTCAGCTGGCGGTCAGGCTCAGCGGCAATAGAGCGCCGGTGCTGTGGCGACAGATCGGATGGACAACCCTGGCATTAGCCGGTGGGGTCGTGTTGCTGGTGGCGGCGGTGATGATGTGGGTCAGTGCGGTGCCGGCGGGCAGGGGGATGCGGCCGTTTTAATTGGGTGCGGCCTGATGCCCTCACCCTAACCCTCTCCCACAGGGAGAGGGAACCGCGCGGTGCGGTTATCGGGAATTAACGCTTCAGCGCTTCACTCAGTTCGTCACGCATGTTTGCCAGCATCGCTTTCACCACGCGTGGGTTACCTGCAACGATGTTGCCAGACAGCATGTAGTTGTGGCCACCGGTGAAATCACACACCAGCGCACCCGCTTCACGGGCAATCAGTTCGCCAGCAGCGAAGTCCCACGGCTTCAGGCCAATTTCAAAGTAACCATCAACGCGGCCCGCGGCAACGTAGGCCAGGTCCAGCGCAGCGGAACCGGTGCGGCGGAAGTCAGCGCATTCGGTGAACAGTTTGCCCAGGATTTTCATGTAGGCAGGGGCGTGCTGTTTAGCTTTGAACGGGAAACCGGTCGCCAGGATAGTGCCGTCGAGATCGCGAGCGTTGGTGCCGCGCAGACGGTAGCCGTTCAGCTGTGCGCCCTGACCACGGGTTGCAGTGAAGAGTTCGTTACGCATTGGATCGTAAACCACCGCGACTTCAGTACGGCCTTTGATGCGTACGGCGATAGAAACAGCGAAATGTGGCAGACGTTTAACGAAGTTGGTGGTGCCATCCAGAGGATCGATAACCCACTGAACATCCTGATCTTCGCCTGCATGCTCACCGCTTTCTTCGGTGATGATGGTGTGCTGCGGGTAAGATTTGCGAATGGTTTCGATAATAATCGCTTCTGCGGCTTTATCGACGTTAGTCACAAAGTCATTGCTGCCTTTCTGGCTGGTTTCTACGGAATCTGGGGTCTCGTAGTGTTTGGCAATTACATTACCCGCCTTGCGCGCTGCGCGCACGGCGATGGTCAACATAGGATGTTGCATCGGTTACTCTCACTGGATGTTAAAGAACGGGGATACGAAAACGGCGCAGAGTATACCAGCGGGATCGGAATATGTCTTCCGTTTATGATAACATCACCGAATATTCTCCAGACTCAGAAAAATTATGCTGCAAAATATCCGAATCGTGCTGGTCGAAACATCGCATACCGGCAATATGGGCTCCGTGGCCCGTGCTATGAAAACCATGGGCTTAACCAATCTCTGGCTGGTTAACCCGCTGGTCAAACCTGACTCCCAGGCCATCGCCCTCGCCGCAGGTGCCAGCGACGTGATTGGCAACGCGCAGATCGTCGATACCCTGGATGAAGCCTTAGCTGGCTGCAGCCTGGTGGTCGGCACCAGCGCGCGTTCGCGCACCCTGCCGTGGCCGATGCTCGATCCGCGTGAATGCGGGCTGAAAAGCGTTTCCGAAGGCCAGCATGCCCCGGTGGCGCTGGTGTTTGGCCGCGAGCGTGTAGGGCTGACCAACGATGAACTGCAGAAGTGCCATTATCACGTCGCCATTGCCGCCAACCCGGAGTACAGCTCGCTGAACCTGGCGATGGCCGTGCAGGTTATTGCCTACGAAGTGCGGATGGCGTGGCTGGCAACGCAGGAGAAAGAGACTTACGCGGCACCAGAAGAGACCCCGTATCCGCTGGTGGATGACCTCGAGCGTTTCTATGGGCATCTTGAGCAGACCCTGCTCGCCACCGGCTTTATCCGCGCCGGCCATCCGGGGCAGGTGATGAACCGACTGCGCCGCCTCTTTACCCGCGCACGTCCGGAAAGCCAGGAGCTGAACATCCTGCGCGGTATTCTGGCGTCGATTGAGCAGAAGCATAAAGAGTAGTGCCGTTTGTGTCCCCCTCTCCCCGTGGGAGAGGGCCGGGGTGAGGGCATCAGGCCGCACGTAAGCGAAGCGCCACCCGGCAAAACCGTTGAGCGCACAGAAGGTTAAATACCTGACTAAAACAGTCAAGTAAATAGTTGACCAATTTAGTCGGGAATGTCAGACTTGGCCCTGCTATGCAATACCCCCACTTTACAATAAAAACCCCGGGCAGGGGCGAGTTTGAGGTTAAGTAAGACATGAGACTGACATCTAAAGGGCGTTATGCCGTGACCGCGATGCTGGACGTTGCGCTCAACTCCGAATCGGGCCCGGTACCGTTGGCTGATATTTCTGAACGTCAGGGAATTTCCCTCTCTTATCTGGAACAGCTGTTCTCCCGACTGCGTAAAAATGGCCTGGTTTCCAGCGTCCGCGGTCCTGGCGGCGGATATCTGTTAGGTAAAGACGCGGGCAGTATTGCCGTTGGTGAAGTCATTAGCGCAGTTGACGAATCCGTCGACGCGACCCGTTGCCAGGGTAAAGGCGGCTGTCAGGGCGGCGATAAATGCCTGACTCACGCGCTGTGGCGCGATCTGAGCGACCGTCTGACCGGCTTCCTGAATAACATCACCATTGGTGAACTGGTTAACAACCAGGAAGTGCTGGACGTCTCCGGTCGTCAGCACTCGCACGAGTCCCAGCGTAATACCCGCACGCAAGACGCTATCGACGTTAAACTGCGCGCGTAATAAAAAATAAGTATTTCAGAATCAGGCCGGGGCATTCACTTGCCCCGTGTACTCGGTCGTACATCCAGCCGGTTGCCTGATTCCTTGCATTGAAGCGATGTACGGAGTTTAAAGAGCAATGAAATTACCTATCTATCTCGATTACTCCGCAACCACGCCGGTGGACCCGCGTGTTGCCGAGAAAATGATGCAGTGTCTGACCCTGGACGGAAACTTCGGTAACCCGGCTTCCCGTTCCCACCGTTTTGGCTGGCATGCTGAAGAGGCGGTCGATATCGCCCGTAATCAGATTGCCGAGCTGGTTGGCGCTGACCCGCGTGAGATTGTTTTCACCTCAGGCGCGACCGAATCCGATAACCTGGCGATCAAAGGTGCGGCCAATTTCTATCAGAAAAAAGGCAAGCACATCATCACCAGCAAAACCGAACACAAAGCCGTGCTGGACACCTGTCGTCAGCTGGAGCGTGAAGGGTTTGAAGTGACCTACCTTGCCCCGCAGCGCAACGGTATCATCGACCTGAAAGAGCTCGAAGCGGCCATGCGTGATGACACCATTCTGGTCTCCATCATGCACGTGAACAACGAAATCGGCGTGGTACAGGATATCGCCACTATCGGCGAACTGTGCCGTGCACGCGGTATCATCTACCACGTGGATGCGACCCAGAGCGTGGGCAAACTGCCTATCGACCTGAGCCAGCTGAAAGTGGACCTGATGTCCTTCTCCGGTCACAAAATCTATGGCCCGAAAGGTATCGGCGCGCTGTACGTGCGTCGTAAGCCACGTATCCGTATTGAATCCCAGATGCACGGCGGCGGTCACGAGCGCGGTATGCGTTCCGGTACGCTGCCTGTTCACCAGATCGTGGGTATGGGTGAAGCCTACCGAATCGCCAAAGAAGAGATGGAAACCGAGATGGCGCGCCTGCGTACGCTGCGCAACCGTCTGTGGGAAGGCGTGAAAGATATGGAAGAAGTCTACCTGAACGGCGATCTCGAGCAGGGCGCACCGAACATCCTCAACGTCAGCTTCAACTATGTTGAAGGCGAGTCGCTGATCATGGCCCTGAAAGATCTGGCCGTCTCTTCTGGTTCTGCCTGTACTTCGGCAAGCCTGGAGCCGTCCTACGTACTGCGCGCGCTGGGCATGACCGACGAACTGGCACACAGCTCTATCCGTTTCTCTTTAGGTCGTTTCACTACCGATGAAGAGATTGACTACACCATCAAACTGGTTCGCAACTCCATTGGCCGTCTGCGTGAACTTTCTCCACTGTGGGAAATGTTCAAAGAAGGCGTGGATCTGAACAGCATTGAATGGTCACATCACTAATCGGTTTATAAGGAGAATTCAACATGGCTTACAGCGAAAAAGTTATCGATCATTACGAGAATCCACGTAACGTGGGCTCCTTCGACAACAGCGACGACAGCGTGGGCAGCGGCATGGTGGGTGCACCGGCCTGTGGCGACGTGATGAAGTTGCAGATTAAAGTCAACAATGAAGGTATCATTGAAGACGCGCGCTTCAAGACCTACGGTTGCGGTTCTGCAATCGCTTCCAGCTCCCTGGTCACCGAGTGGGTGAAGGGCAAGTCCCTGGACGAAGCGCAGGCGATTAAAAATACCGATATTGCTGACGAACTCGAACTGCCGCCGGTGAAAATTCACTGCTCTATCCTGGCGGAAGATGCGATTAAAGCTGCAATCGCGGATTACAAAAGCAAACGTGAAGCAAAATAATTAGTTGAGGTTGTTATGTCGATTACCCTTAGCGACAGCGCTGCCGCGCGAGTAAGCTCCTTCCTGGCAAACCGTGGCAAAGGCTTTGGCCTGCGACTGGGTGTACGCACCTCCGGCTGTTCCGGTATGGCGTATGTACTTGAATTTGTTGACGAACCTGCGGCGGAAGACACCGTGTTCGAAGACAAAGGCGTGAAGGTGGTGGTCGATGGTAAAAGCCTGCAGTTCCTGAACGGCACTCAGCTGGACTTTGTCAAAGAAGGCCTGAACGAAGGGTTTAAATTCACCAACCCGAACGTTAAAGACGAGTGCGGCTGCGGCGAAAGCTTCCACGTCTAATTGCGTACTACCTGTTAACCCCACCGCAGCCAGGCTGTGTGTGGGGTTTGCTTTAATCAGCTAACCCTGAGATTGTTATGGATTACTTCACCCTCTTTGGGTTACCAGCCGGGTATGAAATTGATACTCAGGCGCTGGCGGCCCGTTTCCAGGATCTGCAACGTCAGTATCATCCGGACAAGTTCGCCAGCGGCACGCCGGCGGAACAGCTGGCGGCGGTGCAGCACTCTGCGACCATCAATCAGGCGTGGCAAACCCTGCGCAATCCGCTGAGCCGGGCAGAATATCTGCTTTCGCGCCACGGGTTTGATCTCTCCAGTGAACAACACACCGTCCGCGACACCGCCTTCCTGATGGAACAGCTGGAGCTGCGTGAAGAGCTGGATGAGATCGAACAGGCCAAAGACGAAGCCCGTCTGGAAACCTTTATTAAGCGCGTAAAAGGGATGTTCGATACCCGCCATCAGCAGATGGTTGACCAATTGAATCACGAGACGTGGGACGTGGCAGCGGACAGCGTTCGCAAGCTGCGTTTTCTCGATAAACTGCGAAGCAGTGCTGAACAACTCGAAGAAAAGCTGCTCGATTTTTAATTTCGGAAGCAATTATGGCCTTATTACAAATTAGTGAGCCGGGCTTAAGTGCCGCACCGCACCAGCGTCGTCTGGCGGTAGGCATCGACTTAGGCACCACCAACTCGCTGGTGGCGACCGTGCGCAGCGGCCAGGCGGAGACGCTGGCGGATGCCCAGGGTCAACACCTGCTGCCGTCTGTGGTCCACTATCAGCCTCAGGGCCACAGCGTGGGCTATGACGCCCGCACCAACGCGGCCCAGGATCCGGCCAACACCATCAGCTCGGTAAAACGTATGATGGGCCGCTCGTTGGCAGACATTCAGAGCCGTTACCCGCATCTGCCGTATCAGCTTCAGGCCAGTGAAAATGGCCTGCCGATGATCGCCACCGCCGCGGGGTTACTGAACCCGATCCGCGTCTCTGCCGATATCCTTAAGGCGCTGGCCGCCCGCGCAACCGCGACGCTGGAAGGCGAGCTGGATGGCGTGGTGATCACCGTTCCGGCCTATTTCGATGACGCCCAGCGTCAGGGCACCAAAGACGCCGCGCGTCTGGCGGGCCTGCACGTGCTGCGTCTGCTCAACGAGCCGACCGCGGCCGCCATTGCCTATGGCCTCGACTCCGGTCAGGAAGGGGTGATTGCGGTCTTCGATCTCGGCGGCGGTACCTTTGATATTTCCATTCTGCGCCTGAGCCGCGGCGTGTTTGAAGTCCTGGCCACCGGCGGCGACTCTGCCCTCGGCGGCGACGACTTTGACCATCTGCTGGCGGATCACATCCTTGAGCAGGCAGGCATTACCGATCGCAGCGACGCGCGCCTGCAACGTCAGGTGCTGGACGCCGCCACGGCCGCCAAAATCGCCCTCAGCGATGCCGCCTCCGTTACCGTTGAGGTAGGCGGCTGGAAAGGCGATATCAGCCGTGAGCAGTTCAATGAACTGATCGCCCCGCTGGTGAAGCGCACTCTGCTGGCCTGCCGCCGCGCGTTGAAAGATGCGGGCGTCGAGGCGCAAGAGGTGCTGGAAGTGGTGATGGTTGGCGGTTCAACCCGCGTGCCGCTGGTGCGTGAGCGGGTGGGCGAATTCTTTGGCCGCACGCCGTTAACCTCCATCGACCCGGATAAAGTGGTTGCCATTGGCGCCGCCATTCAGGCCGATATCCTGGTCGGCAACAAGCCGGACAGCGAAATGCTGCTGCTGGACGTGATCCCGCTCTCCCTCGGTTTAGAGACCATGGGTGGCCTGGTCGAGAAGGTGATCCCGCGTAACACCACCATTCCGGTGGCGCGTGCGCAGGAGTTTACCACCTTCAAAGACGGCCAGACCGCGATGTCGATCCACGTCCTGCAGGGCGAGCGCGAGCTGGTCCAGGACTGCCGCTCGCTGGCGCGTTTCGCGCTGCGAGGCATTCCGGCGTTGCCTGCGGGTGGGGCGCATATTCGCGTCACCTTCCAGGTGGATGCTGACGGCCTGCTGAGCGTCACGGCGATGGAAAAATCGACCGGTGTCGAATCCTCTATCCAGGTGAAGCCGTCCTACGGCCTGACCGATAATGAGATCGCCACCATGATTCAGGACTCAATGAGTTTTGCTGCGCAGGATGTGAAGGCGCGTATGCTGGCCGAACAGAAAGTCGAAGCCGCACGCGTGCTGGAAAGCCTGAACAGCGCACTCACTGCTGATGCCGCGCTGTTAAGCGCCGCTGAACGTCAGGCCATTGACGACGCCGTCGCGCAGTTAAGCGCGGTTGCGGACGGCAATGACGCTGACGCCATAGAACAAGCGATTAAAAACGTTGATAAACAAACCCAGGAGTTCGCTGCTCGCCGTATGGACCAGTCTGTCCGTACCGCGCTGAAAGGCCACTCCGTGGACGAGGTTTAATATGCCAAAGATTGTTATTTTGCCTCATGCGGACCTCTGTCCGGATGGTGCAGTTCTGGAAGCTGAGACCGGCGAAACCATCCTTAACGTTGCCCTGCGTAACGGTATCGAAGTGGAACACGCCTGTGAAAAATCCTGTGCCTGCACGACCTGCCACTGCATCGTTCGCGAGGGGTTTGACTCTCTTGCGGAGAGCACAGAAGATGAAGACGACATGCTGGATAAAGCATGGGGTCTGGAGCCGGAAAGCCGTCTGAGCTGTCAGGCGCGCGTCACCGATGAAGATCTGGTGGTCGAACTTCCGCGTTATACGCTTAACCACGCACGCGAGCATTAATATGGGACTGAAGTGGACAGACAGCCGTGAAATCGGCGAGGCGCTGTACGACGCCAACCCGGATCTCGATCCGAAGACCGTACGCTTCACCGATATGCATCAGTGGATTTGCGATCTGGAAGAGTTTGACGACGATCCTAACGCATCCAATGAAAAAGTTCTGGAGGCGATTCTGCTAGTCTGGTTAGACGAAGCAGAATAAAAACGTAACGGGCTGCCTTCAGGCGGCCCGTTTGCTTGTTGCTAATAAGGATAAATAAAAATGACCGAAGCGATGAAGATTACGCTCTCTACTCAGCCTGCCGATGCGCGCTGGGGTGAAAAAGCCACTTACAGCATCAACAATGACGGTGTTACCCTGCACCTGAACGGCAGTGACGATTTAGCTCTGATCCAGCGCGCGGCGCGTAAAATTGACGGCCTGGGCATTAAGCATGTCTCCCTCGATGGCGAAGGCTGGGACACCGATCGCAGCTGGGCATTCTGGGCAGGCTACAAAGGTCCGAAAGGCACCCGTAAAATTGAGTGGGCCAACCTCGACGAAGCCGGTCAAACAGAGCTGGAAAGCCGCCTGAAAATTATCGACTGGGTACGCGACACCATTAACGCCCCGGCGGAAGAGCTGGGCCCGGAACAGCTGGCGCAGCGCGCGGTGGATCTGCTGAGCAACGTCGCTGGCGACAAGATGTCTTATCGCATCACCAAAGGTGAAGATCTGCGCGAGCAGAACTACATGGGCATCCACACCGTCGGTCGCGGCTCTGAGCGTCCTCCGGTGCTGCTGGCGCTGGATTACAATCCAACCGGTGATAAAGCGGCCCCGGTATTCGCCTGCCTGGTCGGGAAAGGCATTACCTTTGATACCGGCGGTTACAGCCTGAAGCAGAGCGCGTTCATGGACTCGATGAAGTCCGACATGGGCGGCGCGGCTACCATTACCGGCGCGCTGGCTTTTGCCATCACCCGCGGCCTGAACAAGCGCGTGAAGCTGTATCTGTGCTGTGCGGATAACATGGTGAGCGGTAACGCCTTCAAGCTGGGCGACATCATTCGCTACCGTAACGGCAAGAACGTCGAAGTGATGAACACCGACGCCGAAGGCCGTCTGGTGCTGGCGGATGGCCTGATTGACGCTTCCGCGCAGAAACCCGAGCTGATTATCGACATGGCAACCCTGACCGGTGCGGCGAAAACCGCGTTGGGCAATGACTACCACGCGCTGTTCAGCTTCGACGACAAGCTGGCTGCCCGACTGCTGGCGAGCGCCGCCGCCGAGAACGAACCGTTCTGGCGCCTGCCGCTGGCCGAGTTCCACCGCAGCCAGCTGCCGTCAAACTTTGCCGAACTGAACAATACCGCCAGCGCGGCGTACCCGGCGGGTGCAAGCACTGCAGCAGGTTTCCTGTCTCACTTTGTTGAGAACTACCGCGAAGGCTGGCTGCACATTGACTGCTCCGCCACCTACCGCAAAGCGGCAGTCGAGCAGTGGTCTGCTGGCGCAACCGGTCTGGGCGTGCGTACCGTAGCGAACCTGCTGACGGCTGAGTAATTGGCTTGCCCGGCGGCGCTGCGCTTGCGCGGGCCTACGGGTTTTGTAGGCCGGGTAAGCGAAGCGCCACCCGGCATTTTTGAAGTAGTGAGTCTATGTCAGAAACCAAAAACGAATTAGAAATCCTGCTGGAGAAAGCGGCCACCGAGCCTGCCCATCGTCCGGCATTCTTCCGCACGCTGCTGGAGTCCACCGTCTGGGTGCCAGGCACTGCGGCGGAAGGTGAGCAGGTTGTTGAGGACAGTGCACTGGATCTGCTGCACTGGGAAAAGGACGACGGTACCTCGGTGATCCCGTTCTTCTCCTCGCTGGAAGCCTTACAGGAAGCGGTAGAAGATGAGCAGGCCTTCGTGGTGATGCCGGTACGCACCCTGTTTGAGATGACGCTGGGCGAAACCCTGTTTCTGAACGCCAAACTGCCGACCGGGAAAGAGTTCACCCCGCGCGAAATCAGCCATCTGATTGGCGAAGAGGGCAACCCGCTCAGCACCCAGGAGGTGCTGGAGGGCGGTGAGTCGCTGCTGCTGTCGGAAGTGGCCGAGCCACCGGCGCAGATGATCGACTCTCTGACCACGCTTTTCCAGACCATCAAACCGGTGAAACGGGCGTTTCTCTGCTCGATCAAAGAGCAGGCCGACGAACAGCCGGTGCTGCTGATTGGCATTGAGGCGGATGGTGAAATCGATGACATCATTCAGGCCGCGGGCAGCGTGGCGACCGACACCCTGCCGGGTGACGAGCCGATCGATATCTGCCGGGTCGTAAAAGGCGAGAAGGGCATCAGCCACTTTATCACCGAGCACATCACGCCGTTCTATGAGCGCCGCTGGGGTGGCTTCCTGCGCGATTTCAAAAACAACCGTATTATCTGAGCCCTTGCGGGGTGAGCCTTCACCCCGTTGCTTCCAGCAACAGTAAATCCATCAGCAGCACCAGGTTCGACTCAAACGAGGTTACTCCTGCGGCTTCGGCGGCGAAATGCACCGCTTCGTCGTACAGCGCAAAATGCAGATCCGCCATCCCCGCCAGGCTATTCGCCGACGCCCGGGTAAAGGCCACCACCGTCATCCCCACGTTCTGCGCGATCCGCACCTTATCCAGCACCTGCTCCGTTTCCCCGCTGCGCGAAACCGCGATGAACACCTGGTAGCGCGAGGCATTGCTGAGAAAGATATTGCGGCTGTCGCCAGGGCCGGAGATAAACGCCGTCTTGCCCAGCACCTGTAACTTCTTGGTCAGGTATTCGGCAAACAGATAGGAAAACCCCGCGCCGTAGAGAAAGAAGCTCTCCTTGTCGCGCAGCAGCTCGGCAAACCGGCGGCGTTTCTCCGCCGTGGCCCACTGAAAGGTCTGCTGATAGTTAGCGATAAACTGATTAAACAGCGCGGGTAATTCATCGGGCTGCCGGGTTTCAGCGGCGATGTGCGGGGTATCGCTCAGCAGCTGCTTGCAGTGCCAGATGAACTCGCTAAAGCCGCTAAACCCCAGCTTGCGGCACAGGCGCATAATGGTGGCGGTGGAGACAAAGGTCGCCTGCGCCAGCTCCCGCACCCGAATGTGGCCCACCAGCAGGGGATGCTCGGTGAGATGGGCCAGCACGCGATACTCTGCGCGGGTCAGAGACTCCCCGCGCGTTAACAGTGTCGCCAGGCGATTATCCATTATGGGGTCGGTTCAACCGGCAGATCGTCCCGGGCACCCCATTCGCTCCACGCGCCGTCGTACAGCGTGACGTCGGTTTTGCCGAGGGTCGCCAGCGCCAGAATAACCACGCAGGCGGTCACGCCGGAGCCGCAGCTGGCGACGATCGGCTGATGCAGATCCACCCCCTGACGAGAGAAAATCTCCCGCAGCTCGTCGGTGGTTTTCAGTTCACCCTCAAACACCAGATCGCCCCAGGGCACGTTACGCGCGCCGGGGATATGGCCGCGCTTAAGGCCCGGACGCGGCTCGTCGGCTTCGGCGTTAAAGCGCGGGGCAGGGCGGGCATCGACAATCTGCGCCGTCTGCTCGTGACTTGCCAGCAGCACGTCGGTGACGCGCTTGACCGCTCCGGCATCGAAGGTGGCGTCAAAATCGCCATCCGGCAGGGAGACATCGCCCTGCTGGAGCGGTAACTCAGCCCGCTGCCAGCCGGTAAGACCGCCCGCCAGAATCGACACCTTTTCCACGCCGAAGGTTTTCAGCATCCACCACGCGCGTGGGGCGGAGAAGAGATTCCCTTCATCGTAAATCACCAGATGCTTGTCGCTGCTAACGCCCAGCTCGCGCATCGCCACGGCAAAGGCTTCCGGACGTGGCATCATGTGCGGCAGGGGAGAGGTGTGATCGGAGAGGGCTTCGATATCAAAAAATACCGCACCCGGCAGATGCCCGGCGCGGTATTCCGCGGGAACGTCACGATGCTCCTGGCCTGGCGGCGCCATGCGCGCGTCGAGGATCTGGACTTCAGGGTCGTCACTGTGCTCAATCAGCCACTCGGCTGCGACAAAATATGAGGTGGACATGGGTGCCTCCATTAATGAATCCATTGATGGATTGTCGGTGTTTTTTCTGACACCGACAAGCGAACCACGTTCAACTCGCGAGCAAGCCCTTATTTTTTCACCGCTTCCCCATCCTGCCAGGCTTTTTGCAGCGCCGGCCAGTATTCCCGGTTGGCCTCAATCATCTCATCCAGAATCGCTTTTGCGTGTTCCATGGTCGGCACGGTGCGGTTCAGGGTGAATGCCTGCAATGCTTTCTCGTAGCTGCCTTCGATGGTGGCTTCCACCAGCAGCTGCTCGGACGCCAGCTGCTGTTGCAGCAGAGTCTGATGGAACAGCGGGACCTGGCCGATGCGGATCGGCTCTGGCCCTTCGCTTGTGATATAGGCCGGGACCTCGACCATCGCGTCGTAAGGCAGGTTGACGATCGCCCCCCGGTTTTCCACCATCACCAGGTGGCGCTGGCGCAGGTTAAACGCCAGCGAACGGGCCACATCCACGATAAACTCGCCGTGCACCCCGACGTGGAACGCATCCGGCAGGATGCCGGTCTGTTTATACTCTTCGGCGGCGGCAAAGAGCTTTTTCTCGCGACCGTTCATCACTTCGTTGGCGCGGGTATAGTCCGGGTTCTGATGCTCAACGATCTGATTCGGCATCAGGTAGTACTGCAGATACGGGTTCGGCAGATATTCCGGGAAGTTATCCATGATCGGCTTGATGTTGCGCCAGGTTTTCACCCACGACGGATCCGAGTGCTGCGGGTCGGTTTTGGCCGCATCTTCGGTCAGCAGACCAAATTTCGCGACATGGCGGCGCAGTTCCGGCAATTTATCTTCGCCATCCACCAGCACGCGGGTAAACCAGCCGAAATGGTTCAGGCCGAAGTAGTCCACCTCCAGCTTGTGGCGATCCACCCCCAGAATGGCCCCCATGTTACGCATCGCCGCCACCGGCATATCGCAAATGTTCAGCACGCGCGCCTCCGGGCGCAGACGGCGCACGCCCTCGGCGACGATGGCCGCCGGGTTGGAGTAGTTAACGATCCACGCCTTCTCATGGGCGTAGCGGTCAACCATGTCGATCAGCTCAACCATCGGCAGGATGGTGCGCAGGCCGTATGCCAGCCCGCCCGGGCCGCAGGTCTCCTGGCCGACGACACCGTGACGCAGGGGGATCTTCTCATCCTGCTCGCGCATTTTGTACTGGCCGACGCGCATCTGGGCGAAGACGAAATGAGCCCCGCTGAACGCCACTTCCGGGTCGCTGGTGACGGTAAATTTGATGCTCTGGCTGTGATCGCGAATCACCTTCTCCACCACCGGGGCGATGGTGTTCTGCCGCGCGGCATCAATGTCGTAGAGGCGAATTTCCGCCAGCGGGAATTTATCCAGCTGCACCATCAGGCTTTTCACAATCCCGGGCGTATAGGTGCTGCCACCACCGGCGATAGAGAGAATAAATGGGGGGGTAATCATGTTTATCTCCTTCAGAGAACCGTCTCGACCGCTTCTCGCATTTTTTTGACATGCAGCCCGTAGACCACCTGAACGTTGTTACCTTGCTTGATAATGCCTTTCGCGCCCGTCGCCTTGAGCCGCGGCTCGTCGATGATGGCAACGTCTTTCACCGTGACGCGCAGGCGGGTGTAGCAGTTATCCACCACTTCGATGTTTTCACGTCCGCCGAGGCCGACGACAATCGCCTCGCCCAGACCATCATTGCTGCCTTTCGCCTGGTACTCCTGCTTGCTGTACAGACGGGTCTCCTGATCCTCCTCTTCACGCCCTGGTGTCTTCATGCGGAAATGCAGGATCAGGAAGCGGAAGATGACGAAGTAAAGGGCGAACATGATCAGCCCGACCAGGATGTACATCGGCCAGTTGGATTTTTCGGTGCCCAGCGGCAGGTTATAAAGAATGAAATCGATGATGCCGTTGGCCCCGATGGCGTGAACGCCCAGCAGATAAAAGAGCATCATGCCGATCCCGGTCAGCACCGCGTGCACCACAAACAGCAGCGGGGCGACGAACAGGAAGGAGAACTCAATCGGCTCGGTCACCCCCACCAGCAGGGAGGTGAGCGCGGCCGGGATCAGAATCGCTTTCGCCGCGGCTTTACGCTCCGGTTTAGCGGTGACATACATTGCCAGCGCGGCGGCAGGCAGGCCAAACATCTTGCTGATGCCGCGGGCATCCCACACCGCGGTGCTGCTGAGCTGTTTCACGTCCGGGCAGGCCATCTCGGCAAAGTAGATGTTGCGCGCGCCGTGGTAGGTTGCACCGCAGACCTCCTGGGTACCGCCCAGTTCGGTATAGAGGAAAGGGGTATAGACCAGATGGTGCAGGCCGGTCGGCACCAGAATACGCTCAAGGAAACCGTAAATGGCTACACCAAACGCCCCTGATCCTTTGATGGCCAGGGCCATGGTACTGATTCCATGCTGGGCAAACGGCCACAGCTCGCTCATCACCACCCCGAGCAGCATCGAGACCGGCAGCATAATGATGGCGACGAAGCAGTGCCCCGAGTAGATCGCCATCGCGCCGTTAAACTGCACCCCGGAGTATTTGTTATACAGGTAGCCCGACAGCGCGCCGGTGAGGATCCCGGCAAACACGCCCATCTCCAGCACCTGTACGCCGAGCACCATGCTCTGTCCGGCGGCTTTCATCTGGTCTGCCGGGGCCAGCGCGCCCTGCAGATTCAGGGTCACGTTCATGGCGTTGATAAACACCACGAAGGTCACCAGGCCAATCAGCGCCGCGTAACCTTTGTCACGCGTGGCCAGACCAATGGGGATCCCCACGGCAAATACCAGCGCCAGGTTCACCAGCACCGAGACGGCAGATTTTGAAATCAGCTGGCCGATGCTCTGGATCAGCGGATTACCGAGGAAGGGCAGATACCCGGCAAGGGCACCGTTACCCAACACATTACCAAAAGCGATGAAAAGACCGACAATCGGCAGGATAAGTACCGGTCCGTACAGTGATTTTCCGAAATTTTGTAGGGCATTCACGGCTCGTTTCATGTCGTTCTCTCTTATTGAACCGCGCACTCAGGGTGCGTCATAGCATTAAAATTAGCAGGTCAAGCGGAGAGTTATCCAGCTATCTTATTGTTTTAAAAACAAATGACGTTAAAGGTTACATGTAACCTTTAACGCTGTGATCGCGCCAGCAACGGAATCTTTATCGGTGCAGAAAACTTTGCGAGGCGTTGTCCAGAATTGGAATCAACGCTTTTGTATTAATGAAACTTGCGGATAATACTTAACCCGACGACGACCAACAGGCCCGCAAGGCCAGGGATAAAGGATGAAACCGTTTCGCCTTGCCGCGCTGTCTATAGCGCTGCTTACCACCATCACGCTTGTCGGCTGTGATGACAGTGAAGACCAGACCTCTTCCGTGGCACCCGCCACAGCCACAGCCACCGCTTCCACGTCTACGCCAGCGTCTGCCTCTGTGCCGGCAAAGCCGGACAACGCCACGCTGGAGAAACTGGCAGCGCAAAGCCAGGGTAAAGCGCTGACCCTGCTGGATGCCTCTGAGATCCAGTTGGACGGTGCCGCCGCCCTGGTGCTGACCTTCTCGGTGCCGCTCGATCCTGCGCAGGATTTCGCCCGCACGGTGCACGTGGTCGATAAAAAAAGCGGCAAGGTCGATGGTGCCTGGGAGCTGGCGCCGAACCTGAAAGAGCTGCGCCTGCGCCATCTGGAGCCGAACCGCAACCTGGTGGTCACCGTCGAGCGCGATCTGCTGGCGCTGAATAAAAGTACCTTTGGTAGCGACGTCGAAAAAGCCATTACGACCCGCGACATTGAACCGAGCGTGGGCTTCGCCAGCCGCGGCTCGCTGTTGCCGGGTAAGGTGGTGGAAGGGCTGCCGGTGATGGCGCTGAACGTTAATAACGTCGATGTGAACTTCTACCGGGTCAAACCCGAATCCTTAGCCGCCTTTGTCAGCCAGTGGGAGTACCGCAACTCGCTCACCAACTGGGAATCCGACAATCTGCTAACGATGGCGGATCTGGTCTACACCGGCCGTTTCGACCTTAACCCGGCGCGCAATACGCGTGAAAAACTGCTCCTGCCGCTGGCGGACATCAAGCCGCTACAGCAGGCGGGCGTCTATATCGCGGTGATGAATCAGGCCGGGCATTACAACTACAGCAATGCCGCGACCCTGTTTACCCTCAGCGATATTGGCCTCTCTGCGCACCGCTACCATAACCGGCTGGATATCTTTACCCAGAGCCTGGAGAACGGCGCGGCGCAGTCGGCTATCGAGGTGCAGCTGCTCAACGATAAAGGGCAGACCCTGGCGCAGGCCACCAGCGACGCCGACGGCCACGCAACGTTACAGACGGACAAAGAGGCCGCGCTGCTTCTCGCCCG
The DNA here is from genome assembly GCA_002360945.1 of Leclercia adecarboxylata. GTDB lineage: Bacteria > Pseudomonadota > Gammaproteobacteria > Enterobacterales > Enterobacteriaceae > Enterobacter > Enterobacter adecarboxylatus_B. Next base: position 122,549 of record DERO01000029.1, on the reverse strand, counting down.
CAAGGACGGGCAGACCACGCTGCTGGACCTCACCCTCCCGGCGCTGGATCTGGCGGAGTTTGCCATCTCCGGTGCCCCTGGCTTCACTAAACAGTTCTTTATGTTTGGTCCGCGGGATCTCTACCGCCCGGGCGAAACGGTGATCCTCAACGGCCTGCTGCGCGACAGCGACGGCAAGCCGCTCCCTGACCAGCCGGTGAAGCTGGAGGTACTGCGCCCGGACGGGCAGGTGGCGCGCACTGTGGTCAGCCAGCCTGCGAACGGTCTTTACCGCTTTGACTACCCGCTTGAGAGCGGCGCGCAGACCGGGATGTGGCATGTCCGTGCCAGTACCGGCGACAACCAGCAGCGGATGTGGGATTTTCATGTTGAAGACTTTATGCCGGAGCGCATGGCGCTGAATATCGCCGGGCAAAAAGCCCCGATTTCGCCGCAGGATCCTGTGGCCTTCGACGTGGTGGGATATTACCTTTACGGCGCGCCCGCCAACGGCAACAGCCTGCAGGGCCAGCTCTTCCTGCGTCCGCTGCGGGAAGCCGTAGCCGCCCTGCCGGGCTTCCAGTTCGGGGACATTGCCGAAGAGAACCTGAGCCGCAGTCTTGATGAGGTGCAGTTGACTCTCAATGAGCAGGGGCGTGGACAGGTGAGCAGCGACAGCCAGTGGAAAGAGACCCACTCTCCGCTGCAGGTTGTTTTGCAGGCCAGCCTGCTGGAATCCGGTGGCCGACCGGTCACCCGACGGGCGGAACAGGCTGTCTGGCCGGCGGCGACCCTGCCGGGCATCCGTCCGCAGTTCGCCAGCAAAGCGGTCTATGACTACCGCACCGATACCACCGTCAACCAACCGATTGTCGAGGAGAACAGCCAGGCCGGGTTCGATATTGTTTATGCCGATGCCAGCGGGGCGAAAAAAGCGGTCTCAGGCCTGCAGGTTCGCCTGATCCGCGAGCGCCGCGACTACTCGTGGAACTGGTCGGAGAGCGAAGGCTGGCAGTCGCAGTTCGATCAAAAAGATCTGATCGAGGGTGAGCAGGCGCTGGATCTGGCCGCCGACGAGACCGGAAAAGTGAGCTTCCCGGTGGAGTGGGGCTCCTATCGTCTGGAGGTGAAAGCCCCGGATGAGACGGTCAGCAGCGTGCGCTTCTGGGCTGGCTACAGCTGGCAGGACAACAGTGACGGTACCGGGGCGGCACGCCCGGACCGGGTGACCATGAAGCTGGACAAACCGGCCTATCAGCCCGGGGATACCATCAAGCTGCACATCGCTGCCCCGGCGGCAGGGAAGGGCTATGCGATGATCGAATCCAGCGAAGGGCCGCTGTGGTGGAAGGAGATCGACGTCCCGGCTGAAGGGCTGGATATGACCATCCCGGTGGATAAAAACTGGAGACGTCACGATCTCTATCTCTCCACGCTGGTGGTGCGTCCTGGCGATAAATCCAGATCGGCCACGCCAAAACGCGCGGTAGGCTTGCTGCATCTGCCGATGGGCGATGAGAGCCGTCGTCTGAGCATTGCGCTCGATAACCCGCAGAAAATGCGGCCAAACCAGACGCTGGCGGTCAAAGTGAAGGCCAGCGTGAAAGAGGGGGCGACTCCGCAGAAAATCAACGTGCTGGTCTCGGCGGTGGACAGCGGTGTACTTAACATTACCGATTACGTGACCCCCGATCCGTGGCAGGCATTCTTTGGACAGAAGCGCTACGGCGCGGACATCTACGATATCTACGGCCAGGTGATTGAAGGCCAGGGGCGTCTGGCGTCGCTGCGTTTTGGCGGCGATGGCGATGAACTCAAGCGTGGCGGCAAACCGCCGGTTAACCATGTCACCATCATCGCCCAGCAGGCGCAGCCGGTAGAGCTGGACGCCAACGGCGAGGGCACCGTTTCGTTGCCAATCGGCGACTTTAACGGCGAGCTGCGTCTGATGGCTCAGGCCTGGACCGATGACGATTTTGGCAGCAGTGAGAACAAAGTGATTGTGGCCGCGCCCGTCATTACCGAGCTGAATACCCCGCGCTTCCTGGCCAGCGGGGATAACGCCCGGTTGACGCTGGATCTGACCAACCTTACCGATAAACCGCAGACCCTGAACGTGACCCTGACCGCAGGCGGTAATCTGGCGCTGGAAGGGGCTCAGCCGCAGCCGGTACAGCTGGCGCCCGGTCAGCGCTCGACGTTGTTTATTCCGGTGCGGGCGCTTGATGGTTACGGCGACGGCGAAATCGCTGCCCAGGTGAGCGGCCTGACGCTTCCCGGCGAAACCTTTGCGCCGCAGCAGAAGAGCTGGAAAATCGGCGTGCGTCCGGCGTTCCCGGCGCAGACGGTGAACAGCGGTACGATGCTCAAACCGGGTGAAAGCTGGCACGCACCGGAACAGCATCTCGCTAATTTCTCTCCGCTGACGTTGCAGGGGCAGCTTCTGCTTAGCGGCAAGCCGCCGCTCAATCTGGCCCGTTACATTCGTGAACTGCAGGCCTATCCGTATGGCTGTCTGGAGCAGACCACCAGCGGCCTGTTCCCTTCGCTCTATACCAGTGCCGCCCAACTGAGCGCGCTGGGCATTAAGGGCGACAGCGACGAGAAGCGCCGGGCCGCCATTGAGATCGGCATCTCTCGTCTGCTGCAGATGCAGCGTACCGACGGCGGTTTTGCCCTGTGGGATAAAAACGGTCCGGAAGAGTACTGGCTCACCGCCTACGTCACCGATTTCCTGGTGCGCGCAGGCGAGCAGGGCTACAGCGTGCCGGCGGATGCCGTTAACAATGCCAACAACCGCCTGCTGCGCTACCTGCAGGATCCGGGCATGATGGCGGTCCGCTACAGCGAAGACACCCAGGCCAGCAGGTTTGCGATCCAGGCCTATGCCGCGCTGGTGCTGGCGCGCCAGCAGAAAGCGCCTCTCGGGGCACTGCGCGAAATCTGGGAGCGTCGCGCCCAGGCAAAATCGGGCCTGCCGCTGATGCAGCTGGGGCTGGCCCTGAAGCTGATGGGCGATGCGCCGCGCAGCCAACAGGCGCTGGATCTGGCCATCAAAACGCCGCGCAGCGACACGCAGAGCTGGATGGCCGATTACGGCAGCCCGCTGCGTGATAACGCGATGATGCTCAGCCTGCTGGAAGAGTACAACCTGCTGCCGGATGCGCAGAGCACGCTGTTGAACATCCTGTCTCAGCAGGCGTTCAGCCAGCGCTGGCTCTCTACTCAGGAGAGCAATGCCCTGTTCCTGGCGGGTCGTTCCCTGCAGAACCTCTCCGGGGCGTGGCAGGCCACGACATCGCTGGCGGACGGCAACCTCAAGGGTGACAAACCGCAGGTGCAGAACCTCAACGCCGACCAGCTGTCTGCCCTGCAGGTCACCAATACCGGCACTGCGCCGCTGTGGGTGCGCCTGGACAGCAGCGGCTATCCGCAATACGCGCCGCAGCCTGCTTCTAACGTCCTGAAAATCGAACGTCAGGTTCTGGCGACCGATGGCAGCAGCAAATCACTTTCTTCCCTGAAGAGCGGTGAGCTGGTGCTGGTCTGGCTGAACGTCACTGCCAGCCAGAACGTGCCGGATGCGCTGGTGGTTGACCTGTTGCCTGCCGGGCTGGAGCTGGAAAACCAGAACCTCGCCAGCAGCAGCGCCAGCCTGCAGGAGAGCGGCAGCGAGGTGCAAAATCTGCTCAGCCAGATGCAGCAGGCCGATATTCAGCATATGGAGTTCCGCGACGATCACTTTGTCGCCGCCGTGCCGGTCAATGAAGGCCAGCCGGTGACGCTGGTCTATCTGGCCCGCGCCGTCACGCCGGGAACCTATGCGGTGCCCGTACCGCTGGTGGAATCGATGTATGTGCCGCAGTGGCGGGCAACGGGTGCGGCCAGTGGCCCACTGATCGTCGTACCGTAACGTGCAGTATCGGAAATGGACACGCTCCCGCTGGCTGTGGCTGGCGGGGGGGATACTTCTGCTGTGGGGCGGCGTCTTTGCTGCCGATCGCCTGTGGCCGCTGCCGTTACACGAGGTCAATCCCGCCCGGGTGGTAGTGGATGAGAAGGGGATCCCGCTGTGGCGATTTGCCGATCGCGACGGGATCTGGCGCTATCCGGTCACTATCGAAGAGGTCTCGCCGCGCTATCTCGAGGCCCTGATCCAGTATGAAGATCGCTGGTTCTGGGATCATCCCGGCGTTAACCCATTCTCTGTGCTGCGCGCAGCCTGGCAGGATCTTACTGCCGGAAAGGTGGTGTCGGGCGGAAGTACGCTGACCATGCAGGTGGCACGCCTGCTGGATCCTCATCCCCGTACCTTTGGCGGCAAAGTGCGTCAGCTCTGGCGCGCGCTGCAGCTGGAGTGGCACCTCTCCAAACGTGACATCCTGACCCTCTATCTGAACCGCGCCCCCTTTGGCGGCACGCTGCAGGGGGTAGGGGCCGCCAGCTGGGCCTATCTGGGAAAAGCACCCACGCAGCTGAGCTACTCCGAAGCCGCACTGCTTGCCGTCCTGCCGCAGGCCCCGAGCCGTCTACGGCCGGACCGCTGGCCGGAGCGTGCCGAGGCGGCACGTAACAAAGTCCTCAAACGTATGGCCTCTCAGGGCGTCTGGCCCGCGCGTCAGGTAAGCGAATCGCAGGAGGAGCCGGTATGGCTGGCCCCCCGGCAGATGCCGCAGCTGGCGCCGCTGTTCTCACGGATGATGCTCAGCAAAAGCCGTGACACTAAAGTGGTGACCACCCTCGACGCCACGCTGCAGCGCCAGCTGGAGGAGCTTGCGCTGAACTGGAAATCCCGGCTCCCGCCCCGCAGTTCGCTGGCGATGATCGTCGTCGATCACAGCGACATGAAAGTGCGCGGCTGGGTCGGATCGGTGGACATTAACGACGACAGCCGTTTCAGCCATGTGGATATGATCTCGGCGATCCGATCCCCGGGATCGGTGCTCAAGCCTTTTGTCTATGGCCTGGCGATGGACGATGGGCTGATCCATCCGGCCTCGCTGCTGCAGGATGTCCCGCGTCGCACCGGCGATTACCGACCAGGGAATTTTGACAGCGGTTTTCATGGCCCGATCAGCATGAGCGAGGCGCTGGTGCGCTCCCTGAACCTGCCCGCCGTGCAGGTGCTGGAAGCCTACGGGCCGAAAAAGTTTGCCGGGATGCTGCGCAACGCCGGATTACCGCTGCTGCTTCCCGCAGGCGCGCAGCCGAACCTCTCCCTCATCCTGGGCGGTGCCGGGGCGCGTCTGGAAGATATTGCTGCGGCGTACAGCGCCTTTGCCCGTCAGGGGCGGGCAGGGAAGCTGCGCCTGCAGCCGGGCGACCCGCTGGTTGAGCGGCCCCTGCTGTCGCCCGGTGCGGCGTGGATCATCCGCCGGATTCTGGCTAACGAGGCGCAGCCGCTGCCGGACAGCGCGCTTGCTCAGGTGGTACCCCTGGCGATCAAAACCGGTACCAGCTATGGCTATCGTGATGCCTGGGCGATAGGGCTGAATGCGCGCTACGTGATTGGCATCTGGACCGGCAGACCGGATGGCACGCCGGTGGCCGGGCAATTTGGTTTTGCCAGCGCCGTTCCGGTGCTCAATCAGGTCAACAACCTGCTGCAGTCGCGTTCGGCGCTGGATGAGGCACGCCTGCCGCGCGACCCGCGCCCGGCCTCGGTGAGCCGCGGTGTGATCTGCTGGCCGGGCGGACAGTCCCTGCCTGAAGGAGATAACAACTGCCGTCGCCGCCTCGCGACCTGGCTGCTTGAAGGGAGCCAGCCCTCGACGCTGTTGCTGCCGGAGCAGGAGGGCATTCGCGGGATTCGTTTCCCTGTCTGGCTGGACAGCAGCGGTAAACGCGTGGCGGCGGACTGCCCGCAGGCGCAGGAACACAGCGTAGACGTCTGGCCGCTGCCGCTGGAGCCGTGGCTGCCACAGGCGGAACGGCGGGCGGCGCGTATCCCGCCCGCATCAACAACCTGTCCGCCGCTCGGCCAGCCCTTTCCGGCACCGCTGATCCTCTCCGGCATTCGCCAGGGGGCGGTGATTAAGCGTCTGCCGGGGGAGGCGCGCGTCTCGTTGCCGCTGCAGGCCAGCGGCAGCGATGGTGCCCGCTGGTGGTTCCTCAACGGTGAGTTGCAGAACGTGCAGGGGCGAGCGTACACATTACATCTTGAAAGCGCAGGGGAGTATCAACTGCTGGTGATGGATGAGGCAGGGCAGGTGGCAACCGTCGATTTTACCTTGCAATAGATAAAATGAGTTTTAGCCACGATCTGTTGTTAAAACTCGTCTTATTTTAAAAAAATGTTACATGCATCCATAGGCAATGGCGTGAATGCTCATTATAATCCGCGCCATATATTTCGCATGAATGCAAAACAACAGAACAAATCACAGAGGTAATCATGGCTATTGAACGTACTTTTTCCATCATCAAACCAAACGCGGTGGCAAAAAACGTTATTGGCAGCATCTTTGCTCGCTTTGAAGCGGCAGGGTTTAAAATTGTTGGCACCAAAATGCTGCATCTGACCGTTGAGCAGGCTCGCGGTTTCTATGCTGAGCATGAAGGTCGTCCATTCTTCGACGGCCTGGTTGAATTCATGACCTCTGGCCCAATCGTGGTTTCCGTGCTGGAAGGCGAAAATGCCGTTCAGCGTCACCGCGATCTGCTGGGTGCAACCAACCCGGACAACGCGCTGGCAGGTACTCTGCGCGCAGACTACGCTGACAGCTTCACCGAGAACGGCACCCACGGTTCCGACTCCGTAGAATCAGCAGCACGCGAAATCGCTTTCTTCTTCGCAGAAGGCGAAGTGTGTCCACGTACCCGTTAATCTAACGGTTTCGTTTACACATTATTTTCGTAAATGCCGCGTGCAGACGTGGCATCCCTGCGCCAGACTTTGTACAATGCAACGCCCCGGATGAGCATACTGCTTGTCGGGGCGTTTCTTTTTAACCCTCCACGGGCCATAACGTGTAACAACGAGGCCGGAATATATTATGTCTGAACTAGTTAATACCTCCGAAGTCGCCATTGCTGCGGTTCCAACTAAAAATGGAAAAATCAACCTGCTGGACCTGAATCGTCAGCAGATGCGCGAGTTCTTCAAAGAGATGGGCGAGAAGCCGTTTCGTGCCGACCAGGTCATGAAATGGATGTATCACTATTGCAGCGACAACTTTGATGACATGACGGACATCAACAAAGTCCTGCGCAATAAACTCAAAGAAGTGGCCGAAATCCGCGCCCCGGAAGTGGTGGAAGAGCAGCGCTCAGCTGACGGCACCATCAAATGGGCGATTGCCGTAGGCGATCAGCGCGTTGAGACGGTCTATATCCCGGAAGATGACCGCGCCACGCTGTGTGTCTCTTCCCAGGTGGGTTGTGCGCTGGAGTGTAAGTTCTGCTCCACGGCGCAGCAGGGCTTTAACCGTAACCTGCGCGTGTCGGAAATCATCGGCCAGGTCTGGCGCGCGGCGAAGATCGTCGGTGCGGCAAAAGTGACCGGTACCCGTCCAATCACCAACGTGGTGATGATGGGGATGGGCGAACCGCTGCTGAACCTGACCAACGTGGTTCCAGCCATGGAAATCATGCTCGATGACTTCGGTTTTGGCCTGTCCAAACGTCGCGTGACGCTTTCCACCTCAGGTGTTGTGCCTGCGCTGGACAAGCTCGGCGATATGATTGACGTTGCGCTGGCGATTTCGCTGCACGCGCCAAACGATGCCATCCGTGATGAGATCGTGCCAATCAACAAGAAATACAATATCGAGACCTTCCTGAACTCGGTGCGGGGCTACATTTCGAAGTCCAATGCCAACCAGGGACGCGTCACCATCGAGTACGTCATGCTGGATCACGTCAACGACGGCACCGAGCATGCGCACGAGTTGGCGGCACTGCTGAAAGATACGCCGTGCAAGATCAATCTGATCCCATGGAACCCGTTCCCGGGCGCGCCGTATGGCCGTAGCTCAAACAGCCGTATCGACCGTTTCTCCAAGGTTCTGATGGAGTACGGCTTCACCACTATCGTGCGTAAAACCCGCGGTGACGATATCGATGCCGCCTGCGGTCAGCTGGCCGGTGATGTTATCGACCGTACCAAGCGTACGCTGCGTAAGCGGATGCAGGGCGAAGCGATCAATATCAAGGCCGTGTAATTATTATGCAGTCACGGCGCATTATCTGCGCCGTGGCAGCGTAAGATGCGAATAAACAGTCATTGCGCCGGCGTATGGGTAATAATTACGGTGCGTTTTATATGACTTTAAGGCAGTATGTAACGACGCAACAACAGTTTAGCCTCACTGACAAGCCGCTTCTGTCAACGAAAACCTGACAGCGTTGTGCTGTCTTACTAAGGTTAACTGACCAGAAGTTTCGCGGTGCGGGTGGCATTGTGACTCACCAGCGCCAGAATCCTCAATTTTCACGTACCAGTAGTTGTAGCGAATGAATACTGAAGCCACTCACGACCAAAATGCAGCACTTTCCACCGGCGTTCGTCTTCGCAACGCCCGTGAACAACTCGGACTAAGCCAGCAAGCCGTTGCGGAACGCTTATGCCTGAAGGTTTCCACGGTCCGCGATATTGAAGAAGATAAGGCACCTGCCGAACTCGCTTCAACGTTTCTGCGTGGTTATATCCGCTCCTATGCAAAACTGGTGCATATTCCTGAAGACGAACTGCTGCCGATGATGGAAAAACAGGCACCGGTCAGAGCGGCGAAAGTCGCGCCGATGCAGAGTTTTTCGCTGGGCAAACGTCGTAAAAAACGTGATGGCTGGCTGATGAGCTTTACCTGGCTGGTCTTGTTTGTGGTTATCGGCCTGACGGGCGCCTGGTGGTGGCAAAACCACAAAGCGCAGCAGGAAGAGATCACCACCATGGCCGATCAATCCTCCGCCGAGCTGAATGGCTCAGCGGGCGATGGCGCGCAGAGCATCCCACTGAATACCGACGCAACCGCCAGCGAACCGCAGGCGCCAGCGACCGACACCACAGATACAGCAACGGCGCAGACTGCTGCGCCTGCTGCTAATCAAACTGCCCAGGCTCCGGCTGACAGCGCTGTCGTTTCGCCTTCTCAGGCGAACGTCGAGACTGCACCGGCCGCCACCGCGGACAACGCGGTTCAGCCTCTGCCATCCGACCCGGCTGGCGTCGCGGCGGCACCAGCCGACCCAAACGCGCTGGTTATGAACTTCAGCGCCGACTGCTGGCTGGAAGTGACCGACGCGACCGGCAAAAAGCTGTTCAGCGGACTGCAGCGTAAGGACGGTACGTTAAATCTGGCAGGCCAGGCGCCTTATAAGCTCAAGATTGGTGCTCCGGCAGCGGTCCAGATCCAGTTCCAGGGTAAACCTGTCGATCTGAGCCGTTTTATCAGAACTAACCAGGTTGCGCGTCTGACCCTCAATGCCGAACAATCAGCAGCACAGTAAGTAACAGACAGGCAACGCGGGAGATTTTCCATGCATAACCAGGCTCCTATTCCACGTAGAAAATCGAAACGTATTTACGTCGGGAATGTGCCAATTGGCGATGGTGCCCCCATCGCCGTTCAGTCGATGACCAACACCCGAACCACCGATGTGGCGGCGACGGTCAATCAGATCAAAGCGTTAGAACGTGTAGGCGCCGACATTGTTCGCGTTTCCGTGCCGACAATGGATGCGGCGGAAGCGTTCAAACTCATCAAACAGCAGGTCTCCGTTCCGCTGGTTGCCGATATTCACTTCGATTACCGTATCGCGCTGAAAGTCGCGGAGTACGGCGTCGATTGCCTGCGTATCAACCCCGGCAATATCGGCAGCGAAGAGCGTATCCGTGCGGTCGTTGATTGCGCCCGCGACAAGAACATCCCTATCCGTATCGGCGTGAACGCCGGTTCGCTGGAAAAAGATCTGCAGGAAAAGTACGGCGAACCGACTCCGCAGGCGCTGCTCGAATCGGCCATGCGTCATGTGGATCATCTCGATCGTCTGAACTTCGACCAGTTCAAAGTCAGCGTTAAAGCGTCGGACGTTTTCCTCGCCGTTGAATCCTATCGTCTGCTGGCGAAGCAGATCGATCAGCCGCTGCACCTCGGGATCACCGAAGCCGGCGGCGCGCGCAGCGGGGCGGTGAAATCAGCGATTGGCCTCGGCCTGCTGCTGAACGAAGGCATTGGCGACACCCTGCGTGTCTCGCTGGCCGCCGATCCGGTGGAAGAGATCAAAGTCGGTTTCGATATCCTGAAGTCGCTGCGTATTCGCTCCCGTGGCATCAACTTTATCGCCTGTCCGACCTGTTCGCGTCAGGAGTTTGATGTTATCGGTACGGTGAATGCTCTTGAGCAGCGTCTGGAAGATATCATCACCCCGATGGATGTTTCGATTATCGGCTGTGTGGTGAATGGTCCGGGTGAGGCGCTGGTATCGACGCTGGGCGTCACCGGTGGCAACAAGAAAAGTGGTCTCTATGAAGATGGCGTCCGCAAAGATCGTCTGGATAATAACGACATGATCGATCAGCTTGAAGCCCGCATTCGCGCCAAAGCCACCATGCTGGATGAAGCGCAGCGTATCAGCGTGCTACATGTAGAAAAATAACGTGATGGGAAGCGGTTCGCTTCCTGTGTATGATTGAACCCTTCGGTTATGAACCCCAGGGTTCATTTTTGTCTATAGAAAGAGAACAAACGTGGCAAAGAACATTCAAGCCATTCGCGGCATGAACGATTATCTGCCTGCCGAGACCGCCATCTGGCAGCGCATTGAAGGCACCCTCAAGCAGGTGCTAGGCAGCTACGGTTACAGCGAAATCCGTTTGCCGATTGTAGAGCAGACCCCGTTATTCAAACGCGCTATCGGTGAAGTCACCGACGTGGTTGAAAAAGAGATGTATACCTTTGAGGATCGTAACGGCGACAGCCTGACCTTACGTCCGGAAGGTACGGCGGGATGTGTACGCGCCGGCATCGAGCATGGTCTCCTGTACAATCAGGAGCAACGCCTGTGGTATATCGGCCCAATGTTCCGTCACGAACGCCCGCAGAAAGGCCGTTATCGCCAGTTCAACCAGCTGGGTGTCGAAGCCTTTGGTCTGCAGGGCCCGGATATCGACGCCGAGCTGATTATGCTCACCGCCCGCTGGTGGCGCGCGCTGGGTATCGCTGACCACGTTTCGCTGGAGCTGAACTCCATTGGTTCTCTTGAAGCGCGTGCAAACTACCGCGATGCGCTGGTGGCCTTCCTCGAACAGCATAAAGAGAAGCTGGACGAAGACTGTAAGCGTCGCATGTACAGCAATCCGCTGCGCGTGCTGGACTCCAAGAATCCGGACGTACAGGCATTGCTGAACGATGCGCCTGCTCTCGGCGATTACCTGGACGAAGATTCCCGCGGACACTTTGCCGGTCTGTGCAAGCTGCTGGAAGCGGCCGGTATTGCTTACACCGTTAACCAGCGTCTGGTACGCGGTCTGGACTACTACAACCGCACCGTGTTTGAGTGGGTTACCACCAGCCTCGGTTCACAGGGGACAGTCTGTGCGGGCGGTCGTTATGATGGTCTGGTAGAGCAGTTAGGCGGTCGTCCTGCCCCTGCAGTCGGTTTCGCTATGGGCCTTGAGCGACTTGTTTTGTTAGTTCAGGCAGTTAATCCGGAATTTAAAGCCGATCCTGTTGTCGATATATACCTGGTGGCCTCAGGCGCGGAAACGCAGTCTGCGGCAATGCAGCTTGCCGAACGCGTGCGCGATGCACTGCCAGCGGCTAAGCTGATGACCAACCACGGCGGCGGCAACTTTAAGAAACAGTTCGCCCGTGCCGACAAGTGGGGCGCGCGTATCGCACTGGTACTTGGCGAGTCAGAAGTGGCTAACGGCGAAGTGGTAGTGAAGGATCTGCGCTCTGGTGAGCAAACAACGGTAACGCAGGACGGCGTTGCGGCGCACTTGCGCACTCTACTGGGCTAAGGAGAAGGACTGCGTGGAAATGTACGAGAACGAAAACGACCAGGTTGATGCGATTAAACGCTTCTTTGCTGAAAACGGCAAAGCGCTGGCTGTTGGGGTCATTTTAGGTGTTGGAGCCCTGATGGGCTGGCGTTACTGGAACAGCCATCAGGTCGATTCCGCGCGTGGCTCCTCCTTACAGTATGAAAATACCGTGAGCGCCATTCAGGCCGATCGGCCACAAACCCTGGCGGCGGCAGAGAAATTTGCCGCCGACAACAAAAACACCTACGGCGCGCTGGCGTCGCTGGAAGTGGCTCAGCAGTTGGTTGATAAAGGCGAGCTGGACAAAGCGGCAGCCCAGCTGCAGCAGGGTCTGGCAGCCGCAGGCAACGATAACCTGAAAGCGCTCATCAACCTGCGTCTTGCCCGTATTCAGGTGCAGCAGAAGAAACCTGACGAAGCGCTGAAAACCCTCGATGCTGTCAAGGGTGAAGGTTTTGCCTCGATTGTTGCCGACCTGCGTGGTGAAGCACTGCTGAGCAAGGGTGACAAACAAGGCGCGCGCAGCGCATGGGAAGCGGGTGTGAAAAGCAACGCCTCACCAGCGCTGAGCGAAATGATGCAGATGAAAATAAATAATTTGTCCGTCTGAGAGGGACCCGATGCAATTGCGTAAATTACTTCTGCCAGGACTGCTTTCCGTTACGTTATTGAGCGGCTGTTCACTGTTCAGCGGCGAAGAAGATGTTGTCACCATGTCTCCACTGCCGACGGTTGAAAACCAGTTTGCGCCGTCAACCGCATGGAGCACTTCCGTCGGTGACGGTATTGGCGACTTCTACTCCAACCTGCATCCGGCTTCTGCGGACGGCGTTGTCTATGCGGCTGACCGCAAGGGCATCGTAAAAGCCGTTAACGCCGATGACGGCAAAGAGGTGTGGTCGATTAATCTGGCAGAAAAAAGCGGCTGGCTGTCACGTACGCCAGCACTGCTGTCAGGTGGTGTGACGGTTGCCGGTGGCCACGTCTATATCGGCAGCGAGAAGGCACAGGTCTATGCCCTTAACGCCAGCGACGGCTCCATTGCCTGGCAAACCCGCGTGGCGGGCGAAACCCTCTCCCGTCCGGTCGTCAGCGACGGCATGGTGCTGGTGCATACCGCCAACGGTCAACTGCAGGCGCTGAATGAATCTGACGGTGCGGTGAAGTGGACCGTTAACCTGGATATGCCAGCGCTCTCCCTGCGCGGTGAGTCTGCGCCTGCGACTGCCTTTGGTGCGGCCATTGTTGGCGGCGATAACGGTCGCGTCAGCGCCGTATTGATGCAGCAGGGTCAGCTGATCTGGCAGCAGCGTATCTCTCAGGCAACCGGTCCGACCGAAATCGACCGTCTGAGCGATGTGGATACCACGCCGGTTATCGTCAACGGCGTTGTCTACGCTTTGGCCTACAACGGCAACCTGACCGCGATGGATCTGCGTAGCGGCCAGGTGATGTGGAAACGCGAGCTGGGCTCGGTGAATGATTTCGTGGTGGATGGCAACCGCATCTATCTGGTCGATCAGAACGATCGCCTGCTGGCGCTGAGCACCGATGGCGGCGTGACGCTGTGGACGCAGAGCGATCTGCTGCACCGTCTGCTGACCGCACCGGCGCTGTATAACGGCAGCCTGGTGGTGGGTGATAGCGAAGGCTACATGCACTGGATTGACCCGAGCAACGGTCGTTTTGTCGCCCAGGAGAAAGTCGACGGTTCCGGTTTCCTGACCGAGCCGGTGGTGGCTGACGGCAAACTGCTGATCCAGGCAAAAGACGGTACGCTGTACGCGATCACGCGTTAATCACCGCGGTTGTAGTATACTCAACGGCTCCTGTTGCTTCAGGGGCCGTTTTGATTTTTTAAAAAACGCCGCAAACGCGACGTGATATCGAATTTTATGAGGCTTTAAACATGGTACCTGTGGTCGCGCTTGTCGGGCGCCCGAACGTTGGAAAATCCACTCTTTTTAACCGTTTAACACGCACCCGTGATGCGCTGGTTGCGGATTTCCCGGGGCTCACGCGTGACCGTAAGTACGGTCGTGCAGAAGTGGAAGGTCGTGAGTTTATCTGTATCGATACCGGCGGTATCGACGGAACAGAAGACGGCGTTGAAACCCGCATGGCGGAACAATCCCTGCTGGCGATTGAAGAGGCGGACATCGTGCTGTTTATGGTCGATGCGCGCGCGGGCCTGATGCCTGCCGACGTTGCTATCGCCAAACACCTGCGCTCACGCGAAAAATCCACCTTCCTGGTGGCGAACAAAACCGACGGTATCGATCCCGATCAGGCGATGGCCGATTTCTGGTCATTAGGCCTGGGCGATATCTATCCGATCGCCGCCTCCCACGGTCGTGGCGTTACCAGCCTGCTGGAAACCGCGCTGTTGCCGTACGTTGACGAGATCAACCCGCCGGAAGAGGTCGACGAAGACGCCGAGTACTGGGCGCAGTTCGAAGAAGGCGAAGAGGGTGAAGAGGAGCCGGAAGACGACTTCAACCCGCAGGATCTGCCGATCAAGCTGGCCATCGTCGGTCGTCCAAACGTCGGTAAGTCAACCCTTACTAACCGTATTCTTGGTGAAGACCGCGTGGTAGTGTACGACATGCCGGGCACCACCCGCGACAGTATCTACATCCCGATGGAGCGTGACGAACGTGAATACGTTCTGATCGACACCGCGGGCGTGCGTAAGCGCGGCAAAATCACCGATGTGGTGGAAAAATTCTCGGTAATCAAAACCCTGCAGGCGATTGAAGACGCCAACGTGGTGATGCTGGTTATCGACGCCCGTGAAGGCATCTCCGATCAGGATCTCTCCCTGCTCGGCTTTATCCTCAATAGTGGGCGCTCGCTGGTTATCGTCGTCAACAAGTGGGACGGCCTGAGCAATGAAGTGCGTGAGCAGGTCAAAGAGATGCTGGACTTCCGTCTGGGCTTTATCGACTTTGCCCGCGTCCACTTCATCTCTGCCCTGCACGGCAGCGGCGTGGGTAACCTGTTTGAGTCCGTACGCGAAGCCTACGACTGTTCAACGCGTCGTGTCGGTACCGCGATGCTGACCCGTATCATGACCATGGCGGCAGAAGACCATCAGCCACCGCTGGTGCGTGGTCGTCGCGTGAAGCTGAAATATGCCCACGCCGGCGGTTATAACCCGCCTATCGTGGTGATCCACGGTAACCAGGTGAAGGATCTGCCGGATTCTTACAAACGCTATCTGATGAACTACTTCCGCAAATCGCTGGAAGTAATGGGCACACCGATCCGTATCCAGTTCAAGGAAGGGGATAACCCGTTTGCTAATAAGCGTAACACCCTGACGCCGAACCAGATGCGTAAGCGTAAGCGTTTGATTAAACACATTAAGAAAAGCAAATAATCCTTGCTGCTCTGCCGAAAGACCCGCGCCTGTCGCGGGTTTTTTTATGCCTGAAAGGAACGAATAATTATTGATGTGATGTCAATCACTATTCACAGTTATCCAACTTAAAATCTAAGAAATAAGACGATTGTCGAATTTTCATCTTTTGATAGGGGTGTAGGGGCTGGACAAAAGTTGCCTCAGGTTATCAAATGGTTAAATAACATTTCGCTGGATGTAAAAAAGCCACCCGAACGCTAATCGGGCGGCTGGCCTCCGGTGCTTACAAGTACGACGACACCTCATCTCGGGAGTATTATGCAATCCTCTGTTAATAAAAACGAAAGCCGAACTTTCTTCGGCCATCCTTATCCGCTCGGCGCGCTGTTCTTCACGGAGATGTGGGAGCGCTTCTCGTTTTACGGTATTCGTCCTCTCCTGATCCTGTTTATGGCAGCCACCGTCTA
The DNA here is from genome assembly GCA_002360945.1 of Leclercia adecarboxylata. Classification (GTDB taxonomy): domain Bacteria; phylum Pseudomonadota; class Gammaproteobacteria; order Enterobacterales; family Enterobacteriaceae; genus Enterobacter; species Enterobacter adecarboxylatus_B. Next base: position 106,753 of record DERO01000029.1, on the reverse strand, counting down.
TGACGGCGGCATGGGGCTGGCGCGTGAAAATGCCTCCGCTATCGTCGGCATCTTTGCCGGGACCATGTATCTGGCCGCGCTGCCGGGCGGCTGGCTGGCGGATAACTGGCTCGGCCAGCAGAAAGCGGTCTGGTACGGCTCAATTCTGATTGCCCTCGGCCACCTGTCGATTGCGCTGTCCGCGGTAATGGGCAACAACCTGTTCTTTATCGGCCTGATGTTTATCGTGCTGGGCTCGGGCCTGTTCAAAACCTGTATCTCGGTGATGGTGGGCACGCTGTATAAGAAAGGCGATGCGCGTCGTGACGGCGGCTTCTCGCTGTTCTATATGGGCATCAACATGGGGTCGTTCATCGCGCCGCTGATCTCCGGCTGGCTGATTAAATCCCATGGCTGGCATTGGGGCTTCGGTATTGGCGGCATCGGGATGCTGGTGGCGTTGGTCATCTTCCGCCTGTTTGCCGTCCCGTCGATGAAGCGCTACGACAGCGAAGTGGGGCTGGACTCCACCTGGAACAGCCCGGTAGTGAAGAAAAACGGCGTTGGCGGCTGGTTACTGGCGCTGGCGGCGGGTGTGGCGATTATTGTCACCCTGATTGCGCAGGGCGTGATTGTGATTAACCCGGTCGCGGTGGCCAGCGTACTGGTGTACGTGATTGCCGCCTCGGTGGCGCTATATTTCATCTGGCTGTTCATGTTTGCTGGTCTGAACCGCAAAGAGCGTGCCCGACTGCTGGTCTGTTTTATCCTGCTGGTTTCTGCGGCTTTCTTCTGGTCTGCGTTTGAGCAAAAGCCGACCTCGTTCAACCTGTTTGCCAACGACTACACCAACCGCATGATCGGTGATTTTGAAATCCCGGCGGTGTGGTTCCAGTCAATTAACGCCCTGTTTATTATCCTGCTGGCGCCGGTCTTTAGCTGGGCCTGGCCGAAGCTGGCGAGCAACAACATTCGTCCGGGCAGCATCACCAAATTCGTGATCGGAATTCTGTGTGCGGCAGGGGGCTTTGGCCTGATGATGCTGGCGGCGCAGAACGTTCTGAACAACGGCGGGGCGGGCGTATCGCCGTTCTGGCTGGTGGGCAGTATCCTGATGCTGACCCTCGGTGAGCTGTGCCTGAGCCCGATTGGTCTGGCGACCATGACCCTGCTGGCACCGGAAAGAATGCGTGGCCAGATGATGGGCCTGTGGTTCTGTGCCAGCGCGTTGGGCAACCTGGCGGCGGGTCTGATTGGTGGGCATGTTAAAGCCGATCAGCTGGAGCTGTTGCCGAATCTCTTCGCGCGCTGCTCCATCGCGCTGCTGATTTGTGCCGCTGTTCTGATTGTGCTCATTGTTCCGGTGCGTCGTATGCTGGAAAATGCGCAGACGAAAAACGAGCCGAAACCCGTAACCAACGCCTGATATCCGCCTGAGCTGGCCGGGGCGTGCGTTACGCTCCGGCCTTGCCACGACAGAGGTGATACATGCAGATTGGGTTTGTTGGACTTGGCGCGGTGGTTGAAACCGCCTACTTACCCGCACTACAAAACACCTTTGGCGCTTCCCTGCGCTGTCTGGGGTTTGATATCCAGCCAGACAGGACCCTTGATGGCATCACCCGCTGTCCTTCGCTTGCCGACCTTCTTGCCCGTCCTCTCGATACACTGTTTATCACTACCGCATCGCTGCAGCACCTTGAGGTGCTTGAGCAGGCGCTGGCCTCCTCCATCCCGCGCATTGTGGTTGAAAAACCGGTTGTCGCTACACTTGCCCAAATCGCCAGGCTGAAAACGCTGCTGGCGAGGCCGGAGGCGGCCGCCCGGGTGCTGGCGCTCGATCACTGGATGGCACGCCTTAATCTGGTGCAGCTGGGGTTGGTCGGGGCGTTTTCGGATATCGTCCGCATCGAAGGTTTTTTACAGGAGCCGAGCGGGTTTAACGCGGCGGGGGAGCCCATCGCGCTCAACTTTGCCACCGGGGAGCCGGATACGCGAACGCTGCGCCATCCGGACGGGGTGATCCTGGATATCGGTACGCACGTGCTGGCGATGATGCGCGAAACGGTGCGCTACCTGGGAGGAAGCGGCGATATCGCCCTACAGGTTGTCACGGCCAGAGACCGTCTGGGGCGCGATATCGCGACAGGCGACCTGACCACGGCGGAAGGCGAGGCGCATCTTCAGGGGCAGATCGGCGGCGTGCCGGTGGATATCTGGCTCAACAAATACGCCGGGCCGTCCGGCGGGCAAAAAGGGCTGCGGCTGCGTCTGCGGGACGGGCGCGTTATCAGCCACGACCGACGTGGGGCGGAAGATGTGCTTGAGCTGATCGACGGCGATAGGGTTCAGTCCTGGCGTTTTGGCGGCACAATCTATGAGCGCTGTCTGGCGGAGCATATTCAGGGGGAGCAGAGCCTGTTTGAGCGCGATGCGGACGAGGTGAGCCGCACGACGCAGCGCAGGCTGGAAGAGGTGGAAATCCTGCTGACATTACAGCAACAGCTGCGTGGCCCGCACTAAACGCATCGTGGTAACATCGGGGCAGAACTGAATGTCCTTCAAAGGAGTCATCATGTCGATTACCTGCCCGGATTGCCATGCGGAGATTGAACCGCAAAACGGTGTGGCGCACTGTGAAAATTGCAACAAAGATATCGCCCTCGAAGCGCGCTGCCCGGAGTGCCATCAGCCACTCCAGGTATTAAAAGCCTGCGGTGCGGTGGATTATTTCTGCCAGAACGGCCACGGTCTGATCTCGAAAAAGCGCGTGGAGTTCGTCAGGGCTGACGCTTAATCGCATACGCAGCCTTCGCCTTTTTGCCAGAGCTCAACCAGCGACTCTGGCGCTTCCTGTTCGGGAACCAGCACAATGATATCGGTGTATTGCGCCTGATTGTGCCGGGTCCAGATGATCTGGATGCGGAAGTAGCGCTGGTCGCCGCCGCCGGGTGACGACCGCTGGCCGGGCGGCGCTCCTCGTGGAATAGCCTGTTCCAGTATATTCACCACGCGCTGGCGCTGCGCGCTGTTAAGCGTCGAGAGCGCGATTCGCCGCAACCCGCTGAGATGGGGAATATAGGCCACGCCGCCTTCACGCGCCAGCTCGACCACCGCGTCATCCGTCAGTTCCGGAACCTGCATTTACAACACTCCCACCTGTTTCCAGGCTTGCTCAATGGCTGCTCCGACGTCACCACCCGATCGCTTTTCACCGTGTGCCACCGTCAGTTTCGCAAAGGCGTCAAAATCTGCATCCTGCGCCAGCTGTCGATCGCAAACCGTGTCATACCAGGCATAACCGGCTTTCTCCCAGGCATGGCCGCCAATGGCCGTCGCGGCAAGGTAAAACGCGCGATTAGGAATACCTGAATTAAGATGCACGCCGCCGTTATCTTCGCGCGTTTTGATAAAGTCTTTCATATGCCCGGGCTGCGGATCTTTGCCGAGCAGGGGATCGTCATAGGCGGTTCCTGGTTCTGACATCGATCGCAGCCCTTTGCCATTAATCCCTTCAGCCAGCAGCCCTTCACCAATCAGCCAGTCGGCTTTGTCGGCCGTTTGCTTCAGGTGGTACTGTTTCACCAGCGAGCCGAAAACGTCAGATAACGACTCATTCAGCGCACCCGATTGTTCAAAGTAGATAAGTCCGGCTTCGGTTTCGGTCACCCCATGGCTCAGCTCATGCGCTACGACGTCAATGGCAATCGTGAAGCGGTTAAATATCTCGCCGTCACCATCGCCAAATACCATCTGCTGACCATTCCAGAACGCGTTCTGATATTCCCGCCCATAATGAACGGTGCCCGTCAGTATCAGCCCTTTATTATCCAGTGAGTCGCGATGATAATTTTTCCAGAAAAAATCATGGGTGATACCTAAATAATCATAGGCTTCATCGACAGTAATATCTCCATTTGACGGCTGTCCCTCATAGCGCACCTGAGTGCCCGGCAGTTCCTGGGTCTGTTTGGCATCATAAATATCGCGCTCCAGCTGCCCGGCTTTATTAACGTGCGGCGCAGCGGGTTTACCTGGCATATGTGCCATCAGCGTTTGTACATGCGTCAGCGTCTGGCGGGCACAGCGCTGCTGCGGCTCAGAGCCACTTTCAATAATACGACGAAGAATGTACGGCGGGATCACGCTATAAGCTCGGGTCATGCGACTCTCCTGTTATGGCAATGCCGAAAAAGCAACAACTTAAGTGTAAGCCATAACAGCAAAACGGCAGGTAAGTCGGACAAATCGCGGCCTGACGCGTGTCAGGCTTTTTTGCGTGCGCGTGTTTTCTTCGCCGGCGTCACGCCTTTCACTTCGCTTTCCACCCAGCCATCTGACAGGCGGGTGGTGAGCACATCTCCGGCTTTGACCTGTTTGGTCTGCTTCAGCACCTGGCCATCGGTCGCGGTGGTCACGCTGTAGCCGCGCGCCAGTGTCGAGAGCGGGCTGACGGCTTCGAGATGGGTGACCGCGTTACCGAAGCGCTGCCGGGTGCTGCTCAGCCGCGCGCGCAGGTTCTCCGCGAGACGGTACTCCAGCTGTTGAATACGCGTTTGTGCGCGATAAATGCGCGGCTGCGGGTTGTACTGATTCAGGCGTTGGGTCGTGCGCTGCTGGCGCTGTACCGCGCGCTTGAGCTGATTGTCCACCGCGAGGTTCATCCGCTGACGCAGACGCTCCAGCACGGTCTGCTGTCGCGCCAGACGCAGCTGCGGGTGCTGCTGCTGCAGGCGATGATGAAGCTGGGTAAAACGGCGGGTGCGGTTGGCGAGGAAGTAGTCCATCGCCATCTCGAGGCGCTGCTGGCCGTTTTGCATCTGGCGCAGCAGTTCGAGCTGGTTACGGCTCACCACTTCTGCCGCGGCAGACGGCGTCGGTGCCCGCAGGTCGGCAACAAAATCGGCGATGGTGACGTCGGTTTCGTGGCCGACGGCGCTGACCACCGGGATCTGGCTGGCAAAAATCGCCCGCGCCACGCGTTCGTCGTTAAAGCTCCAGAGATCTTCCAGCGAACCGCCCCCGCGCCCGACGATCAGCACGTCACACTCCTGACGGGCGTTAGCCAACTGAATGGCGCGGACAATCTGCCCGGGCGCATCCTCGCCCTGCACCGCGGTCGGGTAGATAATGACCGGCAGGGAAGGGTCGCGGCGTTTCAGCACGTGCAGGATGTCATGGAGCGCAGCACCGGTTTTCGAGGTGATCACCCCCACGCAGTGGGCAGGGGAGGGGAGCGGTTTTTTGTACTGCTGATCGAACAGACCTTCCGCCGACAGCATGGCTTTCAGCTGCTCGTATTTCTGCTGGAGAAGTCCTTCACCCGCAGGCTGCATGCTCTCAACGATAATCTGATAATCACCGCGCGGCTCGTACAGGGTGATACTGGCGCGAACAAGAACCTGCTGCCCGTGCTGCGGCCGGAAGGTAACCCGACGGTTGCTGTTGCGGAACATCGCGCAGCGCACCTGAGCGTTATTGTCCTTCAGGGTGAAGTACCAGTGACCGGATGCCGGTTGGGTGAAATTAGAGATCTCTCCGCTAATCCACACCTGGCCAATTTCCTGCTCAAGCAGCAAACGGACCGTCTGATTAAGGCGGCTGACGGTATAAATTGAGGGGGATTGAGAGGATAACATGTGAGCGGGATCAAATTCTAAATCAGCAAGTTATTCAGTCGATAGTAACCTGATAAGAGGCAATCGCAAGCATTTTTTATAAAAAAGTGTAGATGCAATCGGTTACGCTCTGTATAATGCCACGGCAATATTTAACCACCCAGGTCAGAGATATTGCCCATGCTACGTATCGCTAAAGAAGCACTGACGTTTGACGACGTCCTCCTCGTTCCCGCTCATTCCACCGTTCTGCCGAATACTGCCGACCTCAGCACGCAGTTGACCAAAACCATTCGCCTGAACATTCCTATGCTCTCCGCGGCAATGGACACCGTGACTGAAGCGCGCCTGGCTATCGCCCTGGCTCAGGAAGGCGGCATTGGCTTTATTCATAAAAACATGTCTATCGAGCGCCAGGCGGAAGAAGTTCGCCGCGTGAAGAAACATGAATCTGGCATCGTTACCGATCCACAGACCGTTCTGCCAACCACCACCCTGCACGAAGTCAAAGCGCTGACCGAGCGTAACGGTTTTGCGGGCTACCCGGTTGTGACCTCCGATAACGAACTGGTGGGTATCATCACCGGTCGTGACGTGCGTTTCGTCACCGACCTGAATCAGCCGGTCAGCGTCTACATGACCCCGAAAGAGCGTCTGGTGACCGTGCGTGAAGGCGAATCCCGCGACGTGGTCTTCGCAAAAATGCACGAAAAACGCGTTGAAAAAGCGCTGGTTGTGGATGGCGGCTTCCACCTGCTCGGCATGATCACCGTTAAAGACTTCCAGAAAGCAGAACGTAAACCGAATGCCTGTAAAGACGAGCATGGCCGTCTGCGCGTCGGTGCTGCGGTTGGCGCAGGTGCGGGCAACGAAGAGCGCGTAGATGCGCTGGTTGCCGCAGGCGTTGACGTCCTGCTGATCGACTCCTCTCACGGCCACTCCGAAGGCGTGCTGCAACGTATTCGTGAAACCCGTGCAAAATATCCTGATCTGCAGATCATCGGCGGTAACGTGGCGACCGGCGCAGGCGCACGTGCGCTGGCTGAAGCCGGTTGCAGCGCGGTGAAAGTGGGTATCGGCCCTGGATCCATCTGTACTACCCGTATCGTCACCGGCGTGGGTGTTCCGCAGATCACCGCGGTATCCGACGCGGTAGAAGCGCTGGAAGGTACCGGTATTCCGGTTATCGCTGACGGCGGTATCCGCTTCTCCGGCGACATCGCCAAAGCCATCGCGGCCGGTGCGGCAGCAGTAATGGTGGGCTCCATGTTGGCCGGTACCGAAGAGTCCCCGGGCGAAATCGAACTGTTCCAGGGCCGTTCTTACAAATCTTACCGCGGGATGGGTTCTCTGGGCGCGATGTCCAAAGGCTCCTCCGACCGTTACTTCCAGACCGATAACGCTGCCGACAAACTGGTGCCTGAAGGTATCGAAGGGCGCGTGGCCTATAAAGGCTACCTGAAAGAGATCATTCACCAGCAGATGGGCGGCCTGCGCTCCTGTATGGGCCTGACCGGCTGTGGTACCATTGACCTGCTGCGTACTAAAGCGGAATTCGTGCGTATCAGCGGTGCAGGTATCCAGGAAAGCCACGTTCACGACGTGACGATCACCAAAGAGTCTCCGAACTACCGTATGGGCTCCTGATTAATTTCCGCGCCCGGCTCTGAGCCGGGCGCTCTGTTTTTGTTTCACTTGCCTCGGAATTAGCGTCAATGACGGAAAACATTCATAAACATCGCATTCTCATCCTCGATTTCGGTTCTCAATACACTCAGCTGGTGGCACGTCGCGTGCGTGAGCTGGGCGTTTACTGCGAACTGTGGGCGTGGGATGTTACGGAAGCTCAGATTCGCGATTTCAATCCAAGCGGCATCATCCTTTCTGGCGGCCCGGAAAGCACCACCGAAGATAACAGCCCGCGTGCCCCGCAGTATGTGTTCGAAGCAGGCGTGCCGGTGTTCGGCGTCTGCTACGGCATGCAGACCATGGCGATGCAGCTGGGTGGTCATGTTGAAGGTTCTAACGAGCGTGAGTTCGGCTACGCGCAGGTTGAAGTGCAGACCGACAGCGCCCTGATCCGCGGTATCGAAGACTCCCTGACCGCCGACGGCAAAGCGCTGCTCGACGTCTGGATGAGCCACGGCGACAAAGTCACCGCTATCCCGTCCGACTTCGTGACCGTTGCCAGCACCGAGAGCTGCCCGTTCGCCATCATGGCTAACGAAGAGAAACGCTTCTACGGCGTGCAGTTCCACCCGGAAGTGACCCATACCCGCCAGGGTCTGCGCATGCTGGAGCGTTTTGTTATCGACATCTGCCAGTGTGAAGCCCTGTGGACGCCAGCAAAAATTATCGACGACGCCGTTGAGCGTATCCGCCAGCAGGTTGGCGATGACAAAGTCATCCTCGGCCTGTCCGGCGGCGTTGACTCCTCCGTAACCGCGATGCTGCTGCACCGCGCCATCGGCAAAAACCTCACCTGCGTCTTCGTGGACAACGGTCTGCTGCGCCTGAACGAAGCCCAGCAGGTGATGGACATGTTCGGTGATCACTTCGGTCTGAACATCGTTCACGTGGAAGGCGAGAAGCGCTTCCTCGACGCGCTGGCAGGCGAAAACGATCCGGAAGCGAAGCGTAAAATCATCGGCCGCGTCTTCGTTGAAGTGTTTGACGAACAGGCGCTGCGTCTGGAAGACGTGAAGTGGCTGGCACAGGGCACCATCTACCCTGATGTGATCGAATCCGCGGCTTCCGCCACCGGCAAAGCACACGTCATCAAATCTCACCACAACGTGGGCGGCCTGCCGAAAGAGATGAAGATGGGTCTGGTTGAACCGCTGCGCGAGCTGTTCAAAGATGAAGTGCGTAAGATCGGTCTGGAGCTGGGCCTGCCGTACGACATGCTCTACCGCCATCCGTTCCCGGGGCCGGGTCTGGGCGTGCGCGTGCTGGGCGAAGTGAAGAAAGAGTACTGCGACCTGCTGCGTCGTGCCGATGCGATCTTCATCGAAGAGCTGCACAAAGCTGACCTGTACAACAAAGTGAGCCAGGCGTTCACCGTGTTCCTGCCGGTTCGCTCCGTCGGCGTAATGGGCGATGGCCGTAAGTACGACTGGGTTGTCTCCCTGCGTGCGGTTGAGACCATCGACTTTATGACCGCCCACTGGGCGCACCTGCCGTATGACTTCCTGGGCCGGGTGTCCAACCGCATCATCAACGAAGTTAACGGTATTTCCCGCGTGGTGTATGACATCAGCGGTAAGCCACCAGCGACGATCGAGTGGGAATAATTTCCGCCCGTTAATCGTGCTCTGTTTAAGCCCGCGTCCTGCGGGCTTTTTAATGCTCGTTTCATTTCACCGCTTGCTCAATCGCCCGGGCAATTGCCTCCGGCTGGCTCACCATCGACACATGGCTTGCCGTCACCTCGGTGGTTTTGGCATGAATCGTCTTCGCTATGGCACGCTCCAGATCCGGGTTGATCATCCGGTCATTCTTGCTGACCACATACCAGCTCGGTTTGTCGTGCCAGGCCGCATGGGTGACCTTTTCCGCAAAGGCGTCGGCGCGGATCGGGCCCTGAGTGGCGGTCAGCGTATTCTGCTCATCAGCTTTGATGTCTGGCGCAAAATCCTGGCGTACCGATTTGCCTGGCAAATAGAGAAAACCCTCTGCGGTTTTGGCGATGCCCGCGCTGCCCGGCGGAGCGGGGTAGCTCCCCGCCAGATCTGCGGTCGACTGGCCTGAATCCGGTGCAAATGCCGCCACATACACCAGCGACTTGACCCGCGGATCGTTGCCCGCCTCGCTGATCACCGTCCCGCCCCAGGAGTGGCCCACCAGCACCACATCCCCGTGGGCCCGGGCGATGGCGCGCTGGGTTGCGGCGACGTCCTCTTTCAGCGAGGTGAGCGGAAGCTGAACGGCAATGACTTCGGTATGCTGACGCTGCAGTTTGTCGATCACCCGATTCCAGCTGCTGCCGTCGGCAAAAGCGCCATGCACCAGGACCACGGTTTTATTATTCGCCAGCGCGGAGCCACTGGCGGCGGCCAGCAGCAGGCCTGTGGCGAGCGTCTGAGTAAACAGTTTTTTCATCATCACGGCCTCAACGATAGATATCCGCGGTGCCTGACAGGGTGTTATTTCCCCCGGCGGAGGTAATGCGAAACGCGCTGGCACCCGCTTCGGCGGCTTTGGCCTGCAGTTTCGCCTCCAGATCCGCCAGCGACGATGCGCCGCTGCTGTCGGAAACGGTGCCAATTTTTTGCTGTCCCTGAGGCTGGTTAATTTCCTGGGCAGCGAAAGCGGAAGAAGTCATGGCGGCAGTGAAGGTCAGTACAGCAATCAGTAATGTTTTCATTTTACGATTCCTTAAAACGGTTTATGTGAATGCGAAGGTTTTCTTAACGACAGACACAGAAGACCATTTTTATGTATCGGCCCTGTTTGCTGCGGACGGCTTTTTTGTATGGTCGCGTAAGCAGGGCGGCGTGGATACAGTGGGATACATTCCGGTCGCTCGCGAAGCCTGACCCTTCACGATAGCCACCGCCAGCCCGGCAATCACCAGCGTCAGCCCCCACGACAGCCACATCGCGCCTATGGTCCCAAACGCCCGGTTCAACCACGCATAGGCCAGCGGCGAGGCTGCCGCCATCAGCTGGGCCGGGATCAGCAGCACCCCGGTGCGCCTGGCGTACTCTTCAGGGGCAAACAACTGCAGCGGCAGCGTGGCTTTCACAATGGTCACCAGTCCGTTAATTGCCCCGTAGCCCAGCACAAAACCGGCGGCAGACCAGAGAAACAGTGTGCTGCTTAGTCCGAGCAGAAAGCACACCGGCATGGCGAGCGCGGTAAGCAGCGTCAGGCGCAGCGGGGTGAGTCCTGCCCCGGCAACCACCTCCAGGAAGCGCGCCCCGGTCTGCCCAATCCCCCATAACATGCCGATGGTAACCGGCAGGCCGACGCTGGCGATAAATTCCGGCAGGTGAGTGGAGGTGCCGTTAGAGACAAAGGTGATCAGCGCAATGAAGGCGGCATACAGCCAGCCGTTGCGGCGATCCTGCCCACCGGCTGGCGGGGCGGATTGCTGTACTGCTGGGCGTGTTTGATTGGGTAACGACAGGGTTAACGCGGCGCTCAGCACGCCGAACAGGGCATAGACCAGCAGCGCGTCCCGCCAGCTCATCACCGTCAGCAGCGCCTCGCCCAGCGGCCAGAACACCACCGACGCCAGCCCGCCCGCCAGCGTGACGCGGGAGATGGTTCGCCGCGCCTGTTGTCCGTAGAGATTGACCAGCGCCGCAAAGAGCGCATCGTACAGCGACAGGCGCATGCCGATGCCGGCCACCATCCAGGCGGCATACCAGGCAATCAGGGAATGGGCATTTGCCATCACCACACAGCTGGTGGAAATCAGCAGCGATCCGATCATCACCACCCGTTGTCCGCCCGCCCGCGCCAGCAGTTTGGCGACAAAAGGGGAGAGGGCGGCCATCACCAGCATGGCGAGGGTCAGTCCCGAATAAATCGCCGGTGACGACCAGCCGCTGTCCGCCGCGATGGCCCGGGCGAAGGTGCCCGGCATGTAAAAGGAGATCCCCCAGTTAATAAGCTGATTACAGCCGGTGGTGAGGGGGAGCGTGCGGGGCATGGCCAGGTTTTTCATTATCTTTCATTCCATCAGACAGTTATCCTGAGCATATCCCGCGCATCAGACCGGAGGCAGGCCGGTGCGTTTATGGCTCCTATAAGAGAAACTTTGTGATGACGACGCTCAATCTGGGACAGCTGGCAACCTTTCGACTGGTCGTGCAGCGGGGCAGTTTTTCTGCGGCTGCGGACGTGCTGGGGCTTTCGCAACCGGCGGTCAGTTTGCAGATTCGCCAGCTGGAGCAGTTTTTACAGGCGCGATTAATCGAGCGTACCGGTCGGGGCGTGAAAGCCACGGCGGCCGGGTTGGCGCTGTTGGCTCATGGCGAGCGGATTGAGCAGGCGGTGGACGAGACGATTCGGGCGGTGGCCGCGTTCAGCCATGAGGTGAGCGGAACGATCGCTATCGGGATGGGGGCGACGGCCTGCATCCATCTTTTGCCGCCGCTGTTGCAGCAGCTGCGGCAGGATCATCCCCTGCTGCGGGTCGGCGTCACCACCGGCAACACGCTGGAGATTGTTCGCGCCATAGAGGAGAACCGTCTCGATCTGGGGCTGGTGACTTTACCCGTAGCGGGTTCAGCGCTGGCCATCGCGCCGGTGCTGAATGAGGAGTTTGTGTTTATCGCCGCCGAAGAGCAGCAGGGGCTGTTTACCACGCTGAGCGCAGCCGATCTGCAAACTCACCCCTTTATCGCCTTTGAAACCGGGAGCAGCACAAGGGCAGTGATCGACGCCTGGTTTCAGGCCAGCGGTCTGGAGGTGCAGCCGATCATGCAGTCCGGCAGTATCGAAGCCATCAAACGTATGGTTCGCGTCGGGCTGGGATACAGCATTATTCCCCGCATGGCGGTGGAGTGTGCGGAGGACAGGCAGGGGCTTTGCGTGCGCTCACTTACGCCGGTTTTAGAGCGTCAGCTGGCCATCGTTATGCGTCAGGATAAAGTGCTGAGTAAAGGGATCAGCGAAATTATTCGATTATTACAAACGGCGTAATAATTTAATTAGCTCGTAAAAACAGAAGGCTTAATTAATTGTGGTGGTGGAGCGTTCGACGTATTCGCCAGAGAGGCTGGATTGTTGCGCCTGCTTTTTTTCCTGGTGGTGATACCAGGCTCCAATAGAGGAGTAAACGAAGCGGCCCACGAAAAAGAATAAGCTGATTAGCAGTATGATACGCGTCATCCGAGTGTTAAACCGATGTCGTTTTCGCATACGTGTGGCCTGACTCACTGTAGTGTTCCTGAAAATGCCCTGCGGGCGATGTGCCATTAAGGCATACGGGGCTACAGGGGTCAATTAATCCGAATGTAAAATTCTGTCAACGATTAATCCACTGATTGTTATGTTTAATAATAACTTTATTTACGCTACTGATAATTAGCACAAAAGTACGGTTAAAAAATGTGAATATTCTTTCCCGGAATTAATCTCTTTGATTTAAGTCAAATCTCCCTCGCCAGGGCTTACTAAAATCTTTCCTCCTTTCGTGTAAGCGTTATTTCGCCTGCACGACAACGTCGTCAGGTTGGATGCCTGTCTGAACTGCCCCTGGATGAGTGGGTTAACTATGGCATCTATGACTATTTTCACGTTATACAAAAAATATAGAGACCGCTGGTGGGCGCTGCCGTTGATCCTGCCGGTCGTTCTGCTGCCCGTCGCGCGTCTTGCCACCACCTACACCCAGGTTCAGGGAAATATCGTGGTGCTCTACTATATGCCGCTGGCGTTCTTATTGTCGCTGATGCTGTTTTACGGCATGGCAGCGGTGCCCGGTATTATGCTTGCGCTCTTTGTGCGCTACTACCCTTCGGTGGGCGGTTACGAAACCGCCGTGGCGATTGGCCATTTTTTGATCCCGATAATCCTCAGTTGGGGCGGATATCGGGTCTTCGCTCCCCGCCGCAATAATGTCTCCTATGGTGACGCACGACTGATGGCGCAACGTATGTTCTGGCAGATGCTCTGTCCGGCCACAATTTTCCTGCTGCTGTTTCAGTTTGCCGTCTACCTTGGCGTCTACAAAACACGGTTTGACCTGGCGGGTATCAGCACGCCAGGGATCCGCTCGCTAATCAACTATCAGGGCTTACTGGTCGGCTGCCTGACGTGCGTACCGTTCTGCTATCTGATCATCCGCACCCTTCGCCATCCTCGCTATCTGCGGAGCCTGCTGTCGCAGATTGTGGGCCAGATCGACCGTAAGGTGACGGCGACGGAAGTGGCTATCTGGCTGGTGGCAACGAGCGCATTGCTGGCCTTGCTCCTGTGGCCCATCACCGCAAACAGCACCATCTTTAGCACCAACTACACGCTGTCACTGCTGATGCCGGTGATGCTGTGGGGATCGATGCGCTTCGGCTATAAGCTGATGTCCCTGATCTGGACGCCGGTACTGATTGTCTCAATTCACTTCTTTGACAGCTACATTCCCCGGGCCCAGGGCTATGACATTCAGCTCACCATCACCTCCTCCAGCTATCTGGTCTTTACCTTCGTGGTGGTGTACATGGCGATGCTGGCGACGCGGCAGCGGGCAATTAATATTCGTGCCAGACGGCTGGCGTTTCTCGACCCGGTGGTGCACATGCCCAACCTGCGGGCGCTCAACCGCGCGTTGGGGAAAAAGCCCTGGTCGGTGCTCTGTTTCCTGCGCATTCCGGAGCTGGAAGTGCTGGGGCGTAACTACGGCGTTTTGCTGCGCATTCAGTACAAACAGAAACTGGCCGCGTGGATGAACGACTATCTGCAGCCGGATGAGTGCGTTTATCAGCTGTCAGGTCACGATCTGGTGCTGCGGCTGAATACCGAGTCGCATCAGTCCCGCATCGATGAGCTGGATTTACACATCAAACGTTTCCGCTTCCTCTGGGACGGAATGCCGCTCCAGCCGCAGGTAGGGGTCAGCTACTGCTACGTGCGTTCGCCGGTGGTGCATCTTTATCTGCTGCTGGGGGAGCTGAGCACCATTGCCGATCTCTCCCTGGCGACCAATCACCCGGAAAACCTGCAGCAGCGGGGCGCCATCAATCTGCAACGCGGCCTGAAAGATAAAGTCGCGATGATGAACCGCCTGCAGCGTGCGCTGGAAAAAGATGAATTTACCCTGCTGGCGCAGCCGGTGAAGGGGATCCGCGGGGATGACTATCACGAGGTGCTGCTCCGTCTGCAAAACGATGGCGCAGAGCTGATTTCCCCCGATGAGTTCCTGCCCGTTGCGCAGGAGTTTGGCCTCTCATCGCGAATCGATCTGCTGGTGCTGGAGAAGACCTTGCAGTTTATGGCCGATAACCGCGAGAGTCTGCCTGGGCAGCGGTTTGCCATCAATCTGTCGCCGTCCTCCGTTTGCCGGGCGCAGCTGCCGCTGGAGGTGAGCCGCATGCTGCATACCTATGGTATTGAGAGCTGGCAGCTGATATTCGAGATCACCGAGAGCAGCAGCTTCGGCAACGCCGGGCTGGCGATGCAGACGATGAACCATTTGCAGGAGATGGGCTGCCGGGTGGCCATCGATGACTTTGGTACCGGCTATGCCAGTTACGCCCGCTTAAAAAGCGTGGATGCCGATATCCTGAAGATCGACGGCAGCTTTATTCGTAACATCGTCAACAACAGCCTGGATTATCAGATTGTGGCTTCGATTTGCCATCTGGCGCGGATGAAGAGAATGCTGGTGGTGGCGGAATATGTCGAGAGCGAGGAGATCCGCTGCGCCGCGGAGGCGCTGGGCATTGATTATTTCCAGGGCTATTTAATCGGCAAACCCGTACCGCTGGAGACGTTGCTGCCGCAACAGGCGCTCACGAAGAGCGCCTGAAGAGGGGATTACGCAGCGACGTTCGGAGAGTGCTCTTCTTCAATTTTCAGGCACCAGCCGGTGACGGCACTCCAGTACTGCTGCTCTCTTTCCAGATCCAGCAGCACCAGCGCGTTCTGGCTAAACCAGTCGTGCGGGAAGCTCAGCGTCCAGTGGTTATCGTCCGTGGTGAGCGTGAGAGTCGGCGGCGTGGTCGTTGCCTGACGCTGGTTGTTGAGCAGTACGCCCAGACGTAACAGCTGGATCAGCGGCAGGAACTGTTTTTTCTTGAACAGCGTAAAGCGCGGCAGCTCGTCCAGCTTAACGGCTTTGCGATGATAGCGGACCAGCGAGGCCATCATGGTCTGCTGCTCCTGGTTGAAGCCTGGCAGGTCGCTGTTTTGCAGAATGTAGGCCGAGTGGCGGTGCATACCGCTGTGGTTGATGTTCAGCCCGACTTCGTGCAGCATCGCCGCCCACTTCAGCAGAGCCGCCAGCTGAGGATGCGCCAGTTTCGGGTTCTGGTTTTCCCACTGCTCATACATATGGGTTGTGGTTTCCAGCACGCGTCTCGCCTGCTCGCGATCGATGTTGTACTGGTTCGCCAGGCTCTGCGCGGTACGGCTGCGAATATCCTGGTGGCGGAACCGGCCTTCCATCTCATACAGCACCCCTTCGCGCAGCGCACCGTCAGACAGGCGCAGCTCGCGAATAGCCAGCGCATCGAACACGCCGCACAGGATCGCCAGACCCGGGACAAACACCGCTTTACGCTCTTCGGAGAGGCCAGGCAGGCTCAGGGCGTCAAAGCTCTTATGCTTGATCACCTCTTCCATCAGCATCGACAGACGCTCCGGGGTGATAAAACCGTCTTTTTCGCCCATCTCCACCAGCACTTCATGGGCGGCTTTGATGGTACCCGAGGCGCCAAGCGCCACGTTCCAGCCCTGCAGTCGGTATTGCCAGGCGAGCGACTCCAGCTTCTGCACCGCGGCCATGCGCGCGCGCTGGAAGTTCTCCCGGCTGATTGCTCCGCCCGGGAAGTAGATCTGTGCGAAGCTGACGCAGCCCATCCGGCGGCTTTCAACCAGATGCGGCTCAAAGTTTTCGCCAATCACCAGTTCCGTCGAGCCGCCGCCGATATCGATCACCAGCTTGCGGCCTTTTTCCGGCTGAGTATGTTCCACACCCATAAAGATCAGACGGGCTTCTTCATTGCCCGAAATGATCTCGATAGGGTAGGGGATCACCTGCTCCGCGCGCTTTAAAAAGTCCGTGGCGTTCGACGCCTGGCGCAGGGTATGGGTCCCGACGATGCAGACGCTCGACGGGGTGAAACCCTGCAGGCGTTCGGCAAACAGCGACAGGCAGTTCAGCCCGCGCTCCATCGCCTCTTCGCTGAGCATGTTGTCTGCACCCAGGCCATCAGCCAGGTGGACGCGCTGCTTCAGACGACCGATGATCTGCATTGCGCCATCAACCTCACGGGCAATGACCATGTGGAAGCTGTTAGAGCCAAGGTCGACCGCAGCGAACTCCTGCGGTCGTGGGGTCTTATCGTTTATCGGCATAGGTTAATCGGGTTGCTCGAGTGATTTGATATAGTCGTAAATCGCCAGCTGTGACCGCACCTTACGGCGATTGCCGCGCGGCACATAGCGGTTACTCAATTCTTTATCGATATACCGTGCTTTCACGGTATCGTTTAACAGTAAATCAATAATATCAAGAACTTGTTGTTTAAGTCGCGGATCGAGCAGCGGCGTCGCTACCTCGATGCGATAGTCGATGTTGCGCGTCATCCAGTCGGCGGAAGAGAGGTAAACCTGCTTATCGCCACCGTTCTCAAAAATATAGGTGCGATCGTGCTCGAGGTAACGGTCAACGATGCTGATGACGCGAATATTTTCGCTGATGCCCTCAAGCTCGGGGATCAGGGAGCACATGCCGCGGATCAGCAGATTGACCGGCACGCCTGAGCCGGAGGCGGCATACAGGCGATCCACCAGTCCTTTATCGACCAGGTTATTGAGCTTCAGGGTGATGCCGGAAGGCAGGCCTTTCTGCGCATTGGCGATCTCACGGTCGATCATGTCATACAGCAGGCGACGGGAGTTCTGCGGTGACACCAGCAGATAGTCGAAGCTGACCGGACGGTACGGGTTCTCAATAAAGTTAAAGACCCGGCGCACCTCGTTGGTGATGCGCGCATCGGCGGTAAGCAGCGAGTAGTCGGTATAAATTCGCGCGGTCTTCTCGTTGAAGTTACCGGTACCGATGTGGGCATAACGCACCACGTCATCGCCCTCTTTACGGGAGATGAGGAACAGCTTGGCGTGGATCTTCAGCCCCGGGGCCGAGAAGATCACGTGTACGCCCGCTTCGGTCAGACGACGGGCCCAGTGGATGTTGGCCTCTTCGTCGAAGCGCGCCTGCAACTCTACCACCACGGTCACTTTCTTCCCGTTGTGGGCGGCATGGATCATCGCATCGATAATGCGCGAGTCTTTCGCCACGCGATAGATGTTGATTTTGATCGCCAGCACGTTGGGGTCGAACGACGCCTGACGCATCAGCTCCAGAACGTGCTCAAAGGTGTGGTACGGATAGTAGAGCAGGACGTCGCGCTCGCGAATGGCGTCGAAGCCGTTGCGGAACTTATCGAACCAGATATGGCGCAGGCGCGGCAGCGGCTTGTTCACCAGGTTGGCTTTGCCAACGTTCGGGAAGCCGATAAAGTCCTTGAAGTTGTGATAGCGACCGCCCGGCACGATGGAGTCGTAGCGGGAGATGGTCAGCTTTTCACGCAGCATCTCGACCATGGCGTCCGGCATATCGCGCTGATAGACAAAGCGCACCGGCTCGGCGGTGAGACGCTGCTTGAGGCTGGAGGACATCAGCTCCATCAGGCTGGCTTCCATCTCGTGCACCAGGTCGTACTCGGCGTCACGGGTCATCTTCATTGAATAGGCGTTCAGGGCATCGTAATCGAAGAAGCCCTTGAAGATGTCATCCAGGCAGTAGCGTAGGATGTTATCCAGCAGGATCATTGGCTTGCGGCGACGCGGCGTTTCCGGCGGCAGGTTGACGAAGCGCGGCACCTTGTCCGACGGGATCTCCAGCAGCGCATAGCGAATGCTGTCGCCGCGGATTATCTCCACCGCCAGATAGGTGTAGTCATCCTTCAGGAACTGCACCAGGTCCGTTTCACGGTTAATCAGAATAGGGGTGATGTGCTGGCGCAGATAATGTTTGAAATAGTGGCGCAGCCAGCTCTGCTGGTTGACCGAGAGCTGTCGCTCGTTGATCAGGAAGATTTGATTGCGTGCCATCTCCAGCAGCAATTCGTTATACAGGCTGTCAAATTCCTGATCGGCTTTCAGGACCCGGGACTGGATCTTGCCCAGCAGATGACGCGAATTCGAGTTTAAACCCTGCTCTTCGCTAATGATGATGCGACGCTTCAGTTCAGCAAAGCGAACTTTATAGAACTCGTCCAGGTTATTGGAGTAAATCCCCAGAAAACGCATGCGCTCAATCAGCGGGTTACTTTTATCCGCCGCTTCCTGAAGCACGCGCTCATTGAATGCTAACCAGCTTAGCTCTTTCTCGATGTATAACTTTTCCTGACCCATTACTACTCACACTCCAGTTCAATCACAGGACGTGGTAAATCCGTCTCGCCTTTATTATGGCGAGCATTTCCACTATATGTCCAACTGTGTCAGAAAAGTATGACAGTTAAATTTATTCTTGAGGGATAATAGAGAGTTGCGCAGGCCTGCGCCAGGTAGGCCGGGTAAGCGATAGCGCCACCCGGCAAAGAATTACTCTTCCGCCGCATGTCCTTGCGGAGGTAGCGGCGCGCCGTCCAGCCAGGCGGCACCGTCACGCATTTCCAGGCGGCCGTCAACAAACCAGCTCACCACCAGTGGGTAGATGGCATGCTCCTGGGCCTGAACCCGGGCGGTGACGTCCTCTTCGCTGTCGCCTTCGAACACCGGCACTTTCGCCTGCAGGATCACCGGGCCACCGTCCAGTTCGTCGGTGACAAAGTGGACCGAGGTGCCGTGCTCCTCGTCGCCATTATCCAGCACCTGACGGTGGGTATTCAGGCCGGGATATTTTGGCAGCAGGGAAGGGTGGATGTTCAGCAGACGTCCGGCATAGTGCGCCACAAACGCCGGGCTGAGGATCCGCATATAGCCCGCCAGCACCACCACGTCCGGAGCATAGGCGTCGATCTCCTGCACCAGCTCGCGATCGAAGGCCTCGCGGCTGGCAAACTGAGAGGCGCTGAGCGCATGGGCGGCAATGCCCGCCTCGCGGGCACGCTCAAGGCCGAACGCGTCGGCCTTGTTACTGAATACTGCGCGGAGGGTGCCGTTGATCTTCTTCTGTTTGCAGGCATCGATGATAGCCTGCAAATTACTTCCGTTACCGGAAATGAGCACCACTATGTTTTTCATTCAATGACCACACGCTGTTCGGAATCAGATGCTTTGATGATACCGATTTTCCACGCGTTTTCACCTTTCGCCTGCAGCAGCGCCAGGGCCTTGTCCACTTCGCTGGCCGGCAGGGCAATCAGCATCCCTACGCCGCAGTTGAAGGTGCGATACATTTCGTGATCGCTGACGTTACCGGCATCCTGCAGCCAGTTGAACACCGCTGGCCACTGCCAGGATGATTCGTCAATGACGGCCTGGGTGTTGTCCGGCAGCACGCGCGGAATGTTTTCCCAGAAGCCGCCGCCGGTCAGGTGGGCGATAGCGTGAACGTCCACGTTCTCGATCAGTTCCAGAATGGATTTCACGTAGATGCGGGTCGGTTCCAGCAGGTGATCGGCCAGCGGTTTGCCTTCCAGTTCGGTGGTCAGCGGGTCGCAACCGCTCACTTCGACAATTTTGCGCACCAGGGAGTAGCCGTTGGAGTGCGGGCCGCTGGAGCCCAGCGCAATCAGCACGTCGCCGTCGGTCACTTTGCTGCCGTCAATGATCTCGGATTTTTCGACCACGCCCACGCAGAAGCCGGCGACGTCGTAATCTTCGCCGTGATACATCCCCGGCATTTCTGCGGTTTCGCCGCCGACCAGCGCACAGCCAGACTGCAGGCAGCCTTCTGCGATACCGCTGATCACGCTGGCGGCGGTGTCGACGTCCAGCTTGCCGGTGGCGTAGTAGTCGAGGAAGAACAGCGGCTCAGCGCCCTGTACCACCAGGTCGTTAACGCACATGGCAACCAGGTCAACACCGATGGTGTCGTGGCGTTTCAGATCCATCGCCAGACGCAGCTTGGTGCCCACGCCGTCGGTGCCCGAGACCAGCACCGGCTCACGGTATTTTTGCGGCAGCGCGCACAGGGCGCCGAATCCTCCCAGCCCACCCATGACTTCCGGGCGGCGGGTTTTTTTAACTACCCCTTTGATACGGTCAACCAGCGCATTACCTGCGTCAATATCTACACCGGCATCTTTGTAGCTGAGAGAAGTTTTGTTGGTCACGGCTCAAGTCCCCACGCGATTGCATTGCGATAGTAAGAAAAATCGGCGCAATTCTAACAGTCCAGGCAAACGTTTGCGAGCCCATTCTGCAACAGAAAAAAGCAACCCTGAAATTCCTGAGAAAATCCCGCCCTGACGCACAAACATGAACCCGTTCACGAAAATGAAACCGGGTACATTCTTATACTTGCAACCCCTTAGCTGAATGCACATCATCTCACTGAAACCGGTTTCTGTACTCTTTTTTGCCGATAATTAACGCTGAATGAGGGATATCGCATGTCAGGATTCAAAGAGGGTTTTCTGTGGGGCGGCGCGGTGGCGGCGCATCAACTTGAAGGCGGCTGGCAGGAGGGCGGAAAGGGCCCGAGCGTCGCAGACGTGATGACCGCAGGCGCGCACGGCGTTCCGCGCGAAATCACCGACGGCGTGCTGCCGGGCAAAAACTACCCCAACCATGAAGCCATCGATTTCTATCACCGCTACAAAGAAGATATTCAGCTGTTCGCGGAAATGGGTTTTAAATGCTTCCGCACCTCGATTGCCTGGACGCGTATTTTCCCCAAAGGCGACGAGCAGCAGCCTAACGAAGCGGGTCTGCAGTTTTATGACGATCTCTTTGATGAGTGTCTGAAGCACGGCATCGAGCCGGTAATTACTCTCTCGCACTTCGAAATGCCCTATCACCTGGTGAGCGAATACGGCGGCTGGCGTAACCGCAAACTGATCGACTTCTTTGTGCGCTTTGCCAGCGTGGTGTTTAAGCGTTATCAGCACAAAGTGAAGTACTGGATGACCTTTAACGAAATCAACAACCAGGCCAACTTCCACGAAGATTTTGCCCCGTTCACCAACTCTGGCCTGAAATACCAGCCGGGCGAGGATCGCGAGCCGGTGATGTTCCAGGCGGCGCACTACGAGCTGGTGGCCAGCGCTCTGGCAGTAAAAGCCGGACGCGACATCAACCCGTCCCTGCGGATTGGCTGCATGATCGCCATGTGTCCTATCTACCCGCTGACCTGCGCCCCGGACGACATGATGATGGCGATGAACGCCATGCATCGCCGCTACTGGTTCACCGACGTACACGTGCGCGGTGCCTATCCGCAGCATCTCCTCAACTACTTTGTCCGCCGTGGTTTTGAGCTTGATATCACCGAAGAGGATAAAGCGGCGCTGAAGCAGGGCTGCGTGGATTACATCGGCTTCAGCTACTACATGTCGTTTGCCACCAAAGCGACGGCGGATAACCCGCAGCTGGATTACGACGAAAGCAAAAGCCTGGTCTCCAACCCTTACGTGCAGAAATCGGACTGGGGCTGGCAGATTGACCCGGTGGGGCTGCGCTACTCCCTGAACTGGTTCTGGGATCACTATCAGCTGCCGCTGTTTATCGTCGAGAACGGTTTTGGCGCCATCGACGTGCAGGAGAGCGACGGGACGGTGAACGACCAGTACCGCATTGACTATCTCAGCGCCCATATCCGCGAGATGAAGAAAGCGGTAGTGGAAGATGGCGTGGATCTGATGGGCTACACCCCGTGGGGCTGTATCGATCTGGTTTCTGCCGGCACCGGCGAAATGAAAAAACGCTATGGCTTTATCTACGTGGATAAAGATAACGAAGGCAACGGCACGCTGAATCGCAGTAAGAAAAAGTCGTTCGCCTGGTACCAGAAGGTGATCGCCAGCAACGGCGAGTCGCTTTAACTCCGCATTGCCGGGTGGCGGCTGCGCCTTACCCGGCCTACAAGCCCGTAGGCCCGCGCAAGCGCAGCGCCGCCGGGCATAAAATCCTCCGCTTCTCTCCAGAATGATTTGTCTGTTTTATAATCTGTAACGGCCTGTTAATCACTTTGCTTGATCAGCGTCAAGCAAGATGGGTATGGCGTAGTCCGCAAAAAGCGGTATAATCCGGCGATTTTTTTTGTGGCTGCCACCCGAAGGAGAAAGAGAATGAAGATTGTGGAAGTGAAACACCCACTCGTTAAACACAAGCTGGGCCTGATGCGTGAGCATGACATCAGCACTAAGCGCTTTCGTGAACTGGCCTCTGAAGTTGGCAGCTTACTGACCTATGAAGCAACCTCCGATCTGGAAACTGAAAAAGTGACCATTGAAGGCTGGAACGGCCCGGTACAGGTTGAGCAGATCAAAGGCAAGAAAATTACCGTAGTGCCAATCCTGCGTGCCGGTCTGGGCATGATGGAAGGCGTGCTGGAGCACGTCCCGAGCGCGCGTATCAGCGTGGTCGGTATCTACCGTAACGAAGAAACGCTGGAGCCAGTACCGTATTTCCAGAAGCTGGTTTCCAACATCGACGAGCGTATGGCGCTGGTTGTTGATCCGATGCTGGCCACCGGCGGTTCGATGATCGCCACTATCGACCTGCTGAAAAACGCCGGCTGCAGCAGCATCAAGGTGCTGGTACTGGTTGCCGCGCCGGAAGGTATCGCCGCGCTGGAAAAAGCGCACCCGGACGTTGAGCTGTATACCGCCTCTGTCGATCAGGGTCTGAACGAGCACGGGTACATCATCCCGGGCCTCGGCGATGCCGGCGATAAGATTTTTGGTACTAAGTAATCGCATAACGATAAAGAAGCCGACTTTGATAGTCGGCTTTTTTTTGAATAAAACACACACAACCAATAATACTCAGAGGAAAACACTATGACGCGCCGTGCTATCGGGGTGAGTGAAAGACCGCCGCTTTTACAGACAATCCCGCTTAGTTTGCAGCACCTGTTTGCAATGTTTGGCGCAACCGTGCTGGTGCCAATCCTGTTCCACATTAACCCGGCCACCGTGCTGCTGTTTAACGGCATCGGAACGCTGCTGTACCTCTTCATCTGTAAAGGGAAAATCCCGGCCTATCTGGGCTCCAGCTTTGCCTTTATCTCCCCGGTGCTGTTGCTGCTGCCGTTAGGCTACGAAGTGGCGCTGGGCGGTTTTATCATGTGCGGCGTGCTCTTCTGCCTGGTGGCTTTCATTGTGAAGAAAGCGGGTACCGGCTGGCTGGATGTGATGTTCCCGCCTGCGGCAATGGGCGCAATCGTTGCCGTCATCGGTCTTGAGTTAGCCGGTGTAGCGGCAAACATGGCGGGTCTGCTGCCTGCCGACGGTCAGGCACCGGATACCAAAACCATTATTATCTCCCTGGTGACCCTGGGCGTGACGGTCTTTGGCTCCGTGCTGTTCCGCGGTTTTATGGCGATTATCCCGATCCTGATTGGCGTGCTGGCGGGCTATGCGCTCTCCTTCGCCATGGGCGTGGTCGATACCACCCCGATCGCCCAGGCCCACTGGTTCGCGCTGCCAACCTTCTACACCCCGCGCTTTGAGTGGTTTGCCATCTTCACCATCCTGCCAGCGGCGCTGGTGGTGATTGCCGAGCACGTCGGCCACCTGGTGGTCACAGCGAACATCGTTAAGCGCGACCTGATCCGTGACCCGGGCCTGCACCGCTCGATGTTTGCTAACGGCTTCTCGACCATCATCTCCGGTTTCTTCGGCTCGACGCCAAACACCACCTACGGTGAGAACATCGGCGTGATGGCCATTACCCGCGTATACAGCACCTGGGTTATCGGCGGGGCGGCGATTATCGCTATACTGCTCTCCTGCGTCGGTAAACTGGCGGCAGCTATCCAGATCATCCCGGTGCCGGTGATGGGCGGCGTTTCGCTGCTGCTGTACGGGGTAATCGGTGCGTCCGGTATCCGCGTCCTGATCGAATCCAAAGTCGATTACAGCAAAGCGCAGAACCTGATCCTGACCTCGGTGATCCTGATTATTGGCGTCAGCGGTGCCAAGGTGCACATTGGCGCGGCCGAACTGAAAGGCATGGCGCTGGCGACCATCGTCGGTATTAGCCTGGCCCTGATCTTCAAGCTGATCTCCGTTCTGCGCCCGGAAGAAGTGGTTCTGGACGCTGAAGAGACAGAAAAAGTCTCCCATTGATCCTCCAACCGGGCGGTCGATCCGCCCGGTTCTCTCCCCGCTTGTTCCGTGTTAAACTCTGGGCCGATTCCGAGTTAGACCTGGTTGAGGTATTTCTGAACGCACCGGCACAGCTCTCTTTGCCACTTTATCTTCCCGACGACGAAACTTTCGCGAGTTTCTGGCCGGGCGATAACCCCTCTTTACTGGCTGCACTGCAAAACGTGTTGCGCCAGGAGCACAGCGGTTACATCTATATCTGGTCACGCGAAGGCGCGGGGCGCAGCCATCTGCTGCACGCAGCCTGTGCCGAACTCTCCCAGCGCGGGGATGCGGTCGGCTATGTGCCGCTGGATAAACGCACCTGGTTTGTGCCGGAAGTGCTCGATGGGATGGAACAGCTGTCGCTGGTCTGCATCGACAATATCGAATGCGTGGCGGGGGATGAGCTGTGGGAAATGGCGATTTTTGATCTCTATAACCGCATTCTGGAGTCCGGGAAAACCCGGCTGCTGATCACCGGCGATCGTCCACCGCGTCAGCTGAATCTTGGTCTTGCCGATCTGGCTTCGCGTCTCGACTGGGGGCAGATCTACAAATTACAGCCGCTCTCCGATGAAGATAAACTCCAGGCTTTGCAGCTGCGGGCGCGTTTGCGGGGGTTTGAACTGCCGGAAGACGTGGGGCGTTTTCTGTTAAAGCGGCTGGATCGCGAGATGCGTACGCTGTTTATGACCCTCGATCAGCTGGATCGGGCATCCATCACCGCCCAGCGTAAGCTCACTATTCCCTTCGTGAAAGATATCCTCAATCTATAGGCCCGGCGAAAGTAGGCTACCGGGCCATTTCATGCTTACTTCACAATCTCCAGCACCTGTTCAGGCGGACGGCCAATTCGCGCTTTGCCGTTAGCCACCACAATCGGGCGCTCGATCAGCTTCGGATTATCCACCATCGCCTGAATCAGCGCCTCTTCACCGAGCGCGCTGTCAGCCAGCCCCAACTCTTTGTAAAGCTCCTCTTTCTGGCGCATTAACGCTCTGGCGCTGGACATTCCCAGCTGGCTTAGTAGCGTGCGAAGGGTATCCGCGTCCGGCGGCGTCTCCAGATAAAGCACCACCTGCGGCTCAATGCCGTTGGATTTCAGCAGGGTCAGGGTTTCCCGGCTCTTTGAGCAGCGAGGGTTGTGGTAGATCGTAACCGCGTCAGACATCTTTTCTCCTTTACATCTTTTCATACGGACGGTAGCGCTGCTGCAGCTGGCGCAGCTGATCGATACGGGCATCGTAACGGGCCTGTTGCAGGCTGCCGAGTTTCACCTGCGAGCTGGCGCTGCTCAGCAGGGAGATGGCCTGGTCCAGACGTCCGGCCAGGGCATAGCCTTCGGCGCGGGCCGCCAGCTCCTGATCGCGATGGCCAAGCGCGGATTCCACCTGGGCCAGCAGATCCCAGCCGTTAGGGTCATCTTTATTATTGAAGGTGTAGCGGTTGAGAATGGGGGCGGCTTCCTGCGGCTGTCCTGCCTGTAAGTAAGCATTCGCCAGGTTAAGTTGCAGAACCGGATTGGTGCGCAATTCCCGGGCACCTTTCAGACGGTTGATCGCATCCTGACCTTTTTTCTGGCCTAAATCGATGTCGGTGGCCAGATCGAGATACCAGGCGTTGTTCGACTCGGCGGTCAGCAGCGGCTGCAGGTTCTTGCGGGCCTCGTCATAGTTGCTGGCCTCCATCGCCTGTAACGCCCGGCCATACTGGGCCGCCCGCTGTTCACGCACGTTGCCTTTCGCCAGCGCGTCCAGCAGATCGTTGGTCAGCTGGTTACGCCCGGAATTGTACATGCCGAGGCTTCTGACCTTCGCCATGTAGAAATCTTCCGAGGACTGGACCACCACCGGACGCATCTGGTTAGCGCGGTTACGGGCATCCGAAAGACGGCTTTCCGGCAGCGGGTGCGTCAGCAGAATTTCCGGCGGACGGGAGGAGTAGCGCGCCTGGTCGAGTAATTTTTCGAGGAAGCCCGGCATCGCCTGTGGGTCGAACCCGGAGCGTTGCAGCACCTGAATCCCGATGCGGTCGGCTTCCTGTTCGTTCTGCTGGGTAAAGCTGATCATCCCCTGGCGCGTGCCCGCCAGCGTACCGGTCAGCGCCGCCATACCCGCCTGCGGACTGGCCATCGCCAGCAGAATGGAGCCCAGGGCACCCACCCAGGTCAGCGGAGCGCTGCGCTTCTGATCTTCCATCGCGCGCGCCAGATGGCGCTGGGTGACGTGGGAAATTTCGTGCGCCATGACCGACGCCAGCTGGCTTTCGTTATCGGCATAGCGGAATAACGCCGAGTGCAACACCACATTGCCGCCGAAGAAGGCGAAGGCGTTGATCTCATCGTTATTGATTAAAAAGAAGTGGAAAGGGGTCTTCACCGAATCCGCATGGGAGACCAGACGCATCCCCAGGGAATTGATGTACTGCACCAGCAGCGGATCGTTAATCAGCGGCGCACTGCCGCGCAGCTGGCGCACATAGTAGTCGCCCATTTGCATCTCCTGACCAATGGAGAGCGTGCTGCCTGCCGAGGTGCCCATGTCAGGCAATGATTCTGCCGAGTCAGCGAACGCTGGCATCATCTGGCCGGCGGTCAGCGCAGCGATGAGCGTCGCAACCAACGTTTTTTTCAACTGCCTGAACATAACTTCTGTCCTGTCTGGTAGGTGTGCTAATTTGACCGAATAACCCGCATATCGTTCATCTGCGGCTGCTCTGCGAGTGTAGCCGCGTCAGAGCGATAAGAAAATCCCTCTTTTCAGGCTTTTGCGTTTTGTGACAGAGCCAGAAAAAGCGAAAGTCTTTTCATTGACTCTCCGATACAATTCACCCTTTACGTCCAGCCATCATCTTCAGGGAAGGGTTGCATGCTCGAGTTATTAATGCAGTGGTACCGCCGACGCTTTAGCGATCCCGAGGCCATTGCTTTACTGGTTATTCTGGTTGCCGGATTCGGCATCCTCTTCTTCTTTAGCGGGCTGCTGGCCCCGCTGCTGGTAGCGATTGTGCTCGCCTATCTGCTGGAGTGGCCGACGGTCCGCCTGGAAAATATCGGCTGTTCCCGCCGCTGGGCCAGCATCATCGTGCTGGTCTTCTTTGTCGGTATCCTGCTGGTGATGTCCTTTGTGGTGCTGCCGATCGCCTGGCAGCAGGGGATCTACCTGATTCGCGATATGCCCGGCATGCTCACCAAGCTCTCGGATTTTGCCGCCACTCTGCCGCGCCGTTATCCCGCCCTGATGGATGCGGGCATTATTGATGCGATGGCTGAAAACATGCGTACCCGTATTATGACGATGGGGGATACGGTGGTGAAATTCTCCCTTGCGTCGCTGGTGGGCCTGCTGACGCTGGCGGTCTATCTGGTGCTGGTGCCGCTGATGGTCTTCTTCCTGGTGAAAGACAAAGAGCAGATGCTGAACGCGGTGCGTCGCGTGCTGCCGCGTAACCGTGGTCTGGCAGGGCAGGTGTGGAAGGAGATGAATCAGCAGATCACCAACTATATCCGCGGCAAAGTGCTGGAGATGATCGTCGTTGGCATTGCGACCTGGATCGGTTTCTTTATATTCGGTCTGAACTATTCGCTGCTGCTGGCTGTGCTGGTGGGCTTCTCGGTGCTGATCCCCTACATCGGGGCCTTTGTGGTTACCATTCCGGTGGTGTGCGTGGCGCTGTTCCAGTTTGGTCTGGGCACCGAGTTCTGGAGCTGTTTCGCAGTCTACCTGATTATTCAGGGGCTGGACGGCAACCTGCTGGTGCCGGTACTGTTCTCGGAAGCAGTGAACCTGCACCCGATCGTCATTATTCTGTCGGTGGTGATTTTTGGCGGATTATGGGGATTCTGGGGCGTGTTCTTTGCCATCCCACTGGCAACGCTGATTAAAGCGGTGGTGCATGCCTGGCCGGATGTGCCGGCGGTTGAGGAGTAGTTTTTTGCTAAAAACGGCAACTCAGGTTGCCGTTTTGTCTTTACCTTCAGGCGTTCTCTTTCACCCAGTTCAATACCACGTCGTGGTGATTGCTGGTTTTGAAGTCATCAAACACATGTTCAACCTTACCCTCGGCATCGATCAGGAAACTGATGCGGTGGATACCGTCGTAGGTTTTGCCCATAAAGGTTTTCTCGCCCCAGATGCCAAACTCGTTACAGACCTGATGGTCTTCGTCGGAGAGCAGCGTGAAGTTCAGTAGCTCTTTTTCGGCAAAACGAGACAGCTTTTCAGGCTTATCGGTACTGATACCCAGCACTTCTACGCCGGCATTTTTCAACTCGTCCATGTTGTCGCGTAGACCGCACGCTTGTACGGTACAGCCTGGCGTCATGGCTTTCGGGTAGAAATAGACCAGAACACGCTGTCCCTGGAAGTCGGTTAAATTTACTTGCTCACCGTCTTGATCGGGCAAGCTAAATTTCGGTGCGATGTCACCGGCTTTCAGTGGATTCATTACTCAACTCCGTCTTGTTCATGCTGGGAATAATTGACGACGTTTATACTGCCTTGCGCATTTAATTCTGTACAGAGGGCTTTGAACGCTTGCTCGATATTTGACGCATCCTGAGAGGCCGGGCAGTGCGCGGTGATTTGGATAAACAGTTTAGGGATAGTGTCGCTTTCACCCGGCTGGGTACGGGAGACCAGCTCGGCAATATTCATCTGATGGCTATCAAACAGGGCGGTAAAGCGTTCGATTAAGTGCGGGGAGTCAGTCACTTCCACCTGGACCCAGACGGTGGCCGGCAGGGCCGGTTGCGGACGCGCGGTGGTGCGCTTCATCACGATCAGCAGATCCAGCTCTGCGCCTTTTAACGGCAGGGTCGATTCAATTAAGGTGATCGCATTCCACGACCCGGAAAGCAGCATGATGAAGGTGAACTCTTCGCCCAGCATCGCCAGGCGGCTGTCTTCAAT
Organism: Leclercia adecarboxylata; assembly: GCA_002360945.1. GTDB lineage: Bacteria > Pseudomonadota > Gammaproteobacteria > Enterobacterales > Enterobacteriaceae > Enterobacter > Enterobacter adecarboxylatus_B. Next base: position 77,305 of record DERO01000029.1, on the reverse strand, counting down.
ATTGCAGCCGCAGCTACTGACGTGGCGAGTGATGGTGTTTACGATCCCCGGCCTGTCGGCACCCAGCGCAGTGATAACCAGGTAATGTTGTGATGAGGTTGTCAAACCTGTTCTTCCTTTGCGTGGTTTAGTCTTTCTAAGGAAAGCATAAAAAAAACCGGCATACAATAACCTGGAGGCCTCATGTCCCTTGCTTTTATTACAGCACCAAACGTACCATTGAGAATCTTGTACGCACAGAGGATGGCCCATGTTCACGGGAAGTATTGTCGCGCTTGTTACACCGATGGATGAGAAAGGTAATGTCTGCCGGTCAAGCCTGAAGAAACTGATTGATTATCATGTCGCCAGCGGAACCTCGGCGATTGTTTCGGTAGGGACTACCGGTGAATCTGCTACGCTGAGCCATGAAGAGCATGGTGAAGTGGTCATGATGACCCTCGAACTGGCGGACGGGCGTATCCCGGTTATCGCCGGTACGGGCGCCAATGCGACCGCGGAAGCCATCAGCCTGACCCAGCGTTTCAACGACAGCGGCGTCGTGGGTTGCCTGACGGTAACACCGTACTACAACCGTCCGACCCAGGAAGGTCTGTTCCAGCATTTCAAAGCCATCGCTGAACATACTGACTTGCCGCAAATCCTGTATAATGTGCCGTCGCGCACTGGCTGCGATATGCTGCCAGAAACGGTTGGCCGTCTCGCGAAAGTAAAAAATATTATCGGTATTAAAGAGGCGACCGGGAACTTAAGCCGTGTTCATCAGATCAAAGAGCTGGTTTCAGACGACTTTATTCTGCTGAGCGGTGATGATGCGACCTCGCTGGACTTCATGCAGCTCGGCGGCCACGGTGTGATTTCCGTGACCTCCAACGTTGCAGCCCGCGATATGGCTGAAATGTGTAAACTGGCTGCTGCCGGTCATTATCAGGAAGCACGCGTGATTAACCAGCGTCTGATGCCGCTGCACAACAAATTATTTGTCGAACCCAATCCGATCCCAGTGAAATGGGCATGTAAGGAGTTGGGACTTGTAGCGACCGATACGCTGCGTCTGCCGATGACCCCGATTACCGACCACGGTCGCGAAACGGTCACCAGCGCGCTGAAGCATGCCGGTCTGCTGTAAAGTTTAGGGAGATTTGATGGCTTACTCAGTACAGAAGTCGCGCCTGGTGAAGGTTGCGGGTGTTTCGCTTGTTATGCTGCTCGCAGCCTGTAGCTCAGATTCACGCTACAAGCGCCAGGTAAGCGGTGATGAATCCTATCTGGATGCTGCGCCGCTTGCTGAACTTCATGCGCCCGCTGGCATGATCCTGCCGATTCAGAATGGCGACTACAACATTCCGGTCACCAACGGGAGCGGCGCGGTAGGCAAAGCGCTTGATATCCGTCCACCGGCACAGCCACTGGCACTGGTGAGCGGGGCGCGTACTCAGTTCACCGGCGATACCGCGACCCTGCAGGTTGAGAGTGCGCGTAATGCCACGCTGTGGCCGCAGGTGGTCAGCGTGATCCAGTCGAAAAACTATACCATCACGCAACGCGACGACGCCAGCCAGACGCTGTCGACAGACTGGATCGAATGGACCCGTCTGGATGAAGATCAACAGTACCGTGGACGTTATCAAGTCTCTGTTAAACCTCAGGGTTATCAGCAGGCGGTCGTGGTTAAGCTGCTGAACCTGGAGCAGGCGGGCAAGCCGGTCTCAGATGCGGCTTCCCTGCAGCGCTACAGCACCGAGATGCTTAACACCATCGCGGCGGGTCTCGACAAAAACGCAACCGATGCTGCCAATGCTGCCCAGAGCCGCAATGGCGCAACCTTCGACGTGCAGAGCGCTGCCGATGAAACCGGTCTGCCAATGCTGGTCGTACGTGGTCCGTTTAACCAGGTCTGGCAGCGTCTGCCTGCCACCCTTGAGCGCGTGGGCATGAAAGTGACCGACAGCACTCGCTCAACCGGCAGCATGGCGGTGACCTATAAACCGCTGTCTGACAGCAACTGGGAAGAGCTGGGCGCACGCGATCCGGGTCTGGCTTCCGGCGACTACAAGCTTCAGGTCGGCGATCTGGACAACCGTAGCAGCCTGCAGTTTATCGATCCGAAAGGTCATACGCTGACCCAGTCGCAGAACGATGCGCTGGTCGCTGTCTTCCAGGCGGCATTCAGCAAATAAATTTGAGGGCTGGTTAATCCAGCCCTTTTTATTTTCGTGCTACGCAAACGTGTGCGTGGCATAATATCGCCAGTTTTGAACCAAAATCATCACACCAGGAGTAATGAAGATGCAGAAGCAAGCTGAGTTGTATCGTGGCAAAGCGAAAACCGTATACAGCACGGAAAACCCGGATCTGTTGGTGCTCGAGTTCCGCAATGATACGTCAGCAGGAGATGGCGCGCGCATTGAACAGTTCGATCGTAAAGGGATGGTGAACAACAAGTTCAACCACTTCATTATGAGCAAGCTTGAAGAAGCGGGTATCCCGACGCAGATGGAAGCGTTGCTGTCCGACACCGAATGTCTGGTGAAAAAACTGGATATGGTACCGGTGGAATGTGTCGTCCGTAACCGCGCCGCAGGCTCCCTGGTGAAGCGTCTGGGCATTGAAGAGGGCATCGAACTCAGCCCGCCGCTGTTCGACCTGTTCCTGAAAAACGACGCTATGCACGATCCAATGGTCAACGAATCTTACTGCGAAACCTTTGGTTGGGTGAGCAAAGAGAACCTGGCGCGCATGCAGGAGCTGACTTTTAAAGCGAACGACGTGCTGAAAAAGCTGTTTGATGACGCGGGCCTGATCCTGGTCGACTTCAAACTGGAATTCGGATTGTATAAAGGTGAGGTGGTGCTGGGTGATGAATTCTCACCGGACGGCAGCCGCCTGTGGGATAAAGAGACGCTGGATAAAATGGACAAAGACCGCTTTCGCCAAAGCCTGGGCGGCGTGATCGAAGCGTACGAAGCCGTTGCCCACCGTCTGGGCGTTAAACTCGACTAATCCCGCCTTATCGCCAGGGGAACGCTCGTTCCTCTGGCATCTCACCCTTGTTTGCAGTGGTAATCTTGCCCCGAACCGCCTACGATCATATTTATTATTATGATGATATTTTCGAGGTGGTTATGCGCTGGCAAGGGCGTCGTGAAAGTGACAATGTGGATGACAGACGTAGCAGCGGGGGCCCGTCAATGGGCGGCCCGGGTTTTCGGCTACCGGGAGGAAAAGGCGGCATCATTATTCTGCTGGTGGTTGTGGTGGCAGGCTACTACGGCGTCGATCTGAGTGGGTTGCTGACCGGGCAGCCGATGCAGCAGCAGTATCAGTCGCCGCGCTCCATCAGCCCGAACGAAGATGAAGCCGCGAAGTTTACCTCGGTGATCCTCGCCACGACGGAAGATACCTGGGGCCAGCTGTTCGATAAAATGGGCCGGACCTACCAGCAGCCTAAGCTGGTGATGTACCGCGGTGCCACGCGTACCGGCTGCGGGACCGGGCAATCGGTGATGGGGCCGTTCTACTGTCCTGCCGATTCTACCGTCTATATCGATCTCTCCTTCTACGATGACATGAAACGTAAGCTGGGCGCCGATGGTGACTTTGCCCAGGGCTACGTCATTGCCCATGAAGTGGGCCATCACGTGCAGAAACTGCTCGGTATCGAGCCGAAAGTGCGTCAGCTGCAGCAGAACGCCAGCGAGAAAGAGGTCAATGCGCTGTCGGTGCGTATGGAGCTGCAGGCCGACTGCTTTGCCGGCGTCTGGGGCCACAATATGCAGCAGGAAGGGGTGCTGGAAGCGGGCGATCTGGAAGAGGCCCTTAATGCTGCCAATGCCATTGGCGATGACCGTTTACAACAGCAAAGCCAGGGGCACGTCGTACCGGACAGCTTTACGCACGGGACTTCGGAACAGCGTTATAGCTGGTTCAAAAAAGGTTTTGACGGCGGCGATCCGGCACAATGCAACACCTTCGGTAAGGCCATGTAATTCTCAATGTCAGGGATGAATGTATCAGGGTTGCCTGAACAACTGGCGCGGGAAGGGCACCGGCGTCTGCTGGTGCTGAGTGGGGACAAGACCTGGACGCAGCAGCAGGCGCTGCTGCTGAAAGAGGACTGTCCCGGCGACTGGCTGTGGATTGGCGACGATGCCCCCCAGATCCCGTCATGTTCACCCCAGGCGCTCAACCAGCTCCTGGGCCGCGAGTTTCTCCACGCTATCTTCGATGCCCGTCACGGCTTCGATGTCTCAGCCTTTGCGGCTGTGGGCGGCACCTTGCGGGCCGGGAGCCTACTGGTGTTACTCACCCCCGCTCTGGCGCTTTGGCCGGAGCAAGCCGATCGGGATTCGCTGCGCTGGAGCGACCGGCCAGAGCCGATCCCCACGCCACGCTTTATAGAACATTTCTGCCGCCATCTCGCCCAGGATCCGCAGGTCATAAAGTGGCAGCAGGGCGCGTCTGTTCCCCTTCTGCGCACTGTATCTGCGCCCGACTGGCACCCTGCCAGCGGGGAGCCGCAGCGCGAGCAGGCAGCGATCCTCGACCAACTGACAACGATGCCCGCAGGCGTCGCTGCCGTGACCGCCGCGCGCGGGCGCGGAAAGTCGGCGCTGGCGGGCATGCTGCTGCAACGTATTGCAGGCCGCGCCATTGTGACGGCCCCCGCCAGAGCGGCGACGGAGGTCATTGCCCGCTTCGGTGGCGACCGCTATCACTTTATGGCCCCTGACGCGCTGGTGGCTTCGGACGAGCGCGCCGACTGGCTAATCGTTGATGAGGCGGCGGCAATCCCCGGCCCGCTGCTGGCGCGGCTGGTGACGCGCTTCCCCCGGGTGCTGCTGACCACTACGGTGCAGGGCTATGAGGGCACCGGCAGAGGATTCCTGCTGAAATTCTGCGCCCGTTTTGCCGGGCTGCGTTACTTCACCCTCAGCGAGCCGGTGCGCTGGGCGGCGGGCTGCCCGCTGGAGCACATCATCGCGGAGGTGCTGCTGTTTGATGACGAACCCGACGAGCGCCTCCCGCAGGGGGAGATCGTCTGTACACCGCTGGAGCAGGAGGCCTGGAGCCGCAACCCTGAAACCCCGGCGGCGGTCTACAAACTGCTCTGCGCCGCCCACTACCGGACTTCACCCCTTGATCTGCGGCGCATGATGGATGCCCCCGGGCAGCATTTTGCCGTTGCCCGTACGGACGATGCCGTCTGCGGCGCACTGTGGCTGGTGGAGGAGGGCGGTCTGAGCCCGGCGCTCAGCCAGGCGGTATGGGCGGGCTACCGCCGTCCGCGCGGCAATCTGGTGGCGCAGTCGCTGGCGGCTCACGGCGGCTCCCCGCTGGCCGCCACCCTTACTGCCCGGCGGGTGACGCGCGTTGCCGTCCATCCCGCCCGCCAGCGCGAAGGCATTGGCAGGGCGCTGGTTGCCAGTGCCCGCCAGCAGGTCAATATCGACTACCTTTCCGTCAGCTTCGGCTACACCGACGAACTCTGGCGCTTCTGGCAGGGATGTGACTTTGTGCTGGTGCGGATGGGCAGCCATCGCGAGGCCAGCAGCGGCTGCTACACGGCGATGGCGATGCTGCCGCTCAGCGCGGCGGGAGAGGCGCTGTGCCAGCGTGAGCATCGGCGGCTGTGCCGTGATGCGCCGGTGATCGAGCACTGGAACGGTGAAAAGATCCCGGTAGCGGCCACAGGTGAGGCTACCCTTAATGATGATGACTGGCTGGATCTGGCCGGGTTTGCCTTTGCGCACCGTCCCTTAACGGCGGCAATGCCCAGCCTGACGCGGCTGCTCCCGGCGACAGATCTGCCGCTGGCCGGACTGCGGGGCAAAGTGGAGAAGGGGCTGGACGATAGCGCCCTGAGCCGCGAGTTAGGTCTCAGCGGACGCAAAGCCTTGCTGAGCCATTTACGCACCGAGACGGGCCAGGCGCTGGCGCAACTGGACAGCGAACATTGCCAGAGGCTGAAGCACCGCGTTTTGCAATGGCAATTTTTTCAATGACTTCATCAGTAAACTGGCATGTTCATTCTGCCTGTCAGGCGTAGAATCCCGCTTATCAATCAAGGAGACTGCCATGAAACATGACCATTTTGTTGTCCAGAGCCCCGTTCAACCGGCTAAACAGCTGCTGTTGCTGTTTCATGGCGTTGGCGATAACCCGGTTAATATGGGTCAGATTGGCAGCTGGTTTGCGCCGCTGTTTCCCGATGCGCTGGTGGTGAGCGTGGGCGGCGTTGAGCCCTGCGGTCCGAATGGCCGCCAGTGGTTCTCGGTGCAGGGCGTGACCGAAGAGAATCGTCAGGCGCGGGTAGATGCAATCATGCCGACCTTTGTCGACACGGTGCGTTACTGGCAGCAGCAAAGCGGTGTTGGCGCCAATGCGACCGCGCTGATCGGCTTTTCTCAGGGCGCGATCATGGCGCTGGAGAGCGTGAAGGCCGGGCCGGGGTTAGCCTCGCGGGTGATTGCTTTCAACGGCCGCTATGCGACCCTGCCTGAGCGGGCGACGACCGCGACCACGATCCACCTGATCCACGGCGGGGAAGACCATGTGATCGAGCTGTCCCATGCGGTGGCCGGTCAGGAGGCGCTGATCCGCGCGGGCGGTGACGTGACGCTGGATATTGTCGACGATCTGGGACACGCCATTGACGATCGCAGTATGCAGTTCGCGCTGGATCACCTGCGTTTTACCGTGCCGAAGCACTACTTCGATGAAGCATTGAGTGGTGGCAAGCCGAACGACGACGGTATTGTTGAGTTTTTCTGAGGGGGGCTCTTCGTTCCACTTGGAAGAATTTTCGGTTATTTCTTTGTACTTGAAGCAATTAAATAATTCAGGGGAATGATTAGCTGACAGCGATTCCCTGGTCCGGCTGAAAATCGCCGAAGCGTTTCCGGAAGGCCGGGGCGAGGCGCAGGGACGCGCCGAGAGGGCATAGCCTGCATGGATGCAGGCTGGTGCCCGACCCGAAAGCCTGAAGGAATAAGCTGAGGGCACCGCAAAGCGGCGATTTTCTTGCCGGTAGCCCGGGTTGCCAGGGTGGTGGCGATTGAGCCACCCTGGCACGTTCACCGGTTCCGTTGTTACAGAGAAGCACGGCTCTGGAAGTGAACGGAATTACCACCAGTGCGGTATGTTCCCCCTCACCCCAGCCCTCTCCCTCAAGGGAGAGGGAGAATCCGTAACATAGACAGAGGTTAAACCATTACTTCTTCTGGTCCTTCTTCGGCCAGTCGTCTTCATCGTCCCACTTGTCGTTAAAGTCACGATGTGGGGGGAGTTCAGGTTTGTTGGCGAGGAATTTCTTGTGGTCAACGCGCTTGAGATCCTTGATCACGTTCAGCACTACGCCTACCAGAAAAACCAGTACCAGGATCCACCAATATTTAGCCAGCCAGTCCATTCGCTTATCCTTCTTTGGGGCAACCGTCAGGCGACGAGCTGCTCCATGATACGTTGATACATACGAGCCAGTAGCTGCAAATCAGCGGCATTCACGCATTCATTGATTTTATGAATCGTGGCATTCACCGGCCCAAGTTCCACCACCTGCGCACCCATACGGGCAATAAAGCGTCCGTCGGATGTACCGCCCGTGGTCAGCAGTTGCGGTTTAATTTCATTATAGTGCGCGATAGCGTTAACCACCGCATCCACCAGCTTACCGCGCCCGGTGAGGAACGGCTGGCCGGAAATCCACCAGTCCACGCTGTAGCGCAGCTGGTGTTTCTCCAGCAGCGCCGCAACCCGGGCTTTGATCATCTCGTCGGTCAGCTCGGTGCTGAAGCGGAAGTTAAACTGCACAAACAGATCGCCCGGAATGACGTTGTTGCTGCCGGTGCCGGCCTGGATATTGGCAATCTGCATGCTGGTTGGCGGGAAATAGTCGTTGCCCTTGTCCCACTCGATCCCCACCAGCTCGTTGAGCATCGGCGCGGCGCGGTGCACCGGGTTATCGGCCAGATGCGGATAGGCTACGTGACCCTGAACGCCGTGAATGGTCAGGTTACAGGTCATGGAGCCGCGACGGCCATTTTTGACCACGTCACCCACCACCTCGGTGCTGGACGGTTCGCCTACCAGGCAGTAATCCAGGCGTTCGTTGCGCGCCATCAGCGTCTCCACCACCTTCACGGTACCGTTTTTGGCGCTGGCCTCTTCGTCGGAAGTGATTAAAAACGCCAGCCGGCCTTTATGGTTCGGGTATTGCGCCACGAAACGTTCGGCGGCAACCACCATCGCTGCCAGGGAACCTTTCATGTCCGCCGCGCCGCGACCAAACAGCATGCCGTCGCGGATCGTCGGTTCGAAAGGAGGATTGATCCAGCGGTCAGCGTCACCGGCTGGCACCACATCAGTATGTCCGGCAAACGCCAGCGTTTCGCCCTGACCACGCCAGGCCCAGAAATTTTGCGTATCGCCAAAATCCATAGGTTCGACGGTAAAACCAATCGCCCGCAGGCGCTCGATCATCAGTGCCTGACAACCCGCATCGTCCGGGCTCAGGGAGGGGCGGCGAATAAGCTGCTGAGTCAGCTCAATGACCGGGCATGACATAGACTACACCTCAATAAAATAGGTTTGGTATTGCTTTTCGTTGAAACCCAGCAGCATAGGCTTACCGGGCGCCCAGAGCAATGGGCGTTTGATGATTGCTGGCATTTCAACCATTAAGGCGGCGGCGCTGTCGGCATCGTTGATGCTGGCGCGCAGGTTCTCATCCAGTTTGCGCCAGGTGGTACCACGAGTGTTCAGCAGCGCTTCCCAGCCCAGCTCTGCGATGAATTTCTGCATTAAATCTGCATCAAGACCGTCGGCGCGATAGTCATGAAAACGGAAATCGACGTTGTTTGCCTCCAGCCAGCGGCGGGCCTTTTTGATGGTGTCGCAATTTTTGATGCCGTACAGGACGATCATGGTGAATCCTTTTGTCTTAACAGAGAGCAATTGCTCAGTAATTTCGATGTTTAAGCGATTGCGAAAATATAACACATTTGTTTTATTACTTAATTTTATATTCAGGCGTGGCATAAATTATGTACAGCGCATGAATATTATTTCATCTTTATCGCATAGAAGTCCAGGCGCTAAAAAATCGTGTAAGAACAGTCGCTAATTAATTTTTTCATCCTTAACCAAGGTTATTTCAAAATATTGCAGTTGGTCACATAAAATTTATCGTACGAGGCCCATATTATCTACAAGCCAGTCGTACCAACGGGGGTAGAGCAGTATCACTGATTAAAAAGTCTTCACAATGATGATATATTCTCGTAGAATGGCCATAATAATAAGAGAGGTAGTTATGATTGAACGTGAACTGGGGAACTGGAAAGATTTTATCGAAGGCATGCTTCGTAAATGACATTCAGGAAGAAATGCAAGAGCACTTAATTAGTTAAATAACAATAATGTGAAAATAAACACATAAAAAAGGCGGCCGGTAAGGACGCCTTTTTCATTTTCAATATCTTATTTCTGCCGTTCCTTTAACGGGAAACGCCGGCGGACCAGTACAAAGAACAGCGGCACAAAGTAAATGGCGAGGATGGTGGCGGAGATCATTCCGCCCATGACTCCGGTTCCCACCGCGTGCTGGCTGCTCGATCCCGCGCCAGAACTGGTCGCCATCGGCAGTACACCGAAGACAAACGCCAGCGAGGTCATCAGGATTGGACGCAGTCGCTGGCGACAGGCGTCAAGGGTCGCAGCCATCAGCTCCTGGCCTTTCTCATTCATCTCGTTAGCAAACTCGACGATCAGAATGGCGTTCTTCGCGGAAAGGCCAATGACCGTTAACAGCCCGACCTGGAAGTAGACGTCATTCTCCAGCCCGCGCATCCAGGTGGCGAGCAGGGCACCGATCACCCCCAGCGGCACCACCAGCATCACCGAGAACGGCACCGACCAGCTCTCATACAGGGCGGCCAGACAGAGGAAGACGACCAGCAGCGACAACGCATAGAGCGCCGGTGCCTGGGCTCCAGAGAGGCGCTCCTGATAGGACATCGCGGTCCACTCGAGGCCAAACCCGGCAGGCAACTGCTGCACCAGATTCTCCATCACATCCATCGCGGTACCGGTACTGACCCCCGGCGCCGCCTCCCCGACAATCTCGACCGCTGAATAACCGTTGTAGCGTTCCATACGTGGCGAACCGGTCTCCCAGCGCGAGGTGGCGAAGGCGGAGAAAGGCACCATGCCGCCGTCTTTGTTGCGCACGTACCACATGTTGATATCGTCCGGCAGCATGCGGTATTTAGCCGCCGCCTGCACGTAGACCTTTTTCACGCGGCCCCGATCCATAAAGTCGTTCACATAGCTCGAGCCCCACGCAGTTTGCAGGGTATCGTTGATGTCGTCGATGTCCACACCCAGCGCCTGCGCCTTACGCTGGTCAATATCAATCTGCAGCTGCGGACTGTCATCCAGACCGTTGTGACGTACGCGGGTAAGGGAAGGATCTTCCCCGGCCAGCTCCAGCAGGCGGTCGCGTGCGGCCATCAGGGCATCATGTCCGGCCCCGGCGTGATCCTGCAGCTCCATATCAAAGCCTGCGGAACTGCCGAGCCCGCTAATGGCCGGTGGGCTGCTGGCGAAAACCCGCGCCTCTTTAATGTGGCTGAAGGCTTTGGTGGCGCGCTCGATAATGGCGAACGAGCTGCCGGTTTTAGCATCGCGCTCGTCCCAGTCTTTCAGGCGCACAAACATACGCGCCACGTTCTGCCCGTTACCGCCCGGGCCTGAGCCCACGGTGGCAAACACTGACAGCACGGTATCTTTTTCTTTGGTGAAGAAATACTGCTCGACCTGCTGAACCACCTTCAGGGTCTGCTGCTGGGTAGAGCCACTGGGCAACTGCACAGAGGTGATAAACATGCCCCGATCTTCCAGCGGCAGGAACGAGGTTGGCAGACGCAGGAACAGGAACACCATGCCGCCCAGCAGTAGAACGTAGATCAGCATCCAGCGCAGGCTGCGCTGCAGGATCCGCCCGACGCCTGCCTCATAGCGTGCGGCGTTGCGGTTAAACATGCGGTTGAACCAGCCAAAGAAGCCTTTCTGGCCGTGCTGTTCCCCTTTGTGCAGCGGCTTCAGCAGGGTGGCACACAGCGCCGGAGTGAGGATCATCGCCACCAGTACCGACAGCACCATCGCCGCAACGATGGTGATCGAGAACTGGCGGTAGATGGCGCCGGTGGTGCCGCCAAAGAAGGCCATCGGCACGAATACCGCTGACAGCACCATGGCAATCCCTACCAGCGCCCCCTGGATCTGCTTCATCGATTTTCGCGTCGCTTCGCGCGGGGAGAGTCCCTCTTCACTCATGATACGTTCGACGTTCTCCACCACCACGATGGCGTCATCCACCAGCAGGCCTATCGCCAAGACCATCGCAAACATGGTGAGGGTGTTGATGCTGTAGCCAAAGGCGTAGAGCACCGTGAAGGTGCCCATCAGCACCACCGGCACGGCAATGGTCGGGATCAGCGTGGCGCGGAAATTTTGCAGGAACAGGTACATCACCAGGAATACCAGGGCGATGGCTTCCAGCAAGGTTTTCACCACATCCTCAATCGAGGCCTTCACGAAGGAGGTGGTTTCGTAGGCGACTTTATACTCCAGACCGTGGGGGAAGTACTGCGACAGCTCATCGAGGCGTTTGATGACCTGTTCAGCCGTGGCCATCTCGTTGGCACCGGAGGCCAGCTTGACCCCCAGCCCGGAGGCCTGCTTACCGTTAAAGCGGCTCAGGTAATCGTACTTCTCCGCGCCCATCTCGACGGTGGCAACATCGCCGAGCCGCACTTCCGAGCCGTCCTGGTTCACGCGCAGGGTGATATCGCGAAACTGCTGCGGGGTCTGCAACAGCGACTGGGAGTTGATGGTGGCGTTCAGCGCCTGTTTATCAATGGACGGCGTGCCGCCCAGTTGGCCGACCGCAATCTGCGCGTTTTGTGATTCGATGGCGTCGGTGACATCTTTCGCCGTCATCTGGTAACTGTTCAGCTTCGCCGGATCGAGCCAGATACGCATCGAGTATTGCGAGCCGTAGGCGTCGATATCCCCCACGCCGTTGATGCGGCTGAGCGGATCCTGAATATTACTGGCGACATAGTCAGCGATATCCTGCTTATCCATCGAGCCGTCGTTGGAGACAAAGGCGATGGTCAGAATGTTAGTGTCGCCGGTCTTACGCACCGTCACGCCCTGATTCTGCACCGCCTGCGGCAGCTTACGCATCGCGGACTGCAGCTGGTTCTGCACCTGCTGCACCGCTTCATCCGGGTCGCTCCCCGCGGTAAAGCTCAGCGTGACCGTCGCCTGGCCGGTGGCGCTGCTCTGGGAGGACATGTACATCAGGTTGTCGAGGCCGGTCATGTTCTGCTCGATCACCTGAGTGACGGTGTTCTCCAGGGTTTGTGCAGAGGCCCCCGGATAGTTCGCCGTGATCCGCACGTTAGGCGGGGCCAGATCCGGGTATTGCTCAACAGGAAGGGAAAAAATGGCCAGCGTGCCGGTGAGACACAACAGAATTGCCAGCACCCAGGCAAAAATGGGGCGATCGATGAAAAAATTCGCCATTAAAATAAGACCTCGTTTTGCTGCGCGTCGTCATTGTTCATTGTCCGCATAACTCTAGCGGCAAGGCGGATGTCAAACGTGGAGAAATAAAGGAGATAATGTAAATTATCATGCGCTTTATTCGCGTCGTTGCCCCGGGGGTTGCGGTGAGTATTGCCCATCCCCATGGCTGAGCGGTGACATCCCCCCTGATTTTACCGTTATTTACCCTCGGTACCCGCTGACGAGCGGAAACAGACGCTGACCTGGGTTCCGCCGCCGGGCGGTTGCGAGAAGTGCAGGGTGCCCCCCAGCCGGTCGGCGCGCTCGCGCATGATGTTCAGACCGTAATGACCCGGCGGCTCGCTGGCGTCGCCGATCCCGATGCCGTCGTCGCGAATGCTTACCGTATGGCTGCCGTCCGGGGCGGTTACGCAGCTGACCCGAATGTCGCTGGCCTGGGCGTGCTTGATGGCGTTCAGCACCGCCTCGCGCACAATCTGCAGCAGGTGGACCTGCATCTGGGCGTCCAGTGCCAGGGAGGAGAGCTGACAGTCAAGGCTCAGGATTGCGCCGGTCTGCTTCTGGAGATCGTCCAGCGTCTCCTGCAGCGCGGCGGGCAGGTTGGCCTGGTGCAGCGTCAGGCGGAAGGTGGTCAGCAGCTCGCGCAGCTGGCGATAGGCGGCATTCAGCGCCCGTGAGAAGTCGGTAATGATCGTCTGCGCCGCCTCGTTCTCCTCCGGCACTGCACGTTTAAGCAGCGTCAGCTGGATGCGCAGATACGACAGCACCTGCGCCAGCGAGTCGTGCAGTTCCCGGGCGATGGTGGCACGTTCCTCCATCAGCAGCAGCTGGTGGTAGTGCTTCTGCGCCTGGTTGGAGAACAGGCCGCGTCCGAGCATGGTGGCCACGCTTTTCATCAGCGGGATCGGGACGGCGCGCTGCTCGCTTTGCCAGCGCAGCTCACCGAAGCGGGTCTCCAGCATAATGACCGGCAGCACCTGCGTCTCTAGGTGTTCGGCGGCTTCACCCTCCTGCATTTTCCAGCCGTCGCTGGTATGCAGCGCCAGCCAGGTGATCCCGGTGTATTCGCGCACGGTTTGCAGGATATGACGGAAACAGTGGCTGTCGATCTTGCTGGTATTCATCTCCTGGGAGCAGGTAAACAGCATCTCCAGCTGCTGGTGGGCTTCGTGCAGGTGGTGCGTCTTCTCTTCAACCGAAATTTCCAGCGAGCGATAGAGGGTGTGTAGCTCGGTCGCCATATGGTTAAAAGTGCGGGAAAGCAGGCCAAGCTCGTTCGGCAGATCGGTATCCGGCACCGGGGTATCAAACCGGCCCTGTTCGATGTGCAGGCTGGAGGCGACCAGATGATTGAGCGGGGCGACCACCTGTCGGCGGATCCGCCGCAGCGTGCTGAGCGCCAGCAGTATGATGCCAATGGCCCCGGCAAAGGAGATGGCGAACACCAGCTGGATTTTATGTTCGGCATAGTGCTGCAGGGAGAGGACGAAGGCGTCGATACGCGCCACATACTCATCCATATGGTTCTGATACCAGGCGTAATCGCCCTGATCGAGCTTCTCGCTTACCCCCTGCCATGCCAGCTGCAGCTGGTGATAATGCTGTTGCACCTCATCCGGCACGTACCAGCTTTTCAGGGTGAGCAGCGCGGGGGCATTCAGCGTTTGCTGCCAGGCCTGGCGATGGGGCAGCAGATCGGCGCTGCCCCGCTGCATATCGTAACCCAGGCGATAGCTTTGCATCCGCAATGACCCCGCCAGGTTAATCGCTTCGGCATCGCGCTGGCTGCTGGCGAGGGTAAAGAGCGCGATGGCGCTGGTCAGCAGCGACAGGGCGATGATGGCGAAAAAGGCCCGGGCAAGACTGCGTGAAACCGGTTGTTTAACTATCACAAATCGCTTCCTGAGCTAATACGAAACAAACCTGAACAACGTTTCTGCGGGGGGAATGAAACGTAATTTCATCAGGAATGAAATTAATTGATCTGACACAGGTTCAGGCGAAATAGTTCGCGTTCCTGGGCAATTGAACATTGCCTGAACCCGTTGCGGTGGGTAAATACGTTATTCGTACAAAGAATAAGGTTATTCAGCCCAGCAGCGGAACCGTGATGAATCATTTTATTATGGCAAATAGCCAACAGTGCATTGGATGTCGTGCCTGCGAAGTGGCGTGCGTCATGGCGCATCATAACGAACAACACGCCCTCAGCGCGCGCCATTTTACCCCTCGTATCACCGTGGTGAAAGAGGGCAATAAACACAGCGCCGTGACCTGTCACCACTGTGAAAACGCCCCCTGCATCCGTAGCTGTCCGAACGGTGCCATCAGTCAGACGGGCGACAGCGTGCAGGTTGAGGCGAAGAAATGTATCGGGTGTAAAGCCTGCGTGGTGGCCTGCCCGTTTGGCACCATGGAGATCGTCACCACGACTGCCCAGAAGTGCGATCTGTGCCTGGATCGCCCCGATGGCCCGGCCTGCGTGGCGAACTGTCCGGCGGATGCCTTATCAAGGGTTATGCCCGATACCCTGAACCAGCTGGCCCGCACGCGGCAGCAGCGCACGGCGCATCACGAGGCACAGCCCTGGCAGACCGGGGCAACAGTCGCTCCCCGGGAGGTCAGCAAACGCGAGCAGATGACTGCCCTGGCCGCGCGCGGCGAGCCGGATAAACTCTCCCCAGAGGCGCGGGCGGGTAATTTCGACGAAATCTATCTGCCGTTCCGCCCGGCGCAGGCCCAGCGCGAGGCTGACCGCTGCCTGACCTGCGGGGAGCATTCGGTATGCGAATGGACCTGCCCGCTGCATAATCATATTCCTCAGTGGATCGAACGGGTGAAGGCCGGGGATATCGACGCCGCGGTGGAGTTATCCCATCAGACCAACTGCCTGCCGGAGGTAACCGGCCGGGTCTGCCCTCAGGACAAACTGTGCGAAGGGGCCTGCACGGTGCGGGACGTTGCCGGGTCGGTGACCATCGGCAATATCGAACGCTATATCTCCGATCAGGCGCTCGCCAGAGGCTGGCGACCCAATCTGAGCCACGTCACACCCGCCAATAAGGAGGTCGCCATCATCGGGGCCGGCCCCGCCGGGCTGGCCTGCGCCGATGCGTTAATCCGTCGCGGCGTCAGCGTCACGGTCTTCGATCGTCACCCGGAGATTGGCGGCCTGCTCACCTTCGGCATTCCGGCCTTTAAGCTGGATAAATCCCTGCTGGCCCGCCGTCGGGAGATCTTCACGTCGATGGGCATCCGCTTCGAGCTCAACTGCGAAATAGGCAAAGATATCCCGCTGGTGCAGCTGCTCAGCGAGTACGATGCCCTGTTTGTCGGCGTGGGCACCTACCGGTCGATGAAGGCGGGCATTCCTCATGAAGATGCGCCCGGCGTCTACGATGCACTGCCGTTCCTCGTGGGCAACACCCGGCAACTGATGGGCCTGCCGCCGTCGGTAGAGGAGCCCTTTGTCGATACCGCCGGGCTGAACGTGGTGGTACTTGGCGGCGGCGACACGGCGATGGACTGCGTGCGCACCGCGCTACGTCACGGTGCGGCCAGCGTCACCTGCGCCTACCGCCGGGATGAAGCCAACATGCCGGGCTCGAAAAAAGAGGTCAAAAATGCCCGGGAAGAGGGGGCGGCCTTTGAATTTAACGTGCAGCCGGTGGAGCTGACCCTCGATGAGACCGGGCGGGTTAATGGCATCCGCCTGCTGCGCACCCGGCTGGGCGAGCCGGATGCTCAGAGTCGTCGCCGTCCGGTGCCCATAGAGGGCAGCGAGTTTGTCATGCCTGCCGACGCGGTGATCATGGCCTTTGGCTTCAACCCGCATGCCATGCCCTGGCTACAGGCGCAGGGGGTCGAGGTGGATGACTGGGGGCGGATCGCCGCCAGCGTCGAGACGCGCTACCGCTATCAGACCAGCAATCCGCAGATCTTTGCCGGTGGCGATGCGGTGCGCGGGGCCGATCTGGTGGTCACGGCGATGGCGGAAGGACGGCATGCCGCCCAGGGCATCGCGGACTGGCTTGGCGTCGAGGCACCCGCCGCGCATTAACCTGACGGACGACAACGCGGGCTTCTCAGCGTAGTATGACCAGCATGATTTGCGCTACGGAGCCCGTATAAACTTGAAAATTGAACTGATTAAAGACAAGTGCCTCTCGGATAACTATTTCATTCTGCGCAACCTGACCTACGATTTAACGCGGCGTAACGGCGAAGTGGTGCGCCACAAACGTGAAGTCTACGATCGGGGTAACGGCGCGACTGTTCTGCTCTACAACACTGAGAAGCAGAGCGTGGTGCTGATCCGCCAGTTCCGCATCGCCACCTGGGTAAACGGCAATCCCGACGGACGACTGATAGAGACCTGCGCCGGACTGCTGGATAACGACGAGCCGGAAGTCTGCATTCGTAAAGAGGCGATTGAAGAGACCGGTTTTGTGGTCGGTAACGCGCGCAAGGTGTTTGAGCTATACATGTCCCCCGGCGGCGTGACGGAAATTGTCCATTTCTTCGTGGCGGAATACAGCGATGCCCAGCGGGCGGGCAAGGGCGGCGGAATAGAGGACGAAGAGATCGAGGTACTGGAGCTCCCCTTTAGCGAGGCGTTGGCGATGGTACAATCGGGTGAAATACGGGACGGCAAAACGGTGATACTCTTACAGTATTTGCGCAGCTCCGGGTTAATGGATTGATCTTATTATTCTTAATAAGATGTATTTCATATAAATCTATCCGATAAATCTGATTGAGTAACCCCGGCCTGAGCAGGAAGATACGGTCTGTTTGTCTGTCTTTGCTTCCGGGATCCTGCTATTCATGCGTCACAGCCTTTTTCTTATCTTTATGCTCAGCGTGCTGCCCGCAGCTCTGGTTCAGGCGGCACCTGCACAACAGTCGTTTACTGACTGGCAGGTGACCTGCAACAACCAGAACTTTTGTATCGCGCGTAATACCGGTGAGCATAACGGACTGGTGATGACCCTTAGTCGCAGCGCCGGGGCAAAAACCGATGCGGTGCTGCGTATCGATCTCGGCGGGCTGGCCACGCCCGATCCCAAACAGCCTGCCATCGCGCCCCGCCTGTTGCTCGACGGCGAGCCGCTGCAGCTAGCTCCCCCGCACTGGCAGGTGACTCCCTGGCGTCTGACCACCGATCATCCCGCGACTATTACCGCTCTGCTGACTACCCTTCAGCAGAAAAAGGCCATCACCCTTGCAGATGGCAAGCAGGTTATTTCCCTTGATGGACTGAAAGAGGCGCTGCAGTTTATCGACGCCCAGCAAAAGCGTGGTGGCAGCGAGACCGCGTGGATCAACAAAGGGGCGCAGCCGCCGCTGAGCGTACCCCCCGCGCCGGCCCTGAAAGAGGTGGCGGTGGTCAACCCGACCCCGACGCCGTTAACCCGCGATGAACGCAGCGATCTGACCGACTATGGCACCTGGCGTATCAATAACAGCCAGTGCTCTCTCGATCCGGCGCGTCGTGAAGTGCGGGTCACCGCTTTAACCGATGACAAAGCCCTGCTGATGATCAGCTGCGAGGCCGGGGCCTATAACACCGTCGATCTGGCCTGGCTGGTGTCGCGTAAGAAGCCGTTTGCCTCCCATGCGGTGCGCCTGCGCCTGCCGTTTGTGCCGTCGAGCGACAGCAGCGAGATGGAGTTGATGAACGCCAGCTTCGATGAGAAGAGCCGCGAGCTGACCACCCTCGCGCTGGGACGTGGCATTGCCGATTGCGGGATCCAGACGCGCTGGCGTTTTACCGGCCAGCGTTTCCGCCTGGTGCGTTATGCGGAAGAGCCGAGCTGCGATAACTGGCATGGGCCTGATTCATGGCCTACGTTGTGGATCACCAGATGATTCTGCCGGGTGGCGCTGCGCTTACCCGGCCTACAAAACCAAAAAACGGCAACCATTCGGTTGCCGTTTTGTTTTGACCTGGTAGGCCCGTGCAAGCGTAGCGCCGCCGGGCAAGGCACTTACAGCAGGGCCTGCGCCTTCTCCACCACGTTCTCAACCGTAAAGCCGAAGAACGGGAACAGCTTCTCCGCAGGGGCCGATTCACCATAGCCGGTCATCCCGACAATTTTCCCCTTCAGCCCGACGTATTTGTACCAGTAGTCCGCGATACCCGCTTCGACCGCCACGCGCGCCGTCACGTCCGACGGCAGCACCGACTCGCGGTACGCCTCATCCTGAGCATCAAAGATATCCGTTGAAGGCAGAGACACCACCCGCACCGCATGGCCTTCCGCCGTCAGCTTCTCCGCCGCCTTAACGGTAATCTCCATCTCCGACCCGGTAGCAATCAGAATAATATCCGGCTTGCCGCCGCTGTCTTTCAGGATGTAGCCTCCGCGGGCAATATTTTTCACCTGCTCCGGGGTACGCTCGATCTGCGCCAGGTTCTGACGGGAGAGGATCAGCGCCGTCGGGCCGTTATGGCGCTCTATTGCCAGCTTCCAGCCCACCGCCGCTTCAACCTGATCGCACGGCCGCCAGGTGCTGAAGTTTGGCGTCAGACGCAGGCTGGCCAGCTGTTCCACCGCCTGGTGGGTCGGGCCATCTTCCCCAAGACCGATGGAGTCGTGGGTATAGACCATGATCTGCCGGGCCTTCATCAGCGCCGCCATACGCGCGGCGTTACGCGCATACTCCACGAACATCAGGAAGGTGGCAGTGTAAGGCACAAACCCGCCGTGATGGGCGATACCGTTGGCAATGGCGGTCATGCCGAACTCACGCACCCCGTAGTGGATGTAGTTCCCGGCGATATCTTCCTTGAGCGAGGTCGAGCCCGACCAGATGGTCAGGTTGCTCGGGGCCAGATCCGCCGAGCCGCCCAGCAGCTCCGGCAGGATCGGACCAATGGCGTTGAGGGTATTCTGCGAGGCCTTACGGGTGGCGATCTTCGCCGGGTTGGCCTGCAGGTTCTCAATCAGCGTCTGCGTGGTCTCTTCCCAGTTCTCGGGCAGGCCGCCGCTCATGCGACGGCTGAACTCGGCCGCCAGCTCCGGGTGTGCTTTCTGATAGGCAGCAAATTTGTCGTTCCAGGCCGCCTGCGCTTTTTCGCCCGCTTCGCGGGCATCCCAGGCTTTATAGATCTCTTTCGGGATCTCAAAGGCCGGGTATTTCCAGCCCAGCTTCTGCCGGGTCAGGGCCACTTCCTCTTCACCCAGCGCCGCGCCGTGCGACTCCTCTTTGCCGGCTTTGTTCGGGGAACCGAATCCGATGACCGTGCGACAAATTATCAGCGACGGTTTATCGGTCACGCTTTGCGCTTCCTGAATGGCCGCCTTCAGCGCCTCGGGATCGTGGCCGTCAATCTCATGCACCACGTGCCAGTGGTAGGCCTCAAAGCGTTTTGCCGTGTCGTCAGTGAACCAGCCCTCGGTCTCGCCGTCGATGGAGATACCGTTGTGATCGTAGAAGCCAATCAGCTTGCCCAGCCCCAGCGTGCCCGCCAGAGAGCAGACCTCGTGGGAGATCCCCTCCATCAGACAGCCATCGCCCATAAAGACGTACGTGAAGTGATCGACAATCTCATTATCCGGCTGGTTAAACTGCGCCGCCAGCGTGCGCTCGGCAATCGCCAGCCCGACCGCGTTCGCCAGCCCCTGACCCAGCGGGCCGGTGGTGGTCTCCACCCCAGGGGTATAACCCAGCTCCGGATGGCCCGGGGTTTTGGAGTGCAGCTGGCGGAAGTTTTTCAGCTCCTCAAGCGGCAGGTTATAGCCGGAGAGGTGCAGCAGGCTATAGAGCAGCATCGACGCATGACCGTTGGAGAGAATAAAGCGGTCGCGGTCGTACCACGTCGGATCGTTAGGGTTGTGCTTCAGGAAATCATTCCACAACACTTCAGCGATATCGGCCATACCCATAGGTGCGCCAGGATGACCGGAATTGGCTTTTTGCACGGCATCCATGCTGAGGGCGCGAATGGCATTGGCTAACTCTTTACGGGACATAGTTCACTCCATGGCAAGGTTACAGTTTGGCGGCGAGCAGATCTTCGAGTTTGCGTTGGTCGACCGCGAAAAGACGGATCCCTTCTGACAGCTTATCGACCGCCATGGCGTCCTGATTATGCTCCCAGCGGAATTCGGCTTCGGTCATTGGTTTTGGTTTTGGCAACACGGTTGAGGAAGGCACCAGGCGGCGGATCACCTCTTCCTCTTTCTCCTGCAGCTCCTGCAGCAGGTTAGGGGAGATGGTCAGGCGGTCGCAGCCGGTGAGGGCAAGGATCTGCTCGGTGCGGCGGAAGCTGGCCCCCATCACGATGGTCTCGTAGCGGTGCTGCTTATAGTAATCGTAGATATTGCGAACGGATTTCACGCCCGGATCTTCCTCTACCACGTAGGGGTCCATCGGCTGGCGAGCCTGATACCAGTCGTAAATACGCCCGACGAAGGGTGATACCAGGAACACCCCGGCTTCGGCGCAGGCACGCGCCTGAGCAAAGGAGAACAGCAGCGTCAGGTTGCAGTTAATCCCCTCTTTTTCCAGCACCTCGGCGGCGCGGATCCCCTCCCAGGTGGAGGCCAGCTTGATTAGAATGCGCGATTTCTCGACATCCTGCTCCTCGTAGAGCTTCACCAGATGGCGCGCTTTAGCGATGCTTTTCTCCTGGTCGAAGGAGAGACGTGCGTCCACTTCGGTAGAGACCCGTCCCGGAATGCTTTTCAGAATTTCGCTACCAATATTGACCGCCAGCTTATCGCTGGCCTCAGCAACCTGCTGCTCTTTGGTTTTCCCCCGACCTTTACCGTACGCAATGGCGTCGTCAATCAGGTGCGAGAAGTGCGACAGCCCGGCGGCTTTCAGCAGCAGCGACGGGTTGGTGGTCGCATCCTGTGGCTGGTAGTGGCGGATGGATTCGATATCACCGCTGTCAGCCACGACCGTGGTGAATTGTTTGATGCCGTCTAGTTGGTTCATAAATAATTACTCCTTGGAAATAAAAGAGTTGATGGAGTGTGTTAGATCACACTTCTGCGAAATTCGCGATGGACTTAACAAAAAAGCATAGCAGACGGACATGGTCTTGCTTTGATGGGCAGATAACATGATTGTTATAAATTGATAACAATTTTTGTTTTTTGATGGTCAGAGTTTGGCAGCCTTCAAAGTTTGAACGGCGGGCAGCAGCGATACTATCTGCCACCCAGGGTGAACTCAGACCATAACAACATCACCCATTTTGAACGATACGTGAAAGGAACCATTACAATGGACGAGCAGTTAAGACAGAGTGCCCTCGATTTTCATGAATTCCCCGTACCAGGCAAAATTCAGGTCTCTCCCACCAAGCCTCTCACCACCCAGCGCGACCTGGCGTTAGCCTATTCACCGGGCGTTGCCGCACCCTGCCTCGAAATCGAAAAAGATCCGCTGGCGGCCTATAAATACACCGCCCGCGGCAACCTGGTGGCGGTGATTTCCAACGGCACCGCGGTGCTGGGACTGGGCAATATCGGGGCGCTGGCCGGGAAACCGGTGATGGAAGGTAAGGGCGTGCTGTTCAAGAAATTCGCCGGCATCGACGTGTTTGATATTGAAGTAGACGAGCTGGACCCGGACAAATTCATCAACGTGGTGGCCGCGCTGGAGCCGACCTTTGGCGGCATCAACCTCGAAGATATCAAAGCCCCGGAATGTTTCTACATCGAGCAGAAGCTGCGCGAGCGGATGAATATTCCGGTGTTCCACGACGACCAGCACGGGACGGCGATCATCAGCACCGCTGCCATTCTGAACGGCCTGCGGGTGGTGGAAAAGAACCTGTCTGACGTGCGCATGGTGGTCTCCGGCGCAGGCGCGGCAGCCATCGCCTGTATGAACCTGCTGGTGGCGCTGGGGATGCAGAAGCACAACATCGTGGTCTGCGACTCCAAAGGCGTGATTTACAAAGGCCGCGAAGCCAATATGGCCGAGACCAAGGCCGCCTACGCCGTGGACGACGACGGCAAGCGCAGCCTGGCCGATGTGATGGACGGCGCGGATATTTTCCTCGGCTGTTCAGGCCCGAAAGTGCTGAACGAAGAGATGGTGATGAAGATGGCGCGCGCGCCGCTGATCCTCGCCCTGGCGAACCCGGAGCCGGAAATTCTGCCGCCGCTGGCGAAAGCGGTCCGCCCGGATGCCATCATCTGTACCGGCCGTTCCGATTACCCGAACCAGGTCAACAACGTGCTGTGCTTCCCGTTTATCTTCCGCGGGGCACTGGACGTCGGCGCCACCGCCATTAATGAAGAGATGAAGCTGGCGGCCGTGCACGCCATTGCCGAGCTGGCTCACGCGGAGCAGAGCGAAGTGGTGGCCTCGGCCTATGGCGATCAGGATCTGAGCTTCGGCCCGGACTACATTATTCCAAAACCGTTCGACCCGCGCCTGATTGTCAAAATCGCGCCAGCGGTGGCGAAGGCGGCGATGGAGTCCGGCGTGGCGACGCGCCCGATTGCCGACTTCGATGCCTATGTCGATAAGCTGACCGAATTCGTCTACAAAACCAACCTGTTCATGAAGCCGATCTTCTCCCAGGCGCGCACGGACGCCAAACGCGTGGTGATGGCAGAAGGGGAAGAGGCGCGCGTCCTGCACGCCACCCAGGAGCTGGTGAGCCTGGGACTGGCGAAGCCGATCCTGATTGGCCGTCCGAGCGTGATCGAGATGCGTATCCAGAAGCTGGGGCTGCAGATCAAGCCGGGCGTGGATTTTGAGATCGTCAACAATGAATCCGATCCACGCTTCAAGGAGTACTGGAGCGAGTACTACGCCATCATGAAGCGCCGGGGGATCACCCAGGAGCAGGCCCAGCGGGCGGTGATCAGCAACACCACGGTGATCGGGGCGATCATGGTCCACCGTGGTGAAGCCGACGCGCTGATCTGCGGCACCATCGGTGATTATCACGAGCACTTCAGCGTGGTGCAGGAGATCTTCGGCTATCGCGACAACGTGCATACCGCCGGGGCGATGAACGCGCTGCTGCTGCCAAGCGGCAACACCTTTATTGCCGATACCTACGTCAACGACGATCCGACCCCGGAACAGCTGGCGGAGATCACGGTGATGGCGGCGGAAACGGTGCGTCGCTTCGGTATCGAACCGAAGGTGGCCCTGCTGTCGCACTCCAACTTTGGCTCCTCCAAATCGGCGGCCGCCTGCAAAATGCGTCAGACCCTGGAGTTGGTGCGCGAGCGCGCGCCTGAGCTGATGATCGACGGGGAGATGCACGGCGACGCCGCGCTGGTGGAGAGCATCCGTAACGAGCGGATGCCGGACAGCCCGCTGAAAGGCTCAGCTAACGTGCTGATCATGCCGAACGTCGAAGCGGCGCGTATCAGCTACAACCTGCTGCGGGTCTCCAGTTCGGAAGGGGTGACCGTCGGGCCGGTACTGATGGGGGTGGCGAAACCGGTGCATGTCTTAACCCCGATTGCCTCCGTGCGTCGGATTGTGAACATGGTGGCGCTGGCGGTGGTTGAGGCGCAGACGCAGCCTTTGTAGTGGATATATGTCGGGTGGCGCATTCGCTTACCCGACCTACGGGACTCGTAGGCCGGATAAGCGCAGCGCCATCCGGCATTTAAACCCAATCGCGAACCTGAATAAACTCACGCAAGGCAGCCTCCGGGCTGCCTTCTTTTGGTTCGTAGTTGTACTCCCAGCGCACCAGCGGCGGCATCGACATTAAAATCGACTCCGTACGCCCCCCGGTCTGCAGGCCGAACAGGGTGCCGCGATCCCACACCAGATTGAACTCCACGTAACGCCCACGACGATAGAGCTGGAACTCGCGCTCGCGCACGCCGTAATCGTGGTTTTTACGCCGCTCGACGATTGGCAGGTAGGCGTCGGTATAGCCGTTGCCCACTGCCTGCATAAAGCTGAAGGCGGTATCAAAATCCGGGGTGTTCAGATCGTCAAAGAACAGGCCGCCAATGCCGCGCTGCTCGTCGCGGTGCTTCAGATAAAAGTACTCGTCGCACCACTTCTTGTATTTCGGGTAGACGTCCTCGCCAAAGGGCAGGCACAGGTCGTGCGCGGTCTGGTGCCAGTGGACAGCGTCTTCTTCAAACCCGTAGAAAGGGGTTAAGTCGAAGCCGCCGCCAAACCACCACACCGGGTCGGCACCCGGTTTTTCAGCGATAAAAAAGCGCACGTTGGCATGGCTGGTCGGCACGTAAGGGTTATGGGGATGCACCACCAGCGAGACCCCCATCGCTTCGAAGCTACGACCCGCCAGCTCCGGGCGGTGCGCGGTAGCCGAGGCGGGCATGGCGTCGCCGTGGACGTGGGAGAAGTTGACCCCGGCCTGCTCGAATACGCCGCCGTTGCGCAGCACGCGGCTGCGCCCGCCGCCACCGGCTTTGCGCTGCCACTCATCCTGCTGAAATTCCCCGCCGTCGACGGCGCTCAGCTGCTGGCAAATCGTGTCCTGCAGCTGCAGAAGAAAGGTTTTGACCGTTTGCGCGTTAGGTTTCATCAGCGTTTCCTGGCGTGGGCTTTTTGATTATCGAACCAGTTAAAGTAACTGATGATCCCCGAGGCAATCGCGTTAGCGATTTTCTGCCGGAACGCGGTGGTTCCCAGCAGGCGCTCTTCGTTCGGGTTGGTAATAAAGGATGTTTCCACCAGCACCGACGGGATGGACGGCGATTTCAGCACTACGAACGCCGCCTGTTCCGTCCCTTTGCTGTGCAGCTTATGCACGGGTTTGATTTTTTTCAGAATGTGCGACCCGAGGGTCAGGCTGTTCTTGATGGTGTCGGTCTGCACCAGGTCAAACAGCACCTGCTGGAGCAGATGATCTTTGGCGGTGGCCTTCTTGCCGGCCACTTCATCGGCACGGTTCTCGCGATCCGAGAGGTATTTTGCCATCGCGCTACTCGCGCCGCGGTTGGAGAGGGCAAACACCGAGGCACCTGCGGCGTCCGGGTTGGTAAAACCGTCGGCGTGGATCGACATAAAGAGATCGGCGCCGTGCTGGTGGGCAATCTCCACCCGGTCGTATAGCGGAATAAAAGTGTCGCCGGAGCGGGTCAGGCGGGCGTCAATGCCGTTGCTGCGTAAAATCGACCGGACGTTTTTTGCAATCGCCAGGACAACATGCTTTTCTTTAGAGCCGTTGCGGCCAATGGCACCAGTATCGATGCCGCCGTGACCCGGATCGAGCATCACGATGCGCTTTGCGCCGGGTTTTTTGGTTTTCGGCTTGCTGTGGCCGTTGCTGGTTTTAAGCGTGCTCTCTTCTTTTGCCTGGGCCTGCTTTGCGATGCCCGTTAACGTTAAGGCCGCCAGCCCCGCTTTGAGAACCTGACGACGCGATGTGAGTGTTTTTAATGGCTTGAATGTGCTCATGCGGCCTNNAAGTGCCATTATGCCAAATTTTCAGGCGTTTTTCGCTGGATATTGGCGAAAGAGGGCGTTCGCGTCATAATCACTGTTTTTAAACCCAAAAAGGCGGTTAATACCATGGAGATACGCGTTTTTCGCCAGGCAGACTTCGAAGAGGTGATCACCCTTTGGGAGCGCTGCGATCTACTGCGACCGTGGAACGATCCGGAGATGGACATCGAGCGCAAGCTCAATCATGACGTCAGTCTGTTTCTGGTCGCGGAAGTGAATGGAGAAGTGGTGGGCACGGTGATGGGCGGCTACGACGGGCATCGCGGCTCGGCGTACTACCTGGGCGTCCACCCGGAGTTTCGCGGGCGTGGCATTGCTAACGCGCTGCTCAATCGTCTGGAAAAGAAACTCATCGCCCGCGGCTGCCCTAAGATTCAGATCATGGTGCGGGAAGATAATGACATGGTGCTGGGCATGTACGAGCGTCTCAACTATGAACATGCCGACGTGCTGACGCTCGGCAAACGCCTGATAGAAGATGAAGAGTATTGATTTTCACCCGGGCGACTATGACAGCCACGGTCGGGTTCGCCTGCCGTTTCTGTTCTGGTGCGTGCTGCTGCTCCAGGCGCGTACCTGGGTATTGTTTGTGCTGGCCGGGGCCTCCCGCGATCAGGGCAATACCCTGCTGAATCTGTTTTACCCCGATCATGATAACTTCTGGCTCGGGCTTCTGCCGGGGATCCCGGCGGTGCTGGCCTTTTTATTGAGCGGGCGGCGTCATCTCGTGCCGCGCCTGTGGCGCGCGCTGCGCTGGCTGCTGATCCTCGCCCAGATCGTGCTGCTGGGCTGGCAACCCCTGCTATGGCTGACCGGTGAGGCCGTGAGCGGCATCGGCGTTGCGCTGCTGGTGGCCGATATCGTGGCGCTGCTGTGGCTGCTGACCCATCCCCGTCTGCGCGCCTGTTTTGCCCCCGGGGAAGATTAAACGGCACTTTTTAGCGATGCTGTACTCCAACAAGCGTCAAATTAACCAGAAAGGAACTCCCGATGAAATCGCTGCGTTTACTGTTATGCGCGCTTCCCGTTGTCCTGACGGGCTGTTCAACGCTCTCCGCCGTGAACTGGTCTGCGGCTTATCCCTGGAACTGGTTCGGGTCGTCCACCGAAGTGACCGAGCAGGGCGTGGGCAATCTCACTGCCGGCACGGCGCTGGAACAGAGCGCCATCGAGTCGGCGCTGGGCGGAGATTACCGTCTGCGCAGCGGCATGAGAACGCAAAACGGCACCATCGTGCATTACTTTGAAGCGCTAAAAGATGACCAACTGGCGCTGGTGATTAACGGTGATAAATCCAGCATCGGGCGCATTGAGGTGCTGGACCCCGGGATCGAAACCGAAAAAGGGGTGAAGGTCGGTACCCCGTTCAGCGACCTGTATCAGAAAGCCTACGGCAACTGCGTCAGCGTGCCGGGTGACGACAGCGTGACGGTAGAGTGTAAGGCTGACGGCAGCCAGCATATCAGCTATCAGTTCAGCGGAACCTGGAGCGGCCCGGACGGGTTAATGCCGTCTGACGACACGCTGAAGAACTGGAAAATCAGCAAAATTATCTGGCAGCAGTAAATTGCGCCTGGACAAGCCGCCTCGCTGAAAAAGCGGGTATAATCGCCGCCAACAATGCCACGACGTCGTGGCATCTTTTTTTCAGGAGGAGCGATGTCTCAGGTTCAGAGTGGCATTTTGCCAGAACATTGCCGCGCGGCGATTTGGATCGAAGCCAATGTCAAAGGGGATATTGATGCCCTGCGTGCGGCCAGCAAAGTTTTTATCGATAAACTGGCCACCTTCCAGGTCAAATTCCCGGATGCCCACTGCGGCGCGGTGGTGGCCTTTGGTCACGACGTCTGGCGTCAGCTGAGCGGCGGGGAAGGGGCCGAAGAGCTGAAGGACTTTGTCCCTTACGGCAAAGGTCTGGCTCCGGCCACCCAGTACGACGTGCTGATCCATATTCTCTCCCTGCGTCACGATGTGAACTTCTCCATTGCCCAGGCCGCGATGGCCGCCTTTGGCGACTGTATTGAGGTTAAAGAAGAGATCCACGGTTTCCGCTGGGTGGAAGAGCGCGATCTGAGCGGCTTCGTTGACGGCACCGAAAACCCGGCAGGGGATGAAGTGCGTCGTGACGTGGCGGTGATCAAAGAGGGCGTGGACGCGGGCGGCAGCTACGTGTTTGTCCAGCGCTGGGAGCACAACCTCAAACAGCTTAATCGTATGAGCGTTCACGATCAGGAGATGATGATTGGCCGCACCAAAGAGGCCAACGAGGAGATCGACGGTGACGACCGCCCGGCGACGTCTCACCTGAGCCGGGTGGATCTGAAAGAGGACGGTAAAGGGCTGAAGATTGTGCGCCAGAGCCTGCCGTACGGCACCGCCAGCGGTACGCACGGCCTTTACTTCTGCGCCTACTGCGCGCGGCTGTATAACATCGAACAGCAGCTGTTGAGCATGTTCGGGGATACCGACGGCAAGCGTGACGCCATGCTGCGCTTCACTAAGCCGGTGACCGGCGGCTACTATTTTGCGCCGTCCGTTGAGTGTCTGCTGGCACTGTAATTGCCTTCCTCCCTCTCCCTGTGGGAGAGGGTTGGGGTGAGGGCATCAGGCCGCACCCTTATTCCCTTTTCTGCTTGCAAATCACCAAACGGTATATAAAACCGTTACTCCTTTAGTACTCGTTATAAATATGATGACCCTAAGAAAATCTTCACAACGCTTAGGGTGCGCAATGGCCGTTACTGTACTGAAAAAAGGATCTCTGGTGCTGGCAGCTTCAGTGTTGCTGGTCGCTCAGGCGCAGGCAACCGAGCTGCTGAACAGCTCTTACGACGTCTCCCGCGAGCTGTTTGCCGCCCTGAACCCACCGTTTGAACAGCAGTGGGCGAAAGAGAATAACGGCGACAAGCTGACCATCAAACAGTCGCATGCCGGTTCGTCCAAACAGGCGCTGGCGATCCTGCAGGGGCTGAAAGCGGATGTGGTGACCTACAACCAGATTACCGACGTGCAGATCCTGCACGATAAAGGCAAGCTGATCCCGGCCGACTGGCAGAGCCGTCTGCCGAACAGCAGCTCGCCGTTCTACTCCACCATGGGCTTCCTGGTGCGTAAGGGCAACCCGAAGAATATCCACGACTGGAACGACCTCGTGCGTTCTGACGTAAAGCTGATCTTCCCGAACCCGAAAACCTCCGGCAACGCCCGCTATACCTATCTGGCCGCCTGGGGCGCAGCGGACAAAGCGGACGGTGACGATAAAGCCAAAACCGAACAGTTCATGACCCAGTTCCTGAAAAACGTCGAAGTGTTTGATACCGGCGGTCGCGGCGCGACAACCACCTTCGCGGAGCGCGGTCTGGGCGATGTGCTGATCAGCTTTGAATCCGAAGTGAACAATATCCGTAAACAGTATGAAGCCCAGGGCTTTGAAGTGGTTATCCCGAAAACCAACGTGCTGGCGGAGTTCCCGGTCGCCTGGGTGGATAAAAACGTTCAAGCCAACGGCACGGAAAAAGCGGCGAAAGCCTATCTGAACTATCTCTACAGCCCGCAGGCACAGACCGTGATCACCGATTACTACTATCGCGTCAATAACCCGGACGTGATGAACAAGCAGAAAGAGAAGTTCCCGCAGACCGAGCTGTTCCGCGTGGAAGACCATTTTGGCTCCTGGTCTGAGGTGATGAAAACGCACTTCGCCAGCGGCGGTGAGTTAGACAAATTGTTGGCGGCGGGGCGTAAGTAATGTTTGCAGTTTCCTCCAGACGTGTGCTGCCAGGCTTTACCTTAAGCCTCGGGACCAGCCTGCTGTACGTCTGTCTGATTTTGTTGTTACCGCTCAGCGCGCTGGTAGTCCAGCTCTCTGAGATGAGCTGGTCCCAGTACTGGGAAGTGATCAGCAACCCGCAGGTGGTGGCGGCTTATAAGGTGACGTTGCTGTCGGCATTTGTCGCCTCTATCTTCAACGGTGTGTTCGGCCTGCTGATGGCGTGGATCTTGACCCGCTACCGCTTCCCGGGCCGCACGCTGCTGGATGCGCTGATGGATCTGCCGTTTGCCCTGCCTACAGCGGTGGCCGGTTTAACCCTCGCCTCGCTGTTCTCGGTAAATGGTTTTTACGGCGAGTGGCTGGCGAAGTTAGATATCAAAGTGACCTACACCTGGCTCGGCATTGCAGTGGCGATGGCCTTTACCAGCATCCCGTTTGTGGTGCGTACCGTGCAGCCGGTGCTGGAGGAGTTAGGACCGGAATACGAAGAAGCGGCGGAAACCCTGGGTGCCACGCGCTGGCAGAGCTTCCGCAAAGTGGTCATGCCGGAACTCTCTCCGGCGCTGCTGGCGGGCGTGGCGCTGTCTTTTACCCGTAGCCTCGGCGAGTTCGGTGCGGTCATCTTTATCGCCGGCAATATCGCCTGGAAAACGGAAGTCACCTCGCTGATGATTTTTATCCGTTTACAGGAGTTTGATTATCCGGCGGCGAGCGCTATTGCCTCGGTGATCCTCGCAGCCTCGCTGGTGCTGCTGTATTCAATTAACACTCTGCAAAGTCGCTTTGGTCGACGCGTGGTAGGTCACTGATGGCGGAAATTACTCAATTGAAACGCTACGACGCGCCCCGCATTAACTGGGGAAAATGGCTGCTGATTGGCACCGGCGTGCTGGTCTCGGCCTTCATTCTGGTTGTGCCGACGGTGTACATCTTTGTCCAGGCGTTTAGCAAAGGGATTATGCCCGCGCTGCAAAACCTGGCCGACCCGGACATGCTGCATGCGATCTGGCTGACGGTCATGATCGCGCTGATTACCGTACCGGTGAACCTGGTGTTTGGTACCCTGCTGGCCTGGCTGGTCACGCGTTTTAACTTCCCGGGCCGCCAGCTGTTGCTGACCCTGCTGGATATTCCGTTTGCGGTGTCGCCGGTGGTGGCCGGTCTGGTCTATCTGCTGTTCTACGGCTCCAACGGTCCGCTGGGCGGCTGGCTGGATGAACATAACTTACAAATCATGTTCGCCTGGCCGGGCATGGTGCTGGTGACGGTCTTTGTGACCTGCCCGTTTGTGGTGCGCGAGCTGGTGCCGGTGATGCTCAGCCAGGGGAGCCATGAAGACGAAGCGGCGGTCCTGCTGGGCGCATCCGGCTGGCAGATGTTCCGCCGCGTAACCCTGCCGAATATCCGCTGGGCGCTGCTGTATGGCGTGGTGCTGACCAACGCCCGCGCGATTGGCGAGTTTGGCGCGGTGTCGGTGGTTTCCGGCTCGATCCGCGGCGAAACCCTGTCGCTGCCGTTACAAATTGAATTGCTGGAGCAGGACTATAACACCGTCGGTTCCTTTACCGCCGCAGCCCTGCTGACGCTGATGGCTATTTTGACCCTGTTTTTGAAGAGTATGGTGCAGTGGCGTTTAGAGAATCAGGCCAAACGCCAGCATCAGGAGGGAAATCATGAGCATTGAGATTGCCAATATTAAGAAGTCCTTTGGTCGCACCCAGGTGCTGAACGATATCTCGCTGGATATCCCTTCCGGACAAATGGTGGCGCTGCTGGGGCCTTCTGGCTCCGGTAAAACCACGCTGTTGCGTATTATCGCCGGTCTGGAACATCAGACCAGCGGGCATATCCGTTTCCACGGCACCGACGTCAGCCGCATGCATGCGCGCGATCGTAAGGTGGGCTTTGTGTTCCAGCATTACGCGCTGTTCCGCCATATGACGGTGTTCGACAACATCGCCTTCGGCCTGACGGTGCTGCCGCGTCGTGAACGCCCGAACGCAGCCACCATCAAAGCGAAAGTGACCAAGCTGCTGGAGATGGTGCAGCTGGCCCATCTGGCAGATCGCTATCCGGCTCAGCTTTCCGGTGGGCAGAAACAGCGCGTGGCGCTGGCTCGCGCTCTGGCGGTTGAGCCGCAGATCCTGCTGCTGGATGAACCCTTCGGCGCGCTGGATGCCCAGGTGCGTAAAGAGCTGCGTCGCTGGCTGCGTCAGCTGCACGAAGAGCTGAAATTCACCAGCGTCTTCGTTACCCACGATCAGGAAGAGGCGATGGAAGTGGCCGACCGGGTGGTGGTGATGAGCCAGGGGAATATCGAACAGGTCGACGAGCCAGAACAGCTCTGGCGCGAACCGGCTACTCGCTTTGTGCTGGAATTTATGGGCGAGGTGAATCGCCTGCACGGCACCGTTCGCGGCGGCCAGTTCCACGTCGGCGCCCATCGCTGGCCGCTGGGTTACACGCCAGCTTATCAGGGGCCGGTGGATCTCTTCCTGCGGCCGTGGGAAGTGGACGTCAGCCGTCGCACCAGCCTCGACTCGCCGTTGCCGGTTCAGGTACTCGAAGCCAGTCCGAAAGGTCATTACACCCAGCTGGTGGTACAGCCGCTTGGCTGGTATGACGAACCGCTGACGGTGGTGATGCGCGACGAGGAGCCGCCGTACCGCGGCGAACGTCTGTTTGTCGGCCTGCAACATGCACGCATTTATCACGATAAGGATCGCATCGAGACGCGGGGAGATCTTGCTCTGGCGGAATCTGCCTGATAGGTTAAGTCCACGTAGTTTTGCCGGGTGGCGCTGCGCTTACCCGGCCTACGATATGCTCTCTGTAGGCCCGGTAAGCGTAAGCGCCACCGGGCTTTTTATTGGACAGCGATCATGAACACATTAGAACAAACCATCGGCAACACCCCTCTGATCAAACTGCAGCGCATGGGGCCGGACAACGGCAGCGAAATCTGGATCAAACTGGAAGGCAACAACCCGGCGGGTTCGGTCAAAGACCGTGCCGCGCTGTCGATGATTGTCCAGGCGGAAAAGCGCGGTGAAATCAAACCCGGCGATGTGCTGATCGAGGCGACCAGCGGGAACACCGGGATTGCGCTGGCGATGATTGCCGCCCTCAAAGGCTATCGCATGAAGCTGCTGATGCCGGACAACATGAGCCAGGAGCGCCGTGCCGCAATGCTGGCCTATGGCGCCGAGCTCATTCTGGTCAGCAAAGAGCAGGGGATGGAAGGGGCCCGCGATTTGGCCCTTGAGATGGCGAACCGCGGCGAAGGCAGGCTGCTGGATCAGTTCAACAANNTGGGCACCACCGGCACCATCACCGGCGTTTCCCGCTTTCTGCGCGAGCAGGAAAAGGCGGTCACCATTGTCGGCCTGCAGCCCGAAGAGGGCAGCAGTATTCCGGGCATTCGCCGCTGGCCTGCAGAGTACATGCCGGGCATTTTTAATGCCTCGCTTGTGGACCAGGTGCTGGATATTCATCAGCGCGAGGCGGAAAATACCATGCGTGAACTGGCCGTGCGCGAAGGGGTCTTCTGCGGCGTCAGTTCTGGTGGCGCGGTAGCTGGCGCCCTGCGTGTTGCCGCGGCAACGCCGGGGGCGGTGGTGGTGGCGATTATCTGCGATCGCGGCGATCGCTACCTCTCTACCGGCGTGTTTGGTGAGGAGAGCTATGCGCAGGGCGCAGGGATCTAAAGGCTATGGAAATGATTTTATTCCGGGATAAAACCCGGGCGCAGCAAACCGATATTGTGGCGGTGCAGTCCCAGGTGGTGTACGGCAGCGTCGGTAACAGCATTGCGGTGCCCAATATTCGCCAGCATCATCTCAACGTGACGGCGATCCCGACGGTGCTGTTCAGCAATACCCCGCACTACGACACTTTTTACGGCGGGGTGATCCCCGACGAATGGTTCAGCGGCTATCTCAAAGCCCTGGACGAGCGCGACGTGCTGCGCGAGCTGAAAGCGGTGACTACCGGCTACATGGGCAGCGCCAGCCAGATTGCCCTGTTGGCGGAGTGGCTGCGTGCGGTCAAGGCGCAGCATCCCGATGTGCTGATCCTCGTGGACCCGGTGATTGGTGACACCGACAGCGGCACCTACGTCAAACCGGAGATCCCGGAAGCCTACCGTCAGCACCTGCTGCCGCTGGCACAGGGAATTACACCGAACGTCTATGAGCTGGAAGTCCTCAGCGGCAAGTCGTGCCGGGACAATGCCAGCGCCATTGAGGCCGCCAGAGGGTTACTTTCCGATACCCTGCAGTGGGTGGCGATCACCAGCGCGCCGGTTGCCGGTGATGCTGACAGCATCCACGTGGTGCTGGTTTCTCACGACAACGTGACGGTCAGCGCCCACCCGCGCATTCAGGCCGATCTGAAAGGGACCGGGGATCTGTTCTGTTCGGAACTGGCAAGCGCCCTGGTACAGCGTGAGAGCGTGGCCGCGGCGATAAGCCGGGCAGGGGACAGGGTGACGCAGGTGATGCAATACACCCAACAGAAAGGATACGACGAGCTGGTTCTGCCGGCCTGACAAACGAAAATGGCGCCCGAAGGCGCCATTTTTCTGTGCGGCAAGAAATTACTTCTTGATGCGGATAACCGGGGTTTCACCCACGGTAACGCTGCCGGACAGTTTGATCAGTTCTTTGATTTCGTCCATGTTGGAGATAACAACCGGAGTCAGGGTAGACTTGGCTTTCTCTTCCAGCAGTGGCAGATCGAATTCAATGACCGGGTCGCCAACTTTTACGCGCTGGCCTTCTTCAGCGATACGCTTGAAGCCTTCGCCTTTCAGCTCGACGGTGTCGATACCGAAGTGAACGAACAGCTCAATACCGCTATCAGATTCGATAGAAAATGCGTGGTTGGTTTCAAAAATCTTACCGATGGTACCATCAACCGGTGCAACCATTTTGTTACCGGTCGGTTTGATAGCAATGCCATCACCAACAATTTTCTCTGCAAACACGACATCCGGCACGTCTTCGATATTGACGATTTCACCAGACAGCGGAGCAACGATCTCAATAGTTCCGGTGTCGCTGTTGCCTTTGTCACCGAACAGTTTACTAAATAACCCCATTAGCCATCTCTCCTAAGCAGTAAATTGGGCCGCATCTCGTGGATTAGCAGATTGTTTTTTCTTCAATGAACTTGTTAACCAGCGTCATTAACTCGTCCGTTGTCGGTTGAGCAAGAGCCTGCTCTGCTAATACCTTCGCATCTTCGAAGTTCGTGTTACGGATAATCTTCTTGATGCGAGGGATGGAAATGGCGCTCATTGAGAATTCGTCCAGACCCATACCCAGCAACAGAAGTGTAGCACGTTCGTCGCCTGCAAGCTCACCACACATACCAGTCCATTTGCCTTC
The DNA here is from genome assembly GCA_002360945.1 of Leclercia adecarboxylata. Classification (GTDB taxonomy): domain Bacteria; phylum Pseudomonadota; class Gammaproteobacteria; order Enterobacterales; family Enterobacteriaceae; genus Enterobacter; species Enterobacter adecarboxylatus_B. Next base: position 42,124 of record DERO01000029.1, on the reverse strand, counting down.
CGCATGAGAAGCATCAATAACTTGCTTGATAAGCGTCAGCACGGACGGTGACATTGGCTGGTAAAGATGTGAAATCATATCATTACCACGGTCAACTGCCAGGGTGTACTGGGTTAAATCGTTGGTACCAATACTAAAGAAATCGACTTCTTTCGCTAAATGACGGGCAATCGTGGCGGCGGCTGGGGTTTCTACCATTACGCCAACTTCGATGGCTTCGTCGAAGGCTTTACCTTCGTCGCGCAGTTCCTGTTTGTAGATTTCGATCTCTTTCTTCAGTGCACGCACTTCTTCAACAGAGATGATCATCGGGAACATGATACGCAGCTTACCGAAAGCAGAAGCACGCAGGATGGCACGAACCTGGTCGCGCAGGATCTCTTTACGATCCATGGCGATACGCACGGCACGCCAGCCCAGGAACGGGTTCTCTTCTTTCGGGAAGTTCATGTACGGCAGCTCTTTGTCGCCGCCGATGTCCATGGTACGGACGATAACTGCCTGTGAGCCACAGGCTTCAGCAACCGCTTTATAAGCAGCAAACTGCTCTTCTTCGGTCGGCAGGGCGTCACGGTCCATGAACAGGAATTCGGTACGGTACAGGCCGACACCTTCTGCGCCGTTGCGCTCAGCGCCATCAACGTCACGTACGGTACCGATGTTGGCGCAGACTTCAACCTGATGGCCGTCCAGCGTGATCGCTGGCAGATCTTTCAGTTTGGCCAGTTCGGCTTTCTCGGTCGCAACCTGTTCCTGAACGGCACGCAGCTGTTCGATTTGGTCGTTAGTTGGGTTGACGTAAACCAGATTGTTTACGGCATCCAGAATCAGATAGTCGTCGTTTTTAACCTGAGAGGTGACGCTACCGGTACCCACGATGGCAGGCAGTTCCAGAGAACGCGCCATGATAGAGGTGTGGGAGGTACGGCCACCAGCGTCAGTGATGAAACCCAGCACCTTGTTCAGGTTCAGCTGTGCGGTTTCTGACGGGGTCAGGTCAGCAGCAACCAGGATCACTTCGTCCTGAATGGCGCTCAGATCGATGATGGCCAGGCCGAGGATGTTGCGCAGCAGGCGCTTACCGATATCACGCACGTCAGCCGCACGTTCTTTCAGGTATTCATCGTCAAGCTCTTCCAGGGCAGTCGCCTGACCTTCGATAACTTCATGGGCAGCCGCGTCGGCCGTCATGCCTTTATCTTTAATCAGGGCTATGATTTCCTGCTCCAGCTCCTCATCTTCGAGCAACATGATGTGCCCTTCGAAGATGGCTTCTTTTTCTTCACCGAAAGTTTCGCCAGCTTTAGTTTTGATCGTTTCCAGCTGCGCAGATGCTTTTGCACGGCCACTCAGAAAACGCTCAACTTCCTGATTTACCTTATCAGCAGAAATTTTTTTCCGGTCGATGACGATCTCGTCTTCTTTCAGCAGCAGTGCTTTGCCGAAAGCGATACCCGGGGATGCTAAAATGCCTGAAATCATAACCCTACCTTACTTGTGACTGATTTTTACAAAGAACCCGGAAACTTACTCGAGCTCAGCCATCAGTTTTACCAGATGCTCAACTGCTTTCTGCTCGTCTTCGCCTTCTGCGGAGATGGTTACAACAGTGCCCTGAGTCAGACCCAGAGTCTGCAGTTTGAACAGGCTTTTTGCGCTGGCGCTTTTGCCGTTGGAAGTCACAGTGATCTCAGAAGTGAAGCCTTTCGCTTCTTTAACAAACTGAGCAGCAGGGCGGGTGTGCAGACCGTTCGGAGCGGTAATGGTAACTTCTTGCTGGAACATTGTATTTCCCCAACTTATTGGTTTAGTGTTGTGGAACTAAAGTCTAGCCTGGCGGCAGGACTTTAGCCTGTATTGTTAGCACCGGCTTAACGGCACGAGGCACAGATGTGTCAAACGTATTCCGGTACTGGCATGTCAGGCTGCTGACGTCTCGTTCGACATTAAACATTATGCCGCGAAAGCAAGACTTGAACCAAATCATAAAATCGATTCAGCAGCGGGAATTCGTGTATCGATTAATTTCGAGCTTCAAAATAATTGTCAGCTTAAATACCAGAGCCAACGGGGTGAAGCAATGCCGGACGAGATAAAACTTTGAAGCAGGCCACAAAAAAGCACCCGAATGGGTGCTTTTTTACGCGATATTTACATTCTGGCACTACTGTTGCAATTCTTTCTCTGTGAAGAGATCGGCAAACAGTGCAGTACTCAAATAACGCTCACCCGAGGAAGGAAGAATAACCACGATATTCTTATTGGTAAAGGTTTCATCTTCGAGTAACTGCAGCGCGGCGGCAACGGCAGCACCGGAGGAGATCCCGGCCAGAATACCTTCTTCTTCCATCAGACGACGGGCAGTAGAGATGGCTTCATCGTTGGTGATAGCCACCACTTTATCAATCAGTTTCAGATCCAGGTTGCCCGGAATGAAGCCTGCGCCGATACCCTGAATTTTATGCGGGCCGGGTTTCAGCTCTTCACCGGCTAGCGCCTGAGCAATTACCGGGGAGTCGGTAGGTTCAACGGCAACGGTAATCAGATCTTTTTTACCTTTTGTGCCTTTAATATAGCGAGACACGCCGGTCAGCGTACCGCCGGTACCTACGCCGGAAATAAAGACATCAACCTGACCGTCGGTATCTTCCCAGATTTCCGGGCCGGTGGTCTTCTCGTGAATTTCCGGGTTAGCCGGGTTGCTGAACTGCTGCAGCAGCAGGTATTTGGCCGGGTCGCTGGCAACAATCTCTTCCGCTTTCTGAATCGCGCCCTTCATACCTTTTGCGCCTTCGGTTAATACCAGATTCGCACCCAGCGCCTTCAGCAGCTTGCGGCGTTCAATACTCATGGTTTCCGGCATGGTCAGGGTCAGCTTGTAACCGCGCGCAGCGGCGACGTAGGCCAGAGCAATACCAGTGTTACCGCTGGTCGGCTCAACCAGCTCAACGCCCGGTTTCAACACGCCACGCTTTTCGGCATCCCAAATCATATTGGCACCGATACGGCATTTTACGCTGAAGCTTGGGTTACGAGATTCTACCTTCGCCAGAATGCGTCCATTACCGATACGGTTCAGTCGAACCAGGGGCGTGTGACCGATAGTCAGCGAGTTGTCTTCAAAAATCTTACTCATGGCCTGTCCTTAACTGTTTGAAATTGGGATACCGACCCAGCATACCTGTTGCATAAGTATGGGGAAGTAAGGAATTCGCATATCTATATGCTGATGAGAAATAATGCTATCCAGTATGGAATAAGGGATGGCATAAGCCATCCCTTTATTTACCTTATTTCCACAACGCGTGTTTATCGCGATAACAGTCGACCCACATCGCCGTCGCGCCGCAAACCGCCACCGGCATAATGAACAGGTTCAGGAACGGGATCATCGTGAACAGGCTGGTCAGCGCGCCAAACTGCATGTTGGTCATTTTGCGGGCGCGCAGGGCGCTACGCATCTCTTTAAACGGAACCTTATGGTTATCGAACGGGTAGTCGCAATACTGGATAGCCAGCATCCAGGCGCTGAACAGGAACCAGAGCACCGGGGCAACCGTCTGCCCGATGCCCGGAATAAAGTAGAGGATCAGCAGCACGATGGCGCGGGGCAGGTACCACGCGAATTTCTGCCACTCACGTTTCATTATGCGCGGCAGATCTTTCATGATGCCCAGCACGCCGGTGTCCGGCGGCGTAGCCCCCGTCAGCCGCGCTTCCAGTTGTTCAGCCAGCAGGCCGTTAAAAGGTGCGGCTATCCAGTTCGCCAGGGTTGAGAAAAAGTAACCAAACACCAGTAATACCGAGACGATCGCCACTGGCCACAGCAGATAGCTCAGCCACTGCAGCCAGTCGGGGACGTAGCTCATCAGCGCCGGGATCCAGGTGTCCAGGCGGGTAAACAGCCACCAGAAGGCCCCCCCCATCAGCAGAATGTTAATCAGTAGCGGGAGGATCACAAAACGCCGGATGCCCGGCAGCGAGACCAGTTTCCAGCCCTGAGAAAAGTACCAGACGCCGCTGCGGGGAGGGGAAGATGTTGATGAAACCATAACCAGGTTGAGCTCCTTTTATCACAACCAGTGAAATTGCCTGCCTATATTAGCCAGCTGCGGCGCATTGACCAGTTCGGAAATGTTCGAAAAAACAGCAAAAAGCACGATTTAGTTCATCTTTATGCTGCGAATGCTCCGCATACACTTGCACTTGACGTAATCGGCAAATACTCTTAGTGAGTAAATGTTTGCCGTGGTGGCAAGGTGTTAGAACAACAGAGAATATAATGATGCAGGATTTGCGTCTGATATTAATCATTGTTGGCGCGATCGCCATAATCGCTCTACTGGTCCATGGGTTCTGGACCAGCCGTAAAGAGCGCTCTTCTATGTTTCGCGATCGCCCACTGAAGCGCATGAAGTCTACTCGTGACGACGATAGCGATGACGATATCGAAGACACGGAAGACGAGGGTGTGGGTGAAGTACGCGTTCATCGGGCCAATACTGCGCCCGGCGTAGGCCATGGGGAGCAAGAAGCGCCTCGTCAGCCTCCGCAGCATCAGTACCAGCCGCCTTACGCATCTGCTCAGCCACGTCCCGCGGCGCCGCAGCCGGTGGTTGAGCCGGTACACCAGCCGCAACCGCAGCAGCATCAGCCTGTGCGTCAGCAACCGGTGCAACAACCCCAGTATGCTGCTCAGCCTGAGCCGCAGCCGGTGGTACAGCAGGCACCTCAGCCTGTCGCGCCAGCGCCGCAACCGCAGCCGGCCCCCGCCCCTGCGCCTGTTGTTGAGCCAGAACCGGTCGTTGAAGCTGCGCCAGTGGTTGAAAAGCCGCAGCGCAAAGAGACGGTCATCGTCATGAGCGTGGCGGCCCACCATGGCACCACCATCAATGGCGAAGTGCTGCTCAACAGCATTCACCAGGCGGGCTTTAAGTATGGCGATATGAATATTTTCCATCGGCATCTCAGCCCGGACGGAAGTGGTCCTTCGCTGTTCAGCCTGGCGAACATGGTTAACCCGGGCACCTTTGATCCGGAGATGACCGGTGATTTCACCACCCCGGGCATTACCATCTTTATGCAGGTGCCGTCTTATGGCGATGAACTGCAAAACTTCAAGCTGATGCTGCAGTCTGCTCAGCATATCGCGGACGAAGTTGGCGGTATGGTGCTCGACGATCAGCGTCGAATGATGACGCCGCAGAAACTGCGCGAGTATCAGGACCGCATCCGCGAAGTTAAAGAAGCTAACGCGTAAACTTCCGCGTTTTGTTTCACACCTCCTCAACCCCCGCATGTCGGGGGTTTTTCTCATTAATGGTGCGACACATGGACTCAATCGAACAACAACTTACCGAACTGCGAACCACGCTTCGCCACCATGAATATCTCTATCATGTGATGGATGCGCCCGAAGTGCCGGACGCGGAATATGACCGTCTGATGCGTGAACTGCGCGAGCTGGAAGCGCAGCGCCCCGATCTCATTACCCCGGACTCACCCACCCAGCGTGTCGGCGCGGCGCCGCTGGCCTTTTTCAGCCAGGTGCGTCATGAAGTGCCGATGCTGTCGCTGGATAACGTCTTCGATGAAGAGAGCTTCCTCGCCTTCAACAAGCGTGTTCAGGATCGCCTGAAGCAGACCGATGCCCTGAGCTGGTGCTGCGAGCTGAAGCTGGATGGCCTGGCCGTCAGCATTCTGTATGAAAACGGGGTGATGACCCGTGCAGCTACGCGCGGCGACGGTACCACCGGCGAAGACATTACCAGCAATGTGCGCACCATCCGCGCCATCCCGCTTAAGCTGCATGGCGAGAACATTCCGGCACGCCTGGAAGTGCGCGGGGAAGTGTTCCTGCCGCAGGCGGGCTTTGAAAAAATTAACGAAGAGGCGCGCCGCACCGGCGGTAAAATCTTCGCCAACCCGCGCAATGCCGCCGCAGGTTCGCTGCGCCAGCTCGACCCGCGTATTACCGCGAAGCGACCGCTTACTTTCTTCTGCTACGGCGTAGGCATTCTGGAGGGGGGCGAGCTGCCCGATACCCATCTGGGCCGTCTGCTGCAGTTTAAGGCCTGGGGGCTGCCGGTCAGTAACCGCGTTCAGCTGTGCGACTCCCCGGAAGCGGTGCTGGCGTTTTATCGCCAGGTCGAAGCAGACCGTCCGACGCTGGGCTTTGACATCGACGGGGTGGTGATCAAAGTCAACTCCCTCGCGCTGCAGGAGCAGTTGGGTTTTGTCGCCCGTGCGCCGCGCTGGGCGGTCGCCTTTAAATTCCCGGCCCAGGAGCAGATGACTTTCGTGCGCGACGTGGAGTTTCAGGTGGGACGTACCGGGGCGATAACGCCGGTGGCGCGTCTGGAGCCCGTCCAGGTTGCCGGGGTGCTGGTCAGCAACGCGACCCTGCATAACGCCGATGAGATCGACCGTCTGGGACTGCGTATTGGCGACAAAGTGGTTATCCGCCGCGCCGGGGACGTGATCCCGCAGGTGGTTAACGTGGTGGAGTCAGAGCGTCCTGAGGACACGCGTGCGGTGGAATTCCCGACCCACTGCCCGGTGTGCGGCTCCGATGTCGAACGCGTCGAAGGTGAGGCCGTGGCCCGCTGTACCGGCGGTTTAGTCTGTGGCGCACAGCGCAAAGAGTCGCTGAAGCACTTTGTCTCCCGCCGGGCAATGGACGTCGACGGCATGGGCGATAAAATCATCGATCAGCTGGTTGAGAAAGAGTATGTCCATACGCCAGCTGACCTGTTCCGCCTGACGCCGGGCAAGCTGACCGGGCTGGATCGCATGGGGCCGAAATCTGCGCAGAACGTGGCCGACGCGCTGGAAAAATCTAAAGACACCACCTTCGCCCGCTTCCTCTACGCGCTGGGGATCCGCGAAGTGGGCGAGGTGACTGCGGCGGGGCTGGCGGCGTATTTTGGTACGCTGGAAGCGCTAGAGAAGGCCACAATTGACGAGCTGCAAAAGGTGCCGGACGTCGGTATTGTGGTCGCCACCCATGTCTTTAACTTCTTCTCGGAAGAGAGCAACCGTGAGGTTATTGGTCAGTTGCTTAACGAAGGCATTCGCTGGCCGGCACCACAGGTGATCAATGCTGAAGAGATCGACAGTCCGTTCGCCGGAAAGACCGTGGTGCTGACCGGTAGCCTGAGTCAGCTTTCGCGCGATGATGCCAAAGCGCGGCTGACGGCGCTGGGAGCTAAAGTGGCCGGCAGCGTGTCGAAGAAAACTGATCTGGTGATTGCCGGGGAAGCGGCGGGCTCCAAGCTGGCGAAGGCGCAGGAGCTGGGGATTGACGTCATTGATGAAGCAGAGATGCTGCGTCTGCTAGGAGAGTAACGTGGATAAAGCGCAGCTTATCGAGATAGCCAATACCGAGATGCCGTTCGGGAAGTACAAAGGCCGTCGGCTGATTGATGTGCCGGAAGAGTATCTGCTGTGGTTTGCCCGGAAGGATGAGTTTCCTGCCGGGCATCTTGGCGAGCTGATGGCGCTCACGTTACTGATTAAAACTGAAGGGCTGACCCAGCTGGTTCAGCCCCTGCGTCGTCCTTAGACCTTCGCCGTGCTGGCCTGCTCCCGGGCCTGCAATTCGTCGGTCTGACGTTTATAGCGACGCGCCATGACCGCGCAAATCATGAGCTGCAGCTGGTGGAAGATCATCAGCGGCAGCACCATCATCCCTATCACCGAGGTCGGAAACAGAATGTTGGCCATCGGGATCCCGTTCGCCAGGCTCTTTTTCGACCCGCAGAAGACAATGGTAATTTCATCGGCTTTGTTGAACCCGAAGCGGCGCGCGGCAAACACGTTGATGCCAATCACGAGTGCCAGCAGCACCAGGCTGACTACCACGATAAACAGCAGCGACCCGACCCCGACTTTGTGCCAGATGCCATTGACCACGGCTTCGCTGAAGGCGGAGTAAACCACCAGCAGAATCGATGACTGATCGGTTTTGGCAATCCACTTCTTATGCTTCGCCACAAAGGCTCCGATCCACGGACGGGAAAGATGCCCCAGCACAAACGGCAGCAGCAACTGCAGCATGATTTTACCTACCTGCTCCAGACTGCCCTCCGCCCCGTGCATGTCCATCACCAACCCAACCAGCAGCGGCGAGAGGAAAATCCCCAGCAGGCTGGAGGCCGACGCCGAGCAGACGGCCGCCGCGACGTTGCCGCCCGCCATGGAGGTAAAGGCGATCGCTGATTGCACCGTGGCTGGCAAAATACAGAGGTACAGGAAGCCAGTATAAAGGGCCGGATCGACGTTGACCGGTGCCCACCAGGCAAACAGCACGCCCAGCACCGGGAAGATCACAAAGGTGCTACACATTACCCACAGATGCAGGCGCCAGTGGCTACCGCCAGAGATAATCGCTTCCCGGGAAAGTTTTGCCCCGTGCATAAAGAACAGCAGCGCGATGGCGGCGGTGGTGAGGCCTTCAAAAAACGGCACAAATCCACCCCGGGCGGGGAAGAATGAGGCGAGCAGGACAACGACGATTAGGGTGAGGGTGAACGGATCGAGAATACGAAAAAGTTTCATAAACACTCCTGAAAACAGATAGCGCTATTGTGCTTTCTTCCTTTTGAGAAATAAAATTGATTTATTGCATCTATTCATGAGTAAAACAGATGAATTACTCGTTACGACAGTTGCGTGTTTTTGTCACCGTCGCGCAGGCGAAAAGTTTTAGCCGTGCAGGCGAAATAATCGGCCTGAGCCAGTCGGCGGTCAGCCACAGCGTGAAAGAGCTGGAGCAGCAGACCGGCGTACGGCTGATCGACAGAACCACCCGGGAAGTGATGCTGACGGAGGCGGGTCATCAGCTGGCGGCCCGGCTGGAGCGGATCCTCGATGAGCTTTCCAGTACCCTGCGGGACGTGGGCCGGGTAGGACAGCAGCTCTCCGGAACGGTACGCGTCGCCGCCAGCCAGACCATTTCAGCGCATCTTATTCCGCACTGCATCGCGCAAAGTAATCAACAGTACCCGGATATTAATTTTGTGCTGCACGATCGACCGCAGCAATGGGTGCTGGAGAGCATCCGCCAGGGGGAGGTAGATTTCGGCATCGTTATCGATCCGGGGCCTGTCAGCGATCTCGAGTGCGAAGAGGTGCTCTCGGAGCCCTTTTTACTGCTCTGTCGTGATGACGATCCCCTCGCCGCACAGGAGCAGGTCACCTGGCAGGCGCTGCAGGGGGCAAAGCTGGTGTTACAGGATTACGCTTCCGGCAGTCGGCCCCTTATTGATGCGGCCCTTGCAGAACAGCAGGTGAGGGCGACAATTGTGCAGGAGATTGGCCATCCCGCCACGCTCTTTCCGATGGTAGAAGCCGGGATTGGTATCAGCGTGCTGCCGGCGCTGGCGCTGCCGTTGCCCCAGGGGAGTCGCTTAACGGTCAAACGCTTCACGCCGATCGTCGAGCGCAAGCTGATGCTGGTTCGTCGCAAGAATCGCTCGTTGTCGGGGGCGGCACAGGCGCTGTGGGAGGTGGTTCGTATGCAGGCGCAGCGGCTGACCGAGGCCCGCATACGAGATCCCCTGTTTACTGCCGGGGAACGTTAAACGTAGATATCAATCTGGTGATCGGCGGAAGGGGAGTTTACGCCTTCCGCTTTGGCTTGCTGTGTCTCCTGCTTCTGCTGCGCTTCTTCCGCCTGGCGACGCTGCAACTGCGCAAGTTGTGCTTGCAGCATTTTGATCTGCGTTTGCAGCAACTCTTGCTGTTTCTTTTTTTCCTCTGTAGAGCCACTGCCGTTGGCAACATCCTTCAACTGCTGGGTCAGTTTGGTAATTTGAGTGGTAAGACGGCTGATCTGTGAGGACAGATCGTTCCCGCTGGAACTGCTGCCGCTGCTGCGTTGGGTTTGTACGGACGCTGCGGATGTTTGAATAGTTGTCATGCTGATTTCCTCTGCCTAAAGAAGAGATATCGGCAGGGAATAGAAGGACTTGAGTGAGCCTACCAGTATTGGCAGGAATCGCAGATAGCAAAAAAGCGCCTTTAGGGCGCTTTTTTACATTGGTGGGTCGTGCAGGATGACTCGCTTCGCTCGCCCTTCGGGCCGTCGCCGTAAACGGCTCCGGTGCCTCACTGCGTTCGGCTCGAACCTGCTGCAGGTTCGAATCGTCCATATCGCAGATAGCAAAAAAGCGCCTTTAGGGCGCTTTTTTACATTGGTGGGTCGTGCAGGATTCGAACCTGCGACCAATTGATTAAAAGTCAACTGCTCTACCAACTGAGCTAACGACCCGAAATGGTGGGCGATGACGGGCTCGAACCGCCGACCCCCTCCGTGTAAAGGAGATGCTCTACCAACTGAGCTAATCGCCCATTTCGGAACTGCTATCGATAAGGTGAGAATGGTGGGCGATGACGGGCTCGAACCGCCGACCCCCTCCGTGTAAAGGAGATGCTCTACCAACTGAGCTAATCGCCCATTCTCAATTCTTATCTACACTGCGGCATCTATCGAAGTAGATGGTGGGTGATGACGGGCTCGAACCGCCGACCCCCTCCGTGTAAAGGAGATGCTCTACCAACTGAGCTAATCACCCCCGCTGTGTGGAGTCGCATTATAGGGAGAGTTGAAAATGAGTCAACGGCTTTTCTAAAGATTTTGTTCGTTCGTCGTAAAATTAAACAAAACGATCGCGAAAGCACCAGTGGTGCATGATTTCTAAACAAAAACGACTATGAACAAGGATCTGACAGCAACAAGATTGAGGAATCAGGCGGGAGTGATAGAATATTGCCCACTTTCGTTTCCAGGATATGCCGGTTGTCGGCATCTTTATCACTGTAAGGCCACTTCATGAAAATCAAAACTCGCTTCGCGCCAAGCCCGACCGGCTATCTGCACGTCGGCGGCGCGCGTACTGCTCTCTATTCCTGGCTGTTTGCTCGCAACCAGGGCGGTGAGTTTGTGCTGCGTATCGAAGACACCGATCTCGAACGCTCCACGCCGGAAGCAATCGAAGCCATCATGGATGGTATGAACTGGCTTAATCTGGAGTGGGATGAAGGCCCATATTTCCAGACTAAACGTTTTGATCGCTACAACGCAGTTATTGATGAGATGCTTGAAGCGGGTACAGCCTATAAGTGCTACTGCTCGAAAGAGCGTCTCGAAGCCCTGCGCGAAGAGCAGATGGCGAATAATGAAAAGCCACGTTACGACGGTCGCTGCCGCCACGATAATCAGCATCACGCCGCGGACGAGCCGTGCGTGGTGCGTTTCGCGAACCCGCAGGAAGGGTCGGTCATCTTTGACGATCAGATCCGCGGCCCGATCGAATTCAGCAACCAGGAGCTGGACGATCTGATCATTCGCCGTACAGACGGTTCTCCAACCTATAACTTCTGCGTTGTGGTTGATGACTGGGATATGGCGATCACCCACGTGGTGCGTGGCGAAGACCACATCAACAATACCCCACGTCAGATCAACATCCTTAAAGCGCTGAATGCACCGGTTCCGGTTTATGCCCACGTGTCGATGATCAACGGCGACGACGGTAAAAAGCTCTCCAAACGCCATGGCGCGGTCAGCGTAATGCAGTACCGTGACGACGGCTATCTGCCGGAAGCCCTGCTTAACTATCTGGTGCGTCTGGGCTGGTCCCACGGCGATCAGGAGATCTTCAGCCGTGAAGAGATGATCCAGCTCTTCACCCTGAGCGCGGTAGGCAAGTCCGCCAGTGCGTTCAATACCGATAAACTGCTGTGGCTGAACCATCACTACATCAATACCCTGCCGCCAGAGTACGTTGCGACCCAGCTGCAGTGGCACATCGAGCAGGCGAACATCGACACCCGCAATGGCCCACAGCTGGCCGACCTGATTAAACTGCTGGGTGAACGTTGTAAAACCCTGAAAGAGATCGCGGAAAACTGCCGCTACTTCTATGAAGAGTATGACGAGTTCGATGCCGACGCGGCGAAGAAGCATCTGCGTCCGGTTGCACGTCAGCCGCTGGAAGTGGTTCGCGACAAGCTGGCCGCCATTACCGACTGGAACGCTGAGAATGTGCATCATGCCATTCAGGCGACGGCGGATGAGCTGGAAGTGGGAATGGGTAAAGTGGGTATGCCGCTGCGCGTAGCCGTTACTGGTGCTGGTCAGTCTCCTGCGCTGGACGTTACGGTTCACGCGATTGGCAAAACCCGCAGCGTGGCGCGTATCAACAGGGCGCTGGACTTTATTGCTGAGCGGGAAAGCCAGCAGTAATCAGTAAGCAAAAATAACGGCAGGTTTCCCTGCCGTTTTTTATTCCTCTGGCTGATGAATGTTCAGCCGCCCGAGAAAACCTTGAATGCCTTCCCGCGTAAGCAGCATTTCAAGCCGCTCTTGCTCCGCTAAAGTCATATTCTCCAGCGCGTTGATGATCCCCGGAAGCACGGCAACGGGCTTAGCGTCACCGTAGCTGGCGGCGGTCTCTGCCAGCTGGTAGAGCGCCTGACGTTTACGAATGGCCGGAATATTCATAATGTGTCCACGCACCTGCGCATCAATATGGATGAGGCGCGCACGTCCACCTTTTACGCCATTGATGCCTTCCGTCTTCCAGCCATTTTTGCGCACCCAGCGGTTTACGGTCTGCCTGGCGACCCCCAGCGTCTCCGCCAGCTCCTCGGTGGTCATTTTGCTACGTAATTTTTTCATATCAGTTCTGATCGCGAATCCCTAAGCGTTGCAACAATCCGGTGATTCCTTCCCGGAGTAATAAAGAGGTCAGCTGTTTCTGTTCGGTCGGCGTCATTTCATTGGCCAGCGTCATCAGCAAGGCCTGCAGAGAGTTATCCGCAGAGGCCTCCGCTAATGTTGCTGCTTCAGGGGCACGACGCGCATTGCGTATAAATTCCCGTACTTTCTCATTAACATGGACCAGACGCGCCTTACCGCCCTGAACTCCGGGTTTTGGCGACGTGGACCAACCCTCTTTACGCACCCATTTATTGATGGTCTGTCGGCTATAGCCAGTGAGCCGGGCCAACTCTTCTGGCGTCATTCGTTCCTTGATCATGCAATTTCCTGAGTAAGAGTGTGGGTAATTAATGATTCATTTTATAACACCGTTTTACTGGAAAACGTGACAAGATTAACTCATGGCTGCGAGCGTCCTCGCAATGTGATTCATTTGCATGAATTTTCAGCGGTTGAACGCGAGAGTGAGAATTTGCCGTTGACACTCAGCAATGGAATTCATATTATGCCGCCCGTCAACACGACAGGCTTTACGCGATGGGGCTATAGCTCAGCTGGGAGAGCGCTTGCATGGCATGCAAGAGGTCAGCGGTTCGATCCCGCTTAGCTCCACCAAACTCTGAACCCAACAGAGGATGGTGCGTAAACAACATTGTGGGGCTATAGCTCAGCTGGGAGAGCGCTTGCATGGCATGCAAGAGGTCAGCGGTTCGATCCCGCTTAGCTCCACCAAAATTTAAACCCTCGCCAAATGGCGGGGGTTTTTTTATGCCCGCAATAAATCCTTTACTATCACCGCGTTGACAAATAATTAGCTTTTTTTGGTAAAAACTTTACTTTATGTAATGACTTTTCCTGGCCTGGAATGTTGTGTGATGGTTTTAAACTATCTATTATTAATGTGAATTTAATATCGCCAGGTAAACAGTTAAATAATCTTAATGAAAAGCATAATTAATATTAACGGCAAGAGTTTCATACTTGCTCTGGCGTTATGCATGATTGTCGTGCCTTTTTCTCGCCTTATTTCACCCAAATCTGTTGTCGATGGTTTCGAGGTTTATCTTGCATGGATGCCGCTGAGCGTCATGCTGGCGATCGTATTAATATTTGGCCGGCAGGCTATCCTGCCAATTATTATCAGTTTTGCCATACTTAATGAATGGAATTTAGAACTGTCGGCAAAGCAGGATGTTATCCTGCTTTTTTGCCAGGTATTTAGTACTTTGGCGGTATGTGCCATCCTCCGTTGGCAGGTGGGCCGACGCTGGCGTTACCATGTGCCCAGTCGGTTTATGGCGGCACGCATTTCGTGGTTGGGGTTTGCCCTGCCGCTGGCAATAAAGCTGTCGATGTTCCTCGCAAGCTATTTCTGTGATTTTCCCATTACCCTCGCTAATTTCACCGACAGAGGCTCGGTAATTTATCATATTGTCGATGTTCAGAGCCTGGTTTGCGCCGTTATCATCTTTACGATGTTGTTCTATTATCCGTTAAGAATGATTATTAATCCGAATTATGCGCGCGCCTTCTGGCGAAGGAATATGCTTAATTCTTTCTCATCACGAAACCTGTTATTTACATCTGCATTACTTCTTTGCCTTATTTTTGTGCTTTTTCTGCTCTGCATACCCTTTACGTCAGATATTATTGCGGGATATCTGGTGCCTGTTATTTTCATTTTATTCACAATTGGCATCAGCCGCTTTCGCTATCCCCTGATTGTTCTGGGCTGGGCGATAAGCGCGCTGTTGCTGCTGACCTATAACAGCAACTTTCTGCAGGGGGTGCAGAACGGCTACTCGCTGGCGTTTGTGCTGTCGGTCCTCATCTCCTTCGCCATCTGTTTAGCTTACATGTCGCGCATTTATCAGCGCAGCGAATGGCTTAAGCGCGGCTGGCAGGAGAGGGCGCTGGTCGATCCGCTGACCGGCTTGCGCAACCTGCGCGCGCTGGAATCCTTTCTGATGGACAACAAAGACACCACCCTGTGCTGTTTGCGTATGGATAATCTGGAGTTTCTGAGCCGTCATTACGGCCTGATGATGCGCGTGCAGTGTAAACGCGCCATCATTCGCCAGCTGCAGCCGCTGCTGATGCGTAATGAACATGTTTTCCAGATCCCCGGTAATGAACTGGTGATGGTACTTAGCGGCCCGGAACCGGGGGCGCGGTTACAGCACATCGTTGATCACCTGAACAGCCGTAAAATTTACTGGAACAACACCGGGCTGGATATTGAGTTTGGCGCCGCATGGGGGGGCGTGGAGTACAAGTGCGGCGAAAGTCTCTACCACACGCTGGGTCAGCTCAGCTGGCTGGCGGAAAAGTCCTGCCAGGCGCATCAGGTCCTGTCGCTGAATAACAGCCAGGAGACAGTCTCCGGGCAGACGACGGAGCGCGTCCTGATGCTGAGTCGGGTTAAGCAGGCGCTGGATGAGGGCGGTTTACGCCTGTATGCCCAGCCCATCCAGCGAGGCGACGGCGGGGGCTATCACGAAATCCTTTCGCGTCTGGAGAGCGAAGGGGAGATCCTTACGCCCGATAAGTTTTTGCCGCTGGTGGCGCAATTTAACCTCAGCCGGCGCTTCGATATCAGCGTGGTAGAGGCACTGCTGGCATGGTTGCAGGATCACCCCTCAGACGCGCTCTGCCCGCGTTTCTCGGTAAACCTGATGCCCTTAACGCTGATGCAGAAAGAGGTTGCGGCGGAGATCATCGCCCTGTTTGAACGCTACAGGGTAAAACCGCAGACGGTGATTATCGAAGTGACCGAAGAGCAGGCGTTCTCCAACTCGGAAGTCAGTATCGCCAACATTCAGCAATTGCGTCACTACGGTTTCAAACTGGCCATCGACGACTTCGGCACCGGCTACGCCAATTACGAACGTCTTAAGCGCCTGCAGGCGGATGTCATCAAGATTGATGGCTGCTTCGTGAAGGATATTTGTAGCGACACAATGGATGCGATGATTGTGAAGTCGATTTGCAATCTGGCCAAGACCCGGTCGCTTTGTGTGGTGGCGGAGTATGTTGAAACGGAGGAGCAGCGCGAGATGTTGCTCGCCTCGGGGGTAGACTATCTGCAGGGGTATTTAGTAGGTAAACCGCGCCCGCTCAGCGAATTACAGGCATAAAAAAACCGGGGAGGATAAGTCCCCGGTTTTTTTAATGCTGATTACAGAACCAGTGCCGCGATAGATGCAGACAGGACGCTGACCAGCGTAGAACCGTAAACCAGTTTCAGACCGAAGCGGGAAACCACGTTACCCTGCTCTTCGTTCAGGCCTTTAATTGCACCCGCGATGATACCGATAGAAGAGAAGTTGGCGAAGGAGACCAGGAAGACGGAGAGAATGCCTTCGGCGCGCGGGGAGAGGGAACCGGCGATTTTCTGCAGATCCATCATGGCGACGAATTCGTTAGAAACCAGTTTGGTTGCCATAATACTGCCTACCTGCAGCGCTTCGCTTGCCGGCACACCCATCACCCAGGCGATCGGGTAGAAGATATAACCCAGAATGCCCTGGAAGGAGATACCCAGCACGGCAGCAAACAGGGCGTTCAGCGCGGAGATCAGGGCGATAAAGCCGATCAGCATCGCCGCAACGATAACCGCCA
Organism: Leclercia adecarboxylata; assembly: GCA_002360945.1. Taxonomy (GTDB): domain Bacteria; phylum Pseudomonadota; class Gammaproteobacteria; order Enterobacterales; family Enterobacteriaceae; genus Enterobacter; species Enterobacter adecarboxylatus_B. The sequence continues at coordinate 25,776 of DERO01000029.1, read as the reverse complement.
CTTTGAAACCTGCCAGAATGTATTCACCCAGCATTTCGAAGAAGCTTTGACCTTCGTGCAGATTCGCCATCTGCAGGTTCTCTTCACTCTCATCCACGCGGTACGGGTTGATCAGGGACAGCACGATAAAGGTGCTGAACATGTTCAGAACCAGCGCAGCAACCACGAATTTTGGCTCCAGCATGGTCATATACGCGCCCACGATAGACATGGAAACGGTAGACATTGCGGTGGCCGCCATGGTGTACATGCGGTTGCGGGACATTTTGCCGAGGATATCTTTATAGGCGATAAAGTTCTCAGACTGACCGAGGATCAGTGAGCTTACTGCGTTGAAAGATTCCAGTTTGCCCATGCCGTTCACTTTCGACAGCACGGTACCGATCGCGCGGATCACAATCGGCAGAATGCGAATGTGCTGCAGAATACCGATCAGAGCAGAAATGAAGACGATAGGGCACAGCACTTTCAGGAAGAAGAATGCCAGACCTTCATCGTTCATTTTACCGAACACGAAGTTGGTCCCTTCATTAGCAAATCCGAGCAGTTTTTCGAACATCTCAGAGAAGCCCTTCACAAAGCCCAGACCTACGTCTGAGTTCAGGAAGAACCAGGCAAGCAGCACTTCAATGACGAGTAACTGAATAACATAACGAATACGGATTTTTTTACGATCGCTGCTGACCAGCAACGCAAGCACGGCAACGACAACAAGTGCCAGGACAAAATGTAGGACGCGGTCCATATTTGCTCCAAATATGAGGCAGGTTTAATTTCGCTGCACATTCTATGAAACAAGCGTAAAGAAAACGAGATCAAAGCCACACTATAGTCACGTCCTGTGACGAGACTCAAAAATAGTGACACAACATACATTTTTGTTATGTTATGTAAATGCGTTAAAAGTTAAGTTTGTGTGCTACGCTTCACAAAGGTGCGTGCTTTTTGCCCACCAGCTTATACACCATTCCAGCCTGCTGATTGTTCTTCGCTATCACTGTAATCACGATAACCATTTTAAATGAGCTTGATAATCATTCGCATTTTGATAGCATTAAACATAGCAAAGGCTATATTTCTGAGGCAAAAATGAGCAACAGTCGCGTTGATGAGAGTAGCAGTGGCAGAGCAGCACGCAAAATGCGGTTTGCATTAATGGGACCTGCGTTTATTGCCGCCATTGGCTATATCGATCCTGGTAACTTTGCGACCAACATCCAGGCCGGGGCCAGCTTCGGCTATAAACTGCTGTGGGTGGTGGTATGGGCCAACCTGATGGCGATGATGATCCAGGTGCTGTCGGCGAAACTGGGCATCGCCACCGGTAAAAACCTCGCCGAGCAGATCCGCGACCACTATCCGCGCCCGCTGGTCTGGTTTTACTGGGTGCAGGCAGAGATTATTGCCATGGCGACCGACCTTGCGGAATTTATCGGCGCCGCGATCGGCTTTAAGCTGATTCTGGGCGTATCGCTGCTGCAGGGCGCGGTGTTAACCGGTATCGCCACCTTCCTGATCCTGATGCTGCAACGACGCGGGCAGAAGCCGCTTGAAAAAGTGATTGGTGGCCTGCTGCTGTTCGTGGCGGCGGCCTATATCGTTGAACTGATCTTCTCTCAGCCTGATTTCGTACAGCTTGGTAAAGGGATGGCTATTCCGAGCCTGCCCACCACCGAAGCGGTGTTCCTGGCGGCCGGGGTACTGGGTGCGACAATTATGCCGCACGTGATTTATCTGCACTCCTCGCTGACCCAGAATCTGCACGAGGGGTCGCGGCATGAACGCTATTCCGCGACCAAATGGGACGTGGCGATCGCCATGACCATCGCCGGGTTTGTGAATCTGGCAATGATGGCCACCGCCGCGGCAGCATTCCACTTCAACGGTCATACCGGTATTGCCGATCTGGACCAGGCCTATCTGACCCTGGAGCCTTTACTCAGTCACGCGGCGGCGACCATTTTTGGCCTGAGCCTGGTGGCGGCGGGTCTGTCGTCGACGGTGGTCGGCACCCTGGCGGGGCAGGTAGTGATGCAGGGTTTTGTGCGCTTCCATATTCCGTTGTGGGTGCGTCGTGCCGTCACCATGCTGCCGTCCTTTATTGTGATCCTGATGGGGCTGGATCCGACTCGCATTCTGGTGATGAGTCAGGTGCTGCTGAGTTTTGGTATTGCGCTGGCGCTGGTGCCGCTGCTGGTGTTTACCAGCGACAAGAAACTCATGGGCGATCTGGTGAACAGTGCGATGGTCAAGCGGGCAGGGTGGGCGATAGTGGTGCTGGTGGTGGCGCTGAATCTGTGGCTGCTTATCGGCACGGCACTGGGGTTATAAAAAAAGGCGCCGCGAGGCGCCTTTTTCGTATTAGTGACGATGACCGTGTCCGCCATGACCATGACCTTTGCGGCCGCGATGGTCATCACGATCGTTCCAGCCTTCGCGGTAGCCGCGCTCATAGGCGTTGCGTTTATCCCAGCCACGATGGTAGCCGTTGTCATGTTTGTGCCAGCGTTTGTCACGCCATTCATAATTACGATGCCAGTAGCCGCGGTCACGCCAGCCGCCACCGTCCCAGTAGTTACCGTAATTATCGCGATCGCCAATTTGTAATTTTACGGATGGCAACAGGGTGATTTCGCCAGCATTAGCGACCAGCGGGGCTGAAGCCATTAATACTGCTGCCAGAATCAGGGACCTGAACATTGTTATTCTCCTTCACGATCGGAGCCGTAATCGGCTTGTTAATGCAATTTTAAGGGGCGGTAAAGCCCTGGATAATCGCTTTAACTCCTAATTCAGAAGGCGTAGCACTTTTTGCTAAAAGTGCTTTTATTCTGCGCTGTTCAGGATCGATTCTATTTCGCTAAGTTCCTCAGGCGTGAAGTGACGATTCGCCAGCATGCCCACGGCATCGTCAATTTGCGCCGTTTTGCTGGCACCAATCAGCACCGAGGTGATGGCCTCGTGATGTAACACCCAGGCCAGCGCCATCTGCGACAATTTCTGGTTCCGGCGTTTGGCCAGCGCATTGAGTCTGCGCACCTTCACTAGCATCTCTTCCGTGATCTGATCCGGGTTAAGGAAGCGGCTGCCGCTGGCGGCGCGGGAATCTGCCGGAATGCCGTTCAGATAACGGTCGGTTAGCTGTCCGCCTGCGAGCGGCGAAAAGGCAATGCATCCCACCCCTTTCTGCTTAAGCACATCCAGCAATCCCTCTTCAGGCGTACGTTCCAGCATCGAGAATTTTGGCTGGTGGATCAGGCAAGGAGTGCCCAGGTCGTCGAGGATTTCGATGGCCTGTCGGGCCAACTCTGCCGGGTAGTTGGACAGACCGACGTACAGCGCCTTGCCCTGACGCACGACGTGGTCGAGCGCTTTCATGGTTTCCAGTAACGGCGTTTCCGGATCCGGGCGGTGGTGATAGAAGATATCGACATACTCCAGCTCCATGCGTTTCAGGCTTTGATCGAGGCTGGCAATCAGATATTTACGCGAGCCCCAGTCGCCGTACGGCCCATCCCACATGGTATAGCCCGCTTTGCTCGAGACGATCAGCTCATCACGCAGGGAACTGAAATCCTCCTGCAGGATCCGCCCGAAGTTACGCTCTGCCGATCCGGGTGGCGGACCGTAGTTATTGGCAAGGTCGAAGTGGGTAATGCCCAGATCGAAAGCACGATGTAAAAGTTGACGGCTGTTTTCGATCAAGGTGGCGTCGCCAAAGTTGTGCCACAGCCCGAGGGAGATGGCGGGCAGCTTAAGGCCGCTTTGCCCACATCGTTGATAATCCATTGACTGATAACGATTTTGATCTGCCTGGTAAACCATGAGTTTGTCCCTCTGCGTCAGAAAGTCATTCAGTGTATACGTTTACACCACGACCGAGGCACACAGATTAGCGCGCAAAAATACGTAAAGCATGGTTTCCATGATCTGATTATCGCCATTCCTGGACAGCTATCACGCTTCTTCAATACTCAAAGTGAAGTCAACATTATAAGGATAATAGTCATGCTTACCCCCTACACCGTCGCCGATTACCTGCTGGACCGCCTTACAGATTGTGGTGCCGATCATCTGTTTGGTGTGCCAGGCGACTACAACTTACAGTTCCTCGATCATGTTATCGCCAGCCCGGATATTGGCTGGGTGGGTTGTGCCAATGAATTGAACGCCGCCTACGCCGCAGATGGCTACGCGCGCTGCAAAGGGTTTGCCGCGCTGCTGACCACCTTCGGGGTGGGCGAGCTTAGCGCCATGAACGGTATCGCGGGCAGTTTCGCTGAACACGTACCGGTTCTGCATATCGTGGGGGCGCCGGGAAGCGCCTCACAAAAACGAGGGGAGCTGCTGCACCATACCCTCGGTGACGGCGAGTTTCGTCACTTCTACAAGATGAGTGAACCTGTCACCGTCGCGCAGGCGCATCTCACCGAACAGAATGCCTGCTATGAAATCGACCGGGTATTGACCGAAATGCTCCGGGAGCGTCGTCCCGGCTACATCATGCTGCCTGCCGACGTGGCAAAAAAACCTGCCAGCCCGCCTGTAAGCGCTCTCATTGACCGTCTTTATGAAAGTGACAGTTTCCGCCTCGATGCCTTCCGCCAGGCGGCGGAGAAAAGGCTGGCGGCGAGCGAGCGTACCGCGCTGCTGGCCGATTTCCTCGTCCTCCGTTACGGCCTGAAAAACCAACTCCAGCGCTGGGTGGAGCAGACGCCAATGGCGCACGCCACCCTGCTGATGGGGAAAGGGATTTTTGATGAGCGCAAACCAGGCTTTGCCGGTACCTACAGCGGGTCCGCCAGCGCCGGAGACGTTAACGAGGCCATTGAAGGTGCTGATACGGTGATCTGCGTGGGGACGCGCTTTACCGATACGCTTACCGCCGGATTTACCCACAAGCTTACGCATCAGCAGACCATTGACGTTCAGCCGCACGCGTCGCGGATCGGCGACATCTGGTACACCGGCATCCCAATGACCCAGGCGATCGAGGTGCTCGCCAGCCTGTGCCATCAGTACGTTAATACCACCACGGCGGCCCGCCCGGCCCGGCAGTTGCATGCGGTCCATCCCGGCTCGCTGACGCAGGATAGTTTCTGGAAAACGCTGCAAACCTTTATTCGCCCGGGGGATATCATACTGGCCGATCAGGGGACATCGGCCTTTGGTGCCGGCGCGCTGCGGTTACCTGAAGACGTTAACTTTATCGTTCAGCCAATCTGGGGCTCTATTGGCTATACCCTTGCCGCCGCCTATGGCGCGCAAACGGCCTGCCCGGACCGCCGCGTGATTGCGATCACCGGCGACGGCGCGGCGCAACTCACCATCCAGGAGCTGGGCTCTATGCTGCGGGACAAACAGCGCCCGGTGATCATGGTCCTGAACAACGAAGGTTATACGGTGGAGCGCGCCATTCATGGTCCGACTCAGCGCTATAACGACATTGCGCTGTGGAACTGGACGCAGATCCCGCAGGCCCTCAGCCTGGACTGTCAGGCCGAGTGCTGGCGGGTGAGTGAGGCGGTGCAGCTGGAAGAGGTGCTGGAGAGAGTGGCGCACCCGGAACGGCTTTCGCTGATTGAGGTCATGCTGCCGAAAGCCGATGTTCCGCCGCTGCTGAGCGGCATCATTCAGGCGCTGGAAGCGCGTAAAAGCGCCTGATTACTTCTCATCGTGCCAGGCAGTCATCATCGGTCTGCCCGCCAGCAACAGCCAGGCGGGCAGCATCACGATACAGAGCAGTGGCAGCAGGGTGGTGTCTGGCACCACCACTGCCGCCATAAACAGGCTCAGCCATGCATCCCGGGTGACAACCAGCACCAGCCCCAAAATAGAACAGGAGATGGTGATCGCCGCCGGCACTGCCTCGACGTGCTCATGCAGCATCAACCCCAGCGCGGCACCGACAAATACCGCCGGGAAGATCCGCCCACCGCGAAAACCGCAGGCCGCTGCCACCACCAGCGCCGCCAGTTTGATCAGCGCAAAGAGCAGGTAATCTGAGACGCTGAACAGCTGGCCAAACGCCATCTGCTGCATCTCATCCAGTCCTTTAAACAGCGTAATGTTGCCCCCGATAGCCCCGAGGATCCCCAGAATCAGCCCACCCGCCCCGAGGATCAGCACCGGGTGTTTCAGGCGATGCATCAGCCGGTGCAGGCGCGGCAGGCACCAGACCGCCACCATCCCCAGCGCAATGGCAATGGCGACGACAATTGCCCCGCTAAAGATATCCACCAACTGCATCTGGCTATAGTGGGCGATGGGCAGCGAAAATTGCGGATGGAAAAACAGGCTGGTGGTCAGGGCCCCTGCGGCTGCAGAAAGCAGCGGGGCGAACAGGCGGTCCCAGAGGGGGATCTCGGTGTTGCCGCTCAGGGTCTGAGAAAAGATCAGTGCCGCCGCGACGGGCGTGCCAAATAGCGCGCCGATGGTGCCCGCCGAGGCGAGAATGGTCCAGTCCAGGGTGTCCACCCGGGGGAAGATGCGCGAACCCACGGCGACGGCGAGGGCGATATTCACCGCCATCACCGGATGCTCGGGCCCGAGGCTGACGCCGCCCGCCAGGCCGATAATCAGGGCGATAATTAACCCCGGCAGGGCTGCGGCATCCACCGGTGCGCCAATCAGCGGCTCGGTCGCCGGGTCCGGCCCGGCATGACCCGGGCTATAGCGGATCACCAGACCCACGGCAATACCGGTCAAGGTCAGGGTCAAAATCACCCAGGTCGGGGAGCTTGCGCTGAGGCCGACCGTAGAAGGTAATGACGTCCACAGTATCGACTGTAATACTGAGGCGACTTTCATAATCACAATCAGAATCAGGCTGGAGGCGACGCCGATAATCAACGCGGGTGGGGCCAACAGCAGCATCGTTCTGGCTCGCGGATGGAGCATGATGATTTCCTTGTAAAAAATGGCGGTCTTTACTTTGCACGCTCAGACTGATGCTAATAGTGCAAATGGTGCTGAAACGGTAAAGTTATTCTGTGACGAAGATCGATTATCCTGGGGTGCTTTTATTCAGGTCGTTGTTGTTATCGGGCCTTGAATTTAGAGTGTGCCAAAGAGTTATTTTGACTTTAGCGGAGCAGTAGAAGAATGACAAAGTATGCTTTGGTAGGTGATGTGGGAGGCACTAACGCGCGTCTGGCGTTATGTGACGTCAATACGGGGGAGATCTCCCGCGCCAAAACCTATTCCGGGCTGGATTATCCCAGCCTTGAAGCGGTAGTTCGTGTCTATCTGACCGAGCATGATGTCAGCGTGGAGGATGGCAGTATCGCCATTGCCTGCCCGATTACCGGTGACTGGGTGGCGATGACCAACCACACCTGGGCGTTTTCCACGGCGGAGATGAAAGCCAACCTCGGCTTTGCGCATCTGGAAATTATTAACGACTTTACCGCGGTGTCGATGGCGATCCCGATGTTAAAGCCGGAGCATCTGATCCAGTTCGGCGGCACCCAGCCGGTGGAAGGTAAGCCGATCGCCGTCTATGGTGCAGGCACCGGTCTGGGCGTCTCGCATCTGGTGCATGTCGACAAGCGCTGGATCAGCCTGCCGGGCGAAGGCGGCCACGTGGATTTCGCACCTAATAGCGAAGAAGAGGGCATTATCCTCGAAGAGCTGCGTGCAGAGCTGGGCCACGTGTCGGCGGAGCGTGTGCTCTCCGGTCCGGGGCTGGTGAACCTCTACCGGGCGATCGTTAAGTCTGACGGGCGTCTGCCGGAAAACCTGCAGCCGAAAGACGTGACCGAACGTGCGCTGGAAGATAGCTGCACCGACTGCCGTCGCGCGCTGTCGCTGTTCTGCGTCATCATGGGGCGTTTTGGCGGTAACCTGGCGCTGAATCTGAGCACCTTTGGCGGGGTCTATATCGCGGGCGGAATTGTGCCGCGCTTCCTCGACTTCTTCAAATCCTCCGGTTTCCGCGGCGGCTTTGAAGACAAGGGCCGCTTCCGCGACTACGTTCGTGATATTCCGGTATACCTGATCGTCCATGACAACCCGGGCCTGCTGGGCGCCGGGGCGCATCTGCGTCAGACCCTGGGCCAGGTGCTGTAATCCTTCCTCCCCGGTAAACGTCCGTTCACCGGGGATCTTTCTTACAGGTGCATTAGCTGGCGAAACTCTTTCACCTTGCTGCGACTCACCGGCACCTGAAAATCCAGATCCTTCAGCCGCAAAATGTAGGTGTTGTTAAACCAGGGCTCGATCTCGCGGATCTTATGCAGGTTGACGCAGAACGACCGGTGACAGCGGAAAAAATGGCTCGTCGGCAGCTTGCTGCAGAATTCGGTGATGTTCATCGGCATGACGAACGACTCGCGGCGGGTATAGACAAAGGTCATCTTCTCATGCGCTTCGGCGTAATAGATATCGTCCACCGGCGTCACGATGATGCGCTCGTCTTTGATCAAATTAATGGTGTCGTTTTCACGCGTGGCCGGTGAGACTGCGGCCTGTCCCGCGCCCGACTGCTGCTGCCAGGCTTGCTCAAGCTTTTGCAGCATGCTGACGATCCGCGACTCCTGGTACGGCTTCAGAATATAGTCGAAGGCCTCCAGCTCGAAGGCCTCCACCGCATGCTCTTTCCACGCGGTAACAAAAACGATAAAAGGCTTGCTGGCAAACTGGCTGATGTTTTGTGCCAGCAGCACGCCGTCCAGCGACGGAATATTGATATCCAGAAAAATGGCGTCGACCCTGTTGTGCTGAAGATATTTCAGCACGTCCAGCCCGTCCTCAAAGGTGCCGACGATCTCCATCTGGCTGTGTTCTTTGATCAGCCAGCTCAGCTCCTGTTGCGCGAGTATTTCATCTTCCACAATGATGACTTTCATGGGTTACTCTCTCCAGGGCGATAACAGCGTCTGCGCATGAACGGCGGAGCGTTCATTGGGCACATAAAAGGCAATCTCGGTGCCCGGCTCAAGGCGGCGAATATGCAGCCCTTCACCATAGAGCAGCTTAACGCGGTGGTGAACATTCAGCAGGCCAATTTTATTGCCGGGCATCTCGTTCGACTCCACCCGCTCAATCACTTTCGGATCGATCCCGTGGCCGGTGTCGCGCACCGCCACCCGAACGCGGTTGCCGCACTCCGCCACGCTTATTGTCACCACGCCCTTGCCCTTGCGCGGCTGAATGCCGTGGACAATGGCATTCTCCACCAGCGGCTGGATCAGCAGGCTCGGGATCACGCAGTTCACCTCTTCATCAATGTCATAGATGACGGTGAGCTTATCGCCAAACCGCGCCTGCTCGATGGCGATGTAATCCTTAATCTGGTAGAGCTCTTTTTTGATGTCGATCTGCTCATCATCCTTCAGCTCAATGTTGTAGCGCAGGTAGCGCGACAGATTGAAAATCAGCTGCCGGGCGGTGTCCGGATTGAGGCGGATCGACGAGGAGATAGCATTCAGGGCGTTAAACAGGAAATGGGGATTAATTTTACTCTGCAGGGCGCGCAGCTCGGCCTTGTTGGCCATCTCCCGCAGCTGCTCGGCACGGGAAACCTCCAGCTGGGTGGAGATAATCTGCGACAGCCCGACCGCCATCTCCTGTAAAGAGGAGGTGATCTGGTGCGCGTGGCAGTAGTAAATTTTTAGCGTGCCGGTGACGACCCCTTTTTCCCACAGTGGGATCACCAGCATGGAGTGGATCTCCGGCGTGCGGTGGGCTTCGTCATTATTTTTGATAATGATTTTGCCGTCGCTGATGGCCTGCCGGGTGGTAGGGCTGACGGTGTCGTCATTATCCCGGTAGTTATGCTCGCCCACGCCCACGTAGGCCAGCACCCGGTTAATATTGGTAATGGCGACGGCATCGGCGTGAATGTCGGTGCGGATGATGTCGCATACCTTACGCAGGGATTCGGCGTTAATATCGCGAAACAGCGGCAGGGTTTTATTAGCAATATCCAGCGCCAGTTTGGCCTGGCGCGCGGCGCTGGCCTCTTTTTCACCCTCTACGCTCTGTACCAGCAGCACGATAAAACCGATGCAGACGGTGCCGAGGATCATTGGGATGCCGATTTTCGACACAATATCCAGCCCCAGTTCGACGGTCGGTGCCCAGGCCACTACCAGAATCATGGTCATGGTTTCGCAGACCATCCCACCGATAATGCCCGCCCGCCAGTGCTGCTTTTTGGCGAATTTGCGGTTGATCCAGCCTGACATCACGCCCGCAATGACGCAGGTGATCAGGCAGGGGACCGCCGTCACGCCGCCGATATCGATCAGGTAACGGTGAAGCCCGGCGATGACGCCGGTGATAATCCCCACCCAGGGGCCAAACAGGATCCCGCCGGACATCACGGCAATAATGCGCACGTTGACCAGGGAGCCTTCCACCGGCACCCCGGACCAGGTGCTGAACAGGGCAAACATCGAGAAGATGACGGTGACCGCCAGCAGCTCGCGCGGCGAGTGCGCCGATTTATGCAGCAGTTCGCGGAACAGGCGGATACGGATCAGGAAGAACAGGCAAATCAGCATTAATGCCGCGCGATCGAAGACCGCCAGCAGCATATTGAATATTTCGTGCACGGGTAAACCTGGGAAAACGGGAAAGAACCATGATAAAAAACCTGGCGCCCAATGACCAGTCATCCTTCGGTTTTATGAAATGAGGAGAAACCATACACTTCAAAGGGGATAGTTTCAGGCTGACCAGAACGTTGCTCTGTTGAGAAAAACCACCCGAAAGTCGTAAATCTATTGATATTAAAATGTTAAGAAAATGGCATCTTAGATGCCTCTTTTTAATATCACTTCCCGTTTTAGCCTCAGCAGTGTTCCCGTTTTAGCGCTACGTTTTTTTTTATTTTTGCCTCTCGACAAGGCGATTTTTTTCAGGTTATTTTCTAAGCACGCCACGTATCGTGGCGACGTCGCTCGGACGGTCCGGGCGCTAACGTAATCTGAGGAATGTATGGCTGACTCCAGTCCTGAACGCCGTTTTTCGCGTATCGATCGTCTTCCCCCGTATGTATTTAACATTACTGCTGAACTGAAAATGGCTGCGCGTCGGCGCGGCGAAGACATTATTGATTTCAGTATGGGCAACCCGGACGGCGCGACGCCGCCGCATATCGTAGAAAAACTCTGCACGGTCGCCCAGCGCCCGGATACGCATGGCTATTCCACCTCCAAAGGGATCCCGCGTTTACGTCGCGCCATCTCGCGCTGGTATCAGGACCGCTATCAGGTTGATATCGATCCCGAGAGCGAAGCCATCGTCACCATCGGCTCGAAAGAGGGGCTGGCACATCTGATGCTGGCAACGCTGGATCATGGCGACACGGTGCTGGTGCCAAATCCCAGCTACCCGATCCATATTTACGGCGCGGTCATCGCCGGCGCGCAGGTACGCTCCGTGCCGCTGGTGGAGGGCGTCGACTTCTTCAACGAGCTGGAGCGCGCTATCCGCGAAAGCTATCCGAAGCCAAAGATGATGATCCTCGGCTTCCCCTCCAACCCGACCGCCCAGTGTGTCGAACTCGATTTCTTTGAAAAGGTGGTGGCCCTGGCGAAGCGTTACGACGTGCTGGTGGTTCATGACCTGGCCTACGCCGATATCGTCTATGACGGCTGGAAAGCGCCGTCGATTATGCAGGTCCCCGGCGCGCGCGACGTGGCGGTGGAGTTCTTCACCCTGTCGAAAAGCTACAACATGGCGGGCTGGCGTATCGGCTTTATGGTCGGCAACAAGACGCTGGTGAACGCCCTGGCGCGTATCAAAAGCTATCACGATTACGGGACCTTTACCCCATTGCAGGTGGCGGCCATTGCTGCCCTCGAAGGGGATCAGCAGTGCGTGAAGGATATCGCCGCGCAGTACAAACGCCGTCGCGATGTGCTGGTTAAAGGGCTGCATGAAGCGGGCTGGATGGTCGAGCTACCGAAAGCCTCGATGTACGTCTGGGCAAAAATCCCGGACGCCTACGCCGGAATGGGCTCGCTGGAGTTCGCCAAGAAGCTGCTGCAGGACGCGAAGGTCTGCGTCTCACCGGGCGTGGGCTTTGGGGAATACGGCGATACGCACGTGCGTTTTGCGCTGATTGAGAACAGCGACCGTATTCGTCAGGCGGTGAGGGGGATCAAGAGTATGTTCCGTGCCGACGGGCTGTTGCCGCAGGGGATAAAAACCTCGCCAGAGCAGGCCGGGCAGTAAGCACCAAAAAACAGGAGCCAATTGGCTCCTGTTTTTTTGACTATATATTCTTTGCTCAGTTCATCATCAGGGCAAAGGTGCCGACCCAGGCGAACACAATAACTGAAAAACCCATAAAGAAATATTTCACGTTCATCGCTCCGCGTATTTCGTGATACGCATTAAATACAGAGTCCAACTGAGTATAGAGAGGTGAAGTCAGGCCAGGACGGAAATGAGAATTATCCCCGTTATGGCATTAACTCCAGCTCAGAATTCTGTGCTTTCAGGTAGCCAGACGGCGCTAATGTACGCCTAAATTTCAGGGGTGACAAGAGGGGTTTTCTTAAATAATTTCCGTCACTTACGAGTGTCGTGGAACGGCGACAGTTTAATTTCCCAGGGTAATAAATTGTGCTTGAGCAACAAAGCCTGCTAACGATACATCATCGTGATTACAGGTGCTTGAAAAGGTTAGTTTCAAGGCGAAACTAACCTTCAGAAGAGGGTTAACGGTAGAGGGACGGCTCGCCCTCAGGACGGGTTTTGAAGCGGCGGTGCACCCATAAATACTGCTCTGGTGCACGCATGATCTCTCGCTCGATCACCTTGTTGATCCAGGCGGCGGCGGCGACTTCTTCCTGCGGATAGTTTTCCAGTTCCGGCATGATAAACAGGCGATAACCGCTGTTATCGGTTTTTCTCACCATCGTCACGGTCAGCATCGTGGCTTTGGACAGGCGTGAAATCACAAATGTCCCGTTGGTGGTGGCGACATTTTTCACCGCGAAGAAGGGGGCGAAGCTGCTGCCGTTGCGGCCGTAATCCTGGTCCGGGGCAAACCACACCGCTTCCCCTTTTTTCAGGGCGCTGACCAGTCCGCGTAAATTATTACGGCTGATCATCGCCTTATTGGAACGCATGCGACCGCGGGTCTGCACCCACTCCATCAGCGCGCTATTGTGCGGCCGATAGGTCGCCATCATCGGCTGGCATAGCCCCATCACGCGACCGCCCAGTTCCAGCGACATAAAATGCACGCCGATAACCATCACTCCACGGTTTTTGGCCTGTGCGCGTTGCAAATTTTCCAGGCCTTCCACATCGAACCATTTGCGCACCCGTTCATCCGGCCAGAACCAGGCCATGCCTGTTTCCAGTAACGCCATGCCGATGGATTTAAAGTTTTCAGTAATCAGATGCTCGCGCTCTTCGGGAGACATCGTCGGGAAACAGAGCTCGAGGTTTCTGCGGCCGATGGATTCCCGGCGTTTCAGGAAACGACGTGAGAGGCTACCGAGTGTGGATCCCAACCAGAGCAACGCCGGGTAGGGAAGTTGTACGAGCAGCCACAGGACACCCAGACCAAACCACGTAAACCAGTAACGCGGGTGCAAAAGGGCGAGTGTGAATTTGCATTGAGACAAGATAAAACAACCTTAATGAAGAGTGTGTTGGTAGCGTCAGACGGGCGATATGCCGTACTGTTTATATGACCCGTAGTAATAGTAATGGTTCCGGGCTGTTACCGTACAGGTCGACTGGTCTGATAATGCGATTTGCCGTTGGGCGGCGTAATGTAGCACTGAATATATCTTAACGGCTATCACTACTTTATGCTTAAAAATACAGCAAAAAACAGGCCTGTTTATTGTCCCTTAAAAGACCTTACTTTTCACGCGTTTCATAGCCAAAATCAAAGCCCATTAGCAGGTTTTCGCGTAGGGCGTGGTTGAGCGGATAGCTGTAGCTTTGCCCGATGCTCACCGCATGAATGACCCGTAACAGCGTGCCGCCGCTCAGCGTCGAGGGCTCCCCGGTAATCGCCACATCCGCTCCCTGTAAACCCTGGCGTAAGGCGTGATAAGCCGGTGAGGCCGTAATGCTGTTATTCATCACGCTGAACATCCCCAGCAGCAGGCAGATCAGCAGCACCGGGAAGGTCAGCGGATGGCGGTTGAGCAGGCGAACCGGACGCCACGAGGTGATATACAGCATAGCCGCGCTCAGGGGGAGCAGTAGCAGATAGAGCAGTTTTGCCAAATGGGTGAGCGCGCCGAGCAGCGAAAACATCAGCGCAATCGGCGGGACAAGCACCGCCCGTGCCGCATCCTCTCCCTGCTTTTCATTCGCGCCGCCCGGGCCGTAACTCGCCAGCGCGCCCTGGAGGCGCGGGAGCTGCTGCTGCACGGCATAATCAAGATGGGGCGCCTGCAGCTCCAGCGCAAACTGTTTCAGGGCGTCATCTTTAGGGTATTCAGGTCGAATCCTGGTCTGGTGGGGGAGGGTCAGCGTGTCACGCAGCGTTTTCTGCACCACCTCCAGCATGAAAAACGCCTCCCAGTCGAGTCGGGCAGGGATTATCTCCCCGTGATAACGCGCCTCTTTCTGTGAAACCTTGTAATAATCGAGATAGTCCTTATAAATTTCCGCACGCGCCGCCAGCCAGGCTTTGTAGTAGCCGAGGAGCGCCCCCTCCTGAACGCTGATACTGTCACGCAGGTTCTGCGCTGCCTCGCGTTCGAGCAGCTCGTGATAGCGGCTGACCGAACTCATCAGCAGCGGCAGCATCGCCAGAAACGCCTTCCCCGACGGGCTGGTCCAGGTCTGGCGCTGTCCGCCATCGGGATCGAGCGGGATCCCCGCCAGGGTCTGCTGACCGTCAATCAAAGATTGCTGGTAGAGCTGTGCCAGCAGTGATTTCTGGCGAAACTCACCGGTACTTTGCGCGACCTGCTTTTCAATCACCCGCTCAACGGTCTGCCAGGTCACCACGCCGGTCAGCAGGCAGAGCGAAATCACCATGCTTGCCACATACAGCGGAGGAAAATCGATGCCGCGCCTTTTCAGCCGGGCGTTGCCCGCCAGCACCAGCTGCAGCACCAGCAGAGCCGCGGCGATGGCGGTTAACGCCCGGCCGTAGCGTTCCATGCTGTGGATGTCATCGGGTGTGGAGAGGCTTCCCACCAGATCCAGCAGGCGCGAGTTAAATGCCAGTTCGCAGATGAGATAGGTGAGGGTGATGATAATCACAAGGCCGTTCTGCCAGAGCGGCAGCGTCGGGTGCTTAATAGCAGGGCGGCTGCTCAGTTCACCGATGATACGTTCCGTCATGATTTCAGCTCCAGGCTTGTCTGGCGGGTTATCGCCGGTTGCCAGATCTGCTCGGGCAATGAATTGTCCAGCACCGGTACCGCCCTGGGCTGACGTTGTTCTGCTGCCTGAACCTGCGGCCGTTTTTTCGCTTTTATCGGCGGCGGATCGTCTTCTGGTGCCGCTATGTACGGTTCCTGCACGCGCTGCACGGGCATCACCGGGGGCTGAACGTACCCGGGGCGATAGTATTTTTGCACCGGTCGTCCCCGGCTGGCGGTATTGTCATGGGAAGAGCACCCGTTAACGCCCAGGACCAGCGTTAACAGCATCAGCCCGCAGCGGGATATTTTTTGCAGTGGCACGCTCATCAATATGTCCTGACCCTGTATCACAGCGGAGGGATGTCTCCTTAACTGTAATCGGGAATTTTAATTCAGGTAGTTGCTCCACCTGAAAATCCCCCTGTGCGCCGCTCCGTTGAGGCGGCGATAGGGTCAGTATGAATTCACCCCTAACATTCACTCCTCATGATTTTTTATTATTCATTTCCCGCCCCTCGTTCGGGGGCATGAGACCAAAGCGCTCATCCAGCGCCATCACCAGCTTACATACGCCCTTCTCTGTGACGGCACGCCAGCCCGTTCCGCTCTTGCCAATTTCCATGCCCTGCGATCTCAACTGCGCGATCAGATCGGCAAACTCAGCCTCGTTAACCGGGCGCGGCTGCCAGAAGGTGCGCTTATTGTCGGTAAAAATCGGCAGGAGCTGGATCTGCGGCGTCGGGTGGCCGAGCAGCAGGCGGACGATAAAACCGTACGCGGGCATGCCGCGCGCCTGATACTCGCCGTTACTGTTAAACACGGCGTTGCCGATGCTGTAGACCACCAGGCTCTCGCCCAGCCGGGCGGCGTCACCCGCCATATGCGGCCCGGAGCCGATGATCAGGTCGGCTCCGGCCTCGCTCAGGCGTTTCGCCAGCGCCCGCTGCCCGGGAGTAGTCCAGCGGTAGTCCAGCCCCCAGTGGGCCAGCACGATGGTGGTGGCCGGACGGGGGCTGGCTTTCTCCTGACGCAACTGTTCGATCAGCCCGCCACTCAGGCAGGCGACGCCCGCGCGGCGGGGGCGGGCGTAAAAGGCGCACTCCTGCTCCATGTAGCGTCGATACCAGTAGGCGCTGAAGATTTTGTACTGCCTGCCGCCCACCGTCAGCATCAGCGGGGCCTGCGCCTGCTGCGCGTTAAGGCCGGCTCCGATGCAGGCGATCCCACCTTCGTGAAACGCCGCCAGGGTGCTGTGCAGACCCGGTAATCCGGCGTCCATGGCGTGGTTGTTGCCCAGCGCCACCGCGTCGATGCCCTGCTTAAGCAGGGCGGCAACCGAGGCGGGCGGATCCCCGGTCAGACAGAACGGCTTCCGGCCCTCGAGGCTGGCGCTCAGGTCGGTGGTCAGCGCCGCTTCGAAGTTGGCGAGGGTAAAGTCGCTGTCGCGCAGCAGCGGGGCGATAGCCGCGAAGCTGTGGTCATACCCGTGGCGCTGGAGGGCGTCATCAATCCCGCGCGCCTGGCGTCTGCGGGTGTACCACTCGCCAAAATAGGTGTCGCCCAGCAGGGTGAGGGTGGCGGCTGGCTTGTCGATCTGCTGTGCGATGGGCTCCGGAACGCGCTCGCAGCCTTCAGCTTTGGCCAGCAGTTCATCCAGCAGATAGTCGAGATGGAAAGCGTCGTCCGCCCCGGCGGCACAGGCTAGCCACAGCTCGCCGGCCATCCACTGCAGCGCAACGCCCCAGCGTCCGGCACTGAACTGCCCCCAGGCGCTGCCGTCACTGTGCAGGTTGCTGCTTTTACGGTACACCCGCTCGCCGATTGCCGCCTCATGCTCACCAAACCATGAAAGCAAATGCGGGTAGCGCAGGTGGAAATGGCGCACCAGCCGGGCGATATCCGTAAGCGTGGTACGCTGCCCGGTACGAGGACGGCCAGAGACGTTATTGAGATGGGTGTGGCGCATCCCCAGCTTGGTGTTCAGCGCCCGGAGCTGTTTCAGCGCCTCTGCGCTACTGCCCGCCAGCCGTTTTGCAAGGTGAATCGCGGCATCGCAGGCGTTATGGATCAGCATCCCCTGCACCAGTGATTTTACGGTCAGCGTGCTGCCCCGCGGCATGCCGAGCGCCGGGTTACCCTCCAGGATAGCCGGGGCAATGCCGCGCAGGTTAACCGGGGTTTCGAGGCTGATTTTTTTCGCCAGCAACCGCTCCGCGACGAAGGCGGTCAGCAATAGCTGGCTGAGATAGCCCGGCGCAAAGGTGCTGTCGCTGAGCTCAGAGACCCGCTGTTGGCCGGTAGACAGGTTGATCAACAGGCGGGCGGTTTGCCCCTTCCCGAGCGCAGTCTGCGCGGCAAGGCGGGTTTTCAGCAGGCCGACGACCCGCTTAAAGTCGGAATTGCGCGTGCTGCCTTTGACCAGCACGATATCGCCGTCGCGTAACGCGGGCGCGGCGGATTCCACCAGCGCCTCGGCGGTGAGGAAGTGGCCGCCGCGGACAACCTCCGGCAGGGCATGGTGCAGGGCCGACATCTCCTCACCGTGCAGAAATGCCCGCTGGCAGCCCGCCGCAAGCAGGGGCTCTGCCAATGCGCGGTGGATCGCCCCGGCCTGCTCGCCGAGGTTGACGATCCGCCCCAGCAGGGCAACCACCCGGCCACCGTTCGTCCGGGCACGCTGCGCTGCCACCTCAAAGGCGTTGAGCATCGACAGGTATTCGGCGTTGTAGCTGTCATCAATCAGGGTGACGGCACCGCCGTCTGGCAGTGACAGCGCGGTGATGCCCATATGCTGCCCGTCGCCGCGCCAGGCTTCGAGGCGGGCGAGGCTCTGCTCCGGGCTGACGCCCAGCAGATCGGCGGCGATCAGCGCCGCCACCGAGTTAAGCGCTGCGCCCTTGCCGGGAACTGCCAGCCGGTAACTCAGCGTCTGATTACGGAAAGCGAGGGTAATCTGGCTCCCGCCCTCATCCGGAGTAAAGGCTGTAATACGCACGTCAGCGGCGGACTCGAAACCGTAGCTGATGAGGCGGGCGCCATCGCGGCTAACCCCCTCCGTCACGATGTCGTACCCGGCCATATCGCGGTTTAAAATGGCATAGCCACCCGGGATCAAACCGTGGCTGATGCGGGCTTTAAAGCGCGCCACGTCCTCAAGGGAGGTGACATTCTTGCCCACCTGGGTGATGCCGATTTCGGTCACGATGACGATATGCGGCTTGATGCGCGGGCCGATCCCGCCGTTGCGCATCCACAGGGCCGAGATCGCCACCTCCATCACCACTGCCTGCGGGTTGCAGGCGGCGCGCGCCAGTGTGAGGGATGCACCCGTGCGCGTATTATTACTCTCGCGGGTTGCCACTACTGACATACTGGAGGCGAGGATGCTCTTCAGCATCGCTTTGGTTGAGGTTTTTCCTACCGTACCGGTGATCGCCACCACTCTGCCGTCCAGCCGCCGCCGCGCCTCTTCGGCCAGCCACTGCAAAGCCTGATAGCTGTTGCCGACCACTAACTGGGGAAAGTTGGAGGGCAGATCCTCAAGGTGGCGCTGGACAATCGCCCCGCAGTAGCGGGAGGCGTGGCGCGAGAGCGACAGGTGGGTATCTTCCCAGCCCGCGTAAATTCCGGTATTACCGGATCCCTGTAGCCAGGTGTCGGTATCCATGGCAATAAACAGGCACGGGCGGGCGGATTGCGACTTATCATGAAAAATGGCGATGTCGTCAGCACGCCAGCCCGACTCCGGACGATGGTGCCAGACGCCGCCGGGCAGTTTTTCGAGGTCGGCGGCCGTCCATCCCGGTGCGTCAGCACGGTGTTGGCGGGTTGATGTCTGGCTCATGGTGGCGTCCTTACGGTTTTGAGGTATGCCCGCGCTGCGGACAAAGCTGAAGGGCGTTGATGGCGGCATTACCCAGCAGATCGTGATACTCCGGCGGAGCAGCGGGGCGTTCGAGCAGCATCACCCGGTGGCCATGCTGGCGCAGCGCAGCGGCAAAGCGCGCCTGCAGATCGAACGGCGTGTTGCGATCCTGCGGGTTGCCGATCACCAGGATCAGCCGCAGGGGATCGGCGGCGATCCCGCTAATATGGTCGAGCGGATCCCATGGATGGGGCAGTCCGGTGCCGTCCAGCGCAGGGGCAGGGGGCGCATTGCGCTGCTGGCGCATGCGCTGCGCCCGTTCCAGCAGTCCCCAGGCTCCGGAGGTCAGTACCGCACAGTCGATATCGCGACGGCCGGTTGTCAACAGCGCCGAGGCCGCAGTAGCACCGCCGCTGTGTCCGCTGAGGATAAAACGTTGAATGCCGTAGCGGGCTTTGATGGCGTCGAGGGCGGCGGCGATCGCCTGAAACTCTTCCGCCTGGCGGCGGCGGTAGTGGTTGCCGCTGGAGCCGTAGGTGCCGGGACGGGCGATGATGATCGTCGGCAGACCGGTCTGGCGCAGCATGGCCCGGGCCTGACGGCGCTGCGCGTCGGCGGTATTGCCGGGGATGGCGTCGGGCGAGCGCTTAATCTGTGAGACGCGGTCGCCTTTCAATACTACCAGCGCCAGCGGGGCGTCGCGTAGAGTGCCCGCGCTGAAATAGCGCATACAGGCCTCGCCGTTCGGATACCGCACCCAGGCGGCGTCGTTGCCGATTGGACAGTACTGTCGGCTGGCCGGTTGGTTCCACAGCAGCGGCGTCGCAGCCTGAGCGAAAACGCTTAGCAGCAGAAAACCTAACGCACACCATCGACTCACAACACCGCCTCACGGGAAACAATAGCCATACAGAATACACAACTTGTCACACATAATGTTATCATCGGTTAGGATTTTTCTGACAGGGTTCCTCTGGCGTTATCAGGAGTTAACATGCCGCTCAGCGACTTACTTGCGCAAACCCGCCCGGCGATGGAGTTGCTGGATGTTGCGCCTAAACCGTCGATTTGCCCCGCCTGGGCGATCTTTTTTAGTGCTTCTGATAGTCAAAGCCGTGCGCACATTGTGCAGGGACGTGGCGACACTTTTGAGCAGGCCTGGCAGCAGGGCGCACAGGCGCTCCAGCAGTGGCAACTGCAGAGCGGCAGCGACGTCTGCTGGCTGCGGGTGGATCTTGTCGATAAGGTCGAAGCACTGCGCTGGGACACGCTGCAAACCCGATTAGCCAAAACCAAACGTAACTATTTTCGCTATGGCCTGAGCCT
Source organism: Leclercia adecarboxylata (assembly GCA_002360945.1). Taxonomy (GTDB): domain Bacteria; phylum Pseudomonadota; class Gammaproteobacteria; order Enterobacterales; family Enterobacteriaceae; genus Enterobacter; species Enterobacter adecarboxylatus_B. The sequence continues at coordinate 5,283 of DERO01000029.1, read as the reverse complement.
CGATCCGGCGTTTCGCTACGCCATGCTGGAGCAGGAAATCGCCGCCAACGCGCTGCTCTATCACGGCGACCACGGTGTCGCCACGCCGAATGCCAATAACCTGGCCCATTTCTCCCGCCGTCGCTTCGGGGCAGTGCTGAGCTGGCCAGAACAGCCTGACCAGACGCTCTGGCGCTTCACCACCCGGGCGCTGTTTTGCGACGGCGAGCAGCAGCAGCCTGTCGAATCGACCGGGCGGAACAGCGGCTACCGCCAACTCCCCGACTGGCAGGCGACGGCGCTGGATCCGATGATCGCTTCGGCTACCGACTATCTGGCGCGCCAGATCACCGCCTCCGGGCGCTACCAGTACGGCTGGTTCCCCTGCTTCGATCGCGCCATTCCGACCTATAATGCCCTGCGCCACGCCAGCTCAACCTATGCCCTGCTCGAAGGCTGGGAAGTGACGCGGGAGCCTGAACAGTTCGCGGCAATCGAGCGGGCACTAAACGATCTCTGCAACAGCTTTATTCGCACGTACAGGCTGCCGGACGGCAGCGAAGCCGATTTCCTGGTGGACACCGGAGATGAGATCAAGCTCGGCGGCAACGCGGTGTGCGTCCTGGCGATGGCGAAATACAGCGAGCTGACCGGTGACAACCGCTACCTGGAACAGATGGCGCGGCTGGCGAACGGGATCGGCTTTATGCAGGACCTTAAGACCGGCGGGTTTGTCCATGTGCTGAACGCCGGGGATCTGTCCCTCAAGGCGGCGCACCGCATTATCTATTACGACGGTGAAGCGGCCTTCGCGCTGATGCGTCTCTACGGGCTGACGAAGGCACCGCGCTGGCTGGAGATGGTCGAACGGGCGATGGACCACTTTATCGAACAGAAGCACTGGCAGGCCCACGATCACTGGCTCAGCTACTGCGTCAACGAGCTGACGCTGTACCGGCCGCTGGAGCGCTACTACCAGTTTGGGCTGGATAACGTGCGCGACCATCTCAACTTTGTCCAGAACCGGGTCACCACCTATCCCACGCTGCTGGAGCTGATGATGGCAGCATCAAAGATGATCGCCCGGCTTGAGGCCTCGCCGCATAAGCACCTGCTGGCCGGCTTCGATATGGACATATTCAACCAGGCGCTGGAGACCCGCGCCCGCTATCTGGCCAACGGCTTTTTCTGGCCGGAGCTGGCGATGTTCTTTAAAAACCCGCCGCGTATCCTCGGCAGCTTCTTTATTCGTCATCACAGTTACCGGGTGCGGATAGACGATGTTGAGCACTACCTCTCTGGCTATGTCGCGTATCGCCAGCGCTGGCGCGCCCGGTCAGGCGAGCAGTAAGTGTCATCCATGCGGCCGCCTCGCTCCCCGCTTTCAGTGTATTGTCGACGATGGCTGTCGCTCTGGCTGGTGGTATTGCTCGCTATCTCGCCCGGGCTCGGCGCCGGGTGGGATTTCAGCGCCATCAGCACCCGCACCGAGCGGCTGTATGGCCCGGCTACCCCTGCGGCCCGACAGCGGATCGATGAGTGGGCGGCCTTGCTTAACAAGCCGTCGCAGGGCACGATCCAGGACAAGTTAAAGCAGGTTAACCAGTTCTTTAACGCCAGAATGGCTTTTCGGGATGATATCGTCGTCTGGAAGCAGCAGGATTACTGGGCAACGCCGATTGAATTTCTGCGTAAAGGGGCAGGGGACTGCGAGGATTTTGCGCTGGCGAAATATTTCACCCTGCGAGAAATGGGCGTTCCCGCGAATCAGCTACGTATTACCTATGTAAAAGCACTCGAACTGAATCAGGCGCACATGGTGGTGACATGGTATTCCACCCCCACGGCGATCCCGCTGGTTCTGGATAATCTGAAAACCGCCATCCTGCCGGCTACCCAGCGTACTGACCTGCTTCCGGTCTACGCATTTAACGGCGAAGGGCTGTGGCTGCCGCAGTCCGGCGGCAACAAACGCGTGGGTGACAGCAAACGGCTCTCCCGCTGGCAGGATCTTCTCACCCGAATGCGTGCAGAAGGATTTGTAATTAATGAATAGGATAGGGCCATGTCTCTTTATAAACAGCTACTGATAGGCATCTGTTTATTTACGTTCGTCATTTTCTGCGGGAACTTTGTGGTGACCCTGGAAAGTTCGCGGGAGCAGTACCGCAACCAGCTCAGCGCCCACGCGCAGGACGCGGCGACCGCGCTGGGGCTGTCGCTGACCACCCATATCGATGACCCAACCATGACCGAGCTGATGGTGAACTCCATCTTCGATAGCGGCTATTTCTATCGTATTCGCGTGGTCGATATTAAGACCAACAAAGCGATTATCGAGCGCAGCGATGTGCCCCAAAATACCCACGTCCCGCAGTGGTTCGTGAGGCTGGTGCACCTTAGCCCCGGCGAAGGTGACGCTATTGTGATGCGCGGCTGGACGCAGGTCGCTCGGGTCGAAGTGGTCAGCCATCCGATGTTCGCTCTGGGCCGCCTGTGGAACAGCATCGTCGCCAGTTTTTTATGGCTGACCGGCTGTAGCCTGCTGTTCCTGCTCGCCGCCACCCTGCTGTTACGCCGTACGCTGCGCCCGCTTAACTATATTGTCGGCCAGGCAATGGCCATCTGCCGCCGCGAATTCCTGAATGTATCGGCACTGCCGAAGACCCCGGAACTGCGCCGGGTGGTTGAGGCGACCAACATGATGGTGACCCAGCTTAAGGCGTTATTTGGCGAGCAGGCCCGGCGCACCGAATCCCTGCGTCAGGAGGCCTATCACGACAGCCTGACCGGGCTGAGCAACCGCCGCGCGTTTGATATACATCTGCAGTCGCGCCTGAGCGATGAAGAGAACGCCGGCGGGTACATCCTGTTGCTGCGGGTTCAGGATCTGATGGGCCTCAACCAACGTCTGGGTGGCGCAAAATCCGATCGGTTGCTGGTGGCGGTGGCCGATATTCTCACCGGCCTGCAGCGTAACTATTTTCACAACGAGGGCTTTGTCGCCCGCGTACGCGGCGGAGAGTTCGCCATTATCGCCCCGCAGATGCTTGGGCAGGATCTCGACAACCTGAGCAACACCCTCAGCACCCAGCTGAAGGCGCTATCTGAGACAGGCATGAGCGATCTTTCACCGGTTGCCCACTTTGCGCTGGTCCCGTTTAACGTGGGCGATACCCCGCAGGCGGTGCTGGCCCAGGCGGACCAGGCGCTGGCGAGAGCGGAAACCGAGATGCGCTTCTTTGCCAGCCCTGATACTGCATCGGCCGGTGAGCGCGAAGAGGATCATCACAGCTGGTACACCCGGCTGGACGCGGTATTGACCAACGGTGCCTTCGAACTATTCTCGCAGCCGGTCTATGCCTGCAACAATGCGCATGAGGTGCTGCACCACAAGATCCTCGCCCGGATTAAAACCCGTGAGGGGGAACTGGTGCCGGCGGGTCGCTTTATGCCGTGGATCCACCGTCTCGATCTCAGCCGTCGCATGGATATCGTGATGCTCCAGCAGACCCTACAGGAGCTGGCAAAATCGCCGCGCCCGCTGGCGCTGAGTATCAGTGGTGCCAGCGTTGCCGACGACCAGAGTCTGAACGCACTGCTGCAACCGCTGAAAGGTGCGCCGCAGCTGGCGAGCTTGCTGACCCTTGAGCTGGATGAGAATGAACTTCCCGACGTCGAGCGCGTGAACATGCTGGTCAGTTGCCTGAAGACGTTGGGCTGCCGTCTGGGGATCCAGCATTTTGGTGGTCGTTTCCATCTTATCGGCAATTTACCGCAGTGGGGGTTGGCCTGGATTAAAGTTGATGGCAGCTATATTCGCGATATAGACAGCGAAGACGATAAAAAACTGTTTATTGAGGCTATTTACTGGGCGACTCGCCAGATTAATCTGCCGCTTATTGCCGAACGTGTGGAAACAGCGGGCGAACTGGCGATTCTGGAAAAAATTGGTCTGCATGGCGCGATGGGGCGCTATTTCGCTGATGCCAGTACACTGGGTGGAAATTAACCTCACAGGCTGAATGGAGGCTGAAAATGTATTACGTAGAACGGGATACGGAAAGACGAATTATTCGGGTAGAGCTGACGCCTTTTTCTTCAATGACGGAACAGCATGACCTGTGTACGCCCGAGATTGACGAGTGGATGCGCCAGCGAGAAATCCGCGAAGCCACGCTGTATCAGCTGCGGCAGAGCGACCTTGAGATGGTGCGTGTGCTGGAGGATCTGATCGAGGTGCTGATGAGCAAAGGCGTCATCACTATTACCGATCTTCCGCCGGCCGCGCAGGCTAAGCTCACCAGTCGCGCGCAGGCGCGTCGCTCGCTGAGTGGTCTGGAGGGATTAATTGCGGATGATGACGAGGGACTAATTTAGCCGATATTGTTACGTGACGGAATTAATCAACATTGATCAGGTGAGTATTAGCCTACTCCCAGGTTTGATAGTAGATACCTTTTTAGAATTATGTTTATTGATGTCATAAATTAATATAGGGCCTGACATGAACCTGCATCAATAAATTTGTTGCTGAAAGGCGTATCGTAGTCAGTGTTGCACAGCAAATTACTAATACAGATTTAATTCTCTTTTAGCATTCTAAGCCTGAGCAATGGATGAATTGGGCTTGATAAGGATTGAGGGAAACAATATATGAGCGGCGTATCCGGGATCGTCAAAGCAGTAATAGGGCAGGTATTCGCAGTCAGTCCTGATGGCAGCACGCGGTTGCTGACGGAAGGTGACAGGATCCTCGACGGAGAACAAGTCCAGACGGGCGCGACGGGCGCGATTACCCTGTCGCTGGCGGACGGCAAACAGCTCGATCTGGGCCGTGACAGCCAATGGGATAGTTCAGGGCACGTGGTCACAGAGGCCACGGCGACCCAGCAGCAGGACGTTGCGGCTATTCAGCAGGCTATTGCCGACGGGCAGGACCCGACGCAAACCCTGGAAGCGACAGCAGCAGGTCCGCAGTCCGCAGGAACGAGTGGTGAACCAGGCGGCAGCGGCGGCGGGTCACATACCCACGTCGTGCTCGATTTAACCGCTGAGATTGTTGACCCTAACGCGGGTTACCCGACCATTGGCCTTGATTTCCCCGACGATGAGCCCCCGGAGGAATTAACGCTGCTTGATATTGACGATTCGGACGCGGATGCGGACTCTGATGCCGATGCCGATGCCGATACAGACGCTGACGCCGATGCAGATGCGGATGCTGATGATGACGCGGATGCAGATGCAGACTCTGACGCCGACCACGACGCAGATGCAGACGCAGCTGGTGAAGCTGGTGTC
>DERO01000041.1 GCA_002360945.1 Leclercia adecarboxylata | reverse complement strand
CCGCGTGCGAAGATCGTGAGCACCGCTGACGCCTGGCCAGGAGGTCACAATTTCAAAGATTTCATGCCGTTCTGCATCTGGCAAGGCGCGATCGAGAAGCGCTTGCACCGCATCGTACCCCATGCGCAACGCACTGTATAAAATATAAAAGCCAATCCCTAACGCAAATAGCGCATCGGCCCGGTGCCAGCCATACCAGGCCAGACCGAGCGCAATCAGGATCGCGCCGTTCATCATAACATCAGACTGATAATGAAGCATATCGGCCCGTACCGCCTGACTTTGCGTTTTACGCACCACCCAGCGCTGGAACGTTACCAGAATCAATGTGCTAATAAGTGCAATAACCGTGACGACGACGCCCACGCCGGGATCTTTCATCGGCGTCGGGGTATACAGGTGCTGAATGCCGGTTAAAAAGAGGAACAGCGCCGAGCCGGAAATAAACATACTTTGCGCCAGCGCCGCCAGCGATTCGGCTTTGCCGTGACCAAAAGTATGCTCTTCATCCGCCGGCTGCAGGGAGTAGCGCACTACCCACAGGTTAGTGAGCGAAGCGGCAATATCCACCAATGAATCGACCAGCGCCGCCAGAATACTGACTGAACCGGTGTACCACCACGCGAAAATTTTAATCACTAACAGACACGACGCCATGATCGTCGCAGCCAATGCGGCCCGGCTTACCAGTCGCCCATAGGATTGATTCATAAACACTCCTGTCATGCTATGCCGCTAGTATAACGGATGCAGAGGAGGCAATAAGATGAATAAACGGTTACGACGTTTGAATGACAGGCAAAAAAAACCCCCTCATCATGAGGGGGAAGACAGGGATGGTGTCTATGGCAAGGAAAACAGGGTCTACTGGTTACTACGGGTATTGCTACTAAAAAGCGTCGATTCAGCGTTCTTCTGCATCCGTGCAACCTCACGCAACTGATCCATACGTTGCTGGTGTTTCTGGTTCAAAACCGCTTGCTGCTCAGGCGTTAGCAGGTGGAACATCTGGTTGCGAACCTTGGCCATTTCGACCTGGCGGGCAACCTGCTCCTGCGCCATTTTGTCTGCCTGAGCGCGTACAGCGTTTTCGTCAAAATTTTCTGCGGTGACAAGGCGGTGCATTGTCTCCATTTCGCTAACATTAACAGGGGGCTGGTCATGACGAGCCCGCTGCATCAGATCTCGCATCTGTTGACGCTGATGTTCGGTTAAACTTATGCCGTCGAACATATGGCCCTGGCCGCTGTGCTGCGCGATGCCCTCTACTGGGGAGCGGTTATCGCCGGTGATAGCTCCAGCAGCCTGGCTAAATGCACTAAACGCCAGCGTTGAGGCCATGACGGCAGCGGTAACTATGCGCATCACTTACTCCCAAAATCTTTCGTGTCGCGATTCAACGAGAGACAGTCTACGATTCAGGCTGCAAACATGCGTCAGGGGGTGTAAAACAACGTAAAGTCATGGATTAGAGAGCCTTGATGACGTAATTTCTGCCTCGGAGGTATTTAAACAATGAATAAAATCCTGTTAGTTGATGATGACCGAGAGCTGACATCCCTTTTAAAGGAGTTGCTCGACATGGAAGGCTTTGACGTGTCGGTGGCCCATGACGGGGAGCAGGCGCTGAGTCAACTCGACGATAGTATTGACTTGCTTTTGCTCGACGTCATGATGCCGAAGAAGAACGGTATCGACACCCTTAAAGAGCTGCGCCAGACACACCAGACCCCAGTAATTATGCTGACCGCGCGCGGCAGCGAACTCGATCGCGTACTCGGCCTTGAGCTGGGTGCCGATGATTATCTGCCTAAACCTTTTAACGACCGTGAGCTGGTAGCGCGTATTCGGGCGATCCTGCGCCGTTCCCACTGGAGCGAGCAGCAGCAGAATACCGATAACGGTTCGCCAACCCTTGAAGTGGACTCCCTGAGCCTCAATCCGGGCCGCCAGGAAGCCAGCTTTGACGGCCAGGCCCTGGAGCTGACCGGCACTGAATTCACCCTGCTTTATCTGCTGGCGCAGCATCTGGGCCAGGTGGTATCGCGTGAACATCTGAGCCAGGAAGTGCTGGGTAAACGCCTGACCCCGTTCGACCGTGCGATTGATATGCACATCTCCAACCTGCGCCGCAAATTACCGGAGCGCAAGGATGGTCACCCGTGGTTTAAAACCCTGCGTGGGCGCGGCTATCTGATGGTGTCCGCTTCATGATAGGCAGCTTAACCGCCCGCATCTTTGCCATCTTCTGGCTGACGCTGGCACTGGTTTTAATGCTGGTTTTGATGTTACCCAAACTCGACTCACGCCAGATGACGGAGCTCCTTGATAGCGAGCAACGTCAGGGTGTGATGATCGAGCAGCACGTAGAAGCAGAGCTGGCCATCGATCCGCCCAATGATTTGATGTGGTGGCGCAGGCTGTTTCGCGCTATCGAAAAATGGGCACCACCGGGGCAACGCCTGCTGCTGGTCACCAGCGAAGGTCGCGTAATCGGTGCCGACCGCAATGAAATGCAGATCATCCGCAACTTCATTGGCCAGGCGGATAACGCCGATCATCCGCAAAAGAAAAAATATGGTCGGGTAGAGATGGTGGGGCCTTTTTCCGTCAATGACGGGGAAGATAATTACCAGCTCTATCTGATTCGTCCGGCGAGCAACTCCCAGTCTGACTTTATCAACCTGCTGTTTGACCGCCCGCTGCTGCTGCTGATTGTCACCATGCTGGTGAGTTCACCGCTGCTGCTGTGGCTGGCGTGGAGCCTGGCGAAACCGGCACGTAAGTTGAAAAACGCCGCGGATGAAGTGGCGCAGGGCAACCTGCGGCAACATCCGGAACTGGAAGCCGGGCCGCAGGAGTTCCTGGCAGCGGGTGCCAGCTTTAACCAGATGGTGACGGCGCTGGAGCGGATGATGACCACCCAGCAGCGTCTGCTCTCTGATATCTCCCATGAACTGCGCACCCCGCTGACGCGTCTGCAACTGGGCACCGCCCTGCTGCGCCGCCGCAGTGGCGAAAGCAAAGAGCTGGAGCGTATCGAAACGGAAGCGCACCGTCTGGACAGCATGATCAATGACCTGCTGGTGATGTCCCGCAATCAGCAGAAAAACGCGCTGGTCAGCGAAACGGTGAAAGCCAACCACCTGTGGCATGAGGTGCTGGATAACGCGGCCTTCGAAGCGGAGCAGATGGGGAAATCCTTCACCGTCAACTTCCCGCCGGGACCGTGGCCGCTGTACGGTAACCCCAACACGCTGGAAAGCGCGCTGGAGAATATCGTGCGTAACGCCCTGCGCTACTCGCATACCAAAATCGAGGTGGCGTTCTCGGTGGACAAAGACGGCATCACCATCAACGTCGATGACGATGGTCCTGGCGTGAGCCCGGAAGATCGCGAGCAGATTTTCCGTCCGTTCTACCGCACCGACGAGGCCCGTGACCGTGAATCGGGCGGCACCGGGCTGGGTCTGGCGATTGTCGAAACTGCCATTCAGCAGCACCGCGGCTGGGTGAAAGCGGACGACAGCCCGCTGGGGGGATTGCGGTTAACCCTGTGGCTACCGCTGTACAAACGTTCATAACACTCCTCTCCCCAAAGGGGAGAGGAAAAATGACGTACCCTACTTCCCCCATAATCTCCGCGAATTATCCTCGATCTTGTTGCTAAGTCGCCGCTTCTGCATGGTTCGGGTCCAGCTGGTGGACAACCCTGCCGCCGACAGCAGCCGGTGATACTGGTCATCATCAAAGGGCATATGCCAGGCGATGGCGCAGGCGTCATACACTGACACATCGCTCAGACGGGAGACCAGCGTCAGCGGCGCATCCGCCGAAACCTGCCCGGCCAGCACCACGCGATAGAGCCAGCCGGTTTTTGCGGCGTTCTGCATCTGCGTGGCCATGTCGTTAATGCCGAAGTGGAAGTTGAGTTTGAAGCACGGCGAACGCGGTTGGGTCACCTGAATCAGGGCCTCGCCCCAGCGAAAGATATCCCCGATAAAGACGTTCTTCTCGGTCAGCCCCTCGGTTGACAGGTTTTCACCGAACGCCGGCGCGACAAAAAGCCCGGCCTGGGCGGGGTATTCGCTCGCCCAGTGCTGATAATGCTCGCGCGGATAGTGGCACAGCGCGCGGTCCGGCCCGCCGTGGATTTTCTTCACCGCCTGCTCATCGCCCACCAGCCCTTTTTCTGTGAGGGAGAGTTCGCCGTCAACCTGCAGTTTGGCAATCGCGCTCGGGCGACTGCCTTCGTAATCCCTTACTTTTCCGATAAATACGTTAACGGGATAGTTCATCGCGACTCCTTACGCAGATTGTGGGTATAAAAAAAGCGAGTCATCAGACTCGCTTCTCACAGGCGGCTTTGCAACCTTATTTTTTAGCGGCGAAACGTGCTGCTGCTTCGTCCCAGTTCACCACGTCCCAGAAGGCTTTGATGTAGTCCGGGCGACGGTTCTGGAATTTCAGGTAGTAAGCGTGTTCCCACACGTCCAGGCCCACGATTGGGAAACCGGATGCGCCAGAGATAGCTTCACCCATCAGCGGGGAGTCCTGGTTCGCGGTAGAAACCACAGCCAGTTTGTCGCCTTTCAGTACCAGCCACGCCCAGCCAGAGCCGAAACGGGTAGCAGCGGCTTTTTCAAACTCAGCTTTGAAGTTATCAACGGAGCCGAAGTCGCGCTCGATAGCGGATTTCAGGTCGCCCTGCAGGGTGGTGCCAGTTTTCAGGCCTTTCCAGAAGAAGCTGTGGTTAGCGTGGCCGCCCGCGTTGTTACGCAGAACGGTTTTCTTGTCAGCTGGCAGTTGATCCAGTTTGGTGATCAGCTCTTCAGCAGGCAGGTTAGCGAACTCTGGCAGGCTTTCCAGCGCCGCGTTGGCGTTGTTAACGTAAGTCTGGTGGTGTTTAGTGTGATGGATTTCCATCGTCTGCTTGTCGAAATGCGGCTCAAGGGCGTCGTAAGCGTACGGCAGGGATGGCAGGGTATAGCTCATAATCATCTCCATTATTGTCGGGCGGCAAACGTGTTAATGCCGCGTAAGCAGTTGGTTCATTATAGTTAATTAAATGATATTGAAAATGTTTATCAATGCCGTAGTTTTAATAAGGTTATAACTTTTCGTTATGTGACTGATCTGGCGGGGCGTGGTGTGAAGCTCTGTTCAATTAAGGGTCTGACGCTCAGTGGGACGAAAGCTCATGTTAAACAGCGTTTTCTTCCTCTGACGCCTCTTTTAATTGTCTCAGATGTCCTTTGGTCACCATTCTGTCAGCCTTCGCGCAGGCCGAACAGCGAAGAATTCTGGAGCGTACCAACGAGTACTGGGAAGAAGCGAAGCTGAAATGCATCCGCTACAGGCGCACCATCGACCGGAGCCACGTACTGGCGCTTCCCCAGAAGTGACTCGGTGCGATGGTGATATCCCAGCAGCTCGGCATTGCCTGTTCTATGGTCTATAAAAGCCTGAGCGGAGCATAATGATTTATCACTTTCCCTATCTGTCATCAAAGTTTGTATAAATAAAAGTGCGTTACGCTGAGAACTCTTAAATTTCAGAGCCGACAGGGAGTTAGCAGCATGATAATCAGTCCGCCATTTGTCCGTCCCCGGAACGCCGGAGAAAGTGACCCGTCATGGGTCAGCAGAATGATGCCCGTGGATACAGACCGAGACTTCCCGCTCAACCGGCGCGCGTCATGGCACGGTGGCGTGCATATTCTCCACACTGACCGCCATGGCGAGGAAGGCTACGACCGCATTGAGTTCGTCCGCGCCATTGCGGATGGGGAAGTTGTCTCTTTTCGTAATCCGTCTTCTACAGACAAACGCGATACTTTCCCGCTGAATTATGATGGCAGAACCGATGACGGATATGTGCTGCTGAAGCATGAAACCGATATCGGTGAAAACTGTAGTGTCGTGTATTACTCCCTGTACATGCATCTCATGAACCGACTGGACCCGGCAATCAGTGTCGGAGCAAGAGTCTGGCGCAAGGACCGCATCGGGCAGGGTGGTATGGTTAGCGAAACCAATGCCTTTCATTTTCAGGTGTTCTGTGACAACGAAAACATGCTGAAACTGACCGGACGCACCACGCCCGAACTCGATATCACCCGTGACGGCAGAACCGATACGCTTTACGGCGATATCCATTTTTATCTGCCGCCCGGTACACGCGTTTACGAATCTGTGTCTGACGCGGCCTCGCCAGACGCGGTCCGTCTGAATGCTGTTCATACCAGTGCCGAACCG
>DERO01000028.1 GCA_002360945.1 Leclercia adecarboxylata | reverse complement strand
GTGCTGCGCGCTATCCGCCGTTACCTCGCTGATATCGAAAATTGATTAAAAAGAGAGCGACTGGTTGCCTGCGGGCCTCCAGTCGTTGGCGTGCCGTTTTCGGTGATGTATGATGGCGCGCTTATCGCCCGGGCATTAGCAGGGTGTCTTGTTTCCCCCGAAGTCTCAGAATCATGGCCAAAGAACACACGGACCGCACGACAATAGATCTGTTCGCGAATGAGCGTCGCCCGGGACGACCGAAAACCAATCCGCTTTCGCGTGATGAACAGCTGCGCATTAATAAGCGCAATCAGCTTAAACGCGATAAAAGTCGTGGGCTTAAACGCGTCGAGCTGAAACTGAATGCTGAAGCCGTCGATGCGCTGAACGAGCTGGCGAATGCCCGTGAGATCAGCCGCAGTGAGCTTATCGAAGAGATGCTGATCGCGCAGCTCGAGAAATGGCACGACAAAGCGTAAGTCAGAAAACTCCCCTTCTTGTTGCTTTCATGTAGCACAGAGTGCAGTCCTGCGTGATAGCAGTTTCCGCAGGCTTCTCTGTTCTGCTATGATTGCCCTTATCCGTGGCTAAATTGCGCCACCATACCATTAAGTATCAAGAGGTTATTTTACTCATGGCAATCATCGGCATTTTTTTCGGCAGCGACACGGGTAACACCGAAAATATCGCAAAAAACATTCAAAAACAGTTAGGTAAAGACGTTGCCGATGTGCATGACATTGCGAAAAGCAGCAAAGAAGATATCGAAGGTTACGATATTCTGCTGCTGGGCATCCCGACCTGGTATTACGGTGAAGCGCAGTGTGACTGGGACGACTTCTTCCCGTCTCTGGAAGAGATCGACTTTAACGGCAAGCTGGTGGCCCTGTTCGGCTGTGGCGATCAGGAAGACTACGCAGAGTACTTCTGCGATGCCCTCGGCACCATTCGCGACATCATTGAGCCACGCGGCGCGGTGATCGTCGGTCACTGGCCAACCGCCGGTTACCACTTCGAAGCCTCTAAAGGTCTGGCCGATGATAACCACTTCGTGGGCCTCGCTATTGACGAAGATCGCCAGCCGGAACTGACCGCTGAGCGCGTCGACAAATGGGTAAAACAGGTTCGCGAAGAACTGCATCTCGACGACATCCTCAATGCCTGATGATGTCGCGGCGCAACGCTAAAGTTGCGCCGCATCGATAGGTAATACCAATCAAAATAATTGCTACAAATTTTTAACTTTTGCTGCCATACCTGTACAATGATCCAGGAGTAAACGGGGAACCTTGTAACAACTTTGTTGGCGGTACCACGTTTTTATAAGCATACTTTACTTGAGACTTGCAGTTTTCATTACGCCATGGCAGTTCTATAATGAGACGCATTATCCCAGGTGCATTTTCTGTCACTTCTTCTTTAGAAGTGAATCGTTTAGCAACAGGACAGATTCCGCATGACTGACAACAACACCGCATTAAAGAAGGCCGGACTGAAAGTCACGCTTCCACGGTTAAAAATCCTGGAAGTGCTTCAGGGTCCGGATAACCATCATGTCAGTGCGGAAGACTTATACAAGCGTCTGATCGACATGGGCGAAGAGATTGGTCTGGCTACCGTTTACCGTGTACTGAACCAGTTCGACGATGCAGGCATCGTTACGCGTCATAATTTCGAAGGCGGTAAATCCGTATTTGAACTGACGCAGCAGCATCACCACGATCACCTGATTTGCCTCGACTGCGGCAAAGTGATCGAATTCAGCGATGATTCCATCGAATTACGTCAGCGCGAAATTGCCGCTCGTCATGGCATTCGTCTGACCAACCACAGTCTGTACCTGTACGGCCACTGTGCCGAAGGCGACTGCCGCGAAGATGACCACGCGCACGACACGAAATAATCTTTGCAAAGACTCTGAGCCAACCTGACGGTTGGCTTTTTTTTTGCCTTTTACAGGCAAAAAAAAGCCCGGTACGCATAGCGTTACCGGGCATGGCAAACAGCAGATTACTTCGCGTTGTTGTTGCTACGAATTTCCTGCCAAATCTTATCGCAGTTTTTGGTCACATCCTGATTGTTACCCGTTTTACGCGCCTGAATACAGGCCTGGTAATCCGCCACCCGGACGGTTTCCTGAGTCGCAAATTGCTCGTGCGCCTTCTCCTGACGCAGCACGTTCAGCACGCTCTGGCAGGCTTCGATCTTTTCTGGTGACCCTTCAGCGGTATTGATGCACGCGCTGTAAGCCTCTTTCAGACGGGTGTCTTCTTTCTGGGTCTGGGGTTGTGCGCAGGCGGCCAGTCCTGATGCCAGCACCGCGACCAGTACGATTTTTTTCAGCATAGCGGTCTCCAGTCAGGCGGGGATCCCCCCCGCCCGGCTTGTCATCAGAAGATGGTGAACGGGGCGATAACCATAAACTTCACGTCACGCTCATCCTGGAAGATGTTGCCGTAACCGCCGCCGTAGCTTGGGATATCGGAGTGGTTGTCATACTGCGTGAAGTGCAGTTTGAACATGGTCCCTTTTGCGCGGCCGTCCTGCAGGGTGTAGATCGCATCCAGGCTGTAGGCAGATTCCTTGATCTTGTTGGAGGCGATATCTTCACGCTGACCGGCGCTGTTGATTAACCAGTCTGCCGGTTTCGCATCCCAGGCATAGACATAAGACGCGCCGACGCTCCAGCCCGCCAGGTTCCAGTTGCTGAGGTCATACATGGCGCCGAAGAAGACCGCTTTTTCGCCGTTGGCGTTAAAGTCGGAGCGGTTATCCCACCACACGTCCAGACGCCCGTTGGAAGAGGCGTAGGTTGGGGTCATACGCTGCAGGAAGTAGCCCTGCTGCCCTTCGGCCTTAACGTAAGTCCCTTCCAGACGTAAGTCGACCTGGCCGACCTTGTAGCCCAAGGTCAGGGCCTGCAGCCATGCCGTACCGTCGTAGATATCATTCACGGTGCCGCTGTCGGCTTTATCACGCGTGCCGTAGAACTGATAGCTGGTAGAGAGTGGGCCACCCACGATATCCAGCTTGTAGCTCGCTTTGGCGAAGTACTGATCGATGAAGCCTTCAGCCTGACCAAAAGCGGCTTCCAGAATCAGGTTATTTTTGAAATCGTACTTCGCGCCGAAGGAGTGGAGATAGTCGACGCGGGTCTTTCTGTCATTCTGATAGAACTTGTCCATCTCGAGGTGCCACGGCGCTTTGTACTCGTTGGTCCACATGTACGAGAAACTCAACGCACCGCTATCGCCGTAATCAAAGTTGGCCCCGGCTTCGGCACCCTGATAGGTGCCTGGCATAAAGCTCCAGTGCGGCGCTAACAGGGTTTGACCGGTTGGCTGCAGCCAGCCACCGCGCGCCCATACCGGACCGTATTTAAATTTTGCGGCCGCTTTGTACAGGCTGATCCCGCTCTTATCGCCAGACCAGTCCTCTTTATAGGCTTTGTTGCTGGAGGAGAAGGCAATTTCGTTCGGGTGGCCGCTGTCGCCGTTTTCCGCCATTTCGATAGCCGTGAACGCAGCCAGATCGAGACCGAACATGTCAGCGGCATAGCCGGACTGGAAATCGAGGTTGGCGTTCCAGGTGGAGTGAGCGAGGTTAGTTTTGTATTTGTCTGACTCGACATCTTTGCGGTCACGTTCACGCTGCCAGTAATAGACACCGCCCGTGAGGGTTGAATCATCGATAAAACCTTCGGCCAGGGCTTTCGGAGAAACCATCCAGCCTGACATTGCTGTAACACCGGCGATAGCCAGCGCAAGCGCACTACGTTTGCCACTAAACGTACGCATAATTAATCCTCTTTGACGTATTTAAAGCGCCTTAAACGGCGAAAAACAAAAAAATAAAAAGTGGAGGCAACCGGAAATACCCGCTTACATCTCCTGTCCTTAGACTATTTTTCGCGACGCGAATTATCAATGCTTTTAAGCGATCAAAAGTCAGGATTATGACAAAGCGCACATATTTGGTTGCGGTTTGTAACAAAGGAGCTGGTCGAGAATTTTTAGTTAAAATAATGTGCAGAATGAGCGATTTATTTTTAATAAATAAAGGTTAATTACTATAAGCGGTAGCAATAGCGGTTAATTTGCGAAAAAGAAGAGAAAGCGAACCGTTTTAAGAAACAGAATTAATTCGCATCGCGAAGATTTAAAGGGTTAATGGCTTTATGGCAGGCAAAAAAAACGCCGCAGCGCGCGGCGTTTTTCAAAAGGAGAAAGGGATTACTCGCCCGCTTTCGCCCAGGTATCACGCAGACCGACGGTACGGTTAAATACCAGTTTGTCAGCGGTCGTATAGCGACTGTCGAGGCAGAAGTAGCCTTCGCGCTCGAACTGATAGGCGTGACCGGCAACGGCGGCTTTAAGGGATGGCTCGGCAAAGCCCTGCTTGATCACCAGCGAATCCTGGTTAATCACTTCCAGGAAATCCTCTGCCGCACCCGGGTTCGGCACGCTGAAAAGACGATCGTACAGGCGGATTTCAACCGGCAGCGCATGTGCCGCGCTCACCCAGTGGATCACACCCTTCACCTTGCGACCGTCGGCCGGATCTTTGCTCAGGGTCTCGGCATCGTAGGTGCAGAAGATGGTGGTGATATTGCCTTCAGCGTCTTTCTCGACGCGCTCGGCTTTGATCACGTAGGCATTACGCAGGCGCACTTCTTTGCCCATCACCAGACGCTTGTACTGCTTGTTGGCTTCTTCACGGAAGTCGGCGCGATCGATCCAGATCTCAGCGCTGAACGGCACGTCACGGCTGCCCATCTCCGGTTTGCTCGGATGGTTCGGCATGGTCACCAGCTCGCTTTCGCCCTGCGGATAGTTTTCGATAACCAGTTTCACCGGATCGATAACCGCCATGGCGCGCGGGGCGTTGTCGTTCAGATCTTCGCGGATACAGGACTCCAGCGACGCCATCTCGATAGTGTTGTCCTGCTTGGTCACGCCGATGCGTTTGCAGAACTCACGGATGGAGGCGGCGGTATAGCCACGACGACGCAGACCGGAGATGGTCGGCATACGTGGGTCATCCCAGCCTTCAACGTGCTTGTCGGTCACCAGCAGGTTCAGCTTACGCTTGGACATCACGGTGTATTCCAGATTCAGACGAGAGAACTCGTACTGACGCGGATGCACCGGAATAGAGATGTTGTCCAGCACCCAGTCATACAGGCGACGGTTGTCCTGGAACTCCAGGGTACAGAGCGAGTGGGTAATGCCTTCCAGCGCATCGCTGATGCAGTGGGTGAAGTCGTACATCGGGTAGATGCACCACTTGCTGCCGGTCTGGTGGTGATCGGCAAACTTAATGCGGTACAGCACCGGATCGCGCATCACGATAAACGGCGAGGCCATGTCGATTTTGGCACGCAGACAGGCTTTCCCTTCTTCGAAGCCACCGGCACGCATTTTTTCAAACAGTGCCAGGTTCTCTTCCACGCTGCGATCGCGGTAAGGGCTGTTTTTGCCCGGCGCGGTCAGCGAGCCGCGGTATTCGCGGATTTCGTCAGCGGAAAGCTCGTCAACGTAGGCCAGCCCTTTGTTGATCAGCTCAACGGCGTAGGCGTACAGCTGGTCAAAATAGTCAGAGGAGTAGCAGATGTCGCCAGACCAGTTGAAGCCCAACCATTGCACGTCGTTCTTAATGGACTCTACGTATTCGATATCTTCTTTCACCGGGTTGGTGTCATCGAAACGCAGGTTGCATTGACCCTGGTAGTCCTGCGCGATGCCGAAGTTCAGGCAGATCGATTTCGCGTGACCAATGTGCAGGTAGCCGTTCGGCTCCGGCGGGAAACGGGTATGAACTGTGGTGTGCTTACCGGTGGCCAGATCTTCATCAATGATCTGACGGATAAAGTTGCTCGGGCGGGCTTCAGCCTCACTCATCGTGGATTCCTCAAAGCGTAAACGACGTATAACGGCATATGATCTTATAAGCCGGGCGTAGTGACAACCTTTAGTTACGCAAAAAAAGGTCTCTGAAGAGAATTATCGGGGCGATTGCTGCAAAAAAAAGCGGCGGGGATATCCCCGCCGCTCAGGCACTAACGCTGACTCAGGAGCACTTATTTGCCTTTAATTTCATACAGAGGTGTCTGACCGGCAACAACCTGGCCCTGCGCTTTGATCACCAGGCCGCTGAAGTCGTCGATATTGCTGCAGACAACCGGGCTGATCATGGAGCGCGCATTGGCGTTCAGGTAGGCGAGATCCATTTCCAGAATCGGCTGACCGGCAACCACTTCTGCACCCTCTTCCACCAGGCGTTTAAAGCCCTGGCCACCCAGCGCAACGGTATCGATACCCATGTGGACAACGATCTCCGCGCCTTTCTCTGTTTCCAGGCAGAACGCGTGGTTGGTGTTAAAGATTTTGACGATAGTCCCGGCTGCCGGGGAGACCACGGTTTTATCCGTTGGTTTCACCGCCACGCCATCACCCACAGCTTTGCTGGCGAAGGCTTCATCAGGCACCTGCTCCAGGGCAACCACTTCACCGGTTACCGGGGAAACCAGCGCGGCGATGGTGGTGGCATTAGGAACAGCCTGTGGCTTAACGGCGGCAGGTGCAGCGGCTGGCGCTGGCGCAGCTTCAGCAGCAGCAACCGGCCCCGTCGTTTTCATTGCGTTGGCAATTTTCTCAGCCACAAAGCCGACGATGATCTGTACGCTGGTTTTGTTCAGGCGGATCACGCCAGACGCACCCAGGCGTTTCGCCATCGCTTCATTAACCAGAGAAGAGTCTTTCACGTTCAGACGCAGACGGGTGATGCAGGCATCGATACCGGTCAGGTTGTCGGAACCGCCGACTGCCGCGATGTACTGACGCGCCAGACCGGAAACGTCTTCCGTTGCGGTACCGCTCACGTTCACGTCCTGACCGTCCGCTTCGCTACCGGCAACCGCCAGTTCACGACCCGGGGTCATCAGGTTGAATTTGGTGATGGTGAAGCGGAACACCACGTAGTAGATCACGAAGAACGCCAGACCCTGCAGGATCAGCATGTACCAGTGAACCGCCAGCGGGTTACGGGACGACAGCACCATATCCACCAGGCCCGCACTGAAGCCGAAGCCAGCAATCCACTGCATGGATGCAGCGATGAACACGGAGATACCGGTCAGCACGGCGTGGATGACGTACAGTACTGGCGCAACGAACATGAAGGAGAATTCCAGCGGCTCGGTGATACCGGTGAAGAAGGCCGCGAATGCGCCCGCCATCATGATACCCAGCACTTTCGCTTTGTTCTCTGGACGCGCGCAGTGGTAGATAGCCAGCGCCGCACCCGGCAGACCGAACATCATAATTGGGAAGAAGCCCGCCTGGTAACGACCGGTGATACCGACAACCGCTTTACCTGCTTCGATGGACTGTGCGCCGCCAAGGAAGTTAGGGATGTCGTTAATGCCCGCCACGTCAAACCAGAACACGGAGTTCAGGGCGTGGTGCAGACCGACCGGGATCAGCAGACGGTTGAAGAACGCATACACGCCCGCACCGACGGAACCCAGTTTCTGGATGTGCTCACCGAAGTTCACCAGACCGTCGAAGATCACCGGCCAGATGTACATCAGAATGAAAGCAACAACAATCATCACGAAGGAGGTCAGGATCGGCACCAGACGACGACCGCTGAAGAAGGAGAGTGCTTTCGGCAACTCAACGCTACTGAAGCGGTTGTACAGTTCAGCAGAGATGATACCCACCAGGATACCCACGAACTGGTTGCTGATCTTACCGAAGGCTGCCGGAACCTGGTCCGCAGGGATCTTCTGGATCATCGAAACCGCAGCCGGAGAGCAGAGCGTGGTCAACACAAGGAAGCCCACAAAACCGGTCAGTGCCGCAGCACCGTCTTTATCTTTGGACATACCATAAGCCACACCAATGGCAAACAGTACGGACATGTTATCGATAATGGCAGAACCGGACTTAATGAAGAACGCCGCTAACGCGTTGTCTCCACCCCAACCCACCGGGTCAATCCAGTAACCGACACCCATCAGTATTGCTGCCGCTGGCAGCGTGGCGACCGGCACCATTAAGGCGCGGCCAACCTTTTGTAAGTAACCTAAAATGCTCAATTTGTTCCCCCTATGAGACCCCGTTAACGGTGTATTCTCAGCTGTGTTTTTATTGTGTCACTAACTTGTAAATACAGTTGATGATTCACTGGCTGATTGAGTGTGTGGAAAATTAATTCGTATCGCAAATTAAAAGCGTACTTTTTGTGAGTTTTGTCACCAAATATTGTTTATCACCCTCCCCTGCACTGGCAAACAGCCAAAACTTATTTTATGATACGAAAAATCAAGACGAATTGCCCCCTCTCGGTGTGAACCAGGTTAGTCTTAAACATGCCCGGACAAGCAATCCGCCAACTTTTATGAAAACTTCAGAGGTGAATAATGAGACTGATCCCCCTGGCAACTGCAGAACAAGTCGGTAAATGGGCTGCCCGCCATATCGTAAATCGTATCAACGCGTTCAAACCTACTGCCGATCGTCCTTTTGTACTGGGTCTGCCAACCGGTGGTACACCTCTTACCGCCTATAAAGCTCTGGTTGAGATGCATAAAGCGGGCCAGGTAAGTTTCGAACACGTTGTCACCTTCAACATGGACGAATACGTTGGCCTGCCAAAAGATCATCCGGAAAGCTACCATAGCTTCATGCACCGTAACTTCTTTGATCACATTGATATTCAGCCAGGTAATATTAACCTGCTGGACGGCAATGCACCGGATATCGACGCTGAGTGCCGCCATTATGAAGAAAAAATTCGCGCTTACGGCAAAATTCACCTGTTCATGGGTGGCGTAGGCAACGACGGTCATATCGCGTTCAACGAACCGGCCTCCTCTCTGGCGTCCCGTACCCGTATCAAAACCCTGACTCATGACACCCGTGTGGCAAACTCCCGTTTCTTTGATGGCGACGTGAACCAGGTGCCAAAATACGCCCTGACCGTTGGCGTGGGAACTCTGCTGGACGCCGAAGAAGTGATGATTCTGGTTCTGGGCGGCGTAAAAGCGCAGGCGCTGCAGGCGGCAGTTGAAGGCAACGTCAACCACATGTGGACCATCAGCTGCCTGCAGCTGCATCCGAAAGCGGTGGTGGTGTGCGATGAGCCGTCCACGATGGAACTGAAAGTGAAGACGCTGAAATATTTCAACGAATTAGAAGCAGAAAACATTAAAGGTCTGTAATGTAACGCCGCCTCTGCTCGCAGAGGCGGGATGCTATTTTTATACCGGGGGTCGTTATGTACGCTTTAACCCACGGTCGGATTTATACCGGCCATGAAATTCTGGATGACCATGCGATTGTGATCGCAAATGGCCTGATTGAACGTGTCTGCCCACTGGCCGAACTGCCGGCGGAAATAGAACAACGCTCGCTCAATGGGGCAATCCTCTCCCCCGGTTTTATCGACGTACAGCTTAACGGCTGTGGCGGCGTGCAGTTTAATGATACAGCGGAAGCCGTCACGGTTGAGACGCTGGAGATTATGCAGCGCGCCAACGAAAAATCGGGCTGCACCAGCTACCTGCCGACGCTGATCACCACCAGCGACGATCTGATGAAACAGGGCATTCGCGTAATGCGTGAATACCTCGCAAAATACCCGCACCAGGCGCTGGGCCTGCATCTTGAAGGTCCGTGGCTGAACATCGTTAAGAAAGGCACCCACAACCCGAGCTTCGTGCGTAAACCTGACGACGAGCTGGTCGATTTCATGTGCGCCAACGCGGATGTGATCACCAAAGTGACCCTGGCACCAGAGATGGTCGACCCTGAGGTCATCCGTAAGCTGGCAGGCGCGGGAATTGTGGTCTCTGCCGGGCACTCCAACGCCACGCTGAAAGAAGCCAAAGTGGGCTTCCGCGCCGGTATCACCTTCGCCACCCATCTTTATAACGCCATGCCGTACATCACCGGGCGCGAACCGGGTCTGGCTGGGGCGATTTTTGATGAGCCGGACGTCTACTGCGGCATCATTGTCGACGGCTTACACGTCGATTATGCCAACGTGCGTAACGCCAAACGCCTGAAGGGCGACAAGCTGTGTCTGGTTACAGACGCCACGGCGCCAGCGGGGGCAATTATTGAACAGTTCATTTTTGCTGGTAAAACAATATACTACCGGAATGGACTGTGTGTGGATGAGAACGGAACCCTAAGCGGTTCGGCTCTGACCATGATCGAAGGCGTGCGCAATCTGGTGGAACATTGCAGCATTGCTCTGGATGAAGTGTTGCGTATGGCAACCCTCTACCCGGCACGCGCGATTGGCGTGGACAAGCAGCTGGGCAGCATTGCGCCTGGCATGGTGGCTAACCTCACCGCATTCACACACGATTATAAAATCATCAAGACCATCGTTAATGGTAACGAGGTCGTCACAGAGTAAGTAAACGTATGACACCTGGCGGACAAGCTCAAATTGGTAACGTTGATCTGGTAAAGCAGCTGAACAGCGCTGCGGTATATCGACTGATTGACCAGCATGGTCCCATCTCGCGGATCCAGATTGCAGAACAGAGCCAGCTTGCCCCCGCCAGCGTGACAAAAATTACCCGCCAGCTCATTGAGCGCGGGCTGATCAAAGAAGTCGATCAGCAGGCCTCCACAGGGGGCCGTCGCGCCATCTCGATTGTCACCGAAACCCGCCATTTTCACGCCATCGGCGTGCGCCTTGGCCGTCATGACGCCACCCTGACGCTGTACGATCTGAGCAGCAAAGCGGTTGCGGAAGAGCACTATTCCCTGCCGGAACGCACGCAGGAGACCCTTGAGCACGCCCTGCTCAACGCCATTGAGCTGTTTATCGAGTCCTGCCAGCGCAAAATCCGCGAGCTGATTGCCATTTCGGTGATCCTGCCCGGACTTGTCGACCCCGAAAGCGGCGTGATCCGCTATATGCCGCATATTCAGGTCGAAAACTGGGGGCTGATCAACGCCCTGGAAAAACGCTTCGCCGTCACCTGCTTTGTGGGTCACGATATTCGCAGCCTGGCGCTGGCCGAGCACTACTTTGGTGCGAGCCAGGATTGTGAAGACTCTATTCTGGTGCGTGTGCATCGCGGTACGGGGGCCGGGATCATCTCCAACGGGCGCATTTTTATTGGGCGTAACGGCAACGTCGGCGAGATTGGTCACATTCAGGTCGATCCGCTGGGCGAGCGCTGCCACTGCGGCAACTTTGGCTGTCTGGAGACGGTGGCCGCCAACGCCGCCATCGAGCAGCGCGTGCGTCATCTGCTGGAGCAGGGTTACCAGAGCCGCGTCACGCTGGAAGACTGTAAAATCAACGCCATCTGCAAGGCCGCTAACAGGGGCGACGCACTGGCCAGCGAAGTGATCGAACAGGTTGGCCGCCATCTGGGCAAAACCATTGCCATCGCCATCAACCTGTTTAACCCGCAAAAAGTGGTGATCGCCGGCGAAATTACCGAAGCCGAAAAAGTGCTGCTGCCCGCCATTGAGGGGTGCATCAATACTCAGGCGCTGAAGGCGTTTCGCCAGAATTTGCCGGTGGTTCGCTCGGCGCTGAACGACCGTTCGGCGATTGGCGCCTTTGCGCTGGTAAAACGCGCCATGCTTAACGGTATCCTGTTGCAGCGTTTGCTGGAAAGCTGACAGCGTTTTATAGTGTCGCCTTCTTTTTTTGATGTCGGGAAGTCCATGACCATTAAGAATGTTATTTGTGATATCGACGGCGTGCTGATGCACGACAACGTTGCCGTGCCGGGCGCAGCCGAATTTCTTAACCGCATCATGGAAAAAGGTATGCCGCTGGTGCTGCTCACCAACTTCCCGTCGCAGACCGGACAGGATCTGGCGAACCGCTTTGCCACCGCCGGTGTCGATGTGCCCGACAGCGTGTTCTACACCTCGGCGATGGCAACCGCAGATTTTCTGAAGCGTCAGGAAGGCAAAAAAGCCTATGTGGTGGGTGAAGGCGCGCTGATCCATGAGTTATACAAAGCCGGGTTTACCATCACCGATGTGAATCCCGATTTCGTGATCGTCGGTGAGACGCGCTCCTATAACTGGGAGATGATGCATAAGGCGGCGTTCTTTGTCGCCAGCGGGGCCCGCTTTATCGCCACCAACCCCGATACTCACGGCCGCGGCTTTTATCCGGCCTGCGGTGCGCTTTGTGCCGGGATCGAGAAGATGACCGGCCGCATGCCGTTTTATGTTGGTAAGCCCAGCCCGTGGATCATCCGCGCGGCCCTCAACAAGATGCAGGCCCACTCGGAAGATACGGTGATCGTGGGCGACAACCTGCGTACCGATATTCTGGCCGGCTTCCAGGCCGGTCTGGAGACTATTCTGGTGCTGTCGGGGGTATCGACCCTCGATGATATTGATTCGATGCCGTTCCGCCCGAGCTGGATTTATCCCTCGGTCGCGGAAATTGATGTTCTGTAACCTGAAACCACGTCCCCGGACGTGGTTTTTTCATTTTAGTGCGGCAAAAACAGAGTCACATCTAACAAAAGTCGCCATTCATTGAATAATCTTCAATAAACCCGCTCAAGCTATACGCTTTTTTCAAGATTCGGCAATGACCATTGCACTTTTTCTCTTTTACCCGGCAAAACGCTTGCCGCTTCTCCCCTTTTGCGGCATTTTCATAAGCAAGCAACATCACACTGCAACAGGGTTAATGGAGAAGGTTATGTGTTCAATTTTCGGCGTACTGGATATTAAAACTGACGCAGGCGAACTGCGTAAAAAGGCACTGGAGTTATCCCGTCTGATGCGCCATCGCGGCCCGGACTGGTCCGGTGTATACGCCAGCGATAAAGCGATTCTGGCCCATGAACGTCTGTCGATTGTTGACGTTAACGCCGGTGCCCAGCCGTTATATAACGAGAAAAAAACCCATGCCCTGGCGGTCAACGGTGAGATCTACAACCATCAGGCGCTGCGTGCAGAGTATGGCGATCGCTATGCCTTCCAGACCGGTTCAGACTGTGAAGTGATCCTGGCGCTGTACCAGGAGAAAGGCCCGGAATTCCTCGATGAACTGCAGGGGATGTTTGCCTTCGCCCTGTACGACAGTGAAAAAGATGCGTATCTGATTGGCCGCGACCACATCGGGATCATCCCGCTGTACATGGGTCACGACGAATTCGGCAACTTCTATGTGGCCTCAGAGATGAAAGCCCTGGTGCCGGTGTGCCGCACCATTAAAGAGTTCCCGGCAGGCAGCTTCCTGTGGAGCAAAGATGGTGAGATCCGCTCTTACTATCAGCGCGACTGGTTCGATTACGATGCCGTTAAAGACAACGTCACCGACAAAGTGGAGCTGACCCAGGCCCTGGAAGAGGCGGTAAAAAGCCACCTGATGTCAGACGTGCCTTACGGCGTGCTGCTCTCCGGCGGTCTGGACTCGTCCGTGATCTCGGCGATCACCAAAAAATACGCCGCTCGCCGCGTGGAAGATCAGGAGCGCTCCGAAGCCTGGTGGCCGCAGCTGCACTCCTTCGCGGTTGGTCTGGAAGGATCCCCGGATCTGAAAGCTGCCCAGGAAGTGGCGAACCACCTCGGTACCGTGCACCATGAAATTCACTTTACGGTGCAGGAAGGCCTGGATGCGATCCGTGACGTTATCTATCACATTGAAACCTATGACGTGACCACCATCCGCGCCTCCACGCCGATGTACCTGATGTCGCGTAAAATCAAAGCCATGGGCATCAAGATGGTGCTCTCCGGCGAAGGCTCCGATGAAGTGTTCGGCGGCTACCTGTACTTCCATAAAGCGCCAGATGCCAAAGAGCTGCACGAAGAGACGGTACGTAAGCTGCAGGCGCTGCATATGTTTGACTGCGCCCGTGCCAACAAAGCGATGTCTGCCTGGGGCGTGGAAGCGCGCGTGCCGTTCCTGGATAAGAAATTCCTCGACGTGGCTATGCGTATCAACCCGCAGGACAAGATGTGCGGTAACGGCAAGATGGAAAAACATATCCTGCGCGAATGTTTTGAATCTTACCTGCCGGCAAGCGTGGCCTGGCGTCAGAAAGAGCAATTCTCTGACGGTGTAGGTTACAGCTGGATCGATACCCTGAAAGAGGTGGCCGCGAAGCAGATTTCCGATCAACAACTGGAAACTGCCAGCTTCCGCTTCCCGTACAACACGCCGGGTTCAAAAGAAGCCTATCTCTATCGTGAGATCTTCGAAGAGCTGTTCCCGCTGCCAAGCGCAGCAGAGTGTGTTCCGGGTGGCCCTTCCGTCGCCTGTTCCTCTGCGAAAGCCATTGAGTGGGATGAAGCGTTCAAAACCATGAACGATCCGTCAGGCCGTGCCGTGGGCGTACACCAGTCCGCGTATAAATAAGCAAAAAGCGTTGCCAGGAGGCCCTTCGGGGCCTCTTTTTTTGCTTCGCGTTTTGCTGGACAAAAACGATTAATAACCAATAATTGCCGAATATTCGGCCACGCTGTTCGCAACCTAACCAAACAGTCACATTCCAGACATTTTCGTTGAAAAAGGTGTTGACGCTGCAAGGGTCTATACGCATAATGCGCCCCGCAACGCCGATAAGGTAACGCGAAAAAAAAGATGGCTACGTAGCTCAGTTGGTNNCGAATCCCGTCGTAGCCACCATCTTTTTTTGCGGGAGTGGCGAAATTGGTAGACGCACCAGATTTAGGTTCTGGCGCCGCAAGGTGTGCGAGTTCAAGTCTCGCCTCCCGCACCATTCCCATAAAAGCGTTGCACGGATGGGGTATCGCCAAGCGGTAAGGCACCGGTTTTTGATACCGGCATTCCCTGGTTCGAATCCAGGTACCCCAGCCATATTTCTTCGATTTTGCGGTTCTCCGCGGTTATTGGGGTATCGCCAAGCGGTAAGGCACCGGTTTTTGATACCGGCATTCCCTGGTTCGAATCCAGGTACCCCAGCCATCGAAGAAAGCAGTCTGGCTACGTAGCTCAGTTGGTNNCGAATCCCGTCGTAGCCACCAAATTAGTTATTTATCGATTCTGTCGGTAAACTAAAAAAAATTGTTGGGGTATCGCCAAGCGGTAAGGCTCTGGTTTCTGATACCAGCATTCCGAGGTTCGAATCCTCGTACCCCAGCCAATTTTAAAAAGTCGTTAGATGTTTGTTCGTTTAACGCAATTGGGGTGTCGCCAAGCGGTAAGGCACTGGTTTCTGATACCAGCATTCCGGGGTTCGAATCCCTGCACCCCAGCCACACTAAAAAAGCTCGCTTCGGCGAGCTTTTTGCTTTTCTGCGTTCCTGAATATCAATGCCGGGTGGCGGCTTCGCCTTACCCGGCCTACAACAGTTTTAAAGCCCTAAGGCGTACTTCAGCGCCTGACGTTTCAGCCCGCCTGCGCGCTGTGCCGCCATCAATCCCACGTTACGCAGAACGCGCAGTGGCCCCAGATCGTTGCTGAACCCGGCGTAAAACAGATCCATCCCCGACTGCATAACGAAGTTGTCCGCCATCCGTCGGGTCTGATACCGCTTCAGCACCTGATGGCTGGCCCAGGCTTCGCCGCGGGTACGGGCGTTGCTCAGGACCTCTATCAACGCGTCGACGTCGCGATAGCCCAGATTCACCCCCTGCCCCGCCAGCGGATGAATGGTGTGTGCCGCATCGCCGACCAAAGCCAGTCCTTCCTGGGCGTACTGCAGGGCATGGCGGCGCGTCAGCGGGAAAGCACCCGCGGCGACGGGCGTGACTTTACCCAGCCGTGCCGGGAAATGGTGGGCGATTTCGCGCTGCAGCTGTTCCATCGACAGCCCCTGCAGCTGGCGAATGCGTGCCGGGGTGTCGTACCAGACCAGCGAGGCCCAGCGATCGAACAGCGGTAAAAAGGCGTGCGGGCCATTCGGGGTAAAGTGCTGCCAGGTGCTGTCGCCCGGATCGTTCTCGCAGTCGACGGTGATCAGCATGCAGGATTGTTGATATTGCCAGGCGTGAATGCCAATCCCCGCCAGCTCCCGCACCCGGGAATTTGCCCCGTCGGCACCCACCAGCAGTTTCACCGCCAGCTGCTCACCGCTATCCAGCTCAATAAGATGCTGATCGTTGTGGCGGTGCAGATGCTTCACCGACGCCGGGACGCGCAGCGTCACCTGCGGATGGGCCTCCAGCGCCTGCCAAAGTGCCTGCTGCAGAACCGTATTTTCAACCATATACCCCAGCAGCGGAAGTTTCAGCTCTGCGGCGTCAAACACCACATGCGCATTTTCCCACTCCCAGGTCTCCAGGCGACGATAAGGGTGTGCACGCATTGCGAGGATAGCGTTCCACACGCCCAGTCCGCGCAGCAGATCGACCGACGCGGCGCTGATGGCGGAGATGCGGACATCCGGCTGCTGAGAAGCGTCAAAGGCAGGCGGCGGCGCCTGTTCGATCACCGTTACGTCGAAACCCTGCTGCGCCAGGCCCAGCGCCAGCGCCCCGCCGACCATACCGCCGCCGACAACGGCGATCCCGGTTTGTTGGATAGTCATGGTCATTTGTCCTTATTTGAGAATCCCTTAAGTTTACCGGATTTTTTCGCCTTGAGTCCGGGAACCTTCATACTGGTCACAACCGCACCAAAGCATTACAATACGCGCCCTGCAATCCTGAGCACGAGCAAGTCGATGACAAAAAAACTCCATATTAAAACCTGGGGCTGTCAGATGAACGAATACGATTCATCCAAGATGGCCGATCTGCTGGATGCCACCCATGGGTATCAACTCACCGACGTGGCGGAAGAGGCAGACGTGTTGCTGCTGAACACCTGCTCGATCCGTGAGAAGGCGCAGGAGAAAGTCTTTCACCAGTTAGGTCGCTGGAAGCTGATCAAACAAAAAAGACCGGAGGTGATCATCGGCGTCGGCGGCTGTGTCGCCTCGCAGGAAGGCAAGCTGATCCGTCAGCGCGCCCACTACGTCGATATTATTTTTGGTCCGCAGACCCTGCACCGTCTGCCGGAGATGATCAACTCCGTGCGCGGGACCGGCCAGCGCAAGGCCATCATCGACGTCAGCTTCCCGGAAATCGAAAAATTTGACCGTCTGCCGGAACCACGTGCGGATGGCCCGACCGCCTTCGTCTCCATTATGGAAGGCTGCAACAAATACTGTACCTACTGCGTGGTGCCTTACACCCGTGGTGAGGAAGTCAGCCGCCCTTGCGATGACATTCTCTTTGAAATTGCGCAGCTGGCGGCACAGGGCGTACGTGAAGTGAACCTGCTGGGGCAGAACGTGAACGCCTGGCGTGGCGAGAACTATGACGGCAGTACCGGCACCTTTGCTGAACTGCTGCGTCTGGTGGCGGCCATCGACGGCATCGACCGCATTCGCTTCACCACCAGCCATCCGATTGAATTCACCGATGACATCATCGATGTCTATCGCGATACGCCGGAGCTGGTGAGCTTCCTGCACCTGCCGATCCAGTGTGGATCTGACCGCGTGCTGAACCTGATGGGCCGTACCCACACCGCGCTGGAATATAAAGCGATCATCCGCAAGCTGCGTGAAGCGCGCCCGGATATTCAGATCAGCTCGGACTTTATCGTCGGCTTCCCGGGTGAAACGGATGACGATTTTGAGCGCACCATGAAGGTGATTGGTGATGTGAACTTCGACGTGAGCTACAGCTTCATCTTCTCGGCTCGCCCGGGTACGCCTGCTGCCGATATGGTTGACGACGTGCCGGATGAGGTGAAAAAGCAGCGTCTCTATATCCTGCAGGATCGTATCAACCAGCAGGCTAACGCCTGGAGCCGTCGGATGCTCGGCACCGTGCAACGCGTGCTGGTAGAAGGCACTTCACGTAAGAGCATCATGCAGCTCTCTGGCCGTACGGAGAACAACCGCGTGGTGAACTTCGAAGGCACGCCGGATCTGGTGGGCAAGTTCGTCGATATCGAAATACTCGAGGTACTGACCAACTCCCTGCGTGGAAAACTGGTGCGCACCGAAGATGAAATGGGTCTGCGCGTCGCCGAATCACCGGAGTCGGTGATTGCCCGTACCCGTAAAGAAAGCGATCTGGGCGTCGGCGTTTATCAGCCATAACGCCTCTGGCCTGCCATTTCTGGCAGGCCTTGTTTTCCCCTCTTCTCTCCCCCATATCCTTCGCAATGCTTGCGCCTTTATTCAGTGGCGTGAATACTTTCTTAAGACAGACCCACTGCCTTATGACACCCGAGACATTAAGAGGAACGGTTTGAATATAGAAACACGTGAAATTACCCTTGAGCCAGCAGACAACGCTCGCCTGCTGAGCCTGTGCGGGCCGTTTGATGACAACATCAAACATCTGGAGCGACGTCTGGGTATCGAGATTAATCGTCGCGATAACCAGTTCAAACTCACCGGACGCGCCATTTGCGTCAATGCCGCTGCGGATATCCTCCGTAGCCTGTACGTTGATACCGCCCCGATGCGCGGTGAAACTCAGGATATTGAGCCGGAACAGATCCATCTGGCGATCAAAGAAACGCGGGTGCTGGAGCAGAGCGCGGAGAGCGTGCCGGACTTTGGCAAAGCTATTCATATCCAGACCAAGCGTGGCGTCATTAAGCCGCGCACGCCAAACCAGGCGCAGTACATCGCCAATATTCTCGATCATGACATCACCTTCGGCGTTGGCCCGGCGGGTACGGGTAAAACCTATCTTGCGGTGGCGGCTGCCGTGGATGCCCTGGAGCGCCAGGAGATCCGCCGTATTCTGCTCACCCGTCCGGCCGTTGAAGCGGGTGAGAAGCTGGGCTTCCTGCCTGGCGACCTGAGCCAGAAGGTCGATCCTTACCTGCGCCCGCTGTACGATGCGCTGTTTGAGATGCTCGGCTTCGAGAAGGTGGAAAAACTGATCGAACGTAACGTCATCGAAGTGGCTCCGCTGGCCTATATGCGCGGCCGTACCCTGAACGATGCGTTCATCATCCTGGATGAGAGCCAGAACACTACCATCGAACAGATGAAGATGTTCCTGACCCGTATTGGCTTTAACTCCAAAGCGGTGATCACCGGGGATATCACCCAGGTCGACCTGCCGCGCAGCACCAAATCGGGTCTGCGTCACGCCATCGAAGTATTGTCCGAAGTGGATGAAATCAGCTTTAACTTCTTCCACAGCGAAGACGTCGTGCGTCACCCGGTGGTGGCCCGCATCGTCACGGCGTATGAAGCATGGGAAGCAGCAGATCAAAAACGTAAAGCAGAACAGGCCGCGGAACGCAAACGCGAAGCCCAGGAGCAAGAGCAGAAATGAGTCAGGTGATCCTCGATTTACAGCTGGCCTGTGAAGACAATTCCGGTTTACCGGAAGAGAGCCAGTTCCAGGCGTGGCTTAATGCCGTCATCCCGCAGTTTCAGGAAGAGTCAGAAGTGACGATTCGCCTGGTGGATGAAGCAGAAAGCCACGACCTGAACCTGACCTATCGCGGGAAAGATAAGCCGACCAACGTGCTCTCTTTCCCGTTTGAAGCGCCGCCGGGCATCGAACTGCCGCTGCTGGGTGATTTGATCATCTGTCGGCAGGTGGTGGAGCAGGAAGCGAAGGAGCAGCAGAAGCCGCTCGAGGCCCACTGGGCGCACATGGTGGTGCACGGCAGCCTGCATCTGCTGGGCTACGATCACATTGAAGATGATGAAGCGGAAGAGATGGAGTCCCTCGAGACAGAGATAATGCTTGCTCTGGGCTATGAGGATCCGTACATTGCCGAGAAAGAGTAGTCTGTTCGGCGCTTTTGCGCCGGACTGACATAATGTGCCGTCGTGCCAGACCCAGGTCCGCGACGGCAGTTTTAAATCAACATGAGAACCCTTAACAAACGCCATGAGCGACGACAATTCACACAGTAGCGACACTCCAACCAGCAAAAAGGGATTTTTCTCCCTCCTCCTGAGCCAGCTGTTCCACGGTGAACCTAAAAACCGTGACGAACTTCTGGAGCTGATCCGTGACTCCGGGCAGAACGATCTTATCGACGAAGATACGCGCGAAATGCTCGAAGGGGTAATGGACATCGCTGACCAGCGCGTTCGCGATATCATGATCCCCCGCTCGCAGATGATTACCCTGAAACGCAACCAGACCCTTGAAGAGTGCCTCGACGTCATCATCGAGTCCGCCCACTCGCGTTTCCCGGTCATCAGCGAAGACAAAGATCACATCGAAGGAATTCTGATGGCCAAAGATCTGCTGCCGTTTATGCGCAGCGAGTCTGAAGCCTTCAGCATGGAAAAAGTGTTACGTCCGGCGGTGGTTGTTCCGGAAAGCAAGCGGGTAGACCGCATGCTGAAAGAGTTTCGCTCTCAACGTTACCACATGGCGATTGTTATCGATGAGTTTGGCGGCGTTTCGGGCCTGGTGACCATCGAAGATATTCTTGAACTGATTGTCGGTGAAATCGAAGACGAATATGACGAAGAAGAGGATATCGACTTCCGTCAGCTGAGCCGCCACACCTGGACGGTGCGCGCGCTGGCCCCGATCGAAGATTTCAATGACACCTTCGGCACCCACTTCAGCGATGAAGAGGTGGATACCATCGGCGGGCTGGTAATGCAGGCCTTTGGTCATCTTCCGGCGCGCGGTGAGACCGTGGAAATAGACGGTTACCAGTTCAAGGTCGCAATGGCCGACAGTCGACGTATTATTCAGGTTCATGTAAGAATGCCGGACGATGCTCCGCAACCCACACTGGATGATTGATTTAAATGGCATTTGCCCCCCTGCTTGAACGCCAGCGCATACGTCTGCTGCTGGCGCTGATCCTCGGAGCCAGCGGTACGCTGGCTTTTTCCCCTTATGACTTCTGGCCTGCGGCCCTCCTCTCCCTGATGGGACTGCAAGGGCTGACGCTTAATCGACGCCCTGTACAGGCGGCGGCGATTGGCTATGTCTGGGGTCTGGGCCTGTTTGGCTCGGGTATAAACTGGGTTTACGTCAGTATCGCGCAGTTTGGCGGTATGCCGGGCCCGGTGAATATCTTCCTCGTGGTGCTGCTGGCGGCCTACCTCTCGCTCTATACCGGTCTGTTTGCCGGTATTTTGTCGCGGCTGTGGCCGAAAACCAGTTGGCTGCGGGTGGCGATTGCCGCTCCGGTGGTCTGGCAGTGCAGCGAATTCCTGCGCGGCTGGGTGCTGACCGGCTTTCCCTGGCTGCAGTTTGGCTACAGCCAGATCGACGGCCCGCTGAAAGGACTTGCGCCGGTGATGGGCGTCGAGGCGATCAACTTCCTGCTGATGGTAGTGAGCGGCCTGCTGGTGCTGGCGCTGGTGCAGCGCAACTGGCGTCCGCTGGCGGCGGCGCTGATCCTCTTTGCCCTGCCTTTCCCGCTGCGTTATATCCAGTGGTATACCCTTGAGCCGGAACGCGCCACCCAGGTGTCGATGGTGCAGGGGAATATTCCCCAGTCGCTGAAATGGGATGAAGGTCAGCTGATCAACACCCTGAAAATTTATCTGGATGCCACCCAGAAAGAGATGGGCAAATCCCAGCTAATTATCTGGCCGGAGTCGGCGATCCCCGATCTGGAGATTAACCAGCAGCGTTTTCTCGGCATGATGGACGATCTGCTCCGTGCCCGTGACACTACCCTGATCACCGGTA
The DNA here is from genome assembly GCA_002360945.1 of Leclercia adecarboxylata. Classification (GTDB taxonomy): domain Bacteria; phylum Pseudomonadota; class Gammaproteobacteria; order Enterobacterales; family Enterobacteriaceae; genus Enterobacter; species Enterobacter adecarboxylatus_B. The sequence goes on along the minus strand of DERO01000028.1, from coordinate 12,375 downwards.
TTGTCGATGCGCGTCTTAACAAGCAGAACCGCTACGACACTTACAACACCATCATTACGCTGGGGAAAGACAATCCGTACAGCTATGAGTCGACCAACCGCTACAACAAAAATCACCTGGTACCGTTCGGTGAGTTTGTGCCGCTGGAGTCGATTCTGCGTCCGCTGGCGCCGTTCTTCGATTTGCCAATGTCGTCCTTTAGCCGGGGCTCCTACGTACAGCCTCAGCTGAGCGCCCACGGCTTCCTGCTGACCGCCGCCATTTGCTACGAGATCATCCTCGGGGAGCAGGTGCGGGATAACTTCCGCCCGAATACCGACTATCTGCTGACCATCTCTAACGATGCCTGGTTTGGTAAGTCGATCGGCCCGTGGCAGCACTTCCAGATGGCGCGCATGCGCTCCCTGGAGCTGGCGCGTCCGCTGCTGCGCAGCACCAACAACGGCATTACCGCCGTGATTGGCCCGCAGGGCGAAATTCAGGCCATGCTCCCGCAGTTTACCCGCGACGTGCTGACGGCCAAGGTTACGCCGACCACCGGGCTGACGCCTTACGCCCGTACCGGCAACTGGCCGCTGTGGATCCTGACCCTGCTGTTCGGCTTTGGCGCCGTGCTGATGAGCCTTCGTCAGCGTCGTAAGTAACATTCTCCCCTCTGTTGCCGGGTGGCGGCTTCGCCTTACCCGGCCTACATACGTAAGCCCGGCAAGCAACGCGCCGCCGGGCAATTTCTCCTCCGCCTCCCATTTCTGGCACGTCTATTGCTTGGTTTATTGACGTAAACGCGATTTGGCTTAACGTGCAACCGGGTCGCACCAGCATTGTTCACCGGTAGCACCGAAACGGTGCAACGGCAGATTTATGCCTCTGAATGGTGCGGCGCGCTTCGCAAAAATAAACAATAACGCAGCAAAATCTTTACATTAAGCCAAACTAAATGTTAACAAACAGGTATAACACTGCACTCGTATCGCGCGAGCTATAACAACATCACACCGAATATCAACGCGCACCTGACGCTGATAAAAAAGGAGTTGGATATGCAATTACGTAAACTGGCCACAGCAATGCTGGTAATGGGATTGTCCGCTGGCGTCGTGCACGCTGAAGATGCTGCCCCGGCAGCGGGCGGCACCCTGGAAAAAATCGCTAAAAACGGCGTGATTGTGGTCGGCCACCGTGAATCTTCTGTTCCGTTCTCATACTACGACAACACGCAAAAAGTCGTGGGTTACTCTCAGGATTACTCCAACGCCATCGTTGATGCGGTGAAGAAAAAACTGAACAAACCGGATCTGGAAGTGAAGCTGATCCCAATCACTTCACAAAACCGTATTCCGCTGCTGCAAAATGGCACCTTTGATTTTGAGTGTGGCTCCACCACCAACAACCTCGAGCGTCAGAAACAGGCTGCCTTCTCCGACACCATCTTCGTGGTGGGTACCCGTCTGCTGACCAAAAAAGGCGGCGAGATTAAAGACTTCGACGACCTGAAAGGCAAAGCGGTAGTCGTGACCTCTGGTACCACCTCTGAAGTGCTGCTGCACAAGCTGAACGAAGAGAAGAAAATGGACATGCGCATCATCAGCGCCAAAGACCATGGTGACTCTTTCCGTACCCTGGAGAGCGGCCGCGCAGTGGCGTTTATGATGGATGATGCCCTGCTGGCCGGTGAGCGCGCGAAGGCGAAGAAACCGGACAACTGGGAAATCGTCGGCACCGCGCAATCTAAAGAAGCCTATGGCTGCATGATGCGTAAAGACGACGCGGAATTTAAGAAACTGGTCGATGACACCATCGCTCAGGTTCAGACCTCCGGCGACGCGGAAAAATGGTTCGATAAGTGGTTCAAGAACCCAATCCCACCAAAAAATCTGAACATGAACTTTGAGCTGTCTGATGACATGAAGGCACTGTTTAAAGAACCGAATGACAAGGCACTTAACTAATTAGAACCATTAAGGGGCGGGACCTCCTGCCCTCTCGATTGTCGGGAAGCGCGGACAGACTAAACGTTGAGTGGTCGTTCCCCACTCAGCGCGAATATTAAAGCTTCTCACCAATCTTCGAGGGTAGCGCTGCTACCCTTTTTTTTCTGGAGTTTATTATGTCAATCGACTGGAACTGGGGCATTTTCCTGCAGCAAGCCCCGTTCGGCAACACCACCTATCTTGGCTGGCTGTGGAGCGGTTTTCAGGTCACGGTCGCACTGTCGATCACGGCCTGGATCATCGCCTTCCTCGTCGGCTCGCTGTTCGGTATTTTACGTACCGTGCCAAACCGTTTTCTCTCTTCACTGGGAACCTGCTACGTCGAACTGTTCCGTAACGTTCCGTTAATCGTGCAGTTCTTTACCTGGTACCTGGTCATCCCGGAACTGCTGCCGGAAGATATCGGCATGTGGTTCAAGTCTGAGCTGGATCCTAACGTTCAGTTCTTTGTCTCCTCCATGCTCTGTCTGGGCCTGTTCACCGCCGCCCGCGTGTGCGAGCAGGTGCGCGCGGCGATCCAGTCCCTGCCCCGTGGACAAAAAAATGCCGCCCTGGCAATGGGCCTGACCTTACCGCAGGCTTACCGCTATGTGCTGCTGCCGAATGCCTATCGCGTGATTGTCCCGCCGATGACCTCAGAGATGATGAACCTGGTGAAAAACTCGGCTATCGCCTCCACCATCGGTCTGGTCGACATGGCCGCGCAGGCGGGCAAGCTGCTGGATTACTCCGCCCACGCGTGGGAATCCTTCACCGCCATTACCCTGGCGTATGTGCTGATTAACGCGGTGATTATGCTGGTGATGAACCTGGTCGAACGTAAGGTTCGCCTGCCGGGCAACCTGGGGGGCAAATAATGTACGAGTTTGACTGGAGTTCCATTGTTCCTTCCATGCCCTACCTTGTGGATGGCCTGATCATCACCCTGAAGATCACCCTGACGGCGATTGTCATCGGGATTGTCTGGGGCACCCTGCTGGCGGTAATGCGCCTGTCGAGTTTTAAACCGGTCGCCTGGTTTGCCACCGCCTACGTCAACGTGTTCCGCTCTATCCCACTGGTGATGGTGCTGCTGTGGTTCTATCTGATCGTGCCGGGACTGCTGCAGAATGTGCTGGGCCTGTCGCCTAAATCCGACATCCGTCTGATCTCAGCGATGGTGGCCTTCTCGATGTTTGAGGCGGCGTACTACTCAGAAATTATCCGCGCCGGGATCCAGAGTATCTCCCGCGGGCAGTCCAGCGCTGCCCTGGCGTTAGGCATGACCCACTGGCAGTCGATGAAGCTCATCATTCTGCCACAGGCGTTCCGCGCCATGGTTCCGCTGCTGTTAACCCAGGGTATCGTGCTGTTCCAGGATACCTCGCTGGTGTATGTGTTGAGCCTGGCAGACTTCTTCCGCACCGCCTCCACCATTGGTGAGCGCGATGGCACTCAGGTTGAGATGATCCTGTTCGCAGGTGCGGTCTATTTTGCAATTAGTTTAAGCGCGTCGCTGTTGGTCAGCTGGCTGAAGAAAAGGACAGTGTAATGATTTCCCTGAAAAATGTTTCTAAATGGTATGGGCACTTTCAGGTGCTGACCGACTGCTCCACGGAAGTGAAAAAGGGCGAAGTGGTAGTGGTTTGTGGGCCGTCCGGCTCGGGTAAATCCACCCTGATCAAAACCGTGAACGGCCTTGAGCCGGTACAGCAGGGCGAGATTGTCGTCAACGGCACCAAAGTGAATGACAAGAAAACCAACCTGGCGAAGCTGCGTTCCAACGTCGGGATGGTGTTCCAGCATTTCGAACTGTTCCCGCATCTGTCGATCATTGAGAACCTGACGCTGGCCCAGGTGAAGGTCCTCAAGCGCGATAAAGCCGCTGCGCGTGAAAAAGGGCTGAAACTGCTGGAGCGCGTGGGCCTCTCTGCCCATGCCGATAAGTTCCCGGCGCAGCTCTCCGGTGGTCAGCAGCAGCGTGTGGCGATTGCCCGCGCGCTCTGTATGGATCCGGTGGCGATGCTGTTCGATGAACCGACCTCTGCACTCGATCCTGAGATGATCAACGAGGTGCTGGACGTGATGGTCGAGCTGGCGCATGAAGGGATGACCATGATGGTGGTGACCCACGAAATGGGCTTTGCGCGTAAGGTAGCGAACCGCGTGATCTTTATGGATGAAGGGAAAATCGTAGAGGACTCCGCCAAAGAGGAGTTCTTTGCTAACCCGCAATCCGATCGCGCCAAAGATTTCCTCGCCAAAATCCTGCATTAATCTCTCCGGTGCGCAATCGCTCAGATTGCGCACTGCTTCACGCTTTTCATCTGTTTGCCTCGTCTGCTCCTCTCATCAGCGTTAGCCTTGTCGCAAAACAACCCTGAGAAATGGAGAATTCTATGGCACTACCTGTCATCCTCGATTGCGACCCGGGTCATGATGACGCGATCGCACTCGTCCTTGCCCTAGCCTCACCCGAACTGGAATTTAAGGCAGTCACCTCTTCTGCCGGGAACCAGACCCCGGATAAAACCCTGCACAACGTGCTGCGGATGCTAACCCTGCTAAAGCGCAGCGATATTCCGGTTGCCGGCGGGGCAGTTAAGCCCCTGATGCGCGATCTGATCATTGCCGACAACGTCCACGGGGAAAGCGGCCTTGATGGCCCCGCCCTGCCCGAGCCGGACTTTGCCCCACAGGAATGCACCGCCGTGGAGTTGATGGCAAAAGTGCTGCGCGAAAGCGCAGAACCGGTGACGCTGGTGGCTACCGGCCCGCAAACTAACGTCGCCCTGCTGATAAACAGCCACCCGGAATTACACGCGAAAATCGCCCGGATAGTGATCATGGGCGGTGCCATGGGCCTGGGTAACTGGACGCCTGCTGCTGAATTCAATATTTATGTCGATCCTGAAGCGGCTGAAATCGTCTTCCAGTCCGGCATACCGGTGGTGATGGCCGGTCTGGACGTGACCCATCGAGCACAAATTATGGCGGAAGATATCGAGCGTTTTCGCCGGATCGGCAACCCGGTGGCGACCACAGTCGCGGAGCTGCTCGACTTCTTTATGGAGTACCACAAAACCGAGAAGTGGGGCTTCCAGGGTGCACCGTTGCACGACCCCTGCACCATCGCCTGGCTGCTGAAACCGGAGATCTTCACCACGGTAGAGCGCTGGGTAGGCGTCGAGACCCAGGGGAAATACACCCAGGGGATGACGGTGGTGGACTACTACTTCCTGACCGGCAATAAGCCAAATACCACCCTCATGACCGATATTAATCGTCAGGCCTTTGTTGATTTACTGGCCGAACGCCTGAAATTCTACGCTTAAACGCTCCTGACTGGTGCCCCTGCCTGTCCGCAGAGGCACCAGCATGCATTAATCCCCACTAAATGAGATATCAGTTCACATACAAATGAGGATCGCGGCATAGAAGCTCGTCCTTTTTTTGGCTAGCATATTCACTTCTTCGATGTTTCCCCAATTTTTTTAAGTCAGGGTTATTAATCGTTAACTTTTTCTAAAAAGAGTTTTTATTGTTCAACTTCACAAGGTTGTTATAAGGTTCCGCTGCTGTTTACGCCCTGAGAAGGATCCTCATGGGCGACTATACAGCTTTACACTTCGCTCAATGAAACAAAATGGATATTGCTTCATGCTGAAAAATAACAACGGCTTTATTGCCGGTTTTATTATTTTTATTGCGCTTTGTCATCATGCCATCGCCAGTAACGCGCACCCGTCGGTAAATCAGTCTGAGCAGGATCGGGCCCGCGAAGCGGCACTTACTCCCCAGCAGCAGGAATATGAATCCACTCGCGTATACTCTACGGATGAAAAAATAGTTTTCCCAAAAGAGAGAAACTGTAAATACATTAAAGAAGTTAACATTGAATCCGAGGACAGAGCATTAACGCAGAAGCTATTAGGAAAATTAATCATTCAGGCAAAATCGCAATGTCTGGGTATTGAAGGCATCCGTTTATTCACCCGTAGTTTACAGAATGAGTTAATTATAAAAGGCTATATTACGTCTCTGATTGATATTCCCTCTCAGTCGTTGGAGAGCGGAATATTACAATTAACGTTAACTTACGGAAAAATAGGCCATATCGCGTTTGCCACCGATAAACCGGTGACCCGAACCAGCCTCTGGAATACCTTGCCGTTCTCGGCGGGCGATATTTTGCGCCTGCCCGATCTCGAGCAAGGGATGGCGAACCTGCAACGCATCCCCGGATCATCTGCCCATATGAAGTTGCTGCCGGGGCAAAACCACGCGGAAACCGACGTGCGCCTGACCCGTCAGCTCGATAAGTCCTGGCAGGTAGGTGCCTGGCTCGATGATGCAGGCAGTCGCGCAACCGGGCGCTATCAGGGCGGCGGCGCACTCTACCTCTACGATATGGCCAGACTGAACGACATTTTATACGTGGCCGCCGGAGGCGATGTTGAATTCAACCAGCATGACGACGGCAATAAAAACGGCAGTGTTTATTACTCCGTTCCCTTTGGCTACTGGAACATGAGCCTGTATGCCGCCCGCAGCGAATACCTGCAGCAGTTCCGCGGGCAATGGTCTACCACCGATTATGAAAGTAAAAACCGCTACTACAGCGCGACCCTTTCACGCCTGCTTTCGCACACCCGAACGCAAAAAACGACGCTGGACGCGAAGCTCTTTAAAAGTACCTCCCGCTATTACTTTGGCGGCAGCGAACTCAGCGTGATGCGCAAACAAAATCCTGGCTGGGATCTTACCCTGCGCCACCAGCATTACTTTGACAGTAAGATTATTGAGGCTTCGGTGGGTGTACAGAACCGCCTGCCGTGGCTAAGTTCCATGCCGACTCCGGAAGAGAATGCAGGGCTATACGATAAACACGCTCGTATATTACATGCCGATCTGAAGGCATTAATGAAATTCCCCCTCACCGGCAACACATTTAGCTGGTCACCGCAAATAAGCGCGCAAATCAGCCCGGACATATTATCCTCCGATAATAAAATGAATATAGGCAATCGCTGGACGGTACGTGGCTTTGATGGCGAACGCACATTATCCGGTAATCAGGGTTGGTACTGGCGCAATGATTTCAGCTGGGATATCCCCTCCCCTGACCAGCAATTCTATACCGGTCTGGATATCGGCAGAGTAACGGGCAGTGAACAATATGGCCAGGGAAAAGTATTATCCGGCGCGGTGGTGGGATTACGGGGAGCGAAGCTCGCTACCCAGTATGATTTATTTATTGGCACACCGCTGAGCAAACCTGACAACTTTCATACGCAGGCCCTTAATATGGGTTTTTCATTGCAATGGAGGTATTAACAGGCAAAGGTTCATCACTTCATCTTATTTATATTTAACGTCCATCATTATTTAAAGGAATAAATCATGTTTAAATTTAAACTCACTTATGTGGCGCTGGCCGCAGCCCTGACGTCGACCTTTGTTTACGCCGACCCAACCACGTATACCCATCAATCCGGTACAAAAGTCATTGATATTGAAGCGCCAAATGCAGCCGGGGTATCGCACAATATTTACCGTGAATTTAATGTTGATAAAAAAGGTGTAATTCTCAACAACAGCGTGACTAACTACACCCACAGCACCCTGGGCAATATGGCAAAAAACAACAACCTGACCAACGGCAGCGCCTCGGTGATCTTAAATGAGGTGGTCTCCAACAAGGCGAGTTCACTGCAGGGCTTCATTGAAGTGGGTGGACAACGAGCCGATGTGGTTATCGCTAACCCCAACGGTATCACCTGTTCAGGCTGCAGCTTCATTAACACCAACAAAGCGGTGCTGACCACCGGTAAAGTGAACCTGAGCGACACGGGTGCTATCGGCAGCTATACCGTGACCGGCGGCAAAATTACCGTGGATCAGTACGGGATGAACGCCGCAAACAGCTATGCCGCAATTCTGGCAGACGCCATTCAACTTAACGGGACAGTCACCGCTGCCAATGCAACGCTCAGCGGCGGAAATTTCACTTTCGATAACGCCACGGGCCGCATCACTTCCGCAGGTAAATCGGCAAATCTGCTCCAGACCCTGATGCCGGAGTACAGTATCGACATCAGCAAGCTCGGCGGGGTGAAAGCGAACAACATCACCATGGTCGGCAATAACGCAGGTTTTGGCGTCCGCAACAAAGGAGCGATTGTCGCCAACAGCACGCTGTCTATGGCATCTAATGGTGCGCTGATTAATGAAGGGGCAATCACCAACAACGGCTACATCACTCAACTGGTCTCCGGGGGTGAACTGAAAAATACCGGTACGATCTCCTCGGCCTATATTGCGGCTATCAGCAGCCAGAAGGAACTGAACAACGAGGGTACAATCTCCAGCGGCAATCAAATGATGGTTTCTGCTGTGGGTAATATCAACAATAAAGGGAACATGCAGGCCACCAACGCGCTGGCCATTACCACCAATGGCAGCCTGAACACCAGTTTTGGTTCTTATCTGGTATCAAATAACCAACTTGCTGTCTCCGCGCTCGGCAATGTGGAAAATGGCGGCACCCTGTCTGGTAAGAACACATCCGTTAGCTTCGGCGGTAACAGTTTCAAAGTGACGGGCAACATGGCCGGCTCTGAAAATCTGATCATTCGGTCGTGGAAAAATAACGCCAGTTCCAACGGCGATATTTCTAACACGGGCAAAATCTCCGGGGGCAATGTCACCATCACAACCGAAGGCGTCCTGACACAGGCCGCCAATAGCCGCCTGGATGCAAGCAACACCCTGACAACCCACAGCTACAAATTGAATAACTCCGGTTATATGGGCAGTGCGGGAAACGTAAACATCGACACGACTGCGACCAATAACTATGGCCAAATCCATGGCTCTACCGTGAATGTGGTGACATGGCTGGATCTGTACAACGAAGGTCAAATTAGTTCTGTTTATGGAATGAACCAGGACACCACCGCCAATGGCAACATTGTCAACCGCGGTAACATCAGTGCGGGGGAAACAATGACCTTAACGGCGAATAAAGTGGTGAATGGCGGCTACGGCTGCGGCTTCCTTAATATGTCTACCTGCGGCGCAGGCACGCTCTCTGCTAATAAGCTGATTCTGAACTCCTCCCATAAATATGCTTCCAATATGGGCGGCACGCAGAATTTCAAAAAGACTGAGATCAATACGATTAAATAAGCGGCTCAATTACAGGATACGATGCCTGCATCGTATCCTGTCTTTCAGACAAAGCGGGCGTGATAGCGCCCGCTTTTTTAGGGCTCGAACGGCCGACGCTGGAACTGGTCATGTCCGCATTTCGGGCAGACCGGCAGCAGATCCGGGGTATAGACCGCCAGATGGAAGTGACAGTTCTCACACACCAGATTGCCGAGCCCCACCACCTCTCCGCTGTGATACACCCCGTGATGGTTGAGATCCTGGAACACTTCGCGCCACTCCAGTTGCGTTTTATCGGTGATATCCGCCAGCTCCTGCCACAGGCTCTCTTTGATCACCCGCATAAAGACGCTGTCAGCGACCTCATCCTGGCTCTCTTCATAGCTGCGGGCGAACTCTTCCAGATCGCGGCGCACCGCACGGGTCACCTCTTCCACTTCGGTACGTGTTAACTCACCCGTCTGCGTCACCCTCAGGCGTGCCTGCTCGACGAGCGCATCAATATCACGCTCTCCATTACGCAGACGTTCAGTTAATGTGGCGACCAGTTCACGGTAAAATTGAGCAACCTTGTTCATCATTTGCCTCCCGGGTAAGTAACTCTCTCTAATGATAGACCTTATTTGCGCCCCGCTTTGTCAGGTCATCCACACTCTGCGTAAATTCCTGCAAGGCGCTTTTGAGGTAAAGGCTGTTTTGACGCGGGCGTTTGGGCTATGCTATGCGGATCTGAATTACCACATCCATTGGCTACGTTTGTAGCTGTATTGAACACAGGACCACTGGCTGCCATGCAAGAGCAATACCGCCCGGAAGAGATAGAATCGAAAGTCCAGCAACACTGGGACGAGAAGCGCACTTTTGAAGTCACCGAAGACGAGAGCAAAGAGAAGTATTACTGCCTGTCGATGCTTCCCTATCCTTCTGGCCGACTACACATGGGCCACGTGCGTAACTACACCATCGGTGATGTGATCGCTCGCTACCAGCGCATGCTGGGTAAAAACGTTCTGCAGCCGATCGGCTGGGATGCGTTTGGTCTGCCGGCTGAAGGGGCGGCGGTAAAAAACAACACCGCGCCAGCGCCATGGACCTACGACAACATCGCCTACATGAAAAACCAGCTCAAGATGCTGGGCTTTGGCTATGACTGGAGCCGCGAGCTGGCGACCTGCACCCCGGAATACTACCGCTGGGAGCAAAAATTCTTCACCGAGCTCTACAAAAAAGGGCTGGTCTACAAGAAAACCTCCGCCGTTAACTGGTGCCCGAACGATCAGACCGTTCTGGCGAACGAACAGGTTATCGACGGCTGCTGCTGGCGCTGCGACACCAAGGTTGAGCGTAAAGAGATCCCGCAGTGGTTTATTAAAATCACCGCTTACGCCGACGAACTGCTGAGCGATCTGGACAATCTGGACCACTGGCCAGATACCGTGAAAACCATGCAGCGCAACTGGATCGGTCGTTCTGAAGGGGTGGAAATCACCTTCAACGTTGAAAACTACGATCAGAAGCTGACCGTTTACACCACCCGTCCGGACACCTTCATGGGTGCGACCTACCTGGCCGTGGCCGCAGGTCACCCGCTGGCGCAGAAAGCGGCAGAGAACAATCCGGAACTGGCTGCCTTCATCGACGAATGCCGCAACACCAAAGTGGCCGAAGCCGACATGGCGACCATGGAGAAAAAAGGCGTTGCTACTGGCTTCTATGCCACGCACCCGCTGACCGGTGAAGCGATCCCGGTCTGGGCAGCCAACTTCGTGCTGATGGAGTACGGTACGGGCGCGGTGATGGCCGTTCCGGGTCACGATCAGCGCGACTACGAATTTGCTACCAAATACAACCTGGCAATCAAGCCGGTTATCCTCGCGGCTGACGGCTCCGAACCGGATCTGTCCGAACAGGCGCTGACTGAGAAAGGCACCCTGTTTAACTCCGGTGAGTTCAGCGGCCTGAGCTTCGAAGAGGGCTTCAACGCCATCGCCGACAAGCTGGCAGAACTGGGCGTTGGCGAGCGTAAAGTTAACTACCGTCTGCGCGACTGGGGTGTTTCCCGTCAGCGTTACTGGGGCGCGCCAATCCCGATGGTCACCCTGGAAGATGGCACCGTCCTGCCAACGCCGGAGGATCAGCTCCCGGTGATCCTGCCGGAAGACGTGGTCATGGACGGCATCACCAGCCCGATCAAAGCCGATCCAGAGTGGGCGAAGACCACCGTAAACGGCATGCCTGCGCTGCGTGAAACCGACACCTTCGACACCTTTATGGAGTCCTCCTGGTACTACGCGCGTTACACCTGCCCGCAGTATCAGGAAGGCATGCTGGATTCCAAAGCGGCTAACTACTGGCTGCCGGTGGATATCTATATCGGCGGGATCGAACACGCCATCATGCACCTGCTCTACTTCCGCTTCTTCCACAAGCTGATGCGCGACGCGGGCCTGGTGAACTCTGACGAGCCAGCGAAACAGCTGCTGTGTCAGGGCATGGTACTGGCGGATGCCTTCTACTACGTGGGCGTGAACGGCGAGCGTAACTGGGTCTCTCCGGTTGATGCTATCGTTGAGCGCGACGAGAAAGGCCGCATCGTTAAGGCGAAAGATGCCGCAGGTCACGAGCTGGTCTATACCGGCATGAGCAAAATGTCGAAGTCCAAAAACAACGGCATTGACCCGCAGGTGATGGTTGAGCGTTACGGTGCCGATACCGTGCGTCTGTTTATGATGTTTGCCTCCCCGGCAGACATGACTCTGGAATGGCAGGAGTCCGGCGTGGAAGGGGCTAACCGCTTCCTGAAACGTGTCTGGAAACTGGTTTACGAGCACACTTCTCAGGGCGAAGCACCGGCACTGGATACCGCTGCACTGACTGAAGATCAGCAGGCGCTGCGTCGTGATGTTCATAAAACTATTGCCAAAGTGACCGATGATATTGGTCGCCGTCAGACCTTCAATACCGCAATTGCGGCTATTATGGAATTGATGAACAAGCTGGCGAAAGCTCCGCAGGAAGGCGAGCAGGATCGTGCCTTGATGCGTGAAGCGCTGCTGGCGGTTGTCCGTATGCTGAACCCGGTCAACACCCACCCCGGCCTCCCCCTGTGGCAGGAGATGAAAGGCGAAGGCGCAATCGACAATGCCCCGTGGCCGGTGGCGGATGAATCCGCAATGGTGGAAAACACCACGCTGGCCGTCGTGCAGGCCCACGGCATAGTTCGCGGTAACAC
>DERO01000050.1 GCA_002360945.1 Leclercia adecarboxylata | reverse complement strand
CACCCACAGGGAGAGGGAGAAAACATTAAAAAAGGCAACGCAAGTTGCCTTTTTGCTTTTACCTCGTAGCCGCCACCCGGCAATTCCTCAGGCCGCACTCTTCTTCTTAAACTTTTTCTTCTTGTCGCCACCCGGCGCAACCATGCCGCGAAAATCCCTCACAGAGGTATTGCGCGCCTGGTTGATCAGATCGAATAACGTCCCCACCAGCGGCTGCATAAAATCCTGATAGCGACACTGCTTTTCGCTGATCTGGGTCAGGACCGACTCCCAGTGCGCGGTCATGTCCGGCCGGGCAGCCATCTCCGGCAGGGAGTGGATCAGCGCCTTTCCGGCGTCCGTGGCGTGGATATAACGCCCTTTCTTGTGCAGAAAACCGCGTTTAAACAGCAGCTCAATAATTCCGGCGCGGGTCGCTTCGGTCCCCAGCCCGTCGGTGGCGCGCAGGATTTTTTTCAGATCTTTATCCTGCACAAATCGGGCGATGCCGGTCATGGCGGAGAGGATCGTGGCGTCGGTGAAGTGGCGCGGCGGCTGGGTCTGTCGCTCCACCACTTCACCCTTCTCGCACAGCAGTTCGTCGTCTTTTTTCACCACCGGCAGCGGCGTGCCGTCGTTCTCCTCATCACGCTCTTTACTGCCCAGCAGCGTGCGCCAGCCCGCTTCGGCGAGGAAACGCGCCTTGGCGATAAACTTGCCTTTAGCGATCTCCAGCTCAATAACGCACTTGCGGAACAGGGCATCCGGGCAAAACTGCATCAGGTACTGACGGGCGACGAGGTTATAGACCTTCGATTCGTTCTCGGTCAGATTGACCTTGCTGCTGCGCGCCGTCGGGATGATGGCGTGGTGGGCATCGACTTTCTTATCGTCCCAGCAGCGGTTGCGGGTATCCGGATTAACCACCGGCTGCGGCATTAAATCGGGCGCGTGGGCGGCAATGGCGTTCAGCACCGCGTGGCGTCCGGCGAAATGCTCTTCCGGCAGATAGCGGCTGTCGGAACGCGGATAGGTGATCAGCTTGTGCGTTTCATACAGCTTCTGGCAGATATCGAGCACGTTTTGCGCGCTCAGGCCATAGCGTTTTGCCGCCTCGATCTGCAGAGCAGAGAGGGAAAACGGCAGCGGCGCGGGTTCTGATTCCCGTTTATCGTTATAGCTGGTGACGACGGCGGGCTGGCCCTGAATGCGGGTCACCACGTGGTCGGCCAGCTGACGATGCAGCAGACGCCCCTCTTCATCCTGATACGGCTCGCAGGCCTCGCTCGGCTGCCAGATGGCGGTAAAGCGCTCGTCCTTCGGGGTGACGATATGGGCTTTTACTTCGAAGAAGTCTTTGGCGACAAAGTTCTCAATCTCTTCATCCCGGCGCACCACCAGCCCCAGCACCGGGGTCTGCACGCGGCCTACCGAGAGCACCCCCTGATAACCCGCGTTACGCCCGAGAATGGTGTAGGCGCGGGTCATGTTGATACCGTACAGCCAGTCGGCGCGAGCGCGGGCCAGCGCCGAGACGCACAGCGGGACAAACTCGCTGTTGGAGCGTAGACGCGAGATAGCGCGCTCCACTGCCTGGGGGTTGAGATCGTTGATCAGGCAGCGCTGCACCTCACGGCGTTTTTCCGGCGCGAGGTTCAGGTAATCCAGCACCTCGTCCACCAGCAGTTGCCCTTCCCGGTCCGGGTCACCGGCGTGGATCACTTCCGCGGCATCGTTCAGCAGGCGCTTAATGACGTTGAGCTGTTTGGTGACCGACGGGCGCGGCTGCAGCTGCCACTTTTCCGGCACAATGGGCAGATCGTTGAGATTCCAGCGCGCGTAGCGGCTGTCATAGGCGTCCGGCTGGGCCTGCTCCAGCAGGTGACCGATACACCAGGTGACCACCTGCCCGTTCCCGCACTCGATATACCCATCGCCCTTGCGATGCGGCTTGGGTAACACATCCGCAATCGCCCGGGCGAGGCTCGGTTTTTCGGCAATAAATAACCGCATTGAATTAACGGATCTCAATCATCGGACGGCCACCGCGTGCGGTTACCAGCTCGCCGATGGCGGTCAGGGTGATACCAAACTCCGCGGCAGTCGCCTGGACTTCGGCCTCGGCCTCCGGGGTCACCGCCAGCAGCAGGCCGCCGGAGGTCTGCGGATCGCACAGCAGATCGCGCCACTCGGCAGGCATCTCGCCCATCAGGTGACCGTAGCTGGCGAAGTTACGCTGGGTGCCGCCCGGCACCGCACCCTGGGCAATGTAGTCTTCAACGCCCGGCAGCTTCGGCACGTCCTGATACCAGACCTGGGCCTGCACGCCCGCGCCCTGGCACACTTCGCTCAGGTGGCCCAACAGGCCAAAGCCGGTGACGTCGGTCATCGCCTTCACGCCGTCGATGTTGGCAAAAGCGGCACCGGCGAGGTTCATCTGGCACATCACCTCCGTCGCCAGCCCTTTGTGTTCCGGCTGCAGCAGGGATTTTTTCTCGGCGGTGGTGAGCACGCCAATGCCCAGCGGCTTGGTGAGGAACAGCTTGCAGCCCGCCTCGGCGGTGCTGTTGCGTTTCACGCGCTCGGTCGGTACCACGCCGGTCACCGCCAGGCCGAAAATCGGCTCCGGGGCATCAATGGAGTGGCCGCCGGCCAGAGCGATCCCCGCCTGCTGGCAGGCAAAGCGCCCGCCTTCGATCACCTCGCGGGCGATCTCCGGGGCCAGGGTGTTGATCGGCCAGCCGAGGATCGCAATCGCCATGATCGGCTTACCGCCCATGGCAAAGATGTCGCTAATGGCGTTGGTGGCGGCTATGCGTCCGAAGTCGTACGGGTTGTCGACGATCGGCATAAAGAAATCGGTGGTGCTGATGATGCTGGTCCCGTTGCCTAAATCGTAGACTGCGGCATCGTCGCGGGTTTCGTTACCCACAAGCAGGTTCGGGTCGACAAACTTCGCCTGCTCGCTATGCAGAATGGTTTCCAGCACTTTGGGGGAAATTTTACAACCGCAACCGGCTCCATGGCTGTATTGCGTCAAACGAATGGCTTGCTCGCTCATGACAATCTCCTTTCATTACAATTGCACTATGTTAGCGCTCATTCCATTAAGTGATAAGTATGACTGTCTGAATTCTGCTGCAGTTGTTCAGGATCCAGACAGTTTTTGTGCAATCGATCAGAAACGGGTGACGAACGGCGTGGCGTCGGGCACGGAGACGGTGGTCGAGGCTTTCAGTTGCGGGGTACCCAGATAGAGGAATCCGACGATTTTGTCGTGTGCGCCGCAGTCAAGTCCTTCACGGACCACCGGGCTGTCGGTTAACGCGCCGCTGCGCCAGATACCATTGTAGCCCTGGGCGACAGCGGCCATTTGCATCGCCATGACCGCACAGCCGGCAGACATCTCCTGCTCCCATACCGGCACCTTGTGCTGCGGCTGGCATTTAGCGACCACGGCGATAATCATCGGCGCGCGGAACGGCGCGTTGCGGGCTTTTTCAATCGCCTTGTCATCCTGCCCGGCGGCCACGGCCCCTTTCTCCAGCAGGGTGCTGAAGCGATCGCGCCCTTCCCCTTCGATGATAAAGAAGTGCCACGGCTGTAAGGTGCCGTGATCCGGGGCGCGCATTCCGGCGCGAAGAATGTTGTCCAGCTGTTCGCCTGCCGGAGCGGGCTCCGCCAGACGCGACGCGCTTCGACGGTTAACAAGCAGTTCGAGTGCATCCATGGGGTTACTCCTGTCTTGAAATTTACTCAAAATTAACACGACGGCAGATTTTGTTACAGCGTGGCAGGCGATTCCTGCTGACAAGTGGCGGTCGGGTCATTACGATAGCCCGACAACACCGTCCAGTGGCGACGGGAAGGTAATTATCTGGACAGGGAGAATACATGCGAACCCTCTGGCGACTGTTTGCCGGCTTTTTTAAATGGACGTGGCGACTGCTCAATTTCGTCCGCAACCTGGTGATGAATATCTTCTTCATCCTTATTCTGATGGTTTGTGTGGGTGTCTGGATGCACCTCAGCGCCACCAGCCAGGCCCAGAGCGCCGGTCGCGGCGCGCTGCTGCTGGATATCGCCGGTGTGGTGGTGGATAAACCGTCCACCAGCAACCGTCTCGGCGTGATCGGCCGCCAGCTGTTTGGGGCCAGCAGCGACCGTCTGCAGGAAAACTCGCTGTTCGATATCGTCGACGCTATTCGTCAGGCGAAGGACGATCGCAACATTACCGGCATCGTGCTGGATCTGAAGAACTTCGCCGGGGCGGATCAGCCGTCCATGCAGTACATCGGGAAAGCGCTGCGCGAGTTCCGCGACAGCGGCAAACCGGTGATTGCGGTGGGCGATAACTACAGTCAGGGGCAGTACTATCTGGCAAGCTTTGCCAATAAAGTGTGGCTCTCGCCGCAGGGCACCGTCGATCTGCACGGTTTCGCCACCAATGGCCTCTATTACAAATCGCTGCTCGATAAGTTGAAAGTCACCACCCACGTGTTCCGCGTCGGGACGTACAAATCGGCCGTTGAGCCGTTTATCCGCGACGATATGTCCCCTGCCGCCCGCGAGGCGGACAGCCGCTGGATCGGCGAACTGTGGCAGCACTATCTCGCCACCGTCGCCGCCAACCGTCAGATCACCCCGGAGCAGGTCTTCCCGGGTGCGCAGGGCGTGCTGGACGGGCTGCGTAAAGTCGATGGCGATACCGCGAAATATGCCCTCGACAACAAGCTGGTGGATGCCCTGGGCTCCAGCGCCGAGATTGAAAAGTCCCTGACCAGGCAGTTCGGCTGGAGCAAAGAGGACAAGAACTTCAGCGCCGTCAGCTTCTATGACTATCAGCCGAAAAAACCGGCCGATACCGGCGACAGCATCGCCGTGGTCTTCGCGAACGGGGCGATCATGGATGGCGAAGAGACGCCGGGCAACGTCGGTGGCGATACTACCGCCTCACAGATCCGCGACGCGCGTCTCGACCCGAAAGTGAAAGCCATTGTCCTGCGGGTTAACAGCCCGGGCGGCAGCGTCAGCGCCTCGGAAGTGATCCGCGCGGAACTGTCAGCAGCCCGCGCCGCCGGTAAACCGGTGGTGGTCTCCATGGGCGGGATGGCGGCATCCGGGGGTTACTGGATCTCGACCCCGGCGAACTATATCGTGGCCAACCCGAGCACCCTGACCGGCTCTATCGGTATCTTCGGCGTGATTAACACCGTAGAGAACAGCCTCGACTATCTGGGCGTGCACACCGACGGTGTGGCAACTTCGCCGCTGGCGGATGTCGCCATTACCAAAGCGCTGCCGCCGGAAGTGTCGCAGATGATGCAGCTAAGCATTGAGAACGGCTATAAGCGCTTCATCACCCTGGTGGCGGACTCCCGCAAGCAGACCCCGGCGCAGATCGACCAGATCGCCCAGGGTCACGTCTGGACCGGCCAGGATGCGAAATCCAACGGGCTGGTGGATAACCTGGGCGATTTCGATGACGCCGTGGCCAAGGCCGCCGAACTGGCGAAGCTGAAGCAGTGGCATATCGACTTCTATCAGGATGAGCCGACCTTCTTCGATATGGTGATGGACAGCTTCTCCGGCTCGGTCAAAGCCATGTTGCCGGACGCGCTGCAGGCCTATCTGCCGGCGCCGGTTGCCACGGCGGCGAAGGCGGTGAAAGCGGAGGGCGACAAGCTGGCCGCCTTTAACGATCCGCAAAACCGCTACGCGTTCTGCCTCACCTGCGCTAACGTACGTTAATCCCCATCCCCTCTTCTGCGAAGAGGGGATTTTTCTTTGAAGCCTAAGAACATTACATCATGCAAAAGAAATCAATCTATGTGGCCTATACCGGCGGTACCATCGGAATGCAGCGCTCGGAAAATGGCTATATCCCGGTTTCGGGCCACCTGCAGCGCCAGCTGGCGTTAATGCCGGAGTTCCATCGCCCGGAGATGCCGGACTTCACCATTCACGAGTACGATCCGCTGATGGACTCTTCCGATATGACCCCGGAAGACTGGCAGCATATCGCCGACGACATCAAGGCCCATTACGACCAGTATGATGGCTTCGTGATCCTGCACGGCACCGACACCATGGCGTTCACCGCCTCGGCGCTCTCCTTCATGCTGGAAAACCTCAGCAAACCGGTGATCGTCACCGGGTCGCAGATCCCGCTGGCGGAGCTGCGTTCCGACGGGCAGATCAACCTGTTGAACTCCCTATACGTGGCGGCCAACTTCCCGATTAACGAAGTGAGCCTGTTCTTCAACAACCGGCTGTATCGCGGCAACCGCACCACCAAAGCCCATGCCGACGGCTTTGATGCCTTTGCCTCACCGAACCTCTCGCCGCTGCTGGAGGCCGGGATCCATATCCGCCGCCTCGGTACGCCTCCGGCACCGCATACCTCCGGCGAGCTTGTGGTGCATCCGATTACGCCACAGCCGATTGGCGTGGTGACCATTTATCCGGGTATCTCTGCCGATGTGGTGCGTAACTTCCTGCGGCAGCCGGTAAAAGCGCTGATCCTGCGTTCTTACGGCGTGGGCAACGCCCCGCAAAACGGCGAGTTCCTGAAGGAGCTTCAGGAAGCCAGCAACCGCGGCATCGTGGTGGTAAACCTGACCCAGTGCATGTCCGGCAAGGTGAATATGGGCGGCTATGCCACTGGTAACGCCCTGGCGCAAGCGGGAGTTGTGAGCGGATTCGATATGACGGTAGAAGCCACCCTGACTAAACTTCACTACTTACTGAGTCAGGATCTGGATGTGCAGTCGATTCGCACGGCGATGATGCAAAATCTGCGTGGCGAACTGACGCCAGACGAATAAGGAGTAAGCATGAAACAACGTGCCCTGTTACTGGTGGATTTACAGAATGACTTTTGCGCGGGCGGCGCGCTGGCAGTGGCCGAAGGCGACAGCACGGTGGACATCGCCAACGCTCTGATTGAGTGGTGTAAAGCCCGCGGCGAGGCGGTGGTGGCCAGCCAGGACTGGCATCCGGCAGATCACGGCAGCTTTGCCAGCCAGCACAACGTCGAGCCCTTCACTCAGGGCGAGCTGGACGGTCTGCCGCAAACCTTCTGGCCCGATCACTGTGTGCAGCACACCGAAGGCGCAGAACTGCATCCTCTGCTCAACGGCAAAGCCATTGACGCCATCTTTCAGAAAGGAGAAAACCCCAGGATCGACAGCTACAGCGCCTTCTTTGATAACGGCCACCGGCAGAAAACCGGGCTGGATCAGTGGCTGCGCCATCACGAAATCGTGGAGCTGATTGTGATGGGCCTGGCGACCGATTACTGCGTCAAATTCACCGTGCTGGATGCGCTGCAGCTGGGCTACCGGGTGAACGTGATCACCGACGGCTGTCGCGGGGTGAACATTCAGCGCCAGGACAGCGCCCAGGCGTTTATGGATATGGCGGCGGAAGGTGCCACCTTGTATACGCTGGCGGACTGGCAGGAAACCCAGGCGTAGTGCGCCTTTGTGCCGGGTGGCGCTGACGCTTACCCGGCCTACAAAACCCGTAGGCCCGTGCAAGCGTAGCGCCGCCGGGCAAAATTCCCATTAGTCCCATAAGGTGAACTCCCTCGCACTCTCAGCGAGGCGGCAATGCTATTCTTTTTTGGCACTTTTTTCGCCACGCCCTTACGTGGCGTGCTTGTTTTTTTACCGTCAAAATTGAAGAGGAATTGCTATGAAACATTTGCCCTTGCTGGCAGCCTTACCCCTGCTTTGCGCGTCCGTGGCTTCCGCCAGCTCCCTGATGTCGGTGGGCTATTTTAACGGGGGCGGCGACGTCACCGCCGGGCCAGGCGGAGATATCAACAAACTCGACGTGCGCCAGATCACCCACCTGAACTACTCCTTCGGCCTGATCTACAACGACGAGAAAGACGAAACCAACCCGGCGCTAAAAGATCCGAGCAAACTGCACCAGATCTGGCTCTCCCCGAAAGTCGCCGCCGATCTGGCCCTGCTGCCTGTCCTGCGCAAACAAAACCCTGACCTTAAGGTCCTGCTCTCCGTGGGCGGCTGGGGCGCACGTGGCTTCTCGGGGGCGGCATCCAGCCCGGAAACCCGCGCGGTGTTCATTCGTTCCGCACAGGCAATCGTTGAAAAATACGGGCTGGACGGGATCGATCTCGACTGGGAATACCCGGTTAACGGCGCATGGGGGCTGGTCGCCAGCATGCCCGCGGATCGGGATAACTTTACCGCCCTGCTGAAGGAGCTACGTACTGCGTTCGGGAATAAAAAGCTGGTGACCATCGCGGTGGGCGCCAATGCAGAAAGTCCGAAAAGCTGGGTCGACGTGAAGGCGGTTGCGCCGCTGCTCGATTACATCAACCTGATGACCTACGACATGGCGTACGGCACCCAGTACTTTAACGCCAACCTGTATGACTCCAGCGCCTGGCCGACCGTGGCCGCGGCGGATAAATACAGCGTGGACTTCGTGGTCAACAACTATCTGGCCGCCGGGCTGAAGCCGCAGCAGATGAACCTCGGCATCGGCTTCTATGGCCGCGTGCCCAAGCGCGCCGTGGAGCCGGGCATCGACTGGAGCAAAACGGATGCACAGAAAAATCCCGCGACCCAGCCCTACTTCAGCGCGCAGCAGATCGACCTGTTCAAATCGCTGGGCTACGACCTGACCAAAGACACCTACGTGAAGTACAACGATATCGTGAAGACGTTTTTGAACGATCCGCAGAAACGCTTTACCGAGCAGTGGGACGATCAGGCCCAGGTGCCGTGGCTGTCGGTGAAAGGTGACGATGGCAAGGCACTGTTTGCTCTGTCGTACGAGAACCCGCGGTCGGTGGCGATCAAGGCGGAGTACATTAAAGAGAAAGGGCTGGCCGGGGCGATGTTCTGGGAGTACGGCGCGGATGACAACAACCAGCTGGCGAAGCAGCTCGCCGAGTCGCTGGGGATTAAGTAAAAATGAGCCCTCTCCCGCTGGGAGAGGGCTTTAATCGTCAGGCTTACTGCATTTTCAGCGTTGCGATCGATTTCGGCGCGATACCAAAATCCTCTTTCAGCTGCTGCTTACTCTTCATCACCATCTGACCCTGGGTGTCGATGGTCATGTGCTGCGCGTCGGTGTTGTTGCGCGCCTGCCATAGCATTACTAACTGCAGGCAATTCTCTTTTTGCTCAGCGGTCAACGCCACGCCATCGGCCCATTTCCCCAGCTCGACCGCGGTGACCAGACGCTGATAAACATCCGGCGTCATGCCGTTAATCATCTCTTCAATATTCATGTTAAATCGGGCTCCGAAGGAATAATTTGCTGAATCGATTTTTCAGCCTTTCGTCTGGTCGCCATTCTGGTCGTCGGTGAAGCTTAATGAGGCGGAATTAACGCAGAAACGTTCGCCCGTTGGCTGAGGACCGTCCGGGAAGACGTGACCGAGATGCGCGTCACAGTTTCCACAGCGAATCTCAATGCGCTCCATACCGTGTGTGAAGTCCTTCAGATAATGAATCGCCTCTTCACTCACCGGTTCATAAAAGCTCGGCCAGCCGCAGCCAGAATCGTATTTACTCTGGGAGTTGAACAGCGCAGCGTCACACACCAGACAATGGTAGACACCATCGCGCTTGTTATGCAGCAGACGCCCGGTAAACGGCGGTTCCGTCCCGTGGTTTTGCGTCACGTAGAACTGCATTTCGGTGAGGTTTTTTTTCAGTTCATCGGGGTTTTGTTGATTCGACATAGGCTTACATCTCGCAGTTGAAACAGACAACTTTTACCCTCGATTCTAACAAAACATTAACACTGAAGTATGAACTTTTGATCTAAACTTACTCGTTGCGTAGAGGTGCGCAGACAAATGTGATCTACTCCACGTTTTTATGTGGTCAGCCCTTTAAAATTCCGTGCGCAGGCCCCATATGGGTGCTAGCTCCAAGGGAATGTGAGGTGGGTCAATCGAGCAAAGGTAGTGCTAAGGATTGATTTGTCGCAATGATTGACACGATTCCGCTTGACGCTGCGTAAGGTTTTTGTAATTTTACACGCAACCTTTTATTCACTAACAAATAGCTGGTGGAATATATGACTATCAAAGTAGGTATCAACGGTTTTGGCCGTATCGGCCGTATTGTTTTCCGTGCTGCTCAGGAACGTTCTGACATCGAAATCGTTGGTATCAACGATCTGTTAGACGCTGAATACATGGCGTACATGCTGAAGTACGACTCAACTCACGGTCGTTTCAACGGCACCGTTGAAGTGAAAGACGGCCACCTGGTTGTCAACGGCAAAACCATCCGTGTTACTGCTGAAAAAGATCCAGCTAACCTGAAGTGGAACGAAATCGGTGTTGACGTTGTTGCTGAAGCAACCGGTATCTTCCTGACCGACGAAACTGCGCGTAAGCACATCACCGCTGGCGCGAAAAAAGTTGTTCTGACTGGTCCATCCAAAGACAACACCCCAATGTTCGTTAAAGGCGCTAACTTCGAGAAGTATGCTGGCCAGGACATCGTTTCCAACGCATCCTGCACCACCAACTGCCTGGCGCCACTGGCTAAAGTTATCAACGACAACTTCGGTATCGTTGAAGGCCTGATGACTACCGTTCACGCTACCACCGCGACTCAGAAAACCGTTGATGGCCCGTCTCACAAAGACTGGCGCGGCGGCCGCGGCGCAGCTCAGAACATCATCCCTTCTTCTACCGGTGCTGCTAAAGCAGTTGGCGTAGTTCTGCCAGAACTGAACGGCAAACTGACTGGTATGGCGTTCCGCGTTCCAACTCCAAACGTATCTGTTGTTGACCTGACCGTTCGTCTGGAAAAAGCAGCAAGCTACGAAGAAATCAAGAAAGCAATCAAAGCGGCTTCTGAAGGCGCAATGAAAGGCGTTCTGGGTTACACCGAAGACGACGTTGTTTCTACCGATTTCAACGGCGAAGTGTGCACTTCCGTGTTCGATGCTAAAGCGGGTATCGCACTGAACGACAACTTCGTGAAACTGGTTTCCTGGTACGACAACGAAACCGGTTACTCTAACAAAGTTCTGGACCTGATCGCTCACATCTCCAAATAAGTTGAGATGAGAAACTGATCCAAAAAGGCGACCTCGGTCGCCTTTTTTTATGGCATTAGAGACAGAGGATTGCGTAATGATAAAAACAATTTTTGCACTTCCGGTAGTCGAACAGCTTACCCCTGTGCTTTCCCGCCGCCAGATTGACGATGTTGAAGTCATCGTGGTTGAGCATCCGCAGGTACAGGCGTCTGTTGCCCTGCAGGGCGCGCATCTGCTCTCCTGGCAGCCAGAAGGCGAAGTGGAAGCGCTGTGGCTGAGCGACATCACCTCCTTTAAAAAAGGGGCGGCGATCCGCGGCGGCGTGCCGATCTGCTGGCCGTGGTTTGGCCCGGCAACCGAACCGGGCCTGCCGTCGCACGGTTTTGCCCGTAACCTGCCGTGGACGCTGAAGGCCCACAACGAAGATGAATCCGGCGTGGTGCTGACCTTTGAACTGCAGAGCGATGACGAGACTCGCAAGCTGTGGCCGCACAACTTCACCCTGTATGCCCGTTTCAAGCTGGGTAAAACCTGCGAGATCGAACTGGAAGCGCACGGTGAATTCGAGACCACCTCTGCCCTGCACACCTACTTCAACGTCGGCGATATCGCTGCCGTCACGGTGAATGGCCTGGGCGATAGCTTTATCGACAAAGTGGACAACGCGAAAGAGGGCAAACTGACCGATGGTTCACAGACTTTCCCGGATCGTACCGACCGCGTCTACCTGAACCCGGAAGCCTGCAGCGTTATTGAAGATACCGTGCTGAATCGCGCGATTGAAGTGATTCACCACCATCACAGCAACGTGGTGGGCTGGAACCCAGGCCCGGCCCTGTCGGTGAGCATGAGTGACGTTCCGGATGACGGCTATAAGACCTTTGTATGCGTGGAAACCGCCTGTGTCAGCGAACCACAGACTGCGACGGAAGAGAAACCTTCCCGTCTGGGACAGACCATTCACATTGTGAAGCGTTAATCCCCTCCCCTTGCCCTCTCTGTACGGAGAGGGCATTACGTTCACGTCACACCACGTCTAACGCCGTTTTCTGTTTCGGCGCAGGGAAGGCCGCATCCAGCTGGCTTAATGTCTCCGCAGAGAGTGAAATGCCCAGCGCGCCCGCGTTCTCTTCCGCATGCTTAATGGATGACGCTTTCGGGATAGCCACGACCCCTCGGTGACGTATCACCCAGGCCAGCAGCACCTGCGCCGCCGTGACGTGGTACTCCTGCGCTATCGTATTCACCACCGGATGATTAAACAGCCCGGTGCGTAGCCGCCCGGCCTGCGCCAGTGGGCAGTAGGCCATCACCGGCATCGACTGCTGCTGACACCAGGGCAGCAGGTCATATTCGATACCGCGCGAGGCCAGATGATACAGTACCTGATTGGCGGCACAGGCCTGCCCACCCGGCACCTGCCACAGCTCCTGCATATCCGCATAATCAAGGTTCGATACGCCCCAGCGGCCAATTTTGCCCTGCTGTTGCAGCGTCTCCATCAGCCGGACGGTCTCATCCAGGGAGAAATTCCCTCGCCAGTGCAGCAGATAGAGGTCGATATATTCGGTGCCGAGTCGGCGCAGGCTGGCTTCGCAGGCGGCAATGCCTTTTTGCCCCCCGGCATTCCAAGGGTAGACTTTGGAGACCAGAAACACCTCGTCGCGCAGACCTTTGATCGCCTCTCCCACCACCTCTTCCGCGCCGCCGTCGGCATACATCTCGGCGGTATCAATCAGCGTCAGTCCGCGCTCAATGCCTGCCCGCAGGGCGTCCACTTCCTGCCGGCGCTGACTCGCTTTTTCGCCCATGTACCAGGTGCCCTGACCGATGGCCGGGAGCACGATTTTGTTGCCAAGATTAACGGTTTTTTCGCTCATCACACTCTCCTGTTTATCTGCACCACCCCAGGACAAACGGAGCGCAGGCGCTCCGTCATGATGCACATATTGCACCACCCTAAAACAAACGGAGCGCAAGCGCTCCGTGGTAATGCATGAATTGCACAGTAAAAATGCACAATCAGAAACTGTAGGTCAGACCCACCGACATCAACCCGGTCCAGGACTTATCGACCATCGGGCTGTCTTTCACCTCATCGCTGAGGCGGTTGTAACGGCCAGTGGCGTAGACGTTCCAGTCTGGCGCAAACTTGTAGCTGGCGGTCAGCTCAAGGTACGGGTTCCAGCCATCGTCTGCGTCATAGCTGTTCAGGCCGCTGCGACGGGACTCTTTATGGGACACACCATAATAGTAGTCGTTGTAGTTTTCGCTGTGGTACTCGAGACCGATGCCCGGGGTCAGCGTCAGCCCGCCGTTGGTGTAACGGTACAACCACGCCAGATCCCAGATATAGCCGTTACTGTTATCCAGCGTATCGCCCGCCAGGGCGGTGCGCAGGAAACCGTATTCGGTATTATGGACCCAGGAAACCCCGGCCATCATGGTGCTCTTACGCTTATCGAGCTGGCGCAGCTGATAGTTGTCGCTGTCGCCTGGCTTGAAGTGGGTCGGGTCGTAGTAGGCCATGATGGAGAGCTTGTCGGTCTGGTCGTTCCACAGATAGTAGCCACCGCCCAGCCCGCGGAACCAGAAATTATCCCCTTCGTAGGTGATAACCGGAACCGGGTAAATATCACGGTCATACTGTTTGTAAGGGCTATTAATTACGCCGACACCAGCACCAACTGACCACTGATTCTCCGCGTATGCTGTACTCACTGAGGTGGCAACGATAATCCCCAGTGCCAGAAGTTTGAGTTTGGTCACAATCCATTCTTTCCTGTAGTCAAATAATCAGCGGATGAAGTGTAACCGTCATTCCCCTCATTTCTCAAAATTTTTTGTCAGCTAATCAATTTGATTAACCGATTATCTTGTGTGCGGTTAATGACGGAACGCTGTCAGCCAGATTACCGTTCGGTGAAGGAAGTCGCATTGTCTGACAGGATTTGGCTGAATTTCTGGATGAGTTATTGATATGTCATTGAAATTGGTTTTTGCGTGCAGGCAAGTTTTGCAAATGCCATCTACGCTTAATTTTAAGAAGCTGAATACCCGATCACCCCCGCGGTTTTAGCGCCCGACCTGGCACACGGGTTGCTGCTCTGGCAGTGAGGTGCAACGGATCCCGCTTCCGGGAGCCTCTACTATTCATATGAACGGCTCTTTTCCTGTGCTAAAAAACGAAAGGACGGCATGCCATGAATATATTCGATCACTATCGCCAGCGCTATGAAGCTGCCAAGGACGAAGAGTTCACACTGCAGGAGTTTCTTACCATTTGTCGGCAAGATCGCAGTGCCTATGCCAATGCGGCAGAACGACTATTGATGGCTATTGGTGAGCCGAATATGGTTGATACTGCCCAAGAGCCACGGCTTTCCCGTCTGTTTTCGAATCGGGTCGTCGCCCGATATCCTGCGTTTGAAGAATTTTACGGCATGGAAGATGCCATCGAGCAGATTGTGTCTTACCTGAAGCATGCTGCTCAGGGTCTGGAAGAGAAGAAACAGATCCTGTATCTGCTGGGGCCTGTCGGCGGCGGTAAATCTTCGCTGGCTGAACGGCTGAAAGCGTTAATGCAGCGCGTACCGATTTACGTGCTCAGCGCCAACGGCGAGCGCAGCCCGGTCAACGACCATCCGCTGTGCCTGTTCAACCCGCAGGAAGATGCGCAGATCCTGGATAAAGAGTACGGCATTCCTCGTCGCTATCTCGGCACCATCATGTCGCCGTGGGCCGCGAAGCGCCTGCATGAATTTGGCGGCGACATTACCAAATTCCGCGTGGTGAAAGCCTGGCCGTCCATTCTGGAACAGATTGCGATTGCTAAAACCGAACCGGGTGACGAGAACAACCAGGATATCTCTGCGCTGGTGGGTAAAGTGGATATCCGTAAACTGGAAAACCACGCGCAAAACGATCCTGATGCTTACGGCTATTCCGGTGCGCTGTGCCGCGCCAACCAGGGGATTATGGAGTTCGTCGAGATGTTTAAAGCGCCCATTAAGGTGCTGCATCCGCTGCTGACCGCCACCCAGGAAGGTAACTACAACGGTACGGAAGGGATTTCCGCCCTACCGTTCAACGGGATTATTCTGGCGCACTCCAACGAATCGGAATGGGTCACCTTCCGCAATAACAAAAACAACGAGGCCTTCCTTGACCGTGTGTACATCGTCAAAGTGCCTTACTGCCTGCGGATCTCCGAAGAGATCAAGATTTACGAAAAACTGCTGAACCACAGTGAGCTGGTTCATGCCCCATGCGCCCCGGGAACCCTGGAAACGCTGTCGCGCTTCTCGATCCTGTCGCGCCTGAAAGAGCCAGAAAACTCAAGCATTTACTCGAAAATGCGCGTTTACGACGGTGAAAGCCTGAAGGATACCGATCCGAAAGCGAAATCCTACCAGGAGTATCGCGACTACGCCGGTGTCGATGAAGGGATGAACGGTCTTTCCACGCGCTTTGCGTTCAAAATCCTCTCCCGCGTGTTCAACTTTGACCACGCCGAAGTGGCCGCGAACCCGGTACACCTGTTCTATGTCCTGGAGCAGCAGATTGAGCGTGAACAGTTCCCGCAGGAGCAGGCTGAACGTTACCTGGAGTTCCTCAAAGGTTATCTGATCCCGAAATACGCCGAGTTTATCGGCAAAGAGATCCAGACCGCCTATCTGGAATCTTACTCTGAGTACGGGCAGAACATCTTTGACCGCTACGTCACCTATGCCGACTTCTGGATCCAGGATCAGGAGTATCGCGACCCGGATACCGGCCAACTGTTTGACCGCGAGTCACTGAATGCTGAACTGGAAAAAATCGAGAAGCCTGCCGGGATCAGTAATCCGAAAGACTTCCGAAATGAGATCGTCAACTTCGTGCTGCGCGCCAGAGCAAACTTCAGCGGACGCAATCCGAACTGGACCAGCTACGAAAAACTGCGCACGGTTATCGAGAAGAAAATGTTCTCC
Organism: Leclercia adecarboxylata; assembly: GCA_002360945.1. Lineage (GTDB taxonomy): Bacteria > Pseudomonadota > Gammaproteobacteria > Enterobacterales > Enterobacteriaceae > Enterobacter > Enterobacter adecarboxylatus_B. The sequence continues at coordinate 48,467 of DERO01000050.1, read as the reverse complement.
AATACCGAGGAGCTGTTGCCGGTCATTTCGTTTAATGCCAAAACCTCAACCGACGAGCAGAAAAAGCACGACGATTTTGTCGACCGCATGATGGAGAAAGGCTACACCCGCAAACAGGTTCGCCTGCTCTGCGAATGGTACCTGCGCGTGCGTAAATCGTCTTAACAGCCCGCAAAGCCCGGCGGCGCGTTGCTTGCCGGGCCTACAACAATGTTCCGTAGGCCGGATAAACGTTAGTGCCATCCGGCACTTACGGGCACTCAAAGTTGGCAAATGCAGTACGGGGGGCATATGACCTGGTTTATTGACCGGCGTCTTAACGGCAAAAACAAGAGCACGGTGAATCGCCAGCGCTTCTTGCGTCGTTATAAAGCGCAAATCAAACAGTCGATCTCCGAGGCCATTAACAAGCGTTCGGTGACCGACGTAGACAGTGGGGAGTCCGTTTCTATTCCGACGGACGACATTAGCGAACCGATGTTCCATCAGGGGCGCGGCGGTTTGCGCCATCGCGTTCATCCCGGTAACGATCACTTCATCCAGAATGACCGCATCGAGCGTCCGCAGGGCGGAGGCGGTGGTGGCGGCGGCAGTGGTCAGGGCCAGGCCAGCCCGGACGGAGAAGGTCAGGACGAGTTTGTGTTTCAGATCTCCAAGGATGAGTACCTGGATCTGCTGTTTGAGGATTTGGCCCTGCCAAATCTGAAGAAAAATCAGCATCGTCAGTTGAACGAATACAAAACACACCGGGCCGGTTTTACCGCCAACGGCGTGCCAGCCAACATTAGCGTGGTGCGTTCCTTGCAGAACTCGCTTGCCCGCCGCACCGCCATGACGGCAGGTAAAAAGCGTGAGCTTCGCGAGCTGGAAGCCAGCCTGGACAGCGTGACCAACAGCGAGCCTGCGCAACTGCTGGAAGAGGAGCGTTTACGCAAAGAGATTGCCGAACTGCGTGCCAAAATTGAGCGCGTGCCCTTTATCGACACCTTTGACCTGCGTTACAAGAATTACGAAAAACGTGCGGAGCCCTCCAGCCAGGCGGTAATGTTCTGTCTGATGGACGTCTCCGGCTCGATGGATCAGGCCACCAAAGATATGGCCAAGCGCTTCTATATTCTGCTCTATCTGTTCCTGAGCCGAACCTATAAGAACGTGGAAGTGGTCTATATTCGCCACCACACCCAGGCGAAAGAGGTGGATGAACATGAGTTCTTCTACTCCCAGGAGACGGGCGGTACCATTGTTTCCAGCGCCCTGAAGCTGATGGATGAGGTGGTGAAGGAGCGTTACGACCCGGCGCAGTGGAACATCTATGCGGCACAGGCGTCGGATGGCGATAACTGGGCGGATGATTCGCCGCTGTGCCATGAAATTCTGGCGAAAAAACTGCTTCCGGTGGTGCGTTACTACAGCTATATCGAGATCACCCGCCGCGCCCACCAGACGCTGTGGCGTGAATATGAACATCTGCAATCGATGTTTGATAACTTCGCGATGCAGCACATCCGCGACCAGGACGATATCTACCCGGTGTTCAGAGAGCTGTTCCACAAGCAATCTGCCACCAGCAACAGCTAACGCCACCGCCGGTCACTGACCGGCGGTGTTACCTTCGTCTCTGAATATCGCCTCAGAAGGTGACGTTCATTTTCGCCCAGACGGTGCGGCCAGGCTCATTGACCGGGGTATCGGAGGAGTAACCGAAGCTGCTGTTCCCCGCCAGGTTAAGGTGTTCGCTGTAGTCTTTGTCCAGCAGGTTATCGATGCCGGTACTCAGCTTCAGAGACTTATTCACCTTGTACGCCGCGTTGGCGGAGAGGATCGCAAACCCGGCGCTCTGATCGAAATCTTTCCCGACCACGTTACCCTCGTTCATCGCCACCCGATGCTGCGGACTGACCATGCGTAGCAGCCCGGTGGAACTCCAGTCGCCCTGCTCCCACGTCAGGCCAAGACGCGCCTCCAACGGCGGCATTTGTGGCAGCGGCTGATGATCGTCGGTGTTCTGGCCCCAGGAGTAGTTCAGGGTGGCGTCGGTTTTCCACTGGTCGCTCAGCTGATAAGAGGCCCCCATCTCACTGCCCATGATGGTGGCATCCACGTTATCGGCCTGGCTAACGTGGCTGTCGTCCGGATCGTAGATAAACAGGATGAAGTCGTTGATGCGCCCGACGTAAGCGGAGATCCACCCGGTGGTGCGCTCGCCTTTATACTGCGCCCCGATATCGAGCTGGGTGGTTTTCTCCGGCTTCAGATTATCAAACACATCCGACGTGCCGTCCGGCCCATAGGTTGGGGAGAAAAGTTCCCAGTAGTCAGGAAAACGCTCGGTATAGCCCAGCCCGGCATAGACCATGGCCGATGTGCTGCCGAGGTTATGCTCCAGGCGCAGGAAGCCCGCCGGGAGGGTATCTTCCCGGCTGTCGCTGCCGATGCCGGTATAGTTGTCCACTTCGACCTTATCCAGACGCGCACCGCCAATCACTTTGCTCAGATCGGTGGCATTCCACGTCAGCTCGCCAAATGCCCCGTAATCGTGGAAGCGGGCATCCTCCTGCCAGCCGTTGTCCTCGTCATCTTCGTTGCTACGGTGGGTGTTGGTCTGCATGTCCACCCCGCTCTGTAGCTGGAAATCTGACCACAGCCAGGTGCCCATCATTCTGCCGCCGACGGTACGGCGATCCACCTGTTTCTCCATCGGCATCGACATGTCCATCGCGCCCATCGGCATCCCGCCCATCGAGCCTGAGTCCGGGGAGCGCATGGAGTAGTTATCCATGATGTGGTTGGCGTAGTTGTAGTAGAGGCTCATATCCAGCGAGTCGAAGACTTGACCGATATTCTCCTTCTTAAAGCGCAGGCCGAGACTTTCGCGCTTGAACTGGGAGCCGTCCATACCGCGCCCGGCGTAGCTGGCGTAGCCGTTACCCTGCCCGGCAGTCAGCTCCAGCAGGGTATCGGCATCCGGCGTCCAGCCGATGGCGAGGTCGGTATTCCACTTGTCCCACTTCGAAGCCACGCGATCGTCATTGCCGTCTTTGTAGTCGCCCGACTTCGACTTATTGCCGTTCAGGCGCACATAGCCCTCGTCGTTACCAAAGCTGACGTCGGCGTTTTCATCGAAGCGATCGTTTGAGGCGGCGAGAAAGCTGGCATCGCCCTTGATGCCCGCGCTGTCAAAGCGTGGTGGCTCGCGGTCGAAGCGCACCGTTCCGGCGGAGTTGCCCGGCCCCCAGAGCACGGTTTCCGGCCCTTTGGTCACGGTCAGCAGATCGTAGCTTTCCGGCGAGATGTACGAACTGGGGGCATCCATACGTGCCGGGCAGGCACCGAGCATCTCGCTGTCGTTGGTCAGCAGGCGCAGACGCGAGCCGAACATGCCGCGAAACACCGGATCCCCGTTGCTGCCGCCGTTGCGGATCTGGCTGAAGCCGGGAATGGTTTTCAGGTAATCGGAGCCATCGCTGGCCGGGACCGGCTGACGCGGCGTCTTCGGCGAGGTCACCACCTCAAGGGGTGAGAGCACCGGTGCCGTCACGGTGATCACATCCTGATCGTCCAGGGGCGCGATGGTCGGTTCTGCGGCCAGCGCGGAGCCCGAAATCGCCAACAGCAACGGCAGGGCCAGCGGATGGGGAGCAAAGCGTACTTTTTTCATTTCTGTGCCTGAGCTAGTGGTTTCGTGGTGTACCGCCGTAAAAGTGAATCCTTTCGCTAACGAAAGCAGGTGACGAGCAGGCACATGAATCAGGGTCAAAATTTTGCCGGGGGAAGCGGAAGGGAACAACGCTGGGTGAAGAGAATAAGAGGCGCAGAAAAGGGTTGAAAATTTAAATAATGGCGATTTGAACGTGGATTAACGCTTTGCCTCATAAATAAACATGCCAGTTAAAATAACTGGCATGTCTTCTTTAATCACAAAACTTCTGGGTTTGCAGTTCCCGGTTAATGAGCTGGGTACAATTCCGTCCGCTTTTCTTGCCGGTGTATAACGCAATATCTGCCCGCTCCAGTACTTCCCGGAGCGCCTCACCCTGATGAATCCGCGTTAATCCGCCGGTAAAGGTAATACGAATAATATGTTCCCCGGCAATAGTTTCCAGTCGGGCAATGTCACGGCGCAGGCGTTCGGCTACGATGACCGCCTCCTGATCGTTGCTGGCATGCAGTAAAACAATAAACTCTTCACCTCCATAGCGATACATCAATTCAGAGCGACGAATATTATTGCTGATATTCAGGGCCAGCGAACGCAGAACAATATCTCCATTCAGATGCCCATAATTGTCATTCACTTTTTTAAAGTGATCGATATCCAGTAATAATAAATAGAGGCCGTCGGCACCCAGCTCTTTATTCATGCTGCTGAACGATTCATCGAGGATGCGGCGCAGCGGCAGGCCTGTCAGGGCATCATAGCTGGTACGCAGTTGCAGCAAATGGACTTTATAGGTGGTCAGGGCTTCGGTAAACGCCAGCAAGGTTTGTTCGAAGAGATCAAAATCCTCATTGGTCTGACGATGCTCTTCTATGGCGGTAATAAGGTGACGGCACGCCTGATGGACGCGAATATGCTTTTTGTTAATATCCAGTAAAAAATTTGTATCTTCTCGCTCTTCCAGCAGGCGGGTATTCAGCCAGTGACCAAATTCGCAATGCAGATGCGCTTCGTCACTGCATATTTCTGGTAAATCCACGTTACGACTGTCGATAAAACGTAATATTTTCACTAACCATCGAAAATGGGCATCTGTGGACTGATTCAAACCGCGAACAGTTTCATCTATTTCTTTAAACTTTCTGTTCACAGGACCTCCAGACTAACAAATTAATAACAACAAAAATCATAATTGATTAAATCTCAAAAAATGTCAGCGAATGAAAATATTATATAGGCAACTACTAATAAAGATACGAAATGATTGTTTCCAATTATCTGTAAACAGACCCACTGCGGTAAAGTGGTTTCATAACCGCTAATATCGTGAAGAACGCGTAGCGATCGCATCTCAGGCAATCGCCCAAATCAGAACATTTTTTGTCGGAACCTCTTTTTACCGGCGTGCGAGCGCGTAAAGTAAGCAGGCTTACTTTTTTTTCATTTTGGCAAGGAATACAACATGTTTGACCCTACCCTGCTCATTCTTCTGGGCCTGGCCGCGCTGGGCTTCGTCAGCCACAACACCACGGTGGCGATCTCGATCCTGGTGCTGATCATCGTCCGGGTAACCCCCCTTAGCGGCTTCTTTCCGTGGATTGAAAAGCAAGGCCTTACCGTCGGGATTATTATCCTCACTATCGGTGTGATGGCGCCCATCGCCAGCGGCACCCTGCCGGCCTCGACGCTGATCCACGCCTTTATGAACTGGAAATCGTTGATTGCCATCGCCGTGGGGGTGTTTGTGTCCTGGCTGGGCGGACGCGGCGTCACGCTGATGAGTTCTCAGCCCACCCTGGTGGCCGGACTGCTGGTGGGCACGGTGCTGGGGGTAGCGCTGTTCCGCGGCGTGCCGGTCGGCCCGCTGATTGCCGCCGGGCTGGTGTCGCTGTTTATCGGTAAGTCGTAGCCAGACTGGCGATATAGCGCGCCGGAGTCTGGCCCAGCCCCTTTTTAAACATGGTGATAAAGGCGGTGGTGGAGTCATAGCCCAGATGGTGGGCCACCTGCTGCACCGACTGACCGCGGATCAACCCCTGCAGGGCCACAATCAGCTGGAGCTGATGCCGCCAGCGGCGAAAGCTAAGCCCGGTTTCACTCACCACCAGCCGGGCAAGGTTGCGCTCGCTCATCGCGAAATGGTGTGCCCACTGGTACAGCGTCTGCCATTCAGCCGGGGATGCGGCCATGGTGTCACTCATCTGGCGAATTTTCGGGTGCGAGGAGACCGGGAGCTGGAGCTGCTCCTCGGGCTGGCGGGGCAGTTCATCAAACAGCACCTCCACCAGCCGCCGGGTAGCGGGCACCTGCTGGCCGGGGCTGCGCTCCGCCAGGGTCAGGATTAACTCCCGCACCAGCGGGGAAATTTTTAGCGTGCAGCAGCGGTCCGGCAGCGTCACGGCACCGGGCTCGATAAACAGAAAGCAGAGCCGGGCGCTGGGCGTGGCCCTGTTGCTGTGCGGCAGCTGCCCGGGGATCCACACTGCAAACTGCGGCGGCACCATCCACATGGCATTTTCCACCTCACAGGTAATCGCCCCGTGCAGGGCCAGGATCAGCTGCCCCTTGCGGTGCTGATGGAGAGGGATCCGCTGCTCGTCTGCCACCACGCGGACGTGAAATGCCACCGCGGCGTCGTGCTGACTGTCGGGATCGTACCCTTCAAGGCCCAGGCCAATCATAATGTTGTCCGATATTAGCGATAATCTGTCATTTTAGCTTGATTTCAACCGGTCTGAAAATGCGTATCCTGTAGCCTCATTTCGAGGTAAGAGATAATAATGACCATAGCCCTTTCGACGACCGGCAAGCAGCGTGCGCTGCTGATAGCCGGGATCCTGATGATTGCCACCTCGCTGCGGGTGACCTTTACCGGTGCCGCGCCGCTGCTGGATACTATTCGCGCCGATTATGGCCTGACCACGGCGCAGACCGGACTGCTTACCACGCTCCCGCTGCTGGCCTTTGCGCTGATCTCGCCCCTGGCAGCCGGTCTCGCCCGCCGCATCGGCATGGAGCGCAGCCTGTTTATCGCCTTACTGCTGATTATCGCCGGGATCGGCCTGCGCTCCCTGCCCTCAGCAGCACTGCTCTTTAGCGGCACCGCGGTGATTGGCTGCGGTATTGCGCTCGGTAACGTGCTGCTGCCGGGGTTGATTAAGCGCGATTTCCCCGGCCAGGTAGCGAAACTGACCGGGGCCTACTCCCTGACGATGGGGGCGGCGGCGGCGCTGGGTTCGGCCCTGGTGGTGCCCGTCGCCCTGAGCGGTGCAGGCTGGCACGGGGCGCTGTTGATGCTGATGGTGTTCCCGCTGCTGGCCCTGCTCCTGTGGCTGCCGCAGTGGCGCCAGCGTCCTGTCGGATCGCTCAGCGGCGCGCGGGCATTGCACAGTCGCGGGATCTGGCGCTCGGCGCTCGCCTGGCAGGTGACGCTGTTTCTGGGCATTAACTCGCTGATTTATTATGTGATTATCGGCTGGCTGCCGGCAATCCTGCAGAGCCACGGCTATAGCGAAACCGAGGCTGGCTCCCTGCACGGGCTGTTACAGCTGGCGACCGCCGCGCCGGGAATTGTGGTGCCGCTGATCCTGCTTCGGCTGAAAGATCAGCGAGGGATTGCCGGACTGGCGGCCACCATGTGTGCGGTAAGCACCGCGGGGCTGTGGTTTGTGCCGGACCTGGCGGTGATGTGGACGCTGATTTTTGGCTTCGGATCCGGGGCCACGATGATCCTCGGCCTGACCTTTATTGGCCTGCGTGCCAGTTCGGCCCATCAGGCCGCGGCCCTTTCCGGGATGGCGCAGTCGGTGGGCTACCTGCTGGCCGCCTGTGGACCGCCGCTGATGGGTAAAATCCATGACGCCAACGGCGACTGGCGGATCCCGCTGCTGGCCTGCGCACTGGTATCGGTAGTGATGGCCGCATGCGGGATGCTGGCCGGGCGTGACCGGGAGATCACGCCCGGCAAAGCCAGCACTCAGTAATTCTGTGCTGCGCGAAGCAGAGCCCGCACCAGCGGGGCCGGGCGTCCCGCGAGGGCTGCTCGCTCATGCTGGAACAGGGTGGCGATAAAGAACGGGTGCGTCACCAGCTCAACGGCACGGATCTCACCCTGCGCGTCCCAGCCGGTGACGCGCATATCGCCCTTCTCCAGTTCCTGCGCAAACTCAGGCGAGACGCCGTAATTGCAGTGATAACCCTCTTCGATCTCTTCCTGACCATAAGCTTTCGCAATAAGAGTATTGGCGCGCAGTTCAATCGCGTCGCTAACCTCGACCAGCGAGCAGGTCAGCGGAGCAATCACCATCCGGCCTTCGGTATCCGTCTCGGCGTGGGCCGCATCCTGCCAGCCCAGGACGTCACGAGCGTATTCAATCAGCGCATGCTGGAAGCCGCCACAGGTGCCAAGAAAGGGCACGCTGTTTTCACGGGCATAGCGTGCGGCAATAAACGCGCCTTCCGCATTTTTATAGGGGCTTGCCGGAACCAGCCAGATAGCGTCATAACCGACCAGGTCTTCCGGGCTGGTTAATTCTGTAGTGGCCAGCCAGTCGTAGTCGGCCGTGATGTCCAGCACTACGGCGGCATCATCGATGGCCAGAGGGATCGCCTGGTGAGCCAGAACGTCAGGTTTGTAGTCGCCGACCAGCGCAATTCGGAGGGTATTTTTTACCGCAGAGAGTTCCATAGAGTGATCCTTATGCCAGACAAATATCAGATAACATAAGGCGCGTCAGACTACCGATCTTTCGTTGATATCACAACACCTTAAAATACGTGGGCGGAATGTGGTAGCGTTGCAGCGGTTTGTCATGGCCGGGAAAAGGAGCAAAGCGATGATTCAGTGCAAGCGACTGTATGACGAGGCCAGTCAAGAGGATGGTTACCGGATCCTGGTGGACCGGCTCTGGCCGCGGGGGATGAAAAAGGAGGCGTTAGCCTGCGATGAGTGGTGCAAAACCCTCACCCCGTCCAGCGACCTGCGTAAGGCGTTTCATAGCGAGACGATCGACTTCGCCAGCTTCAGCGAGGCTTATCGTCAGGAGCTGGCGCAACATCTGAATGAGGGGCTGCGGATTGCCCGCCTGGCGGACGAGCAGACCGTGACCCTGCTGTTTGGTGCGAAAGACCGGGAGCAGAATCACGCTCTGGTGTTAGCCGACTGGCTGCGTCAGCTTTAAATCAATCCAGCATCAGGGCGTCGAGGGTTTCCGGCGACGCTTCAGGCGTGAGCGGCATCAGATGTTCCGGGCGCACAAACGCAAAGCCGTGCTGGCTATCCACCGAATACACATCACCGGTCACCAGCCACAGGGCGCGCTCGGCCCCTGGCGGGAGTTCTGTCATCACCCCATTGACCGGGTTCAGGAAACGCTGTCCCGGTTCACAAAGACTGAATAACTCAACGGATTTGCCGATATTGCGACGGCCTGCTGGCGTGCGGGCACCGATAACCATCGCCAGGCTGCCCGGATTTAACTGAAACATACTTCCTCGTAATTGGCTGCTGAATGCATAGGAATATTCTTAATGCAGAGTGTATATCAGCCAGCGGAGCCTGTCACCAGGGCGAAAGTGGTATCGTTTCTCCATGATTTCTTCATTATGGCGACATCTTTCATTGCTAAAGTGGCGCTGTTCTCACATTGACCAGAGAACATCATTCCGTAATCAAGATGTACTTTTCCCCGGCCCGTGCCGGGGATTTTTTTACCCGCCATAATTCGCTGTTCATCGCCAGAATATATGAAATTTTGTGAATTCATGTTCTACTACCCGCCGTCTATTCTTTCAGCAAAACAGACAGGTACAGAGGCCTTCTGTAAAGGAGTTGAGCAGCGTCATGTCGGATATTATTCTTGCCCGTGTTTCAGAAACGCTCAGCACTGAGCAATCTTTAGAGAGCCTGGTGCGTCAGCTGCTCGAAATGCTTGAAGTGGTCACCGACATGGAGTCGACCTACCTCACCAAAGTCGATATTAATGCCCGCCTGCAGCACATCCTGTACGCCCGCAACAGCAAACAGATGCAGATCCCGGAAGGCCTCAGCGTTCCCTGGTGCGAGACCCTGTGTAAACGCGCGATCGATTCCGACTGCTTTTACAGTGATAACGTGCCTCAACGCTGGGCAGATTGCGATGCGGCAAAAGCGCTGGGTATCACCACCTATATGAGCATACCGATTCATCTGACGGATGGTTCACTCTATGGCACCCTCTGCGCCACCAGCACCCGCAGACAGCAGCTGAGCGAACGCGGTGAGCACGTGTTTAAGCTCTTCGCCGGGCTTATCGCCCAGTACATTGAGAAAGAGTCGCTGGTCAGGCAACTGCGCGAAGCCAACTCCGCCCTCATTGCTTACTCCTATACCGATGCCCTGACCGGCCTGCCGAACCGCCGCGCCATCTTCGAGAACCTCACCACCCTCTTCTCGCTGGCGCGCCATATGAACCGCAACGCCATTATTGCCTACATCGATCTGGATGATTTTAAGCTGATCAACGATCGCTTTGGTCATGAGACGGGGGATCGATTCCTGGTTGAGGTGGGCAATCGCCTCAACGACGGACGCGGCGACGATGAGATTGTGGGCAGGCTCGGCGGGGACGAGTTTCTGGTTGCCTGTCTCAGTCAGGATCGCGAGAGCGGCGAGCAAGCTTCATTAACCGTGGTAAAAACGCAGCTGAGCGCGCAGATTGCCGGTGAATACTGGCTGGGGGACGTGCATCTCGTCTATCCGGGTGCCAGTCTGGGGGTGATTGAGGTAGATCCTGCCAAAATCGATGCCGACAGCGCCCTACGGGCTGCCGATGCCGCTATGTACAGCGAGAAGAAAGGCAAACTCAAAACGCCCTTTCTCAATATCGATTAACCCCGTACACTCAACGGGTTTTTGCATTCAGGACAGGTGGTAGCATGCGGCTTGGTATTCTGTTCCCGATCGTGATTTTTATCACGGCGGTCATCTTTTTAACGTGGTTTTTTGTCGGCGGTTACGCTGCGCCCGGGGGATAAGTGAGAAAAACAACCATCATTATGCTGATTGTCGCCATCGCGGCCGTTGCCGGTAGCCAGCTCGGCTGGTGGTAACGAATGCAAAAAGACCGCCACTGTGGGCGGTCTTTTTGTCTGAAGCGTCGGTTTAGCTTCTTACTTTACGGTAGATAAACAGCACCACCAGTGCGCCAATTACCGCGACCATGAAGCTGCCGAAGTTAAAGCCATCGACTCTGCCGAAACCGAAGAGGGTGCTGATCCAGCCGCCGACCACGGCGCCGATGATACCCAGTATGACCGTAACGATGAATCCACCGCCATCTTTGCCCGGCATGATCCACTTAGCCAGAATACCCGCGATAAGCCCAAAGATAATCCAGGATATGATTCCCATAACTGCTTTCCTCTCTGTATGGTTTTTGTCGTCAAATCAAATACACACAAAGCTTAGCACAGGATTCAGAATTGCAAGTTTGTGATTACCATCACGTGAGAAATTTAAGAAAAAAGCGAAAAACCGAGGTTCTGCACAAAAATTGGGGTTGCAATCGCTAATGAGAAATATTATCTTTCTCAACACTGAATAGTTGAGCAAATCACTCAGGTATTCAGTACGACATTGCTCACATTGCTTCCAGTATTTCTTGCCCACGTTTCGTGGGCTTTTTTTTGCCCATTATGTTGCGATTTGACGTTCTGGATTTTGCTATTACGCTTATTAACACAATTCCAGTACAGCCATAATGGTATTGATAACATGAATGTTTCCAGCAGATTCGTGATTTGTATTAACCTTGTTTGTGCCAGTTCGTTGTTGTTGATTCTTTCTGACAAATTTAACTGGTTTTAATGTGAGCAGGCCCGGCACCCAGCCGGGTTCTTCTACTCAATCATCCCCTTCGATCAAAAACCCTGCACGGCGTATTGCCTCTTTGCTGTCGCTGACGCCTGCGGCGTACCCGGCTTCGATATCGCATACGGGGCTGGCGCTGGTGTAGGGGAGCTTCACTTCGGTGGCTAACTGCTGTTTCAGCAGGGCGTTCTCCTGGCGGAGCGAGAACAGCTCGCTGGCAAGCTCTGCCAGAGTTGCTGGCGTTAGCGTGGATATTTCGCCTGCACTAAGGCGATGAAGCCATGTGTCGTCAATCATGATCCCTCCTCCTGAATGCCCATAAAAAACGGGAGCTCCCGGGCTCCCGCATCTATAATCCGGATACAATTTTAGATAATAGCGTCACTAAACGCAGGACGAGTTCCAGAGACGGAACCCACCGCGACGTAGGGCAGATCTTGTACGGAAGTGGAGATGAATAGAGTGGGTTGCCTAGTGGCGTTCCGGTTCACACCAGGCATTCATTAACTGCCTCAAAACGTAGATAAGCCCCGACACAATCAGAAGCGCGGATAAGGCTGCCAGCAACGCAATTGTCATTAGAAACTCCATGTTCTCAGGTTTGTTCCTTGAGAATCTTAGAACGTATTTTTCATTTGTCATCTGCCTTTAGTTAATTTTCTGAAACCGATATAACCTCAACATCTTCCGCCGCAACGCCCTTTGTCGCCCGCCATCATTCCTGACGCTATCTTAATTTTGATAACCGTTCGAAGGTTTACAATAAAAAACGGGAGCCCATCGGCTCCCGTTTTCATACAACCCGGAATCCGGATTACATGTTTGCGATGATCGCGTCACCAAACTCTGAACATTTCAGCAGCTTAGCGCCTTCCATCAGACGTTCGAAATCGTAGGTTACGGTTTTGGCGTTAATCGCGCCTTCCATACCTTTAACGATCAGGTCTGCGGCTTCGAACCATTCCATATGACGCAGCAGTATTTTCATGAACTCATTTTAAGTTATTAATTAATATAATAATGATAACGCAAAATCAGTTTTTCTGGCTGTTTTGACCTGCTTTATAACCTCTTGTTTTTGCGATAATGCCTTAGAGTTTTGATAACCGCTTTTTACACCGGAAGGTCATCAGTGTCTGCGCTATTGATGAAAAACGTCACTCTGCCCATGACCTCGACTTCTTCCGCTGCGTCGCCTTCTATCGCCTCGCCGTCCTCCGTGATTAACGCTTTTCCCAGAAAGCGTGCAAATTGTGTCTGCCCGCCACTGAGGATCAGCAGAACCTGTCCCTGCACCAGTCGGGTCACAGGTTCGATAACAGCAAACCCGGAAGACGTTTCCAGGATGCGAGTATCGATGCCGACGCCGCAGATAATTTCCGCAGATAAACGTGGTGCTACGTAATCAGCAGCTGGTGAAGGAAAGCCCATTACAGACCTCCGTTCGGATTGAAGAGCATGAAAGTGCGCGCCTGACCCTCGTTAGGCGAAATGTCTTTAAAGGTCGAAACGTGGCTCTCGATCCAGTCGTTCGCCTCTTTGAGCGACCAGTTCCAGTTCGCCAGGGCCAGATGCTTCACGAAGTCCTCTGTCGTTACAGTTCGACGCCCGTTAGGCTCGTCTTTAATGGCTGTGTGAAAAGCACCCTCAATATCGATTCTGCGTGGCATAAACCCTCCTTCTTATTTTACTGTTTATATATACAGTAGTTTTAAAAGGGTTGCAGATCAAGGAGCAATCTGACTGTCACATTCGTGCATTACATTTTCCTGAGAAGGCCAACATCAGGAGAGCGTATGTTAATTGCACTGTTGATTACCGGCATCCTTGCCGTGACCGTATTAGCCCTGGTAATAGCGTCTTCCATGCAGGACTTGGCTGAGGATTACTGACTAAAGCGCTGAAATGATGAAGCACAGCAACTCGTCGTAGCGGATCTGGTATTTGCTTCCTGCGGCGCGGTAAGGACGGTAGGCTACATACGGAACTATCACCTCCTGCCCGTCATCACTTAGCACCTCATCCACTTCCTGAATTTCCGGTTGTTCATCCCATTCATCGTAGCAAACGATGCCATACGCAAACGGGTCCAGACCTTCAGCCCTGAAAGCGTCAGCCACATCCTGCGCAATTACGCCGATGTGCCACCGGGCGCTGGCACCCTTCTCACGCACTGACTCTTTCAGTTTGTACTTTCGCACCAGTAATTTGCATCGGGCAGCAACGCGCTTTTCAGCTGCATCCAGCTCGGTTTCCTGCTCTTTGTGTTCCCGGTCAGATACGATAACCGGCGCGACCTGCAGGTATGCCGTTCCCCACGGGGTTGACGCTGTCCCCATGTTGCCGGTTGGCCCGCTGCGCAACAGGCTGAAAGAACCGTCCGCGGCAATATTCCCGCTGAAAAGCTTCACGCTGTTAGCCCAGAAAGATATCTGATAGCTTCCGTCCACATCTGAGGTGTAGCTGACGCGACCAGAACGGGGTTGCTCCGGGCTGCCGAGCATCAGTTCGTGGGTGAAACCAGGGTCACCAGAGCCCAGAATACCCACGAATGACGTGGTTCCCGCGTTCTGGTACGCCCCCAGCATCCCGCCTGGCGGGCTGACTATCTTCGTCGGAAACCCGGTATTAGACACATGCAGGCGGCATTGCGGGATCTGAGTGCCGATCCCGTTACTGTTCCCCGCCTTGAAAAAGGCCGGCGTGTTGCATACAGCAATTACCGTATTTGCTTTGTAGCCAGCCAGTGACGAGTTGTTACCAACGGTATTGGTTACCAGTGAGAACGAACTTGTATCATTGCCCAGCGCGAGAGTGGTCAGGCCCTGCGGTTCATTGAATGCATTGGCTGATGCTGATTCGGCATCGAGCGCATTGTGTTTGGCGACCAGCTTCCCGTCGAGGGTATAGACATGCAGGTGTTTGCCCGTGGCCTTTCGTGAAGTGCCGGCGATGAGATAAACATACGTCCCGTCACAACACATGCCCTGCTTGGGCTGAGGCTCACTGAATGCGTTATCAGCCAGTAAATCCTGCTCGGGCTCCCATTCGTAGAGATAGTTCCTGGAGAAATCAGCACCGTCGACAGCGCCTTCGAAGATACGCATGTCAAAGATGCGAACGATGATCCGCTTGGTATCTATACGACCAAATACCGCCATGTACCGGCCGCAGCGGGACACCTCCGGAGTGGTTTCATTGCCATCATAGCCGTCGATATCAGCAGACAACAGCCGATATCGCGTCACGCTCTCAATGGCTCCCCCTGCGGCAGACGGATACTTGAAGCGCACCACATCCCTGCCACCATTAGGTTTAGCCGCGGTGTTTCTGCCTGAACCCCAGAGCCAGTACGAGCCAGTGTCGGTATATTGCAGGCTCAGGCCTGAACCGTGCAGAATGTCCGTGTAGGCAGAGGTGCTGACTATGGTTGCATCGAATGCCCCATTGTCCATGTTGTACAGGCCGACATTTGCTTTCGTGTTGTCGGCACTACGGCACAGCACATACATGAGCCGGTTACGCTCATCGAAGCAAAGATCCTGAAAAATACGGTTATCACCGTCTGTATTTTTTTCGGTGACGCGCATCAACCGGGCAGTGCGGAAATTGCCGTCCCGGATGACATTCAGCGACGGCGCTGCATTGTGATTAGGTGTATGGAACGGGACGACCTTGCGTTTAAATGCAAAGGGTACTCCCTCATACGGCATGGATGCAGG
The DNA here is from genome assembly GCA_002360945.1 of Leclercia adecarboxylata. Lineage (GTDB taxonomy): Bacteria > Pseudomonadota > Gammaproteobacteria > Enterobacterales > Enterobacteriaceae > Enterobacter > Enterobacter adecarboxylatus_B. The sequence continues at coordinate 33,238 of DERO01000050.1, read as the reverse complement.
GACAACAAATATTCCATCATGATATTTGTTTCCCCGGGGTACCTCATCGACTAAATACTCTTCACCGACCAGGTCTATCTTTTTTGCGACGGTAGCCCCATCGATGGTCGCGAACACGGTGCTGTCATTTTCAATGCCATCGCCCGCCGCATCCCCGTCTTTCGCTGATAAATGCTCCGCGTTCTTCTCACGCTGAGTTCTTGCCACCGCCCATGGGTAGGGCTGCCTGAGTACGACTAAGCCATCCCCCTCCAGCGGATTTGCAAGCGCGGATCGCAGCGCACCATCCCCGACCCCAACCCATTTCCCCGGCCCGATCCCACCCGACGTATCCGGCGTGGAGCCAGGCGGAACGACTTTGGGCTGTGTCCAGTCTCCGTCCCAGCGGTAGTACTCGCCGTTGCTTTCGAGCTGAAGAATAGTGTTAGAAGTGTCGAGGGTAGCGCCCTGTTCAAAAGACTTCTTCGTGATATAGCCATAGTTACGCATCGAGTTAAGAGCCAGTTGCTCGATACCATACCAAGTGTGACGGTTATTCCCAAAGCGATCCCGCCAGATCGCAGCAGTAATGCTGTTAACTGCGAAGTCCAGATTCTGTGCGTTATCGAATAAAACGTACGGACTGGTTGACCCCAGTGGTTCATTTTTGAAGTAGGTTGTCATGCTCGCTCCGGGCATAAAAAAACCCGCCGAAGCGGGTTACTGTTTTTGTGTGTTACGCGACATCGCCGGGATACGTGGCGTCGTCATACTGATATTTACCAGGATGATACTGTACTGCTGACACACTGCTGCTGCCGTCGCTGCCGGGAGTGATCTCTCCGACCAGTGCGTCATACCCTACCCGGGACGATGAACAGAACAGCAGTCGCGGTGGCTCGATATACGGGTTGTCCATCTCCCATTCATCCGGCGCCAGCTCAGCACTGTAGGGAATGCTCAGGGTGAAATCATTGATGCGCGTCGGCACGAGTAGCGAAGAAGCCCGACCATCCTGGTGGCGTATCACCACCCGGGCGCGGGTAAAACTCCAGTCAGGTGGTTCACTTAACGTCAGGGTAATCGTGCTGCTGTCCCAGCTCATGTCGGTGATCAGGCAGCTCAGCGTCTGGTTGCCTGGAATATCATCAGTCAGGATGATGCGATCCATAAACTGGTAGCAGAGCGCATCCATTTCTGTGCTGGTTGTGTGCTGCAGGCGCTGCAGACGGTAACCCAGCAGGCGGCGCATGCCGATGCGGTACGCCCGGTCCTTATCCACCACCCCCTCCAGCCTGTAATCCTCAACCTTCAGCGGCGTCGGGTTCCCCGGTAACCGGCACTGAACGGTCTCTTCTGCCCACGTCGTGCCGATGATGTAGGTGACATCGACCCCGTCATAATCATCCTGACTCGGAGCTTTAAACGCGGTCTGTAGCTCTTCGGTGGTCTCCTGGGGGGTGATCATGCCCGTCCAGTTCTTCACCCCTTCCCGCCCGGCGGACACCAGACCATCTGACAGCAGGAAGTAACCCATCCCCGCCCCGGTGATAATCTTAAGCACTTCCAATGCAGATTTGCTGTCACCCGTTGCCCAGTCAAAGGTCTCGCCGCGGGGCGTCCAGTAGTTGCTCTCCAGCGCATCAATCGCGTCGTGGTCAATATGTTCAGGCTTAAAGCCGAGTGATTCAAGGACGTGATAAAGCGCTCCGCTGATGCTGCGTGACGGGTGCCCGTTATACAGCCGGGTCGGGGTGACGTTAATACGCCGATCGGACTGGGCTGCCAGGCGGTTACCGGTCCGCACGCTGACGGCCATTGTGGTGACCCCTGCATAGGAAGTTGGCCTCCTGGTGAGGCGAGATCGCAATGCCTGCCAGTAAACATTGTTAACTGTGTTACTTCCGCCGATTGGCGTCCACCGGCGCACGCGAACCTCATACTGTGCCGGAGGAAGGCCACTGATACGTTTTGTGTATCCATGGCCGTCAGCGGTCTTTCCCGTAAACAAATAGGAGACGGAATTCCACGCGCCACCGACTGCCGCATTTCTGTAGTGCACATAGACTCTCACACTGTGAGATGTGGGGTTGCCGTTACTTTTATATTTGATATGCCCATTCGGGAAAATAAAATTGTTCTCTATGGTGGTGGTGGTCTCTCCGTCGGGACAGGCAAGGAACGGTCCCAGCCAGGCGTAATCATCGTTAACGCCGGTCACCTGGAAGTCCAGCAGCGTGCGCTCGGTGAATCCCGGCCAGGACGGGTCAACGGTGACGACATCAGCCCCATCGGAACCCTGGGTGACGATCACCCTCTCAACCGTAATGGTCTGGTCATCAATATCGGTAATACGGAACTGGCCGTCGGCATAGCCAATATCGATCCGCTGAACGCCGTCAGGTATGCCGGTGAATGGCTTCCCAGTGGCACTGTTGTACGCCAGAGTGATATGTGCTTCAACGGCTGCGGTACCGCCCGTCGACGCCACACCCACAACATCAACCGAAGCAGTACCGAAGGCAGATGCAGGTAGCGCGCTGTGGCTGATAGCGCCACCGGCAAACGGGCTGTTTTCCTCGGCAATCTGCAACCGGCCACCATTATCACGCGCGATCAGACCGGAGCCGGTGAGCTGGTTTGAGATGGTGTCAAGCAACCCTGACATGGTGACGTAGTTAGTAATGAGCGATACCGCATACGTGGTGCCTTTCCAGCCGATCGTGAATGTGACCGGCGTGGCAGTAAAATCATAGGTAGTGGGCGCGGCGCTGGCAGTTATGCTGGCCGCCGAGCCCCCCACCCCGGGCACCGCCGGAACGCCTGCTGCGTAACTGGCGATATACAGATCGTAAGCCGACTCATTAAACGTTACAGAGACAGGCATGCCCACAACCGGCTGCAGCTCAGCGACATCACCATAAATAACGCTGTATCCACCGGCATTAGCAACCCGATACGAGTTTGGCGCAACAACTGTGATAACGGTACCAACAACCCAGGCTGCCGGGATTTCCGTCTCGCCGTCACTGGCGCTGGCCGCAATCAGGGTAATTGTGTTGCCGCTTACCAGAATGGCATCAGAGATGATGCTAACCGTCTGCGGACCGGTTGAGCCAAGGTCGAGGCCTGCGGTACCCGAGGTGGTGTTACCCACCTCGCCGCTGTTAAACCAGTTTTCAGAACGGCTGTCACCAGCGACGCTGGCACCCGGCGGATACACGGTGGCGCTGACATCGCTGCCAAATGCTGACAGTGGAGTTGATCCAATCTTTTGCACCGAAGCGGGGAGCGCCATATCACCAACCCCAACGCATAAAAACATGCTGGTCACGTATTTTTTGGGATCGGCGGAATCGAAGCGCGAAACCGGCTGGACGACGTAATCCGGCCACACCTTATAGCGACCAAATATCTCCCGGATGGGATCGCCCAGTTTTGCCATGTTGGCCTTGGCCGGGTTAAGTTCCAGCTGGTCACCATTGGAAGGCTGGCTGGCGCCGCCGGTGTGCATGGTGCTCATCATGTAAATCGAGTAAGCCGCTGAAGCGACGGCCACGCTGACGGCCACCCACAACGCGATTTCTGCACCGGTACCGTATGGCACCGGATACATCCTTACATCGCTGTCAGGACGAATGGCGCACAGCGCCCACTCAGCCGGCGGCACCGGAACGCCGTCGATTTCAACCGCAACCGGATGCTGCTGATCCGGCGTCCATTCCTCAACGTTCTGCGAAAACCAGGCGGAAAGCGTCATGGTTTCATGATGGTGCGTTTCCAGCGGCTCGCCGGGCAACCGGGACGGGTAGATTCGTATCGTCACTGATAATACTCCACGCGGACAAAGCGGCGCGTAAACCGCAACAGCGGCAGAAAGGTCACGTTAGTGCGGGGATTGCACTCGGCTGCATGCAGCGCGCCGTCAATCTCCACGACGATGGCGACATGCGTCACCACAGAGCCGGAGTAACAGGCAATGCCCGCGCCCGGCGCAGGATCGCAACGTTGCAGGTCGGTCATCAGCCCGCGCGCCTCCCGGTCGAGGCCGTTATCGTCTTTTGTGACCCCGGTGAATTCAGGCCAGGGTTTCAGGCCCAGATCGCGCCGAATTTCGTTAACGATGCCAAAACAGTCGAGCGCAGGGAAAGCGCGCCCGCCTTTCAGCCAGGTGACTGAACGGTATTTGTCAGGATTAAACATGGTGAATTCCTACTGCAGGTACCGAAGGCCCGGGAAGTCCGTCAGTGTGTAACGGTAGCGCGGCCACGACGTATCGAGAATATTCATGTAGCCGGCAGTGATCTGCACTTCCGTTGCGGTCCAGGAACCTTCCTTGATCGCGAGGGTGAACGGCGGCGCAGCGGGTGAGGACAGATCCGTAGAAACGTACCGGCGGAACGTTAATGATGCATTGGCAAGATTATCCAGCGCGTTGCGAATTGCGGTCGATACCACGCCGTCAATATTGCTGATGGCGAATTTTAGATCCTGCGTGCCGTCAGAGTTTCGCGCCGGCAACGCTATATCAATGGCAGAACCAGAGAAAGTAACGTCCGCGCCGTTTTCAAGCTTCACAGTAATATCGTCCCAGCCACGGGTCAGCCAGTAGTTCTGATCTCCGACGGAGATCTGCAACGTATCAATGATGACCTCAGCACCACCACTGGCGTAAAGCCTGTTCAGGATAGTCATGTTTCAGGCCACTCCTTATTAAGCGCCAGATCGATAATATCTGAACCAACCACCAGCTCAGGGAAATTACCCCAGCCAGGTGGAAGTAGAGGTCGCTCATATAACTCAAGTTCAGCTGAATAGCGCCAGAAGTTGCCACCCTCCAGATCTGGACCTTGATAAATATCCGTAAAACGGCAAACTTTTGCAGCCTCTCCTCCCGGCGTACGCAGGTTCATATTGAACCAGGCGGCTCCATCGGTAATCGCATCGCGGTACCAGGCCTCAAACGCCTGCGCCTGAGAATCAGTCAGCAGCCAGGAAACGGTGGCAACAGTCGGCGTAGACATGTAGAGACGACGTTGCCGAGCCCGCCCGCTGGTCATTTTCGTTCTGACTATTGGACTGACAGGGCGCAGACCATAGCCTTCCTGTAGCGGTACTGGTAATGCACCATGTGGATAATTAATGCTGGTTGTAATGGTCATCAGCGTTTTTTCCTTCCTACCGCCCACCCGCCGTTAAGCGCCTTTGATGCCTTTCCCGTTCCGGCCGCCAGATCGTTGGTGGTCATTTGGTATCCTAGTCTCGCACCGCGCATCACCGCACCTTCAATAAGGGACAGGGTGCGCTGGTCGGGATCACCGTGAATCTCCAGAGGTATATTGATGTTTGGAGCCTGGTTAACGCTTGACTGCCTGTTGACCCGGTCGAGTGTGGCATCCAGCTTTGCGCTTGTGCCAGCCGTGGTAACCCGCTCCCCCTTCTGAAGTAACCACGTTCCGGTTTCAGGCACTGCATCAATACCATCATGGGCCATGCCAGACAGTGAAAGCATGCCAACAGAAGCAGCGAGGGGTTCTGCAAATGCAGCAGCCGCAAGGGCAGCCCCCGGAGCAGCAGCAGGCCCTAAGATGGGTATTGCTGCTGTGGAGGCGTATGCATTTAATTCGGCCATCTTTGCCATCGCCTGCGCATTTACAAACAGAGCTGAACCAGCTGATGCCTGGGTCGTCTTACCCACAAGAAGCTGCACGGCTTGATAAACCAACCATTGAGCGGCCATATCAGTGAGTGCGCGGATTACTGATTGCCCTAGATCGGAAAAGATGCTTTTAAATCCGTCAGATAAAGACTGTGTTCCGTTAAGAATGTCTTGGAAATTCTCTGAAATGGAAGAAACGGACGATTCCATTACTGAGGTCAATGCATCACCCGCAATTTGGTAATAATTTTCTGCCGAATCAGCGTAGTCAGCCAGAGCATCGGATAATCCTGCCTGCCAGTCTCCCTGCAGCTCATCCAGCTTCTGATAGTGGTCTTCCTGAATTTGGAGGCGCTCGTTCAGGGCTTTTTGAAGTGCCATTGTTTTTTTGTCATACAGATCTTTGCTGTCTATATCACCGCTTTGAAATTGACTCTCCAGATCTCGTTGTTGATCAATAAAATCGCGTTGAATTTCCAGTCGCTCACGCATACGACTGCGGGCTTTATCTCCTGCTCCTAAACCAATCACATCAGCGTTTAGCGAAGCTGATGTGTTGTCATTTCGCGCTTGAAGGTTAGCCAAAAATTCTGCAACTTTCAGGTTATCCTGGTTGGCTTTTTTTAATGCATTTAACCGGTCAACTTCTGTAGCCAGTTGTTCAAGACGCTTGCGCTGCGTTTCGTTTATCCCCTCCAACTTGCCATCGGTAATATCGAACTGAAGTTTCTGCTGTTCGGTCACCTCCGCTGTTTTTTTACCTGTGGTGTCTATAAGCGCAATCTGACGCTGGTAGGCCAGCTCTATGGCCTTGAACGCACTTTCCAGCTTCTTGGCACCAACGTCAGGCGCTACTTTACCGTTGGACTCATCAGGTGCCAGGGAGTAATCACTAGTTCCGAGAACCGGAGATGTTATTGAGGAAATGACAGGAGCCGCACCAGTAATAGATTTCAGGCGTGTACGCTGACCCAGTAGTTCGCTCAACTCCTTTTGCTTGCCTTCCGTATCCATGCCGATGCGGTTGACACCCGCCAGGAAACCTTCGTCGTTCAGATCGGCTTCAAGATTTCTGATCCGCCGCTCAATCTCAAAGAGTGAGGCGTTAGCCGATAATTTTTGCCCTCCCTGGTAATTATCAATAAGGCTGCCCAACGCAGATGCTGCTTTTCCCAGCCAGCCGACAAGGGAAGCAATTCCTCCTACCATATCCGCCAGGCCCTGCAGAACTTTAGGATCAGTGAATACTGCCCGCAGATCACCCAGTCCGGCCTGTAAAGGTGAAAGGTCCACACGCGCCAGACCGGTTGCTATTTCGAGTTTCACCCCCTGCGCCTGGGTCTCCATATCCTCAAAAAGTGAGTTTACCTTGACCAAATCATCAATGGACTGCGGATCCGGCGCAACGCCGTATTCGCGCGAAAGCTTCAGGAACTGTTGGAGCTTCTGGCTGTTGTTATCAAAAAGCGGCAGCAGTTTTGAAAGGTCATTTCCCAAACTTTCGAGTATGGTGATCTTTTCGGCGTTGGTGCCCACCTTCTCCAGCGCCCCGGCGATTGCCAGCAATTGTCTGTCGGGCGTTTCCGTGGACAACTTCTTCGCTGACAGGCCGAGAGCATTCAGCGCATCGACGGCCTCACCCGACTGGTTAAGGACTGCATCACCAATCTTGTCGCCGATATCCTTAAAGATATCGGCCATCTGCTCGCCCGACACGCCAGCTTTTTGCGAGGCGAACTGCCAGCCTAGTAAGTCCTGCGTGGACATACGCAAGGATTTGGCGAGTCTGTCAGTTTCAGCGACTTGCTTTGATGTGGTTTTTAACAGATTGATACCTGCCACGCCTGCAGATACCGCTGCCGCTGCCGCGATAGTTGCCATCGACCCCAGCGCGGCACCGGCAAGACGCACATCCTCCTGAACCCGGCGGCGCCATTTTTCAGACTGCCGCTCCGCCCGGTTGAGGCCCGCCGCAAAGCCACCAATATTGGCAATCAGGTCTATTGTCAGCGTTCCTAGTGATCTGGCAGCCATATCTATCTCCAGGCATAAAAAAACCCGCTATTAGCGGGCGATTGTATTTAAAATTTCAATATATTATTCAATGCTGGATGTACGAGGAGTCGCATTTTGATTTGTCGAACTATCAACGCTCATTTTGCTTAAAAAAATAATAAGCGCAATTATTGAGACAAAAACAATGATAAGCATCATACAGCCTGATGGCCCTTTCACTCTAAGCCGAAATGGCGCACCGCATTTAGGACAAGCATCAGCTTTATTTGATACTTTTTCTCCGCATTCCTTACATTTTATCAAAGCCATAAGTTACTCCCTTTCGAATATCTCCGTAAGAATATCAAGTAACGATATGGCTATAAATTAAAACTCCAACATTAATACCAGGTCCGCTTAGCCTCATCAAGCGTGACGGGGTCTGCGGTTGTCGTTGGTTTGGTAAAATGAAGGGTGAAATCGGTGACGCTGAAAGGCTCTGTGTCTTTGCCACGGTTCACGTTGGCGATAGTGCTGGAGATCATCCCGGCGGCCCATTCCGTGCGCAACAATGGATTCAGGCTCCCGTAACGTTCGCGATACTTCACCCAGATCTGGAACTCCCTGAAGCTCAGGGTTTCCTGAGCCTCAGCTATGGTGTTTCCACCGATTCCATTGAGGACGAGCTCGCACCAGAATTCATCGTTGGCGCTGAGCTCATCTTTCCCAGATCGTTAACCTCCTGGATAGCCACCAGCAGGGCGATGGTCAGCGCGCCGTCAAGCGCGCCGCGCTCCGGATCAGCCTCACCGGTAATGTCCGCAGGCGTGAACACGGGTTTGCCGTTCTCGTCGCAGACAGACGCAGCGATCCGACCTGCCACACCATCCACACGGCCATTCGCGGCCATCACGTCCGTCATGGCCGAGTGGTAGCCCAGCGGGCGGATAAAGACAGTGGCCTTAAATTCCTCCTCGCCCTGGCGCCAGGTGATTTGCTTTTCAACCGGGCGCCCCGTGAATGCCCCTGCCTGTTTCAGTGCATCGAGTGTCAGTTTCATCAGTCACCCGCCTTAGGTACCCAGACCGACCCGCCAGAACGCTGGATAGTTGCTGAAGTGGTCACCACCGTGTTGGCGGAGAAATCAAAGGGGAAGTCAGAGACATAACCGCGAAAAATAAACCAGGTGCGGCTGTCCGGTAGCGTCAGGCCATCAACAGAGCCGGCCGCGCCCTGCGCTGCTGCCGTCGGCTTCGCAGTACCGTCAGACCAGCCCACCGCAAACGTCAGCTCTTCGTGATCGTCGGAGTTTGCCAGGTTGTGCAGCATCACGTGACTGGCGTTTTCCGGGTCAGCGTTCAGGCCCACCGTCGCCTGGCCGGGTGTGCGCAGACCAACCTTATAGGTGCGACTGTTTCGCTCAGAAAGACAGGTATCTTCAATCTGATCTGCCGGGTTGCCACCGGGTGAAAAACTGGTGATACATTCGATTTCACTTACCGCGCCCTGGGCGAGCACAAAAAACTGAGTACCTTGCGTCAGTACAGACATGGTTTTCTCCGTGCATAAAAAAACCGGCGCCGGGCCGGTGTATTGAGGGGTTATCGCTTCACTATCCAGTTAACATCGAAGGAATAGCGATAGCGCTTTGTTTCGGGGTTTCGTTCCTGTCCGCCCCAGCGGGTTATATGTGCGTGGGGCTCAATGGCATCGCGCAGCGCGGCGGCCACCGCGATCACCTCATCCGGACTATCCGCCCAGGCGTCAACCTGTAGGGACCAGGTATCTGCATCCGGGCGCTGTCCGAGATAGTTCTCAGGTGCGCCGTTCACGTTCTGCCAGACGACATAGGGGTAAATCACGTTATCGTCCTGTTGCCCGAACGGGTAAAGCCGCACGGGCGAATCGCCAATCAGCGCCCGCACTGCGGGACTGGCCGCGCAGACGGAAAACAGGGGGGCAATCACGTTCCGCCTCCTTTTCGTTGTGCGCGCCGCAGCGCCCGGTCGATGCTTTTTTCATACTCGGTGGTGAACGTGGCGATCACCTCCTGAACGCGGGAGGTTGCCGCTGCGCGCACAAGAGGTTTCGGCGCCATTTTTTCCGTACCAAACTCGAGCAGTCGCCAGTGCGGGGTGGGCGCATCCGCGGCAAGGCTGGGATCTTTTTTAAGCTTCGCCCCCTGCAGAATGCCGATCCGGAAGCCGAGATTACCGGTTTGCTTAAACAGCCTTCCGTTCCAGCGCTGCGCCGCATTATCAGCAATACTGCGGGCCGTCTGCGGATCGTCCAGACGCAGGGCATTGGCCTTAATCTGGTTCACAATGACGTTACCTGCTTTGCGCAGCGCCGCACGGCCGCCCTTTCGCTTCAGATCGTCGTTCACCTCGTTGAGCTTCTGCTTCAGCGACTCAATGCCGGTGATCTGAACATTGATACCATCAGCCATCGTTTACCCCCCGGGCGCATGGCAAAGTGAGATATTCCCGGCCGCTTTTGTCATCCTCCAGCACGCCGGCAATGTCATACACACGTCCGCTGTATAAGATGCGGTGCTTGTCCGTAACATCCCCGCGCCAGCGTATTGTGATGCGTGTTGTGACTTCATTCTGTCCGGCCTGCGCGGCCACAAAGTCGCGAGCAGACAGATCGGTGACGCTCGCCCACAGTTCAGCCACGTCAGCCCAGCCATTAACGATCGCGCCAGTGGCCGGGCTCTGCGTTTTAACAGGCTTCTGCAGTACCACACGCTTATTCAGTTTGCCTGCCTGCATGTTTATCCCCTGGGGTTACCACTCAGATAGGTCTGCGGCGATAATCCGTCATTACTGTCATCATCGACCACGGACTGGTAGATCACGGCGACCAGGGCTTCATTTGATTCCGCCAGCCGGTTTATCGCGGCGGTCTGCGCCAGCTGCGCTTGCGTTTGTGCCTCCAGCGCCGTCAGTAACGCGCTTACCTGTTGCTCTTTCATAGGCGATAGCCATCCATTTTTTAAGCCACTCACGGCGCGCGGCACATCCGGAGCAGGCCATCAGTGCCATCTCCGGTGCCGTATCAGCAACGCCTCAACACCCAACGGCATTTCCGTGAGGTTCTGCGCTGCTGCTTCGCGGTTCGCATACCAGTGGCCAATCAGCAAAAGCATTGCCGCCCAGATACCGGAAGTAAAAAGAACTTCACGGGGCGGCGTTTCCCCTTCCGCCGGCGGTGTCAATGTTTCCACCAGCGAGCCGTCGCAGAACTGCTCAACATAATCGACGGCCGCTGAGGTGTAGGCTGCGATGAGCGAATCTTCGGCGTCGCTATCAACCCTCAGATGCGTCTTTATCAGCGCCATCTGCTCCGCGCTTATTTCCACCTTTACCTCCGGTTTTGGCTTTTGCAGGCTGCTCAGGATCGGAGGTTTTCGCCTTTTCGGGCTCAACCTCTTCGGCCAGGTGCAGTTTGACCAGCGCTTCGCCGATTTCTTTCTTCACCACGCGGGTTTCGCCCTGGGATACCGTACCCAGGTGATAATGCGAGAACATACGGAGAGCTTTAATTTTCATACATTAAACGCGGCCATTACTGACCGCGCCCTTCTGTTATTCGCCGGAGGAAACCGCAACATCGCCAGTGACGATAGCTGCAGGACGATAGTGCGCCAGCGCCAGGCGCTCTTCGCACAGAATGGTCAGCATGTTTTTAACGAAGTTGTCGCGATCCTGGTTACTGATCTCGATAGTGGCATCCATGCGGTCCCACACCTGAGATGCCAGGCCAAACGCGCCAACGGTGAATTTACCCGCCGTCTGCGCCGTGGTTGACACCACCGGCAGACCCCAGAGCACTTTGGAGGCAAACGCCTGCGGGCCGCCCATGATGTAATTGCCATTGGCGTCTTTCAGCAGCGCGATGCGGTGCCAGTCAGCCGGGTTGAGAATGATGCCATCGGCTTCAAACTCACTCAGCGACACCTGATAGATGGCATGCGCCAGAACATCGGCACCGGTATCTCCGGTCGCGTTGAGTGCGGTTTCGTAGTCGGTCGCCACCACGTTCAGCCCCTGCAGGTTGTCGCCGGTGCCATCACCATTCAGCATCTGGTTCTCTTCCACCAGCGCCAGGCCATACATCATGCGGGAGTTGATGTAGGACTGCAGCGCCGGGGCGTCGTCCATGATCTGGCGCGACGCCTGGATCCAGTGGGCGATGGTTTTCACGTTCGCCGTTTCTTTGGTGAAGGTGATGTTACTTTCAGGCTTGAGGGTGCCTTCCGCCACTGGCGCCGCGGCGTTGGTAAAGACATTTTCACGCACGTATTCCAGCGCGTTGCTGGTGATGCGCCCCTGTGCCAGCAGGTCACGTACTGTCAGACGGCGCAGACCTGGCATAAGAATCCCTGGCTGCTGCTGTGGCAGAACCAGCGCGCCGGCGGAGTTCGCACCAGAGCCGATCGCTTTGTCGAAGCTGGTCACTTTCGCTTTGGTGCGTGAGCCGTCCCAGCCTTTCATCAGGTCTTCGGACACGCGTTCTGCAAAGGACTTCTTGGCGGTCTGTTCAGGCGAGTTGCCAGCCAGTTTCTGCTCAAGATCGAACAGGCGGGTACCGGTGGTTTTCAGTTCATCCTGGGCTTTAGCCAGGTCGGTCTGCAGCTGCTTGTTGATTTCGCCATTCTGGTTGATGGATTTACGCTGCTCCTCGATAAGCTCCTTCACTTCTTTCTGGGAGTTCTCGATGGCTTTTTCCAGGGTTGCTAATTCAGACATGTTTTGCTCCGTTAAGGATTCCGCAGGTTAGCGGCAAATGAAGTTATGCGCTGTGCCAGCGCGTCAATGTCGCCGCCGCCGAACTCGCTTCGGCCTGCGGACTTCACGCGAGCGATAAGCGCCTGCGCTTCAGCGCGCGTAAGGCCGACTGAATCCCTCAGCCAGGCCTCCGCGTCACGAATGGTTTTAATGCCGTCGATGCTCTTCATGGCGGTTACGCCCGCCAGCTCGTTGGCCGGGAAAGTGCAGACACTGATTTCCCGCAGGTAAGAAATGTTTTTGAAGATGAGGCCAGACGTGCCGACGGTGTAATCATCCGGGCCGACTGAAAAACCCACCGACATACCTTCAACGGTGCCATGCTGCATGGCGGCCTTCAGGTCCTCGGCAAGGCTTAGCCCGGGAGTGAGTTGTCCCCGAACAAAAAGCCCCTTCTCGTCTTCGTGCATGGCATCCCACTTGCCGACCGGAATGGCTCGCGTCTGGTGGTTAAAGAACATCGCCACCTTGCGGCTCTGGTTAGCCACCACACCAGCGAAAGCGCCGGGCAAAATAATGTCGCCATCGGCGTCGGTGTTATTGAAAACCGAGGCATACCCTTCAAACGTTCCCTTGCTGCCGTCGCCGGTGAACTTGATTTCGGTCTGGTCGAACGCCAGCGTCTTGTGAATATCAGGCATCGTGGCCCCCATAAAAATTAAGCCCCGTCATTGCGGGGCTCTTTGTTTGTTCCGAGGTCGGTAATGGGTACGTTCTGCGACTGACGCGTCGCCACATCACCGCCAGGCAAAGGCGGAAGATTATCCAGTCGCCGCACTTCGTTAACGGTCCGGATCCCTGTATTAACCATGGTTTGCATGAAGGTAGCGCGACTCGCTGAGTCACCACGAAGCAGGCCATCAAGGTTATGCTCGGCGTGCAGCCTTCCCTGATCGGATTCTTTTACCAGCCAGCGCTCTATGCTGTACTCCCAGCGATCGAGATAGGGTTTCAGGGTGTACTGGAGGAAGCCGAGATTCTGCTGCTCAATGCCGCTGCCCCATGAAGTAGTTTTTTCAACATCACCAACCAGGTGCGGCGGAACACCATAAAAGCGCGCCAGCTCTGCCACCTGAAACTTACGGGCCTCAAGCATCTGCGCGTCCTGCGGCGAGATGCCGATAGGCTGCGTGGTGAACCCGCTCTCCAGGATCCAGAGGCGTTTTCTCACCGGGCCACCGGCAATCTCCTTAAAGTTTTCCTCCAGCTGTCCGCGCTGCTCTTTTGTCAGCACCTTGCCGTCAGTCATCAGGATTTGCGGAGACTTCGCGCCGTTAGCGAAAAACTCCCGCTGGTTATCTTCCATAGCAATCGCCACGCCTGCAGATTTGGCGCTGAACGCTAACGGCGACAACCCGACCAGCCCGTTAAAGCCGAAGCCTTTCAGGTGGAAGATCTCTTTTGGTTTAAAGTCCACATACTCGCTGTCGCGCTGGTACCGGTAGATGACATTTTTTCCATCGATCCGGACATCCATATTTGCACTCATCAGCGGAAGCAGGCTGATGACATCGCCGACGCTGTTTCGCTCCACATGCGCGTAGGCATTGCCGTAGGCGCAGAGCTGCATTGTCATCGCCTCGCGAAACTCCAGCGCGGTCATGAAGTTGTTGGGCCGGAAGCGAAGAAGCTTCGCCAGGGGGTTCTGGTTGCCGACTTTCTTTCGCTGATCATCGATGGTTTCAAAAACATCCAGCGGTAACGAGGCTGTTACGGTGGAGATGAGCCGGATGCAGGCCCATACGGTGCTGATCGACATATTGCGCTCATCGCTCACCACCGATTCCCCGACGGTGCCGTGAGCTGATGTGCCCGCCATCTGCGAGCCATTATCCGGTGAGACCAGCCGGCCACCGGTCAGAATAGAGGCCATGCGCGCCCAGAATGGCGATCGCGTGCGCAGGTCAATGCTGTAATCGGTATCTGCCATTTTTAAACGCTCAAAAAGTTGTAAATGAAATCGTTAACGTCGCCCGGATCCTCCACCTCATCACTGGTCTGTGCGCCGATAGACATCGCCAGCGCCACCATGCCGTCGATACGACCGCTGGATTTGCCTTTCACAAACTTGCGGTTACCGGCGGGGTCCGTGATTACCGTGGCGTTTTTGGCGCACATTTCGAGGATCGGATGGTTGCCGTGCTTCAGCTGCGCGCCGAGCAGTTTGGCTTCCAGCTCCCTGAGCGCAGGCGACATGGAGACAAAGCCCTGGCCGAATTCCACGAACCGCTCGAGCTCCGCCTCAGTAAAACCGGCGTCGATGAGGTGCGGACGAAGGAAGCGCATGTTGTAGCGGTCGAACGCCAGCGCCCTGACGTTACAGATATCAAAAACGCGCCGCAGCTCCCGGGCAATAAAGGCGTACTCAATGGCCTTGCCCGGCGTCGTGTTCAGCCAGCCCTGCTTCGCCCAGATGTCATAAGGCACGCGATCGTTACGCGCCTTGTCCGCCAGCCCTTCTTCAGGTAGCCAGAACTTACAGTGCACATCGCCCTGCGTTGTGTTGAGCACCAGCGCGGTCAGGTCCGACACGCTGGAAAGGTCCAGCCCGCCCCAGACGGTAGCGCCCGCCAGTTCACCAGGTTCCTCTTTGTTCATGTGCCAGACGGTCTGGCTGACGAACGGGCTTTTAGCCTCGACGCGACGGTTAAGCACCAGGTTCTCAAACTCAGCCTGGCGCGACGGCAGACGCTTGGCGCTGGCGGCCATATCCAGCACTTCTTTCTGGTTCATGAACACATCAAAGGCCGGGTTTGCCAGCCGGATGGCTTCGACAGAGAAAGGATCGATATCTTCCGGCGCGGTCTGCAGCCGTACCACCGTTCGCGGATCGGCACCGGTCAGGCCATCATCAATCAGCAGGCTGAGCAGGTCGCTCGCATCGGGTGCCTGAGTGCTGATGATTACCGAGATCGGGTTATCCTGAGCAGCGGTCGCGGTTTCCAGAGCTTCATAAAGCGGGTCGCGCGGTCCGCGCACCTGGCCCAGCTCATCGTGGGCGACAAATCGCGGCGAGAAACCGTAGGCCGTGGTGGCCTCTGCACTCAGTGCGCGGTAATAAGAGCCCAGCTCAGGGCAGTGAATTTCTTTCGCCGAATCCTTGATCGCCACATACTGCATTAGCACCGGGTTCATCCGGCACATCTTGGAGGCCAGGTTAAAAAGAATGGCCGCCTGGTCACGCGAGCGCGCGGCAGAATACAGTTGCGAGTTCGGCGCCGCCTCCGGCCCCACAAGGTAGAGCAGCATCAGCATGGCGGTTTCAACGGTTTTGGCGTTTTTGCGCCCGCGGCTGATGATTGCGCGACGGGTACCATGTTTGTTGTCAAAGATAGCCCTGAAGTCATCCTTCATGAATTCAGCCATTTTCAGGGGCTGGCCGACGAACTTACCTTCAGGAATAACGATATTTCTTTCGCACCAGAGGATATTCCTCTCGGCTCTTGTCAGTGTTTTTTTAGCCATCAAAGAGCCTTAATCAATTTCCCAGGGCTTTTTCTCCCGCGCCAGATTGTTGTTTGCACGGCCAACAGTTTTAGGATCGGCTGTCGCCTGGCGGGTGATGCGAAGACGTGTCGCCAGAGAGGACGCAGAGCGCACTTCACGCTCGCGCATCGTGAGCAATTTGTCGTAACGCTTCAGACCATCATCACGGGCCAGCCACTCCAGCTCGAACTCTTCAATCTGGGTGGTTAACAGTCGCGCCTGCACCACATGCCGACAGTACATTTCCAGCATGTCGCGGTGCGTTTCGGTAAATGAGCTGGCCGGGTTGTCATTGACCAGCCGGACCCAGACGTTTATCTCCGGATCGCTGAGGTGTAACGACGGCTGAAGCCTGCTTTCAGCCAGCGCCGGAAGCGAGACAGCCGACGTTGCGGCAAGAGATTTTCTGCCTCGCTGCGCCATCGCATTTTTCCTTTTTTTCTGGACGTTTTTAAAAATGAAACTGGGAGCGCGGTCTTTAAGATGTTGCCGCCAGAGTTTTGCCCCTCCCCCCAGGTATCAATGGGTGCAAATGAGAATCCATCTCACTTCTCAATGATGCGCAGGTTTTGAGGGTCGGGACTGGCTGGCGCTAATCGCTTGCCGACGCCGAGAGGTATGGTCAGGTTGACCACTGGCAGCGTCTTGCCCGCCTCATGGTTGAGACTGATCGCGGTAACTGACATGAAGCAGATGCCATCAATGCTCAGCTCTACCAGTTTGCCATCGCGGTATTCAATCTTCAGGTCTTGCATTGCGTTCTCCTGTTACCAGATAACCCGGCCATCGTTGTCGAACTCAGTTACCGTGCCGCCCTTCTCCATGCGTTGCTTAACTGAGTCATGGCAGCGTTTGCATAAACTCTGCAAGTTATCCGGGTCATGGAAGAGGGTCTCATCGCCCTTGTGTGGGGTGATATGGTCGACGATAGATGCGGATATCACCTGGTTTCGTTTGAGATGAAACTCACACAGCGGCTGCTTTTGAAGTTGGTAGTAGCGTAGGCGGTACCAGCTTCTCGTGTTATAGAGATGATGCCAGGGTGAGCTGGAAGCCATATTCACTCCAAAAAAAACCGCTAGCAAATGCCAGCGGCTTGGGTTTCGTGTCAGGTAGCCCCGACAGAAGGAATACATACAGTTCTAACACACTCTTTCAAACAGGAAATAATTCAATGTTTATTATTGAACATTAGTATGAATTGCAAATAACCTGAGTTCCTATCTGATTACAGAAGGTCTGCTTAGGACGCATCGACTGCAATGTCTGGTTGAGATTTTGCAGATTCTGCTGGCGTGCTTGACGTATTTGTTCATCGTTCATTTTCTTTTGATAGTCGGCTGTTGCATCAGCTGAATAGCCGTCAGTATTAGGTCTCTGAACAGTTAGCTTGATTCCATCTGGAAAACTTGATGTCGGAAGATTCTGCCGATAGTCCTCACTTGCCCCGCTAGCCCATACTGCCTTACAAGGTGCGGTCGTTAGATAGCCATTTTCATAAATTCTATTTTTTGGATAATAGAGATTTAAGGGTGTGTATCCCATCTGATTCCCATTACATACGACCATTGCTGATTGTGGGGTGCTATCATACTGCACAACATAGTCTGAGGAAGCACAGCCAGCTAACATGGAAGCAGACAAAAGACAAGATAACCTAATGAGTTTAAGCATAGAAATCTCGCTGTAAATTATTAGAATGTTTTAAATTTCGGCAAGATTGTAACTTATTATCCAAAAAAATGCGTTCTTAAATAACTGTTTACCTACTTGAATGAAGTGGCAACAAAATTGGCGCGAAAGGACATGTTTTTTCTAAGTCAGTAAAAAGCCCCGCAATGCGAGGCTTTATGGATTTCCTATGCTTAAAGTCCAGAGGAGAGACTGTGTCAGAGCCTCAGGGATGAGGTTCTATTTATGTTTTGTCGCTGTAGCATCAATAGCCGACCACCTAACACCAGGAATTGTCCTGGTTGAGTGCGCCTTCGCTTGTTAAATCACATACATAAACCATATTTAGTACTCCCTGCGAGGCTCCTACCTACACTAGGGAAACCCATGGAGCTGTATCATGACCCACATGAGCACACTCAATAAAAAAGTCTGTTAATAGCATGTATTGCCCTCTCTCCAGGGGGCATTTTTTTACCATTATCAAACCCACCCGCAGATGAGCTTTGGAATGAAGAGCCATTAGGATCTTTTTATTTCAGGCACTGCTCACGCACATACGCCTGCAGGCCGGTCAGTTGTTTTGTGACGGTTTCGATTCGCTCCCTGAGGGTGAAATAATCCCGTTTAGCGGAGTCAGTAAGTCGGGGGCTGCTGCCATCATCCATGCCGGAGGTGTCGGGCGTTCCGTTCGTGGTGCACTTGGCGTTGAGCTGCAACCGACGCTTGCCAGTAGCAACATCGCGCTCAAGCTGATCGATAGTGGCTTTTGCATCCTGCAGTTCTCCTGTATATTTGGCATCGAGTGCAGCGACATCACGCTGACGGGTTTGCATGTCCAGGATGGTGGCGTTTGCGAGTTTCAGGTTTTGCTCGGCGGCGTCGGCTCGCTTCGTCTCGTCAAGTACCTGACCGAGCAGAAAGTGAATAACCAGCAGGGATAAAATCAGCTCGACGCCAATTATCAGCCAGGCTTTAGAGGTCATGTTTGCTCTCCACCAGGCACATCGAACGCTCCATCTCGCGCCGGTTCTGAAGGCCTTTCCACTTCATACCACCAGCGTAAACCCAGCGGCGCATCTCTTCGCACGCTCCGGCGTGATCACCTTTATTCAGCCTGCGTAGTAGCGTGGACTTTGAGAACGCGTCGGAACCAACGTTAAAGACAAAGCTGTAAAGCGCGGCACGCTGATATTCGCCCAGCGGCACCTTCACCAGATTGTCTACCGTTCGCTTTGCTGGCTGGAGGTCTTTCCACAGCAACTGGTCACATTCGCGATCGGTATACTTCTTCCCTCTCACGATATCCCGGCCCGTATGGCCGTCGCAGACAGTCCACACCCCGGCGACGTCTTTATAGGCTTCATACTTTCGCCCTTCGACGCCATCCTTCCCACCGAGGAACAGCGAGGCAATCAGCATTGCACCACCACCAGCAGCGGCGATGAGTTTGTTACGCAGGCTACTGGTCATTGGCATTTATTCATCTCCGACTTTGACTGCTGGGCCATACTTCTCAAGCGCCTTTACCTGGGCATTGGCGACCTTGCGTTTGAAATACCAGTTGATAAGCCCTGTAACGATGATCCCGGCAATACCAGCCAGTACGCCGATGGCGCTCCATTCGTCAGGGCTCAGTTTTGTGAGGACGCCGTTCAGGATGGTTCCTCCTGAGGTGCCGAGGGCGACTCCGGTGACAAGTTTGCTCATACGGGACATTTCTCTCACCTCGCTGGGATGCGGGTGCTGTGTGGGTAGGGCTCAGGCTCTCCGGATGAATTAACGACGAGACCTTTGATAGGCGTTCCGGGAGCCTGAGATAAAAAAGGCCCGCATTTTCAGCGGGCCTAACTGAGTTTAAATCTAAGTAGGTAGGCATGTTCCCCAGCCACCATCTGTATTGCAACTGTGTCGAGCAGCATTACTGACCGGTCAGGAGCTCCGGTTAATGGTTATGGCTTGGTTACGATTAAATAATAGCACCACTAACGAAGCGCATATAAAAACAAAGCCTGCTTTAGCAAGCAGGCAACATTTACCCAGGTATTGATACTAAGACAGGTGCCGGGTGCCTCCCGGTGACTCGTTACCAGTTATACGAGCCGCAAGCACACTTACACATTTTTCAACTGGATTGCCCCACCGCACAGGGGGATTCACCGCTTATAACCCTATGCCAAATATTGAAGCGCACCTGTGTTTATTTCAAATATGTGGCGGCGATAACGGTCCTGCAAGAATTTCAGCCTCGCCATCATCGCAGATATCATCACCCTGCGTGAAATGCCAGATGCCTGTTATGACCCGTCCCGTTTCAAGGTCTTCAGTTTTACCGTCGGTGTAGTAAGCGACCTGAACCCTGCCGTTGTGCTGTATCCAGTAAAAACCCTCTCTCATACCTTTCCCTCTCCGACTAAAAAGAGAGTGTAACCATACTGGATACGGGTTGGACTTAGAAATACTTAATGATTAATTAAGGTTTGCACTGGTATGCCATCAAGGGTTCGCCCCCGAGCCATAACGGTTGAAGCTCCGTGCTCTCCCCCGTTGTGCTAATGACGGTTTGATGGTCTTTGCTGGGCTTGAACCTGCGGCAGTTCGATTGTGAGTCGCGCTCTCCAACTGAGCCAAAGGGCCGAAAACAACGCATATGCAAGCGCAACTACCTCGCTAGGCATAAAACGATCTTTATCAATACGTTACATGTGTGATTAAATATTACGCTTCACTGTAACCATGTGGCATCTATTCTATGTCTGAGAATGAAAATCAAGGAAAATTGATTTGGCATATTGCTTGTGACGAATCAGGAATTGACGGCCAACGATTTTATGGCTTTGGCAGCCTTTGGATGAAATATCAGCGGCGTGGTGATTTTGCGCAATTAATCCGTAGTCTTAGGGAAAAACATTCATTCTACGAAGAAATCAAATGGCAAAAAGCCTCTTCCAAGCGTTACGCCGCTTTTTATCACGAGTTAATTGACGTCTTCTTCAAAGCACCATGGCTAGCTTTTCATTGCATAGTTGTTGAAAAATCAATGGTTAATAAATCATTTCACAATGGAGATTATGACTTAGCAAGGAGGAAGCATTTCACCAATCTCATATCAACAAAAATCGGCTCTGTAATCTCAGCCCATCCAGAACGAGACAGTAACTTCAGAATCGAAGTTGACCCGATTGCATCACGCTATAAAAAAGCAGATGAAGAATTCCATGTTATTGCCAACAACGTGCTTAATATTAAATTTGGTCGTCAAGGGATCATCAGTAGTGTTGTAACAAAGGACTCAAAAGCATCTGAAAATATCCAAATGGCCGACTTTTTCCTAGGGGCTGTTATGTGTGCTTATCAAGGCAAGGCATCATCTGAAGCAAAGCTTAAGGTGTCGAATAATGTTGCTTCTTATTTGGGTTGGCCCCATTTGCAACATGACACGTGGCATACAGAAAGGAAGTTCAATGTATGGTACTTTTATGACAAAACCAGAGGACCAAGAGATATAGAAACGAAACCAGTAAGGCTAAAATATCCGCTACCGAAGAAGTAGATGCCGACCTCTCAGCCGACATGGTTGGAGTCCCAGGCTAATTATCGAGCCGAAGTTACCAACTTGGCGGTTAACTTTTGGGAGCCGCCTCTTCATTCCCAAATTCTTATATAAGTAAAATCTACATGGGGATACCTGCCCATGTCAATAATAGCCACCATTAAAAAACCCGCTCAGTGGCGGGTTTCAGGATTTGTTTGTTTAGGCTTTTCGACGCTGCCATCGTGGCGCAGCTCTGCCAAGCATGAATGGATTATTCATTTTTCTGGCCCATTTTCAACATAAATTGAAATATTTTTAACAGACCTCTCACTTTTTCCCGGTTTCGATCTGCCGACGGACAGCTAGGAAGACTTTTGCCTGGAATATTTCAAGGCACCAGCGCACCCGCTTACGCGCCTCTCCAGTGGTCAGCCAGGGGGCCACCAGCTGCAATTCCCGTGAGATGTCGGAGATCTTTTTACGGGTTGTATAAAACTGCATGCCGACCAGATAAACCGGATCCTCAGGGTTGAAGGTTGTCAGCATGACCTGCTCGATAAAATCAGCATCATTTCGACGTTCGCTCTCTTCGATTAGCTCTGACAACGTTACCGGCCACAGGATAGCGCGGGCGCGCAATGCTGCCTTAACACCACGGAATCCCTCTTCCCTTGCCTGCCCCAGCGCCTCAGTAATACGCATCAGTTGAGAATCCGACCACTCTGCCTGTTTCACCTCAGACCAGAATTGGCTGCAGTTCTCCAGCCGGTATTGCGCCCGGGTTTTCCCGCCGACGCACTCTCCCCAGACCGTTAGCAGAGACTTAATCCAACCAGACTGAACGCTCTTTAATGGCGTGAATTTCCCCAAGTAACTTTTTCTCGGTGCTGCAGCTGCTTTACCCAGACCTTCAATATGAATGCGGCGTTGACGTGGTGTCATCCTGTACTGCTCCTTAAGCCAGAACGCCGAGCGCAAAGGCCCGGTCCAGCACTCTGATTATCATTTCCGGTTGAGTACCGTGCTTACGCTCGAATTTCACCGGATCGTTATGTAGTTCGGTATGGTGCTGACGGCACAGGGGGATCACGAGACTGTCGTGCGCCTTCGTTCCCATGCCTCCCTGGCCCCAGCCGATGAGATGGTGTGGATCATCTGACGGCCTGCCGCAGCACTCGCAGGGCTGCGTCTTAACCCATGCCAGATATTTGGGCTTATCCCAGCGGGTGCGCTTTGGCCGCTTCATCAGGGTCTGCGGGGATTCGGGATCCACCAGCACGCCCACCACTGGCATAACGGCTGAAGCTGGTGGTGCGCCTGCAGGTCCTGCAGGTAATGAGCGGGCCTTCTCGGCGATGATGCTGGTGGCCGGTACCGCCGGTACGATCTCGCTCTCACGGTAAGTCTCTTTCGCAGCTGGCAGGCGTAAAGCTTCGCGGGCAACTGATTCTGGTAGCGCCTCGATAACGCCTGCACGTACAGCCCACCAGCACAGTTCAGCCAGAGAAATCTCGCGGCTTTTGTCGAGCGCCAGCGCGTTGCGGGCAATGTCCAGCACCCAGTTGATGACGTTCTGTCGCGCCAGCTCCGCCAGCCGTTCGGTGTACTGCTCGCGCAGCCGGTTGTCGCAGTGGCCGCAAAGAAGGATCGCTCCGGGCTCGTGACGCATTGTGGTTAGTTCGTGATAGTGGTAATCGCTGAGCTGGTACTGGCAGGCGCCGCCGCCGTGGTGCAGCAGCCAGTATTCCAGCCCGGCCAGCCCACCAGCAGCGGTGATCACCTTTTGATGGAGAAAGAAAGGCCGCAGCGTCGGGTTCATCGCCAGCGGCTGACGCAAATCAGGCACCCGCCCTGTCTCAAAGCTGGTCATGCTGGCGGGCTGGCTCTCAACCAGCACGCGCCCTGAAATGAACATGGGCATCAGCTCGCTGCCGGGCTTCAACAGCACAACGCCCAACTCCCGGGCGATAACCGGTTTCAGCAATGCGCGCATTGGTCGATCTCCCCGATGATGATCTGCCCTTCCTCACCCCAGCGCTTCGTCACGCGAGAATCCCAGATATGGGCGTCATCGGCATAGATGGCGTCCATGAGGGCTTTCTCCAGATTATCTTTGTCCGGCTTCTGCTGGTGGGGCTTTCCCGCCATTTCCTGCCGCTTCTTCTTACTCCAGCTCGGTGGCATCGGGAGGATAAACGTAATATGAGCTCCGGCTTCCGGTAGCTCGACACCCAGCAGCCGAACGTGATCGCAGAACGCGCGGTACCGAAGAACCTCCGGCCGCTTTTTCCATTTATCAGCGCGCGTCATCCTGGGCTTGCCGATCGGGGTGATGTTGTAGGTCTTCACGATTCCCTCCAGAGCTTTTGCTGGAAGGTCTTGTCCTGACGCGGGGCTTTGTTTGCCTCAGGCAGATAAGCGGTGAGCGTCCAGTGAATGAGATCAATATCAAGGCTACGCGCAGTGCGCACATCGTTGGCGCGATAGCGGGCCTCGAGCTCATCCACTTCTTTCGTCGTGAGCTGGGTGTGAATGAAGCTTGTTTTCTTCATGCCGTCACCTGGCAGTGCGCAGGCAAAAAGAAACCGCTGACTCCGAAAGGAACCAGTTCAGGTGTTTTTATGGTAGGTTTTTGCGCCATGGTATCTCTCCAGTGGCGCAGCAGGTATAGGTTGTTCAGGCCTATGACGGGAGTTTAACAGAATTAAGCGAAACACGATAACCTGCCCGCTCCAGCATCTGCGTAAAGAGAGTTGGCGACCCTATAATCTCATCGTCCAGAAGCGGCGTAAACGACACCATATCACCTCGCCTGTACATCAGCGCACGGTCACATTCTGGAAATGAGTGCAGTCGTGCAACGATAACCCCATCGTGACATCTGATGACTGCATAACCCTTTTTTGGAAATTCTTCTTTTTGTTTCACCAAACCTCCCCTCCACCCAGGAAACTAATTACTTGCTGAATTAATAAAACCAGTCGTCAGCGCTTTCCCAGGTCTGCTGGAGGATCTCTTCTACCTTCTTCTTCGCGTCCTTTTCACCGCCCAGAACACTTAACCGGTCTGAGCCTGCTCGTCGTATAACCAGGATGCAATCGCCTACCTGATCCTGCAGTCGTGTTAACAGTTCTTTTTCCAGAGCCGGGACAGCGCCCTTAGGAAGTTCTTTAGTTCTATCAATGCTTAACTCAACTCTCATAATAGCCTCCGTTGCATTTACTGTATGGATATACAGTAAACCTATACGCCGTTTTGATCAATGCTTTAGGCACACAAAATGCCTATAAGAACTATGAAAAATGAGAGCATAACCCCCGCCTGCCGCACGTTGTGCAAAGCGCTAGTTTCAGTATGTAAAGTTCAATACGCGCCAACAGAGTCCCGCTTACAGGGGAAGTTAATGAGTAACTTCCGTTTTGTGCCAGGAGCGGACGTTGCTTCACCATGTACCAATCAACGTGACGTAAGCCAGCTAGTTGGTTATGGGAGTGAATTGTCCAAAGTTGTAGCCCCTACCAGTGCCATCGGAGATTTTTGAGTGTAACCTCCCCAAGTTACAGTTGCCTCACACAGTAAATTATTGTTTTTCATTAGATTAAATTTGTAATCTCAGTTTTTGCAAGAGAATGTTGACAGAGCAAGCGCACATAACTGATATTGTGACCAGGCATACTATTTGGTGAGTACTGATATGGGTAGTGTAGGCTAATAATTGACGATACAAGATCTATGATTAATTATTTTACATTTTTTATAATGTGGCCTTACAAATATCTAATTTTTAAATTTAAAGTAAATCATAAATCGTATGGTAATTAACCATTTTAATTAAGGAGTATTACAATGGACCCAATTGCTGCCGAAATTTTAAAAATAGGTGTAAGTGAAACTGCCAAGGTTATATTTAATAAAGTTTTATCTAAGAATTGGCTTGGTGAATTTAAAAAAGGTAGAGGTATCGTTGAACAACTAACTTCTATAGATGTACATAGCGACTACGTCGTGAAGCATATTTCTAGAGCTATGAAAATGCGAACCATTCATAGCTCCGAGAATGATGTTATGCTAAATGATATATATCACCCTTTAATTATTTCTCATGATGGGAAGGAATATAGGGTGGGGGACAATTTTTTATTGTCAGATAATAATATCACTAATATTATTGGGTTTGCAGGGCAAGGGAAAAGCACAATCCTTAGAAAAATTCTATTAGAATCTATTAAAGTAGGAGATAAAATCCCATTCTTTATGGAGTTGAGGAAAATAGAAAAAAATGGCATTACTGGTTCACTTTTAAAAATTCTAGCCGAACTAGGTATAAACACCAATGAAGAAAGTTTGGTAGAGTTACTGAAAAGCAATAGTGTTGTATTGCTATTGGATGGATTTGATGAAATCTCTTCAAGCATGAGAGAGAAAATGCTTGAGGAAATAATTTTTCTAAACAGAAATTATAATCTGCAAATTATCACAACAAGTAGAGATGGAACGGAAGTATGCACGGAGTCAGGCATAATTAATTTTAAAGTAAAGAGAATAAAAAGATCGGATATTATATCAATACTAAAGAAGTTGAGCTCTTCTAGAGAGGTTGAGCAAGAGACACTTACACAAATATTTTCAATGCTAAAGGGAAATATTAATTTAGTAGAAACGATGAATTCACCATTGTTGGTGACATTGTTTTATATCTGCTACCCGCATTTAGATTCAATCCCAAACAGTGCTATCGAGTTCTACTCTAAACTTTTTACAACTCTATATTTTAGGCATGACAAAATAAAAAATTATAAACGTGAAAGAAAAAGTAATATAACCCCTTCAGAGGCTTTTGATTCTTTTTGTGCTCTCTGTTTTAAATCCTTATATGACAATCGTCAAGATTTTACACACCACTCGATATTGGATTATACAAAACAATCTCTTAGTCTTTGTGGCATAGAGGATTGCGAGCCTGAGGATATGGCTTATGACTTCATCGATATCACATGTTTGATTCAAAAAGATGGTTATGACCGTTATGTTTTTTTACATAAATCAATCCAAGAGTATCATGCAGCAGAATACGTTAAGTCATTGTCTCTTGATAAAAAACAAATTTTCATGGAAGCAATATTAAAAAGTATAAAACATGAGTCAAAATTATCTGCCACCGCCAGGTATCTCTACGAAATTGACAAGGAAAATACTTTCAAGCTTCTTTGCAAACCATTATGTGAAGAGGCTGGTTTAGATGAATACCCTAGTAATAAAGAGGCGCTAATTGAGTATATCTATAATGAATTGACTGGTGAAGTAAAAATTTCACTGAATGAAAGGCAAATCAGCGATGTAAAAATCTCAGAAGAGGATAGTGACTCAGATTTATTCGATATCTTTATATCTTCAATAGGTCCTTTTAAGCCAGTAATGAAACCGCTTTCAATATTTACAAGGTATTATGAAGGTGAGCGAACCAACCCATTTAATGATCTGATCATTAATGAAGTATTGGATTCTAGATATACCAAGGCGATATTAAATGGGGACTATAAAATTTATGAAGAACTAAAGCCCTACATTGATGAGAATGGAGTGAAGCATGAGCCATATTATATTCTCATTACTGAAATGATTGAAAAATTAAACCGAAGAGAGTATTTAATTAATCAAATTACTGAGGTTACAGAGAATATTTACATGGATGCTTATAAAGGTAATGTTTCTTTGATTGAAAGAAAAGAAGATGCTTTAAAAGACATTCTTGGTTTTTTATAAAACACTAAGACTTTAATTTGGCAGGGGAAGAATTTATGATTTTCAACGCTAGGTTTAGTTCTCCTAATTCGAGGTAAGAAAACATAACATTTCCTTAATGGGGTGTGAGTGATGAATAACGAAAAAATAAGTGAGAAATAATCTTCGATACCTCTCTCTTTATGAGGGAGGTATTCAAGTGCAAGTCTAAATCTAATCCTTGGGTCTTGGTGGGGATATGCAACTCTGTGATAACAAATTTTTCTTGCGGAGAAAACATTAACCACCTTGCACTTGGAGTTAAGAATCATTCAATTAAACTCATTAATTAAAGTTCATTTGTTTAGCAAGAGTTGGTTTTTAGTCATCAATTTTCAGTGCTTCCTATAGAACTATAAGGTAATAAATTATATATATTTCATCGGCCTTGATGACTATATGTGATAACTATTATTGCCCGCCTTTCGCTCATAGCCGCCCTAAAATCCTTTCCGGGCGGCTTGTTGATAGTTAACTCTCAAGCTTTAGTTTCATTTCGCCGTCATACGATGGGTGTAACGCTCCATGTCAAAGTCAATAGCTGCCCGCTGGTTGCGGAAGACGCCGCAGCGTCCGTGGCGGATAAGATGACCCTGCTCTATGGCAGCCCGGATGTACTTCTCGGCGGTGGTGCGATGTAGGCCGAACATGGCGACGACATCATTGATCGTAGCGCGGCCTTGCTTTTTCACCAGCTCGATAATCCAGGCGATGAACAGGGTGCGCTCCCTGTGAGTTTTTGGTCTTGGCATCAGTCAGGCCCTTCCCGCCTGGCGCAGGCACTCTTTGCGGCGTTTGGCGATGCGGGCAACCTCCAAAGAGTTGCAGGCAATGCCGAACATGTCCGAATACACCGCTGCAGCGCGGCGCCACAGCCCCTTTTCTTCCAGCGCCTTCGCCTTCTGCTCGGCAGCCTGCATCATGATCGAGTCGCTTTTCTCCTCCATGCACGGAAGGATTACATCCGGAATATCGGCATGCGGTACCGCCGCATAGGTGTACTGGACGCTGTTGCGGGATCGGGTTATTACCCCATCGTCACTCAGCTCGCGCAGTAGCTTTCCTGCTGTTGCACCTGACATATCCAGCGCTTCGGAAACGTCGCCGACGGCGCAGTTCGGCTGATAGCGCACAAAAATCGCCACCTGTTCTTTCTGGGTTAATGGTTTGGTCATTGGTCAAAACTCGTTTGGTTATTTCACAAGCCGCAAATGGCTCACGTTTTTGCGGTAGCTGCCCCAGGCAAAATTCACCCAGATCCCGTTATCCATGGTCAGCCGGTCCATTACCCGCTCACCCAGGGTTTTCGATAACTCGTCAAAATTCAGGTTTGTCAGTACCCCCACTGGTTTCATTGCCGCCAGGCGGCGATCGATAATCTGATTAAGCAATACCCACTCGTTACGTGTTTCGCGCTGTACCCCGACCTCATCCAGTACCAGCAGACTCACTTTGCAAAGATCGTCCAGCAACGCAGATTCTGACTGGCCTTCGTCATAGCATTTCCGCGCGCGCAGCATCAGGTCCGGAACGGTCACCACCAGAACAGAGTAATCACGCTGCAGCAGGAAATTGCCTATTGCCGCAGCCAGATGATTCTTCCCGGTACCGCAGCCACCACTGAACACAAAGCTGGCAAACCCGCTGCCGAAGTTCTGGGCATAACTCTTTGCCAAGGTCAGCGCGTTCTTTTGCCCCTCGTTGCTCACTTGGTAATTCGCGAAGGTGCAATTGCGGTGCAGATCGCAAATACCGGACCGCCCAAAAATCTTCTCTGAGCGTGCGCGCTGATTTTCTTTTTCCAGCTCCGCAGCTCTCTTTCGCCCCTCCTCCTGCTGCCAGGCCATCAACTCCTTGGCGTTGGTGAACTTTGGCTGAATGCCTTCAGGGATCAGTCGCTGAAGGCGGCCCAGAACGTCATTCGTCGTTTTCATCGCTACCCCCTAAATCCCGGTGGTATTTCAGTATCGGGTGTCGATACTGTCAGGGCTGGCTGGCGGCGCTGGCCTTTCGCCTGTGCGGCCGCTTTAGCACGAGATGTTTGCAGACTGGACGCAAAGGTCTGCTCCCACTGGATGTGGTGTTTTACTTTCCCCTCGCATTGCCAGTAATCACGGAACTGCTGCAGCTCTACAGCGGTATAACCCGGACGCTCACCAAGGTTGATGCCCCAGAGCGCAGCCTGTCCTACGAAATCAGCGCCGGGGATCCACTCGTTGGTGATCGGGAATTTTCCAAACGGCGGGAAATATTCGTTTTGCTCGCGCTCCTCTATATCTGGGTTTTCTTTTAGATCTGTATCTGTATCTGTATCTGTATCTGTATCTTTATTAGTTGGGTTTCCGTTGGCCTCCTGTTGCAACGGTGATTCAACGCCCGTTGAACACCCGTTATCATTCCGTTGACCTTTAGTTTCTTTTTTGGCCTTTCTCGCCTGCGCTGATGCTTTTCCTGCTGCGGACTTCTGACTGAGCGAAGTTTTCACTGCCTCCAGATCCCTCTCAATTCGCTCTTGCGACCACTCGCTACCGTTGTCGTTAAAAAACTCTTTTAACGAAGGCTCAACGGCGTTCCAACGGTCGTTGCTCAGCCGTGCTATTTTCGCCAGCCTGTTTTTAGGGATCGGTCTTCCTGTCTGCCAGTAATTGAACATCAGCAGCAGGTAAGCGCCGTGCTCTTCCGTAGACAGATGCATGGTGTCCGCCAGGTAATCAGCAATGTAGAGTTGCATATAGGGCAGCGCTGCCATGTTTACTCCTGTTGCCCGGCGTACCGGGTCGTATGGTCATTGGTCAAAACTCGATTACGTAAAAAGTGGTGCTAATGCTTGGAGGTGGGCGATCATCACGCCGGCAAGTTCTCCCGGTAACAATGCTGCGTTGGATAGGAGGTTTTCAAAACCCTCCTTCGCTTGTTTCTTACTCGGCAGGCCCAGCAACTTTGCCTGGTGATGCTCGCCAGTCTCTTTTATTGCATCGGCCACCAGCTCGATATCGGTTTTACCCTGTCGAAGGCCATGCTTTCTGGCGATCTCAATGGGCATTGCCAAACCGATCGCGTTTGCGAGCTGCATGACGTGAGCCGTGTACTTGCTGGAGTTGGTTTCGTTTTTCAGGTAGCGATAGAGGTTCTGCTTGTTCACTGTTATCCCTCTGCCACCCTCCAGAGCCCACTGTTCGGCCACCAGCTGCGTAATAACGTCCTGCGCCTGCCCGGGAAGAGTGAGCTCCCATTCACGAACAGCTGCCAAGATAGATTGGCGGCGTAAGTTGTCTCTGCGGCGAGGTTCATAATGATTTTTCGATTTCAGCGGAGCGGCGGTCTGCTGGTTAATATGTTGAAAAGTTACCGAGTGCATGGTCAGGCATCCTTTTGAGGTAAACCATCGGTGGGGTTTGGATACAGATCAGGGCGCAACTCGTGAGGAGTTACTTTGAAATCCACTACCTCGCTCACTTTGAGAACCAGTTCTCCAGGGATTTTATTTTTAAACCAGCCGTTTACTGTCTGGGCCCTTCTCTTCATCCGGCGCCCAAGTTCAGCCTGGCTGCAGACGCTTAAGAGCTTTTTTTGAATTGATGTCTTCATTGGTTCATCTCTGTTGGTATCAATGAAGGCTAATAAATCAAATTTAATCGATAACGTCAAATTATTTCGATAAGAGAGACTACAGAAAAAATCTGTATAATTGTTTTTAAGTATCTGAATGGATAAAGAGATGAACTTCGGAAAGAGATTACTAAAAGCGATTAATGATCTCGGGATGTCCCAATCTGAGCTGGCACGCAGGCTTGGCGTTAAAGCTCAATCTGTTAATGGTTGGTGTAACTCCGACATATTGCCTCGCTCTGAAATTTTAAACCGCCTTCCCGCTGCAACGGGGTATCCGCTTTCATGGTTCTTTATGGAAGATAACGAGCCTAAAGAAGACCTTGATCCATGGGCGCCAAAGCCTTCATTTAAACCGGCGACTGAGTTGCAATCCAAACTTCTCGAGGTTTTTGAAGAACTTCCTACCGACGATGAAAAAGAAAAAATAATCAGGATGATAGAGCTTCGCCTTAAGGAACTTGATGATTTCGCAACCTCTTATTTACAAAAAAGAAATCTGATCCCTCCAGCTAAGTAATCCTTCAACGCTCTTCTGTTCCGCTGTAGTAGGCTAATTCTGACCTACCGCTTTTTTACGCCCCTGTCTATCAATTTAATTTGACTATTATCGATTACTTCGATAATAATTCTCCCATCCCAACACGTCATCCAGGCAGGACGCCCACGTAGTAGCTGCCGGCGGCATACGAAACACCGGATGAGATGACAAAAACTATCGCGCAGCAGGCTTTACCGTTCCGTCGGCCAGACGCAAAGGGCAACAAGGAGATAACCATGATCGACTACGCACGTAACCCCGTTAAACAGCAGGCTATTCGCCTCAACATCGTTGAAGTCCTGATCCGCAAGTTCTGCTACTTCATGGCGCAGAAAGGTAATCCCGAGCTCAACGCATGAACTCGCTTTTCGCCTTAATCGTTACCGTCTGCGCCCTCACCGGGGAATGCTCAGACATCATGCTCGGGGTTAATAAGACCGAGGCGGTTTGTGAAGCAGCTGCCGTAGAGCAGCACGTGAAAGGACAGTGTTACCCGTACAAATCGGCTGCCGACCAACAGCCAGCGTTACATTTTTAATCGAGTTTTTACCAATGGCCTGACTGGCCCTGAAGGGATCCGTTATGGAATTTGGAATGAAAAGAGTGATGGCATCCGTCCAGGCTGTTGCTGTTCTGGACAGAATCTATTGCGGCACACCAGTTCCGCTGGCCACGCTGAGTAAAGAAATGAAGCTCTCGGTTTCCTACCTGGAGCAAATCTTCAAGCGGCTGCGCAGCGGCAACCTTGTAACCTCACACAGAGGGCCCGGTGGTGGTTACAGTCTGCGTGAAGGTGATATCTCAGTTTCCGCAGTAATCCGCGCAGTGAGCAAGATCCCGTCGAACACCGCGTTCGACCCGGTGCTTGATGCGCTGGAAAGCGTACTTGTCTCCCAGCTGGTAAACAAAACCAGCTCCCTGTAAGCACAAAACCCGCGCAAGGCGGGTTCAGTACCCGGTCAGCCGACCAAAGCTTTCCGGAATCGAGTTTTGACCAATGACCACTACCTAAGCAGCGCTCATTAGCTGTTGGGTATCTTACACCCAAAAGAGGCTCCACCATGGAATTTTTTTATCAGATTAAGGCAACCCAGAAATCAGGTAAGCAAGATGCAGTGATTTGGTTCACTGCAAAAAGCGAAGCGCGCGCCGCCCTGACGCTCGATGTTGCGTTGGAAGATGCTGGCATCGAAACTGGCCGCGGTAAGGACTACTCCAAGCCTATCCGCACCGACATGCCAGTTATTAACGATCTGCCAGAGGAAGGTTCCGTCTGCTTTGAGTTCTGTAAGCGCTACGCCCTGGCCGACGACCAGCGCACCTGGAACGTGATCCCCGGTGCCGCGGATCAGGGTGAAACCACCATCGCCCCGGCCAGCACCATTACCACCACCAGCGATGCGGGTCTCCCCGCCACGACGGAAACCTCCATTGATACCGTTGATGCGGGCAACACTTCTCTGCTTGAAAATCGCACCCCGGCTGTCCGCTACGCCGTCCATCTTCTGAGCGACAAATACCATTCGGAGATCAGCCAGGATCAGCTGATAGTCGCTAATGAACTGGTAATGGATGAGGGAATTGTTTACTTCCAAAACCTGCTGCAGGCCAAAAATGATGTTCCTGATGTGAGCGATCTCAGCCTGCATGCCGAGTGGAAACTGGTCCAGGCCATCAAAGACGTTTTCCCGCAGGATAATGAACACGAACCCGCGCTGCTGGCCACGTTCATGTCGGGCTGGATTAAGGCCGGTGACCGCAATCAGCTGGTTGAAGACTGGAAGATCGGCAAGCTCCCAGCCAAGGATGAACCGGACTACTGGTATGAGAACGGCCTGCGCGTTCTCAAAAACGGCGATGAGCTTACTCGTTACGCGGTATGCAAATTGCCATTCCGCAAACAACTGCTGGCCCAACTGACGGTAGACGAACTGCGCCACCACATCACACGCGGCGAGAATGCTGAGCTGCAGGCGATGGAGATGGATACCGATAACGGCTATGTCCAGGATCTGCTGCTCGCTGCTGAAAACTTCCCGGAAGTTAAGGCGTTTGATACCAAAGACCTTTGGCGCTATACCAACGCCATTCGCAAAGTTTTCAGCATGGATAAACGCCATGAGCTGGGCCTGCTGCTGCAATTCACTAAAGCCTGGGTAGCCACCCCTTATATCGACCGCGGGATCCTG